>JBJMIB010000015.1:0-1541 GCA_045807085.1 Jatrophihabitantaceae bacterium
CCGCTCGTCCTCGGGTTCGCGGGTGACGTCCACTTCACCGGGCGTACCGCGCCCCTGTTGGCCCAGCCGGCAACCGCGTTCGGCCCGATCGCGCAGGTGCTGGAGTCGGCCGACCTGACCATGGTCAACCTGGAGACGGCGATCACCGACCGGGGTACCGAGGAGCCCAAGCAGTTCCACTTCCGGGCGCCGATCGCGGCGTTCGAGGCGGTACGCGCGGCCGGTGTGGACGTGGTCACCATGGCCAACAACCACGTACTCGACTACGGACAGGTCGGGCTCGCGGACACGCTGGACAACGGGCACCGGGTCGGCTTCCCGTCCGTCGGCATCGGTCACAACGCGGCCGAGGCATTTGCGCCTTTGTACACCACGGTGAAGGGCACCAAGATCGCGATACTGGCGTTCAGCCAGGTACACGAGCTCGAATTCACCTGGGCCGCCAAGGACGACCGCCCCGGTGTCGCCATGGCCCTCGACCTGGCCCGGGCCACCGCCGCGGTACGGGCCGCGCGGGCGGCGGCCGACGTGGTGATCGTGTTCAACCACTGGGGCCAGGAGGGCAACTCGTGCCCCACCAGCGAGCAGAAGACGTTCGCCGGCCACCTCGCCGCCGCCGGCGCTGATCTGATCATCGGGTCGCACGCTCATACGCTGCAAGGATCGGGCTGGATGGGGCGTACGTTCGTGGCGTACGGTCTGGCGAACTTCCTCTGGTACGGGGACTCGTTCAGCACCGAGACCGGCGTGCTGAAGTTGACCATGGATGGTCGCAAGGTCGCGAAGGCCGATTTCGTGCCGGCCGCGGTGTCCGAGACCGGCCAGCCGCTGCCGCTGCAAGGGGACGCGGCGACCAAGGTCAGCCAGCGGTACGCCGGCCTGCGTGGATGTGCCGGCCTGTCCGGTACCCCTTCTTGATCTTGATTTCCGAGATGCGGACGACGCGCCGGGGTATCCGGTTTGGCGGCTGGGGTACCGGTGGGCTAAAGTTCTCATCCGTCGCCAGAAACACACGGTGACGATGCGGACGTAGCGCAGTTGGTAGCGCATCACCTTGCCAAGGTGAGGGTCGCGGGTTCGAGTCCCGTCGTCCGCTCGGAGGCCGCCAGGTAATCTCGAGGCGACACCTCGGTGGAGGGGCCGAGAGGCGAGGCAACGGCCTGCAAAGCCGTGTACACGGGTTCAAATCCCGTCTCCACCTCGAACCCGGGTGCACGGGGTCGCAGTAAGGCCAAGGGCGATTGGCGCAGTGGGAGCGCGCTTCCTTGACACGGAAGAGGTCACTGGTTCAAACCCAGTATCGCCCACCAGCAAAGACAGGCATGGAACACTGACCGGTGCCGAAGGTCATGAGTTACCGGTGAGTGATCAAATGAACCCGGCGCAACGGGTGACCCGAGAGGTCGTCGTGAAACGCGGGTGGCGGCCGGGCACCACGTTGGAAAACTCTGTGGCGTTGCTGCTGTCCAGGATGGGCGCAACTCCGACTGAGGTTGCACAGCAACACCGGATCGGCCGCTACCGCGTCGACTTCGCCTGGC
>JBJMIB010000016.1:0-1607 GCA_045807085.1 Jatrophihabitantaceae bacterium
GCGCGCCACTTGCCCACCGTCGGCCGCGACACTCGCAGGTCCCCGGCCACCCGCTGATTGGTCGAGCCCGGTTCAGCGCACGCCAGGACGATCCGACACCGCAACGCCAACGCCTGCGACGACTTCGCCCGCCCAGACAACCGCATCAGCGTTTCGCGTTCCTCGCCGGTCAACCCCTCTGTGCCAAGGTTGGGTGAGGCAGGGCTTGACCCTGAAACATCGTCTTGAGGGCGAGTTCGGAGTTCATCTCGTGAGTTCGCTCAACCCAGTGCCTGATCCGGAGGTTCCGGCGAAGGCCCGTACGCGGACGTGGTCCGCGGCGCACAAGGCTCGGATCCTGGCCGAGTACGAGTCGTTGGACAAGGCCGGCAAGGGCGCGTTGCTGCGCCGGGAGGGGATCTACTCCTCGTTGATCTCGGCGTGGCGGCTGCAACGCGACCAGGGCGCGTTGCAGGCGTTGGCCAAGCCGGCCGGGCGACCGCAGAGCGACCCGGCCGATCGGGAGAATGCGCGGCTGCGTAAGGACAACGAGCGGCTGCGGGTCGAATTGGACCGGGCTCGGCGGGTGATCGAGGTGCAGGGAAAACTCTCCGCACTGTTGGAGCAACTCGCGACCGACAGCCAGAGCAGCGGGAGCGAGCCGACACCATGATCGACCAGGTGATCGGCGAGCTGACGCCGATCATTGGCAGTGTGCGGGCGGCGTGCCGCGCGGCTGGTCGGCCGCAGGCCAACCACTACCGCCGGCACCGTCAGACACCGGCCCCGGCCCGGCCAGCCCGGCGGCGGCGGGCGCAGCCGCGGGCACTGGCGCCGAGCGAGCGCGAGGGTGTGCGGGCGCTGCTGAACAGTCCCGACTTCGTCGACAAGGCGCCGGCCACCGTCTACCACGAGCTGCTGGACGAGGGCGTTTACCTGGCGTCGGTGTCGACCATGTACCGGGTCCTGCGAGAGCATGGCGAGGTCGGCGAGCGCCGTCGTCAGGCGGTGCATCCGGCTCGGGTCAAACCCGAACTCGTGGCCACCGGGCCGAACACTGTGTGGAGTTGGGATATCACCAAGTTGCACGGGCCGGTGAAGTGGTCGTACTTCCACCTGTACGTGATCATCGACATCTACAGCCGGTACGTGGTCGGCTGGCTGATCGCCGAGCGGGAATCCGCCGTCCTGGCCGAGAAGCTCCTCGCGGACACGATCGCCAAGCAGGGCATCGACCGGGACATGTTGAGCATCCACGCCGACAACGGCTCCTCGATGGCCTCCAAGCCGGTGGCGTTCCTCCTGGCCGATCTGGGCGTGACCAAGACCCACTCCCGGCCGCACACCAGCAACGACAACCCGTACTCCGAATCCCATTTCCGGACGCTGAAGTACCGGCCCGACTTCCCACCCAGCTTCGGCTGCATCGAAGACGCCCGCGCGTTCTGCCGCCGCTTCTTCGCCTGGTACAACGGCGAACACAGGCATTCGGGCGTCGCCTGGCACACCCCGTCCAACGTCCACCATGGACAGTCCGACGCTGTCCACGCGGTTCGCGTCGACGTACTGGCCGCCGCCTACGCCCGTACCCCGGAACGGTTCGTCCGCAAGCACCCCGAGCCAACCGC
>JBJMIB010000017.1:0-2099 GCA_045807085.1 Jatrophihabitantaceae bacterium
AGCCTTTCGCAGGTTCCCATGCGCGTGCAGAACGCCGTGCTGGCCGCGGAGGACCGCAGCTTCCGGTCCAACCCGGGATTCGACATCACCGGAATCGCTCGGGCCACCTGGCGCCAGCTCACCGGTGGCAGCGGTGGTGGCTCGACGATCACCCAGCAGTACATCAAGGTGGCCACCGGGCACGACGAGTACAGCATTTTCCGCAAGTTCCGCGAGGTGATCGTCGCAGCGAAGATAACCAAGCAGGAGTCCAAGGACCGGATCTTGGAGGACTACCTCAACACGATCTACTTCGGTCGCGGCGCGTACGGTATCCAGGCCGCCAGCCAGGCCTACTTCCACAAGGACGTGCAGAACCTGACCGTCTCCGAGGCGGCGGTGCTCGCCGCCGTGATCCGATCACCGTCCCGCCTGGACCCGGCCAAGAACCTGGCGCAGGCGCAGGCCCGGTGGAACTTCGTGCTCGACGGCATGGTCGCGCAGGGTTGGCTGTCGTCGGCGGATCGCAGCGTCGGGCTGTACCCGCAGACCCTGCCACCGAACCAGGCGCCAGGCCAACCGACCGACGACCGCGCGCACATCATCGACCGGGTGATGGATGAGCTGGAAAAGCAGGGCATCAGCCGCGCTCAGCTGGCCGTCAACGGCGGTAAGATCACCACCACCATCGACCCACGGGCCCAGCAGCTGGCCCGCGATGCGGTCCAAACCGAACTGCGTGGGCAGCCGTCGAACCTGCACTCGTCGCTGGTCGCCATCGATCCCCGCAGCGGAGCGGTGATCGCCTACTACGGTGGATCGGACGGCAACGGCTTCGATCTGGCCGGTGGTCCGGCGTGGAACCCGGGCTCTTCGTTCAAACCGTTCACCATGCTGGCCGCGCTGGAGCGCGACATCGGCATGAACTCGCGGTATGACGGGAGCTCTCCACTGGTCATCGACGGCCGTTCGTACGCGAACTCGGAGAGCAAGAACTATCCCCAGCTGACCCTGCACGACGCGATGACCAAGTCAGTCAACACCGCGTTTGTGCGGCTGGCCCAGGACGTCGGACCGCAAGCGGTCCGAGAGGCCGCGATCCAGGCGGGAATCCCCGAACAGATCAACGGTAAACGATCCATGTCCGAGTCGGACAGCGCAGCGCCGGGACTGGGCATCACTCTCGGCCAGTACCCGGTGCACACGATCGATATGGCCGGCGCCTACGCGACCTTCGCCGCAGACGGAATGCGTCATGAGCCATTCTTCGTCCGCCAGTACAGCAGCTCCCGGGGCACCGTGGAATTCCAACACGTCGACAAGCCACAACAGGCCTTCGACCAGGTCGACACCGATCGCAACAGCAAGCTGGCGCGCAACGTCACCGCCACGCTGACCGACGTCGCGCGCAGCTCGCAGATCCCGCTGGCCGGTGGCCGGCAGGTGGCCGCCAAGACCGGCACCCAGCAGCGTGGCGAGACCAAGGACAACTCCGCTGCCTGGACCGTCGGCTACACGCCGTCGATCTCCACCGCGGTCTGGGTCGGGGACCCGGCCAATACGGCCATCAAGACCACCAACGGTGCGGACATCTTCGGCCGCGGGGTTCCGGGACTGATCTGGCAGCGGTTCATGAATTCCTACTTGATGAACACTCCGCTGGAGATCTTCCCGCCATTCACACTGATTGGCCCGGCGCCGCCCCCTGTCGAGCAGCCGGCGCCGACGCGGGTCAAGCAGCCACGCGACGTCACACCGACTGCCACTCCCGAGCCCAACGCCGAGGATGTCACCCCGACGACCGTTGAGCCGACGGAGAAGCCGACCAGGACGACCAAGCCGCAACGCAGCTGCTTCCCGTTCTGCGACGGCCCGGCGCCCGGCGATGACAATCCGGCGGCCGGCCAGGACAACCCGGACACAGGAGATGGAGTCCAGGGCCGTCCGCGGCACTTCTGAGCGCATGTTTTTGCAGCAGCACCGTCGGGGTAGTCCGCCGTGACTGTTCGGGCCAGCGCGCAGGTGGGCATGGCCGGTTCGACCGGTGGTTGTGTTGATCGACGCTCGTTGACGCCGTCGCAGCGGGTGGTTCCCAGCTGGACTGATCCGCTAGCGGCCCG
>JBJMIB010000018.1:0-1573 GCA_045807085.1 Jatrophihabitantaceae bacterium
CTGCAACGCAGCCGGAGCCCGTGACGCTCATTGCCGATGCGAGAATGCCTGGTGCAGCGCCAAACCGGAGGGAGTGGTTGTCCCTGACGATGGATGCGTAGCCGACTACTGAAGCGCTGCCTCCGCTGGCCCTGACGGCCGGAGTGCTGCCACAGGGACCGGGCACCCGGACGCGGTTGCCCGCACCAACCGTCAGCCATCCGTCAGCTGAGCAGGTCACCGGCGCCGCGGACCGGATGGACAGGCTGCCCACCGACCCCCCACGGGCAAGCCGCCACAGGGTCGGTGTGCCAGAGGCTGTGACGTCGCGCCACTGCAGCCCCGGGATGCCCAGGACCACGACCGACCCGGGCGGCTGGTCGGCAACCGCCGGCGGCCCCGGGATCAGGACGCCCGCAACCGCAACCAGGGGCAGCAGGAGACCGATGCGCCTCATCGCGCCAGCAGCTCGTCATAGACGGCCATCAGCTGGTCGGCCACCTGCTGCGAGTCGGGCCACGTTGCCGACCTGGCAAGAGCTTCCCGCTCAAGTGCGTGCCTGGTCTCCGGCTCGGAGAGCAACCGGGTGACTGCCGACGCGATGGCGGCTGGGGTGCCCACGGGAACCAGCACGGCAGCGGAGCCAACCAGCGACGGCACCCCACCGACGGCCGTTGCCACCAGCGCCCGACCGGACAAGAGCGCCTGCTGCGCAGCCAGTGGGCGAGCCTCCCAGGAGCTCGGCAGGACGACGACATCGGCAACGCTCAACAGGTCATCGACGTCGCCGCGCTGGCCAAGCAGCCGAACGCCGACGCTCAGCCGGGCAATCTGCCGTTCGAGTGCCTCACGCTCGGGGCCTTCTCCTGCGATCAGCACTACCGGCACCGGGTCGAGCCCGGGCCAACGCGCTGCCGCGGCCACCAGGACGTCAAACCGTTTCTGACGGTGGAGCCGGCCGACGGCCAGCACCACGGGTGACTGCCCGATCCCCAGGCTGTCCCGCACCTCTTGCGGGCTGAGCCCGGACCGCCGCGCGGGCGGCGGGGCCACCGGTACGAACCGCGCGTCCGCAGCACCGGCCCGACGGGCCCGAGCAACCAGGTCTTCCGAAGCACCGACCGTCACCGAGGCCCGGCGAGCAGTGAACTGCTCGAGCAGCCGATGCAACCAGCGGCGGGGGCCCGCGGACAGCGGCGCATTGTGCCAGCTGACCACCACCGGGCGTTGCCCGGCTAGTGCGGTAACGACCACGCCCGCTTGCAAGCCGTGCGCATGGACGACGTCCGGCGATGTGAGCATTGCGCGCAGCTGGCGACGCGCAGATGTGTAGAGCAGCAGGCGAAGTCCGACTGGAAGGGGGGTGACCTCGGCGCCGGTCTCAGCGAGCGAGAACAGCTCGTCGACAGCAACCGGGGCGCAAATGGTGACCTGCCAGCCGTGCTGTACGCAGGCCGCACTCAGCGACGCGACATGGCTGCCGATGCCGCCCGTACTGTTGCCGAGCACCAGTAGCAGCGTGCGACGAGCCTCGGTCATCGGCCGGCCCTCCGCGTCGCGAGGAACGCCCTGACAGCTTTCGGGTTGGTCACCA
>JBJMIB010000019.1:0-2600 GCA_045807085.1 Jatrophihabitantaceae bacterium
GCGATTGGCGGGAGCGGCGACAGTGGCGCGAGCGGGGTGAGTGGCGGCGGCGCGAGCGGCGTCAGTGGCGCGGGCGACCCACCGGGCACACCGGAAACCCACACGATGCCCGCCGTCGATGTCGATGTTCGGTCGGTGGGGCGCTGGGTCGGGCTGTCCGGACCCTTCGGTACCGGCTGGTTTCGGCCGTTGACGGGTCTCGATGTGCGTCCGGTTCGTTAGCGATGTGTTACTACCAGGTAACCGGAACGGCGCTGATGCCCTTCTATGTGTGAGCGCAGTGAAAACTTTAGGTAACGGATCGTTACCATCGATACGTACGAACGGATGATATCGGCATCCACCGATCATCTGGACCGGGCCAGTTCGGGGCTGCCGAAACTCGTCCGAACGGGTACCGTCGTGGCTCGGGTCCACCACTGTTGCGGGTGTTGACAAAACGGCGGTGGGTCCGCAGGGGAGCGAGGCGCACGGGGAGCAGGGAGCACGGAAATCTATGCCGTGGTGGCAGAAGCGTGCTGGGCAGACCGACACGCGGACAGGTGATTCGGCCGAGGTCGCGACCGGGGGCAACACAGCCACCGTCGACCGCGCGGCAACCGTGACAACGGTGACGCTTGCGCGCGTCGCCGAGGCACTCGACAAGCTCGATATTCGGTACCTTACTGACGGTAGTGGCACGCTGCTCGCGCTCTGGGAGCGGCATGCGGTGTTGTTCGCGCTGGAGGGGCCGGACGACGAGATCCTGGTGATCCGGGCCCGTCCGCACGCGACCGTTCCACCGGACTGGGCGGATCGGTCATATCGGGTAGTCAACGAATGGAACCACAGCCGCCGTTTCTGTAAGGCGTATGTCGGCGACCCGACCGACCGAGGTCAGCTGCCGATCTACGCCGAGATGCAGGTGCCGCTCAGCTCGGGCGCACACGACCCGCTGATCGTCGAGCTGGTCGACTGTGCGGCCGCCGTCTCGCTCGGATTCGTGGACTGGCTCCACGACGAAGGCGCGCTGTTGTAGGTCCCAGCCGACTGATCTTGGACACTTGCCTCGGGCGTTCAACCCGAACGTAAGTGTCCAAGATTGCATCAACGGCGGTACGCTCCGACTCCTATGCTCGGATCGTTCGGCTGTGCCCAGCCGTTGACGGCGCCCGTGCGGATGAGCGCGGGCGCCGCAGCAGGTCCGGGTGTGGTTACGGCCGAGTGGTTCGTCTTGATTCCACCCGACGAGACCCGATCTACGACGGCATGAGCGGGCAAGCCGAGATCCGGTACCCCCACGCTCGGCGTACCGCCGCGCGGGTGGGCGGAGCGCTGCTGCTCACCGGTGGTTCGCTCGCCGTCATTCTGATGCTGGTCGGCCCCGGTTTCGTACACGGGAAGACCGAGATCACGATGACGATCGCCTCCGTCGCCATCGCCGTCGGACTGGCCTGCGTGTCGGTCCCGGCCCGGATACCCGCGTGGGTGCTCCCGCTGATCGGGCCGTTCGGCACCGTGCTCATCGCCCTGTCGTCGATCCTGACCAGGACCACCACCGACGGCAGCGAGCTGCTCTACATGTGGACGGTCCTGTTCAGCGCGTACTTCCTGCCGTGGCGGTACGCGCTGGCCAACATCGTGTTGATCGCCGTGGTGTACCCGTCGATCGCGGTGTCGCTGATGGGTCGGCTGGGCATCACGCCCTCGGTGTACCTGGTCGGCACGTCCGTGGTGACCTTGCTGATCGTGGCGAAGCTGCGTAGCCAGATCGCCCGGGTGATCACCGAGACGGCGCTCGAAGCGCGTACCGACAAGCTGACCGACCTGCCCAACCGGCGCTCCTGGGAGGAAGGGGTGGCCCGGGAGGTGGCCCGGCAGGCCCGCCGGCGTACCCCGCTGTGCCTACTGATCATCGACCTCGACCACTTCAAGCTCCTCAACGACACGTACGGGCACGCCACCGGGGATGTCGCGCTGGTCGGTGTCGCGGCCGTCCTGCGCGGTCAGGCCCGCCAGTCGGACGTGCTGGCCCGGATCGGCGGTGAGGAGTTCGCGCTGCTCCTGCCGGACTGCGCGCCGACCGACGCGCGGCTGCGGGCGCAGGAGATCCGGCTGGCCATCGAGCGCACGTCGGCCGGCTGGCAGGCGCCGGTGACGGTCAGCATCGGGGTGGCCGCGCTGCCGCTGCACGCGCGCAACGCCGAGGAGTTGATGGAGGCCGGCGACGTCGCCCTGTACGAGGCGAAGCGGGCCGGTCGCAATACGGTACGGATGTACAAGGTCGACGGCCCGCCGCCCATCCCGGTCCGCGCCTGATCGTCGCCCGATCACGGCGCCGATCCCGGTATGGCGGCCGGGCATGGGACCATGGAGGTCGGCGCCGGCGACGAGTCGGCCCGCCCGCCCCTGCCCGTCGACGACCCATGAACGGACGACTGTGCCACCGACCGGTGCCATCCTGCCCGGAGCGACCGCCCCGGGCAGCCTTCGCAACTTCTGCATCATCGCCCACATCGACCACGGCAAGTCGACCCTTGCCGACCGGATGCTGCAGCTCACCGAGGTGGTCGACGCCCGGCAGATGCGCGCACAGTACCTCGACCGCATGGACATCGAGC
>JBJMIB010000020.1:0-182744 GCA_045807085.1 Jatrophihabitantaceae bacterium
CCTCTTCGCCCGGGTGATCCGCTGCGCCATCGTGGTCTCAGGCACGAGAAATGCCTGCGCGATCTCGGCTACGGTCAGCCCACCGAGGAGCCGGAGCGTCAGCGCGATCCGCGCCTCTGATGCGAGCGCCGGGTGGCAGCACGTGAAGAGCAGTCGCAACCGGTCGTCCTCGACCGGTCCGGTCGGCTCGTGGGGCGTGTCGTCGTAGTGCATGAAGGCCGCCTGATGCTTGGCGTCGCGCTGCTTCTCGCGGCGGATCCGGTCGATCGCGCGGTTGCCCGCGGTGGTGGTGAGCCAGCCGCCGGGGTTCGGAGGTACGCCGGACTCCGGCCACTTCTCCAGCGCGGCCACGAGCGCCTCGCCCGCCGCCTCCTCCGCGATGTCGATGTCACCGAAGCGGCGAACGAGCGAGGCGATCAGGCGGCCGTACTCCTCGCGGAAGACCCGCTCGACGGCCGCCGTCCCGCCCTGCATCGATCAGTCGTCCTTCGACGTGCTCAGGCGAGGCCGTCGAACGGACGGACCTCGACCTTGCCCCGGCACGCCTTGGACCCCTCGGCCGCGAGCTTGAGCGCCACGTCGAGGTCGGGCGCGTCGATGACCCAGAACCCCCCGATGACCTCCTTGGTCTCCAGGTAGGGACCGTCGATCATCACCGGTGTCTCACCCTGCCCGTCGACGACGGTCGCGGTCGATGCTGGCTGAAGCCCACCGGCGAAGACCCAGTAACCATCGGCGCGAAGCTTGTCGTTGAAGGCGCCGGTCGCGGCGAACGCCTCCTCCATCTCCTGCTTGGAGCCGTAGTTGCCGTACTCGTTCATCTCGGCGGGGCCGTGCACGGCCAACAAGTAGTGCGTCATCCCACTTCTCCTCAGTTCCGGGCGGTCCCGATGACCGCCTTCTACTCCACCACGAACGGCATCCTGCCAATACGACAACCTGCCATGGATCGCCTTGCGATCGGGTTCCTCAGGCCAACTGCCCGTTCGACGCTCGGTCGCAGTAGCACCGAGGTCGCAGAAGCGTCGGACGCTCGTGTGCGGGCACAGCCGCGGCTACGTCCAGCACGTCGCCGTCCGGACCGGTTGCGCCGGTGTCACGGCCGGACTCGCGCCGACCCGTGGCAGTGCTGCGTCACCGAGCGTCGACCCGAAGGACGTTTCTTCTCGCGACCTGTCGGATCCGTACCCGCTCGTTCGTGGATGGGATAGAGCGGATCGCACCGGGCGACCCGCCGAGGAAACGGAGCCCGACATGTCCACCACCACGCAGATCCCCACCCGCACGCAGGTCCCCACCCGCACGACCCCCGACGCACCGACCCCGGCGGCCGAGCGGCAGCCGGTCTGGAAGCACGGCGTCGCCGCGGCCGTCGTTGCCTCGGTCGCCACCACCGTCCTCGCGGCGGTCGCGTCGGCCGCCGGGGTCTCGTTCGCCGACAGCACCGGCGCGAGCATCCCGATCGCCGGGTTCGCACAGCTGACGCTGGTCTTCTCGCTCGTCGGCGTCGGCATCGCCGCCGTCATGGCACGCAAGGCGCGTCGGCCGCAGGCCACGTTCGTGCGAACGGCGGTCGCCCTGACCGCGCTGTCCTTCGTCCCGGATCTCACGTTCGGCTTCGACACCGGCTCCGCCGCCACCCTGATCACGCTGCACACCGTCGCCGCGGCGATCGTGGTGCCGACCCTGGCGAGGCGGCTTGCACACGCGCGCTGACCAGGCTCACCCCGTGCCACTGTAGTTCAGCCGTTCAGACGAAAGCCGAGAAGATAATCGTGACCGCCTGTGCCAAGCGCCGAGGCATCGACCTGATCCATAAGCCGGGCAAGATCGCTTCGACCGGCGGCGTCAGTATCGAAGTCGACGCCGCGACGGCCGACGAGGCCATCGTCGTTGAGGCCTAGGCAGGACAAGGCAAGCTCAAAGGTCCCCAGCTGAGCACAGCGTTTGCCAGCATCCGCCCATGCCTGCCGCGCGCTGATGGGTATGTCCGCGCACACGGAAGTTCTGTATTACAATAATCACATGGCGAAGACACCGACTGGCGAGACCATCGACGACAAACCCGTCTCCGAGGAGGAGATCCGCAAGTGGACGGACGATGCCGAGAAAGGTTTCGATGTCGAGGAGCTACGGCGTCGCGGCCGACCGCGCCTCGGGAACGGACCCAGCGCCGTGATTCCCGTCCGGATGGACGACGATTTGCTCGAAGCTCTGAACGATAAGGCCAAGCATGACGGAATCAGCCGGTCCGAGGCCATCCGCGTAGCGGTACGCGCTTGGACCCACGTCGCCTAGTGCTGGTCCACGAGTCCGCTCTCAAGCACGGCATCGACCCTGAGGACTCGATCTACGCGGCAGAGAACTAGGTCTTCTCCGCGCCACAGTCGGACGAAAGCCCCATGCCCGAGTTCCGCCTCGGCTTCGACATACATGGGCGCCTGCTAGAACTCACCATGCTGATCTTCGATAGCGGCAACGAGATGATCATCCACTCGATGAAAGCTCGACCGCAGTACTATTCACTGCTCCCAGACATCTAAGCCAAGCGATCATCCGAGCCGGCAGCCTCATCCGGCTGATCGGCGGCGCCCGAGCCATCCGCACGGCTAGACCGGAAAGAAAGAACCCGCATCCTATGGATGCGGGTTCTTCGTAGTCCTAGAGCGGGCGTGGTCAAACTTGTCGACCCCTGCGGTGCACCCAACCGTAGACGCCGGCCAGCAACCAGGCGATACGTCTAGCCGAAGGATTCGAGTCACCGAGCAGCTGAGCGCCGAGATCGTTCGCCGCTACCAGGCGGGGCAGCCGAGTCGGCTGGTAGCTGAGCAGCTTGGCGTCAGCAAATCGACAGTTCTGAAGGAGCTTCGTTTGCATCAGATAGCGGTGCGGCCGATCGGCGTGCGGTACTGATGGTCCTGGTACCGCGCGCTTGAATGCCCAACACCGGCTCCGGCGGATCGTGGTCACCCTGGGTCAGGTTGCCGACACCCGCCGAGCTACCTGTCCTCGGGGTCTTGCCAGTTACCTGCGCCATCGCGCTGGCGAGTCGCGGTCACTTCCAACGGAAACTCAATGTGTCGGTCCTGAGCAACAATCTGAAACCGCTTGAAATGCTTATCGATGAAGTCGCCGATGCCAACCTCGCCTGTGTCTAACCAGTACGTCGTCACGGGCAGGTTGCCTCCATTGTTGGACGCCAAGCCTGCATATCCACCGCGATCTTGCAGCTCATCGGTTGGGCAATCGACAACGTAAGCCTGAACAATCGTCGTTCCCGTTTCGTTGTACGCCTCGATGCCGACGATCGTGTGCGTGGTTGAATCGAGGCCGAAGAGGCCGTAAAGCTCCAAGCCGTCGATACCCGGCTCACACGCCACAGTTCCTTTCATGTCGCTGTACTGCGTTTCCGCTGGACCCACGAGGTCTCCCATGACGTTCCTCTCGATGTTGTAGATCATTAGCCGCGAACCTAGCGAAGATCAAACATTATCTAAGGCCGGTCTACTACCTGCGGGCCAGCATGCCCGACAGCACGACCCCCTCTTGGAATGTTGCTGCCTGCAGGAACGGACCCAGTACGATCCATGGACATGACAGTCGAATCTGGTCGGGGCGACCACCCGCGGCTTGCGCGAACAACAGTCGGAGAGTTACGGCAGGCGCTAGAAGGAGTCCCGGAGGACTATCAGGTCTGGACGCACGACCTCGGCGGAAGCATCAAGGGCGTAGGGGCAGACATCGAAGTGGACCACCCTAGTCGACGTGTGGTCCTACCCTGAGCGAAAATCGTCCCCACCTCGGGTGCTACCTGGGCTACCGCAGCGCTACCAACGCCCTCTCACCCACGCGGTAGGGTTCGCTGGCTAATCCAAGGCCGAGCAACCAGCAGACCGCCCATCTCGACCGACCGATCACAACCACCGTATCAACCAGCGCGTCGATCAGGACATCCTCGAACAGCTCCTGCAGGAACAGCGCGACGGTCCGTCGACCACCCGACTCGCCAAGAAGCACCACCTCAGCAAGATTACCCGTACTGCAACTGCTCCGTCAGCACGTTGTCATTACCGCCTGCAGCGGAGCTGGCCCATCCCGAACGATGAATGCTGACATCGACATCCCCATGGTGGTCAGCGCTCAGCCCAGACGCCTGACAGCGATTGCTCTCTGTCAGGGTTATCAGGGGTAGGGACCAACCGCAGCTGCGGCTCACCTGGTAGACGGGCAAGAGTACGTCTCTCTTATCCGGCCGGCCGTTGTCTCGCATCCTGCACAGGAACCGAAGCTCAATACCTGGCCCTCGGCTAGGGTTGCCGATGGAGGTGCGGTCATGGCGTCGCGTGAGCTAGAGATGAAGTTCGCCGGTGCGCTAGTCAAGCACCTTGGTCTTCAGATGTACTCAGGCGCCGTCCCCTCCATCGCCGAGCTCATCGCCAACGCCTGGGATGCCGATGCCGCAAACGTCTGGGTCACAATTCCTCTTGACGAGGCCATCACGAGCCAGCTAGACATCTCCGTTCGGGACGACGGCAACGGTATGTCGTTCGAGGAAATCAACACCAAGTATTTGATGCTCGGACGCGATAGACGCGTTGCTGATGGTGATTACTCATCCAACGGCCGGCCAGCTTTAGGCAGAAAAGGCATAGGGAAACTCGCTGGCTTCGGAATAGCAAAGATAGTAGAAATATGGAGTGTCAAAGAGAACCATCTCACCGCCTTCTCCATGGATTATGAAAAAATCACCGGTGCTTCATCCACCATTCAAGGGTACAAGCCTGAAGTTCTCCATGATCGGCCCGTAGCACCAACTGACCCTATCCAGAGCGGCACTATGGTGCGGCTGCGGCGTTTACAGCTCAAGAATAAGATAAATGGCGACCGCTTCCGCTTAGGGATGTCCCGCCGGTTTTCTCTGATTTCTGCAGACTTCAAGGTTCACATAAACAACGATGAGCTGCAGCGACAAGAAGCTCCGCTCCAGTTCAGATTTCCAAAAACTGGTTTGGCATCGGAAGATGTCAGCGGTATTGGCACAGTGCGATGGTGGGCCGGATTCACTGAAAAGCCGATCGCTGTCGAAGAGTCACGAGGAATCTCAGTTCTCGCAAGGGGGAAAATCGCGCAGGCTCCATTTTTCTTCGAGATGTCGGGTGGCGCGGGCAGTCAACTCGGATTGCAATATCTAACCGGCGAGGTAACGGCCGACGGACTTGACGCAGAAGGCGTCGATCTAATTGCTACTGACCGAGCGAGTGTACTTTGGGAGAATCCAGCCGCACAACCCCTTCTGGAGTGGGGGCAGGCGAAGATTCGTGAACTCCTACGAGAGTGGAGCAAAGGTCGCCGAGAAGTGCAGGTCAAGCGCCTCTGGGACAAAACCCCATACATGGCGATGGTGGATCGCTTCCCGGAAAGAGAGCAGAAAGAGCTACTTTCTGCTATCGAAACACTAGCTTCAATAGACACCATCACGAATGAGCGCTTGGATGAGATTGTCCGTATCCTTCTTCATGCCTACGAAAACGATCACTTCCTCGGCGTGATTCGGGCACTTAGAGATTTAGAAGACTCGGCTCAGGACGAAGTAGTCAAGATCATCCGTGAATGGGATGTCATCGAAGCAGTTCAAACCGCTCAACTCGTTCGCGGACGAGTTGAGATTATCCGCACGTTTGAGGACCTGATCGCCAAAAAAGTACCCGAAAAGCCCAACATGCAGGACTTCATTAAGGAACATCCCTGGCTCATCGATCCGGCTTGGCAGATGCTTATGCACGAGACATCGCTGGATAACGTGCTTGAGAAGCAGTTTAATAAGACCAAGCAGGTCAAGAAACGAGGGGGCAGGCGCCTTGACTTTCTCTGCTTGGCGGACTCCTCACACGTCGTCGTCGTCGAGGTCAAGCGCCCAGGGGATTTGATCGGCGTCGCCGAGCTAAGGCAGCTGGAGGATTATCTCCTCTACCTCAACCGTTGGAATGATGAGTCGACTGGCGGACGCGCCCGTCGATCACGCATATCTGGTGTTCTGATCTACAGCCGAATGGATGAGGACGGCCGGCAGTTTGCTGACCGCATGAAGGATCGCGGCGACATGATCATCGAATCCTGGGATGCGCTCCTGGAAACGGCCCAACGACTCCATAAGGAATACCTTGAGGTCGTAACATCTCGGGCGCCGAGCGATGATCCTCGTATAGAGGCCCTCGCTCAGCTTGGCGCCGTTACGGAGCAGGCTACAGAAGCTGGAACCACTCAGTAACCACCGAGGGCAGCTGGGCACGACAGGAGGTGCTGCTAATCCTCACACGCTGCCTGTGTAGATCATGTAGCTTCAACGGCGTGTCTCGACCAACTGCGATCGATCTCTTCGCCGGGGCCGGCGGTGCAACTCAAGGGCTGAAGGATGCCGGCCTGTCCGTCGTTGGAGCTATAGAAAAGGATAGCGACGCAGCCACCAGTTACCGCAGGAACCATCCTTTCACGCACTTATGGGAACAAGATATTGTCAAATTGCCAGCTTCGGTGATTCGGAGAACCCTGAAACTAGAAAAGGGCGAGCTGACCCTCCTTAAAGCGTGCCCTCCTTGCCAAGGTTTTTCAACCCTCGCTGAAGGAAGAGTTCCAGCCGACGACTCACGAAACGACCTCGTGGGGCACACAGTTCGATTCGTTCGGGAGTTTCGCCCGCGATTTGTAATGCTAGAAAATGTTCCTGGCCTAGCGAGAGATCGAAGAGCTACGGCACTAACCAATGCGCTGCAAAATTTAGGCTATGCAACGCGGGCATATAACGTGGACGCCCGGGATTTTGGGGTCCCCCAGCGACGAAAGCGAATTATTCTAGTCAGTATCCGCGGCCTCCGTAATAATAAGTATCTCCCTATAAGCCTCGTTCCGATAGGAATTCCGGGGACGACGGTCCGACAGGCGCTCGGCGAGTTGCAACAGGTAGCACCAGCAGAAGATTCACTGAACGTACATCGCACGCCGACAAGGCTCGTAGATTTACGTATTCGTGCCATTCCAATCAACGGCAATCGCCGTGACTTGCCAAGCGAATTACAGCTCGCATGCCACATAAAGATCGACGCCACCTCTCGAAGCGCAGCAGCTTCGTACGGTCGCCTAAAATTGGATGATGTAGCGCCGACAATGACCACAAGGTGCACAACGCCTGCCTGTGGTTCCTTTATTCACCCAACCGAACCACGAGGTATCACACTTCGCGAAGCGTCATGGCTCCAGACCTTCCCGATAAGCTATATATTTGAGGGAGCCTACGGCTCAATCGAGCGACAGATAGGCAATGCCGTGCCACCCCGGATGGTGCAGCTGATTGTACGCGGGATACTCAATGCAGGGCAGAGCGCTAATGGCTAGCGGTATCGCCTAAGTGATACTCGCATCGGAACGTCTGGTGATACAGGCGGCCACCTTCCAGGTAGTTATAGATGCAGCCGCTCAGCGCTTGCGTCACGGGCCCGACGACCTTGACGGCCACCATTGCGAAGTAGTCGCCGTCGCTGTGTGGCGCGATCGTGAGGCCGCTATGTGAGTAGTCTTCCTTGGTCTGTATTGATGCCGGGCCAGTGCAGGCGGAATCGTCATAGTGCAGGGGGTGGCTGCCACCTGCGCGCTGGCGGACAACACTTTCCGATAGATCAGTGTGCAGCGTCGTAGGCCTTCTGGACCTCGATCGGCACTCGGCCGCGATCTGACACTTCCAGGCCCTGCTCCCGTGCCCACGCGCGGACGGCCGCAAGCTCCCTTCGCCTGCTGGCGGGTGTTGTGGTCCGGCGGTCAGCCGGCATCGGTACGCGTCCAGTTTTGCGAGCCGCAACTATGAATGGAGCCAAGGCCGCTCCCAGCAGGGCCTGATTCTCCGCTGCCAGATCAATCTCGTACCCAGTGCCGCGATAGGCGAAGGTCACCCGACTGGCGCCCTCGGTGCCGTCCAGATCATCATAAATTATCACCGTAGTCTGCGTAGCCAATGTCTTCTCAGCCTTCAGTCACGGGGCAAGCAGCCCGAACATCCTTTGATCCGATAGGGCCTTAGCGGGGCACCCGGAACGCACCTCATGGCCGCTTACCTTCGGAGATGGCTCGCACGGCCGCGCTGAACGCCGGCTCCTGCGGCTCCATCGCCTGCTCGGCGAACCGCCGCCGCAACTCCGCATTCACCTCAGCCGCCGGCCGGCCGGCATGCGTGGCGTGCACGGCCCGCACCAGTTTCGTCCTCCGCGCCTTGGCGCGGCGCTCCAAATCCGGACCAGCACGGATGATCTTCAAAATTTCTAGAGCTTGTTCGAACCTGTATGGCATGTCCGAGAAACTACTGCAGAGCGCATCGATCCCCCCCCCCCCCCCCCCGCAGATTCATCCCGCAAGGTCTCGAAGGTTATTGAACAGCGTATGGTGAAGTCCGTTGCCAGGCCTGCCTACGCGCCTCGCTACCGACTGCTCGCTTCCGCAGATCAACTCCTAGTAGGTGAAGGAGAAGCTCTGCCCAGCGATTTACGGGGCTATACAGCCGTTCGGCATGGCGTACTGCGGGCCGGGCGGGTTGATGATGGCGTACCAGCCCGAGTTGATGAAGCTGGTCCGCTTCCAGCCGAACAGCACGGTGGCATGCTGCGCGGGCTGGTCCTTGCATGGAACGGCGATGTCGAGCACGCCCCGACGTTCGCCAAGATCGCTTGTTTGCAGGCTCGCCAGCTGGTCGTTGCGCCGGCCGAACGCGGTGACGAAGGCATTGACGCTGTCCCGATCAAAGCTGGTGAGGGCCATGCCACGTAACGTGCCTTCGTCACCGGCGCGGAGCGCGACCAGGAACCGCTGGGCTCGGCGCTCAATTGCTGGATTGACCTGCCGGCTTCCCGCGACGTGCGGTTGGCGGCCGGCGGTGTGCGGGTCGCGGCTGCGGTAGTGCAGCACCAGCACAACGGCGGCTGCAGTGACGACGACCAGCACCACGGCCAGGATCAGCCAGCGACGCAAGCTCATGCGGGGGCGGACTCTCGCGGACATCTAAGGGCTCCTTACCTGGACGACCCGGAAGGGCGGTAGATGTAGATGACGGGGCTGGTACCGGGCTGGGAATCGTGCCGCATCTGGACAAGCGAGTCCCAGATGGAGCGGTAGGCGTAATTGGGGCTCTGGGCAACGGTCCAGAACTCCTGATCCCAGTCCGCCCCGGAGTACCAGCTGACCATGCCGACGTGGTTGATGGTGCGGTACCGACCGCCTCGCGGTGTCCAGGCGTAGAACACGATATCGCCGGGTCGGGCAGCGCCGAACGTGGTGATCCACTGGCCGGGGTTGCGGCCGAGGAAGTTGGCCAGGTTCTGGGCCGTGTTATACGAGGCGGTCCAGTTGCGGCCGTCCCAGCGCCGCTTGATCGCGTTGCCGGAGGTGCCGTTGAACCAGGCGTTGTCATCATGGATGGCCTGTCCGAAAGGCACTGGACCCAAGGGAGTCCAGTAATAACCGTAGGCGGGTTGGTGGTGGTAGTTGTAGGCCATGCCGCCGCCGAAGTGCAGCGCACGCGAGACAAAGTCAGTGCAGTTATCCCCGCCGTTGTACCAGGGGTCCTGGTAGTGGCTGAGAGCCCAGGTGGAGGCGGCGTATCGGTTGATCGTGTGCTTGTACGCCGGCTGCATGATGCCGGTCGATCCCGATGACGCGCCGTCAGTGGGGTTCGCGGCCGGCAGGTTGTCGGTGCCGTTGGCCACGGTTGATAGGTCGCTGGTCAGTACGCCGTTGGGGTCAAGGCCAGGTGCCAACGGTTCCCAGGCGGCTTCGGCCGAGTAGCTATCGCTTAGAACACCGTTGGCGTCGGAGTGCAGCAATATCTCGGCGCTGAGGTCAGGCGTACCGCCCGATCCCACCTCATTGGTTGTACGGGTGAGGTGCGACCACACGTCCGCGCCGCCGTCGGCAGCGGGCAACACAAGGTCCGCGCTCAACTGGGGAATGCCTTGCGCCGAGGCTGGGTGTCCTTCGGTCGCCTCCAGCTGCCGGGTGGTGAGCAGGCTCGGTGCTTCCAGGTTGAGGCGAGCGGTGAGCTGCGCCGAACAGCCGTTGCCGGCGAGCGCGGCGGTCGCGGTGCTCGCCGGGCCGGCTTGCAAACGGTCGCGGGCCTGCTCATAGGCCGAACCACAGGCCAGCAGGGTCTGTCCGGCCGGCACCGCTTGCGGTGCAGCGGTGGTGGTCACTGCCGCGCCGGTGCCAATGGCGTTGACGGCTTGGACCGCGACGCTGTAGGTCTGGCCGTTCGTCAGGCCGTTGAGCACGGCATAGGCCGTGGCGGTAGTCACCTGCACGACGCTCGAACCGGCGGTGGCGGTGACCAGGTAGTGGTCGACGCCCTTGCTGGTGCCTTCTTGTGCCGGCGCGAGCCAGGTGGCCAGCAAACCGCCATCGCCGCTGCGCACGGTGAGCCCAGTCGCCGCGCCGGGCACAGCCGGAGGCTCGTACTGGAGGGCCAGCGTCGGTTGGCCGGACGGTGCTGCGGGGCTCGGGTAGCTGACGCCCGCCCCGGCGACCTCATTGCTGGCTGTAATAGCAATGCCGGCGTTGGGATGATCGCCGTCCAGCCAGCCCTGCACCAGGCTGGCCAGGTCGGCCGAAGGCGACGTGGTGCTGGCGGTGAAGGCGCCGTCCACCTCTGCCAGGCCGGCCATGACATCACCGGTCGCGGTACCGGTTGGGCTGTTGGCCAGCGGCGTGAAGCCGACGCCAGCCGGTGGATTCGCGCCGGTCGTGGTCGGCGGTCCGAGCGTCAGGACGGCGCTCTGCACTCTTGCGCCGGCCGGGATCGCCGACAGATCGAACTGCAGATAGCTGCACCATTGCTGCCCATCGCCCTGATCGCCTACCCGCAGCTGACCGTCGACGGTTGGCTGGCACGGCGCGCCAGCGCAAGCCGTCGGGCTGATCGGGGCGCTTGATCCGCTGATGCTGGTATTGGGCAGGCTGAGGTTGGTGGTAGCCGGGACCGGCGCAGGAGCCGGTGCCGCCGCGACAAACGTCTGGTCGGCGGTCGGGGCCGAACAGCCACCGGCGGCGCAGGCGGTCATGCTCCAGTGATAGGTCGCGCCGGTGGTCAGCGCGGCGGTTGGGATAAGCAGCGACGCGCGCTGCCCGTCGCTGATCTGCGCTGAACCATAGGGGCCGCTACCGGCGCCGAGCGGGTTGCCGGCGGCATCGCTGACATAGAAATTGGCGGTCAACTCCGCCGAGCCGACGCCGTCGATAACACCGGAAACCAGCGTGCCGTCGACCCGGCCGAGGTCGGTGGCCAAGAAGGTCGGCACAGCCGGGGCCACCGCAGGCGCCACCGAGAAACTGAAGACCGCTGCCGGTGTGGTCAGGGCGCCGGCCAGCACGCCGCGCACCGACAAGGAATGCGATCCGACCCCGCTCGGGTACCAGCTCAGCGATGTTTGCGTCGCGCCGACGCTGACCGCCGCGCCGCCATCCTCGCTGTAGCTGTAGCCGAGGAGATGGGTGTCGCCGGAGCTCCACTGGAAATCCGGTGCCGGCTCGCTGTCCACGCTCGGAATGGCCTGCGCTGCCATGAAGTAGCTCGAGGTCAGCTCGGGCGCGGCCAGGGTGAACCAGCCCTCGACATCGACGACCAGGTCGATCGGATCGGGACCGCCATTGCGGATACTGACCGTCCCGTCGGCCGCCGGGGCGACGATCGCCAGATCGGTGCGGTAGACGGTGAGTCTCGTGTAGTTCAAGTTGGAGATCACCGGTTCCGGCTCATCGCTCGGCCACACCCGCAGGAACCCGCTGGCGTTCGGCGTCGTGCTCGGCTGGACGGTCCGCAGATTCAACGCCACCGCCGCCAGCCCGTCGGCAACTGTCGGGATACCGGCCGCCCCCGCCACGCTCAGCGTCATCACCGAGTTACCGGCCAGCGTCCGCACCGGCGCCGCTCGGGTATCGAGCAGGTGCACCGCCGCTGGCGTGAACCCGCCGCCGCTAGCTACTGGTGCGAAGTAGCCCTGGATATCCACGATCAGATCGACCGGGCCACCGGCACCGACCAGTATCGAGTACCAGCCGTAGTCGTCAAGGGGGACGGCAACCGACACGGACTGGGTGGTGTCGTCGAAATCGAGCGCGCCTGTCGTCGGCACCGCGTTGCCGGCGTAGGCGCGCAGGTAGCCGTTCCTAGTCTGGCCGAGCACCGCGATGTTGACGTAGATGGCGCTGGCGTCCTCCGGCACGCCGGCCAAGCCAGCCGCCGGCAGGATGATCGACGAACCGGTCGCCACCTGAGCCTGCGCCACGTTATTGCCACTGCGGGTATCGGCAATCCGCGTCTGGTCGACAGGCACGAAGCCACCAGGGGCGGTCGCGCCGCCGGCGGTGAAGTAACCCTGCACGTCGATGATCAGGTTGACGACGGCATTCGAGACCACATGCAGCTTGCCGTCGGCGTGCAGCGCCACCAGGTCGGTGTTGGACACCGAATCCCCCGGGTTGAACACCAACGCCGTACCGGTCGGAGTAGCCACATCCCCCGGAGCCACACTGACTGCGCCGACAGTTCCTGCTCCGACCGCAGTCAGCGTGAGCGCCACCGCGCTGACGCCACTGGACGGAATGCCGACAACCCCAGCCGCCGTAACTGTCCGCACCGTGTTGGCCGGCATTGGCGTCGCATAGCCACCGGTGCCGTTACGGGTGTCGAGGAGCCGACCGGCTGCCGGTACGAACAACCCAGCCGAACCGGTGGCGGCGGTATCGGCCGCAGCCACCGCCACAAACGGGCTGCTCGCCGATAGCACGCTCACCAGCCCGGCGCTGAGCAAGCCCAGCACCACCAGCATGGCGGTACCTGCGCGATGGCGGCACACCTTC
Source organism: Jatrophihabitantaceae bacterium (assembly GCA_045807085.1). Lineage (GTDB taxonomy): Bacteria > Actinomycetota > Actinomycetes > Mycobacteriales > Jatrophihabitantaceae > Jatrophihabitans_A. The sequence goes on from JBJMIB010000020.1 coordinate 12,889, forward strand.
GTGGCTCTCCTACTCAGCTAGCGGCAGCATGACTGCGCTGGCGTGAGACTGCAGGGGTTAGATCGTGAGCCGAAATTAGCATTGCTGTGGCTGCAGCGTCTGCCAATTTGCGCTATTTCCGCGACAGTCGTCCCTTACCGCACTGACTGCGCGGTTCACGCTAGGAACCGGCAGCAGGCATCAATCGTATGACTACAGCCCGATTCACCCTCGACTTCAAACTCGCCTGGCTAACTCGGAAGGCCGCTCAGGGCCGGCTGTGACCCGCCTGGCCCCAAGTCGTAAATCTCCCTCGAAGCGAGCAGGATGAGGCGGTGCTCCACCCAGCGCCGACAGAACTCACTCAGCAGTACGTCGCGGTCACCGAAGTCAGGCGGGCACTGAACCGCGCTGACGTGCCCGCAACCCTCAAGGCGCTGAGCGCCTACTGCGAGGTAATCGAGCGCGCACTCGGCAAGCGTTCAGCGGCTCCGTGCATAAGGCGCCGTAGCAGCCCGCTCGGAGCGACTGCCTTCCGGCCCAACCGGCCGCCGCACAGCCAGTTCTATCGCTGTCGGAATGATCATCGACAGTAGCGGCACCGCGCGGCGATCAAGTTTCGCGGCGCCAAATACCGTCAAGCGGGCCCTGCTTGCTCGGGGGCTTCGGTTGCGTCCGCGGGGCTTTGCTGGGCCTCGGCCAGGCTGAGCAGAGTGGCCGCCAGCTTATGGAGGTCAGACTCAGGCTTGGCGAGGGACGACACAGACAGACCGGCCAGCGCAGACGATGCCGGATGTAGTGCTGGACGGCGCTGCCGTCAAGGATCGTGGCTTCCGGGTAGTGATCACAGATGTCTCGGAAGGCCCGATGCAAGATAGCGAGGCTTTGCCGGCACGAGCACCAAGTGAGGTAGAGCTTTGGTCCATATCATGTCGGTGGCTGAGCAGCTGTTGCTTCGCTAGATGGCCAGCTGGACAGTAGAAGTCGTGCAGCTGGCGCTGCTGCCTTCCTCGCCGAGGAAGACCGACGGGTCCAGAAGCTGCAGAACCTTCCATCGCAACCCCGGCTTCGCGACTCCGGACAGCCTAAGACTGTCGCCCTGTCCTGATCTAGGGCGGCGATCACCGGGCAAATGTCGCTGGGAGGCGTCAAGGCCGATCTGATTGGCTGTGGCCGGGAACTCAATCCTTGCCTATCGACGCTCCGTGGCAGCAATCGTACCGAGTTTAAGACGGTATCACCAAGCCGCTACTGTTTTGCTCCCCCCAGCGCTTCCTGCCGTGTAATGGGTTGGGTGAAGACACCTAAAGTCAACGGAGGCAGCCGCATGCGATGCGTGACGTCATACGAATACTCCCGTGCAAATGGATACAGGGCAAAGGCGGCAGTAGTCACGGAGTAAGCTTCGAATTCTTCCTCCGTAGGAAGTTCGTCGCCTTCACGCATCACCAGCTGAAAGAAGCCGGCTAGGGTGAATTTAACCTTGGCGATCTTCACAGACTTTTCCTCCTCGGAGTCGTCATGGGGACTCCGTTCCAGGCGCAGCCTGTAGGTAATCCGAACGACGAAGGCCGTGTTAGCGCTGTTCCGCTCTATAGAGTCGTTGCTCACCTCAAGCGTGTAATTGAGTTGATCATCGTCTAGCGGAATGCCCATCAGCTCAAACGAGCTTCGGAACATCCGGATGTCACGAATCTCAGATCGAGCAGCAAGTCGAGCGGCAAGGGCTCTGAGGTCTCGGCCGCTGCTCGCGGCCTCCGTCATGCGCTCAACACAAAGTCGCTGCGGTTGGAATCCGCCGCAGTCCACTGATCAGCCAGCGACCGATCGATGTAACGCACGTTATCGCGGTGCGAGACGGGCTCGACCAGGCATGCAGTCTCTGTGTGGACGTACTGGGTTGGGACGCTTACGTGCCACGAACCACTGCTCGGATGGACGAGATCGACTCGCACCCGCGCATTGAGCGCGCGCGCGTAGCGCTGCAAGGTTGAGATTCGCGGATCGCTCGACTCATTCTCGAACTGAGACACGGTCGGCTGACGAACGCCCATCCGCCGAGCCACTTCACGCTGCGAGATACCCAGTTCGGAGCGAAGCGCGATGAGCCGGTCCAAGATTGCATGCAGCTCTCGCACGTCCTCGAGCGCTTCACGATATGCGGTGTTGGTGGCCACCTGCTCATCCATGAAAGCGCTCAGATCGTCGGTTACCAGCCTGGTGTCATTGGTCGGCTCGATCGAGGTGTCCATGATGGCTCCATTGCTTCGCGGGGTGATCGGTTCTAACCTATACGGTTAGTCCAACGAGAACCTAAGGGCTCAGATTCCGTCAGGCAAGAGTTAGAAAGATTACGTTTGGTCCGGTTTTCGGCGAGCCTGCTCCCACATGCTCAGGCGTTCCAACGCGCGGTTGATGTCGGTTCGGGGCGTCTGCTCTTGGTTCTTATAGAACGCGGTGAGGGCCAGCAGCAGAGAGCCAAGTCGCTTGAAGATTAGGCGGTAGGGGTTGTTCCGCTCTCGCCATCGCAGTTCGATCAAGCCCTCACGATTGAACGACTTGACCTCGCCGGGCCTCGACGCACCGAGCTGGTAGCGGCGCATCGCTTCGTTGAGGCCGGCGCGGGCAGTATGCGGAAGCTTTTCGAACTCTCTTGCCACCGGAGACTTTGCGCTGCTGCCCGGCACGCGGTAAAACTCCCAATGCGCCGGCTCCCCGTCGCTTCCAGATTCAGCGCTCGGCTGCTGCATGCGCCGCCTCCCATACGTGATTAGACAAGATAGCCCACGGCGGACGAAGTCGGCTGCAAGGCCTCACAAGGTCATCGGGACAAACTGTCTAGTACGCCAGTCGAGGCGGGGGTGCTGAACTTGCGCGTTACGGCGTCGAGCTTGCATCCACGAACACAGTCACCGCCTCCTTCACGCTCTGGGGAGGCTCGTGGACACTGAACCTCACTTCGGCGTTCAGCCTACGTCTCAAAGCGATAGGTTGCAACCTATCTGGCGTGTCGCTAGACTGCGCGTAGTCGGCGACCACCCAGGACGCCAGATCAGATGGGAGGAGGTGACGCAGGATGGCCAAGGTCTCTCCGTTCCACTCGAAGAAGCCCGGAACGACCAAGCACCACAACAACAGCAGCTGTACCGAGGGCGACAATATCGAGTCCTACAACCGGGTCTCCGGTATGGGCGGCTTGCCGCTCTGCAGCCACTGCGCTCGTCTGTAGACGAAGCGCCCGGTGAAGTCAGCGAACCGCTCCGGGATGTCGACAGCACCCCAGAACGGCTCGCTGACTCTCCAGACTACGCGCGCTGCTTCCATTTGTAGCTACAAGTTAGTGCAGCTAGCCACAACCTTCAGCCCCAATTCCACCCCTGAAGAGGAGCACGATATGCCTTTCAAGCGCGGACGTAGCGCGGTCACGGGAAAGTTCGTTAAGCAAACGACGGTTAAGCGCAGTCCTAAGACCACCGTGAATGAGACCGTCAAGGCTGCCAAGAAGCCTAAGAAGTCGAAGTAGACCGGCACCACATCCTCTTGTGGGACGTGGGTACCAATAAGGACAATAGAGGCCAGTCATGACCGGATCACAGCAGCGCAGCATTCCGCGCGGGGCATCTCGAGGCGCGAGCTGCCGGTCATAGAATTCACCGTTCCGCGCGCTCAACTGGTTCGTCAGGCAATCGCGCATAGTGGGTGGCCAGCCGCTGCTCTACGTGCCCATGCCCATGCGCGTCCTCTATGAGGGCAGCGTGATCTGATCGTCAAGCGTGCGGGCGCCGTCGGCAGCGCAACATTTCCGTGCGGGCAAATCCGCCGGATTTGCGCGAGCTGTCGCGCGCGCTGATTCAGCTGGCGAAGGTGTCCAGCCGGTCTCGATCGATAGTGCGACCCGGCCTGGGCAGCGGGCCGGTATCTCCTTCGCGGCTTCGATCATCGTTCAAGCGCTGAAAGCTAGAGCTGCCCCATTAGTACGGGGACGCTGCTACAGCTTGTGCTCTGTCGGACGCAGTACGACGCGACCGAGCAAGGGCTTGCTCCATGCAAGTAAGCCGATAAGAGCAAGTGCTATCAGCAGTCCGCCCACGGCTGATGGCATGCCGCGATGATCAAAAGGAGAGTTGTCGGCGATGTAGTCAACGCCTTCACCGAAGGGGTCGAGGTGAAGCCATTCCACAACCCATCGTGTGGGGGTGACCCAGAAAATCGAATCTTGCAATAGCGTGAGCGGTAGATAGAAGATCACAGCAACTACCACGATGGTGGCCAGGATCGATCGCGTCAGCAGAGCCACGACGAAAGAAAGCGCGGCAGCCAGCACAACCACCAGCAGCGAGCAGGCGACATCGATTACTGTGCTGCGCGCAGTCGATCGCCCCACCGGTGATAAGAACGTGCCGTTGGCCCGCACGATGACGCTCGTCACCCACAGTGCGATGGTCGAGATTGCCAGCGAGCCCAGCAGGCAGACGATGCTGCTGGTGAGTTTCATCAATACCACGCGGCCGCGGCGTGGTTCCCGTAGCAGCAGGTCGGCCAAGGCGCCACTACCCGCCTCACTTGCCGTACCGACTGCGGCCACGACGGCCGCGAGTAGAAAGCCCAGGCTGGTGGCGTGTTGCAGCGAGGCAATGCGGATGCAGCCGAGCCCGTCAGCTAAGGAGGGCCCGGGGTATGGGTTGCCGTCATGGGCGACCTGGAGTAGCGAAATCCCGATCGCCACCGCAACCACCGCTAGCGCCACCAAGGGATGGAGAAGTTTGCGCAGTTCTCCCTTGACCTGCCGGCCAAACTGCAGCAATGGGTCAGCCCACTACTGGGCGCCGGCGAGCGAGTAACCAACAACCGCCGGCTGCGACCACCCCAATCGCGATCCACAAGCTAACTTGACCAGCACTGAAGGGCACCGGCACCTGCGGTTGCTGGATAAAGCCCTGCGCACCGGGGACGTACCACATGCGGGTATCCCGGACACCAAAGGGCGTGCGGTCTAGCCGCAGGAGCTGCCCGATAGCGCTGAGGTAGGTCCACTCCGGTCGATGCACCCATCGCGCCACGACGACCCCCGCAGACAGACACGCCACCCCGATCACGGCCATCAGGATCGGCCGACGAAGCAGTACCCCCAGCGCGGCACCCGCCATGCTCAAGATCAGCCAAATGAGGCTGGCCACTGCCAGCACACCAAAGCTGAGCGACCAGGATGACCAAGCCGCATCCGGCGGCAGCGCAGCTAGGTGCCAAGTCGAGGGGTCACCTTCCTGTTGCAGCGGTTGCGGTATCCCCACCGCCGCGGTGAAGGTGGGTTTGATCAGATACAGGACCGTCGTCCCTACCACCGCGAGGCCGACCATCGCTAGCCAGATGCTGGCTACTTTGGCCAGCCAGAACGAGCGCAAGCCGCCCACGGCCAACAGCGTGTTACCCGCCGTCTTCGAACTCCACTCCCCCGCGACGTGAATGCTGAGCAGGATGGCGAGCAGAACCCAGCCGAGGCCAGTAGCCAGCTGGTGGGCCACGAACCGCAGCAGCCCGGGCCAGGTGGAGAGCGCATTGGTGACCCGACCGAGCGCAATACCGTTCTGCGCGAAATGATCATTTAGGGCGGCGTCGGCCAGCCGTTGTTGACACTCAGGTGTAACTACCGACGTCGATTGCGATGACGAGCACTGGCTGGCTGCTGCCGCGAGGTCTGAGCTGGCGATCACCGCCACCGGCGTTTGCAGCCGGGCGAAGTGATAGGTCGTACGAGCGTCGGCCCAGATAAAGGCGAAACACACCACAACCATGATCAGCGCGACCGGGTGCGCCAGCTTGCGGAACTCGGCGCCGACTGCTCGCCACATCAGGTCTGCGCCCCTGGATCGCGCGACCAGTCCCCCAAGTTGGTTTCCGTCAGCTGGCCGTCGGCTAGCCGCACGACGCGGTCACACAATTCGGCATCGCTAGCGCGGTGGGTGGCGATCACCGCCGAACCGCCGGCGGCCCGGTGCGTGGCGATCCAGTCGGCAACGATGGCGCGACCATCGGCGTCGAGAGCATTCGTTGGTTCGTCGAGGATTAGGAGATCGGGCGCGCGCAGCGACGCTGCCGCCAGCGCCAGCCGCTTACGCATGCCCTGCGAGTACCGGACAACCGGTTTCCGTCCAGCTGTGTGCAGCCCGAACTGTTTTAGCGCAATCGCCGACCGGCCGCGGTCGGCCTCACCAGATAAGCTGAGGAGTGTCCGAAGTACTGCCCGGCCACTCATCCACGGGTAGAGCGCCGGGGTGTCGATTGTCGCACCCACCCGACGGAGGGCTGCGAGGTCGTTCGGCGGCTTTTCAAAGAGCCGTACCGAACCAGACCGGGGACGGATGAGTCCAACGATCAGGCGAAGCAGCGTCGATTTACCGCTACCGTTCGCACCGACCACTGCCACGATCTCGCCTTGGCCGACCTCGAGACTCAGGTCGCTTAGGATGACCTGGCGGCCAAGCTCCGCCGATCCATCGACAATCGACACCACCGGCGCGTTACTCATTGATGGTTATCGGTCAGCGACCCGTACCAGACGGAGTGGCTCTGCATGAAGTGACCGCGGTAGGCCGAGGCGTAAGAGTCGTAATGGCCATACACCTGGCCGGTGGAGTTGCACGCGTAGCTGTAGTAACCCTCGCTGACGTCCGGGTTGTTGATGACGTCAACCCGAAGGTCAATGTTGTAGCGGCCCGCGCTGCAACCGAGGGTGATGTAGTGATAGCCGACATGTGCGCGGTAGCGGCCAGTTTGCGTGCCGTCGCTCCAGCTCTGCGGGCCGAAGGTGACGGCGGCTGCTGGCGCGGCCACCGCGAGGACGGTGCCCGTAGCAAGGACACCAAGGGCGCATTTCTTGACGTATTTCTGCATGGCGCTAATCCAATCAGGATGAACTCGCTGGCTCAGCGAGCATCGATAGCGTTGGCGGTGAGGCATAATGAGCCACTACTTCCCCGGAGTCAGCGCACCGAGTACCAGTATGCACCTCGAGGAGGCGCTGACTTGTGAGGAAAGAAGAGGTTGGCAAAGCTAGCATTGCAAAGCCAGGCGATGCCAAGGCGCTAAGACCCCCTTCTTAGGCGCCAGCCGTCATGAGGCGGGAGGTCATCGGAATTAACCACTCAAGGGCCCCGCTGCGTGGTAGCGCCTGTATACACGGACCAAGGGTAACCGTCAAGTGTTAGATACGAACGGAAGCATGGGTCAACTAGGCAGCAGTAGACGAAGCGCAGATCGCCGACTACGGGCCGCAAGCCCGACCCCCGTAATGATCTCGAATGGGCTCAGCGGGACGGACCCTTGGGAGTCAGGCAACCGGTAGACCACTAACCAACTCGCCAGCATCCACATCTAACGCCGCCGCCAGCTTGACGATGTTGTGCAGCGTCAGATTGCGCCGGCCCCGTTCCACCTGGCCGACAAAGGTCCAGTGCAGGCTGGCTCGGGCGGCTAGTTGCTCCTGCGACAGACCGCGCTCCTGGCGCTCCTGGCGTACTCGGCGACCGAACTCGGCGGTGGCCGCAGACAACGGCTCGGGGGGGCTCGGCATGGTCGGGCAAGCACATACGTCCCATGCCTATCAATCCAGAGACCATACGTCCTGATGACTTTGCGTATAGTGCCGATACGTCTTACAGTGCACGCGGCCACGACGGCCGGGATTGATCACTAGGACCACGGACTCACGGGGGACGCATGCAGCACCGCACGACCCAGCACAAGCTCGGACTTAGGCCGCCGCGTAGCCGACGTACACGCCTCATCGTGGCACCGGCTGCCGGCCTGGCCTTAATAACCTTGCTGAGTGCCTGCGGCGGACCGGATCACAGCAACGACACCATCACCTCGTCGTTCACGCCGGCACCGCTGACCAGCCCAGCGCCTGGCAGCACAGCCAGTCCGTTCAATCCCTACGCCGAGCAGACCGACACCAGCCACGCACTGACCACCGAGGCCAGCAACCAACCCGCCGCCGGCACCAGCAGCAGCCTGACCTACATCGGCAGCATGACCCAGACCTGGACGGGTGCCTCCACCACCACGGCCTACTCGATCGGCACCCCGACCTTCGGCGACTCCAGCGCGCTTCCGGACGGCGTAGCCGGCGCCTGCCAGCTCACTGACCCGGCCGTACTCGATTCTGCGGCCTACTTCCCGATCCGTCTGACGGTCAGCTTCAGCGGCCAAGTCACCACCGACGTCCTCGTCGCCCCGGACGGCGCCCTGCAGAACGAAGCCACGCCGCTGCGGGTCGGCGGCGCCTACATCGCCTTCACCGACGACGCCGGCACCAGCCAGTGGAACTGCGACGACTCCACCCAGAACTACAGCCTCGGTCCGGGTAGCCGCCTCACCATTAACACTTGGGTGATCGTGCCCAACCTGGTCACCAACCAGAACCCGCACCCGGTCATCGACGTCTTCAATACCTGGAGCTTGGCCCCGCCGGCCACCCTCCTCGTGACCAGCCCCCCGAGCGACCGCGCCAGCGGTCCGCACGCGGCCATCTGCCACGACGGTGACCAGCGGCTACCGGTCCTCTCCTTGTTCATTGCCCCGCCCTACCGCTACGGCGGCGAGACCGGGCTGCCCGTCCAATGCAGCCCGGCCTAATCCGGCTCACGTCATCCAGGAGCACACCGAATGGTCGCAGTACTCATCGTCATCGTCATCATCAGCGCCGTCATGATCATCACCAGCATCGTTGGCCGCATCACCGGCCACGTCGACAACGCCATCACTGGCTGGTTTCGGCGGCGTCGAAATCGGTGAGGGCTGTTGTCAAGCGCATGATGCACCAAGCTCCGTTGGGTAAGCCTCGTCCACCGTCCTGCTTAGCCAGACAAGCACCGCGAAGATGATTCCTGCCCACACGCCGCTGACGTAGGACAACCATATGGTGGTCCTACCTTGATAATGATCAGCGCCATTGAATGTGTGCTTGCTGGCGATTAAAAATGCCCAAACGGGTAGTATGCTGCCGAACAAGACCGCCGTAACAGTAGCAACGGTAGTAGCGCGTCTTATCTGACTCGAGTGGCCCGTATGTCTGATGGGAACTTCAACGGCTTGGGCACTAGTCCCGATGAAGCCAAGACTGCAAGTACGGCCGCATTGCTCAGCCATGAGACAACCGAGAATGGCCTGCCATAGAATGCTTTGTGAATGTCTCCATAGCCATACACCAAGAACAAAATGTCGAGATAAACCGCCACAAGAAATGTAGCTGATGCCACTCTCGTTGCTACACTTGCCCGGCGGCCACTCTCTTGGAGCACAATCCGCAGGAACACTAATGAACTCAATAGGAGGCCAACAAAAGCTGACAATAATGCTGTTACGACATGCGCATCTTGATCCTTATGGGTCAGTCGGCCGCCTTAGCGTTTGGACGATAGCTGCGAATGCAAAACCAGCCAGAACACCGGCGATGAGCCCCAAGCTCGCGCAATCAGGGTAAAGTCATAAGATGGCTGGGTCGGGCAGCGTTGCGATGCACCTAGTTCGCTCGCCAGCTGTGAAACGAGACCCACGATTCCTCCGACCGGCTGATTGCGCCCTGAATGAGATTCAGACCCCTGTACTTGTGGGCAGGTGCACACTACCAGTCAACCAATGCCATGATGTGGCCTATAGTAAATCGCTCGAAGTGACTAAGGAGCGCGTAAGCGAATGGCATCAACCTCTAAGCGGCGACAGTCCAGAGATAGTAGGACTCAGATTGTCGTAGCTTCAATCGGCGCGGCAGGTCTTGTGCTCGCTGGACTTGTTGGAGCTGTGGCGGTTCTTCTGTCTAGGAATTCAGACTCTGCAGCACCTGTCGCGAGCCCCAGGGCCCCGAGCTCTGTAAGCCCCACTCATCAGATTGTCACGTCCCTCTCTGCGCCTACGCTAGCGCAAGCCAGCTTTGTGACGCCCGCGAACGATGCGGCCTACGGCCGATCGGACAATATTGCGGCTAAGGGCACCGTTGCAGGACTCAAAGACAACGAAGCGCTCTGGCTGCTCGACAGCGATGAGCAGACCTACACCGTAGACCAACAGGCGCGGGTAGTCGGAAATAACTGGTCGGCTATATCAGACGGCCCGTTCGGTGACCCGAACAACAAACTGCCCTTTGCCATGTCGCTCGTGATTGTAGTGGCTTCCCCGTCCTGCGATCAGGCACTGCAGGCCAAAAGTGCTGCGGCCGACAGCTCATTGGCATCATTGCCAGTAGGGTGCCGTGTCACGGATAGTCGGACGATCAGGATTACGCAGTAGGTCATTGCCTTGATCTACAGGAAGATCGTCACAGTGTGCACGACTGGGGGTCCTCGCGAAACTCAGCTGCCCGGACGGGGCGCCTAATGTGACACGTCAGCCACAGGCTTGCGGACGCTCGTGTCAGGCATAGCTAGGTACTAGCAGCGCGCTAATTAGTATCGACGATAGATGATGATGATACGTCAAGCATCAGTCATCTATCTGTAAGCTATATCCTACTGTCATTCTGAATAACTGACGCTTTTTCTTCCGCAGCCTGCCCTGGCCTGCTGCGGTAAGAAGTCGCTTCACTTCATCAACGCCTTCCCTTGTGAAGGGGCCGTACTCGAAGTGCATACCGGCTATTTGAAGATTCAGCTCATCATAAAGTGAAATTTTTACCTCTCCGGCCACTGCATCTCCGGTACTGACAGAGATTTCGATAGCGTCTGGGGCGCTGAATCTTAACGTTGAGACGCTACGCTCGCCGAACATCGACGTGGCGAACTTCCTCAGTTCTTCAGAAGCCGTGGGTAAGTCCATCAGCTAGTTCCAGCGACGCATACGCGATTTTTGAAAGTGATATTTGGTCGGAAAACTAAAGACATGCTCATGGGGACCAATCTTGCCGAGTCTGAAGACAAGTTTATCCGGTCCCTTACCCACAGGGGCACCCTGCCAACCGATTCGCAAGCCCTTAAGCTTCCAAGGAAAAATGTTGCCATGTGTGTTTAGTATACCCTTAACTCCAAATACTTTCGAGTGCGAGCCTATAACGGGCAGCCTTGCCTGTACGCTCATAACAGCGGTCAGCACTGTTTTTGATGAAGCGGCACGCTGGGCAAGTATGCCGGCCAACGGCCCCGCAACAAGACCTACGGAAGCAATTGCGGCCGCCTTCCAATTGCCGCCGATCGCAAAGCCCACTACGGCCACGCCAGAGGCGACCATGCCAATCGGGCCCGGGATCATCGAGCCGATACTGGCGGCTGCAGCTATCCCGCGTGCTAATCGCTTGAAATCGAACTGTCCGCTCAGATCGAAGTCATTGACCGGATCGTTCGGGTAGGCATAGGTGTTCTCAGTGCCGCCCTCGACTGGGTCGTTTGTCAGGAACCGCCCTAGAGAAGGGATGAAGACCCGCGCCCCCATCTGGACCGGCACCAGCCGGAACAGGTTTTCGGTGAACTTGTCGTTCTGCCCGACGTATTGGAACGTCGCCGAGCCGGTGGCGTTGGCTGGGTTGGCGGGCTGGCCAGTAACGGTCTGGCCGTTGGCCGGGCCGGTCGAGGGCAGCACCTCGCCGAACGGGCCGGTGAACCATGTCCCTTGCAGGGTTCCTGAAGCGCTGGTGGTGGCCATGATGTCGCCGTGGAGGTTGGGCAGGCTGTAGGTCTGCTTGTCCTCACTCGCCGGTGCCGAAGGACGGGCGGTCAGTAGGACGTTGCCGGGCAGCTGCAGGTAGGCCTCGGTGACCGCGCCGGTGGAGTCGGTGGCGAAGTCCGGCGTGTCGCTGGCACCGGTAAAACCGTAGTTGGTGGTGGTCGCGACGCCTGCAACAGTAACGACCCGCTTGATGATGCGGTCTTGGACATCACGGGTGTAGACGACCTTGGTGGTGCCTTGGTAGATCGAGACGTTGCGGTCGGAGGCGTCGTAGTCGAAGCCGGTGATGACGCCGGAGGTGCTGCCGAGTTGCGTGGTGTTGTTGTGGTCGTCGTAGTAACCCTTGTAGATGTTCTTGTCGGTGCTGATGATCAGGCGGTCAGCCTGGTCGTAGCAGTAGGTGTAGCTGGTGCCGTTGATGGTGAACTTGGTGCGGTTGCCGTTCTTGTTGGCGTTCAAGTTGGCGCCGGTCTGGTTGCAGACCGTTGCCGAGGGCGCGCTGTAGTCGTAGCTCAGCATGTTGCTGCCGAGGGCGGCTGTCAGCAACCGGCCGTCGGTGTCGTAGCTGTAGCTCTTGGCGTAGCCGTCCTCGGTACCGGAGAGCACGTCGCCGGTGACGCTGCGGGTGATCGTATCGTTGAGGCTTAGAGCAGCCTTGGTCTCGTGCAGGTCGGCGTCGTCGATCTGTAGCCAGCCCACGCGTTCGATCAGGTGGAAAACGCTGGCCTTGACGGCGTTAGTGGGGGACGTGAAGGTGTAGCTGGCTTGCGCCCAGTCGACGCTCGGGTCTTTACCGCCGATCCATTGGTAGGACAGGCTGCCGTCTGCCAGGGTGTATTGGACCACGAAAGTGCTGTAGACGTTCGACTTGGAGTAATCAGTGTAGGTGTAACTAGTGGTACCGGTGATCGGCACCGGATCGAAATACCACTTGGCGTCGCCGTCGGTGTAGGCGCTAATTTCGGTCCGGAGACTTCGGTTGCCAGTATGGGCATCAGTCACGTAGGTCAGGTTGGCCGTGTTGTTTCCCCAGGAGTCGGCCGTCCAGTTGCTAGGCAGCGGCGGCGTGCCGCTCCCGGTTTCGGCCGATGGGTTGGCGACCTTATTGGCGCCAGGCTGGGCGGACTGCAAGTTGTAGTTGTAGGCGTTGGTCCGTCCCAGGTTGTCTCGGCCCAGGCTTAGCTTGAGGGGCCCGGCGTTTAGGTAATCGACATGATCGATGCGGCTGAAGCTGTCGTAGTTGATGTGTGCCACGGTGCTGCCGCCGAAGGCCTGGTCGGTCAGCCGGTCGAACTGGTCGTAGCTGTATGTCTCGGTGCCGGCCGGGCTGGTGCGGCTGATCAGGTGGCCCTGGTCGTCGTAGGTGCTGGTGGTGACGTTGCCTTTGGCGTCGGTGTATTTGACGTTGCGGCCGAGCAGGTCGTTCTCAACAGTGACGGTGCCGGCGGCGTCGGTGGTGCTGGTGATTAGCGGGTTGCCGCCGACGGCGTAGTTGTTGGTAATCGTGCGGCCGGTCCGTCGCCCGATGGTCGGTACAACCGTCTGAGTCACTCGGCCGCGGGCGTCGTAAGTGGTGCAGGTCCAGGGGTCGCTGTTATAGCGGGTGGCGATGATCCGGCCGCTGCTGTCGTAGACCATCTCCTGAGTGCGGGGGGTGAGCGGGCCACTGCCGTCAGGGTCGGGGTCGCTCTTGCCCTGCACAAAGCCGGCTTGCGAAACGGCCGGGCTACCGTGATGCACGGGTTGACGTGGGTGTCTGTGGCACCGTAGTGCTGATAGGTATAGGTATTACCGCCAGGCAACGTTTTGCTGGTCTGGCGCAGGAACCCATTGCCCGGTGTTTCGTAGCTGAAGGCGGTCGTCAGGTTGAGGCCACCGGCGTCCTCGGTGGTGGAGTTCAGTAGGCCGTATTCGGGGTTCGGCCCGTAGTTCGAGGTAGTCGTGATGTCGTGCGTCTGGCTGTCGAAGACCTTGGTGGTCGTGGGCAGGTTGTAGTCCGGCTTCAGCCAGCTGCTCCAGTCGCTCGTCCAGTCGAAGCCACCATCCTGTTTCATCGTCAGCGCGAAGGTGCCGCCGGAACCGCTGCGGCGGTAGGCCTCAATCCGTAGCCGTTCCGGCGTCGGCGAGCTGACGGTGAAGCTGCCGCCGGTCACGGTCCGCGAGGCGGCATCGGCCCAGCCATCCACCACCAGCGTGTCGTCGATCCAGACACGCACGCCGTCGCTGGTCGTGGCGTTAATCCAGTAGGTGCCGGTGGGTAGCCACAGCTTGCCGGTGGCGCGCAGGCCGACGCCCTGCATGCCGGGGCTCGGCGTGAGTGGCGGCGTGGTCAGGTCGGCAGACAGCATGCCCGGGCTGCTCGAGGACAGGCCGGTGGTGTAGAGCCTCGATGCGCCGAACAGCACGCCGGATGGCGTACCGGCGAGCTGGCTGTAGTCATACCAACCCACGGAGGGGCCACGGATGCCTTCGTCATAGCCGGTCTGCGTATGCGGTACTTGATTGGTGTACTGCGACAGCGGCCTGCGGTCGCTGCCGAACCAGGCGGCCGGCGCTGGCCCGTATTGGTCGGTCGGCTCGTCGTTGGGGTCGTAGATCGTCGTGGACTTCAAGCCGGTCGGGTCGGTGGTGGAGTAGAGCAAGTCCTTGGCAGCGTCCCACTCATTCAGCGTGCAGAGCGCTTGGACGTCACAATCCTTGGTGGTGCGCAACAGGTTGTCGTACTCGATGGACTGGCTGTAGCCGTTCGGCTCGGCGGCGTCATTGGTGTGACGCCTGGTGCTGGCCGGCCGGTACTCAACGGTGTCGGTGTGCCGGGTAGCAGTGCTGGTAGCACCTGGGCCGCGAACGCTGATGGCGCGGGCGAGGTTGTCGTAACCTACTTCGGTGGTCACCGAGGCGTCATTGGTCCGGATGCCGGTGGCCACGGCATCGTTGGCTGCCACATCCCGGATACCGGTGAGAGCACCGCTGGCGGGCTCGTACGCCATGTCGTAGGCCTCGCCACCCGGACCGAGAACGCGGGCCAACGCACCGCTGCTGTAGAAGAAGTCGGTCCGATTGCCGTCGGTAGTGGTAAAGGCGCACAGGTAGCCGATCGGCGGGGCGCTGTCGAAGCCAATCGGGATGGCTGGCTGTCCGGGCTGCCCGGCGCATTGGCTGTCGCCGGCGTAGTACAGGTTGCCCGAGCGATTGGGGGTGACGCCATCGGGGATGACGCCATCCACGATCTGGGTGAGCGTCGGAATGCCGTTGCGAGTGCCGTAGACATAGTTCAGCGCCGCCGGCTTACGGGAATCGGTCGGTGTGACGGTGGCCTGCAGCGTGCCGTCCACGTTGAAGACGTAGCTGCGGCCGCCATCGTCGGTGACGTGGTAGGTGCCATTGGCGTTCTTAGCTAGCGTGGCGTACTCGTTGACCGGCGGCTTGTAGCCGCTGCCGGTGTTGCTGTAGAGGTGCTCAGTGCCGTCTGGTTCATAGAGGATGATGTCGCCGTTCTGGCGGACTGTCAGATGGTCGTAAGTGAGGTTGCCGTCGGCGTCGGCGGAGATATTCCAGCCAGCAGGCAGCACGCGGGCACTGGGGATCAGGAACTGCGGCTCGATGACGCCCCGGCTGCTGGGGCCGTTCAGCAGCAGCTTGACGGAAGCGCCACCGGTAACCTCCCAGTAGTCGAGCGAGACGCGAACGGTTTGACCGGCGGCCAAGCTGAGTGGCGTGGCGGCGTAGCTGTCGTGATACCCATGCGCTGTCCAGTCCTCGGTGACCACCTGGTCGTTGATCTTGAGACGGTAGCCGTCGTCGCCACCGGCGCCGAACTGATAGCTGCCGGTGGTCGGAACCTTATAGAAGCCCTCCCAGTGAACGTAGAAGTTGTCCTGCGGGCCGCCTGGGATTGACGCACCACTGCCCCAGTCGAAATTGACGGTGGCATCGGTGCGCACCATGAACTTGTTGGTAGCGAACTTAGACGGATCATGTGAGCCGTCGTCGTAGTAGTAGGTGCCCGTCAGCCCGGAGTTCTGCGATGTCGGGTAAGGATTGGTGCGGAACCAGTCCTGGGGCACGATCTGCTCGGCCACTATGCCCTTGACGTAGACGCGGGCGTAAGCCGGACCAGTGGCTTCCAGGAATTCGGCCTTAAACGGCACTGTCTGCCCGACCTGGAGGTCGATTGAGTTGCCGTAACACGGGCCCTGATAGCAGCCGCCGCTATAGAGCTGGGTACCGTTGACCGTCACCGTGACGATGTCGTCGACGGTCGCGCCGAAGTAGTAGGTACCCGTCGCCGGCGCGACGAAGTAGCCGGTCCAACGGGCACTGAAGTTGTCCGGGTCGATGACCTTCGGCACTGGCGTGCCGAGGTCCCAGTTGGTGTTGATGTTCGGTTCGGTGCGGCGGTAGTTCGGTGTGCCGCTGAGGTCATGGCCGTTGAAGTACTCGGCCGTCAGGCCGCGGCGAGTGGCTACTGGCGTGTTGTAGTTCAGCGTCAAGCCGATGTCGCCGCCAAGGGCGCTGATGCTTTGCGTGTTGATGTCCGCGAAGACGTTGCCGGTGCTCAGGTTGACATCCACTGGGCCGACTGAATCGTAGGTTTGCGTTTTGTCCTTGCCGGTCCGGAGGTCGACTAGGAAGTTGCCGCCCGTATGGAATTGCTGTTGCTGTGGCGGTAGCGACGACCAGTAGGGATCGGCAACGTTGTAGGTCCATTTGTAGGTGGCGCCATCTTGCAGCAAGCCGTCCGGCACGATCCACTGCCGTGTGGCATTCCAGTCGGTATCCCAGACGATGACGCCGTTGGAGGTCTGAACCTGGAACCGGTAGTTCAGCGCATCCCCATTGGGGTCCGAAGCAGCGCCAACTTGCAGTTGGGGCGTCTGCGTCGTGACAGTGACAGTGCTGTTCGGGTCAGTGGACGGCAGCTCGGGTGCCGGCATCGACGGCAGGTTGTTGTAGGTGAAATCGACGAAGCTGTTGTCCGGGTCGAAGTTCTTGAACGACGAGTCGCTGCCGTCTTCGCCGCCAACCATGATCCAGGCACCGAAGTCGCCGCTGTTGATCGCGTTTTGGTAGATCGGCGTGGCATCCAGATCACCGACCGTGCCGAAGTAAGCAGAGTTGTACCAGCCATCTACACAGCCGAAGTTGTTGAGGCAGGTGGCATGGCCAACGCTGAAGGTGTGACCGTCGTAGGTGCCGGTCCAGAAACCGGCGTTGGTGCGCTGTGTCAAGTGCAAGTTGGCATGCACCATCTGGATCGACGAATTGCGGAACCAGTCGTAGGAGGCGAAGTAGGCACCGCGCCAGTACTGGAGGTCCCAGTTGCTGTCGTACAGCGAGCCGGCATACAGATTGCAGACGTTGGAGTAACAGATCGTGCCGTCTGTCTTGAATGAGACATAGTTGCCGCCGGCACGGGTGCCGAAGGCACTGCGGTAGACGCCGGGGTCGATTACGGCGGGGAACGCGGCAGCCGGGAGCTTCGCAAGGTAGGAGCGGTCGATAGTGATCGCCAGAGCGCCGTCCCGGTAAATCTGGCGGTAGACGGAGGTTCCGACGTAACCGAATTTGTTCAGGATCAGGTTGATCGGGCTGACGCCAAACTCGTTCTGCAACGCTCCGATGAGTTTGTAGCCGCCCTTGTTCGCAGGATCGGGCTGAAGGGTCGCTCCCCGGACATCGAAAAGGTAGCGTCCGAAGGCGGCCTTGTTCTTGACGATGATGTTTTCTTTCACCGCTGTCGTCGTGACGTAGTACTCGACATCCGTCCCAGGCCACAGATCGGGATAGCGCACGACCTGACTGCCGGCGCGCGTCACGACCATCGGCAGCACGCGTGCAGCTTGCAGCGGCTGGAAGCTCACGCTTTCCCGGCCCATTTGCAGCTGCAGCAGACCGGTAATAGCATCGCTGGCGCTGAAACGGATCGTCCAGTCGTTACCGGATACGACATAGGACGGTTCCGTGGCCTCCGCGACTTGGCCTGCAGCTGGCCGGGGATTCCTATCAGCCGTGATGGTGGTGCTGATCTTCGTCCACGTTGTGCCACTGCGCTCGAACTGGGGTGCGAAGTACTGACGGGCTGTTGATGACCCGTCTGGATTACGAAAGACCTGACGAGTGGCGGTGCGTTGAGCAGGCACTTCCACCGGCCGTCCACTCGTAGCCTTCGGCTTAGAGGGGATGGCAGTGCTTGCTGGGTTCGAGGCTCGAAGAACCGGCGTGCCCAGGGTTGGTATTGACCGCTGGACCGACTGCAGTGGTCCCGGCAATGACCCGTTTCGGGAAGCCCGGGGCTGAGAGGGAGGACCCAGGGGCCTAGCGACGTCCACGAACGAGCTGGCCACCATCACAACAGTTACGGCTGCTGCGCAGATGCAGCTAAGTCGAGTAGATCGCCGCCGAGCCGCCATCATCGCACCTACCTACTACGCCGGGCTGAGTCCGCTAACCGGGCAGGTGCGGACTCGGGGCAAGTTTCAAGATCAACATCGGGCTGTCGCTGGGTAGCGTACTGAGCGCTTTGGTGCTGCACAGGTGTTTGGGAATGGATAGTGCAGACCGTCTATCTTTCGGCGCTTTGATAACGGCCTGACTAGACCCCGTCACTAGCAGCGCAGTGACGCCGCGCGGCAGAGAGTCTGTATCAATAGCTCTTTTGAATAAGTGTCAATATCCGCGCGGGCAAGATTCGACGGTCGGCAAAAGCCAAGCCAATCCCGAGCAATGCTCTTATGCGAGGACTTTGGTCACGGCGTATTCTGGCAGCTGGGGAGTAAGCGCAGGCTTGCAGGGTCTATGTCTGCGTATACAAGTGACGCGTATTGCTGGGCGCCAGGGGTTCCAATTATTCGTACCCAGGTACTAGAGCTCCGAGGACTCTCACCTACGCTTGGGTCCGAGGTAATGGTCCGCCCAGTCGCTCTGCATACCACCGAGACCTTACTGCCACTTTGATAGGTACCGTTGGACCGCTTGTCTTGAGCGGTGTTCTGGATGCCCGGATAGACGTTGATGATGCTCGACCCGCCGCCAAGGTCATCGAAGGTCAGCGTCGGCAGCGGTGCAGTGGTTGAGTTCGTGCTGTTGCTCGGCGCCGTGGCCGTTACCGAAGCCTTGCTGGATGAGGTGCTTGGCCGGTTGGCTGTGGGGTTCGTTCTCCCATGGGGTCGTGTAGCGACGATTACGGCGGTGACAACCAGCGCCAGGACGATGGCGGCGCCGATCAGCACCGGCGGTCGACGCCAGCTAGGCAGTCGCTCTTCTTGCACGAAGGTGAGCAGGAAGCCCGCGAAGTCGCGGAACATGCCGGGGCGGCGTTTGTTGAAGGTGGCTTCGGCCAGGTTGTTGTCTTTGAGGGCGGTGTCGAGCAGGTCACCCGCCGACTTGTGGGTGACGGTTTCACCGGTGCCGTCTTCAAAGAACAGCTGACCGAGCAGCTTGGCATCCGGCTGGTGGCCGGCCTCACGGTAGGCGTCGAGGCTGTCGTGCAGCAACTGTCGGATCAGCTCCGTGCGCGGCCCAGACCCATCGCTGCTGTGGCGGCGGGCGAGTGCTTCCAGTTGCGGCAGATCGAGCGGTTCAAGTTGGCCGGCACCCTCGATGTTGGCCAAGCCGCGACGGCGCAGGTCGCGCAGTTCGGTCGACAGTGCGGTTACTTGGTCGTTCTCCCCCATACTCCCAGTCTGCCCCAAGATCGCTGAGGCCGGCTGCCGAACGGATAGCTGGTCGGTGGGATGCCTGGCTTGAAGTTTCTCGGTTCTTCTCAATTCTTGGCCGGCTTTTGTGCTGGTTGCTCCTGGTCACTTCTGGTCGCCTGGAATCAGGCCTCACCACGCACTCGGACAGTCCGGGTTCCAAGGGCGAGGCCAGAAGGAGCAAGCAGATGTCTTATGAACTGACCCCGTACAGCGGTGGCAGCGAGATCGCGCTGCGGGATGGCCGGCGAGCTGGTCGAGCGGTCAGCCGAAATCGAGCCGGTGCCCTGGTGCGCGTGTCCGGTATGGATGCCGATGCGGACGTGGCGCAGGCCAAGATCGACAACATCACGATGGCGACCGGTTCGGCGATGTCATCGGTGGTACGGGTGGCGCAGGCGCAGCGGCACCTGGAGCAGCTGGCTCCGGAGGCTGCGGGCCGGCTGGCCTATCTGGCAGATGACCACCTGCTCGGCATGGGTGAGGTGCTGGCCGGCCTACGCCGTGACATGCGCCGGTGGTGAGCGACCGTGCTTGAGCTACTCATCGCCCTGGGCATCCTGGTCGTGGTGGGCTTGATACTGGGCATGAGCGCTGCGGTAACGGCCTGGCAGCGGGAGCGGCACCGATCGCGGCTGCTGGCCGAGCGGTTGCTCGTAGAGGGTCGCATCGAGCGGTTGACCGCCCAGACCTTGCAGGCGATGCGCCAGGCAGCTCGGGACCGGCTGCGCTCGGACCGGGCCGGCCGCTGAGGAAGCGTCCAGTGCACGGTTACCCGGCGTCGCTACTGCAGCGGCTGGTGGGCGGCTGTTTCAGCCTGCTAGCCGCTGCGGTAGCGGTGTATGTCGCGGTGCGGCTGATCGAATCGGTGTGGTTAGTGCTCGTCGGAATTGGCGTCGGCGTGGTGGCGGTAGTCGGCTTGGTCACCGCCCTGCGCTGGCGGCGGCAGGGCTGGTAATCGCTCTATCGAACTCGATTCGCAAATTATGAAGTCCGATTATCGCGAGAATAGCTGTTCCGATCGGCGTTGTAGAACTTGACGATAATATTGACTGTCTATTCGAATAGACATTAACTAGAAGTGTCACTGTCTATTCGAATAGACACTTACCAAGCAAACGAAAGGAGGGCGGCGCCATGTCAAGAACGTTCAAGGATGGACCAGGAAATAGGCCGGACCGCAGCGGTCCAGGTCGTGGAAGAGGCGAGCGGCGCAATATCTCTGTCCGCGCCGTTCGTCGTGAGCCGCCGGACCTGCGGAAGCTGTCGCGGGCCCTGATCCAGCTGGCAATGGATGAGGCGGAAGCCGAAGCCCAACAGTTCGCAACCAAGCCCGACGAACAAGCCGACGATGAGCCGTCGGCCGACCAGGAGCGGCATGACTAATCCGGTCCACCAGTTGGTGTGGCGGCAACTGCACTGGGCGCGGCCGGTGGAGCCGGAGCGGGCGGTGAGCGTGCTGCGGCAATGGGCTGCGGATGCCCGCAACCCGCGCCTGGTGTTGGAGGCGGTAGCTGAGGCTGGTGTGGTCAGCTACCGCCTCGCCACCATCGGGCCGGCCCTGGCGTCGGTAACCGCCGTGCTGTCCCACACGCTGCCGGGCACCTCCCTGACCGAACCGGCCGAACGGCAGCCGGTGCAGTTGGCCATGAAGCTGAAGGCTTCCACCCGCCACCGGGCGCTGCGCAACGACAGCCCGGAAACCACCGTCCGGGCGATCCTGAGCGCGCTCGCGCAGACCGGCAAGGACGAGCGGCTGGTATTGCAGCTGCTGCTTGGCCCGCGCCGGGTGCCGTTAGCGATACCGACGCACAGCCCGTCCTCCATCGTGGCGCCTTGGCCCCAGGTCGCCTGGCACGGCAACGGTGGGCAGGTGGATTCCGAAAAGCGTATTGCTCTAAAAGAAAAAGTTAGCGATCACGGTTTCGCCTGCGCGCTGCGGATCGGCGTTACCGCCAACTCGATCGGTCGGCGCCGGGCGTTGGTGCTCGGGCTGCTGGCTGCCATCCGGACCAGCGAGTCCGCCGGTATCCAGCTTCGGCTCAAACCCGAGCAGGAAAGACGCCTGAACGCCGCCGGACGGCCGTTATGGTGGCCCCTTCGTCTTGGGGTGCCCGAAGCCCTTCTGCTGACCGCGTGGCCTTTGGGTAGCGACGATTTGCCGGGTCTGCCGGCCGCGCATCCCAAGCCGCTGCCGCCCGCGCCCGGCACGACCGGCGCGCAGCGGGTCATCGCCAAGGCCACCGCACCCGGCGTGGAGGCTCATCTCGCGCTGCCGGTACGAGCTGCACTGCAGCACGTCCACCTGTTGGGCCCTACAGGCACCGGTAAGTCAAATTTGCTCGGCCGGCTCATCGAGCAGGACATCGCCGCCGGTCATGGCGTCGTCATGGTGGAGCCCAAGGGCGACCTGGAGGAGGACGTCCTGTCGCACATTCCACCGGAGCGGCGGGGTGACGTGGTGGTCTTGGACGCCGCCGACGACCGTCCGGTCGGCTTGAACCCCCTTGCCGCCAGCGGCAAGCCCGAGGTAACAGCTGACTTGCTGCTGGCGGTGTTCAAAGCGCTGTACGCCGACTCCTGGGGACCCCGGACGCAGGACATCCTGCACGCCTGCCTGCTGACTTTGGCCCGCCGGAACGACGCCACGCTGGTCATGCTGCCGCTACTGCTCACCGACACCGGCTTCCGCCGCTCGCTGACCAGCGGCCTGCGTGATCCCCTGGCCCTGGAGCCGTTCTGGGCTTGGTACGAGCAACTCGCTCCGGGCGAGCGCGCCCAGGCCATCGCCCCCCTTATGAACAAACTCCGCCAGTGGCTGCTGCGGCCCAGCCTGCGGGCGGTGCTCGGGCAGCGCGAGCCACGGTTCCAGCTGTCGCAGGTGTTCACCGAGAACAAGATTCTGTTGGTGCCGCTGCGTAAGGCGATCCTCGGCCCGGAAGCGGCGGCCTTGCTCGGCTCGCTGGTGGTGGCGCAGCTGTGGCAGGCCATCCAAGCCCAAGCCGCCGTGCCGGCCAGTAAGCGGCGGCCGGTCATGGTCTACATCGACGAGGTGCAGGACTACCTGCATCTGCCGACCGACCTCGGCGACGCCCTGGCCCAGGCGCGCGGCTTCGGCGTCGGCTTCACCCTGGCGCACCAGTTCCTCGGGCAGCTGCCACCCGCCATGCGCGCTGCCGTGCTGAGTAACGCCCGGTCCCGCGTCTGCTTCCAGCTCAGCCGCGAGGACGCCGCGCAGCTCGCGAAGGGCCACCCGGAGCTGGGCGCGGAGGACTTCACCGCGCTCGGTCAATACCAGGTGTATGCCAGCCTGTTCGCCCGAGGGGCGGTCAGCCCGTACGCCTCCGGCGTCACCCTGCCACCCAGCCCAGCCACCAGCCGACCAGCCGAACTCCTGCGGGCGAGTCGGCAGCGCTACGGCCGACCCTTGGATGAGATCGAGGCCGGCTTTGCTGACCTGCTCAACACCACCCACCAACCCACAGAGACACCCCTGGGCCGCAGGCGGAGGACCACCTCATGACCGGCCGCTGCGCTATTCCGATCGGCCGTCCGGTCGCTGTACCACCACCCCTGTCAACCAGCCGTCCCGACCGTCCGTATCCGCTGGCCTCCAGCCGATTTGCTGCCCCGAAAGATAGACCGAAAGTGCGGCTCGGATGAGGCGCATTGCAGATACACCCGAACGCAGCCGGGGCCCTGGAGCTGCGGGCCTGAGCGAACTGACCGAACGGCTGTCCGAGCGGGACCAGGCCGTACTAGAGGCGATCGGAAACCACCGCTTCCTCACTACCAGGCAAGTACAAAGCTTCTGCTTCAACCACCACACCACCACTGACTCAGCTGCCCGTATTTGTAGACGTGTCCTCCACCGGTTAGAAGATTGGCTGTTAATAGAACGACCTGTCCGGCGCGTCGGCGGTTTGATGGCCGGCTCCGCCTCCTCGATCTGGATGCTCACCTCTACCGGCCAACGGCTGCGCAATCTCCGAGCAGGTTTGGGGGCAGTCGGGCGCGTGCGCGAGCCGGGCGAGGGCTTCATCCGCCATTACCTGGCCATCGCCGATACGCACCTGGCACTGATCGAAGCCCAGCGGGTGAAGCGGCTGGAGCTGTTGACGGTGCAAATCGAGCCGTCTTCTTGGCGCAGCTACACCGGTCCGAGTGGCAGCCCGGTGGCGCTGAAGCCGGACCTGTACGCCGTCACCGCCAGTGGCGAGTTCGAGGATCACTGGTTCATCGAGGTCGACCGGGCCACCGAAAGCATCCCCACCCTGATCAAGCAGTGCCGGCAGTACGAGGCCTACCGCCGCACCGGCAGCGAGCAAGCCGACAGCGGTCTGTTCCCGCTGGTGCTGTGGGTGGTGCCGGACGAGCTACGCGCTGACAAACTCCGTGACCGACTGACGGCCAGCCGCGATCTGGACGGCGAGCTGTTCCGCATCACCACACCGGAGCGGCTTCTCCAGGCGATCACCGGAGGTACGGCGTGAGCCGCGCCGCCACCCGCAACCGGGTGATCGTCGGCGACGCCCGCCAGCAGCTGCAACAGCTCTCGGACGCCAGCGTGGACATGGTGCTGACCAGTCCTCCGTATTACTTGTTACGTAACTACCAAGCTCCGGGCCAGCTCGGCCTGGAGAGCCGGGTGGACGAGTGGGTCAGCCACCTGGGCAGAGTCATGCGGGAGCTGCACCGGGTGCTGCTGCCGACCGGCAGCCTGTGGCTCAACCTCGGAGATACCTACGCCGCTCACCCCCGCCAAGGCGCGGCTTGCAAGAGTCTGCTGCTCGGTCCGGAACGGCTCGCCCTGGCGCTGCTCGCCGACGGGTGGCTGCTGCGGAACAAGATCGTCTGGGCCAAGAGCAATCCGATGCCTAGCTCCGTGCGGGACCGGCTGACCTGCACCTGGGAAACGCTGTATCTGCTCACCAAGCAGCCGCGCTATTTCTTCGACCTCGACGCCATCCGCACCCCGCACACCACCAGCCACCACGGCCGGCTCAAGCCCGACTTCCAGCGACCGAGGGCGCGGGAGGCCTGGCGCGGCCCGAACGGCGACGACGCCTCCGGCCTGGATGCGCTGAAGGCACGCGGCGTCATCGGGCATCCGCTGGGCAAGAATCCCGGCGACGTCTGGACGCTGGCCTCGAGTAACTATCGTGGCGCCCACCACGCCACCTTCCCGATCACGCTCGCCAGCCGCGCTATAAAGGCCGGCAGTCCGGAGGCGCGCTGCGCTGAGTGCCGGGCACCGTGGCGACGACACCTGATCCGTTCGCTCGGCGGCTCGGCCGTACGCGGTGCGCTCGGCCCGAGCTGCGGCTGCCAGGCCAGCAGTGAACCGGCGGTGGTGCTCGATCCGTTCTTCGGCGCTGGCAGCACTGCGATCGCGGCCGCACAGCTCGGGCGGGACTGGCTGGGTATCGAGTTGAACCCGACCTTTGCAGCACTTGCCCAGCGGCGTATCCAGGACACCCGCGCCGGGCCTACCAAGCAGGCGGCCTGACGCCCTCGTCGGTGTCATGCGGCCGAGCACCACTAAGTGATCGACACGAGTCGAATCCGCTCGCCCGCACAAGCACCGAGGAGGTAGCCATGTCCGAACCGGACACCAGTTCCACCGGCAGAAACGGCGTCAAGACGCTGGGAATCCGCTTCAAGCCGGCACTGCACACCCAGCTGAGCGTGATCGCCCAGCTACGGGGCCGTAGCTTCCAGGACGAAGTGATCGCCGCCAGCGAAGCCCACGTCGCGCAAGCCAAGACCGACCCGGCCCTGGTCAGTCGGATCGAGGCCGCCATGGTCGACATCGACCGCGACGCCGCCAGTCGCCGCGACGCCCTGGCCGCGCTGTTCGGCACCGCCGAACCCACGGCCCAAGCCGCCGGCACTGGAGCTGAGCAGCCCGTCCAGCCCGACAGCGGCGGCAAGCCCAGCGGCCCACGCCGCAGCGGAGGTGGCCGGACCACCAGCTGACGCTTCCGCGTCAACCAGGGGCACCCACTCGGTGCCACACCTGGCAGGGGCCCGGACGGTTTCGAGACGCCTCGTCTCACCGTCCACCCCTGCCAGTCACACCCACCAGTAAGTGAAAGGAGGTCACCATGAACCCAGAACAACCAGCTAACTACGAGCAACTGCCGCCCGCGCCTGATCAGCCTGCGCCGGCTGCTGCCGACCAGCACGAAGCCGAGCCAGCCGCGCGGCCTCGGATTTGGGTGGCCTCGCTGTCGGATTACAACAGCGGCAGCCACCACGGCGCCTGGATCGACGCCGCCCGGGACGAAGGCGAACTGCAAGCCGACATCGACGCGATGCTGGCCACCTCCCCCTGGGCTGCCCGCAGCGGCGAGCCGGCCGAGGAGTGGGCCATCCACGACTACGACGGCTTCGGCCGCCTACGCATCGATCAACACGAGAACTTGCGCTGGGTCAGCTTGGTCGGCAAGGGCATCGCCGAACACGGGCTGGCCTTCGCCGCCTACGCCGACGTGGTGGAGGAGGAAGAGCTGCTCACCAGCTTCGATGAGGACTTCTTCGGCCACTACGACAGCCTGCGTGCCTACGTCGAGCAGCTGATCAACGACCTCGGTTATGACCGCATCCTCGATGAAGCCCTGCCCGCCAAGATCAGGCCGTACGTCAAGATCGACATCACCGCCACCGCCAACGACCTGCTGCTGGGCGGCGATCTGCACACCATCCCGGCACCAGACGGCGGAGTCTGGATATACCGTGGATAACGCCGCAGCCGCCATTTTCGGTGCGAGCGAATTCGTCGCCGGAATTACCGGGCGACTTAGGCTCGCCTTTTTGCAAATCGCCGGTTACCGTTCCTGCTCCTCAATTCCCGCAATTCATCGGAGGAGACAGGCATGGGCAACGGCGGAAATTCCACCAACGGCGTACAGGAACCGATCAGCATCGAAGCGCTACTGCGGCAGGCAGCCTTCGAGGCCTGGGCAGCCGGCCGCGAGGAGCACCAGGACAGCAGCCGCGAGTTCTTCGACCGCGCCTACCTCGGCCACTACACCAGCGTTGACCACTACGTCGAAACCCTTGTCGACGCCTACCAATTGGATGTCAAGCTGGATGCGGCCATCGCCGAGCCATTCCGCGAGTTCGTCGAGATCGACATCACCGGCCTGGGCCGCTCGCTCGTCCGCAACGGCACCCTGTACGCCATCTCAGCAGCCCCGGTCGGGGTCTGGGTATTCAACGGCGAAATCGGATAGGCAAGCCTCGCCTTTGCTGTGGAATGAACAATGTGTCTATTCGAATAGACACATTTTCGATATAATCGGTTCCATAATGAGACGGTCCTCATTAACACAGCTACAGGCGAAACAACTCGCCGCAATCCTTACAGCGCGCCGTACCGCGCTGGGCTTGTCGATGCGTCAAGTCGCCACTCGCAGCGGTCTTCACGTCAGCAACATCGCCATCGTGGAAGCCGGCACGAACCTCAGCCCACAGCCGAACACGCTCAAGGCAATCGCCCGGGTACTCCACCTCTCGGTCAGCGACCTCTACGTCTTGGCCGACTGGCTGCCGGCCGGCGAGCTGCCCACGCTCAAGCCCTATCTACGCGCCAAATACCGCGACCTGGACGAGCAGGCTATCGGCGAAATCGAGGCTCTCGCCCGCGAGCGAGCTCAGCGCCACGGTGGCACCGGCCCGATCGACCGGGAGGACGAACAACCCTAGTTATCAACCACTCACGCGAAAGGAGGTCAGCATGCACAACACCACAACCACTCAAGGAGCAATCAGCGTACTGGCCAGCCTGCGCGCGCTTGCTCCCAACCATCCCATCACGCTCGAAGACGCTCTACGGCTCGCCGAACGCCAAGCCAACCGGCTGCTCGCACTCTTCGGCGGAGCCACCGTGCCGGTGCCAACCAGCATCATCACCGATCAGCCGCGCATCACCGTCGAACACGACCCGGCCCTGCCCACCAACGCCGCATCAGGTTGCAGCGATTGGGACATCCGCCGCCACACCTGGGTTATCTCGCTCAACCCGACCGAACCGCGCCGTCGGCGACGCTTCACGGTGCTGCACGAGTACAAGCACATCCTCGACCACTACCACCCCGGCCTGACCGGTCCACTGCCGCGCACCGTCTACGGCCTTAGCCCGGTCGAATACGTCGCTGAGTACTTCGCCGGCTGCGTGCTTATTCCTAAGCGCTTGCTCGCTGCGGCTTACTACGACGGCATTCAACGGCCAGCGGACCTGGCCCAACTCTTTGACGTATCCAAGCGAGCAATCGAAGTTCGGCTGACGCAGATCGGCTTGAGTGAAGCAAACAGACCGGTCGGTGGCCAGACCTCGCCGTTCGGCATGCGAACGGGTCGGCCCCGTTACTTCCGCACAGCAACAAGACCGGTGGAGTTAGCGGTATGAGGAACGGGACCGTTGACACTGAGCAGCAGACCCCCTCGCAGCCTGCCACCCCTGCGCTCCTGACAGTTCCCGAAGCATGCGCCCAGCTGCGCATCAGTCGCTGGATGCTGTACCGCCTCATCCACACCCGGCAATTGACCACCATCAAGCTGGGTCGCCGCCGTCTAGTTCCGCGTACGGCAGTAATGACCCTTGTTGAAGGTCTAGCGCGTGAGGCCGACTCATGACCAAGCGCAACAGCAACGGCCAAGGCAGCATCTACAAGCGCAAGGATGGCCGGTGGGAAGGCGCGGTGTATCTACCTACGGTCGGTGGGATGCGCAAGCGATTCCGTTGCTACGGCCGGACTAAACAGGAAGTCCAAACGACGCTGGTCGAGCAGCAGGCCCGCGCGCAGAAGGGCAGACCGTTACCAAACCGGATGTGGAGGCTCGGTGAGTATTTGGATTACTGGTTAGAGCAGGTAGTTCGCACTAGCCGCAGTCCTCGTACTTACGAGTCCTACGAAATGACCGTTCGGCTTTACCTCGGGCCGCTGCTCGGCGGCCAGTACCTCACGCGGCTGACTGTCGCTCAGGTGCAAGTAGCCCTCAACCAGGCATTGGCGAATGGCACAACTGTTCGCAGTGCTCATCTGATGCGTATGGTGCTCAGTGCTGCCTTGACCCGGGCGAAGCGTGAAGAGATTCTGGACCGTAACGTCGCCAGCTTGGCTGAACTACCTATCTGGCGCCGTCGAGAAATCACGCCATGGACAGCGGCGCAGGTAGCGGAATTTCTCAGCTCGGCGCAGGACGACTCGCTATACCCGGCCTTCTTACTGCTGGCGCTGTACGGCCTGCGACGCGGTGAGGTACTTGGTCTCCGCTGGCAGGATATCGATAGCGACCATCTCCGTATTCGTCAGCAGGTGCAACGTATCTCGGGCCAGCTGCAAGTTGGACCACTCAAAACTAGCGCCAGCCGTCGCGACCTTCCGCTATTGGCACCGGCGCGACAGGTGCTGGAGCAACACGCCGAACTACAGCGGCAGCAGGTTCAATCAGGCGTGCGCATGCCAAATGTCAGTGACCTTGTATTCACTACACGCAACGGTCAACCCATCGAGCCGCGTAACCTCCTGCGTTCCTTTGAACGCATCCGTCGCCAGCAGGGCCTTCCTCACAACACGCTTCATCATCTTCGACATACCGTCGCCACCTTGCTCAAGGGCGGTGGCGTTGCCGCGCGGGACGCCCAAGGCATCCTCGGC
Organism: Jatrophihabitantaceae bacterium; assembly: GCA_045807085.1. Lineage (GTDB taxonomy): Bacteria > Actinomycetota > Actinomycetes > Mycobacteriales > Jatrophihabitantaceae > Jatrophihabitans_A. Next base: position 41,882 of record JBJMIB010000020.1, read on the forward strand.
CACGCCGACATCACCACCACCCAGCAGATTTATCAGCACGCCGACGCCGCCGCCCAGGCATACGGCCTTGAGCAGGTGGCTCGGTTGGTCCTGCCGGCTCGCGGTAGCCGCTATTGCCGTCAAAGTCAGCCGTCAAATGCCCGGCTGGATCGTTCATATTGGCGAATTAACAGTGGTACGCCCGGACGGATTCGAACCGCCGACCCTCTGTTCCGAAGGACTACCGACCTCAGCGCAGCAGTCTTGCTTCCTGCGGTGCATGAGGAGCTACGAGTCGGCTACTGCTCGCATCTGCTTGGTGCGGCTGCCGTCATATTTAGCCGTCAAACCTGGACCCGCATTTCACGTCTCGGGAGGTACTGCCTTGACTACGACCCCATCCCCCATCCAGGTCAGCCAGGCGAGCAGGGACCAGCCATTGGCGGTGATCTACCTCCGCGTGTCCACCAAGGACCAAGCTGAACGAGGCGGCGAAGCCGAAGGCTTCTCCATCCCAGCCCAGCGCGAGGCATGCAACCGGAAAGCCGAGCAGCTCGGCGTCACCGTGGCTGCGGAGTTCATCGACGCCGGTGAATCCGCCCGATCGGCGGCCCGACCGGACCTGCAACGGATGCTGCGCTACCTTGCAGCCGAGCCCGTCAGCTACGTCATCGTGCACAAGGTCGACCGACTGGCCCGCAACCGCGTTGATGATGTCGAGATCAACTTGGCCATCCAACGCGCCGGAGCCCGTCTGATCTCCTGCACCGAGAACATCGACGAGACACCTTCCGGCATGCTGCTGCACGGCATCATGAGTTCGATCGCCGAGTTCTACAGCAAGAATCTGGCCAACGAGTCCCGCAAGGGCATGCTCCAGAAGGCCAAATCCGGCGGCACTCCTGGCAAGGCCCCATTCGGCTACCTCAACGTCCGCACTCGCACTCCCGAAGGCCGCGAGGTTCGCACCGTCGAGGTCGACCCGGAGCGCGCCGAGGCCGTTCGCTGGCTGTTCACCGCCTATGCCAGCGGCGAGTGGACCATGAGCCAAATCCGCGACGAACTCGAAGAGCGCGCTATCACGGCACTCCCCCGCCCGAAGTACCCCGCTCGCCCGCTGGCAATCTCCCAGATCGAGCGCATCCTGAAGAACCGCTACTACCTCGGCGAGGTCCAGTTCGAAGGCGTCTGGTACGCCGGGCGACACCCGGCGATCATCCCCGAAGAGCTGTGGCAGCGCGTGCAAGCTGTCCGGCAGGGCCGGGCGCAGAGCGGCGAGAAGCCCCGCGTGCATCCGCACTACCTCAAGGGCTCGGTCTACTGCGGTCTATGCGGCGAGATACTCGGCATCGAAGTTGTCCGCAACCGCCAGGGCCGTCGCTACGACTACTTCTACTGCATGGGGCGCCAGAAGCAGCGCAACGGCTGCCGACTCCGGGCCCTCCCCGTTGATCTGGTCGAGGACAAAGTGCGGGTGTACTGGCGCACCATCACGATGACCCCCGCCCAAGTTGCCGCCATCCGCGATCAGGTCCACCAGTACCTGGAGCAGGCGCTGCCTCAACGTAACCGGGAGGTTGAGCGCGCCAGCCGCATCGTCGTGCGGCTCAGCGACCAACGCGACAAACTCCTCCAAGCCCACTACGCCGGGGCCGTACCGCTGGACCAGCTCAAAGCCGAGCAGGAGCGCATCACCCTCCAACTGGCTGCCGCTAAGGAACGGCTGGAAGGCACGCGACTACATCGCCAGCAGCTCGAAACTGCGCTCGACCGCGCCCTCGACCTGCTGCAGCACGCTGGCGAAAACTACGCCGCCGCACCAGGCATGGTCCGCCGCCAGCTGAACCAAGCCGTCTTCGAGCGACTGTGGCTCGCCGATGACGATGTACTCGGAGCCGACTTCGCTGAGCTGTTCGCTCGCCTCCGCGACAGCAACCCCAACGCGGCCGCATCGACCGCCAGCGAACCCAAATCGGACAAAAGAAAGAACCTACGTCCACAGGACGTAGGTTCTAACCAACCACTCTTGGTAGCGGGGACAGGATTTGAACCTGCGACCTCTGGGTTATGAGCCCAGCGAGCTACCGAGCTGCTCCACCCCGCGTCGGTAGGTTCAGCCTACCGGGTGGCGCCGGAGCCGCCAAATCCGAGAGCCGCCCCCATGAGAACGGCTCCTAGAAAGCCAGCAGGCGCCCAGCCGGCTCGTACGGGTCAGCTCGCCAAACGTGCTACCGACTGCCGCTCGGCGAGGCTGTTGGGCTCGCCAAGTTGCGGGCCTGCAGGTATGCCTCCGTCAGCCGCTGCACGTCGGCTTGGGCCTGCCCCACCGCCGCGAAGTCGCCCGCCTTGTAGGCGGCCTGCAGCTTGCTCAACGCGATGTCCAGTTGGGCGAGCAATTGGACCTCGCCGGGCGTCGCCGATGGTGGCGGGCTGGACGACTGAGTGGGAGTCGGGGTCGGGGTCGGCGAGCTCGCGCTGCTCGACGGCGTCGAGGTGTCCGGCGGGGACGTGGCGCCCGGCGTGGTCAGCGAGGCGCCGGTCTCACCGACGCTCAGGTTGATCAGCGCATTGCTGAGGTTGGCCGCATAGCCGACCTTGTCGCCATAGGCCACCAGCACCCGCTGCAGGATCGGGTAGCCGTTGGCGCCGGAGGCCTGCACGTACAGCGGCTCCACGTACAGGAACGAGTTGCCGATCGGCAGGGTGAGCAGGTTGCCGTGGATCACGCTCGACCCGCCGCTGTCGAGCAGCGAGATGTCCTTGGAGATGGCCGAGGTCGAGTTGAACGTGTTCGCGATCTGTTCCGGTCCCTGGATCACGTTACTGCTGGGCACCCGGAGCACGGTCATCTTGCCGTAGTCCGCTCCCGGGTCGCTGTTCACCGAGATGTAGGCGGCCAGGTTGGTCGAGTTGTTGACCTTCATCGGCGTGGTCAGCTGGAACTCCGGCGCGCCGCTGGAACCGCCGGGGGTGCTGGCCAGCACGTAGTACGGGGGCTGTGCCGCGGTCGTGGAGCCGCCGATGTTCGGGTCGTTGGGCACCGTCCACTTGTCGGCGACGTTGTAGAACTGCCGCGGATCGTCGACGTGGTACTGCTCGAGCAGGCTGCGCTGCACCTCGAACAGATCCTGCGGGTACCGGATGTGGTCCAGCACGTTGGAGGGGATCGAGGACTTGGCCGAGATACTTCCCGGGAACACCTTCATCCAGGTCTTGAGCACCGGGTCGTTCTCATCCCACTGGTAGAGGGTGACCTTGCCGGTGTAGGCGTCGACGGTGGCCTTGACCGAGTTACGGATGTAGTTGATGTCGCTGTTGGCCTGCGACGCGGTCCGGTTGGTCGCGGTGAGTGAGTCCGAGGTCAGGTCGGACAGGCTCTGCCGCTCCGAATAGGGATAGTTGGCCAGCGTGGTGTAGGCGTCGATGATCCACACCACCCGGCCGCCGATCACCGCCGGGTAGGGGTCACCGTCCACGGTCAGGAACGGCGCGACCTTCTCCACCCGCTGCCGTGGATCCCGATCGAAGATGATCTTCGCGCCCTTCGCGCTGGCCGCGTCGTTGAGCAGGAAGCTGGTCTCCCGGTACTTGATGCCGAACGCCAACCGGCTGAACAGGTTGGACAGGGGCACGCCGCCGGACCCGGCATAGGTGGTCTTCTGGTCGGCGCCGTCGTACTCGCGGGACGCCCCCTGCGCACCGACGATGGAGTAGTCCGGCAGTTTCTCGCCGTAGTAGACCTGCGAGTTGGTCAGGCCCAGCGGGCCCACCGGCGGGATGTCGCCCTCGGTGAAGACCCTGGTGTTGGTCACGTCGCTGCTCGCGGTGGCCGCCACGAAGCCGTAGCCGTGGGTGTAGAAGGTGTGCTGGTTGATCCAGTTGGTCTGGTTACCGGTCAGCTTGTCCTTGTCGAGTTCCCGGACCCCCACCACGTAGTCCTGCACCTGGCTCTCGACGGCGTACCGGTCGATGTCGAGCTTGTCGGCGAAGCCGTACTGGTTACGCAGCTGCTGGAACTTGCTGAAGGTGGGTGACACCACGTTCGGGTCGAGGATCCGCAGGTTGGCGATGGTCGGATCCTTGGCGGTGATCGCGGAGGTGCTCGGCGTCGTGGTGACCGCGTAATTCTGGTAGGTGACCGGACCGCCGTCGGTGCTGGAGACGATGCCGTAGGCCTGTCTGGTGGCTTGGATATTGCGGGATATGTAGGGCGCCTCCTTGTCGCTGGCGTTCGGCTTGACGGTGACCTGTTGCACGATCAGCGGGTAGATGCCACTGATGCCGATGGACAGGATGAGCAACACCACGAAGGAGATGGCCGGTACCTGGGCGCTCTTCAGCCACAGACTGGCCAGCACCGCGAGCGCGATCAGCACCGCGATCCAGAACAGGATCGTCTTCGCGGGCAATGAGGCGTGCACGTCGGTGTAGGAGGCACCGGTCACCTTGCCCCGGCCGGAGAAGACCAGCCCGTACCGGTCGAGCCAGTACGCACATGCCTTCAGGACGATGAAGAAGAACACCAGGATGGTGACGTGCCGGCGCGCGGACAGGGTGAGCTTCGGACCGGGGGTCGCGATTCGGAAAGCGCCGAACAGATAGTGCACGGCCAGCGCCAGGATCAGCGAGAAGATCACCGCGTTGAACGCCAGGCCCAGCATCATCCGGTAGAACGGGTAGTCCCAGGCGAAGAACGAGATGTCGCGGTGGAACTGCGGATCCCGGACGCCGAATGAGGTGCCGTTGCGCCAGAGCTGCCAGATCCGCCAGTTCGACTGGGCCGACATGCCGGCGATGATGAACACCAGTACGACCAGGCCACCGAAGATCAGGTTCTTGCGTGGCTCCAGCGCCACCCGGTACCGCTCCAGGTTCTCCTGTTCCTGGGAGACCGGCCGGAACGGTGGACGCATCCGGTAGGCCAGGTAGACGTTCACACCGATGATCGCCGCCATCCCGAGGCCGACGACCAGGAACAGCACGAACCGGGTGAGCAGCATCGTGCGGTAGACGTGCCGGTACCCGACCTCGCCGAACCACAACCAATTGGTGTATACCGACACCAGCGAGCCGAGCACCGACAGCAGGACGATGATCGCCACCAGCACGCCGATCAGGATCTTGCCGCGCCGGGATAACCGGATGTTGGGCATTTCAGGCCGCATGGCCACGAACGTCTCCTCACCCTTGGGGCCGGCCGGCCGGTCGGCCGCCCAGCACCTGGTTCGACACCAGGCTGCTCCCTGCTACAGCAACGTACCGATGCGGGGGGCGGTTCCTGGTCAATGGCACGATTTAGCGATGACCGAGTACTCCGCGCCGGGTGACGAGCCGGGTCGTAGGCCGCCGCCGCTGGAGGCGGTGGCGGCCGAGATCGAGGCCTTCGCCGGCCAGGGCGGCTGGAACCAGGCGCCTTCGCTGTACGCGTTGGTGCCGACCAGGACGCTGGCCGCCGATCCCGCCGCCGCCGCGCTGTTGGGCGATTCGGCCATCGAGCCGTCCGACCTCCCGGCCGAGGCGATCACGCCGATCGCTCAGGAGGCATTGCCGTCCGGGCCGCTGGACGAGGCGCTCGGCCAGATCGGCTGGCCGCCGGAGGTGGTCGGCTGCGCACTGTGCCAGGAGATCGTCATGCTGCCGCCGGCCGCCGAGGCCGAGCTTGCTGACCTGGACGTCGACGCGGCAACCAGCCGGGCCGCCGGCCATCCCGAGCGCCGCGACGCCCGGCTGGTGGTGGCTGTGCTGCGCACCGGCCAAGCGGCCAGCATCCTGCGACTACGCGGGACCGGCGACGCCGCCGAGGACCTGCTCACCGGCGCTGACCTGGCGCCCAACCTGGTGTCGGCGCTGGCCGCGACCCTGACGGACTGACTACCGCGAACGACCCGGGACGCACGCCGACCGTCGGTGGCACGTCGGCCTCGGTGGCACGCGCCCGACGCCGGCATGTGGGCTGGCACCGGCCCAGCATGCCGTTGGCACCGGCATCCGGTTGGCGCCGGCCAGCATGTCGCGGCGCACGACCGGGTTCGTGCCGAGCTGGTCAGCTGGGTTAGCAGTGCGGTACCGAACCGCCGCTGGCCAGGGTGTCCAGATCGGTGATCGCATCGTGCAGGGTGCTCACCTTGACCACATCCAACCCCTTGGGAATGTTTCCCTTGACATCTGCGCAATTGCTCGCCGGTGCCAGGAAGATGGTCGCGCCAGCTCGGCGGGCGGCGATCATCTTCAGTGAGATGCCACCGATCTGGCCGACCTGGCCGGACGGGTCGATGGTGCCGGTGCCGGCAATGAATCGGCCTCGGGTGAGGTCATGGTTGCCGACCTTGTCGATGATGCCGAGAGCGAACATCATGCCTGCCGATGGGCCGCCGATGCCGGTAAGGCTTAGCGAGACTTGAAACGGCAGCAGGCAACCAACCCCCACGCTGACCCCGAGCCGGGGCTTTGTGCTGCCCGAGGCGGGGGGGCCGAGGGTCGCCGTGACGGTCAGCTGCTTGCCGTCACGCACCAGCCCGATCGCTACCTTGTCCCCCGGCTTGTGCTTGGTGAGCACCGTGCGCAACGTGGCATCGTCCGGCACGGCGGCGCCGTCGACGGACACCAGCTTGTCGCCGGGCTTCAGCACGTCCTTGTTAGGGGAATCGTCGGCGACCGAGAAGATCCCGAAGCCCTTCGGATACCCGAGCTCGCAGGCCGCGGCGGCGGTGGCGTAGTCCTGTGAGGCGGTGAAGTCCTCGGCGTTGGCAGCGTTCTGCTGCTGCTTGCTGGTACCCGGTGGGTAGATCGCGTCGTAGGGCACCACGACCTGGTCGTGCCGTAGCCAGCCCTGCAACGCCCCGGCCACCGTGGTCTTCTCGGTGTCGGACAGCACCGTCATCAGATTCAAATGTCCTGAGGTCGGACTGGTCGGATGTCCGCTGACGGCGATGATGTCCCGGCCGCCACTCCGGCCCAGGGTGTCGAAGGTGGGGCCCGGACTCTCCACCAGGTAGGGCACCCGGAGCGTGAAGGCCAGCACGCCAAGGATTAGACATAGCACCGCGCCGACCACCAGAGTGCGCGATTGACGAGACATCGCCGACAGCGTAATGGCCCTAGCTTGGTGCCGGTCCGGGACGGTCACCGTCCAGCACCAACATGGTCACCGGCGCCGGTTCGGCGGCGCCGGCCGGCGAGAGGGCGGTCAGGAGCGCTCGGTGCTCGGCCATGGCGTCTCGGGCCGGCCGGCGACCTACCTCGAATCTGGCCCGCATTCTCAACCACAGCGCCCCGAGCAGCGTGCTGGCAACCGGCGCCAGGAGCCACCACAGCCATGCCATGCCGAACACGGTACGGCCACCGCCGTCCGAGCCCCGGGATGCACGCCGGCAGCGTGACCGTTCGCCGACAGCGCAGCGCGGGCACGACTGCCACGCCCGGCCCGTTGCCACTAACGTGAGCCCAATGAGCGACTTCGGATTCGGCTTCTCTCCGTTCGGCCAGAACGAACCGGGTGACGGCGGTCCGGATGACCTGTCCGGCAAGATCCCACTCTTCGCCGAGCTGCAAAGGCTGCTCTCGGGCAGCGGCGGACCGGTGAACTGGGATCTCGCCCGCCAACTCGCCATCTCCGCGCTCGCTGGTCAGCATCGCGCCACCACCACCGCCGACAACGCCGGGGTCGCGGAGGCGGTGCGGCTGGCGGACCTGTGGCTGGATGCCGTCACCGACCTGCCCTCCGGCGTGACCACCGCGCAGGCCTGGAGCCAGGTCGACTGGGTAGAGAAGACCATTTCTACCTGGGCCGAGTTGTGCGACCCGGTGGCCAGCCGGGTGGTGAGCGCCATGTCGGGTGCGCTGCCGCCCGAAATGATCGAGCAGGCCGGACCGATGGCGCCGATGATGTCCCAGCTGGGCGGCATGATGTTCGGCGCCCAACTCGGTCAAGGCCTGGCCGGCCTGGCCGCCGAGGTGGTGTCGAGCTCGGAGATCGGGTTGCCGCTCGGCCCGGCCGGAACGGCTGGTTTGGTGATACCCAACCTCGCCAAGTTGGCGACCGAGCTGGATCGGCCGCTGGACGAGGTCCGGCTGTTCGAAGCTCTGCGGGAGGCCGCTCACCAACGGTTGTTCGGTCACGTGCCGTGGCTGCGCCAGCAACTGCTTGACACGGTCGACGCCTACGGCCGCGGCATCACCATCGATCCGCAGGCGATCTCGTCCATGCTGACCGATATCGATCCGCAACGCCCGGAATCGCTGCAGCAGGCGCTGAGCAGCGGGCTGTTCGAACCGCAACACAGCGAGGCCCAGACGGCCGCGCTGCGGCGATTGGAGACGCTGCTCGCCTTGATCGAAGGCTGGGTGGACGCCGTGGTGCTGGCGGCGACCGACGAGCGGTTGCAGTCGGCGCAGGTGCTGGCCGAGGCGATGCGCCGGCGGCGGGCCGCCGGCGGGCCCGCCGAACAGACCTTCGCCACCTTGGTCGGCCTCGAGCTGCGGCCCCGCCGGCTGCGGGACGCCGCCGCGCTGTGGGGGGCGATGGGCCAGTTGCACAGCACCTCCGCCCGCGATGGCCTGTGGAACCACCCCGACCTGCTGCCCACCTCTGACGACCTGGACGATCCGCTCGGCTTTGCCAGCAACTACGGCGGCTCGTCCGGGCTGGAGATTCCGGACGACCTGTCCGAGCTGACCGAAGCCGGTCCAGACCGGACTTCGAGCGCTCATGATCCGGACGGCTCGGCGAGCACCGGCAGTACCGCCGACGACTCCGCCGACGACTCTGCCGACGACAAGCCCGACACGGGTTCAGGACCGGACCAACCGGCCGCGGACCCGGCCGCCGGCCGGCCAGCCGCGGATGGGCCGAGCCGGCCCACGTCAGGCGAGACGGCGACCGGCAGTTCCTCGGAAAGTTCCGCGGCCGAGAACTCCTCGGATGGTCGGTCATCCGACGACTCGCAGTCGGACAACCCGGGCAGCTGAGCGGCCATGGCGACCCCTTCCAGGTAGCCACGGGCCCGCTCGGTCCGGGGATACCGGTTGACCCAGTCCCAGAAGCGTTGGCCGTGTCCGGGCTCGAGCAGATGTGTCAGCTCATGCACCAGCACGTAGTCGATGACCCAGGACGGCATCGACTGCAGGCGGTGGGACAGCCTGATGGTCCGATCGGCCATCGTGCAAGAACCCCACCGGCTCTTCATGTTGCGCACCCAGCGGACGCTGGCCGGTTGCGGCCGACCGTCCAGGTACTGCGTGGACAGCTCCCGCGCGCGTGTCATCAGGGCCGTGTCGCCCAGGCGCGGCCCGGACCTGGCCAGACTCGCCTCGCGCCGGGTGATCTTCTCGACCAGCTCGGAGACCAGCCGTTGCTCGTCCGCCTTGCTCAACCGAGCCGGCACCACCACCACGATCTTCTCGCCCTCCCGGTACGCGGAGACGGTGCGTCGGCGGCGAGCGCTGCGCCGGATCTCGACGGCATCGCGGGGGGTGGCGCACTGGGATGAGCGGACGAGTTCAGCCATGCGGCCCACCATAGGGCCAGCCGACGACGACGCTGCTGCTTGTCCACAGGTTGTCAACGGGGGTGTCGGCGCGTCATCCAGAGGTTATCCACAGTCGGCTCCACAAGTGTGGACATGCAGTTGAGAGTTCTTTCGCGACCTGTGGATAGCCCGGCCAGGCCGGCGCTCAACTGTGCCAGCCTTCGGCCATGACAAGCGATGCCCCTTCGAGCACCGAACCCGCGGTTTCCCGGCCGGCCCGGTGGCGCCGGCTCAACGCGGCCGCCGTGGTGCTGTGGCGCTCCCCCGACGTGGTGCAGTTGGAACTCGGCGACAAACGAATAATGGTCAGCAACGTGCAATCCGACCATATGTCGGCACTTATGCCGCCGCGGCAGCTGGCCGGTCCGGCCGAATATCCGGAGGGCGACCACCAGCCAGGTCGAGTGCGTCCGTTGCAGGGTCCCGCCTTGGAGCTGGCCGAGCAGTTGTACGGCGCGGGCTTCCTGACCCGGCCGGAGCCGTCCCGATTGCCACCAGGGCCGCCCGCCTACCTGAATGCCGACCTTGGCGCGCTTTTCGAACGTTACGGTGACGACGCCACCAAGGTGCTGGCCAGGCGCCGGCGGTCAGCCGTAGCGGTGCACGGAACTTCGCGGATCACGGCCGCGGTCGCGGCGACACTGGCCGGTGCCGGAGTTGGCCAGGTGCAACTCGTGGATGGTGGCGAGGTGGCCGCCGCCGATGCCTGCCCGGGCGGCCTCAGCCATGCCGACGAGGGCGCCCGGTTCGGTATCGCCGGCGTAGCGGCCATCCGCCGCAGCTCCCCTGACGTGAGTACCGCCCCACTGGGTAATGGCCGATTCGCCGACCTGGTCATCTTGACCGACCCGGCACCGGTCGAACCGTCGGTACGGGAGAGCCTGCATCTGGACGGCCTGCCACACCTGAGCAGCACGGTGCACGGCTCCCGCGCAGTGATCGGACCGCTGGTTGTGCCCGGCCGTACCAGCTGCCTGCGCTGTGCCGATCTGCATCGCAGTGAACGAGATCCCTGCTGGCCGGCCCTCGCGGTCCAACTCGCCAGCAGAGCCCGGCGCCGGATGATCTCGGAGGTGACGCTGTGCGTCGCCGTCGCCGGCGTGACGGCCGGCCAAGCGCTCAGCTACCTCGATGGTCAACGACCGGAAACCCTGGGAGGCACCGTGGAATGGCAGCTGCCAGACTGGCGGTTACGCAGGCGAAGCTGGTTACCGCATCACGAATGTGACTGTGGCGCGGCGTTGAACCCCTTCGAAGACGGCAGAATGGGATCGTGACCGACATACCGCAGCGTGGCGTAGCCCGAACCGCCCGGCTCGCCAGACTTCCGCTCGGGGTGGCCGGTCGTGCGACTCTGGGCCTCGGCCGGCGGCTGACCGGTCAGCCGGCCGACGACGTGCAGGCCGAACTGGCCGCTCGGACGGCCGATCAACTGTTCTCGGTGCTCGGCCAACTGAAGGGCGGCGCCATGAAATTCGGCCAAGCCCTGTCGATCTTCGAGGCCGCGCTGCCGGAAGAAGCGGCGGCGCCGTACCGGGAGGCACTCACGAAGCTGCAGGAGGCGGCGCCACCGATGGCGCCGGCCACCATGCATCGAGTGCTCGACGAGCAGTTCGGGACCTCTTGGCGTTCACGCTTCAGCTCGTTCGACGACGATCCAGCCGCCGCGGCCTCCATCGGACAGGTGCACCGGGCCGTCTGGGCGGACGGTCGCGAGGTCGCGGTCAAGATTCAGTACCCGGGAGCGGGCCCGGCGCTGATGGCCGACTTCAATCAGCTGTCCCGGTTCGCCCGGCTGTTCTCGATGCTGTCGCCGGGCCTGGACGTCAAGCCGTTGCTGGCCGAGCTGAAGGCCCGGGTCAGCGAGGAGCTCGACTACACCCTCGAGGCGGATGCGCAGCGTCAGTTCACCGCCGCCTACGACGGCGATCCGGAGATCGTCGCACCGCGGATCGTGGCCAGCGCCCCGAAGGTGGTGGTCAGCGAATGGCTGGACGGTACTCCGCTGTCCAAGATCATCGCTGCCGGCAGTCAGCCGGATCGGGATCGGGCGGGTCGGCTGCTGGCCTTGCTGCATTTCTCGGCACCGCAACGCAGCCACCTTCTGCACGCCGATCCGCATCCGGGCAACTTTCGGCTGATGCAGGATGGTCGGCTTGGCGTGCTGGATTTCGGTGCGATGGCCCGGTTGCCCAATGGCACGCCGGAGCCACTGGGCCGGATCACCCGGCTGGTGCTCCAGAACGACACCGAGGCCGTCATCCAGGCGATGCGCGATGAAAAGTTCATCCGCGGCTCGTTGCAGATCGACGCCGAGAAGGTGATGGACTACCTGCGGCCGATCCTGGAGCCGCTGGCGCAACCAGAGTTCACCTTCACCCGGACCTGGATGCGCGAACAGGCGGCCCGGATCGGCGATCCGCGCAACGAGGCCGCCCGCGTCGGCCGGATGCTGAACCTGCCACCGGAGTACCTGTTGATCCATCGGGTCACGTTGGGCTCGATCGGGGTGCTGTGCCAGCTAGGTGCCCGGGCCCCGTACCGGCAGATCGCCGAGGAGTGGCAACCCGGCTTCAAGGAGTAGTTCCGAGCTGCTCGGGCAGGTCGTCACTACATCGGACTCACCGGGGTAGTGGGGGCATGCCTCGATCGTTCACCACCATTCCGGCTCAAGCTTCGCCTCCAACGCCCGAATGTTGGCCGCGGCGCAGCCTGGGCAGGTCCAGCTGACTCCGCCCGCCCGCCGATCCATCATCCAACTCATCAGCTCAGCTTCGGCGCCCGCCCGACCACATGCTCGGCAGAGCGCGGCGTCGTTCGGCAACGGCGAGCTGCCGGCGCCCGGCGGCGGCTCCTGACCGGACAGGCTCACGGAATCCTTCACCCAGCCATTGCAACGCTCGCCGGCCGCCGACGCCAGTAGCCACGCCAGCATCGGAGGAAACAATCCCGCCTTCGGCGACGGGCGCCGGTAATGGCGGCGAGGGCGGGCCCAGTTTCCGGACTGGGCCCGCCCTCGTCGTGAATCCTGCTAGGTCGCCGGTTCTCGGCTGGCCCAGCCGCTCGACGGACCAGCGCGGTGGCACCCGCTACCGGGCGGTCGGCCACCGTGCCGGACGCTCAGTCAGCCGACCAATTGGTAGTCCGCTGCCGAGTGGTCGGCCAGCCGTCGCGACGATCGAGCCGCTCGGCGGGCCGAGTACGCGGCCAGCCGGCGCCACCGCCGGGCCGCGGCCAGCTGCGCGGAAAGCCTGCGCTGCGCGGCCTGTTCGAGCTGCTCACGCATTCGCTCTCGGGCGAACGCTTCATACATCGAATACATCTGAATGCTCCTTGCGAAGTCGGTGAAATGAACCCTGGATTCCGCACCGCACCGAACCGGCGTGGCCAGTTCGATCCGGTGCCGCGTGCTGTCGATCACCCCGTGCCGATCTCGGGAGCTCACACCCCAGCGATCGACCCTCATGCCGCTACGCCGCTCTTGCGAGGGCGGCCGCGCGGCCGCTTGCGCTCGATGACCGCGCCCTGGCTGAAGATTTCGCCACCCCAGACGCCCCAGGGCTCCCGCCGGTCCAGTGCGCCGGCCAGGCAGCCGAGCCGCACCGGGCAGCCGGCGCACAATGCCTTCGCCCGCTCAAGGTCGGCCGGCGACTCGGCGAACCACAGGTCGGCGTCGAGCATCCGGCAAGGCAGCTCGTCGATCTCGGGGCCGAAGGCCGGATCGACGGTGGGAACGAGCGGTTCGCAGATTGAGATCGCAGCCTTGGGTTCGGCCGCAACCCGAAGCTGCGCCTGGAGCTCGGTCAGAGTCGCAGTGGCATACACGTTCGGGTCACCTCCTTCGGTTCGGGATCGCTGGTGGCTGTTCGGTTGTTCGCGATGCTCTATAGCTGAGGCCCGGGCCGCGCCGTTGATGCGGGGTTGCCTCGTCGAGCACCTCTCCTCGTTCATCGAGCACCTGCTGTTCATTCGAGCCGGTTGCCCGGCTGCCTGTCCTGCCTCGAGCCTTGTGACGATCGGGGCCGGAATGACAAAGGCCGCGGAATCCCGGTCAGGGATTCCGCGGCCTCGAGAGGTGGCACGCTCTGATCTGATCAGAGTGGTATCCCTCGAGGCGGGTGTCCCTCACCGAACACGACATTGGACAGTCCGGTGCCCGTCATACGGGTCCGCTGCGGCGAAACCGCACCGCTGACCGCGATGCTCGCCGGAAGCGCGCAGAAAGCAGCCGCGATATCGCTGGCTGCTGCGCTCTTGAAGTACTTCGACATCGTGGTCACCTCCCTACGCTTTGGCGTTGCCGTTCGGCCCCGACGGGCACAGTGGACGTTCATCTCGTGTACGCGAGGCTATCGGAGGGGTCACGAGTGGCACAAACTATTTTCCCAGATTGTTTCCACATATTTTTCTGGCGGCCACTCCGGCAGCGCTCCAAGCACCGGACCGAGCCTGCCGTCGATGGAGATTTAGCCTATTTCCACAGGTATTCCTGACAGCGCGAGCTATCCATCGATGCGGACCGGGACCAGCGATCCGCGGACCATCCGCTGAGCTCAATCGACGGCCACCGGCTCCGGATCCTCCCCGGCCAACACCGCCAGCACCGGCTCGGCGTACCGCTCCAGCTTGGTCGGCCCCACGCCGGGCACCTCGGCGAGCGCATCGCTGTCGCCCGGCGCCCGGTCGGCGATCGCCACCAGGGTGGCGTCCGAAAAGACCACATAAGCCGGCACTCCCTGGGCCTCGGCCTGCTTCTTGCGCCATACCCGTAGCCGGCCGAAGGTCGCCGCGTCGGCCGACTCCGGAACCACCTTGGCCCGTCGCCCGGATCGCCCGGAGCCGGCACCGGACGCCGGGCGGCCGTTGCTCACCGGCCGCAGCCCGTCCAGGAACCGGCTCGGCCGGCGCCGACGGGCCTGGCCCGGATTGCGGGCCAGCGCCCAGGACAGCATCAACCGCTCCCGCGCGCGGGTGATGCCCACATAGAGCAGCCGCCGTTCCTCGGCCAGCTGCTCCGGCGTGTCGGCATGCTGGATCGGAATGGTCTGATCGGTCAGCCCGACCAAGAACACCGCATCCCATTCCAGCCCCTTGGCCGAGTGCAGCGAGGCCAGCGTCACCCCCTGCACGGTCGGCGCGTGCTGGGTCGTGGCCCGCTGTTCCAGGTCCCGGTTGAACTCGTCCAGCCGCGCCGCCGGCTGCTCCTCGCTGAACTGCTCGGCCAGGCTGACCAGCGCGGCGAGGGACTCCCAGCGCTCACGGGCCGCGCCGCCCGGTGGCGGGTGGGCGCCATTCCAGCCCACCGAGCTGAGCACCTCGGCCACCGCCTCGGCCAGCGACACGCTGCCGTCGTCGGCCCGCGCCGCCCCCCGCAACAGCACCATGGCCTGCCGGATCTCATTGCGTTCGAAGAACTTCTCCCCACCGCGCAGCACGTACCGGATGCCGGCCTCGGCCAGCTTCTGCTCGTAGGCCTCGGACTGGGCGTTGATCCGGAACAGCACCGCGATCTCCGAGGCCGAGGTACCCTCGGCGATCAGCCGCCGCGCGGTCGCCGCCACCGCGCTCGCCTCGGCCACCTCGTCGTCGTACTCGGCGAAACTCGGCACCGGCCCGTCCGGCCGTTGACCTACCAGCCGCAGCCCGGCCCCGGTGTCGGACCGGGCGATCAACCGATTGGCCAGCTCCACGATCTGTGGGGTGGACCGGTAGTCACGCTGCAGCCGGATCAGCTGCGCCGCCGGGTACCGCTCGGCGAAACCCAGCAGGTAGGACGGTCGCGCGCCGGCGAAGGAGTAGATCGTCTGGTTGGCATCGCCCACCACGCACAGGTCCTGCCGCTCGCCCAGCCAGCCGTCCAGCAGCCGCTGCTGCAGCGGCGAGACGTCCTGGTATTCGTCGATCACGAAATACCGGTACTGCGCCCGTACCGCCCGGGCCACCTCGGACAGTTCCTCCAGCGCGCCGGCCATGATCAGCAACAGGTCGGCGAAGTCGATCTCGTTGTTGCGTCGCTTCACATCCTCATAGCCGGCATAGACCTCGGCGACGCGGGCGGCCGGCAGCGAAACCCCGCGGTTGGCTCGTGCCGCCGCGGCCGGGTAGTCCGCCGGCAGCACCAGCGAGGACTTCGCCCAGTCGATCTCGGCCGCGAGGTCGCGTAACTCGGCCCGGTCGGTGCGCAGCCGGAGCCGGCTGGCCGCCAGCGACACCCAGCGGATCGGGTTGTCGGTCACCGCCGGCAGTTGGCCGCCCAGGATCTGAGGGGCGAAGTACCCGAGCTGACGCAACGCGGCGGCGTGGAAGGTACGCGCCTGCACGCCGACCACGCCGAGCGTGCGCAGCCGGGTGCGCAGCTCGCCGGCTGCCCGGGCGGTGAAAGTCACCGCCAGGATGTTCTCGGCCGGCACCGTCGCGGTGGCCACCGCGTAGGCGATCCGGTGGGTGATCGCTCGGGTCTTGCCGGTGCCGGCGCCGGCCAGGATGCACACCGGGCCGCGCACCGCCACGGCGGCGGCCCGCTGCTCCGGGTCCAGGCCGGCCAGCGCCCGGCGGGCGGCCGGGGACAGTTCCGGCTCGGATTCGTTCACGCCTGCCATCCTGCCAAGCGGCACCGACACCAGCGGCCGCGGGGAACGCCTCAGGCGGTCGGCGGGAACACCTCAGGCGGTCGGCGTCGTTGATCGAACAGGACCAACCGACCAGATCGCCGCCGATGAGTGAGGACCAGATATGACCGCTTCGGTCACCATGTACACCACCACCTGGTGCGGGTACTGCTACCGGCTCAAGCAGGGCCTGACCAGTGCCGGCATCGAGTTCAGCGAGATTGACATCGAGCGGGACGAGCAGGCAGCGGTACGGGTGATGGAGGTCAACGGCGGCAACCAGACCGTGCCGACCCTGGAATTCTCCGACGGCACCGCGCTGACCAATCCGAGCGTCGTGGAGGTACGCGAGAAGCTCGACGCGCTGGCCTGAACACCCTGACCACCGTCAGCCGGCCCGAACAGCCGAAAGCCGCCCGATGAGCCGGTTCAGCCCCGCCAGCCCGGAGCTGTTGGCCCGGCGGCTCGCCGAACTCTGCGGCGAGCGGCACCCCGGCGAGCATCCGCTTCGAGTGGCCCTGGACGCACCGTCCTGCGCTGATCTGTCCCGGCCGGCGCGGCTGCTCACCGCCGAGCTGCGGGCGGCCGGCCGGCCGGTAGCGCTGGTCGAGGCCAGCAGCTTCTACCGGGACGCCTCGCTGCGACTGGAGTACGGACGCGCCGACGTCGAGTCCTTCTACCGCGGCTGGCTGGATACCGCCGCGCTGCAACGCGAGGTGCTGGACCCGCTCGTCGCGAACTCGACCTACCTGCCCTCGCTGCGGGATCCGGTGACCAACCGGTCGACCCGCGCTCGGCCGGAAGTCCTGCCGAGCGCCGGTGTGCTCCTGCTCCGCGGCGAACTGCTGCTCGGCGCCGGCCTGCACCTCGACCTGACCGTGCACGCGGCGGTGAGCCGGCAGGCCCGCCGACGGCTGATGCCGCCGGAGTGGCAGTGGACGCTGCCTGCCTTCGATCGCTACGACCTGGAGGTGGATCCGACCGGCACCGCCGACGTGGTCATCCGCTACGACGACGCCCTGCATCCGGCGCTGCTGATCCGCGGCCACCACTGAGTCGGCTCAGTCGGTGGCGACCAGCCAGCTGTTGATCAGCTGCCTGGCGATCGACATGGTGGACGGCAGCCCGCGTAGCCGGCCGACGGCTGCCCCCTCGTCGCCCCAGTCGGTCGCCCGGCGCACCTCGGCCCGGCTGAACCAGCCGGCCTCGACGATCTCGTCGGCGTCGATGCGCAGGGTCGGGTCGCCAGCCAGCTGGGCGGTGAAGCCGAGCATCAGCGAGGCGGGAAACGGGTGCGGCTGGGAGCCGGCATAGCGGATGTCGCGGATCGCGAGCCCCACCTCCTCGCCGACCTCCCGAGCCACCGCCGCCTCCGCCGACTCGCCGGCCTCGACGAAGCCGGCCAGCACCGACATCCGCCCCGGCTGCCACTGCGGTCCACGAGCGAGCACGCAGTGCCCGGCCCCGTCGTGCACCAGCATGATCACCGCCGGGTCGGTGCGCGGAAAGTGCTCGGAACCGTCCACCGGACAGGCGCGAATCCAGCCGGCCTGCGCGACCTCGGTCGCGGCGCCGCAGCGTGGGCAGCGTGGGTGGCGCAGGTGCCAGGCCTGCAGCGCGACCGCACTGGTCAGCAGCCCGACGTCCAGGTCGGTGAGGTAGGCGCCGACCTCGCGTAACGTCCGCCAGCCGTCGTCGCCGACCGGTTCGCTGGCCAGCTGCGCGAAGTAGACGGTGCCGCCGACCTCACCCAGCAGCACCCGGATGCCCGGCGAACTGACCTTATCCGGGCCGACCAGCACCAGGTTCGGCTGCTCCGGCTCGCCGCTGACGGCCACCGTGCCGGTCGGCGCGACCACCAGCACCCGGCTGTTCGAGTCCTGCCAGGCCGCTGCCAGGAAATCTGGATCGGTGCGGCGCGCGGCCAGTCGGTGGTGCGCGGAACGAGCCAGCAGCGGGGTGTCCGGTACCGCCCAGGGATCGCGCGACGGCCGGGCAATGGTCATCGGCTACTCGATCTCGGTGACCGCCGACAGCGGTCCGGTGATCTGGCCGGCATCGCCGACCGCCACGCTCACCAGCCGGCGCGGGGCGAGGAACTGCGCGGCCGCCTCGGCGACCTCGGCCGCGGTGACCTTCAGTAGCCGGGCCGGGTGCTCAGCCAGCCAGTCGAGCTCCATCCCGGTGCTGAGCAGCGCGCCGATATGGGTGGCCAGACCGGACTGGGTGGCGGTGGACAGCGCCAGGCTGCCGATGGCGTACTGCTGTACCGAGTCCAGCTCGGCCGGCGTGATCGGCAGCGAGGCGATCCGGCCCAGCTCGTAGAACGTCTCCAGCACCGCGGCCGCGGTCACCTCGGTCGCCACGTCGGCGGCAGCCTCGAATGTCGAGCCGAGCCGGGCATGGTCCAGCAGGCTGCGGGGCGAATAGGAATAGCCTTTGTTCTCACGGATATTCTCCACCCAGCGGGAGGAGAAATAGCCGCCGAAGGCCAGGTTGGCCAGCTGCAGCGCCGGGTAGGACGGATGGCTGCGAGGCAGTGCGGCGCCGCCGAACCGGAACGAGGTCTGCACCGAGCCCGGACGGTCAACGATGAGCATCGGCTGGGTTCGGATCGGCGGCGGCGGCACCGGTCGCGCCGATATCGACGGGCCGCTCCAGTCGCCGAGCGCGCGCTCGGCCGCGTCCAGTGCCCGAGCAGGGCTGAGGTCGCCGACCAATATCAGCAGCGCGCCGTCGGGGCGCACGATGCTGGCATGCAGTGCCCGCAGCTGGGCGGCGGTGATCGTCGCCACCTGCTCCTCGGCCGGCAACGTCGTGCCGTACGGGTGGCCCGGCGCCAGCCGGTACGCCAGCGCCTCAGCGGCCAGCGAGCCCGCCTGGGAGCGGGAGACCCGAATGCGTTCGACCATCCGGGCCCGTTCACCGGTCACCTCCGCTGACGGGTAACGGGCGTCGGTCAACACCTCGGCCAGCAGTCCCAGCAGCGCCGGCAGGCCGGTGGCCAGCCCGGAGCTGGACAGCAGCAGCCGGTCCGGATCGACACTGACGTTCAGCTCGGCGCCCAGCGAGCCGAGCGCGGTCGCCAGCTCCACCCGGTTGCGCCGCGAAGTGCCGGTCACCATCGAGGCGGCCAGCAGGCTGGAGCGGGCGACATACGTCGGCTTGGTGGAGAAGAACGGAACGATCAACCGCAGTTCCACCATCGGCACCGTCGGCCGGCGGACCGCCACCACCCGCAGCCCGGACGGCAGCGTGCGCTCGGTGGCCCGTACCCGCTTCGGCTTCTTCGGAGCGGCCAGCCCCGGCACCGACAGCAGCTGCTCGCTCGCGGTCGCCTTCGCCCTCCCCTGCTTGGCTCCGCGCTCGCTGCGCTCCTGCCGATGCTCGCTCGCTCTCACCTTCGCCGTCCGCTTGGCTCCGCGCTCCTGCCGATGCTCGCTCGCGGTCGCCTTCGCCGTCACTTGCCGGCTCCGGGGATGAGCTCGACGACTGCCCGGCAGTCCGTTCGCAGGCTGGCGGCGGCGGCCCGGACGTCGTCGTCGGTCACCCCGGCCATCAACTCAGGCAGCCGCAGGATCATCGAGGCATCGCCGAACACGGTATGGAACTTGGCGAATTCCAGACTGCGGTTGACCACCTGATCCAGCTCCCGGGAGACGATGGAGGCCAGCCGGACCTTGACCCGGTCCAGCTCACCCGGCTCCAGCCCATCGGTGGCCAGCCGATCGATCTCCTCATCGATCGCGGTCAGCACGGTGTCCGTCGAGGTCCGCGGGGAGTACCGCGCGGTGATGTTGAGCCGGGTCGGATCCCGCTCCTCCAGCGGATCGCCGAACGTGCCGAGATAGGCACTGACCTCGTTGACCAGCTGTCGGGACTGCACCAGGCTGCGCCGCAGCCGCGCGGCGTCGCCCTCGCTCAGGATCTCGGCGAGCAGCACCATGGCCAGGTAGACCCGCAGGTCGACGCTCGGATCCGGCACCCGATAGCCGATGGCCACCGCTGGCAACGGTGCCATCCGGTCGTGATGAACGGCCCGCCGTTCGGAGTCCGGTACCGGTTCGGCGAAATTGGGCCGGGCCGGCTTCTTGCGCCTGCGCAGGGCGCCGAAGTGGTGCTCGATCAGCTCCAGGGTCCGCTCCGGATCCAGGTCACCGGCCACGCACAGCACCGCGTTGGAGGGCGCGTAGTAGGTGTCGAAGAACTCCGTCGCATCGGCCACGGTGGCATTGGCAAGGTCTTCGAAGCCGCCGTATCCGTTGTGCGCATTGGGGAAAGTCCGGTACAGCACCTCCGGCAGCACCAGCCAGGGAAAGCCGCCGTAGGGCCGGTTCAGCACGTTGACCCGGATCTCTTCTTTGACCACGTCGATCTGGTTCCGCAGGTTGTCCGTCGTGATCCGAGGCGAGCGCATCCGGTCGGCCTCCAGGAACAGGCCGCGCTCCAGCGCGTGCGAGGGCAGCGCCTCGTAGTAGTTGGTGTAGTCCAGGTGGGTGCTGCCGTTGAAGATGCCGCCGGAGGCCTGCACGTACCGGAAGTGCTCCAGCTTCTGCAGGTTGGCCGACCCCTGGAACATCAGGTGCTCGAACAGGTGGGCGAACCCGGTCCGTCCCTCAGGCTCGGATCGGAATCCGACGTCATACACCAAGCCGATCCCGATCACCGGCGAGCTCGAGTCCGGCGCCAGCACGACCCGCAGGCCGTTGCCCAGTGTGTGGTAGTGCAGGTCGAAGGACAGCGCCGGCAGCGCCGCGGTCATCGGTTGGATTGTGGGCACTCGGCCACCCTAACCAATCTCCGCGATCTGACCGGCCCGCCCCAGCTGGATTGGGCACCCCGGGGGGTTATGCCTAGCCGGCCGGCTGGTCGGTCAAGCCGGCCACGCCGAGCGCGGCGAACTCGTCCCACAGGTGCGCGGCCGCCTCGGCGCCGCGGTAGAGCATCGACAGGCTGACCTTCTCGTTCGGCGCGTGGATCTGGTCATCGGGCAGCCCGACACCGAGAAACACCATCGGCGCGCCCAACAACTGCTGCAGCAGCGCCTCCGGCCCCGAACCACCCTCGCGGGTCGGCAGCACCAGGTCGGTGCCGAACGCCTTGCCGATCGCCCGGCTCAGCGCGCCAAAGGCGGCGCTTTCGATGTCGACCAGGCATGCCTCGACGCCCGGGCCCTCCCAGCTGATCCGATATTCGATGCCAGCTGGCGTGTGATCGGCGACGAACTGTTCGACCGCGGCGATGATCTGCCGCGGGTTCTGATCGGCCACCAGCCGGAAGGACAGCTTGACCAACGCGTCGCTGGGCACGATGGTCTTGGCGCCCACGCCCTGATAGCCCCCGCCGATCCCGTTCACCTCGGCGGTCGGCCGAGCCCCCAGCCGTTCCAGGGTGCTGAAGCCGGCCTCGCCGGCCAACGCCCGGGACTTGCTGGTGGTCAGGAACTCCTGCTCCGCGAACGGCACCTTGGCCAACAGCTGCCGCTCGCGGTCGGTCAATTCCCGCACGTCGTCGTAGAAGCCGGGTATCCGCACCCGGCCATGCTCGTCGTGCAGGGCAGCGGCAAGCCGGGCGATCGCGGTGGCCGGGTTGGGCACGGCACCACCGAACACGCCAGAGTGCAGGTCGAGATCCGGGCCGTGGAAGTCCACCGTGCCGGCCACCATGCCGCGCATGCCGGTCACCGTGCTGGGGACGTCGGCGGCGACCATGCCGGTGTCGGTGATCACCATCACGTCGCAGTCCAACCGGTCACGATGGGCTCGAAGAATCTGCTCGAAATGCGGCGAGCCGGACTCCTCCTCGCCCTCGATGAGGAACTTCAGCGTCACTGCCGGCGCGCTCCGGCCGGACACCTCGAGATGTGCCTGCAGGCCCAGCAGGTGGAACAGCAGCTGCCCCTTGTCGTCGGAGGCGCCGCGGGCCCGGAGCAGATCACCGTCGATGGTCGGGTCGAACGGGTCGGTCTGCCACAGCTCGATCGGGTCCACCGGCTGCACGTCGTGGTGGCCGTAGACCAGCACGGTCGGTGCGGACTCGTCGGCGGCCGGCCACTCGGCGAAGACGGTGGGCAGGCCGTCCTCGATCGGCCAGACCTCCACGGTGGGAAACCCGATACCGCTGAGAGTGCCGGCCAGCCACTGGGCGCTGGCGAGCACATCCTCGCGATGATCGGGCTGCGCGCTGATGCCCTGGATGCGCAGCCAGGCATCCAGGTAGCTCAGCAACTCACCATGATGCTCGCTGACATAGGAACGGATCTGGTGTGCACGGTCATCATCGATGCGGACGTCATTGGTCACCGGGTCAGGTTAATCGCTATCCGCCGAGGTCGCCGACCCCCGGTCGGAGTTGATCAGTTCACGCAACTGGTCGGCGTCCAGCAGGTTCGCCGGGGCAACCGTCGCGCCGGCGCCGACGTAGTGGAACGCCGCCTTCACCCGATCCAGCTGGTCGTCGGGCAGGCCGCGCAGCGCCGCCCAGGCCAGCCGGTAGAGCGCCAGCTGCACGGCCTGCACCTCAGCCCGGCGGCCGGCCGGCGGCCTGCCGGTCTTCCAGTCCACCACGGTGTAGCTGCCGTCCGGCTCCTCGAAGACCGCGTCCATCCGGCCCCGAATCACCCGAGTGCCCAAGGACATCTCGAAACCGACCTCGACCGCGATCGGGGTCCGGTCGGCCCATTCGCTGCCTTCGAAGGCGGCCTTGAGCTCGTCCAGCTCGGCGGCGTCGGCCCGCTCGTCCATCGCGCCGGGCAGATCCTCGATGTCGAGCAGGCTCTCGGCCGCCCAACGCTGTTCGAGCCACTCGTGGAACGAGGTGCCACGCCGGGCCTGCCGGGCCGGCTGCTGCGGCAGCGGCCGGCGGAACCGGCGGGCCAACGCCTGTGGATCACCGGTCAGGGTGACCACGTCGGACACCGTGAGCCGCTCCGGCAGCGGCACCTCGATGTGCTCGGGGTGCGTCAACGCCGCGCGCTCGGCCAGCAGCAGCTCGACGTCGGCGGACCACAACGCTGCCAGGTCGTTCGGTGGCTGAGCCTCGTTCAGCGACCCATCGGGCGGGTACTCGTCCGTCGGATGCTCCTCGGGCAGGTACTCGTCGGCTGGCCCGGGCTCGGCCGGGGCGAGTTGCCCGGCGGCCCCCGGGGCGGCCGGGGCGAGTTGCTCGGCGGCCCCAGGCTCGGCCAACCGCTTGAGTTCGGCCAGCACTCGGGCCGCCGCCTGGTCCATCCCAGGGCGCCGGGCGCCGAGCGGATCGAACGGCCAGCTCAGCCCCTCCTGTTCGGCCGCCAGCGGGTTCTGGTCGGTCGGCTGCACGTCGTGCCAGCCGTCGATGAGCACCGATGGACTATCTCGCAGCTCGGTCAGGAACCCCGACGCAGAGCGGGGCGTGGCGCCGGTGCCCCACACCGCTCCGCTGGCCAGCAACGCCTTGCGGGCACGGGTGAACGCCACATAGGCCAGCCGGCGCTCCTCGGTCAGGTGCCGGTTCTTGAGCTGCTCGTGGTGGGCCACCAACCGGTCCTCGGCGTCGCCACGATGCCGGCAGCCGGCGAAGTCCAACCGGGGCAGCTGGTCGGAATCGCCCCGCAGCGGCGACGGCAGCAATGCCGGCGCAGTCGTCCAGTCGTGCTTCTTGGCTTGGTCGGGGAAGGTGTCGGTGACCAGTCCGGCCACCGCGACCACGTCCCACTCCAGTCCCTTCGCACCGTGCACGGTGAGGATCTGCACCCGGTCCGGAGTCACCTCCACGGTCGCCGGCTTCAGCCCGTACTCCTCATTCTCGGCAGCCTTCAGGTAGCCGAGAAAGGCGGTGATCGATGCGCCCGAGCGGTCGGCGATGAACCGGGCCGCCTCGTCGGCGAACCGGTCGAGGTTGGCTCGGCCGGCAACCGCCGCGTAACCGGTGCCGGGCCGGGCGGCGACCTCGGCGTCCAGACCGAGCTCGACCTCTATCTCGGCGATCAGATCCGGCAGCGGCAGGTCCAATCGGCGGCGTAGCCGGCGCAGCAGTTGGCCACACTCGCGCAGCCGGGCGAACCCGGTGGCCGAGAACCGGCCGACCCCCGGCCCGCTGTGATCGCACAGGTCGTCCAGGGCCTCGATCAGGGACGGCTCGATCCGCTCGTCGCTGCTGTCCTCTGGATCGATATCAGCGGCCCGTCCGGGGTCCGGCCCGCTGCCAGCCGGCGTATCCCCGGAGCCTTCGGCGGCTCCGTCCGGGGGTTCGGCCTGCCGGGCAGCCTGGGTGTGCCGCGCGATCGCGCCGCCGATTCGCCTCGCCTGTGCTCGCGCGTGCTCGTGCAGCGCCACCAGATCGGCCGGCCCGATCCGCCAGCGGGCGCCGGTGAGCAGCCGGGCCAGCGAGCCGCCGGCGTTGTGCTCGACGAGCACGGTAAGCACCGCCCGTACATCGGCCACCTCGGGCAGCGACAGCAGGCCGCCGATATCAACCACCTCGACCGGCAGGCCGGCCTGCCGAAGGGTCTGCGCGATCAGGCCGATGCCGGAGCGCTTGCGGACCAGCACCGCCAGCGTGCGCTGGCCCCTGGTCCAGTCGGCCCGGTCGTGCCACTCGGTGCGCAGCCGCGCCGCCAACCAGTCCGCCTCGCTGCGCACCGTTTCGGCCAGCGTGGCGATCACTAGCCCCGGCCCGGCATCCGGACGTTCGGTCAGCGGTCGTTCGGCATCCCGGCGCAGCGGCTCGGCAACCTGGTTGGCCACTGCCAGGATCCGCCGGTCGTTGCGCCAACTGGTCAGCAACGGGAACTCGGTGGCCGGCTGCCCGGCAACCGTCTGGAACCTGCCAGCGAACCGGCTTATGTTGCCGGCCGAGGCACCGCGCCAGCTGTAGATGGACTGCAGCGGGTCGCCCACCGCGGTCACCGCCCGGCCATCGGCGAACAGCGCGGCCAGCATCTCCACCTGGGCGAAGCCGGTGTCCTGGTATTCGTCGAGCAGCACCACGTCGAACCGGGACCGCTCGATGGCCGCGACCGCCGCACGCTCGGCCAACTGGCAGGCGAGCACCATGTGGTCGGCGAAGTCAAGCAGCCCTTCGGCCCGTTTGCGCTCGGCGAACGCGGCTGCCAGCGGCAGCAGATCCTCCCGCTTGGTCAGGGTCTCCAGCAGCTTGTCGACGATGGCCGGCCATTCCCGGGTGCGGGCGCGCGGCTTGAGCGGCAGCGGCGCCAGCTCGGCCCGCAGCCGCTGGCCGAGCTGGCGGATCTGCTCCGGAGCGGCCAGGTGGTCGGCGAGCTGGCCGGCCAGATCCAGCACCCGTTCGGTGACGGTGGCGATCACGCCCGGCAGCACCTGGAACGAGCCGGCGTAGTTGCGTACCACCGAGTCGGCCACCTGCCAGCGGGCGGCCTCGGTGAGCAACCGGGCACCCGGCTCCCGGCCCAGCACGATGCCATGCTCATCGACCAACCGGCCGGCGTAGGCGGCGTAGGTGAGCACGGTCGGCTCGCCGGCAGCGTCGTAGGGCAGCAGGCCGCGGCTGGCACGGTCCGGACCGAGCACCGCGTACAGGCTGCGCAGCCGCCGCCGGATCCGCTGCTGCAACTCGCCGGCGGCCTTGCGGGTGAAGGTCAGGCCCAGCACCCGCTCCGGGGCCACCAACTCGTTGGCCACCAGCCATACCACCCGGGCCGCCATCGTCTCGGTCTTGCCGGCGCCGGCGCCGGCGATCACCACCGCCGGTTCCAGCGGCGCTTCGATGACCGCCGCCTGTTCCGGGGTCGGCTGGTGCAGATCGAGCAGCCCGGCGATGTCGGCGGCCCGGAACCGCAGCTCGGCCGTGCCACCGGCATTGCCGGCCGCCGGCCGGCCGCCGGCCGCGCCGGTCATTCGGTCACCTGCCGGCCGTCGTCCTGAACCGGGCAGCAGCGCCGTACCGGGCAACGCTCGCAGGCCTTGCCAGGATTGGCGGTGACGGAGTTGCCACGCAGCGCGCCGGCGATCTCACTCAGCTTGGCATGCACCCAGTTCGGGTCTTCGGCCTCGGCCAACGGCGGCTGCGCCTGTTCGCTGCCCTTGGTGTTGGTCGCGCTCAGCTGGACCAGGCTGGCGCCGCCGGACTCGGCCGGTTCGCCGTCGGTGAACCCACCTTCGGTCACCGCCACCTGGTAGCTGGCCAGTTGCGGGTGGTCGGGCAGATCCTTCTCCGGATACCGGCTCTTGCCGGTCTTGAAATCGATCACCACCAGCCGGCCCTGTTCGTCACGCTCCAGCCGGTCCACCTTGCCGGCCAGCAAGGCTTCGCCGACCGCCACCGAGAAGGACGCCTCCTTGGCGATCAACCGGAGCCGGGATCGGCTGCCGGACAGCCACCGCACCAGCTCGGTCAGCATCTGCTCGGCCCGGGCTCGCTCGTGCACGGCATGCCAGGGCGCCCCGAAGTCGAGGTCGGACCAGCCGGCCTCCAGCAGCTCCAGCAGCTGTTGTTGGCTGGCGCCCTCCGGCGTCTGCTCGGCCACCGCATGGATCAGCGTGCCGAGCGAGGCGGCCGCCTCGTCGGTCGGATCGGTCGCGCCGAGCTCGGTCAGCAGCGCCTGCAGCTGGCATACCGAATAGGCCTCGAACTTCGATGGCCGGATCGGCACCGGACCGGCGGCCGGATCTCGGATCGGGCCGGTCGAGGACAGCGGGGCAAGCCCCCACCACTGGCGGGGATGCGCACCGGGCACTCGGGCATCAGCCAGCCGCGCCAACAGGCCGGCGGCGCGCTCGCGCAACTCCGGGGCTGCCTGCTCGTCCAGTAACGCGGCACGCAGCTCGGCGACCAGGCCGGGCAGCGCGAACCGGCGGCCGGCCGATTCGGTCGGCCGGTCGGCCACCTCCGCCGGCAGCGGGTCGAGCTCGTCGAGGAACCGGGACGGCTGGGTCTCCTCGTTGGCCACCGCGGTGACCAACAGGGCACGGCTGGCTCGGGTCGCCGCGACGTAGAACAGCCGGCGTTCGGAGATCAGCTGCTCGAACAACAGGCCGCTGCTGATCGCGGGCCGCTCGGCGAGCAGGTCGACCAGCAGGTCGACGCCGAGCAGCGAACCGCGCCGACGCAGGTCCGGCCAAGTGCCCTCCTGCACGCCGGCCACGCAGACCACCTGCCATTGCAGGCCCTTGCTGGCGTGCGCGGTGAGGATGGTGACTTCATCCCCGACGTGCCGCTGCTGGCTGATCTCGGCGTCGGTGATCTGCAACTGGCTGATCCACTCGTACAGCTGCTGGGCATCGCTGCCCGGGCTGCGCTCGGCCACCTTGGCGGCCTCGGCGAACAGTGCCAGCACCGAGTCCAACGCGCGATCGGCGCGCGCCGCGTCGGTACGCGGTCCGGCGCCGGCGGCCAGGCTGCGCCGGTTCAGCCGGGTGGCCAAGCCGGTTGCCTGCCAGACCGCCCACAGCACGTCCTCCGGCCCGCCGCCATCGGCCACCGCGGCCTGCCCGGCCTCGATCACCGTTCGCAGCCGCTGCACCGGCGGCCGGATCGACTCGGGCAACCAGGCCTGCGCAGCCGGCTCGGTGAGCAGGTCGGCGAGCGTGAGCGGCTCGGGCGCCCGGCGCAGATGCCGACGCATCCGCAGCACCTGCAGCGAGTCGGCCCGGCCGACCGAACTCACCAAGAGCATCTCGGCGTCGGCCACCGTGATGGTCTTCGGCTCGGTGACACAGCGGAGCAGATCCAACAGCAGCGCCACCACCGGCTCGTCGATCAGCGCGCCTTGCACCGACTGGGCGACCGGCACACCGGAGGCGGCCAGGCCACGCCGCAGGGTATCGGTGGCCGGGCCGGAGGCTCGGACCAACACCGCCATCTCCGACCAGGGCACCCCCCACTCGGCGTGTGCCCGGCGCAGCATCGAGGCGATGTGCGCCGCCTCGTGACTGGCCGAGCCGAACACCGCCGCGGTCACCGAACCCGGTGGCGTGCCCGGCGCCGGGCGCAGTGCCCGATGCCGCGCCGGACCGGTGAGCCGGGTGGCGACCCGGCGCGAGGCTGCCAACAGCTCTGCTCCGGCCCGCCGGGACACGGTCAGCGACACCGACTCAACCGGCGCGGTCAGCTCGAGCTGGCCGCCGGGTGGCAGCACCTTGACGGTGCCGGCCAGCGAACCGAAGTGGTTGTCGATCTCGGCCATCGCGTTCTGCTCGGCCCCCCGGAAGGCGTAGATGGCCTGGTCCGGGTCGCCGATCACCACCAGCTCGTCGGCTCCGTCGGCCAGCAGCTTGAGCAACTCCACCTGGGCCGGGTCGGTGTCCTGGTACTCATCGACGAAGATTCGCCGGCGCGCGGCTCGCTCGGCCAATAGCAGTTCCGGACTGTTGGTCAGCTCGGTGACCGCGCGCTGGATCAGCTCCGGCGCGTCGAACGCGCCGGGCGCCTTCAACGCGGTGACATCGAGGTACTCGGCGTACACGTCGGCGGCCACGGTCCAGTCCGGCCGGCCGTGCCGACGGCCGAGCGCGGCCAATTCCGCCGGCCACAGGTCACGTTCGATGGCGCGCATCAGCAACTCGCGCAGCTCGTCGGCGAAGGCCTGGGTCTGCGCGGCCGCGGCCAGCTCCGGTGGCCAGTTGTCGAGACCGTCGGCAAGCCGGCCGGCCAGCAGTTCGCGCAACGTCACGTCCTGCTCCGAACCGGACAACAGCCGGGGCGGCGGATCACCGGCCAGCACGGCCGCCCGGCGCACCACACCGAAGGCATAGGAGTGGAAGGTGCGCGCGACCGGTTCGGCGATGGTGCGCCGCAGCCGCCGAGTCAGCTGATCGCGCAGCTGACCAGCAGCCCGGCGGGAGAAGGTGAGCAGCAGCAGTTGCTCGACCGGCACGCCGCGTTCCACCCGGCGCACGGCGGCCTCCACCAGCGTGGTGGTCTTGCCGGTGCCCGGACCGGCCAGCACCCGCAACACGCCCCGGTCGTGCTCGAGCACCCGCAGCTGGTCAGCGTCCAGCTCCGGCGGCATCGGCGCCGTCGGGGACGAGCGCACCAGCCGGAACGGCAGCTGGCCGGGGCGGGAGCTTTGCACGTCCCCATACCACCACAGTGGTCCGACAGTTTCGCGATGGCGCCCGGCGGGTCAATGCCGCGACCGGCCCCGGCGCCACCAGTCGACAGGCAGGATCAGTGGCCGTCCCAGCGAGCCGCCGCTAGGTCCACCCGGCCATTGCGGATCGGCACCCCCTCGGCGGCCAACAACTCCAGCTGGGTGGTCTGCAGGTGCTCGGCACAGCTGCCGTTCGAGCGCAGCACCCGGTGCCAGGCCACCGTGCCGCCGTCGTGTGCCAGCACCCGGCCGACATGCCGGGCACCGGGCGAGCCGACGAACTCGGCCACATCCTTGTACGACATCACCCGGCCGAACGGGATCAGCTCGACGCAGGCGAGCACCCGCTCGGCCAATGGCAGCCGCTCGTCCAGCGCCCGCCGGCGCAGGCTGGTCCGGTTCGGCACAGCTCTCATCCGCTCTTCACGCAAGCGTTCAGTAGGACGGCAGCGACTGGTCGACCTGGTTGACCCAGGCCGTGACGCCACCTTGCACATGCACCGCGTCGGCGAAGCCGGCGTTCTTCACCGCCGCCAGTGTCTCGGCCGAACGCACCCCGGTCTTGCAGTACATGACGATCTGCCGGTCCTGCGGCAGGCTGGCCAGGGCGTCGCCGCGCAGGATCTCGTCCTTCGGGATCAGCGTGGCGCCCGGAATCCGGACGATCTCCCATTCGGCCGGCTCCCGGACGTCGATCAGCGCGATCGGCTTGTCGGACTCGATCAGCTCCTTGAGCTCGGTCGCGGTGATGGTGGAACCGGCCGCGGCCGCGGCGGCCTCCTCCGACACCACGCCGCAGAATGCCTCATAGTCGATCAGCTCGGTGATCCGTCCGCCGTTCGGATCCTTGCGGATGCTGACCTCGTGGTAGCTCATCTCCAGCGCGTCGTAGATCACCAGCCGGCCGAGCAGGCTCTGCCCCACCCCGGTGATCAGCTTGATCGCTTCGGTGGCCATGATCGAGCCGATGGCGGCGCACAGCACACCGAGCACGCCGCCCTCGGCGCAGGACGGCACCATGCCGGGCGGCGGCGGATCGGGGTAGAGGTCGCGGTAGTTGGGGCCGTGCGAGTCCCAGAACACCGAGGCCTGCCCGTCGAAGCGGTAGATCGAACCCCAGACGTAGGGCTTGTCCAACAGCACGCAGGCATCGTTGACCAGGTAGCGGGTGGCGAAGTTGTCGGTGCCGTCGACGATCAGGTCGTACTGACCGAAGATCTCCAGCACGTTGTCGTTGTCCAGCCGGACGTCGTGCACCACCACGGTCACCAGCGGGTTGATCTCGGCGATGCTGTCCCGGGCCGAATCGGCCTTCGATCGTCCGATGTCGGACTGGCCATGGATGATCTGGCGCTGCAGGTTGGATTCGTCCACCACGTCGAACTCGACGATGCCCAGGGTCCCGACGCCCGCCGCTGCCAGATACATCAGTGCCGGCGAGCCGAGGCCACCGGCACCGACGCAGAGCACCTTGGCGTTCTTCAGCCGCTTCTGGCCGGTCATCGCCACGTCCGGGATGATCAAATGCCGGCTGTACCGGCGTACCTCTTCGACGGTGAGTGATTCGGCGGGTTCTACCAAGGGTGGCAAGGACACGAGTTCTCTTCCTTCGGACGTTGCGGTGGGACGAATCTCAAGGCGGGGGCCTGCACGCTGCAACGCCGGGCCGCCGGCACCGGATTCCCGGCACGGACCGGCCGCGGCACGCCCGACATCCTCGGCAACCGGAATCCTGCCGGAGCAATGGTCGGCTCATCAAGCCAGCCCGCGTTGCCTACCCCGCGTTGCGCCGGTAGAAGTCCATGTCCGGCCCGTCTCCGGGCTGTTCGGCGCCGGGGGCGCCGCGCACGCCGGGCGGGAACGGCCATGGGTTTGCCTCGCAGATCTGGCCGGCCGTGGTTCGAGCGCCGATCGTCTGCTGCATCATCACCGGCGCCAGGCCGTTGGCCAGGCAGCCGTGCGCGTGGTTGTGCCCGAGCGCGTGCCCCACCTCGTGGTTGACCGCATAGATCCGGTAGGTGGCCAGGTCGCTGGCATATACCTTGGCGCCGCGCATCCAGCGCGCGACGTTGAGCACCACCCGGCTGTCGCCGGCGTCATAGCAGGAGGTCTCGACCGGCAGGCTGTATCCGCACAGCGTCCGCACCGTCATCGAGGAGGCCAGGCTGATGTGGAAGTTGACCGGGCCGGAAGACACCCGCTGCAGCGCAACCCGGCCGGTGGCGATCCAGGAGCGACGATCGGACAGCGCGTCCATCACCACGGTGCCGAACTGCTTGAGGTCGACGCCGCGCACCCCGTTCTCGGCCTGGATGTCGAACCGGTACAGCTGTCCCTTGCCGAATACCGCCGAGTGGCCGCGCAGCACGGCGAAACTGCCGGCGCCGTGGACGGTGTAGGCCGGCCCCGGCGGTAGCTGCAGCGCGGGCAGTGCGGTGCTGACCGAGTTGGCGCCCGGATCGTCCACCTTGAGCTGGCCGGTCGAGGCGGCGTTCGGCGGCCCGGTGGGCGCGTGCCGGCTGGTCGCCGGGTCGGATGCGCTGACCCCGATCGCGGCCCGCACCGTCGGCGAACTGCCGCCGAACAGCACCAGCACGGTGACCACCGCCAGCAGCGGCAGCGCGTAGGCCCGCCAGCCGTACCGCCGCACGAAAGCCAGCCAACGCCTGCCCAGCCGCCCGCGCCGGCGGCCGCCCGGGTGGTTGCCAGCGGGCGGCCCAGCCCAGCGGACGGGTGGCCGGCTCGGCGTCACCGGCCCAGCGGCCGGCCGTTGGCGCGGCGGTGCGCCCGGTCTGGTCACCCGTTCAGATTGCCACACCCGGCCCGTGGTGGCGGCTATTCGGGCCTGTCGGCCGGCGAGTTCGTCCGGGATCGAGCCAGCATCGCCAAGATCGCCCGAGCGGTGCTGGTGGGGTCCTCCAGCTGGGCGGTGTGTCCGACATCGGGCAACACCAGCAGCGACGCATCCGGTATCGCGGCTGCCACCCGCGGCGCGTTCGACACGTCGACCAGCCGGTCCAGTTCGCCCCAGATGACCACGGTCGGAGCGTCGATCTGGCTCAGCAGTCGCCAGGCCGATCGGTTACCGGCGGCCAGGTAGCTGAGCACCAGGCCGCGCAAGGAGCGCAGCATCGCCTCGGCCGCCCAGGGGTAACCGCGCCGGTGCGCGACCTCCTCGGCGGCCTCGGCCAGCCGGTTGGCCGGTACCCGTTCGGGATGGGCGAAGCACAGCTCGATCAGCGCCCGAGCGCGGGCCTCCGGCGGGCTGGACTCCAGCTGGGCCAGCGCCCGAGGGCCCACGCCCGGCACCAGCAACAGCGGCAGCAGCCAGTCCGAGCGTCGGCGCGGCCGCAGGTCTGGCACCGCCGGCGACACCAGGGTCAGCGTGCGCACCAGATCCGGCCGGTAGGCGGCAAGCCGGATCGAGATGGCGCCGCCCATCGAGTTGCCGACCAGGTGCACCGGGCCGCGGCCGGACTGCTCCAGGTACCGGGTGATCAGCCGGACATGTCCGGCCAGTGAGTAGTCGCGATCCGGACTGGGGCCGGACCGGCCGAAACCCGGCAGGTCGATCGCCTCGCCGGCCAGCCACGGCGAGAGCAGGTCGGCCAGGTCGGTGAAGTTGGTGGACGCCCCGCCCAGGCCGTGCACGTAGAGCGCGGGTTCGGCATCCGGGTTCTCCGACGGGGTGCGCCGCAGGAAGATCCGGGACGTGCCGATCGTCAACTCGGTGCCCGGCCAGGGCGGCCGCCACCGGTTGACCGCGGCCAGCGGGTAGTCCGCCGGGCCGGCGAGTTCGGCGATCGGCGCCGGCCGGGCGCCTCGGCGGCCGGCACGCAGGTGCAGCGACGTGGTCATCGCCGTCCAGGTTACCCGGCGGTAGGGGACGCGGGTTCGGGCTCAACCGGCGTCGGCGCTACCGGTCGGTAGGATCGGACTGACCAGCCGGGACGTCGAGAGGGTCGTGATGACCGACACGGTGGACGCGTCTCGCGGTGCACGGCTGCCGCGCTCGGCGCGGCGCAAGCAACTGCTGGCCGCCGCGCAGGAGGTCTTCGTCAGCAACGGCTACCACGCGGCGGCGATGGACGACATCGCGATCCGGGCGGGTGTGTCCAAGCCGGTGCTCTACCAGCACTTCCCGGGCAAGCTCGACCTGTACCTGGCCCTGCTCGACACCCATGCCGAGGACGTGCTGGAACGGGTCCGCCAGGCGCTGGCCGAGACCGACGACAATCGGATACGGGTGCACAACGTGCTGACCGCCTACTTCGACTTCGTCGACGGCGAGGACCGCGGCGACTCCGGCGCCTTCCGGCTGATCTTCGCCTCCGATCTGGGCAACGATCCGGCCGTTCGGGAACGGGTAGACCGGGTGGGCCGGCTGACCATGCAGGCGGTCGCGGACACGGTGGCGGCCGACACCGGTCTGAGTCGCGAGCAGGCCGAACTGCTGTCGGTCGCGCTGACCGGAGCCGCCCAGATCACCGCGACCTGGTGGCTGGATGCCGACCGGCCGATCCCCAAGGCGGAGGCGGTGCGGCTGCTGGAAACCCTGCAGTGGCGCGGCATCTCGCATTTCCCGCTGCAGGGCGGTGGCGATCGGCCGGCCGAGTCGGCTCGTTCGCTCTCAGCGGAGCACCATGGCGGCGCTACCGGGCCTGCCGTCGGCTAGCGTTTGATCAGTACCGCTGTTCGATCGCGGTACGTCCGGCAGCCCGCCGGGCTGGGGCGGCAATGTTGGAGAATCGTTCGAGCTGGGAGGCTTCGCGTGGAGGTCAAGATCGGCGTACTGCACACCCCTCGCGAGATAATCCTGGAGAGTGCGCAAACTCCGGACCAGGTCTGCGAGCTGGTGGCAGCGGCGCTGAAGAGCGTGGACGGTCAGTTGACGCTGACCGACGAGCGCGGCCGCAAGGTGATCGTGCCGGCCAACCTGGTCGCCTATGTCGAGATCGCGCAGGCCGACGCCCGCCGCATCGGCTTCGTCGCCGGCTGAGTCCGGGCCGAAGCTCTTCTCGCCAGCCTTTCTCGCGCCAGCGCCATTCTTGCGCGATCCCCTATCGCGACAGCCTTTCTCGCCAATCGCCTATCGCGACAGCCTTTCTCGCCCAATCGCCTATCGCGACAGTGCGCTATTGCGATAGTCCGATCGCGCGCATCCGCGCGACATGCTTGCCGGTGATCCGATCGGTCAACGCCGAGATGCCGGTCAGATCGCCCGCGCCCCCGACGATCAGCCGGGCCAGTGCGTCCCGCTCGGCGGCCACGTGTTGGGCCTGGCTGATCGCCTCGCCGACCAGCCGCCGTCCCCACAGCGAGAGCCGGGAGGCCGCGGTCTGGTCCTGCGCCAGCAGCACGCCTACCTCCCGGATCGCGAACTCGGCGTTGCCCAGGTCGGCCAGCGCCTCCTCCACCAGGGCCCGGGTCGGCTCGTCGACGTAGGCGGCGACCTCGCGGTAGAAGTCGGCGGCCAGCCCGTCCCCGACGTAAGCCTTGACCAGCGCCTCGCCCCAGGTCTTCGGCTCGGTACGGGCGTGGAAGCGCTCCACCGGGGTCACGAATGGCGCCATTGCGTGCTGCGGGTCCACACCGAGCTCTGCGATCCGGTCTGCCAGCCTGCGGTAGTGGCCCATCTCCAGAGCGGCCTTCTCGGCCAACGCCGCGCGCAGCCCGGTGCTGGGCGCCATTCGCGCATCGTGCGCCATTCGGTCGAATGCGCTTAACTCGCCGTAGGCCAGCACACCCAGCAGGTCGATGACCGCCGGATCGGCCTGGCTCGTCTCGGTCATGCGGTTACGGTCCTCTCCCGGTGTGCTTGGCCGACCCGCGAGGTGGGTGCCTCCCAGCCCGGCTTCGGCCTCGCCGCTACTACTGCGCGCCGATACCGTAGCCCCGCCGGCCCGGCCGAACAGCACGGTTGCCGGCATTCGGCCCGGGGGCCCGGCTAGACTGGGCCGCAGAGGCGGCTGCGAACAGTTCGCAACCGGCCTCGCGTTATAGCGGGCGTCTGCCGCGCCGTGGCCATTCCGGCCCGCTTCAGGTGCCCACCCGCGAACCTGCAGAAGTGGATACCTGAACATGACCGACGCTGACCCTGGCGACAATCCGAACATGACCGACGCCGTTACCACCAGTTCCAGCATCGCGAATCCCGCTGTCGAGGAAGCCAGCGTCGACGATGCCGCTGTGGAGGAAACCGGCGAGCCGGCGCCGCTGGCCGCGCACGCGCCGGTCAAGCCGGACAGCCCGCTGTTCGCCGATTTCGCGATCCGACCGGAGATAGTGGCGGCACTGAAGGCCGTCGGCATCGAGCGGACCTTCGCCATCCAGGAGTTGACGCTGCCGATCGCCCTGGCCGGCTCGGATCTGATCGGTCAGGCCCGTACCGGTACCGGCAAGACCCTCGGCTTCGGGGTGCCGCTGCTGAACCGGTTGCAGCTGCCCAGCGAACGGGGTGCGGCGCCGCAGGCCCTGGTGATCGCGCCCACCCGGGAACTGGCGGTCCAGGTGGCCGGCGACTTGAGCACGGCCGGCAAGCAGCTGCGGGCCAAGGTGGTCACCATCTACGGTGGCCGTGCCTACGAGCCGCAGGTCGCCGCGCTGAAGGCGGGTTGCGACGTGGTGGTGGGCACCCCCGGACGGCTGCTGGACCTGACCCAGCAGGGCCATCTCAAGCTAGGCCTGGTGCGCTGCCTGGTCCTGGACGAGGCCGACGAGATGCTGGATCTGGGGTTCCTGCCGGACATCGAGAAGCTGCTGGCCCAGTTGCCGGCCGGCCGGCAGAACATGCTGTTCTCGGCGACCATGCCCGGCCCGATCGTGTCGCTGGCTCGCCAGTTCCTGACCCAGCCGGTTCAGATTCGGGCCGAGGACGATGCCGGCGTGCCGGCCACCGAGCATGTCGACCAGTTCGCCTACCGGGCGCACGCGATGGACAAGAGCGAGTTGCTGGCCAGGGTGCTCCAGGTCCGCGGCCGCGGCCTGACCATGATCTTCACCCGTACCAAGCGCACCGCGCAGAAGGTGGCCGACGACCTCGCCGAACGCGGCTTCGCGGCCGCCGCGGTGCACGGCGACCTGGGTCAGGGTGCTCGCGAGCAGGCGCTGCGCGCATTCCGTTCCGGCAAGGTGGACGTGCTGGTAGCTACCGACGTGGCGGCCCGAGGTCTGGATGTCGATGACGTCACGCACGTCATCAACTACCAGTGCCCCGAGGACGCGATGACCTACGTGCACCGGGTCGGCCGCACCGCGCGGGCCGGTAAGTCAGGCACCGCGGTGACCCTCATCGACTGGGACGACCTGCCGAAGTGGAAGCTGATCTGCGACACGCTGAACCTGCCGTTCCACCAACCGGTGGAGACTTACTCGACCTCGCCACACCTGTATCTGGAGCTGGACATCCCAGAAGGCGTGAAGGGTGTGCTGCCGCGGGCGGCCCGTACCCGAGCCGGCCTGGATGCCGAGCAGCTTGAGGATCTCGGCGGGTCTCGGACGAAGGGTCCGCAGTCGGGCGGCGGCGGTCGCGGGCAGCGCCGGGGGCGTGCCAAGGACCGCTCCGGCAGCGGGCCGGAGGCGAGTTCGACGGCGGAGACCAAATCCGGCAGTGACGCACCGAAGCGCAACCGGCGACGGCGACGCACTCGCGGCGGCGTCCAGGCGGCGGCCGACGCCCCGGCCGGAGACGGCAACGCGGGCTGAGCCAGGATGATCGATGTGCCGGACGCCGCGACCGATCCCACCGAGCATCCGGCGCTGGCCGGCTACCGACGACGGACCGCTCGGGCCAACCGGATCTATGCCGGCGTACTCGCCGTGCTGGTGTTGGTGACATTCCTCGCGATCAAGCTGGCCTATGCCCACGGTGAGCTGACCAAGGTCTCGTTCCGCACCGCCCCGGCGCCGAGGCCGGTGGCCGGCGACCTGCCCAGTGCCGCGCTGCGAGTGGCTTGGCGTACCGCCGACACCGCGGCCGGTGGCAGCCCGTACGACAACGGGGTGGTGATCAGCTATGCCGGGCATACGGTGAACGGCCGTGACGCGGTCACCGGCGCGGTGCGCTGGCACTACACCCGCGGCGACCAGACGCTGTGCTCGGTGCTCCAACAGGACGGCACCACCATCGCGATCTATCGCCGCAAGGGCAACTGTGACGAGGTCACCGGCTTCGTCACCACGACCGGCCAGCCGAAGTGGTACCGAACGCTGACCGACAACGGCAGCACCGCCTCGGCCAGCACCGCCAACGTGGTGTTGACCGTCAACTCCCACATCGTGCATGCCTTCGACAATGCCGGGGGCCTGGATCGATGGAACTGGACGGTGCCGACCAACTGCACGGTGCGGCATGCGCTGACCGGATCGCAGGGAGTGCTGGTCTCGATGGAATGCGGCGGCAGCCATGAGCTGGCGCTGCACGACCTGATCTCGGACACGGTGAAGTGGACGGTGGACACGCCGGCGGCGATGCTGCCGATCGCCGCCGATGCCTTTATCGGCGCGCTGGATCCGACCACCGGAACGGTCAACCGCTACACGCCGGACAAGGGCGCGGCGACCAGATCGGCGCAGTTGCCGCCCGGCAGTGCCACGGCCGGCGGTGGGACCGGCGCCGGCCCCACCGCGGCGGCCGGCGTGATTGCGACCGATGCGGCTGGGCAGCCGGTGCGGCTGGCGTTGCTGTCCCGGCTCTTTGCTTTCTCCCAGGATGGATCGCTGCGCTGGTCGGCGGCCTCGACCGGGCCGGCTTGGCCGGTGTCGGATGCGTTCGTGATCAGCCAACTCGGGACCGGCCAACTCGTGCTACGCCGGACCGACAGCGGCCAGCCGCGGCTGGTGAGCACGTTGACACCTCCCGCCGCCACCGGAACCGAGCGAGTCTTTCCTGTTGGCAGCGGGATGTTGCTCGCTGGTGCCGACACCGTCCTGTATCGGTGAGGTCGCCCGCATGTCGATGAGGACCGAGTTCGTGCTGCCGTCCGGCGTCATCGCGGCGCTGGACAACCGGGTCGCGATGAGCGGCGCGAGCCCGGACGACCGGGGCGGTCCGGGCAGCCGCGGCACCGTGTTGTTGGTGCCCGGCTACACCGGATCGAAGGAGGACTTCCAGCCGTTGTTACGCCCGATGGCCGCCGCCGGGCTACGGGCGGTGGCAATCGACCAACGCGGTCAATACCAGTCGGCGTGGGCCCGGATCGAGGCCGAATACCAGCTGCCGGCGCTGGCCGGCGACCTGCTGGCGCTGGCCGAGCAGCTCTGTCCGGCCTGCGCCGGGTTGCATCTGCTGGGTCATTCGTTCGGCGGCCTGGTCGCGCGGCAGGCGGTGCTGACCCGGCCGGAGCTGTTTGCCGACCTGGTGCTGATGGGTTCCGGACCGGCGGCGATCGAGGGCAACCGGCGGGCGCTGCTGGACAGCGGTGAGCAGGTGTTGGCGGCCGGTGGCACGCAGCAGCTTTGGGAGCACCTCGAACGGCAGGCCCGCGCGGATCCGCGCTACCTACCTCCGGTGCCCGCCGTGCAGGCGTTCCTGTACGAGCGGTTCATGGCTACCGACCCGGCTAGCCTGCGGGCGATGGGAACCGCGCTGCGCGGCGAAGCTGATCGCACGGCGGAACTGGCCGCGCTGAAGCTGCCCATCCTGGTGCTGTACGGCGAGGACGACGACGCGTGGCCACCGGCGATCCAGTCGGACATGGCCGCCCGGCTGGGCGCTAGGGTGGCGGTCATCGAGGGCGCCGCGCACTCGCCGGCGGTGGAGAACCCCGCTGCCACGGTGCCGGCGTTGTTGGACTTTTGGCATAGGTAGTAAGGGATTCTTGGCCCGGCTGTAGTAAGGGATTCTTGGCCTGGCTCAGGGCTCGTTCGAGTCCAGCGCGCCGAGGCCGGCCCAACTGGCCTTGGTTGCGGCGGCAGCCTGCCCCGCCGGGCAGAGCCGGCGGAAATCGCACCAGCCGCAGGACGGACCGGGAGCCGGCTCGAAGACTTCGGCCGGGTCGGCCCCACCCGCCACCGTGTCCACCGCGGCCATGATGTCGGTGGCGGTCTGGTCGGCGCGGTCCAAGTGCTGCCGCAGGGTCCGGTCGGTGTGCTCGAACGCCGCGACGTCGCCGCTCGGCAGGTGGTGCAGTTCCACCCGCCGGCACGGCTGATGCAGCGTGCGTTCGGTGGCCACCGCGTACAAGGCGAGCGCCAGCGAGCCCCGCGCATCGTCGGCATCCAGCCGGCTGCGACCGGTCTTGTAGTCGACGACGACCAGTTCGCCGTCGCGCTCGTCGATCCGGTCGACCCGGCCGGACACCGCTAGTCGGTTGGTCCGGGTGGCGACCGTGCGTTCCACGCCGCGCGGTTCCGTCGCTGGGTCGGTACGGCCGGCCTCGTCGGTGAGGTACTGCCGGACCCAGTTGGCAGCCTGCTCCCGCCACGCATCCGACTGGGCGCCGTCGGCGAACCCGTCGGTCTGCCAGTTACGCCGCACGAGCGTCGCGCCCGCTGCCGGCGTTCGCTGGTTGGCCGGCAACTGCCACCACCGCGCAAGCGCGACATGCACCGCGGCGCCCACTGTGTTGTGCGCCCAGGGCGGCCCCTTCGACGGCGCCGGGCGAGCGAGGTAGCTAAACCAGTACCGGCGCGGGCAGTCGAAGGTATTGAGCTTTGATGGCGTTGCCGCGAACAACGGCCTGGGCAGGTCCATCAGCTCCAGTTGCAGCGGCTGGGACTCGGTCACCAGCGGCTGGGATTCGGTCACCAGCTGCCTCCGCCGTCACTTCCGCCGCCGCCGCCCCAGTCGCCGCCGCCACCGCCCCAGTCGCCACCGCCGCCGCCCCAGTCGCCACCGCCGCCCCAGTTGCCGCCATCCTGCGAGGCGTCCCGGCCGGCGTCGAACCCGCTGTCATAGCCGCTGGCGTACCCGCCGTCGAAGCCGCCACCGCCACCCCAACCCCAACCGCCGCCCCAACCCGGGCTGAGCACCTCGGCGATGAGCAGGGTCTCCCAGAACGGGAAGCTGTACCAGCCGCCGGCGTAACCGCCGCCGCCGGCGAAATAGTATGGCGCGCCGGGCGTATAGCCGGGATAGCCCTGCACGGTCTGCCCAGCGGCGGTGAACTGCTGGGCCTCGGTCAGTTGCGGCGCTTGCGACGCGACGATCGGCGGCAGTTCGGGACCGGGATCCAAGCCCAGCGCACGCCGCGCGGTCTGAGCGGCTTGCAGTCCCTCGAGCAGGCTTCGGCGGGCGCCGGCAACCTGAGCCAACCGGGTCGCTCCGGCCAGTTGGGAGCCGCCCGAGGTCAGCCGTTCGGATGCGTCGGCCAGCGCTTGGCGTGCGGTCGCGTTGTCGCCCGGTTGCAGCGAGCTGACGTCGGCGGCCAGTCGGTCGTAGAACGGTTGGACCGCCGCGCGGGCGTCGGCGATGGCCATCCGATCCCGTCGGCGTCGCCAGGCGACGGCGCCGCCAACCCCGGCTGCACCGAGGACAGCTAGCACCCCCAGGGCGATCCAGCCGTTGTGGCTGCCACCGTTGTCGGAGCTTGCGCTCGAGGAGGAGTTGGTGTCGCCCGAGCCATGTGTGCATGGGCCGGCCGCATTGACCAGCGAGGCGAAGTCCTTAATGGTGTTGGTCAGATCGCCGCTGGACTGCAACTGAGCTCGGTTGTCCGACACCGCCCGAGCGGCGAGGCTGCCGGCCTGACCGGTGCACAGCAGGTTTGACGCGGCGTTGAAGTTGTGCCCGACGAACACGCCCACGGTGACCGTGCTGCCCAACGCGGCACCGATCTGGCGGGCGAGTTGGCCGGCGTTGCCAGCGTCGGAAGTGAGCACCGCGACCTTGACCTGGCCGCTCAGAGCATCGGACGCGGCGCCGCGGTCGAGCTTGGCTCCGGCGGCATCGTCGACGTAGAGGTTGGCCGATCGCAGTGCGTCGGTGGCGCTCGTGACGTCCGCGGTGGCAGGCATCGCGGTCGACAGCAGCAGTCCGAGGGTAGCCAGCAGGGATGCGGTCAGCAGGCTAACTCGGCGAGTCGAGGTCACGTCGTTCATGCTAGTTGCCGCCGGCGACACAACCGGCTGACAAGACGGCGGGGCCCCCTCGAGTTGTACTCGAGGGGGCCCCGCCGTTGATCTCTCGCCCGGACGGACTACCAGTAGTGTCGACGACCACCCACGCCACGTCCGACCGCACCGGCGATGGCCAGTACCGCACCGATCACCAGCAGGATGATGCCCAGCCACGTCAGGATCGAGATACCGGTTACCAGACCGATGATGAGCAGGATGATTCCGAGGATGATCACTACTGCCTCCGTTAGAACGCAGGGATGTGCCTACGGCTGATACGGCACCGCATGGATGTCGTGCAGGAGCGTAGCACCGCCACGTCAGGTGTCTGTTCACCCGTAGATACGGCACGCCGAGCCCTCGACTCAGCGTGTTGCCGTGGAGTATACCGGTTCCACGCCCCGAGCCTGTGAAAGGATCTCCTGCAAACACTGCCGATCGGTTGTCTCGGCGGCCAGCCGCACGGCTTTGTGCGTGCCGTGGTAGTCAGAGGAGCCGGTGGTGAAAACCTTTAACTCCTCAGCCAGTGCGCGCAGTTGGCGGCGGTCCTCGGGACCATGGTCGACGTGGTCCACCTCGATACCGGCCAGGCCCGCCTCGACCAGTTCGCGCAGCGCTTGCTCGTCGAGGATCCGCTCTCGACGGCGAGCCCACGGATGCGCGATGACCGGCACCCCGCCGGCTGCTCGAATCAGCGAGATCATGCTCAGCACCTCGGAGTCGGCCTTGGGCACGTAGTACGGCGAGTCGGCGGACAGCAGCTCGGCAAACGCCTCGTGCACGCTGGAGACCACGCCGGCCTCGACCAGGGCCTGGCCGATATGCGGCCGGCCGACCGCACCCCCGTCGGCGATCGCGGTCACCCGCTGCCACTCGATCGGATACCCCGCTTGGATCAAGTTGTTCACGATCGCCTCGCCGCGACCGAGCCGGTTCTCACGCAGCCGTAGCCGCTCGTCCCGCAGCCCGGTTGCCAACGGATCAAAGAGGTAGCCCAGCAGGTGCAGGCTGATCCGCTCGTCACCCGGACGCTGGTAGACGCAGGAGAATTCGGCGCCGCGGATCAGGGCGAATTCGGCGTCCAGCTGCCGCACCGTGTCAGCCGCCTCGGCCCAGCCGCCGGTGGTGTCGTGATCGGTGATGGCCATCGTGGTGAGACCCGCCGCGACCGCGTTATGCACGAGTTCGCATGGCCGATCGGTGCCGTCGCTGGCAGTGCTGTGACAGTGCAGGTCGATCACCGGCACAGCCTACTGCGGCCACCAGCCGTCACTGGGAAAGGAGTTGTCGGCTAGTGGTACCGGCCTAGCGCGGCGTCATTGGTTTGCGGAACAGCAGCACCCGACACGTGGTGATAGGTGTTGGCTCAGGCCGTGTCACCGTGCGAGCCCGCTTGCCGGCCGGAATCCTTCGGATCGGGCGGCGGGTGGCCGGGGCGTAACCACCCCGAGCGGGCGCTCGGCGGCGCGATGCGCACGTGCCGGTGTCGCAGGTCGGAGATGGCCAGATTCTCCAACACGGCGTACCCGGCGTTCGCGGGCCGGCCGACCAGCCACAACCAGACGCCTGCGGCCTCGCCGACATAGGCACTCCGATCGGGCGCTGTCTCCAACACCGGCCACAGTGAGCTGAGATGACCGCGGACCAGGATCTTGGCAGCCGGCAGGTTGCCGGCTGCCTGTTGCGGCGTGCTGCCACCGCTGCCGGCATAGCTGGAACCAAGACCGATGCCGGGTTCCTCGGCCACGATCAGCCATTCGCCCAGACCGCCGAGCGGGGCCGGGCCGCGGAATGCCGCGACGGTCGCCCGGAAACGGCTGCGGCTGTCACCGACCGCGGCCAATCCGGACAGTTGCCAGCCCAGCGGCATCGGATCGGGCAGCCACAGCGGCACCTCGGCGTGGCTGCGGATGTGGCTGATCGTGCTCTCCTCCAGCCGGCGGAATTCCGCCAACGGGAGGGTGTTGCCGTGCACGCTGCAGCGCCACGCGCTGTCGAAGGCGCTCGGGGCGATCAGGGCAGCGCCACAGCGGGGGCACCAGGACGTTCCCACCCGCCAAAGGTGCTCCGATTCACCCGAGACGTCAAACTGCTCGCCGGCGGCCGCGGCGATGGCCCAGCAGGGACGGCTGCGTGGCGAGCCGGGCCGCCATCGATCGGGCACACTGCTCGCGATGGACATCCATGCCGCGGCTGGCATCGTCTTCGATGCTCGGCGCAGGTTGTTGCTGGTGCGCCGGGGGCGCGAACCAGCCGCTTTTGCCTGGTCGGTGCCTGGCGGCAAGTGCCTGCCCGGTGAAGCCGCCGAACAGACCTGCGTCCGAGAGTTGGCGGAGGAGACCGGCCTCATCGTCCGGGTGGTGCGACTGGCCGGCCGGGTATACCGCGATGCGCCGGGCGGTCAGCGCTTCGTGATCGATGATTTCCTCTGTGCCGTGATCGGCGGAGACCTGCGGGCCGGCGACGATGCGATCGAGGCAGGCTGGTTCGACCGGGCAGCGTTGGATGGGCTACGCCTGGTGCCGGAACTGGCCGAGACGCTGGCAGGTTGGAACCTGCTGCCGGACTAGCAGCCAGTCGGTCGCCGGCGCCAGCCCCCGTCGCCGGTCAACTGCTTGGAGCCGGCCGCCCTGGCTGCTCACCGCCGCGGGCGTCGAGGTAGTTCTGCTTCGGCACCATTACCTTGCGCCGGAAGGTACAGACAACCGTCCCGTCCTGCTTGTATCCCTTGGTCTCGACGTAGACCACCCCACGATCGTCCTTGGACTTCGATTCCCACTTATCCAGCACTGTCGTTTCCCCGTAGATCGTGTCGCCGTGAAAGGTCGGCGCCACGTGACGCAGCGACTCGATCTCCAGATTAGCGAT
The DNA here is from genome assembly GCA_045807085.1 of Jatrophihabitantaceae bacterium. Classification (GTDB taxonomy): domain Bacteria; phylum Actinomycetota; class Actinomycetes; order Mycobacteriales; family Jatrophihabitantaceae; genus Jatrophihabitans_A. The sequence continues at coordinate 85,966 of JBJMIB010000020.1, forward strand.
GGCCTTCCCCGAGATATCGGCTACCGACTGACCCAGCAGTATCGAGTAGACGAGGTTCCCGACTACCACGTTCTTACCGAATTGCGTTGTCTTCTCGGCATAGTTGGCATCAAGATGCAGAGGATGATGATTCATCGTGATCAGGCAGAACAGGTGGTCGTCAGCCTCCGTTATGGTCTTGCCGGGCCAATGCCGGTAGCTGGCGCCCACTTCGAACTCCTCATAACTGCGACCGAACTGCACCGCCGCCTCCTCTTCTCCATGGCCCTCGACACCGTCAGATGCGGTAACTCGTGCTCGTCCTTCGCTGGTAATCGTGCCCGACGGTCAGCTGAGATCGACCGGTTCGCGATACAGGTCACGCAGTTCCGTCTTGGCTGCCCGCCACCGACTCAACAGCGCCTCGCTACCGTGCACCCGTGCCCAGGCCAGCTCGGCCGGTAGCGCCGGAAGTAGCTTGAGCAGCACTACCTCAGCCATGTCAGGCACCGGAATCGGCAGCAGGGGGGCCGCGACCACCACCGCGCCGGTACATCGTGAACCGGCGCACCATGCTTCGCCCAGGTCGACCCGAGCACCTAGCTGATAGACGGCGGACTCGACAGCGGGCGCAGCCGCCAATACGGCCAGTCGTCGCCAAACATCGTCCGGCCGTCCCAAGACCGAGAACAGCAGTTCGGCTCGAGGCGCGGTGCGGACATCCACTAGCGAGGCTGACGCCGCGGTCATCGGGTACCGAGACATACCCAGACTCAGGTAGTTGCTGACCATCGACGCCGGGCCAGCTCCTTCCTGCTCGTAACGGAGAATCTCGATCGGTTCGACGCCGACGAAGGATACCGAGGCACGGGCTGGCGAGGTCTCATAGTGCTGGTGGTAGGCGGCCTCGACAAGGACCAGAGCGTCGGGCGAGGAGGGCACTTGACCACGTTAGCGCCAGCACGACGATCCGTTGCGGCAGGTCTGCCCTCACCGACGGAACGACGACGTGATCTGCTGCTCCACGGAGGCATAGCTCTGACCAGCTTGGGCCAGCAGCCGGCCGATGCCGTCCAATGCCTCGGTCATGCCCAGCGCATTGGTGTTGAACTGCTCGTACAGCTCGGTGAACTGCGCGGCCGCGTTGCCGGACCAGTCCGTTCCGAATAACGGACCGAGCTGGCCTTTGAGCACCGTATGCTGGCCGCGGACGTCGGCTGCTGTCCGGTTGCAGGTGTTGCCCAAGCTGGTCAGCTGCTGCGGAGTAACCCTGAATCCCGACACGGGACCACCTCTTCGCTCGTTGGATAAGTGCCGCCGAACTTACGCGGTAACACATCTGTTGGACCGACTCGAAGCAGATCTGTGGATAAGTGTCTCTCGACGGCAAGTTATCCACAGATTTGGAATGGGTCTGTTCTGACGGGGGAATCTGAGCAGACTGAGCCCATGCAGGTCAGAGTCACGGTCCAGGACAAGAACTTCGAAGCGTTCGATGTGTTGATCTCGGCCCGCCAGGCGGTGCCGATGGCAGAGATCAAAGGTCTACTTGCCTCCGTGTTGCACATCGACACGACTCGGTCGATTCACAGCCATGGCAGATTGCTGACCGATCGGATGCGGCTCGGTGATTCCGGGCTGCGATCCGGCTGCCTGCTGAGCACCGGAAATCCCCAGCATCGGCGTGAGCCCACTCGGTCAGTGCTGATACTCAAGGTCATCGCCGGCCCGGACAGCGGCCAAGTGATACCACTGCACCGTGGGCAGCAGGTCATAGGCCGTTCCGCCCACTCTGACATCGTGCTCCATGATCCCGATCTGTCACGACGGCATCTACGTCTGTTGGTTGGCATGCACACTGTGGTGGCTGAGGACCTTGGCTCGGCCAACGGCACCTACCTCGACGGTGAACGGCTGGACGAGTCGGGATGCCAGCTGCCGCTGCCCAGCACGATCCTGATCGGGAAGACACGAGTGCAGGTCGGCACGGTTACCGAACCACCCATCGCGGTTGTTCCCGACGGCACCGGACAGCTACTGGTGCACCGGCCGCCCGCCACTCAGGACGCTCCAGCATCAGCGGTACATCTAGTGCCAGAATCGCCGCCCGACCCACCGATGCCTCGCATCCACTGGCTCGCGGCCGCCATTCCGATGATTGTCTCCGCTGGTCTTGCGTCGATCATGCACTCAACACAATTGCTGGCGTTCGCGGCGCTCAGCCCGATCGCGGTACTGGCAACCGCTCTGGCCGATCGAAAATCCTGGCGCCAAGCACGACGCGACCGAGCCGCCGAGCAGGCCGAGGCACAAGCAAGGGCACGGGCAGCGCTGACTCGATCGCTGCAAGAGGAGATGGAACGACGACATCGGACCTACCCCGATGCCGCGAGCGTCCTGCAGGCGGCCATTACTCCTGATTGCAGACTGTGGGAACGCCGCCCAGCCGACCAGTCGTTTCTCGCCGTCCGGATCGGGCTCGCCGACCAGGGGTCAGACACGGCCGTGAACAGCAAAGGAGTGCTCGAGTCGGCCGGGGTCATGCCCATGGTCCCGGCCATAATCGCCCTCACCGAGCGGACAATCGGTGTGGCGGGTCCGCCCGAACAACGCGATGGGCTCTGCCGATGGCTGGTCGGGCAAACGCTGGTTCTGCATTCGCCGGCAGACTTCAGTGTGGTCGTGCTGGCCGACCGTCTCCATAACCCCGGCTGGCGCTGGCTCCGATGGTTGCCCCGGACCGCGTTGACGGTGGCGACCTCGCCGGACCAGCGGCATGAGGTTGCTCGACAACTGCAGCAACTACGGAATGAGCGGAAGAACCTGCGGCAGCTGGCCGGACGGCCTTGGCAAGGGCCTTGGACGCTGGTGATCATCGAGCCAACTGGTCTGATCATGGAGCTGCCCTGTCTCGCGGAGTTGATCGCTGACGGCCCGGCAGTGGGAATCACCGCGATCTGCGTCGCCGCCGATCGGCGTCAGCTGCCAACCGGCTGTTCGGCAACCGTCCATTTCACCGACGTGTCCGGCACCGAGGTGCTGCTTGCGCAGCCGGGGCGGCCCGGGCTCCCGGTGCAGGTGGATCGAGTCAGCTCCGAATGGGCGGAACAGGTGACGCGCTCGCTGGCCTGCCTGCGCGATGCCGAGCACGACAGCACGGTCGATGGCCTCGCCGAGCAGCCTCGGCTGAGCGAATTGCTGGGCTTGCCGGACATCACCGCGACAGCGGTTCGCCGCCGATGGCGGACATCCGCCGGCAACCCCAATGCACCGATCGGTCGGACCGCGGCAGGCGTCCTGGAAATCGACCTCGACCGCGATGGGCCACACCTGTTGATCGCAGGTACCACCGGATCGGGTAAGTCAGAGCTCCTGCGAGTGCTGGTAACCAGCCTGGCCGCCCAGCTGCCACCGGATGAAGTCTCCTTCGTGCTCATCGATTACAAGGGCGGCGCGGCGTTCGCCGAGTGTGCCGAACTGCCACATGTCACCGGCGTGGTGACCGACCTCGACGCACACCTGACCCGGCGAGCATTGACTTCGCTGAACGCCGAGCTACGCCGACGGGAGAGCGCTTTCCAGGCCGCGGGTGTGTCGGACCTCGACAGCTATCGGCGCAGCGAATACCGGGAAACCCAGCCACTTACCCGACTGGTTCTGGTCATCGACGAGTTCGCCTCGCTGGCCGAGGAGCTACCCGAGTTCCTCACCGGATTGCTCGGCATCGCCCAGCGTGGGCGCTCCCTCGGAGTTCACCTGGTGCTTGCCACCCAGCGCCCGGCCGGTGTGCTGTCCGCAGACATCAAGGCGAACATCGGGCTGCGTATCGCGTTACGAATGGCCGACGCCGCGGAATCGGTAGACGTGCTGGGAGTCGACACAGCCAGTCGGATCAGCCGAGACCGGCCCGGTCGGGCGGTGGCCCGGCATGCCGATGGCCAGACCGTAGAGTTCCAGACCGCATGCGTCACCATGCCGGGAGGCGACGACAGTGCCGTCACCATCACCGAGCTAGACGACTGGAACGAACCGATCATCGGTCCGCCGGCCGCGGACCAGCCAACCGAGTTGACGATTCTCCGACAGGCCATCCACTCGGCGGCCGGCGGCATGCGCCGGCCCGACCGACCATGGCACGAACCGTTGCCCACCGTCCTCAGCACAACTCCGAACCAGGGATCGACGAGCGTGATGTTCGGACTCAGCGATGAGCCCACCGCACAACGCCAAACCCCGGCGCTGCTGGACTTGGCCGAAGGGGGTTCGATGGCCTTCATCGGCGGTCCGAGCTCGGGCCGTACTACGGCACTGCGCACCGTCGTGGGAACGGCGGTGAGTCAACTGACTGCCGATCAGCTGCATGTATACATCCTGGATTGCGCCGGATCGGGCCTGCGGCCGTTACGACAACTGCCGCACTGCGGCGCGGTGCTGGACGCGGGCGAGCCGGCGGCCGTAAGCCGCCTGGTCGGCAGGCTGGCCGCCGAACGCCAGTGCCGGCAACGCCAGCTGGCTGAGCTCGGCGTGGCCAGCTTCGCCGAGGCGCGTGCGGCCGGTCGGGTACTGCCGGCCGCCCTGGTCGTCCTCGACGGATGGGAGGGCTTCAGCAGTCTCAGCGATGAGATGGACGGCGGCCGGACGGCAGAGCTGTTCGTGCAGCTGCTTCGAGAAGCGCCATCGGCTGGTTTCACCTTCCTCGTGACCGGTGATCGGCAGTTGCTCGGAGCACGTATCGGACCAGCCCTGAAGCGCAAACTGCTGCTACCGATGACCGATCGGGCCGATTACGCGATGGCCGGCCTCAGCGCGGCAGAGGTGCCGGTCGAGCCACCGCCAGGGCGGGCGGTGAGCGCCGACGGCGGCATGGAACTGCAGCTTGCGTTGCTCACCGAAGACACATCCACGGCTGCGCAATGGCAGGCACTGGCCGGCCGCGTCATGACGCAGGTACCGACCAGGCAACCACCTGCTATCCGGATATGCCCGCTGCCGGTCAGCGTTGCGGCGAGCGACCTGATAGATCCACACACGCGGCGTTCCGCCGATGACCCGCACTGCGTGCTCGGTGTCGGTCGCGATGATGCCTCGGTGATCGAGTGTTCGCTGTTCTACCCGCGCGCGAGATTCCTGATAGCCGGCCCGCAGGGAAGCGGCAGATCCACCACTACGATCCTGCTCGCCGGCCAGGCACTCAGCCGTGGCTTGCGGGTGACGGTGGCCGCGGCTTCCCACTCGCCGCTTGCCAAATGGGCCAAGGAGAATCAGATTGCGATGCTCGGCCCGCACGATACCTTCGAGTGCGCCATGGTCGACCTGCTCGTGATAGATGATGTCGAACAGTTCACCGATACAGCACTCGGCGACGCCCTGCAGGCTTGGATCGCCACGGCAAGTGCGGCCGTTGTAGTCAGCGCACGGACTTCGGATCTCCTGAGTAGTTTTCGCGGCATCGGCGTGGAGATGCGCAAGCACCGATCTGGACTGCTACTCCAACCCGCGCCGGTCGACGGCGAACTGTTGGGCCTCCGGCTGCCGCAGTTGCCGGCGAGCGTTATCCCCGGGCGCGGCGTCCTCGCAGTGGCAGGGACGCGCGCCAGCGCAGCCGGGTTCCAGCCGATACAGGTTGCGGCATGAGCAAGCCGTCGATTCGTAGAGACACCCGCGCGGGTTGTTTCAACGTTCCAGCTCCGCGAGCAGCTCCTCGATCTCCTGGGTGGCGTACCAGAGCAGCTCGTAGCCTTCGGTGTCGTCCACCTTCTCCTCCGCGCTGGGATCACCGAGATCCGCGGCGTCGATCAGCTCGGCCGCCGCTGACACCGTCTCCTCGGCTGCTCGCTCGTCGACATGCACCGATGCGCACCACGCGATGGGTACCTCGACAGCCACTCGCACCACGCCCTGGTCGAGGTCGTCCCGGATGGCGATGGCCGAGTCAGCTACGTCAACCGCGATCACCACACGGCGGCGGGTTGCCGCCGGATCCGCGTCGATCAGGCGCAGCGACGCTCGCGCGGCCGCGGCCGCCGCGGCGTATTCCAATTCTTCGATGTCGTCGTCCACGTAGTACTCACGCAGGCCTGGTGTTACCGCGAAACCGGTCATCGGCGCCGGTCCGAGCACGCCGGTATCAGCCAACCTGCGCAAGGTTCCGGAGGTCGCAGGCAGGTAGATCCTCATCCGTACTGGGCCTCATCCAGCGCGCCGCGACGCTGCTGCTGGCGAAGCTCGGAGGCCGCGGTCCGCATCGCGGTATGCAGCACGAGGAGGCGGCGCCGCGGGTTCATCAGGTTGGCTCCCATCGTCGCCAGATCCTCGGCACCGGGCGTCAGCATGGTCACCCGTGCACCATGCTGCCGCAACCGGTTGACATCGCGCAGGATCCCCCTGGTTATCGTCCGCCGGACCCGCCGCTCCAGTTTCGCCACCGGCGCCCGTGGAGTATCCAGTTGCAGGGCAGCCATCGGCGCCAGCACGTAGACCTCGTCGTGGTCGGCCGGATCGATCAGATCCACCGAGGCGTTGGACGCGGTGCCGCCATCTATGTATCGGCGACCGGATATCCCCACCGGCGCGTACCAGGCGGGTATCGCGCAGGATGCGCCGACCGCATCGGCCAGCGTTGCCCGCGGCGCGTCGGGGCTGCCGAACACAACACGACGTCCGCTGGCGTAGTCGGTCGCGACGATCCACGTCGACCGGTCCGGCCAATCGCCTGCCCAGCCGGCGCCTGCGGCGACCGCCCCGATCATCTGCTGGATCGGCGCAAGCGTGCCTCGACCGGCCGGCAGCAGACCGGAGAGCGCGACGATCCGAGACACCTCCGCCGGATTACGCAGGCCGCCCCAGACCAGCCGCGGCGATCCCGGGCGCCACCCCGGTCGGGGTGGCCGGCCGCCACCGGAATCCTGCTCGTAGTTCCAGCTGATCGGTGGATCCTCCGGCAACGGCATGCCGAGTTGATGCCGGCGGATGCTGTGCACATCCACGCCACAGCTGAGGATTCCAGCTGTGACCGCGCCCGCCGAGGTACCGATCATCAGGTCGGATGGCTCCGGCCGGACGCCCAGTTCATGTTCCAGCGCGGTCAGGGCACCCACGATCCAGGCGAATCCCAGTACGCCGCCACCGCCGAATACGAAGGCGCGCCGAGCCCGCGCGGTCACCGTCCTCGCCCTCCGTCGGCGGCGAGTACCAGCTCGGCAAGCGATTCCTCGATCAGCGACGCCAGCACATCGACGTCGTACATGAGATGCCGGTCGGCGTTGAGCCCGAAGTACACGCCGCCGTCGTAGGAGGTCAAGCCGATCGATATCGCGTGGCCGGCAGCCAGCGGCAGCACCGGGAACATTTCGAGCATCTTCGCGCCCGAGGCATAGAGCGGGAATTGTGGGCCGGGAACATTGGTGATGACCAAGTTGAACAGCCGTCTGGTGAAGCTGCTGGCGGCGCGGGCGCCAAGCGCATGCAGCGTGGGTGGTGCGAATCCCGACAGGGCCGCCAGGGCGTCAGCACCGACCGACTGCCCCGATTCCTTGTGCGCCCGCATCGCATAGCTGACCTGGCTGAGCCGCACGATCGGATTCGACTCGCCCACCGGCAGGTCGACCAGATAGGAGGACACCCGGTTTCCGAGCTGGCCGGTTTCGCTGTCACCGCGGACGCTGACCGGAACCAGTGCGCGCACGGTGCTGGCCGGCGTCACCGCTTCGGCACGCGAGAGCAGCCACCCACGAATGGCTCCGGCAACGGTTGCCAGCACGACATCGTTGACCGTGCCGCCGGTTTGTTTGCGGATCTTGCGGTAGTCCGCCAACTCGGTGCGCGCCACCGCGAACCTGCGCTGGGAGCCGATTTCGGCGTTCAGCGGCGAACTGGGCGCCGGCCGGGTCACGATCCGAGCCGCGGACAGCGCACCGCCGATCGCAGAGGTCAGCCTCGATGCCACGCTGCGCGCATCAGCCAGCCCGATCCGGACGGTGTCGGCAAGCGCGGACGGCCGGCGGATCAGTTCGCCCACCGCCTCAACCAGCAGCTCAGCCGACGCAGGCTCCGGGCGCGGCATCCACAGATCGTCCGGCAGGTCACGCGGCACCGCGGTGCTATCCAGGATCACCTGACCGATGTCCACCGCGTTGACGCCGTCCACCAGCGCGTAGTGGGTTTTCTGGATAACGGCCAACCTGCCGTCGGCCAGCCCTTCCACCAGATACATCTCCCAGAGCGGACGGTTGCGGTCCAGCGGCCGGGACTGCACTCGAGCCACCAGCTCGCGCAGTTGCTCATCAGAGCCGGGCCGTGGCAGTGCCGAGCGCCGGACGTGGTAGCCGAGATCAAAGTCGTTGTCATCGACCCAGACCGGGCTGGCCAGGTGACCCGGCACCCACTTGATCTTCTGCCGATAGCGCGGGACCAGCGAAATTCGATGCTCGATCAGATCCGCGAGCTTGTCATAGTCGAAGCCATCCGCCGGCGGCGAGAAAACCGCCATTCCACCCACGTGCATGGGGGTGGTCGGCCCTTCCAGATACAGGAAGGACACATCGAGTGGTTGTAATCGATCTGTCACGACGGTCCTTTCCTGGCTTGCATTCGATCATCCATCGTGTCACGCCGAACCGTGGCATTGGCACAACCGCCCCGACCGCCGCTGATCCGTAAGACAGCTGCACACCCGAAGCGATCAGGCGCGGTGGGGTCGCGGACAACCCGCCTGGGTTGTGGAAGCCGCTGGACGACCGGTGCTCACCGAGCGCGAGCGGCTGCCCGATGACGCCGACCCCGGCCTCGGCCACGAACCGGCGCGGGGCGACCGGTGACCGCGGCGGCAAGCTCTACCAGCGCGGTGCGCAGTGGGCTGGCACCGGCCACCTCGGCAAGCGACTTGCCCGCCAACACCGCCCGATCGACCGCGTCCCGGTCATCGGGCAGCAGCGCGGCCGGTGTCCGGCCGGCGAACCTGCTCAGCGCAGCCGCCAGCTCGGCTGCCGGATCGCCCGGGACTCCACCGTCCCTGACCCGGTTGAGGACCACCCACACCGGAGCCGGCAGGTGTAGTGACCGCAACTCGTCCAAGCCGCGGATCAGCCGCTGCATGCCGACCGGGTCGGCGGTGCCAACGGCCAGCACCAGATCGGCCTCCTCCAATGCTGCCAGGGTGGCGCCGTTCCGCCGTGGTGCGATCGTGTCGAAGCTCAGTTCCTCATCCGTTTCCAGGCAGAACCCGAGGTCGAGCACGGTGCGGTCGGCCAGGCTCCGGGACAGATCGAGCACCTGCCGCAGCGCGCCCGGCCGCAGCTCCGGCCATCGCTCGGCGCGACCGAGGCCGGTGAGTACCCGCAACGATGGTCCGAGCTGCCAGCACAGCGAAGCAAGCGCAGGCCCATCCAGGCGGTGGGACTGCGCCTGCCGACACGCGGCTACCATGCCTGGCGACTCATCCAGCAAACCGAGCACATTCGCGACCACGCCGCCGTACACGTCGACGTCCACCAGCAGGCAGCGAGCGCCGAGGCGGGCTATCTCGTCGGCCAGATTGACCGCCACCGTCGTCCTACCCGGCGCTCCGGTCGGCCCCCACACCGCGATCACCCGTCCCGCACCGGCGCCGATCCGGTCGGCGACCGCATCCGATGGCGAAGCGGCCGGAGCGCCGGCGATCCGCGAATCAATTGCCGGCGCGGCCGGCTGCCCCACGACGGCGGCCGGCTCCCCGGCAGCACTTGGCCAATTCGCCGTTAGCAAGGCACCTGGTCCCGCGCCGGCCGGATTCGCGAACGCGTGCCCGGCACCAGCCTCTTGGGCACCCGCGGCCACCGCATCGCGCACCACGTCGGCAAACACGGCTGGCGTCGCATCGGAGGCCACCGCGAAGGTGATCCCGGCAGTCCGCAGCCGCTCGGTATCGCCCTCGACATCGGCGCCCAGTACGCCGACCACCACGACTCCGGCGGCGGCCATCCGCTGCACCACGCCAGCGTCCAGTCGGCGAAGCCGGGCATCGACCAGGGCCGCCGCCGCCTGCGCCGACGCGGCTACCGCCGCCAGCTCGACTACGTCTACGCACCGCCGAACCACTGTCAGGCCAGCTCCGGGCGCCATCAGCTGACCGAGCAGCCGCGCCTCCCAGGCGCCGCCGTCGGCGGCGGTAACCACCGGCAGGTTCACCCGCCGTGCCCGCCGCCGCAGCCGGTCAGATCCGCTGCCACCGGGTCGGCGGGCTGTCCGCTCGACAGCACGCCGGCGCGAATCACCGCGCTGTCCAGATCGAGCGCGGCGACCACCCGCCGGGCATCCGTCCCGGGCAACTCGACCACCAGCACCGAACCGGTATCCGAACCAAAGCTCGCATCGGCGGATCTGGCCACCGACTGCACCGGCACGCCGCTGAGCAGCACTTGGCCCTGGCACGACTTGGTCGACAACCAGACCGTAATGCGGTCACCACGGGCGATCGCCGGGCCGTTGTCCGGACGCAGCGGAATCGTCACCGCCACCCCTTGGGTCGGGGTCACCAGCACCGACCTGGGGAGCAGTTGCCCGGACTGCACCGGCGACTGCAACGCCCGGCCGACCACCGGCTCAGTCACCGACAGGTACTGGTGGTCGGCGGGGCCCAGCTGAACCCGCACCGCTCGCACGTCGGATCCGCTCAGCACGGTGCCGGCGGCCAAATCCCTGGTGATCGCCCACCGGGATTGCCGATGATCGGCGGAAGACAGCGCCAACGCGCCACCGACCACCGATGCCAGCACCAGGGCGATACCCAGCACGAGCCGCAGGTCCAACCAGCTCGGCGGTCGCACCCGACGAGCCACCGGTGAGGGCTCAGACAGTAGGCGGGAGGTATCGGTCATACCGCGTATATTCCTATAACCGAGGGCTGCCGATCTGCTGAATCCCAGAACCTGTGGATAACTTTTTTCGGCGTCGAGCCGTCGGCTGCCAGACTTAGCTCGCTATCGTGCACAGACAGTCGGCGGCGGAGCCCACCTGCATCCGTCGACAGCAGGATGGTGGAGCGGGAAAGGGGCCAAGAGTGGGATGACCGAGCCACGCTTTCTCACCCTCGCCGACGTCGCCGCCATCCTTAACATCTCCGACTCTCAGACCTATTCGCTGGTCAGATCCGGCGAACTGCCGGCCATCAAGATCGGTGGCCGGGGGCAGTGGCGGGTCGAACGCCAGCAACTCGAGTCATATATCCAACGGATGTACGACCAGACCAAGCAGTTCGTCGCCGAGCACCCGTTCATCGAATCTCGACCGGACTAACCACTCGACGGCGCGTTGTCATTTGCCCGTCGTAGCGCGGCCACCGACCCGATCGGAACCACCAGGAGTTGACGCACCGCCGAGTGTCGGCGCAATTCATCGGCCGGATGCACCGCGAGCTCCACAAAATCAACCCCTACCCGATCCAGGGTGCCCGCCAGCGCTCCCCCGTCTACCAGATGCAGTCGAACCATCGACCGGTCCCGGGCGATGCCGCGCAATGCCAGCGACAATCCGAAACGCGAGTCAACCGCCGGCATCGTGCCTGGTGCGGCCGACAACCGACCCAGTCCGGCGACGCTGAGGACCGCCCACAGCGCCACCAGCGTTTCCTGACCACCGCCTTCGCTGAGCAGCAGCCATTCCGGATGGACGCGAGCCAGCTGGCCGGCCAGCGCTAGCTCACCGCGACACACCAACCTGATCCGCGAGCCGACCGCGCCATACAGCCGATCAACCAAGGTGAGCCGACCGACCTCGGACCGGCTCCGGTCATCGATCTCGGCGTCCCGCTCGGCCGCCGACAGTGCTGTCGCCTGGGCTTCCAGATCGGCGAAGAGCCCGTCCCACCTCATGCCATAGCGCACCTTTCGTAGCAGTTGGCTCACCGTAGTCCCGCCCACCCGCCGGGCAAGCGGTTATCCACAGGACGACACCGCCGAGTTGCGTCGACTGTCTGCACGTTGTTTGATCCAAACGGAAGCAAACGGAGGGTAACCCATGATTAAATTATCGGGCCGGCTGACGATTCTGCTGCTGGCCACGCTGGACGGTTACACGCTGTGCCGGTTCCGGCCAGCGCCGGCAAGCCTCAGCAGAGAACTGTCCGCGCCACACGCATGGGTGGCGCAAGTGGGCGCGGACGCGGCAGTCAGCACGGCCGCCGGCGCACTGCTCTGGGTCACCGCCGCGTGGCTCGCGGTCGCGTTGATCGCCACTCTGATCGCGACGCTGACCGGCCGGCAGCATGGATTACTGGCCACCATCTCCCATCGAGCCACGCCGGCGCTCCTACGACGGCTGGTCATCGCCTCGACGGGGGCATCGATCGCGTTGACTCCGATAACCGCGCTGGCAGCTGGCGCGGGACCAGGCGGAGCCGGACCGACAGCGATCCCGACCGGCGTCAGCAGCTCCGCCCTTACCAACCCGCCAGCGCGCGGGCAGGCGGGCAGCACGGCCGCCCAGCTGCCGCCGGTTGGCTGGCCCATCGATCCGGTGCCGGCGGCGTTGTCGCCGCCCCACTGGCCGCGAGACCAGACCAGTTCGATGTCCGACCGCGACCATTCCGGATTGTCGCCGGCCGCGACGATGCCGGTTCGACCGCCGATTGAGCCGACCACCCAGCCACCGGCGACCGGCAGGACTCCCGCTCTGCCGCTTGATCCGGAACCGGCTCAGCCGGCCGGCAGCGTACTGGTCAGGCCCGGCGACTCACTCTGGCTGATCACCGCGCAACGGCTGGGCCCGGCCGCCTCCGAGAGCCAGATCGCGGTGGGTTGGCCCTACTGGTACCGGAAGAACCGGCCCGTCATCGGTCGTGATCCGAACCTGCTGCGGCCTGGCGAACTGCTGTCCGCACCTGCTGTCGACGGCGGTTCCTGAGATGCCGAGCCTGCCCGAAGCCTCGAGGCTGACCGAACCGCCAGCCATATCCGCAGCGGCGCGGATCCGCTTCCGGCTGCGCCCGGCGCCGAATCGCGAACCGCCGTTCGACGATGAGTCCGCTGGCTGGCAGTTGGCCTCCGGCGGTGGCTGGGACCAGCAGTTGCCGTTTGCCGTGCGGCAACCGACGCCGTCTCGAGTTCGGCTGACCGGCGACCCGGATTCGTTCGAGCCTTTGCCGACGGCCCGGGACGACCTGCCAGATCCGGGCGGCTTCGCCCGCCGGTTTGTGATCGCGGTGATCGAGGCGGCCACCGGGCGGCGGGCCGCCAGCCAGCTCGGTAGTCACACTTCGCCCGGCGTGCAGGCCGGCCTGGTCCGGGATGCCGGCCGAATCAGCCGTCTGGGCACCGCGTCCCGACCGGCGACCCTGCATTCCATGCGGCTCGTCGAACCAGCCGACGGGGTGGTCGAGGCGGCCGCAACCGTTCGGGTGGGCACCCGATATCGAGCCATCGCGTTCCGGCTGGAGGGCCTGGACGGGCGGTGGCGATGCGTCCGCCTGCAGATCGGCTGACGCCCGCCGCACGACCAAGGTCCGCCAGCCGCGGCTGAGTCACGAGCGTCAGCCAGCCATCACCGGTGCAGCAAGGACCAGACGGCGAGCGACCGGAGGCAGCGCGCAACGATGAACGAGAACCCGAGCAATACCGGCTCGAGGTCAGCGCTTGCGCTTGTTGCCCCGGCTACCGCGGTTGGGATTGGCCCGCCGTTGGCCGGCGGTCTTGGCCGACCGGCTGGCGGCCGGACGCTGCTGGCCGCCCTCGGTGTGCACCTCCGGGGCGTCCGAGCCGAGCGCGGGCGCGCTGTAGGTCAGCGGCGCCGCCTGATCGGAGCGGTCCAGCCCCTTTGCCGAGATGTGCGGATGCGACTCTGAACCGTGGGACTCGGAGCCCCGGGATTCGGCACCGCGCGCCGCGATCCCGCCCGCCGCGATCCCGCGCGCCCCAGCCCCACCAGCGTCGGTGCCACGGGAGGCGATCGAGGCGAGCACCGCCTCGGCATCCAGTTCGGCGCCATCCGGCTCGGCTTCGACCGCCGGCCCAGCCGCCGGCTCGATCTCCACCTCAAGGTTGAACAGGAAGCCGACCGACTCCTCCTGGATCGCGTCCATCATGGCGGTGAACATGTCGTAACCCTCGCGCTGGTACTCGACCAGCGGGTCCCGCTGGGCCATCGCACGCAGGCCGATGCCCTCCTGCAGATAGTCCATCTCGTACAGGTGTTCACGCCACTTGCGGTCCAGCACCGACAGCAGTACCCGGCGTTCCAGCTCGCGGGTGTTCTCCGCGCCCAGCTCTTCCTCGCGCTGGTCGTAGGCCGCTTGGGCGTCCGCGACGATCTCCTCCACCAGGAACGGCTGGGTCAGGTCGTTGCGTTCGCCGCCGGCGGTCTTGATCGCCTCTTCGGCGGTCAGCGAGATCGGATACAACGTACGCAAGGCGGTCCACAGCTGATCCAGGTCCCACTCCTCCGGATAGCCGTCGGAGGTTGCCTCCTGGATGTAGGAGGTCACCACACCGGTGATCATCGTGCGCACCTGAGCGGACAGGTCGGCACCGGACAGCACCCGCCGGCGCTCCTCGTAGATCAGCGTCCGCTGCTTGTTCAGCACCTCGTCGTACTTGAGCACGTCCTTGCGGATCTCGAAGTTCTGGCCCTCGACCTGCGTCTGGGCCGACTGGATGGAGCGGGCCACCATCTTGTTCTCGATCGGGGTGTCCTCAGGCAGTCGCAGCATGTTCATCATCGCCGCGACCCGCTCACCGTTGAACCGCTGCATCAGGTCATCGCCGAGGGACAGGTAGAACCGGGACTCGCCCGGGTCACCCTGCCGGCCGGACCGGCCACGCAGCTGGTTGTCGATCCGACGCGACTCGTGCCGCTCGGTGCCCAGCACGTACAGGCCGCCGAGGTCGACCACCTCGTCGTGCTCGCGGGCGACGGTCTCCTTGGCCTTGTTGATGGTGTCCGGCCAGGCCGTCTCGTACTGCTCCGGCGTCTCGGCCGGGCTCAGGCCGAGTTCGCGCAGTTCGACATCGGCGATGAACTCCGGGTTGCCGCCCAGCATGATGTCGGTGCCGCGGCCGGCCATGTTCGTGGCCACGGTAACCGCACCCTTGCGGCCGGCCATCGCGACCACCGCGGCTTCCCGCTCGTGCTGCTTGGCGTTGAGCACCTCGTGCGGAATGCCCCGACGCAGCAGCAGGTTCGACAGCACCTCGGACTTGGCGACGCTGGCGGTGCCGACCAGCACCGGCTGGCCAGCCTCGTGCCGCTCGGAGATGTCGTCGACCACGGCGGCGAACTTGGCATCCTCGGTCTTGTAGATCAGGTCCGTCTGGTCGCCACGGATCATCGGCCGGTTGGTCGGGATCGGCACCACGCCCAGCTTGTAGATCTGGTGCAACTCGGCGGCCTCGGTCTGCGCGGTACCGGTCATGCCCGAGAGCTTCGTGTAGAGCCGGAAGTAGTTCTGCAGCGTGATGGTGGCCAGCGTCTGGTTCTCCTGCTGGATCTGCACACCTTCCTTCGCCTCGATGGCTTGGTGCATGCCCTCGTTGTAGCGCCGGCCGGCCAGCACCCGACCGGTGAACTCGTCGACGATCAGCACCTCGCCGGTGCGGACGATGTAGTCCCGGTCCCGCTTGTACAGCTCCTTGGCCTTGAGCGCGTTGTTCAGGTAGCCGACCAGCGGCGAGTTCGCGGCCTCGTAGAGATTGTCGATGCCGAGCTGGTCCTCGACGAACTCCACCCCGGCCTCGGTGACCGCGACCGTGCGCTTGCCCTCTTCCACCTCGTAATGCTCGTCCCGGCGCATCCGGGGCGCCAGCCGGGCGAACTCGGGGTACCAGCGCTGGTTGTCGTCGGCCGGCCCGGAGATGATCAGCGGGGTACGGGCCTCGTCGATCAGGATGGAGTCGACCTCGTCGACGATGGCGTAGTTGTGCCCGCGCTGCACCAGGTCGTCCAGCGACCAGGCCATGTTGTCGCGCAGGTAGTCGAAGCCGAACTCGTTGTTGGTGCCGTAGGTGATGTCGCTGGCATAGGACTGCCGGCGCTGGTCCGGCGTCATGTTGGACAGGATCTTGCCCACCGACAGGCCCAGGAAACGGTGTACCCGGCCCATCCAGTCGGCGTCCCGGGAAGCCAGGTAGTCGTTGGTGGTGACCACGTGCACGCCGTCGCCGGACAGCGCGTTGAGGTAGGCCGGCAGCGTGGAGACCAGCGTCTTGCCCTCACCGGTCTTCATCTCGGCGATGTTGCCGAGGTGCAGGGCCGCGCCGCCCATCAGCTGGACGTGGTAGTGGAACTGGCCCAGGGTGCGCCGGGCCGCCTCACGGACCACCGCGAACGCCTCCGGTAGCAGCTCGTCCAGCGTCTCGCCGTCGGTATAGCGCTGCTTGAACTCGTCGGTGAGCGCCCGCAACTCGGCGTCGGTCAGCTCGACGTAATCCTCTTCGAGGGTCTCGATGTGATCAGCGATGGAGGTGAGTCGCCGAACCATCTTGCCTTCGCCGGCGCGCAGCAGCTTGTTGAGAACCACCCCGTCATCGTACGTGGCGGTTGTCACCAAGAAATATGGATACCGGCATCTGGCAACCTGGCCCTATGTCGGAATGGAACGGTGTCGAGCTGACCGCGCTGATCCTGCGGTCCGCTCGGCTGGTACTGCGGCCCTGGCAGGCCGAGGACGCCGCCGCGGTCGCCGCCATCATGCGGAGCCCCGAGCTGTCCGAGCACCTGCCGCTGCCCCGCCCGTACACGGCGGGCGACGCCCGTGACTTCGTGACGGCGGCGGCCGCCACCGGCCAGGCCGGAGCTCACCGGCTGGAACGGGCGGTGGTCCGAGACGGCCGGCTGGTGGGCGCCATCGGCATGGATCTGCCCACCGCCGATGCCGGCGTCGCCGAGATCGGGTACTGGATCAGCCGCGCCGACTGGGCCAACGGATACGCGACCGAGGCGGTGCGGACGCTGGCACGGTTCGGCTTCGAGCACGGCATCCACCGGATCCGGATTCAGGCCGACACCGGTAACGCCGCCTCGGCCCGGGTGGCGCTGCGCGCCGGCTTCAGCTTCGAGGGCATTGCCCGGATGGGTAGCCGGAGCCAGCACGGTCTGGCCGATCACGCCGTCTTCGCCCGGCTGGCCACCGATTCCGGCACCGAGGTGCCGCCGAGCTGGCCGGAACTGACCGAGCTGACCGACGGGGTGCTGACACTGCGCCGGCCCCGCCCGGACGACTGGCCCACGCTGTACGCCGAGAGCTCGAGCGCCGAGTCGCGACGATGGGGATTCGGCGGGGAGTACGCCGAGCAGGCCGCCATTCAGCGAGCCCGAACGGCCGACCTGAACTGGCTGGTCGGCCGCTCGGCCGACCTGCTGATCCGCGATGTGGCCACCGGCGCCGGCGCCGGCATGATGAACCTGCGCTGGGTGGGACCGCCGGAGGTGGTCGGCGTCGGCTACGGCATCCTGCCGGAGTTTCGCGGTCGCCGGTTCACCACCAGGGCGCTGCGACTGCTGGCCGGCTGGGCGTTCAGCCGGACCTCGATCGTCCGGTTGGAGCTCGGCTGCAAGGTGGACAACGTCGCCTCGGCCCGGTCGGCGGAACTCGCCGGCTTCGTTCGGGACGGCCGCTTCGCCTCCCGGCTGCGCAATCCGGACGGCAGCTACAGCGATGAGATCGGCTTCGGCCTGGTGCGAGACAACCCGGCGGACGGGTCCCCGAGAATGTCGTAGGCCCTCGGCCCGGCCGCCCACCACCTCGAACCCTGGCGCCCACCTCGAACCCTGGCGCCCACCTCGAACCCCGGCGCCCACCTCGAACCCCAGCCTCGAACCCCAGCCTCAGCGATAGAGCTGATGCTTGGCGATGTACTGCACGACCCCGTCCGGAACCAGGTACCAGATCGGTCGGCTGCTGATCACCCGTTCCCGTACCGCCGACGACGAGATGGCCATGGCCGGCACGTCCAGCAGCGTCACGATCTCCGGCGGCAGATGCTCGCCGGACAGGTGATAGCCCGGCCGGGTGACCCCGATCAGGTGGCACATGTCGAACACCACCTCGGCGTCCTTCCACGACAGGATGGCCTGCAGCGCATCGGCTCCGGTGATGAAGAACAGCTCCGCAGCCGGCCGGATCGCGGCGATATCCCGCACGGTATCGATGGTGTAGGTCAGCCCGGGCCGATCGATGTCCACCCGGCTCACCCAGAACCGCGGGTTGGATGCCGTCGCGACCACGGTCATCAGGTACCGGTGCTCGGCCGGACTGACCGTGCGATGCACCTTCTGCCACGGCTGGCCGGTCGGCACGAAGACCACCTCGTCCAGGTCGAACAGATCCGCGACTTCGCTGGCCGCCACCAGGTGACCATGGTGGATCGGGTCGAAAGTGCCGCCCATGATGCCGACGCGACGGGTACGGCCGTCGGGCAGCGGAACCACCAGCGAGCTGTCCTGGTCATCGGCGGCGCTCATTGCCGCATCGTACGAAACCGGGCCGCCGCGACAGCGCAGAATCGCTCAGCGGCTCAACGCTGCGCCATCGCCGTGGCCGTGATCGGTGCCGGCAGTGTCGAATCGCCCATCAGATACCGGTCCACCGCCGCGGCCGCCGAGCGGCCTTCGGCGATCGCCCAGACGATCAGGCTCTGCCCGCGTCCCATATCACCGGCGACGAAGGTCCCGGGCACGGTGGTGGCGTACTGGTCATCCCGAGCCACGTTTCCCCGGTCGGTGAACTCGACCCCCAGCTCGGTCAACAGGCCGCCCCGCTCCGGGCCGACGAAGCCCATCGCGAGCAGCACCAAGTCGCATGGCAGGTCGAAATCGGTGTCCGGCACAGGCAAGAACCTGCCGCCGGAGAACTCCACCTCGTGGGCCCGCAACGCCGCCAACCCACCGTTGCCGTCATCGACGAATCGTTCGGTGTTCACGGCAAAGACCCGCTCGCCGCCTTCCTCGTGCGCCGAGGAGGTACGCAAGATCAGCGGCCAGGTGGGCCACGGATTCCCGACCGCCCGGGCCGCCGGCGGCCTGGGCAGGATCTCGAACTGATGCACCGAGGCCGCGCCCTGCCGATGGGCGGTGCCCAGGCAGTCCGCGCCGGTGTCACCCCCGCCGATGATCACCACTCGCTTGCCCTTCGCCGAGATCGGCGACTCAGCGAGGTCGCCCTGCCGCACCCGGTTCGCCGGCGGCAGGAACTCCATCGCCTGGTAGACGCCGGCCAGCTCGCGGCCCGGTATCGGTAGCTCCCGCCAGGCCGTGGCGCCACCGGCAAGCACCACCGCGTCATGCTCGGCCCGCAACTGCTCGGCCGAAATATCCACCCCCACATGCACGCCGGTCCGGAATTCGGTGCCCTCAGCCACCATCTGCTGGATCCGGCGGTCCAGCACTCGCTTCTCCATCTTGAACTCGGGAATGCCATACCGGAGCAGGCCGCCCACCCGGTCGGCTCGCTCGAACACGGTGACCTGATGGCCGGCCCGGGTCAGCTGCTGCGCCGCGGCCAACCCGGCCGGGCCGGAGCCGACCACCGCGACCCGCTTGCCGGTCCGCTGCGCC
Organism: Jatrophihabitantaceae bacterium; assembly: GCA_045807085.1. Taxonomy (GTDB): domain Bacteria; phylum Actinomycetota; class Actinomycetes; order Mycobacteriales; family Jatrophihabitantaceae; genus Jatrophihabitans_A. The sequence continues at coordinate 105,463 of JBJMIB010000020.1, forward strand.
GGCGGCAGCGGTGACACCCAGCCATTGGCCCAGGCCCGCTCGATGATCTCCTTCTCCACCTGCTCGATCGTCACCGGTTCCTGGCCGATGCCCAGCACACAGGACGCCTCGCACGGCGCCGGACACAGCCGGCCGGTGAACTCGGGAAAGTTGTTGGTGGCATGCAGCCGGGCGATGGCGTCCTGCCAGCGGTCCCGGTACACCAGGTCGTTCCACTCCGGTATCAAGTTGCCCAGCGGGCAACCGTTGTGACAGAACGGGATGCCGCAGTCCATGCACCGGCCGGCCTGCACCCGGGTCACCGAGTCGTCGGACGGCTCGTACACCTCGCGCCAGTCCTGAATTCGGACCGCTACCGGCCGGCGCGGCGGCAGCTGCCGGCCGTGCTTGAGGAATCCGGTGATGTCGCCCACGTCTAGGCCCCTTCCGTGAAGATCAACTCCTCACCACGGGACTGCGCCGGCCCGGCCTCGAACAATACCGGCCCGGCGCCGAGCGCACGTAACCGGCGAGTCGACCAGCCCGTGACGCCCGCGCCGCGGCCCGTGCTCAACGAATCTGGCCACTGCCGTACACCACCCACTTGGTCGAGGTCAGCTCCGGCAGCCCCATCGGCCCACGGGCGTGCAGCTTCTGCGTCGAGATACCGATCTCGGCACCGAAGCCGAACTCGGCACCATCGGTGAATCGGGTGGACGCGTTCACCAGTACCGCCGCGGCGTCCACCTGCGCGACGAACCGCCGGGCAGTGTCCAGGTTGCTGGTCACGATCGCCTCGGTGTGACCGGACGACCAGCGCCGGATATGGTCGATGGCCTCCTCGGCGCTCTCCACCACCCGGGCCGAGATCTCTGGCGCCAGATACTCCCGCGCCCAGTCGGCCTCGGTCGCGGCCAGCACCCCCGGTTGCTCGGCGAATGCCGGGTCGCCGTGCACCAGCACCTGCTGCTCCTGCAGCAAGCCGGTGATCCGGGGCACGAACTCGGCCGCCACCGCTCGGTGCACCAGCAGCGACTCGGCCGCGTTACAGACGCTCGGCCGGGACAGCTTGGCATTCAGCACGATCTGCTCGGCCATCGCCAGGTCGGCCTCGGCATCGACGTAGACATGCACATTGCCGATGCCGGTTTCGATCACCGGCACCGAAGAATTCTCGACCACATAGGAGATCAGCCCGGCGCCGCCGCGCGGAATCACCACGTCGACCAGCCCGCGGGCGTGCAGCAGGTAGCCCACGCTGGACCGGTCGGTGCCCGGCACCAGCTGCACGCAGTCGGCTGGCAGGCCGGCCTTCGCAGCGCTCTCGGAGAGCACCGAGACCAGCACCCGATTCGACCGGATCGCGGTCGCCGAGCCGCGCAGCAGCGCACAGTTGCCCGACTTGACGGCCAGCCCGGCCGCGTCCACCGTCACGTTCGGCCGGGCCTCGTACACCATGGCCAGCACGCCGAACGGCACCCGCACCTGCTGGATCTGCAGCCCGTTCGGCCGGACGAAGCCCCGTACCACCTCGCCTACCGGGTCCGGCAGGCCGGCGATCTGGCGCAGACCATCGGCCATCGCCTCGATCCGGGACTCATCCAGCGCCAGCCGGTCGATGAAAGTCAGCTGCTCCTCGCCCGAGCGCGAACCCTCGTTCCGAGCCGCCTCGACGTCTGCCCGGTTGGCCGCCAGGATGTCGGCCCGGGCCGCCACCAGCGCGTCGGCCATCCCCAGCAGCGCCCGGTCCTTGATCTCCCTGGTCAGCGGCGCCAACCGCACGGACGCGGCCTTCGCCCGGCCGGCCACCGCCAGCACCTGCTGCTCGCTCGCGGTCTCTGCCAACACCTCATCAGGATAGGCCGCGCGGCCGCCGCCGGACGGCTCGCTACAGGATGACCAGATCGTCGCGATGCACTGCCTCCCGGCGCAGCTCGGCCGGCAGCTGATGGCTGGATCTGCCGAGCAGGGCGGGCAGATCCTCGCTGTCGAAGCCGACCAGGCCGCGGGCCAGCACCCGGCCGGCCTCGTCGGCCAGCTCGACCGGATCGCCGGCGGAGAAGTCGCCGGACACCCCGACGATGCCCGCGGTCAGCAGCGACACCCGCCGGGTCAGCACCGCGGTCACCGCGCCGGCGTCCAGCACCAGCCGACCACGCGGCGTGGTGGCATGTCGCAGCCAGAACAGCCGGGACGCGGTCCGCCGGCCAGTCGGCGCGAAGTAGCTGCCGCCGGCGCCGGTGAGCGCCTCGCCGACCCGGTCGGCGGCGGCCAGCAGCACCGGTATGCCGGCACCGGTCGCGATCTGGGCAGCCTCGATCTTGGTGATCATCCCGCCGGTGCCTACCGCCGAACCCGATCCGGCCAGCCGAACCTGCTCCAGATCCGCCATCGAGTTGACCTCGGCCACCAGGGCGGCGCCCGGCCGCCGTGGGTCGGCGGTGTACAGGCCGTCGATGTCGGACAGCAGCACCAGCGCGTCGGCATTCACCAGGTGCGCCACCAGCGCGGCCAGCCGGTCGTTGTCGCCGAACCGGATCTCCTGGGTGGCCACCGTGTCGTTCTCGTTCACGATCGGGATCACGCCGAGTGCCAGCAACCGCTCCAGGGTGCGCACCGCGTTGCGGTAATGGCCACGCCGGTGCAGGTCGTCGGCGGTCAACAAGACCTGCCCGACCGTCCGGCCATACCGGCCGAACGAGGCCGCGTACCGCTCGGCCAACAGCAGCTGGCCGACGCTCGCAGCCGCCTGCTGAGTGGCCAGATCCCGCGGCCGGGCGGTCAGCCCGAGCGGCGAGATGCCGGCCGCGATCGCCCCGGACGACACCAACACCACCTGCTGACCGGCTTGCCAGCGCGCGGCGAGCGCGTCGACCAGCGCGTCCAACCGGGCCGGCTCCAGCCGACCCCGGCGGGTCAGCGAGGCCGAGCCGACCTTGACCACGGTGCGAGCCGCCGTCGCGATCAGCGTTCGGCCGCCCGCGTCGCCAGCAGCGGAATCGGACACCGGCTACGGCTCCCGAGCCGCCAGGTCGTCGGCGGCCAGTTCCTCATCGGTGTGATGCACCCGGCGGGAGCGTTTTTCGGCCAGCCGCTCGTCGGCGCCACGCCGGCTGCTCTGGCTGAGTCGCTCGTCGAGGCCGCGCCGGGTCGGCTGGTATGCCTGCCGTGCCTCCTCGGTCAACTCTCCGGTCGGCGCGAAGTCGAAGACGTAGTCGCCGATGGTCACGCTGGCACCGGGCTGAGCACCGAGCCGGGCCAGCTCCTCCTCGACGCCCAACCGGGCCAGCCGGTCGGCCAGATATCCGACCGCCTCGTCGTTGTCGAACTGGGTCTGCCGAACCCAGCGCTCCGGTTTGCGGCCGCGCACGACGAAGCCACCGGGCGTTTCCGGATCCTCGCTGACCGTGAAGCCGGAGTCGTCGATCGCCGCCGGGCTGAGCACGATCGGCGCGGCAGGGATCGCCTGCTGGCTGGCTCGATGCTGCTCCACCAGGTCGGCCAGCGCGTAGCTGAGCTCACGCAGGCCGGCATGTGAGACAGCCGAGATCCCGAACACCCGGTAGCCCTGCTGGACCAACTCGGGGCTGACCAACTCGGCCAGCTCGGCCGCCTCGGGCACATCGAGCTTGTTCAGCGCCACCAGCCGGGGCCGATCGGCCAGGTCCCCGAGGCCGGCGGTGTACTGGGCCAGCTCGGCCTCGATCGCCGCCAGGTCGCTGACCGGATCCCGGCCGGGCTCGAGGGTGGCACAGTCCAGCACGTGCAGCAGCACCGCGCACCGCTCGATGTGTCGCAGGAAATCCAGGCCCAGGCCCTTGCCCTGCGCGGCACCCGGGATCAGGCCGGGCACGTCGGCCACCGTGTAGGTGGTCTGCCCCGCACTGACCACGCCCAGGTTCGGTACCAGCGTGGTGAACGGGTAGTCGGCAATCTTGGGCCGGGCCGCTGACATCGCCGCGATCAACGAGGACTTGCCGGCCGACGGAAAGCCGATCAGGCCGACATCGGCCACCGATTTCAGCTCCAGCACCACATCCAGGCTCTCGCCCGGTTCGCCGAGCAGCGCGAAACCCGGCGCCTTGCGCCGTGGCGACACCAGCGCCGCGTTGCCAAGCCCACCCCGGCCGCCCCGAGCGACCACGTAGCGGGCGCCGGCGCCGGTCAGATCGGTCAGCACCGTGCCGTCCAGCGCGTGCACCACGGTGCCGTTGGGCACCGTCAGCTCCAGGTCCTCGCCGTCGGCGCCGCTGCGGTTACGCCCGGCGCCGGGTCGGCCGTTGCCGGCCTTCTGGTGTGGATGGTGGTGGAAGTCGAGCAGCGTGTGCACCTGCGGGTCTACCACCAGCACCACGTTGCCGCCGTGGCCGCCGTTGCCGCCGTCCGGGCCGCCGAGCGGCTTGAACTTCTCCCGATGGATCGAACTGCACCCGTGCCCCCCGTTGCCGGAGGTGACGTGCAGCAGCACCCGGTCGACGAAGCTCACCATGTGAGTACGTCCTTCCGTGCGGGGCTGGGCAGCGTTGGTAAAAGTGCGAGAGCGGGCCCGGATTCCCGGTGCCCGCTCTGCGTGGTGACTCGGTAGGGGTTTTCGCCCGGCGTGATCAGCTCCCGGTGGGAACGATGCTGACCGTCTTGCGGCCGCGCCGGGTGCCGAACTGCACGTTGCCCTCGGCCAGCGCGAACAGCGTGTCATCGCTACCGCGACCGACCAGCTCGCCTGGGTGGAACTTGGTGCCACGCTGCCGGACGATGATCTCGCCGGCGTTCACCAACTGGCCGCCGAAACGCTTGACGCCGAGCCGCTGGGCGTGCGAGTCCCGGCCGTTGCGGGAGGACGACGCACCCTTCTTGTGTGCCATTGCGCTACTTCTTTCCGCTCTCGATGCCGGTGACCCGGACCTGCGACAGCTGCTGCCGGTGGCCGATCCGCTTGTGGTATCCGGTCTTGTTCTTGAACTTGTGGATCCGGATCTTCGGGCCCTTCACCCGCCCGACCACCTCACCGGTGACCGAAACGGCGGCCAGTTCGGCCGCGTCGGTGGTGACCTGCTCGCCGTCTACCAACAGGATGGCCGGCAGTGCGACGCTGGCGCCAGGCTCGGCGTCCAGCTTCTCGACCGTCACGACGTCGCCGACCGCGACCTTGTACTGCTTGCCGCCGGTTTTGACGATGGCGTACACCGTGAATCCACTCCTGTCGAACAGCTGTCATATCGTCTGGCCGCCGCGATCCGGTGACCGGACGCGGGACACCTGGTGCTCACGCAAGAACGGCCCACTGAGCTGTGGGCCGTAGTACAGATTACGGCACCGGCCCCGGTGCAGGCAAAGCGGGCCGGTCGAGCTGACCGGCCCACCTGCGCCGTTGGCGAACTCAGCCGTCGGTGCCGGTGGTCGCGGTGGGTGGGCCGGCCGGCCGGCTGGCGGCCCGCCGCCGGCGCGGTCGCGGCGTGGCCGGCTTCGCGTCGGCCGGCTCAACCTCGTTCGGCTGGGCCTGGTGGGCTACCTCGGTGACCGGCTGGGCTCCGTCCGGCGCCCCATTCGGGTGGGCTGCGTCGATCGGCTCCCGGTCCCCCTCCCGACCGGCGGTGGCCGCCGCGATGGCGGCGACGGCGCTGGCCGCGGCCCGGCGCTTCTCGGTCTCGACGGCGATCTCGGCGGGATCCGACGTGGCGGCTGCCGCGCCCTTGGCCGTCCTGGCTCCGCCGGCCTTGGCCACGCCGGCCGTCTTGGTTCCGGTAGCCGATTTGGTGGCCCGGCTTCGGCGACCGCGAGCCGGCCGATCCTCCTCGGCGGCCGGTTGGCTGGCGTTGCCGGACTTCTTGTCCACCGGCTCCAGGTGAACGATCACGCCCCGGCCGTGGCAGTGCTCGCACGGCTCGCTGAATGCCTCCAGCAGGCCTTCGCCGACTCGCTTGCGGGTCATCTGCACCAGCCCCAGCGAGGTGACTTCGGCCACCTGGTGCTTGGTCCGGTCCCGGCCCAGGCACTCGGTGAGCCGGCGCAGCACGAGTTCGCGATTGCTCTCCAGCACCATGTCGATGAAGTCGATCACCACGATGCCGCCGAGGTCACGCAGCCGCAACTGGCGGACGATCTCCTCGGCCGCCTCCAGGTTGTTACGGGTGACCGTCTGCTCCAGGTTGCCGCCCGAGCCGGTGTACTTGCCGGTGTTGACGTCGATGACCGTCATCGCCTCGGTCCGGTCGATCACCAGTGAGCCGCCGGACGGCAGCCACACCTTGCGGTCCAGCGCCTTGGCCAGCTGCTCGTCCACCCGAAGTTCGCGGAACAGGTCCGCCTCGGCGGTGTGCAGGCTGATCCGATCCGCCAGGTCCGGTGCGATGTTGCCGACGTAGTCGGTCAGCGTGTGGTGGATGTCGCTGCCCGACACGATCAGCTTGCTGAAGTCGTCGTTGAAGATGTCCCGGACCACCCGGATCGCCAGGTCCGGTTCGCCGTGCACCAGCATCGGCGCACTGGACTTCTTGGCTGCCTTGGCGGTGATCGCCTCCCATTCGGCCTTCAACCGCTCGACATCGGAGATCAAATCCTGCTCGGAGGCGCCCTCGGCCGCGGTCCGCACGATCACGCCGGCCTCGTCCGGCACCACCTTCTTCAGGATTGCCTTCAGCCGGCTCCGCTCGGTGTCCGGCAGCTTGCGGCTGATGCCGGTCATGCCGCCGCCCGGGACGTAGACCACGAACCGGCCGGGCAGCGAGACCTGGCTGGTCAGCCGGGCGCCCTTGTGCCCGATCGGGTCCTTGGTGACCTGCACCAGCACCGCATCGCCGGAGCTCAGCGCGTTCTCGATGGAGCGGGCCTTGCCCTCCAGGCCGGCCGAGTCCCAGTTCACCTCGCCGGCGTAGAGCACCCCGTTGCGACCGCGCCCGATGTCGACGAAGGCTGCCTCCATGCTCGGCAGCACGTTCTGCACCCGGGCGAGGTAGACGTTGCCGACCGCGCTGGCCGCGCTGGCCCGGGTCACGTAGTGCTCGACCAGGACGCCGTCCTCCAGCACCGCGATCTGGGTCCGATCGCCGGTCTGCCGGACCGCCATCACCCGTTCGACCGCTTCCCGGCGGGCCAGGAACTCGGCCTCGGTCAGGATCGGTGCCCGGCGCCGACCGGAATCCCGGTTGTCCCGGCGGCGCTGGCGCTTGGCCTCCAGCCGGGTCGAGCCCTTGACCCCGCGTACCCCGTCGTCATCGGCGGCGCCGGCCTTGGACCGGCCGTCGCGGATGTGCACGACGGTGTTCGGCGGATCGTCCTCGGCCGCCTCGCCGGCATCGGCGCCGGAGGACCGGCGCCGCCGGCGCCGCCGGCGGGCGCTGGCGGACAGGGCCGCCTCGGCCACCTCGTCGGCGTGCTCGACGTCCAACTGCTCGGCTGCCTCGTCCTCCTCGCCGGCCTCGGCGGTCTCCGAACCCGCCTCCACCGTGTCGGCTGCCTTGCTGCCGCGACCACGACGGCCTCGCCGGCGGCGCCGGCGCGACCCGTCGCCCGGCTCGGTGTCGGAATCGGCAGCCTCGTCCTCGGCAAGCACGGGATCGGTCAGTTCGCCGTCGCCCGGCTCGCGGCCGGCGGGCGCTTGATCGGCGGCCGCTGCTCCTTCGGCTGACTGCTCGGCGCGGGCCGACCTGCTGGACCGGCGGCGGCGCGGCGCCGCCTCGGTCGGCGGCTGGAAGAGCACCGAGGGGGCGGCCAAGGCTGGGGCGGCCGACTCGGTGGCTTCCGGGGCAGCCGCTTGTCCAGCGGCCGGCTGCTCGGCTGCCGGGGCCGCCTTCTTGGCGGCGCGCTTGCGGGTTGCCTTCTTGACCGGCGCGGTGGCCGCTGGCGCGGTTTCGACCGGGCCAGCGCCGGCCGGAGCGGCTTCAGTGGCCGGATCGCTCGGGATGGTGTCGGCCGGCGGTTCGGCAGCGGGCGCGGCCTTCCTGGCCGCTCGCTTGCGCGGCGCCTTCGTCGCCGGTGCCTGCCGGGCGGCCTGCGCGGATCCGGCGGCTCCGGTTGCCGGTTGCGCCGGAGCTACCGGGGCTACCGGGGCGGCTGGATCCACCAGCGGGCCGGCAGTGATCGGCTCGGCGGCGTTCGGGCCGGCCGCGTCGTCGGCCGGCCGGGTCGAGCCGGCCACCTTCTTGGCCGGCGCCTTGCGCGCCTTTCGCGGCGCCTTGGTGGGTGCCTCGGCGGAGGCGGGCGGCCCGGCAGCCGCCGTGGGCTCCGGGGCCGTTGCCTTCTTGGCCGGGGCCTTGCGCGCGGCCTTCTTGGCCGGCGCGGCCGCCGCGGCCGATTCAGCGGCCGGGGTGGCCGGCGCCGCGGTCGAGCGCGAACGGGACCCTCGCCGCGAGCCGGCTCCGGACTGCCGGCCGGTTCCTGCCTGTGCTTCGCCGCTGGCGGAGTTGTTGTCGGTATTGGTGGGTTCGGTGTCGAGCATCTGCTCGGTGTGCTCCTGTCTCACCGCCGGGGCCGTGTGCAGCGACAACCGAGAGTGCCCGGTCACCGGCATCCAGCCGCACAGCGGCGGTATGGCGGCCCACCCGCAAGCGGACCGCGAAGTCTGTTCTTCCGACGGCCGAAGCCGCCGGAAAAGCCCTGCCGGCGGGAGCCGGCCGAGCGATCGTGCTGAAAGCTATCTGGTGGAAAGCTCTGTCCTGCGCAACGGATCTGCCAACTCAGCGGGCCCGTCGACCGATCCCTGCGCCAGTCGAGTAGCCCGGACGGGCTCTGACGGGGCGAAACCGGCGATCGACCGAAGTGCGGCGAGAACATCGTCGGGTCGGACGGTGGGGGTCACCTGCCGTACGACCATCCTCATTATCGCACGCGGGACGACCGAGTCGGTGGCCGACACCGAAACGGCCGCAAACCCGGCCGACCCGACCGCCGGCCCGGACTCCGACAGCACCGGTGTCACGACGGCCGGCAGCACCGGTGTCACGGTGGCCGACAGCACCGGCCCACGGGCGTCGATGATGCGCCGACCGTCCTTGGTCAGCCGCTCCACCGGCGCCTCGTCGGCCTGCAGGAACGCGGCGACCGCCGCCGCCAGCTCGACCGGATCACCGGTGATCTCCAGTTGCCAGCAGGACGCCTGGATCTGCTCGGCGAGTGAGCCGGGCGGACAGTCGGCGGCATCCACCGCCTGCACGATGTCGAGTCCGGGTGGCAGTGCCGCATCCAGCGCCGCGCCTACCTCGGCCGGATCGCGCCGTTCGGCCAGCGCGATCTCCAGGTACTCGGCTTCGGAGGCAACCCCGGTCGGCGCCGCGCCCACGTAGGAGATCCGGGGGTGCGGATGGAAGCCAGCCGAATAGGCCATCGGAATCTCGGCCCGGCGCAGCGACCGCTCGAAGGCCCGGGCGAAATCCCGGTGTGAGCAGAACCGCAGCGGGCCGCGCTTGGCGTAGCGCAGCCGGATTCGCTGCACCGGCGCTACGTGCACCGCGTCCGGGACCCGCCGACTCACGCTAATTCCTCTTCGCGCGAGCGCTCATCGGGTGTTCGCTCCGCTCGATGCTCACTCACTTACAACCGCCGTCATCGCTTGGCCACCAGCGGGAGCAGGTTCCGTCCGGTCGGACCGATCTGGATGTCGGTGCCCATGCTCGGACAGACGCCGCAGTCGAAGCACGGCGTCCACCGGCAGTCGTCCTGCTCGTAGCCGGTCAGCGCGTCCTGCCAGTCGTCCCAGAGCCACTGCTTGTCCAGCCCGGAATCCAGGTGATCCCAGGGCAATACCTCGTCGGCGTCGCGTTCCCGGGTGGTGAACCAGGCCAGGCTCACCGGGCCGTCACCGAAGGCCTCGCCCGCCGCGGTCACCCAGCGCTGATAGGAGAAGTGCTCGCTCCAGCCGTCGAACCGAGCGCCGGCCACCCAGGCCCGCTCGATCACCGCGCCCACCCGGCGGTCGCCACGCGACAGCAGGCCCTCGATCAGCGACGGCTCGCCATCGTGGTAGCGCATGCCGATATTGCGGCCCAGCGACCGGTCGGCATTGATCGCCGCGCGCAACGCGCGCAGCCGACCGTCCACCACCTCCGGCGCCGCCTGCGCCGCCCACTGGAACGGCGTGTGCGGCTTGGGCACGAAGCCGCCGATGGACACCGTCGCGCGGATGTCGCGGGAACCGGTCGCCGCCCGGCCGGCCCGGATCACGTCATGCGCCATCCGGGCGATCTCCAGCACATCGTCATCGGTCTCGGTGGGCAACCCACACATGAAGTACAGCTTCACCTGCCGCCAACCCTGGGAGTAGGCGGCGGTCACCGTCCGGATCAGATCTTCGTGACTGACCATCTTGTTGATCACCCGGCGCAGCCGCTCGGAGCCGCCCTCGGGTGCGAAGGTGAGCCCGGACCGCCGGCCGTTGCGGGAGAACTCTCCGGCCAGGTCGATGTTGAAGGCGTCCACCCGGGTGGACGGCAGCGACAACGACACCTTCGACTGTTCGTAGCGATCGGCCAGTTGCTTGGCCAGCTGCCCGATCTCGGAATGGTCGGCCGAGGACAGCGAGAGCAGCCCGACCTCGTCGAAGCCGGTCGCGGCCAGCCCCTGCTCCACCATCTGCCCGATGGCCGGCAGCGAGCGCTCGCGCACCGGCCGGGTGATCATGCCCGCCTGGCAGAAGCGGCAGCCTCGGGTGCAGCCACGGAAGATCTCCACCGACATCCGCTCGTGCACCGACTCGGCCAGCGGCACCAGCGGGGTCTTCGGGTACGGCCAGGAATCCAGATCCAGCACCGTGTGCTTCATCACCCGCTCCGGCACCCGAGCCCGGTTCGGCCGCACCGCGGCCAGCCGGCCGTCCGGTGCGTAGGTCACGTCGTAGAAGCGGGGCACGTACACCCCGCCGGTCTCGGCCAGCCGGGTCAGCAGCTCGTCCCGGCCGCCGGGTGAGCCGGCCCGCTTGAACTCGGCGATCAGCTCGGTGACGGCGCCGACCACCTGCTCGCCGTCCCCCAGCACGGCGGCGTCCAGGAAGTCGGCGATCGGCTCCGGGTTGAACGCCGCGTGCCCGCCGGCCAGCACGATCGGATCGGCCTCGCCACGATCGCGGGCGTGCAGCGGGATGCCGGCCAGCTCGAGCGTGGTGAGCAGGTTGGTGTAACCGAGTTCGGTCGCGAACGAGACGCCCAGCACGTCGAAGGCGCGCACCGGCCGGTGCGCGTCCACGGTGAACTGCGGCACGCCGTGCTCTCGCAGCAGGGCCTCCAGATCCGGCCAGACCGCGTAGCAGCGTTCGGCCAGGCAGTCCGGCCGCTCGTTGAGCACCTCGTACAAGATCTGCACGCCCTGGTTGGGCAGGCCCACCTCGTAGGCGTCCGGGTACAGCAGCGCCCACCGGACGGTGGCGGCGTCCCAATCCTTGACTCGGGCGTTCAGCTCACCGCCGACGTACTGGATCGGCTTGTTCACCCGCGCCAGCAGTGGTTCGAGCCGCGGGAATAGGCTGACCGGGCTGGTGCTCATGGGCTCCCATGGTACGAGAGCCCGAGCCGGGCTAGCGCGGCCGCAACCCGGTACGCGCCGGCAGCACCGGTGGTGGCCGGTCCGGCATCGGCGCCACGGTGGCCCTGGCCAGTCCCAGCGGGCTGAAGTTGTGGTTCGGGAACAGCGCCGACAGCGACCCGACACCGAGCCGCTTCTGGGCCAGCTCGCCGAGCACGTCGAACACCTCGTTGACCCCGGGCACGTCGCCGGAGTCCAGGGTGTCGGCGGCCAGCGCCGTCCACCGGCCGTGTACCCGGGTGCCCACGAGGCCACCGCCGAGCAGCCACACCACGCTGCCGTGGCCATGATCGGTGCCGCCGCTGGCATTCATCGCGACCCGCCGGCCGAACTCGGTCACTACCGCGACGGTGACCCGGTTGCGCCGCTGTGGGCCCAGGTCGGTGAGGAAGGCGGCCAGCGAACCGGCGGCCGAGGCGAGGTTCTTGTCCAGCTGGTTGACCTCGTCGGTGTGGGTGTCCCAGCCGCCGACGTCCACCGTCGCCACCTGCAGGCCCACCTCGGCCCGCAGCAGGGTGGCCAGATCCTTCAGTGCGGTGGAGAAGTTGCCGGACGGATACACCGCGCCGTTGCGCACCCCGGCCTGGGCCTGCGCGGCCGCGGCGGTGGCCAGCGCGGCCAGCGTGGTCGGCACGTCCTCGCCGAGCGGGCCGGTCAGGCCGCGGTACAAGGTGGCGATCGCCGCCTCGGACTGCGGTGCCACCCCGGACCAGCCGGGGAACACGAAGTTCTTCAGCGAGCTGACCACCAGCTTGGCCTGATCGCCGGCCAGCGCGGCCGGCAGCGTGGCGCCCTCGGCGACCGCCCGGAAGGTGGTGCCCGGCCCGAGCTGGGCCAGCGCCCGATCCAGCCAGCCGGTGGTCGAGGTGTCCGAGCCGCGTTCCAGGTAGGACTGTGCCTGGAAGTGGCTGCGGCTGATGCCGCCGGTCGAGACGCCGGGCACGAAGGCCAGCTCGCCGCTGTTCCAGAACGGCAGCAGCGGCGCGAGTACCGAGTTCAGCGCCCAGCCTCCCGCGCCGGGCAGCGGGCTGAGCGTGCTCGGAATGAGCTTCGGCCGCACGCTGGTGAGGTAGTCCAGGCCGAGGTCCGGGCTGGCCGGCACCAGGATCCGCAGGCCGTCGGCGGCGCCACGCAGGAAGATCGTGATCAGGGTGTTGCCGCTGCCGGTTCCGGCCGCCGCGTAGGCAGCCCGGGTGGTGACCAGCTGGCTGCCCAACGCCGCGACGCCGACCATGCCCAACCCGGCGAGGAAGCTGCGCCGGGTCCAGCCGGAACGCCAGGCCGCGTCCTGCGTGCACAGGTCGGCCCGGGCCTGGGCGGCCTGCCGGACCAGCAGCGCATCGCCGGCGGTCAGCGGGTCGGTCATGGCGTCCTCCGGACGGCGGTCATCGCAAGGCGGCTGAGCGGTCATCGCAGCGCGAAGGCGGGTGAGTCGAGGATCAGCGGCACCAGGTGCGCCAGGTACCAGCGCAGCGATGACTTGGCCAGCGGGGTGCTCGCCGGCTCGGCGAGGAAGGTCTGCAGCGCCTGCAGGTGCGCCGCCGGCAGCAGGCTGCCGGTCAGCCGGACGCACAGCGTCGCGATCGCGGCACCGCTGGTGGCCGGCGTGCTGCCGCCGTACAGCGTGGTCAGGTCCAGCGGGTCGAAGCCGTCCCACCAGCTCTGGGCAAAGCCGCGGTGGTACTGCCAGAGGTTGAGCAGGGTGCCCGAGGACCGCCAGGCGGTGGCCACGTCCGGGTAGCCGTTCGGCGGCGACCAGTCCAGCGGAACCTGGCCGACGGCCGAACTCATCCAGTGCAGGCCGGGCAGCGTCTGGGCCAGCGCACCGGGTCCGTAACCCAGGATCCGAATGGTGGCGAGCAGGTTCTCCGCCGGCCGGCGCACCTTGGCGCCCCGGCTGGTCCAGAACTCGGTGGACCGGACGATGACCGAGAGCATCGGCAGGATCCGGGTGCCGTTGTCCAGGTATGCCTTGGCCACCTCGGCCACCAGGCTCGGCGTCGGGGTGTCGCAGACATACCGGACGCACAGCTTCCACGCCAGCCGGCTGGCGGTCTTGGGATGGCTGGCCAGGTAGGTCAGGAAGGCGTCGCCGGCCGCCTCGCCGCCAGCGGCGGTGCTGTTGGGATGGCTGAAGCCCAGCACGGTGATCGGGCCGACCCAGTGCTTGTTCGGGTTGTAGAGGTAGTTGTAGTCGGCGTCGGTGGTGCGTCCGGTGAGCAGCTTGGCCGCGCTCTGCACGTCGGTCTCGGTGTAGTTGCCGATGCCCACGGTGTGCAGTTCCAGCAGTTCCCGGCCGTAGTTCTCGTTCACCGCGGCCTTGGTGGACCTGGCCAACGACAGGTACTGCAGCATGGCCGGGTTGCGGGCCGAGGCCAGCAGCATGTCGGTGAACGAGCCGAAGGCGTGCTGGCGGACCACGTCACGGTCCATCGTGTGCCGGGTGGTCCACACCCCGTCGCTGTGGTTGGCCACGTTCAGGTGGTTGGCGAAGAAGTCGACCACGGTCTCGTACAGCTGGGCCGGGCTCCAGGTCTGCAGGCCGAGGGTGACCTCGGTCAGCTGGTCCATCAGCTCCCAGCCGTACTCGTTGCCGTTGGCCGCCAGCCAGGCCCGGACGTCCTTCGGCGACAAGCCGAGCAGGCTGCCGTGCGCGGCGATGGCCGGCTGCGCGACGTAGCCGGTCGGCATCGCCAGCTGCCGGGCCCACCAGCCGTCGTAACCGTAGGTGGCCAGTTCGGCGCGGCTGGCCGGCTGGTCGCCGAAGGCGAACCGGGCCAACAGCAGCGAGGCGGGGTCCCACTGCATCGGCGCACGCGCCGTGTGCGGTGAGTTCTGCACCGCCGCGGCGATGGATGGCCAGATCGTGGTCGCCACCGATTAGTCACTCTCCGTGTAAAGGTTAACCACGCAGAGTTAAGCAGGTTAAATACGCGTGAGACTCGGTTCGGCTAACTGTTTGATAACGACTCGTGCTGGCCACACTGATCGTGAACCGCCTTCGAGGAGCGAGAGATGGCCCACCCATATCGGATCGAGCAGCCATGGGGAGCCCGCACCCCGTACGGACCTGGCGAGTCGTGGCCGACCCGGGTGGACGAGCAGTACGCCGACGGGGTCACCGCCGAGCAGGTCCAGCACTGGGTGCCGGCAGCCTCGCTGTTGCATTCCAACGGCGACGCGATGGACATCGCCGTGCTCGACGGCCGGATCGTCGGGGTACGCGGCAAGGCCGGCGACCGGGTCAACCACGGCCGGCTGGACGTCAAGGATCTCTACGCCTGGCAGGCCAACCAGTCCGCCGACCGGCTCACCACCCCGCTGATCCGCGCCGGCAGCAGGCTGGTGGAGACCGACTGGGATACCGCGATGAACGCCGTCGTCAGCCGGACCCGGCAGCTGCTGGAATCGCACGGGCCAGGCGCGCTCGGCTTCTACACCACCGGCCAGCTCTTCTGCGAGGAGTACTACACGCTGACCACGATCGCCCGGGCGGGGCTGGGCACCAACCACCTGGACGGCAACACCCGGCTGTGCACCGCGACCGCCGGCGAGGCGCTGAAGGAGTCCTTCGGCAGCGACGGCCAGCCGGCCTCCTATGCCGACGTGGATCACGCCGACGTGATCGCGCTGTTCGGTCACAACGTCGCCGAGACCCAGCCGGTGCTGTGGATGCGGATCCTGGACCGGCTGGCCGGCCCGCAGCCGCCGAAGCTGCTGGTGGTCGACCCGCGGCGCACCCCCGTGGCCAAGCAGGCCACCGTGCACCTGGCGCCCCGGCCGGGCACCAACCTGGCGCTGCTCAACGCGCTGCTGCGCGAGCTGATCGCCCAGGACCTCCTCGATCACGACTTCATCGACCGGCACACCGTCGGCTTCGTGGAGTTGGCGAGCCAGCTGACCGACTGCACGCCGGAGTGGGCCGCCGGCATCTGCGGCATTTCCGCCGAGGACATCGTGGCGGCGGCCCGGCTGCTCGGCACCGCCGACCGGTTGCTGGCCACCGTGCTGCAAGGGGTGTATCAGTCGCACCAGGCCACCGCCGCGGCCGTCCAGGTCAACAATCTGGTGCTGCTGCGCGGCATGCTCGGCCGGCTCGGCTGCGGCGTGCTGCAGATGAACGGCCAGCCCACCGCGCAGAACACCCGTGAGTGCGGCGCCAATGGTGACCTGCCCGGCTTTCGCAACTGGCAGAACGACGAACACGTCAACGAGCTGGCCAGGATCTGGAACGTCAAGCCGCTGCGGATCCCGCATTACACCTCGCCGACGCACGCGATGCAGATGTTTCGCTACGCCGAGCAGGGCTCGATCAGGTTCCTCTGGATCTCCGGCACCAACCCCGCCGTGTCGCTGCCCGAACTGCGCCGGATCCGCTCCATCCTGGCCCGCGCGGAGCTGTTCGTGGTCGTGCAGGATCTCTACCTGACCGAAACCGCGAGCCTGGCCGACGTGGTGTTGCCGGCCGCCACCTGGGGTGAGAAGACCGGCGTGTTCACCAACGCCGACCGCACCGTGCACCTGTCGGAGAAGGCGGTGGACCCGCCGGGGCAGGCGCGCTCGGATCTGGAGATCCTCCTCGACTACGCCCGCCGGCTGGACCTGCGGGACTCCGACGGTGCGCCGCTGGTCAGCTGGCACGACCCGGAGTCGGCGTTCGAGGCGTGGAAGCGGTGCAGCGCCGGCCGGCCGTGCGACTACACCGGGATCAGCTACGAACTGCTGCGCGAACGCGGCGGTGTCCAGTGGCCGTGCACCTCGAGCGCGCCGGACGGCACCGAACGGCTCTACACCGACCATCGGTTCTGGGCCGCCCCGGACGTATGCGAGTCCTACGGCCGGGATCTGATCACCGGCGCGTCGGTGGAGGAGACCGAATACCGCGCGCTTAACCCGGACGGCCGCGCGATCATCAAGGCGGCCGAGTATCTGCCGCCGCACGAGGAGGTCAGCGAGGACTACCCGCTGCAGCTGATCACCGGCCGCACCATCTACCACTTCCACACCCGGACCAAGACCGGCCGGACGCCGGAACTGCAGGCAGCCGCACCGCGGGTATGGGCCGAGATCCATCCCGACGATGCAGCCGCGGCCGGCATCGCCGAGGGCGAACTCGTCGACGTCTCTTCCCCACGCGGGCGAATCCGGGCAGCGGCCCGGCAGGCCGGCACCCGGCCAGGTGTGGTCTTCGTGCCGTTCCACTACGGCTACTGGGACGCCGGCGGCGGGGAAACCCACGATGCGGGCAACACCGTGCCGGCCGGGCCGGCAGCCGACCAGCCCGGCACGGCGGCCAACGAGCTCACCATCACCGACTGGGATCCGGTCTCCAAGCAACCGCTGTTCAAGCTCGCCGTATGCCGGCTGGAGGCCGTCGGCAGCCGGCCGGAAGGAAGTGCCGGATGAGTGAGCATCGCAGCGAAGCGAGGAGCGGAGCGAACCGCGATGAGCGCTCGCGCGAAGAGCCAGTAATGATGAGTGAGCAGCGAAGCGAAGCGAGGAGCGGAGCGAACCGCGATGAGCGCTCGCGCGAAGAGCCAGTAATGATGAGTGAGCATCGCAGCGCCCGCGCGAAGAGCCAGTAATGATGAGCCACGACGCCGGCCTGCACTACGCCTTCCGGCAGGCCCACGCGGCCGAGAACGAGCTGGCCAAGCAACTGCTCGACCTGGCTGCCCAACACCGTACCGACCACGAGGTGCACCACGTCGCCCGCGACCTCGCGCGCTGGTCCCGGGAGAACGTCGGCAAGCTGGCCGAGACCGCTGCCGACCATGCGCTGCAACTCGATGCCGAGGCGGATGAACCCGGCCGGCTGCGGCACCTGCCGGAAATCCTGGCCACCGTGGTCGGCCGGCGACCGGAGCCCGGCCTGGTGCTGTTGGAGCAGTTACGCGGGATCTACCTGCTCGCCTCCGCCGCCTCGCTGGCCTGGGAGATGTTGGCCCAGCATGCCCAGGCCAAGCAGGAGACCGACATCCTCACGCTCACCAGCGAGTGCCACCCGCGCACCCTGCGCCAGGTTAGGTGGGCTAACACCATGATCAAGACACTCTCCCCGCAGGTGCTCACCAGCCTCTAGCACGCCAACCGTCAGCTCACCAGTTGCCGGCTCACCAATTGCCGGCTCACCAGTTGCCGGTTCGCCGGTGGATGGCCTGCAGCAGGCCGAGCGCGATGCCCTCGGCGAACATGCTGGAGCCGCCGTAGGAGACGAAGGGCAGCGGCAGCCCGGTGACCGGGGTCAGCCCGAGGTTCATGCCGATGTTCTGAAACGTCTGGAAGCCGAGCCAGCAGACGATGCCGGCGGCCACCAACCGGGATGCGCCGGTGGCGGCCGCCGCGATCCGCAGGCCGCGCCAGAGCAACACGCCGATCCCGATGATGATCGCGGCCGAGCCGAGGAACCCCAACTCCTCGCCGGCCACCGAGAACACGAAGTCGGTCTGCTGCTCCGGCACGAAGGCCCCTCGGGTCTGCGCCCCGTGGAACAGTCCCTGCCCGAACAGCCCGCCGTGCGCGATCGCGATATGCGCCTGGGTGATGTTGTAGGCCACCCCCTGTGGATCCCGGCCGGGGTGGGTGAAGGCGGCGAACCGGGCCAGCTGATAGTCGGCCAGCACGCCGGCCTTGATGGCCAGCACCGCTCCCAGCCCGGCCAACAGCAACAGGGCGAGGATCCAGCCGGGACGAGCGCCGGCCGCGATCAGCACACCAAGCGCGGCGGCGGCCAGCACCAGCGCCGAGCCGAGATCCGGCTGCAGCATGATCAGCGCCAACGGTGGCAGCAGTACGCAGCCGGCCAGGACCAGCTCGCGCGCCCCGGGCGGCCGGCCAGAGCGGTTGGCCGCCCGCTGCGCGAACAGCACTGCCAGCGCCACGATCACCCCGAGCTTGGCGAACTCGGCCGGCTGGATCTCGAAGCCACCGCCGATCACGATCCAGGCATGGGCACCGTTGATGGTGGAGCCGATTGCGAACACTGCCAACAGGCCGACCAGGCTGGCCAGGTAGAGCAGCGGTCCGATCAGCCGGAACAACCGGGCATCGAGCCGGGCGGTCAGCACCAGCAGCACTGCGCCGAGTGCGGTGTTGAGCAGGTGCTTGGCCAGGTAGGTCTGCGGATTGGCGCCGGCCAGCTGCAACCGGGTGCGGGTGGCTGACCACACCAGCAGCGCACCGATCAGGCATAGCAGCAACGCGGTGACCAGCAGCACCCGGTCGTAGCCGCGCGGCCGGCGTCGATCAGCGCGCGGCGGCGAAGTGCCCGACAACGGCGAGGAGTTCGACAGCGTCAGCAGGGTCATCGGCCGGCGCTCCCGGTCGGCCGACTGGCCGAGCCGGCTGCCTGACCGCTCGGCCGGGGCAGCAGATCCGGCAGCCCGGTCGGGCTGCTGGTAGGCCCCGGTGAGTGGATCGGCGAGCTGCTGGTGGATCGCCAGGTCGGCGTCGGGCTCGGCACCGGCTGGCTGGGCCGCACCGGCAGCTTGACGGTCGGCAGCTTGCTGGCCGGCCGGGCGCCGGCGCTGGCCGGTGCGCCGTTGGCGCCGAGCAGGCCCTCCCAGATCTGGCGGGACATCGGTGCCGCGGCCGAGGCTCCGGTGCCGGACTGCTCGATCATGCCGACCACCACGTAGCGCGCGGTGCTCACCGGGGCGCCGGGCCGCACCGGGCCCCAGGACGCCAACCACGACGTGTCCCGCTTGCCGTACACCTCGGCGGTGCCGGTCTTGCCGCCGATCAGGGTCTTGATCGGTGAGCCGTCGAAGGCCAGCGCGCCGGAGACCGCGTGGTTGTCCTGGAAATGCAACGCGTCCCCGAAGAAGCTCAAGTCGGCCTTGGGCACCGGTACCTTGCGGACCACCTTCGGGGTGACCGTCCGGACCGGTTTGCCCTGGGCATCCAGCACCGCCCAGCCCAGGGTCGGCGCGTAGAGCGTGCCGCCGTTCACCATCGCGGAGTAGGCCAGCGCCAGCTGCAGCGGCGAGAGCGTGGTGTCGCCCTGGCCGATCGCGGTGTCGGCGTTGTTGCCGGCGAATAACCGCCAGCCGTCGGTGCAGTTCTCCGAGGCCAATTCGGTCAGATAGGCCCGCTCGCCGGCGTTGGCCACGTCCGGATAGCCACGCCTGGCCGCGGCGCAGTAGTCGGCCTTGTTGGCCTTCCACAACGCCAGCCGATTCTCCCGCGAGCCGATCGAGCCGCTGGCCTGCTCGTCGGCCGGCAGGTCGATGCCTGGCGAACTCGCGACGCCGAACGCGGTCGCCATCCGCTGCAGCGGCTCCAGCGGCTTCTTGCCGCTGTCCACCCGCGCCTGGTCGGCCTGCCACTCGGCGACCGCCGGCGCATAGAAGAACGTGTCGCAGGAGATCTGCAGCGCGAACCGCAGGTCGATCGCGCTGCCGAAGGACTCGGAATCGAAGTTGGTCTTGGTCCGCCCGTCCACATTCAGCGATCCCGGACACGGGTACTGGCCGGTGGTGTTGACGGCCCCGGTCGTCAGGTCGTCGCTGGTGCTGATCAGCTTGAACGTCGAGCCGGGTGCATAGGCGCCGGCGATGGCTCGGCCCACCAGCGGATCGTTCGCGCTCGGCTCGGTCAGCTTGGCGTAGTCCGCGACCGAGATTCCCCCGACGAACATGGCCGGATCGTAGGTGGGATAGCTGGCCGCGGCGATCACCCGGCCGGTGTGCGGATCCAGCACCACGACCGCGCCGCTGGGCGCCGGCCGGCCCTTGGCGTGCTGGGCCTGCAACTGCTCCACCAGCGCCCGCTCGGCCAATGCCTGGACGTTGGCGTCGATGCTGGTGACCAGCGTGTCGCCGGGCTGGGCCGGCACCATCGGCGCATCGCCGACCGGCTCGCCGCGGCCGTCCAGCTGCACCTGCCGCTGGCCGTCCACTCCCCGCAGCACCGGGTCATAGGACTCCTCCAAGCCGCTGCGGCCGATGGTGTCGGCGTCGGCCAGCTTGCCGTCGCGCTTCTGGTCGGCGGCGCTCACCGCGCCGGTGTAGCCGAGCAGGTGGGCGGCTAGCGTGCCGCCCGGATAGTCCAGCACGCTCTGGTCGTCGATCGCCACGCCGGGAAAGTCCTCGGTGTGTTCGGAGACCGCCAGCACCACTGAGGCGTCGATGTCGGTGGCGACCGGCACCGGCTGATACGGCTCGCCGGTCCAGCACGGCGCGGGGACGTGCACGCCACACGGGGTGATCTCCCGCTGCAGGTCGGCCGTCCGGGTGTGCAGGATCGGCGCCAGCTTGGTCAGCACGCTGACCCCGTGGTCGTCCTGCAGTTGCAGCTGCGACCGGTCGACGGTGAGCACGTGGGTGTTGCGGTTGCCGACCAGCACCCGGCCGGTCGAGTCCAGGATCTCCCCGCGTGGTGCGGGCAGCACGATGCTGCCCAGATGGGTGCGGCCGGCCGACTGCGCCGGCTTGTGCGGATCGAGCAGCTGGACGTAGGCCAGCCGGGCCAGCAGCGTGATCAGCAGTGAGCCGACCAGCAGCTGGAGCAACGACAGCCGGCGGAGCTGGGCCGCCGACCAGAGCGGCCGGGCCGGTTCACGCCGCGACATCGCGCCGCCCCACCGGCACCCGGGCCAGCACGGTGGCCGCCGGCCGTGGCGCCCGGACGCCCTGCGCGCGCAGCAGCCGGCGCGCCATCGGCGCCACCAGCAGGCCGAGCAGCGCATCGGTCAGCGCGACCGGCGGCAGGCTGAGCACAGTGGCCGACAGGCTCGCCGCATGCGAGCCGAGGATGGCCAGCAGCAGGCCGCTGGCCGCGCTGGTGCCGGTCGCGATCAGCGCGGCCAGCGCCGCCACGCCACGACTGCGGTAACCCCGTTGGACGGCCAGGCCGCCCAACTTGCCGGCCAGCAGCCCGCCGGCCAGCAGGCACAGCGCCTGCACGCCGGCCGGGTGGTCGGAGCCGAGGTCGGCCAGCAACCCGGTGCTGAAGCCGAGGCCGATGCCGACCCCGGGGCCGGCGTAGCAGCCGACCACGATCACCAGCAACGCCGGCAGCGACACCGGCACCGGAAAGGCGAGCGGGCCGATCAGGGTGGCCTGCAGCAGCAATGCGGTGAGCAGGCCGGCCACCGCGGCCGCCAGCCGGGAGACGCCGCTCATCGGGACCTGTCTGGACTCATCGCCCGGCCTGCGGAGTCAGCGGCGCCCGGGCGGTGCCGCGCGGCGGCAACAGCACGATGCCGACCAGGTCCAGCGCGCGCAGCGCCGCCGCCGGTCGCAGCTGCGCGGTCAGCACGCCGTCCGCCCCGGTGTGCACCGAGGTCACCGTGCCGACCCGCAGGCCCGGCGCATAGGTGGTCTTACCGGCCGGTCCGGTCAGCAGCACATCACCCTGGCGCACGTCCGGCTGCTCGCCGAGCGGGCTGGCCGACAGGCCGGCGCCGCCCCGGCCGCTGGCCAGCAACAGCTGGCCGGACCGGCTGTCCCGCACGCCGACCCCGCTGGCGGGGTCGGCGGCCAGCAACACCACCGAGCTACTCCGGTAGACCTGCACCACCCGGCCGACCAGGCCCGCGCCGTCGGTGACGGTCTGGCCGGCCAGCACCCGGTCCCGGCTGCCCACGTCGACGGTCACCGTCCACTGGAAGCCGGCACCGGGACTGGTGGCGATCACCCGCGCCGGCAGGATCTGCCAGTTCTCCGCGTCGGCCTGCAGTTGCAGCGCGGCCAACCTGCTCGCGGTGGCCCGGTCGGCCTCGGCGGCGGCCAGCCGGCGCTGCAGGTCCAGGTTCTGCTGGCTGAGCCGGGCCAGCCGACGCCGGTTGTCGGCCACGTCCGGCACGCCCTGCACGAACCGGCGGACCGGGCCGATCACCGCGTCGGTGCCGCGATAGAGCGAGCCGAGGGCACCAGTAACCCCGCCTCGG
Source organism: Jatrophihabitantaceae bacterium (assembly GCA_045807085.1). GTDB lineage: Bacteria > Actinomycetota > Actinomycetes > Mycobacteriales > Jatrophihabitantaceae > Jatrophihabitans_A. The sequence continues at coordinate 127,841 of JBJMIB010000020.1, forward strand.
GCGCCGCCGAGCGAGCCGCCGGCGAAGTCGAGGCTGATGAACAGCAGCGCGAGCACGGCCAGCACGGTGGCCGACAGCTGCTGGCGCCGGGTAAGCGTCCGCATGCCGCTACCGGCGGTGCCCGTCGACGACGACCCGGTGCAGCGACTCGAACTGCTCGACCACGGTCGCGGTGCCCAGCACCACCGAGTCGAGCGGCCGCTCGGCGACCAGCACCGGAATGCCGATGTCGTGCTGCAGCCGGGCGTCCAGGCCGCGCAACAGCGCGCCGCCGCCGGTCAGCACGATCCCCCGGCCGACCAGGTCACCGGCCAGCTCGGGTGGGCAGCGGTCCAGGGTCGCCCGGACGGCGGCGGAGATCCGGCCGAGCGGGCCGCCCATCGCGTGCCGCAGCTCCTCGGCCGAGACGGTGACGTTGCGGGGCAGCCCGGTGGCGATGTCGCGGCCCCGGATCTCGGCGCGCATCGGGCCCGCGATCGGGAACGCCGAGCCGATCGAGATCTTCAGCTCCTCGGCCGTCCGTTCGCCGATCAGCATCGAGAACTCGGCCCGGACGTGGTCGACGATCGCCCGGTCCAGCGCGTCGCCGGCCACTCGCAGGCTGGTGCTGGCGACGATGCCGGCCAGCGCGATCACCGCCACCTCGGTGGTGCCGCCGCCGACGTCGACCACCATCGAACCGGAGGCCTGGCTGACCGGCAGCCCGGCGCCGATCGCGGCCGCCATCGGCTCGGAGATGATGTGCACCCGGCGGGCACCGGCCGCGTAGGCCGACTCGGAGACCGCGCGCTGCTCGACCGAGGTGATGCCGCTGGGTACGCAGACCACCACCCGGGGGCCGGCGAAGGCGCGCCGGCCGGTCACCTTGCGGACGAAGTAGCGCAGCATCTCGGCGGTGATGTCGTAGTCGGCGATCACCCCGTCCCGCAGCGGCCGCACCGCGCGGATGTGACCCGGCGTGCGGCCTATCATCCGCTTGGCCTCGGCACCGACGGCGACCACGCTGTTCGTGGTGGTGTCGATCGCGACCACCGACGGCTCGTTCAGCATGATGCCCCGACCACGCGCGTAGACCAGGGTGTTGGCGGTGCCTAGGTCGACCGCGAGATCCCCGCCGAGCAGGTCGCCGCCCAGCAACGACATCGGGGTGAAGGCCATCAGACCGGCTACCTCTGCTTGCGTGCGGATCGTTCGGTACCGGCTGTGACCAGTGTGACTGATGTGACCGGGCAGCATGATCGTATGTGCGCGTGCGGTAGAAACCGGGTTGCGACTCGCGAAAACAGGCCCACCGGCTGGGGTGTTCGGCCGGGTCGTCACCGGCGCCGAACGGTCGGTCGAACGCCCGTTACAGGTCTGGGAACCAGAGCCCGATCTCGCGCTCGGCCGATTCCGGCGAGTCAGAGCCGTGCACCAGGTTCTGCTGGACCGGCAGCCCCCAGTCCCGGCCGTAGTCGCCGCGGATGGTGCCCGGCAGCGCCGCGGTCGGGTCGGTCGCGCCGGCCAGCGCCCGGAATCCCTCGATCACCCGGTGCCCCTCGGCCACCGCGGCGACCAGCGGTCCGGAGGACATGAAGTCCACCAGCGGCTGGTAGAACGGCTTGCCGACATGCTCGGCGTAGTGCCGGCTGAGCAGTTCGACGTCCACTCGGCGCTGCTCCAGCGCCAGGATGCGATAGCCCTTGGCCTGCACCCGGGCCAGGATCTGACCGGTCAGGTTGCGGGCCACCCCGTCCGGCTTGATGAGGACCAGGGTGCGTTGCACGGCAGCATCGCTCACCCGGCCACCCTATCGACCGGCCGAGGGGCATCGTTCGGCCGGACCGGCGAGCTGCTCAGGAGATCAACATCCGCCAGCCGGACGGGGTGCCGAGCAACTGGTGCCGGGTCCGCAGCAGATACCACCACAGCAGCAGGAAGAACACCACCACGATGGCGAGCACCGGGATCAGCGACACCGTGGCGGCGACCAGCAGCTGCAACGCCGAGCCGGCGCCGATCCCCCACCGGCGCCGGAGCAGGAAGCCGCAGGCGACCAGCACCACCGCGAGGGTGATCAGCAGGGTGGCCTTGGTGGCATCCAGCCCGGTCGAGGTCTGCGCGATGGCCCGCGGGATCAGCAGCACCACCAGCGCCTCCAGGCAGAGCAGGCCGGCCGCCGCGCCGCGAGTCGCCCGGTCGGCCCGGCGCAGCCGTTCCGGATCATCGGGCAGCCGCTCCGGATCATTGGGCAGCCGGTCCGGATCATCGGGCAGCCGTTCCGGATCATCGGGCAGCCGGTCAGCATCATCGGGCAATCGCTCGGGATCGGCTGGCGGCGGCTGTTCCGGATCAGGTTCGGTCATCAGCGGTTGCCGGTGAGCAGCGTCCGGGCCTCCCCGGCGGTCACCACCGAACCGGTGACCAGCACGCCGGCGCCGGACAGCACGCCGGTGGCGTCCTCCTCGGCGAGCCGGACGGCGGCCTCCAACGCGTCGTCCAGTCGCGGCTCGACGCTGACCCGGCCCTCGCCGAACACCTCGACCGCGATCGCGGCCAGCTCGTCCACATCCATCGCCCGCGGCGAGGAGTTCTGGCTGACCACCACCTCGTCCAGCGCCGGCTCCAGGACCTCCAGCGTGCCCAGCGCATCCTTGCCGGCCAGCATCGCCACCACGCCGACCAGCCGGCGGAAGTCGAACCCCTCGGCCAATGCCTGCACGGTGGCGGTCATCCCGGCCGGGTTGTGGCTGGCGTCCACCAGCACGGTGGGCGCCGACCGGACCGCCTCCAGCCGACCGGGCGAGGACACCCCGGCGAAGGCGGACCGGACGATCTCGACATCGATCGGGCCGGTCCGCGCGCCGGCGCCGAAGAACGCCTCGACGGCGGCCAGCGCGCAGGCCGCGTTCTGCGCCTGGTAGGCGCCGTGCAACGGCAGGAACACCTGCTCGTACACCCCGCCCAATCCCTGCAGGGTGAGCAGTTGGCCGCCGACGGCCAGCGACCGGTCCAGCACCCCGAACTCCAGACCTTCCCGGGCCACCGCGGCCTGCACCTCGGCGGCCCGGCGCAGCAACTCGCCGGCCGCCTCGGTCGGCTGCGCGGCCAAGATCGCCGAGGCGCCGGCGTGGATGATGCCCGCCTTCTCGGTCGCGATCTTGGCAATCGTGTCGCCCAGGTACTCGGTGTGGTCCAGGCCGATCGGCAGCACCACCGCCACCTGGGCGTTCAGCACGTTGGTGGCATCCCAGGCGCCGCCCATGCCGACCTCGACCACGGCCACGTCGACCGGCGCGTCGGCGAATACCGCGAAGGCCAGCCCGGTGAGCGCCTCGAAGAAGGTCAGCCGGGTGCCGGAGTCGGCATCGACAAGATCCAGGTACGGCGCGATCTCGCTGTACGCGTCGGCGAAAACACCGTCGGACACCGGCTGGCCGTCCAGCACGATGCGTTCGGTGATGCCGCTCAGGTGCGGGCTGGTGTAACTGCCGGTGCGCAGACCGAAGCCGCGCAGCAGCTCGGCGACCATCCGGGCGGTGGAGGTCTTGCCGTTCGTCCCGGTCAGGTGGATCGCCCGGTAGCTGCGCTGCGGCTGCCCGAGCAGATCGAGCAGGCGGAGGATCCGATCCCGGGACGGGCTGATCTTGGCCTCGCCCCAGCGGGCCAGCAGTTCGGCCTCGGCCTGCTGACGGCGTTGTGCGTCCTGTTGGCGGCGGGTATCGGGCTCCCGCCGGCCACCCTGGCGCGCATCGACCGACCGGCCGGCGGTGCCGGACTGGCTCATTGCTCGGGCAATCCGGCCAGTGCGGCGTCGATCCGCGCCAGCTCGGCGGCTGCCTTGGCGTTGCGCTCCCGGATCGAGCTGACCACCGCGGGCTTGGCATGGGCCAAGAAGCTTTCGTTGGCCAGCTTCTTATCGGTCTGGTCCAGCTCCTTGCGCGCCGCCGCCCGGTCCCGGCCGAGCCGGGCCCGCTCGGCCGCCACATCGATCGCGGTGGACAGGTCCAGCTCGATCACGGACCCGGAGAGGGCCTCCAGGGTGCGGCTCGGGCTGAACGACTCGCCCGGTTCGCTGAGCCGTACCAGCTTCCGAATCTCTCGTTCGTAGCGGTGAATCCCGGTAAACCTGGCAGGGATCTCGGTGCTCGGCTTGATACCTTGCGCACTGCGGAATTGCCGGATCAGCTCGACAGTGAGCTTCATCTGGGTGAAGTCGCGCTGCTCCGCTTCATCGATCCGGTCCGGATCGGCCACCGGCCAGGGCGCCACCACGATCGACTCGGCGCCGGTCAGCTCGGTCCAGAGCGCCTCGGTGACATAGGGCGTGATCGGATGCAGCAGCCGCAGCAGCCCGTCCAGCACCTCGCCCAGCACCCGCCGAGTGGTGGCCGCGGTGCGCTCGTCGGCCAGCGAGACCTTGGCCAGCTCCAGGTACCAGTCGCAGAACTCGTCCCAGGCGAAGTGGTAGAGCAGGTCGGCGATCCTGGCGAACTCGTAGTCGGCGTCATAGAGCCGGTCGACCTCGGCGATCACCTCCTGCAGCCGCGAAACGATCCAGGCGTCCGGGCCGGTCAGCTCGGCCGGCAGCTCACCGTCAACGGTCGCGCCGTTGAGCAGCGCGAACCGGGTCGCGTTCCACAGCTTGTTGCAGAAGTTGCGCGCGCCGGCGACGTTGTCCTCCGAGATCGGCACGTCCGCGCCGGGATTGGCGCCCCAAGCGAAGGTGAAGCGCAGCGCGTCGGTGCCGTACTGATCCATCCAGGCCAGTGGGTCAACCGAATTGCCTTTGGACTTCGACATCTTCTTGCCGAACCGATCGCGCACCATGCCGTGCAGCATGAACGTGCGGAACGGCACCGCGCCGGCCGGACCGCGATCGGCCATCGCGTACAGGCCGAACATCATCATCCGAACCACCCAGAAGAACAGGATGTCGTAGCCGGTGACCAGCACGGTGGTCGGATAGAACCGGGCCAGGTCGGCGGTCTGCTCGGGCCAGCCCAGCGTGCCGAACGGCCATAGCGCCGCGGAGAACCAGGTGTCCAACACGTCGGCGTCCTGGGTCCAGCCCGGCGGCGGCTGCTCGTCCGGTCCGAGACAGGCCATCTCCCCCGCCGGGGAGTACCAGACCGGAATCCGGTGCCCCCACCACAGCTGCCGGCTGACGCACCAGTCGTGCAGGTTGTCCACCCAGCCGAAGTATCGGCCGGCCAGCTCCGGCGGGCTCACCCGCACCCGGCCGTCCCGCACCGCGGCGCCGGCCGCCTCGGCGAGCGGTGCCACCCGGACGAACCACTGCAGCGACAGCCGCGGCTCGATCGGCTCGCCGGAGCGCTCGGAGTGCCCCACCGAGTGCAGGTACGGCCGGCGTTCGGCGACGATCCGGCCTTGTTCGGCGAGCCGTTCGCGGACCGCCCGCCGCGCCTGGAACCGGTCCAGGCCGTCGAAGTCGGTGCCGGTGCCGGTGATCCGGCCCTCCTCGTCCATGATCGACAGCATCGGCAGGCCGTGCCGCCGGCCGATCTCGAAGTCGTTCGGGTCGTGCGCCGGGGTCACCTTCACCGCGCCGCTGCCGAACTCCGGATCGACGTGCTCGTCGGCGATGATCGGGATGGTCCGGCCGGTCAGTGGCAGCTCCACCTGCTGGCCGATCAGGTGCCGATACCGCTCGTCGTCCGGATGGACCGCCACCGCCGTGTCGCCCAGCATGGTCTCCACCCGGGTGGTGGCCACCACGATGGACTCACCGGCCGAGGGGTCGGCCGGCCCGTACCGCATCGAGATCAGCTCGCCCTCGACCTCGCGGTGGTCCACCTCGGCCTCGGACAGCACCGAGCGCAGCGCCGGTGACCAGTTCACCAGCCGTTCGGCCCGGTAGATCAAGCCGTCGTCGTAGAGCTTCTTGAAGGTGGTGCGGACCGCCCGGGACATCCCCTCGTCCATCGTGAACCGTTCCCGCGACCAGTCCACGCTGTCGCCGAGCCGGCGCATCTGGGCCAGGATCGCCCCGCCGTGCTCGGCCTTCCACTGCCACACCCGATCCAGGAACGCCTCCCGGCCGAGCTCGCGCCGGCTGGTGCCCTCAGCGGCCAACTGCCGCTCGACCAGCGCGTGCACCGCGATGCTGGCGTGGTCCATGCCGGGCAGCCAGAGCGTGTCATAGCCCTGCATCCGGGCCCGCCGGACCACCGCGTCGATCAGGGTGTGCTCGAAGGCGTGGCCGATGTGCAGGCTGCCGGTGACGTTCGGCGGCGGGAGCACCACGCTGAACGGCGGCCGGTCCGGATGCTGGCCGGCGGTGAAGTAGCCGCGCTGCACCCACCGCTCGTACAGCGGGCCCTCTACCGCTGCCGGCCGGTACTGGGTCGGCAACTCGGTAGCGGCCGGGTTATCCCGATCCTGGGCAGCTGTCGGCGCGGTGCTGGTCACACCTGGATTCTACGAAGGGTGCCCAAACCGATTCGCCGGCGTGGTCGGGGCCTGATCGTCGGTGCCGGCCGGCTCGGCCGGCGACGGGCCGTCGCTGCTCGGCACCACCGTGTAGGCCACCCGAACCCGCCGGGTGCCGGCCGGCCCGCGCTGCCGGGAACGCCGCTGGTAGCCGGCAACCACGCCGGCGATCGCCTCGGACAGCTCGCGGGCCTCGTCGGCGTTCAGCCAGTACGAGCCGCTGCTGATCGATACCGAGTCGTACCAGGCCGAATCCTGGTTGGTGACCCAGGCCAGCGTCTCGGCGCGCACCCGGTCCAGCATGGTGGCGACCAGCATCGCCTCGCCGGCAGCGGTGGCCCGCGGCTCGGCGGAGTCCACCGAGAGCCGGTCGCCGGCCGCCTCCCAGGGCCGTTCCCGGCCGTCGGCGGTGGCCGCCGAGCGACGGATGATGCCCCACCGTTCCAGCGCCCGCAGGTGGTAGCTCATCGCGCTGGCACTCAAGCCGGCGATGTCGCCGCACTCGGTGGCGGTCAGCCGCCGGCCGGCGAAGAACGCCTCGATCACCGCCAGCCGAGCCGGGTGGGCCAGCGCCTTGATCGCCCTGGGGTCGCGCAGCACGACCGGATTGCCCGGCCGGCGGGCGGCCGAATCCGCGGGCACGGGGGGTCCGGCGGCAGCGGTCATCCGTTCAGGGTAGGCGGTCGGCTACTCGACGGTGACCGACTTTGCCAGGTTGCGTGGCTGATCCACGTCCAGGCCGAGCGCCACCGCCGCGTGATAGGCCAGTAGCTGGGTCGGGATCGTGAGCAGGATCGGGTCCAGCTCCCGTTCGTTCTTCGGCACGGTCAGCACGGTGGCCGAGACCGTCCGCAGGTCCACCCCCGGATGGCTGAGCACGGTCAGCCGGCCGCCGCGGGCCAGCACCTCGTGCGCAGCGCCGAGGTTGCGGTCGATCAGGTCGTCGTCCGGGATGACCGCCACCGTCGGCAGTTCCGGCGAGATCAGCGCCAGCGGGCCATGCTTGAGCTCGCTGCTCTGGTACGCCTCGGCGTGCCGGTAGGTGATCTCCTTGAACTTCTGGGCGCCCTCCCGGGCCACCGGGAAGCCGCGGACCCGGCCGATGAAGAACAGGCTCTGCGCCTCGGCCAGTTCCTTGCCGGCCTGGGCGATGACCTCCTCGTCGGCCAGGATCTGAGCGATCTGCTCACCCAGCGCCTTCAACCCGGCGACGATCCGGGCGCCCTCGGTCTGTGACAGATCCCGTACCCGGCCGAGCGCCAGTGCCAGCAGCGCGAAGCCGATGCCCATGTGGGTCAGCGCCTTGGTGGAGGCCACCGCCACTTCCGGCCCGGCGTGCAGGTAGATGCCGCCGTCGGTCTGCCGCGCGATGGAGGAGCCGACCACGTTCACCAGGCCGACCACCCGGCCGCCCTTGCGCTTGATCTCGTGCACCGCGAACAGCGTGTCGGCGGTCTCACCGGACTGGCTCACCGCGACGTAGAGGGTGTCCGGCTCGATGATCGGGTTGCGGTAGCGGAACTCCGAGGCCGCCTCGGCGTCGGCCGGCAGCCGGGCCAGATCCTCGATCATGCAGGCACCCAGCTGCCCGACGTAGTAGGCCGACCCGCAGCCGAGGATCTTCACCCGCTTGAAGCCGCGCAGCTCGCGTGGGTCCAACCGCAGGCCGTCCAGCCGGGCGGTGGAGAACCGCTCGTCCAGCCGGCCGCGGATCATCCGCTCGACCGAGGACGGCTGCTCGTGGATCTCCTTGTGCATGAAGTGCGGGTGGCCGCCCAGTTCGAGTTCCTCGACGGTCAGGTCGACCGTGATCGGGGTCTTCTGGGTCTGTTCCCGGTCGTGGGTGATGGTGCGGAAGCCGCTGGCGTTGACGATGGCGATCTCGCCGTCCTCAAGGTGCACCACCGAGCTGGTGTGCCGGACCAGCGCGGCGACATCGCTGGCGATGAACATCTCCCGCTCCGCGATGCCGATCACCAGCGGCGAGCCGTTGCGGGCCACCACGATCTGATCCGGCGTATTCGCGTCCAGCACCGCGATCGCGTAGGTGCCGGTGACCAGGCTCAGCGCCTCGATCACCGCGCCTTCCAGGGTGGCTGCCTTGGCCCGGGCGACCAGGTGCGCCAGCACCTCGGTGTCGGTCTCCGAGGTCAGCGTCACCCCGTCGGCGGTCAGCCGGTCGCGCAACTGGGTGGCGTTGTCCAGGATGCCGTTGTGCACCACGTGGAACCGGCCGTCGGGCGAGGACTGCGGGTGGGCATTGCGCTCGGAGGGCGCCCCGTGGGTGGCCCAGCGGGTATGGCCGATGCCGACCTTGCCGCTGATCCGCTTGGGCAACGCGGCCTGCAGGTCCCGTACCCGGCCGACCGCGCGGACCACCAGCGCGCCGGACGGGCCGAGCACGGCGATGCCGGCCGAGTCGTAGCCGCGGTATTCGAGCTGGCCGAGCCCCTCGATCAGGATCGGTGCCGCCTGTCGTCGGCCGACGTACCCCACGATTCCGCACATATTGGGCGTTGCCCCTTCCGTCTAGCCGTAGATGAAGCGCCGTAGCTGGCGTTCGGAGACCTTCGGCACCGCGAACGGGCGCCGCCGGACCTCGGCCGCCAGCAGCCGGTAGATCTCCGGGTTCCGGATTCCTAGCATGCGCAACTCGGCATGCCGGCGCTGGACGTAGTCGAGCAGCGGCTCGGCGTACCAGGCCAGCACGTCTTCGATCACCCGGTTCGCCTCGGCCGGTGACAGATCGGTGCTCGCCACGACGCGCTTGACCAGCTCGCCGTCCAGCTCAGCATCCGCCACTCGTGAGATTCTTGCTTAGTTAACACTGGATGGCAAGTTCCTGCCCGAAATCGGGTCCGTCTGGCCCCGTTAGTAGCGGGCAAAGGCTTCGCCGACCAGTTCGCCGAACAGCTCCTCCGCATCGCACGGGTAGCCGCGGCCGGCGAACCAGGTGCAGATGTTGCGGCAGTCCCGGCGCAGGTACTCCATCCCGTTCGGGTTCGACACCACGTCGACCACCTGCGGCAGGTCGATCAGCACCACCCGGCCCTCGTCGACCAGCAGGTTGTACGGCGAAAGGTCACCGTGCGCCTGGCCGTTGGCGGCCAGCGCTCGCATGGCGTTGGCGATCTGGGCGTAGTAGTCGGCCAGTGCGGCGGTGTCGCCGCCCAGCTGGGCGAGCCGGGGCGCGGCGGTGCGACCCTGGCCGATGAACTCCATCAGCACCTCCGAGCCGTCCACCTGCACCGGGTAGGGCACCGGCACGCCGAGCGACCAGAGCTCGCTGAGCGCGTGGAACTCCACCGCGGCCCACTGGCCGGCCAACACCTGCCGGCCGTACCGGCTGCGGGCCGCCATTGCTCGCTGGTCACGGCTGCGCCGCACGGTGCGGCCCTCCAGGTAGCCGGCGTCGCGATGGAAGTTGCGATGATCCATGTCCCGATAGCGCTTGGCGGCCAGCAGCGCGGACTGGTCGGGGTCGTCCGGGACGGCGCGTTCGATCAGGAAGACGTCGGCCTCCTTGCCGGTCTTGAGCACGCCGAGTTCGGTGTCCAGGGCGGCATCGGAGGTGATCACCCAGGACGGTCGTGGCTCCGGGCCGTGCGCACCCCTGACCACCGCGTTCCAGGTGGACCAGCGCTGGCCCTGCTCCGGTTCGTCCCGGTAGCGGTAGTCGAACGGAGATCCAGGGCTAGGTTCGATGACGGAAGAGGTCGGTTCAGTAACAGAACGGTCGAGCGACAAGGTTGGTTGGCTCCTCAAGAGGCGAGGCAGCCGAACTCTAGGACCTCAGCGGCCTCGGGGCGTGATGGCGGGCGCGACGAACGCTCCGCCGGCAGGCGTAGACACTTCGTTTCCCTCCTCACGGCTGAGGACGCGCATCATGCGACGTCGACCGATCGGACTATGCCGCGAGCCAGCAGCCCGCGCAACCGAATTTCAGGCAGCGCCGCGCTGGGGGCGCTTGCCTCCTAGATAGCCGCTTCGGCAACTTAATCCATAAAGATACGTATGACGTGCGGTCAATAAACTAGCGGAGTCGACCATATTGCAGGTCGTCCAGGCCGGTGATGCCGCCCCATCGCAATCCTGACGATTGGCGTGGTCTCAGCCGCTGCCGAAAGCTGGGAATTGTTTGGCAAATAGCCGTATGAAGATACGTATGACGACAGCAGTAAAAACCAACTCGCCAGTACCTGATGACAGCGCGCAGCCGATTATGTACAGTCCCGGCCGTAAGCGGGCTTAGCACCGGAACGTCAGTCCCATTCGTGGTTGATCATGTGTGGCACCTCCTCGTTGCTAGTCGTTCACACCGAAATAGACAGAATGGGGCGATCTTGTCTCGAGTCTGGGTATCGTCATGGGCGATATGGCGCCTACCCCCGTACGCAATCCTCCTCGTTATCGCGGTCGACTTGGCCGCCATAGCCGTTCCACTGGCAATGCCAGGCTCATTATCAATCGCCAGCTACATTACCGCTGGACTCCTGACGTCGCTCAGTATTGCGTATTCCGCGCTCACATGCACTTGGGAACTGGCACGCCGGGCCGTGCGTGAGCCGCGAGGGGCCGGACATTATCGAAATTTCCTGGCGACCTGGTGCTTTGCTGCCGCAGTCACTTTGCCGCCCGTGTTGGCCGCGGCTGTGATCGTCTTGTCGGCGGCGGCCGAGTGGCCGGCGAGAAAGATGTCGAACCAGGCGGTTCCGCACCGGTATGTGTACAGCAGTGCCAGCGCGATATTGACTGCTTTCGCTGCCGGGCATTGCGCGGCGCTACCACTGGCCGGTCCCCTGCCGCTCTTCGTCGGGGGGGCCTGTTACCTGATAGTGGGCATCCTGCCGGTCATGCTGGCACAGCTGGCGACCGGGCAGCGGGGGTTCCGCAGATTCGTCAGCTGGAACACCCACTGGATCGAGGTCTACACCGTCTCGGTCGGCATCGGCGAGGTCGCCCTGCTGCAAGCACATTTGCAGGCATGGATCTGGCTGTCGCTGCCGGCAGCGATGGTGTTGCAGCGGTGGGCGGTTCGCTCGGACATCCGCGCCATCAACGCTCCGGACGTCCGGCCAATGGCCGAGCAGGCATGGCTGGCGGTTTCCCGCGAGGTGATCCGGGCCTGTCCGGTGAGCGCCATCATGCGGATCCAGACCGCCGATCCGGCGGCGGTCAGCTACCTGGCAAAGATCAAGGCCGGCTGCGACGCCGTCGGCATGGCCGGCCGGACGGGGCTGGCCATCCTGCTGACCCAGTGCCCCAGCGGCAACGCCGATGCGCTGGCCGAGCGGATGCGCGCCATCCTGCAGACCGAGGGGATCGAGGCACAGGTAGCCGTGGCGGCAAAGCCGCGCGATGGTTACTCGCTGGACGATCTATTGGCGGTCTCCGAGGCGGAGTTGATCACTAGGACCGCCGCCAGCTGGCCGGCGAGATCAGAGCTGCCCGAGGCCTGAGCAGCTATCAGGCCAGGCCGCGGCGCCTTCTTAGGCCGACTTCTCCTGCGGCGGCTCGACCTGGGTGCGCGGCACGAGCGTCGGGTAGACGTGCTCGAGCACCGTCTCCGAGGTGATGACGACCTTGGCCACGTCCTCCCGGGACGGCACCTCGTACATCACCGAGAGCAGCACCTCTTCCATGATCGCGCGCAGGCCACGGGCGCCGGTGCCCCGCTTGACGGCCTGGTCGGCGATCGCTTCCAGCGCGTCGTCGCTGAATTCCAACTCGACCCCGTCCAGCTCGAACAACCGCTGGTACTGCTTGACCAACGCGTTCTTCGGCTCGGTCAGGATCTCGATCAGCGCGGTGCGGTCCAGCGGTCGGACCGTGGTGATGACCGGCAGCCGGCCGATGAACTCGGGGATCAGGCCGAACTTGATCAGGTCCTCCGGCATCACGTCGGCGAAGCCGTCGGCGGCGTCGATCTCGAACTTGCTCTTCAGCTCGGCGCCGAAGCCCAAGCCCTTCTTACCGACCCGGTTCTCGATGATCTTGTCCAGGCCGGCGAAGGCGCCACCGACGATGAACAGCACGTTGGTGGTGTCGATCTGGATGAACTCCTGGTGCGGGTGCTTGCGACCGCCCTGCGGCGGCACCGCGGCCGAGGTGCCCTCCAGGATCTTCAGCAGCGCCTGCTGCACGCCCTCACCGGAGACGTCCCGGGTGATCGAGGGGTTCTCCGACTTGCGGGCGATCTTGTCGACCTCGTCGATGTAGATGATGCCCGTTTCGGCCCGTTTGACGTCGTAGTCGGCGGCCTGGATCAGCTTCAGCAGGATGTTCTCGACATCCTCCCCGACGTAGCCCGCCTCGGTCAGCGCGGTGGCGTCGGCGATCGCGAACGGCACGTTCAGCATCCGGGCCAGCGTCTGGGCCAGCAGCGTCTTGCCGGAGCCGGTGGGCCCGAGCAGCAGGATGTTGGACTTGGCCAGCTCCACATTGGATTCCGACCGCTTGCCCGGTATGTCGCCGCCGGCCTGCACCCGCTTGTAGTGGTTGTAGACGGCAACCGCCAGGGTCCGCTTGGCTTGGTCCTGACCGACCACGTAGGAATTCAGGAACTGGCAGATCTCGCTGGGCTTCGGCAGCTCGTCGAAGCTGAACTCGGTGCTGTCGGACAGCTCCTCTTCGATGATCTCGTTACAGAGGTCGATGCACTCGTCGCAGATGTAGACGCCGGGGCCGGCGATCAGCTTTTTGACCTGCTTCTGGCTCTTTCCGCAGAAAGAGCACTTGAGCAGGTCGCCTCCGTCACCTACACGTGCCACCGATACATCTCCTCACTAACACTCCGGCTCCGCCACCGATTTCGCTGACAGCGAGCATCTCGTAACCCTGCTCCCCGCCGCGTCCCAGCAGCGTCACTCCGTGCTGCTGGCGGGAGAACCGCAGCAGTTGTCCCAAAACGCTACCCTGGATACGCTCAGAAGTCGCACCTTTAGCGTGCGTGTCCAACCTCGGGGCCGACCCACGTGACTGCGGAGACCACTGATACTGGGGGGGCGGCTCAGTCGTTGCTCACCTTACGGGTACTGATCACCGCGTCCACGATCCCGTAGTCCTTGGCCTGCGCGGCGGTCAGGATCCGGTCCCGCTCGATGTCGGCCTTGACCTGCTCCACCGTCTGGCCGGTGTGCCGGGCCAGGATCTCCTCCAGCAGGCCGCGCATCCGCAGGATCTCATTTGCCTGGATCTCCAGGTCGGTGACCTGGCCCTGGCCCTCGCCGGACGGCTGGTGGATCAGGATTCGGGAGTGCTCCAGCGCGAACCGCTTGCTCGGCGTGCCGGCCGCCAGCAGCACCGCCGCCGCCGAGGCCGCCTGGCCCATGCAGTAGGTCTGGATCTCCGGCCGGACGAACCGCATCGTGTCGTAGATGGCGGTCAGCGCGGTGAACGAACCGCCGGGTGAGTTGATGTAGATCAGGATGTCCCGATCCGGATCGGTGGACTCCAGGCAGAGCAGCTGGGCGATGACGTCGTTGGCCACCACGTCGTCGATCGGCGCGCCGAGGAAGATGATCCGCTCCTCGAACAGCTTGTTGTACGGGTTGGACTCCTTCATCCCGTAGTTGGTGCGCTCGATGAAGGACGGCAGCACGTAACGCGCCGCCGGTGCCGATCCGGTGCCGTGCGGTGCCTGCGCGCCGAGGTAGCTGTTGGTCATCGTGTGGATCTCCCTATGCTCGGCGTGTTACTCGGGGGCGGGGGCCGAGCCGTTGCTCATCTGGGCAACCCGGCTGACCACATGGTCGACGAATCCGTATTCCAGCGCCTGCACGGCGGTGAACCAGCGGTCCCGCTCGGAGTCGGCCCGGATCTGCTCGACGGTCTGGCCGGTGTGCTCGGCGATCAGCTTGGCCATCTCGGCCTTGGTGAGCCTGAACTGCTCGGCCTGGATCGCGATGTCCGAGGCGGTGCCCCCGATGCCGGCCGACGGCTGGTGCATCATGATCCGGGCGTGCGGCAGCGCGTACCGCTTACCGCGCTCGCCGGCGGAGAGCAGGAACTGGCCCATCGAGGCGGCCATCCCTAGGGCGTAGGTGGCCACGTCGCACTCCACGAACTGCATGGTGTCGAAGATCGCCATGCCAGCGGTGACCGAGCCACCCGGGGAGTTGATGTAGAGGTTGATGTCACGGCTGGAGTCCTCGGCCGACAGCAGCAGCAGCTGCGCGCACAGCCGGTTGGCGATCTCGTCGTCGACCACCTGGCCGAGGAAGATGATCCGGTCCCGCAGCAGCCGGTCATAGATCGAGTCGTTGAGGTTCATGCCGGCGCCGGGGCTGCGCGCCTCGATGAGTCGGATGGGCTCCGGCTGGCTGGCCACGGCGGGGCTGAATCCCGTTCCGATCGGCCGCGGGGCGTGGTACTGGCTCACTGCCGTTCCTTTCTCGAATGCTCGATGCGCCGGTGGCGGGTGCGGTTCGGCTGATCTCGACCCTAGCCGCCCGGACGAGCCGGTCACCCGGCAAACCGGCCTCGTTCGCTCAGGGCGTGAAACCGCCGCGGGCCCCACTCAGCCTTGCTCGTCGGCCGCCTCAGCATCGTCGTCCAGGTCGCTGTCGTCGGCCGCCGCGGCGTCCTCGGCATCCTCCAGCTCGGCGAGCTCCGCCTGGCCCTCGGGGGTCGCCAGCGCCGACAGATCCACCTTGTTGCCGGCGGTGTCGGTCACGCTGGCCGACTCCAGCACGGTGGCCAGCGCCTTGTTCCGGCGCACGTCGGCCACCAGGGCGGCGATGTTGCCGCCCTGCACGATCTGGTCGGCGAACTCCTGCGGCTGCATGCCGTAGCGCTGGGCCTGCCGGACGATGTATTCGGTCAGCTCGGCGTCCGAGACCGACACCGCTTCGGCGTCGGCGATCGAGTCCAGGATGAATTGGGTCTTCACCGATTTCTCGGCGACCTCGCGCAGCTCGGCGGTGAACTCCTCGCGGGTCGTGCCCTCGGTCTCCAGATAGCGGTCAAAGGCCTCATCGTCGTGACCGAGCTGGTGCACCACGTCGTGCTGGCGCCATTCGATCTCGGCCTGCACCGAGGATTCCGGCAGCGGCACCTCGGTCTGGGCGACCAGCAGTTCGAGCACCTTGTCCCGCGCCTCGGAGCCCTGGCCGAGCACCTTGACCCGATCCAGCCGGCTGCGCAAGTCGGCCCGCAGTTCGTCCACCGTGTCGAACTCCGAGGCGAGCTGGGCGAACTCGTCATCGGGCTCGGGCAGCTCGCGCTCCTTCACCGAGTTGATGGTCGCGCTGATCTCGGCCTGCTCGCCGGCCTGCTCACCGTAGGCCAGCGCGGAGGAGAAGGTGGCGGTGTCGCCGGCGCTCTTGCCCAGGATGGCCTCGTCCAAGCCCTCGACCAGGTTGCCGGAGCCGACCTCGTAGGACAGGCCCTGCGCCGAGCCGCCCTCGACCTCCTCGCCGTTCACGGCGGCCCGCAGATCCAGGCTGACGAAGTCGCCCTCCTGGACCGGACGCTCGACGCCCTTGAGGGTGCCGAACCGGGCCCGCAGCGCGTCGAACTGCTCCTGGACCTCGTCCTCGGTGACCGCCGAGTCGGACACCGTGACGGCCAGCCCCGAGTAGGCCGGCACGCTGATCTCCGGCCGGATGTCCACTTCGGCGGTGAAGGCAACGTGGTCGTTGTCCTCCAGTTGGGTGACCTCGATCTCCGGCTGGCCGAGGGCCTTGACCCCGGTCTCCCGGACCGCGTCGGAGTAGGCCTTGGGCAGCGCCTTGTTGATGGCCTCTTCCAGCACCGCGGCCCGGCCGATCCGCTGGTCGATGATCCGGGCCGGCACCTTGCCCGGCCGGAAGCCGGGCACCCGGACCTGAGCGGCGATCGACCGGTACGCCTCGTCCAGGCTGGACTTCAGCTCCTCGAAGGGCACCTCGACGGCGAGCTTCACCCGGGTCGGACTGAGATTTTCAACGCTGCTCTTCACGGTGTGCTCGATGCTCCTGCTCTGCTTCGGCTGCTCTGCTGCTGGCTTCGGCATGCGGTTTGGACAGGTGGTTTTTGACATGTGGTTTGGACCTGCGGTCGGGCACTGGGAGGCCCGGGCTGCGTGTTCGTCGGGGTGACAGGATTTGAACCTGCGACCCTCCGCTCCCAAAGCGGATGCGCTACCAAGCTGCGCTACACCCCGGAGGGTGCCACCGGCCCGGCAAGGCCGCGACATCCACCAACGCGCCAGTGTACGGGGGTGCGAACGGGCTGCCCGCACGCGCTAGCCTATGGGCGAAGGTCTCGAACCCCCCGATCGGAGTCAGGGCGGTTCGGGGGGTTTGCGAGCGTAGCTCAATGGTAGAGCCTCAGTCTTCCAAACTGATGACGCGGGTTCGATTCCCGTCGCTCGCTCTGGCGCCGCACCAGGGCGTATCCGGCCTCGGCGGGTATGGGCTGCCGGCAATCTGGTGGCGAACTGAGCACCGCGCGAAAGTGTCGGCCACTACGTATATCTTCAAGCGACTATGGCCCACCTCACCGCAAGGGTCGCCGAGCGCCCGGCGTTGCCGCCCGATGCCCCTCCGGGCACCGGCCTGGCAGCCGATCGGCCACCGGCTTCGCGGGTGCTGCGCCCCACCATCCTGGGCGAGGTGGCGGTCGTGCTGCTGCTGCTGCGCGCCTACGACATGATCCGGGTGCACGCCGAGGTCCGCACCAAGGCCGCGCTGCGTAACGGCTGGGATCTGCTGCACGTCGAGCGGTTGCTGCACATCGATCTGGAGTCGGCCGTCAACCGCTGGACCAGCCTGCACCACGCGGTCTCGCTGGCGGCCAGCTACTGGTACCAGTTCTTCCATATCTCGATCACCCTGCTGGTACTGCTGTGGTGCTACTGGCGCCGGCCCGGCAGCTACCGGCGAGCCCGCAACGCGCTGGTGCTGACGAACGTGTTCGGGCTGGCCTTCTTCCTGCTATACCCGGCCGCGCCACCACGGTTCCTGCCCGGCGCCGGTTTCATCGACGCGGTGGCCCAGGCTGGCTTCGGCACCAGCCACGGCGGGCCGGTGACCGCCGACCAGTACGGGGCATTCCCCTCCCTGCACCTGGCCTGGGCGGTCTGGACCGCGGTGGTGGCAGCCCGACTGGTCCGACCAGCCTGGCTGCGTCGGTTGTGGCTGAGCTACCCGCTGATCACCGCCAGCGCAGTGGTCGCCACCGGCAACCACTACGTGCTCGACGTGCTGGCTGGCATCGGCATCGCGCTGATCAGCCTGGCGCTGGCCTACCGCTACCCACGCAGCCGGCAGTACGGCCGGACCGGCAGCGCCCGGTCGGTGCAGCGCAGGCTGCGCGCGATCCTGCTCCCGGTTGCCGTCCGGCTACGGGTGGCCGTCAGCAAGCCGGCCGACCTGGTCGCTGAGCCACCGGCCGCGCGCCAACCCGCGACGGTGGCCGAGCGGGACTGCGCGTGACCAGCACGATCGGAGCCGTCGACCTGGCCACACCGCCCGGGCCACGGCTGCCGGTCGGTGTGCAGAGCCTGCTGTTCGCCCGCTACCGGCACCGCTGGTTGCCCTACCTGCGGCGACGGTACGGCGATACCTTCAGCATCCGGCTGGCACCGCACAACCGGCACATGGTGCTCATCAGCCAGCCGGAGGACCTTCGTGCGGTCTTCACCGGACCCGCCTCGGTATTCCACGCCGGCGAGGGCAACGCGATCCTCGGCCCGGTGATGGGCCAGCATTCGGTGCTGCTGCTGGACGAGTCGGCGCACCTGCGGGTCCGCCGGCTGCTGATGCCGGCCTTCCACGGCTCGTCGCTGCGCGGCTACCGGGAGTTGGTCGAGCGGATCAGCCGGGAGGAGATCAGCCGCTGGCCGACCGGCACCGAGTTCCGGATTCATTCCCGGACGACCGCGCTGACCCTGGAGGTCATCCTGCAGGTGGTCTTCGGCGTCACCGATTCGACGCGGCTGGCCGAACTGCGACCGGTGGTCGAACAGGTGGTCAACATCAGCCCGCTGACCATGCTCGGCTGGTTCTATCCGCGACTGCGCACGCTCTGGCCGTGGCGAAGGTTCTTCCAGATCCAGCGAGATCTGGATCGGCTGCTCTACACCGAGATCGCCGAACGACGAGCCGCGCCGGATCTTGCCAGCCGAACCGACGTGCTCAGCCAACTGTTGCGAGTCTCGGCCGCCGACCCCGAGGCCGGGCTCACCGACGCCGAACTGCGGGACAACCTGATCACCCTGCTGCTGGCCGGCCACGAGACCACCGCCACCGCGCTGGCCTGGGCCTGCCACGAGCTGGCTCGAAACCCGGACGTACAGCAACGAGCGCATCGCGCGGCCG
This sequence comes from Jatrophihabitantaceae bacterium, assembly GCA_045807085.1. GTDB lineage: Bacteria > Actinomycetota > Actinomycetes > Mycobacteriales > Jatrophihabitantaceae > Jatrophihabitans_A. The sequence continues at coordinate 146,575 of JBJMIB010000020.1, forward strand.
ACGAGGGCGACGACGAGTACCTGGAGGCGGTCGCCAAGGAAGCCATGCGACTGCACCCCATCATCTACGAGGTGGCCCGGCGGGTCACTGTGCCGGTCGAGGTCGGCGGCTACCGGGTGCCGGCCGGTGCCACCGTGGTGCCCGGCATCGGCCTGATCCAGTCCGATCCGCAGGCGCACCGCACGCCGGCCAGGTTCGATCCCAACCGGTTCACCGGCGAGCAACCGGCCGCCAACACCTGGATCCCGTTCGGTGGCGGAGTACGTCGCTGCCTGGGCGCCGGTTTCTCATTGCTGGAAGCGACCGTGGTGCTCGGCGAGCTGCTGCGCCGCTTCGAGTTGGCGCCGGTACGGCCGGGCGCCGAGCAGCCGCGACCGCGCAACATCACGCTGGCGCCAAGCCGGGGTGCCACCGTCCGGTTGACCTCGCGGGCTGATCGGCACGGGGCTTGGTCGGCACGGGGCTAGTCAGGCTCGGTCAGCGAACGCGCGCCGCGGTTCCGGTGACCGTGCTGTCGCTGACCTCCTCGGCCTTGCGGTCGGTGCTGGACTGTGGCCCGGCGGGCTCCCGCCGCATTGACACCGGCACCGGATGGCGATGGATGACCACCACCGTCCGATCGTCGGACAACTCGATCGGCACCTGCTCGATCAGTTGCCGGGCCGCGCCGGCCCAGTCGTCCGCCGCCGCCAACTGCTCCACGGCCTGCCTGAACCGCAGCGTGCCGGCGTCCAGATCCCGGGTCCGGTCCTCGATCACCCCGTCGGTGTAGAGGAACAGCGATTCGCCCGGCCCGAGCACGCCGTGCTCCTCGGTGCCGCTGACCTCCGGCAGCACGCCCAGCACCGTGCCGCTCGCGGTCGAGGCCCGCCAGGCCGGTGTCTGCGACGGCCGGAAGTGCATGGCCGGTGGATGACCGGCCACCCGCACGGTGTACTCGCCGGTGTTCAGATCCAGCCGCACATAGATCGCCGAGGCGAAGCCGAGCGACCATTGCTGCCGGGCCAGATAGTCGTTCGCGGCGGCCAGGAAATCCTCCGGCGGCACCGAGCCGAGCAGGCCACCGACCGCGCCGGACAGCAGTAGCGCTCGCGGCCCGGCCGTGATGCCGCTGCCGGAAACATCCACCACCGCCAGGTGCAGCGCCCGAAAATCCTCCCCACAAACCAGCCGATTGGACACGAAGTCACCGCAGAAGGCGGCGCCGTCGGCCGGTCGCTGCTCGATCTCCACCGTCCAGCCGTCCGGCACCGCGGGCAGCTCGGACTGCACCAGCAGCCGTTCGCTGATCAGCCCGATCACCGTCTCCGCACTCACCTCGCGCAGGCCGAGGGCGTCCCGCCGACGAGCCTGCAGCACGCCCACCAGGCTGGTCACCAGGATCATCGTTAGACCCGAGAAGGACAGTTGCTTCTCGTTCACCCCGTGCACCGCGAACACCGAGATCAGGCAGCCGGCAACGACCGCCAGCTCGACCAGCATGGCAACCGTGCTCAGGATCAGCGACGACAGCACGATCACCACGACCACCACCGCGGCGACCTTCACCTCGGTGTTGTCGTTGAGAATCGACAGCACCGTGCCGAGAATCAGGGTCGCGATCCCCAGCCCGAGCGCCGCACGCTGCGTCGGTCGCTCCCGGCGAGACAGGAAGCGGCGCAAACGGCGGGTCGTGCCAGCGGACCTCATGATCGGCCAAACTACCGTGCTTACCAGCTGATTACGTAGACAACCGCAGACAAAGACAGCACCATCGTAAACATCGGCCGATGTGACGGCGCTGCGCTATCTGCCCATCACTAGCGGTGTTCGATCTGCTCATGAGCCGATGCGGCAGGATGGTGCGATGACCGACAGCAGCGGCACTCCCGGCCGGCGCCGGCACCGAGCCCGCCGGGCCGCCGCCCCGCCGGCGCCCCCGGTCGGTACCGCGCCGCCGGCAGGTACCGCGCCGCCGGCAGGAACCGCGCCGCCGGCAGGAACCGCGCCGCCAGCGGAGACCGCGCGGCCGTCGGATATACCGCATCGGCCATCGGCCATCGGGCAGCCCGGCGCCGCCGGTCAACCGGCCCAACGCGCCGAATCGGCGGCCGCGGCGCCTGCCCGGCGGCGGCGCCGGAGCGCCGGCCGCGCCGCCGACGGTCAGCCCGGCCGGGACACCGACCGGGGCTGGCGAGAGTTACTCGGCAACGCACCCTCCCAGGTCGGGGTGAGCGGGGCCCTCCGGGCTCGCGATGTGGGCCGGCCCGGGCCGGCCGAGCTGGCTGCCGCGGAGCAGCACCTGACGATCGTCCGCCGGCAGTGGGAGCCGCCGGCCGAATCGGGCCGCTGACGCCGAACCCGGCCCGCCGGATCGGTGGCTCAGCCCTCGGCCGAGCCGGTCCGCTCATAACTGGTGAGCATGCCGATCCGCCGGATATGCCGCGGATCCTCGGAGAAGGGCGTGCTGAGGAAGGTCTCCACGATGGCGATCGCCTCGTCCGGCGAATGCATCCGGGCTCCGATGCCGACCACGTTGGCATCGTTGTGCTGGCGGGCCAGCGTGGCCGTCTCGGCGTTGTAAGCCAGCGCCGCCCGCACCCCGCTGACCTTGTTGGCGGCGATCTGCTCGCCGTTGCCGGACCCGCCGATCACCACGCCCAGGCTGCCCGGGTCGGCGACCACCCGCCGCGCGGTGTCGATGCAGTACGGCGGGTAATCATCGGTCGGCTGGAACTCGGTGGCGCCGCAGTCGGTGACCTGATACCCGGCCGCCGCCAGGTGTGCGAGCAACGCGGCCTTCAGTTCGTAACCGGCGTGGTCGCTGCCCAGGTACACCCGCATGCCGGTCATCGTGCCACCCGCCGGGCCGCCCATGCCGATCGGGCAGGCGCCGACCGGACGGGCGGCTGCCGGCTATTGGCCGGCTGGCTGGAAACTGGCGCACTCAGCTCGGAAAGCGGTAGTCGCCGCTGGCGTCCCGGCGCAGCGGATGCTCGGCAACCGCCGCGTCGGTCGGTATGGCGCCGTACACGTGCGGAAACCGCTCACCCGCGTCGTACAGATCCTCCTCGACCACCGGGTCGGTCAGCCGGTCCGCCACCACCTCGACCACGATCAGGTCGTCCTGGCCGTGGTAGAGCAGGTTGGCCACCTGACTCACCTGGTGCGCATGGGAGAAATGCACGAAGCCCTGCTCGGCCAGCGACGGGGGCCGGTAGCTGCCGGTTCGGCAGGCCGCCCGCCAGTCCTGCTCTGCCACGATGTGATAAATGGCGCTCATGCTCGGGTGTCAGTCGAAGCGCGGGCTCTCGGTGCGGGTGCGCTTGAGTTCGAAGAAGTACGGGTAACCGGCCAGCAGCCGGGTGCCGTCCCAGATCCGGAGCGCCTCGTCCGCGCGCGGGATCCGGGTGAGCACCGGTCCGAAGAAGGCGACCCCGTCGACGTGGATGACCGGCGTGCCCACCTCGAAGCCGACCGCGTCCATGCCCTCGTGATGGGACTTGACCAGCGCGTCGTCGTACTCGGTCGAGTCGGCGGCCTCGGCCAACGCCTCCGGCAGGCCCACCTCGCGCAGCGCCTCCTCGATGGTCGCCCGATCCAGCTCGCGACCCTCGTTGTGCCGCTTGGTGCCGAGCGCGGTGTAGAGCTCGCGCAGCACACCGGTGCCCGACTGCTGCTCGGCGGCGATGGCCACCCGCACCGGGCCCCATGCCTTGTCCAGCATGGTCCGGTAGTCCTCGGGCAGATCGCGTCCCTGGTTCAGCACGGACAGCGACATCACGTGGAAGTCGAGTTCCAGATCGCGCTGCCGCTCCACCTCCAGAATCCAGCGGGAGGTCACCCAAGCAAACGGACAAGCTGGGTCAAACCAGAAATCAACCTTGGTAGGGGCCGTGTCCACCGTCGTCATTGCCTCTCCTGCTTCCCGCAAAATCGTGAAAGAATAACTTCATTCAGTGTGCGCTTATCACCGTGTCACAGCATGACCATTTCGGCCGTGCACGATCCGGTGGCCTCAGACCCAGAACACAGTGTGAAGGAGCGGCATTCCGTGGCTAGCTCGAGCCAGCCCAGTCCCGACGGCAGCGTCGCAGACACCGATCAACTCGATGCAAACACCCTGCAGGCCCCCAATCTCACCAAGCAGGACGCCATGCTGCGGGCCGCGCTGCTCCGGGTCCATTCCTACCAGGTCGCGCTCGATCTGACCGATGCCGACGGCGGCCCGTCCAGCCGGACCTTCCGATCCCGGACCACGGTCACCTTCGACGCCACCGAGCCGGGCTCGGCGACCTTCATCGACGTGATCGCCGGTGAGTTTCATGAGGTCACGCTGAACGGTTCGCCGGTGGACGTGTCCGGATACGAGCCGGCGGACGGCATCGTGCTGCCCGACCTCGCCGCGCACAACGTGCTGGTGGTCGATGCCGACCTGCTCTACACCACGATCGGCCAGGGACTGCACCGCTTCGTCGACCCGATCGATGACGAGGTCTACCTGTACAGCCAGTTCGAGACCACCGACGCCAAGCGGATGTTCGCCTGCTTCGACCAGCCGGATCTCAAGGCCACCTTCACCCTGCGGGTGACTGCGCCGGCCGGTTGGAAATTGATTTCCAACGGCGCGGTGAGCCGGGTCGAGGATGGCCCGCGGCCGAATACCAAGACCGTGCACTTCGCTAGCACGCCACGCCTGAGCACCTACCTGACCGCGCTGGTGGCCGGCGCCTACCACGAGGTGCGCGACACCCACGACGGGATCGACCTCGGCCTGTTCTGCCGCAAGACACTGGCCGAGCATCTCGACCCGGACGAGCTGTTCACCGTCACCAAGCAGGGCTTCGACTGGTACCACCACAACTTCGGGGTCCGGTACGCCTTCGGCAAGTACGACCAGCTGTTCGTGCCGGAGTTCAACGCCGGCGCGATGGAGAACGCCGGCTGCGTCACCTTCCTGGAGGACTACGTCTTCCGCAGCCGGGTCACCGATGCCCGCTACGAGCGGCGCGGTGCCACCGTGCTGCACGAGATGGCGCACATGTGGTTCGGTGACCTGGTCACCATGCGCTGGTTCGACGACCTGTGGCTCAACGAGTCCTTCGCGGAATGGGCCGGCACCATCTCCCAGGCCGAGGCCACGCGATGGGTCGACGCCTGGACGACCTTCGCCAGCATCGAGAAGACCTGGGCCTACCGGCAGGATCAGCTGCCCTCCACCCACTCGATCGCCTGCGACATCCCGGACGCCGAGGCGGTCGAGGTCAACTTCGACGGCATCACCTACGCCAAGGGCGCGGCCGTGCTCAAGCAGCTGGTCGCCTACGTCGGCCGGGAGGACTTCCTGGCCGGGGTGCGGCAGTACTTCGCCGACCACGCCTACGGCAACACCACCCTGAACGACCTGCTCGCCTCGCTGAAGGCCGCCTCCGGCCGCGAGCTCTCGGACTGGGCCAAGCTGTGGCTGGAGACCAGCGGCCTGAACACCGTCTCGGCCAGCTACCAGGTGGACGAGACGGGCAACATCAGCGCCTTCGAGGTACTGCAGAGCGCGCCCACCGAGGTCGCCAAGGACAACGTGCTGCGACCGCACCGGCTGGCCATCGGCTGCTACCGCTTCGATGGCAACGTCAGCCCCGAGCACCCCCGCGGCCGGCTGCTGCGTACCCAGCAGGTGCACCTGGACCTGGCCGGCGAGCGCACCGGAGCCCCCGAGCTGCTCGGGCTGCCGCGGCCGGATCTGGTGCTCGTCAACGACGATGACCTGACCTACTGCAAGCTCCGCCTGGATCCGCACAGCCTGGTCACCATGCGGACCGGCGGCCTGGCCGCCATCACCGAGCCACTGGCCCGGACGCTGTGCTGGTCGGCTGCCTGGGACATGGTGCGCGACGGCGAGCTGGCCGCCCGCGACTACCTGGAGCTGGCCATCGCCAGCGGCCCGGCGGAATCGGAGATCGGCGTGCTGCAGGCGGTGAACCGGCAGGCACTGCGGGCCCTGGAAAGCTACGCCGACCCGGCCTGGGCGCCGATCGGCCGAGCCGCCCTGGCCGACGCCGCGATCGCTGCGGCGCAGACGGCCGAGCCGGGCTCGGACCACCAGCTGGCCTGGGTGCATGCCGTGATCGGCGCCGCGTGCACCGAGCAGCACCTGCGGTTCCTGGCCGGGCTGCACAGCGGTGAGCGACAGCTGGCCGGCCTGGTGGTGGACACCGACCTGCGCTGGTCCCTGTTGCAGGCGCTGGTCGCCCGCGGCCAGGCCGGCGAGCCGGAGATCGCCGCCGCCGCGGCAGCCGACCGGGCGGCGGCCGGGGTCCGGGCGGCAGCCACCGCGCGGGCCTTGATACCCACCGCCGAGGCCAAGCAGCGGGCCTGGGACGCGGCCACCCGCAATATGCGGCTGAGCAACGGGCTGATGCGCGCGGCCGTCGCCGGTTTCACCCATCCGCTGCAGGGTGAGTTGTTGACCCCATTCGTGGCCCGCTTCTTCGAGCAGGCCGCTGACATCTGGCAGCGGCGCACGCCGGAGACCGCGGCCAGCCTGATCACCGGCCTGTTCCCGAGCTGGGGCTCGGCGATCGACCCGGCGACGCTGCGACTGGCTGATGAGTTCCTCGCCGACCGCTCGCGGCCGGCCGCGCTGCGCCGGCTGATCGGCGAGGGACGGGCCGACGTCGCGCGGGCGCTGGCCGCCCGCGAGGTGGACCGGGCCCGGGCCGCCGAGGACTGACGGTGCGGGTTACCCGCGAGTGGTCAGTCGTGACCTGACCACTCGTCAGAAAGCTGGGGTTCAGGAGCCCCAGTTGGGGCGCAGCGGGAAGCCGGCCTCGCCCGACTTCGGCACGTTCACCGCCAGCACCTGATGCAGCTGGATCCCGTTCTGTTCGAAGCCCAACCGGGAACCGGCCATGTACAGGCCCCAGACCCGGGCGGTGGCCTCCCCCACGTCGGCGACGCAGGCATCCCAGTTCCGCTGCAGATTGGCGCACCACTGGGCCAGGGTGAGCGCGTAGTGCTCCCGCAGGTTCTCCAGGTGCCGCACCTCGAAGCCGGCATCCTGCGCCTCGGAGACGATCCGGCCGGCTCCGGTCAGCTCGCCGTCCGGGAACACGTACCGGTCGATGAAGTGGCCGGGTAACGCCTCCTGCTTGTTGTCCGGCCGGGTGATGCAATGGTTGAGCAGCCGGCCGCCGTCGCGCAGCTTGCCCTTGAGGAAACGGAAGTACGCCGGGTAGTTGTGCACCCCGACGTGCTCCAGCAGGCCGATCGAGCTGACCGCGTCGTAGCCGCTGCCCGGCGCGTCCCGGTAGTCGCTGTGCAGGATTCGCACGGTATCGGCAAGGCCGTCCCGCTCGGCCGCTGCCGCGCCCCAGCTGGCCTGCTGCTCGGACAGCGTCACCCCGACCACCGAGACCCCGTAGTGCTTGGCCGCGTGCATGGCCATGCCGCCCCAGCCACAACCCACGTCGAGCAGTCGCATGCCCGGCTCCAGCCCAAGCTTGCGCGCCACCAGGTCGAACTTCTCCTCCTGCGCCTCCTCCAGGCTGGCGTCGGCCTTCGGGAACACCGCGCAGGTGTAGGCCATGGACGGCCCGAGCACCTTCTCGTAGAAGGCGTTGGACACGTCATAGTGCTTGCCGATGGCGTGCGCATCGCGGCTGCGGGAGTGCCGCAGCCCTTCCAGGGTGCGCCGCCAGCGCGGCAGCGACTCCTGCGGCGGCGGGGTCGGCGGCACCAGGTTGCGCCAGCCCAGCGCGGGCAGCAGCGTGGTCAGTTCCTTCGGCGCCGGCCGGCGGAACCGCCAGTTGCCGAGCAGCTGCAGCGCCAGGTACGGATCGCCCGGATGCGCGCCGTGCAGCCGCAGGTCACCGGCCACGTAGGCGCGGGCCAGGCCCAGGTCACCGGGTGCGGTGGCCAGGTAGCGCAGGCCGCGCTCGGTGGCCAACTCCAGGGTGATCGGGGCATCGGCCGGGCCGAAGCTGCTGCCGTCATAGGCGACGAACCGTACTGGCGGCGGGTCCAGCGTGAGCATCGAAACCAGATCGGCAAGCTTCATCGGCGTCCCACCGCTTTCTCATACAGCCCGGTCAGCCGGTGGCCGGGGTCGTAGGTTTGCTTGAGCGCCTGGTACGCCGGGCCGCCGTAGATGCTGGCGAAGGTCTCCCGGTCGTAGTAGGCATCGGAGTACAGCGACTTGTGCCCGTCATGCTCGGCCACCGCCGCCTCGATCCGCCGGTTCACGTCGCCGTCGGCCCGGCCCTCGGTGAGCGGCACGGTGCCCCAGAATCCCACGTTGACATAGACCTGATCGCGGCTGAGCGGGTACAGCGACCAGGGCTGGTCGGCGGCGACCGGCGGCTGGCCCTCGTTGGTCACCGGCGGCCCGACCACCCGCAGCGGACAGAGCCAGACCGGCGACATCGGCACCGTGTCGGCGAACCAGCGCAGGAAGTCCGCGGTGCGCCGCACCGGGATCTCGACGTCCTGCACCACCCGCTCATGCGGGCCGAGCCGGCGCAGCCGGTCCAGCTTCTGGGCCACCCCGAACCGGTGGTCCAGCTGGATCAGCCGGTGGTAGACGTCGCTGCGCCGGTATCTGGCCGGCCACAGCCGGCGCACGATCGGGTTCTGCACGCCGAACGCGCCGGAGCACCAGAACCAGTCGGTGTCCCAGCGCCAGAGGTAGTCCGAGACGTGCAGGCAGTCCCGCTCCAGTTCCCGGATGGAGCGGTAGAAGATCCGCTGGCCGGTGTAGTCGCTGGTCGCCGAAACGCCGGCCTCGGCCGGTGAGTTCACCCAGCGCCCCAGGCACAGGTAGGCCTCGCTCGGCGAGAACATCACGCCGTCCAGGAAGTCCACCGGCTCGTCCTGCCAGCTACCCGTCCGGCAGATCGACTCGATCGCCGAGGCGAGGTCGGTCAGCTCGCCGAACCGGACGTGCCGCAGGCCCACGAAGGGATGAATCCGGTCCAGTTCGATACGCAGCCGGACCGCGTAACCGAGGCTGCCGTAGGAGTTGGGGAATCCGGCGTAAAGCTCGGCGTGCTGGCTCGGGCTGATGGTGAGCAGCTCGCCGGCTCCGGTGAGCACGTCCAGTTCCAGCACCGACTCGTGCGGCAGGCCGTTGCGGAAGGAACTCGACTCGATGCCCAGCCCGGTCACCGCGCCACCGAGCGTGATGGACTTCAGCTGTGGCACCACCTTGGGCATCAGGCCGTGCCGCAGGGTCGCCGCGACCAGGGTCTCGTAGCTGCACATGCCTTGCACGTCGGCCGTGCAACCGGTGGCGTCGATCGAGATCACCCCGTTCAATCCGGACACATCCAGCCCGACGATCTGCTCGTGGGTGCGTGGCCGGAAGAGGTTCGAGGTGCGCTTGGCCAGCCGGATCGGCTGGCCGGCCGGGACGGCCAGATAGGAGGCGCGCAACCGGTCGACGGCGGCGGCGTGCGTGGCGCTCTCGGGCAGCAAGGTGGTCATCACCGCTCACCTTATCCAGCGCGCGTCAAGCTGGATAAGGGTGAGCGCCTCAGAAAGGCTGAACGGCTCAGGAGGCCGAGCGGGCCCAGGAGGCCGAACGGCCCAGGAAGTTGACGGGCTCAGCTGTAGGTGGCTGGAGCACCGGCGGCGTCGGCGAGCTGGCGCAGCCCGTTGACGATGCCGCCGGTCAGGTCGCCGGCGCTGAACGAGGCACGCATGGCCAGCGCCGCCAGACCGGCCAGTCGATTCGGGATCCGACGGGCCGACTCGCCGCCGGTGACGATCTCCATCCGCCGCTCGGCTGGCGAGACGGCCATCAGCACCGGTGCCGGATGCCGGCGGGCCAACTTGCTGAACAGCTGCTCGGCGCTCTGCCGGGGCTGCCCACCGAGCGGGCCGACGTAGACGCTGAACAGCAAGCCGGTCTCCCGGGAGGCCAGTGTCAGCGCCTCATCGATCCGGGACAGCTGGCTTTGCCGGAAAGGCCGATCCGGACTCATCTGGTCGGCTCGCGGCGTGCTGAGCTCATGCACCTGGCGGTTGCTCAGCTCCAGCTCCTGGCCGGGCCGATCCAGTGCGGTGTTGCCGGTCATGTCAACGTCACCATTCACCGCTGGCGCCCCCGATCGGCTGGGCCGGTTCGGCAACCGAGCCCTCCAACGCCAACCGGCCAGCAGCTGCCGACACCGGGCCGGCATGTTCCGGATGCGGCAGGTACCAGACCGGTTGATAGTCCCAGCCGTTGCCCGGCCGGTAGCGCGGCGCCCGGGCGGCGCCCGGCCCGAGGGTTGCCAGTGCGAGCAGCGCGAACACGGCGAGCGGGATCCCGACGAACACGAGCACCGTTTCGACGACGGTCATCTGCGACTCTTCCTCCGCCCTGCCGGCTCTCGCCCCTGCGCCGCCTACGGTAGCGAAGCAGTCACTGCTGCCAGATCGGCGGGTGCCGGTCCGCCCACGGGGCGGCCGCCTCGAGCTGCGCGCACAGCGCCAGCAGCGGGGCTTCGCCCGCCGGCCGGCCGATCAGCATCACCCCGATCGGCAGCCCGTCCGGCGTCCAGTGCAGCGGCAGGCTGGCGGCCGGCTGGCCGCTGGCGTTGTACACCGCCGTGTACGGGGTGAACCGTTTCTGCCGCTCGAAGTCCTCGGCCGGATCGACCGGGTCCTCGGCCGTCCCGCAGAACCAGCCGATCGGCTGGGGCGGCATCGCCAGGGTCGGCGTCAGCAGCGCGTCGAACTGCGCGGTGGCCGCGATCGCCTGCCGGCTGATCAGGTTCAGCTGCCCGATCGCGGTGGCGAAGTGGGCTCCGCTGACCTGCCGGCCCCGCGCACGCAGATGCCGGGTGAGCGGGCGCAACTGGTGCTCGCGTTCGGCGGGCACCGGGATGGTGGCGGCCGATACCGCCCAGACCGCCTCGAAGGCGGCGATGGTCGCCGGCGGCACCGGCAGTTCGATGTCGATCACCTCGTGCCCGAGTTCGGCCAGCAGCAGGCTGGCCCGCTCCCAGGCGGCCCGGCATTCCGGATCGACCACCGCGTCGGGCACCGGCGGCTCGAGGTAGCGGGCGATCCGCAGCCGCTCCGGGCTGCGATCGCACCAGCCCAGGTAGCTCTCCCCCGCCGGCAACGGCGGCGCCCAGCTCAGATCGCCGACCTGCGGTACCGCGGTGGCGTCCAGGAAGGCGGCGGCGTCGCGCACCGTACGGGCCAGCGGGCCGAGCACCGACAGACCGGTGGAATCCAGGTCCAACGGGCCACGGGAGATCCGGCCGCGGGCGGTCTTCAGCCCGAAGACGCCGTTCACGCTGGCCGGGATCCGGATCGAGCCGCCGCCGTCGGAACCCTGCGCGATCGGCAGCAGGCCGGCGGCCACCGCGGCACCGGCACCACCGGACGAGCCACCGGCCAGCCGGCCGGTGTCCCAGGGCGTACGCGCCGGCGGCCCGATATCGGTCTCGGTGTAGCAGGGCAGGCCATACTCCGGGGTGGCGGTCTTGCCCAGCGAGATGGTGCCGGCCTGCCGAAGCAGCCGCACCACGTGGTCGTCGATGGCCGGCACGTGATCGAGCATGGTCCGCGAGCCGAACCTGGTCGGCACGCCGGCGGTCAGGTTGAGGTCCTTGATGGCCGTCGGCACTCCGTGCAGAGGCGGCAGCGGCCCACCGGCCCGCACCGCCTGGTCGGCCCGCGTCGCCTGCTCGCGGGCAGCGGCCGCGGTCACCGTGACGAAGGCGCCGAGCTGGTCGTCCAGCCGACCGATCCGATCCAGGTAGTGCTCGACCAGCTCGGTGGCGCTCAGCTGGCCGGACCGGATCGCGGCGGCAACCTCCAGCGCGGACAGCTCATGCAGATCAGCCATAGGGCTCAACCTAGTCAGGGCCAGCTCGTGCTAGTCCGGGCCGGCTCAGGCTAGTCAGGGCCGGCTCAGGCGGTGGCCGTGAGATCCAGCTCCAGCGGTGCCAGGTCGTAACCGAGGTAGCGGTCCCAGGACGGGTCCCGCTTGGCCCAGCCGAGCACCAGGGCGACGCTGGCCGAGGGCTGGATCGGGGACCGGGACAGCGTCCAGCCCATCTCGGACAGCAGCCGGTCACCCTTGCGGTGGTTGCACCGGGCGCACGCGGCGACCACGTTGGTCCATTCGTTGCGGCCGCCCCGCGAGCGCGGCACCACATGGTCGATGGTGTCGGCCTTCACCGTGCAGTACACGCAGCGGTGCGCGTCGCGGGCCAGCACCGCCCGCCGGGTCAGCGGCACCTGCCGCCGGTAGGGCACCCGGACATACCGAGCCAGCCGGACCACCTGCGGAATCGGCACGCTATTGGTCGCGGAATGTAAAAAGCCTTCGCCGGCTTCCACGACGAAGGCTTTTTCGGCCAGCACCAGCACTACGGCACGGCGCATGGGCACGACGCACAATGGCTCGTACGACGCATTGAGCACGAGCGTTCCCGCCACGGCACCACCCTCCCGCGTGTGCATCTAGTGAACCTGACGAAACGGCTTCGCGCACCCATTAATCGTTGAATTGCCCACCGTGTCGAATTGCCCTCCATCGACATTCGCGCCGAATGCCGATGGGCGCCTGCGCGGCTGGCCAGTTCGGCCATGGCAGGCTTGACAGCCGTGAGCACCCCGCTGGCTCTGCACGGGTTCTGGCACGAACACGCGAGCATCCTGATCACCAAGCCACTGCAGTGCGCGGCCATCGTGCTGGTCGCGCTGCTGGTCCGGGTGCTCTCGCATCGGACCATCAACCGGCTGATCCGCTCCAGCATCTCCGGCACGGTGCCACGGGTACTCAGCCCGCTGGCCGAGCGGGCCCGGGAAGCGGCCTTCGCCGACGGCCAGCTGTCCGAGCGGCGCCGGCAGCGGGCCGAGACGATCGGCTCGGTGCTGCGTAGCGCGGTCAGCTTCGTCCTGTTCGTAACCGGCTTCCTGCTCATCCTCGCGGTCTTCGACATCAACCTGGCGCCGTTCGTGGCCGGCACCTCGCTGGTCGGGGTGGCGGTCGGCTTCGGCGCGCAGAACCTGGTGAAGGATTTTCTGTCCGGCATGTTCCTGATGTTGGAGGACCAGTACGGGGTCGGTGACGTGATCGACGTAGGCGAGGCGACCGGCACCGTGGAGTCGGTCGGGCTGCGCACCACCCGGCTGCGCGATATCGAGGGCGTCGTCTGGTACGTCCGCAACGGCGAGATCGTCCGGGTCGGCAACTCCTCCCAGCACTACGCGCAGGTGGTGCTGGACGTGCCGCTGCCGCGCACCGCCGACCTGGCCGCGGCCCAAACGGCCATCCGAGCGGCGGCCGCGGCGGTCTATGCCGACGCCGCCTGGCAGCGGCACTTCCTGACCGAGCCGGAGGTGCTCGGGGTGGAGAGCCTGAACGCCGACGGGCTGACCGTGCGGCTGGTGGCCCGGGTGCGCCCGTTGGAGCAATGGCGGGTGGCCCGCGAGATGCGCGGTCGGATCCTCACCGGGCTGGCCGGCTCGTCGCAGCCGGCCGCTCCGCAACCAGGTTAACCGGCCAGGCCGGTTCGACAATCTTCAGCGGCAAGGTCCGTCAACGGCAGCGTCGCCCGAGATCGGTGCACCGGCCAGGGATCGGTGCACCGGCCAGGGATCGGTGCACCGGCCGGGATCAGTGCACCGGCCGGGATCAGTGCACCGCCTGCAGCGCCTCGGCGACCGCGCGGTGCAGCGTCGGGTAGGCGTAGTGCATGGTCCGCAGGGTGGCCAGCGGAACCCGGGCGTGCACCGCGAGGGTGAGCAGGCCGAGAATCTCGCCGCCGGCCGGGGCCACCACGGTGGCGCCGACCAGCACGTCGGCAGACCGGTCGACCACCAGCTTGACGAAGCCGTCGTTGCCCGGGCCGTGAATCCAACCGCGGGTGTTCGCGGCGATCTCGGAGCTGCCCACGGCGACTTCGATGCCGCCGTCCCGGGCCTGCCGTTCGGACATGCCGACCCGGCCCACCTCCGGATCGGTGAAGGTCACCCAGGCCAGCCCGTGGTAGCCGCCGTAAGGCTCGGGCCGGTCCAGCAGGTGCGCGATCAGCACCCTGGCCTGCCAGACGGCGACGTGCGTGAACGGTCCGCGACCGGTCACATCACCGACGGCGTAGATCCGGTCGGCGACCTGCATGTGCTCGTCCACCCGCAGCGTCCGGGCGTGCGGGTCGAGGCCCACGCTCTCCAGCGCCAGCTCCGGCAGGTGGCTGCGCCGGCCGGCTGCCACCAGCAGCCGCTCGGCGCCGAAGCGACGGCCGTCGGCCAGCTCGACCAGCACGCCGGTGTCGCCGGCCCGCACGCCGGCGAGCTGAACCCCGGTGTGCAGTTCGATGCCCTCCCGCTCGAAGACCCTGCTCACCACCTCGGCGGCCTCGGGTTCCTCCGTCGCCAGGATGTGATCGGCCAGCTCCAGCTGGGTGACCCGCACCCCGAACCGGGCGAAGCCCTGGGCCAGCTCGCAACCCACCGCGCCGCCGCCGATCACTAGCAGCGACTCGGGGGCCTGCCGGATCTGCAGCACCTCCCGGTTCGTCCACACCAGGCCGTCCGGGCTGAGCGAGTCGCCGGCCAGCTCGGCCAGGCCGGGGATGGCCGGTAGCAGCGGAGCGGTGCCGGTGGCGATCACCAGTTGGTCGGCGACGAACGTCCGCTCGCCCACCGTTACCCGCGGCCGGCCCTCGGCGTCCCGGCCGGCCAGCCGACCGAAGCCGCGCACGAAGTGGCCGCCGAGCTTGCGCAACCGGTCCACCGCCACCTGGTCGTTCCAGTCGTCGGTGGCCTCAGCACGGATCCTGCTGGCCGGCTTGCGGTAGTCCGGGCTGGTGCTGGCGGTGCCGGCCAACTGCTCGACCCGGCCGGCTTCAGCCAGCGCGCCAGCCGCCCGGACGATCATCTTCGACGGGATGCAGCCGTAGTACGGGCACTCGCCGCCGGTCAGGTGGGCCTCGATGCCGAGCACCCGGCTACCCGCCTCGGACAGCCGCTCGGCCACCTCGCCGCCACCCGGGCCGAGGCCGAGCACGATCACCTGGTAGTCGTCGGTGAGCTCTGATCCGTCTGCCGGCGCATCCTGTTCAGCCATACCGACACGGTAGGCGGAATTCGGCGCGAGACAATGGTGGCGTGCAACCGTCTTCGACTATCCGTGCCCTTGGCTGCCGATGGTGAGCGCGAACTTCTTCGAACGGGTGGGCGGCGAGCCGACCTTCCGCACCCTGGTGGAGCGCTTCTACGCCGGGGTGGCAGCCGATCCGCTGCTGCGCCCGCTCTACCCGGAGGAGGATCTGGGGCCGGCCACCGAGCGGCTGACCCTGTTCCTGATCCAGTACTGGGGTGGGCCCAACACCTATTCGGCAACCCGCGGCCATCCCCGGCTGCGGATGCGGCACGTCCCGTTCACCATCGGCTCGGCCGAGCGGGACGCCTGGCTGCGGCATATGTCAGCCGCCTTGGACTCGCTGGAGTTACCGCCGGAGCTGGCCGACGAACTCCGGGGCTACCTCACGATGGCGGCCGAATCAATGCGCAACAGCCCCACCTGAGCCGGTGGGCACCGAGGCAGTTCGGCCGCCTCGCCGGCTCGCCCGAGCCCGCCGGAGCTCGCCTGCAAAGGCTTACAGAATCGGGCGTGGCTGAGCTAGCCTGACTACGCGGCCTCGAACCAGGAAACCCCGACGAGGCCTGCTGTTCCACCTCTCCCAGCAGCGCAGCATGGAGGATCGCGTGTCCGACCCGCACACCAGCCCCCTCGAATCGGAGCACAATCCGTTCTCCGATTCCGACATCCAGCAGGATCTGGACTTCTACAGCGGGGTGGAAAGCGGCGCGGCCTATCTCAGCGGCGCCGACTGGTGGCGCTCGGCGATCTTCTACCAGATCTACCCGCGCAGCTTTGCCGACGGGAACGGCGACGGCATCGGGGACCTGGTCGGCATCCGGCAGCGGCTGGACTACCTGCGACTGCTGGGCATCGACGCGATCTGGCTGAGCCCCTTCTACCGCTCGCCGATGGCCGACGGCGGCTATGACGTGGCCGACCCGACCGACGTGGACCCGATATTCGGCACGCTGGCCGACTTCGACTCGCTGGTGGCCGAGGCGCACGCTCGGGGCATCAAGATCACCGTCGACATCGTGCCGAACCACTTCTCCGACCAGCACGTCTGGTTCCAGCAGGCACTGGCCGCGCCGCCCGGCTCACCGGAGCGCGCCCGGTTCATCTTCCGGGACGGCCAGGGCCCGGACGGCTCGCTGCCGCCGAACAACTGGCCGGCGATGTTCGGTGGCTCGGCCTGGGAGCGGGTGCCGGACGGCCAGTGGTACCTGCACCTGTTCGCCCCCGAACAGCCGGATCTGAACTGGGACAACCCGGAGGTGACCAGGGAGTTCGAGCGGATCCTGCGGTTCTGGATGGACCGCGGCGCCGACGGCTTCCGGGTGGACGTGGCGCACTCGCTGGCCAAGCCGGCCGGCCTGCCGGACATGGATCTGACCAACTACACCGGGCCGAACACCCAGCTGTCCCCCGACCTGCGCTTCGACCAGGACGGGGTGCACGAGCACCTGCGGATGTTCCGCTCGGTGATGGATCGCTACCCGCACCGGATGGCGGTGGGCGAGGCATGGGTGGCCAACGACGAGCGGCTGGCCCGCTACGTCCGGCCGGACGAGCTGCACCTGACCTTCAACTTCCGGCTGGTCGAGGTGGCGTGGTCGGCGGTCGAGTTCAGCCGAGCCATCGACAACTCGCTGACCGCGATGGCCGATGTCGGCGCGCCGTGCACCTGGGTGCTTTCCAACCACGACGTGGTGCGGCACGCCACCCGCTACGGCGGCGGCCGGGTCGGCCGGGCGCGGGCCCGGGCGGCGGCGCTGCTCACCCTGTCGCTGCCGGGCGCGGCCTACATCTACAACGGCGAGGAGCTGGGCCTGGAGAACGTGGACCTGCCGGACGAGGTGCTGCAGGACCCGACCTGGGAGCGCAGCGGTCACACCGAGCGCGGCCGGGACGGCGAGCGGGTGCCGATCCCGTGGGAGGGCACCGAGCCGCCGTTCGGCTTCGGCTCCGGCAACTCGTCCTGGCTGCCCATGCCGGAGGCGTGGCGTGACCTCACCGTGGCGGCGCAGCTGGCCGACGAGGACTCGACGCTGTCGCTGTACCGCAAGGCGTTGCGGCTGCGCCGGTCGCTGCCCGAGCTGCACGGCTCGGCCTTCAGCTGGCAGCAGGCGCCGGAGGGTTGCCTGGCCTACCGGCGCGGCCGGTCGCTGGCGGTGGCGCTGAACGCCTCGGACGTGCCGGTGGAGCTGCCGCCGGGTGAGGTGCTGCTGGCCTCCGGGCCGCTAGAGGCGGACAAGCTGCCGGCGAATACCGCGGTATGGCTGCGGATCTAGCGGCCTAGCCAGGATGTGTGCCGCGGCGGAGGCTGCCGGTACTCCACCGGTAACGGCTAGAGACAAAGGCGCGCCGACGAGGAGTTGCGCTTCTCCGCGGCTGCGCTGCGGGCCGCAGTTTCGCCTTTAGCATAAAGGCAATTGCTGGCTCGCGTGGTTGCCTTCTGATGTTCGGTAAGGTAGAATCGAACATGTGCTCGAACACCTCGTAACCGCGACAGATGCCGAACTCCTCGCGTCGGTGGTGGAGCTGGAGGCCGAGCTTTCCCGGTCGCAATACCGGCAGCTGGCAGTGCTGGCCGAACTCAACGCGCGGAATGTGCCCGGCACGCTGGGCTTTCGCGGGCTATCGGATCTGATCTCGGCTCAGCTGCGCTGCACCCGAACCGAGGCGCGGAAGCGGGCCCAGGCGGTCGAGCGGTTCGGTGCCCGCAGGAGCTTGACCGGCGAGCCGCTGGAGCCGATGCTGCCCGCCACGGCCGCCGCGTTCGAGGCCGGCGAGGTCGGCTCCGAACACGCGGCGGCAATCGCCGACACGGTGGAAGCGATACCCGCCGCGGCGCAGGCTGAGCATGCCGCCGCGGTCGAGATCACCCTGCTGGAACATGGCCGGACGAGCGATCCGCGCACCCTGCGGCTGCTCGGCCAGCGGATCCTGGCCCACCTCGATCCGGACGGCCCGAGCCCGGAGGAGCAACGGCTGCAGCAGGCCCACCGGCGGCTGTCCCTGACCCGCCTCCCCGACTCGACCGGGCTGCTGGACGGCCGGCTCACCCCGGCCTGCCAGGCGATCTGGGAGGCGGTCCTCACCCCACTAGCCGCCCGCCGACCCGAGGACGCTTTAGGCCCGGATGATCGCACTGCGGCGCAGCGCATGCACGACGCCTTCGAAGAAGCCGGCCGCCGCTTGCTCGCCACCGGAGACCTACCCGACCACGCCGGACTGCCCAGCCAGCTGATCATCACCCTGAGCCTCACCGACCTGGAACGCCGAGCCGGCCGGGCCACCACCCACCACGGCGGCACCCTCACCATCGACGACGCGCTACGGCTGGCCGCGCAAGGCAACGTCCTGCCGGCCGTGCTCGACGACGCCGGCGGCATCCTCGCCTACGGCCGAGCCCGCCGACTCGCCTCACCCGGCCAACGCAAAGCACTCTTCGCCCGCGACCGCGGCTGCACCTTTCCCGGCTGCGACCGCCCCGCCGCGAAGTCCGAGATCCACCACGCCACCGACTGGGCCACCGGCGGCCACACCAACCTCGACAGCATGGCGATCGCCTGCGGCTACCACAACAACCTGGCACCCGCGCAAGGCTGGCGGACCGTCATGCTCAACGGCATCCCACACTGGCAACCACCACCCTGGCACCCCATCAAACGACCACTTCGCAACCACCTGCACCACCCCGAAGCCGCGCTGCCAAAGCCACGGGAATAACAGCGGGGCCGGGGCGACAGCCCTGATCCGCCGGCCGACGCCGTCTAAGGTGACGGCGTGAAGACGCTCGCCGACCGGTTCCGCCGGCATGCCGAGATGATGCCGGCCGGGTTGTATCGGACGTTGATGTTCGCGATGGCCGACGATTGGGAAGCCGGCGGCGTGGTGGTCGACATCTGCCGGGACTGGGCCGATGCGCCTACCTCGGCGATCGTCCAGCTGCGGTTGTTGGCCGGCATCCAGCGGCTGGTGCTAGCCGGGCAGGCTCCCGAGCTGGTGCGCTATTACCCGAACCTGGGTGGCACCGAGCCGCCCGATGACGCCTGGTCACACTTCGAGCCGGTGCTGCGGACGCACGTTGCCGAGTTGCGGGAGGCGCTGCGGATCGCGCCGCAGACCAACGAGCCGGGGCGATCGGTGCCGCTGCTGGTCGGGCTGTTCGATGCGGTGCGCCGGTCCGGGCTGACGCAGGTGCGGCTGCTGGAGGTCGGCGCCTCGGCCGGGCTGAACCTGCTGGTGGACCGCTTCCTCGTGGTCGGCGACGGCTGGCGCTTCGGGCCGGCCGACTCACCGCTGCGGCTGACCGGCGCGGTACTCGGGCCGGTCTGGCCCGTTGCGTTCTCGATCACATCGCGCCGAGGCTGCGACCTTGCCCCGATCGACGCGGCCTCGGCCACGGGCCGGCTGCGGCTAACGTCCTTCGTCTGGCCGCACGACCTGCACCGCTTCGAGCGGCTGCAGGCGGCGCTCGAGGTGGCTGCCTCGTACCCGGTGATAGTGGATCAGGCACCGGCCGCGACCTGGCTGGCCGACCAGCTGGCCGGCGAGCCGGACGCCGGCGTGCTGACCGTGGTGTGGCACTCCATCACCCGGCAGTACTGGCCGACGTCCGAGGTCGAGGAGGTGTCCTCGGTCATCGACGCGGCCGGCAGCCGGATTCCGATTGCCCATATCGCCATGGAAAGTCCGGTACTGGCCAGCGATCCGGCCAGTGACATGCGCGGTTACCAACCGCCTCGGTTGACCGTGCAGCTATGGGTTCCCGGCGGCCTGGTCGATGGCTCACCGGTGGTGCTGGGCACGGTCGCCGACCACGGCGTGCCGGTCACCCTCGGTGTGCGGTGAGGATTGGAGTCCAGTATTCAGCCAGCAGGAACTTCGGTCAGCTCGGGCTGCTCGGCGCCGTGCGGGATGTCGATGGCCGCCTCGCCGGTGCGCAGCGCGCGCACGATGATCCGGCCGACGTAGTCGGCACTCTGCACGAAGAAGCCGGGGATGATCTCGTCGCCGAGCCGGTAGCTGCCGCCACCGAACTCGGTCGCGGTCAGCGACGGAAGTACCGTCGAAACCACGATGTTCTCCGCCGCCCACTCCTTGCGGGCCACCTCGCCGAGCATGTTGAGCGCCGCCTTGGCCGACGCGTAGGCGCCCACCGTCGGTGGTGCCATCCGGGTGGTGCCCGAGGAGACGTTGACGATCCGACCACCGCCCTGGCTGCGCATGGCCGGCAGCACCGCCTGCATCATGCCCAGCGCGCTGACCACATTGAGTTGCAGAAGCTCGGCGAACTCGGCCAGGCCGACATCGGCGAGCATCGCGTGCAGGGCGACCCCGGCGTTGTTCACCAGCCCGTCGATGCGGCCGTGCCGATCCAGGGTGGCCTGCGTCAGCGCCTGCCGGGCGGCCGGATCCGTGACGTCGGTCGGCACTGCCAGCGCACCACCGAGCTGCTCGCTCAGCTGGCTGAGCCGGTCGGTCCGGCGGGCGGCCAGCACCGGCTGCGCGCCGGCATCATGTAGCGCCCGGGCGGTGGCCTCGCCGATCCCCGACGACGCACCGGTCACGATGACGACCTTGCCGGTCAGGTCGAGGATATCCATCGCATCCCTCCGAGCTATCGAAATCGAGTTTGGGCTTAGCTTAGAACAGGGTTGTCCATCCTGGCCTTTACAGCGACAGCAGCCCGAGTGGGTTTCCGTCGCTGACATAAGTGGATCCGTAGGCGGCGGCGACCCGGATCCAGCCTGGCGCGGTGTCCACCGCGGCCTCGCTACCGCGCGGCAGGAAGCCCATCCGGGTCAGTGCGCTCAGCGGTCCGAGCGGCACGTCCACGTTGCGGCCGTCGTCCGAGACGGTCAGCACGATCGAACTCAACAGCGCCTGCTGCTCCGGCCGGCTGGTGGCATCCCGGGCCAGCAGCGCGCCGGAGCGAACCACCTCCCGGATCGCCCGGTCCGGCACCACCTCGATCCGTCGCCAGCCGGACCGGGGCGGCAGGCCGGTCAGCCAGCGGGTATCCCGCGAAGCGGGTTCCGGGCCGGCTTCCGGGCCGGATTCCGCTTGCCAGCGAAGGAAGTCCGCCGCGCCGAACGTCCTGTCGAACGCGCCGGCCACGGGTCCGGCGATGGTCCGGCCGGCCAGCACGTCGTACGGCAGCCGGACAAAGCCGGCGATGGTGCCCGCCGGCTGCCCGACCGAGCCGGCAGCGCCAGCCGAGCTAGCCGAGCCGGCTGCTCCGCGCAGGCGGATGAGCGCCTCCGGATCCGCCGACACCGCCCGTTCGGCCATCGGGGCGAAGTCGGCCAGCTCGGCTCGGGACAGGTTCACGAGCCGGCCAGCTGATCGGTGTAGCTGAGCAGCAGGCCCCGCTCGTCGGCGGTCAGCCGGCGCGGCCGGTTGCTCGCGAAGTCGAAGGTGACCAGCCGGGTGGCCGCGGTCGCGGCCAACGTATCGCCGTCGAACACCTCGTACCGCACGATGAAATCGGCACCGCGTACCCGGTCGATCCACAGTTCCAGTCGCAGCGGCTCCGGGTGGTACACCACCGGCCGCAGGTAGGTGATCTCGTGATGCGCGACCACCGTGCCGCGGGCGAAGGTGGAGTCGTACCGATCGAAGAACATCGACACCCGGGCCTGCTCCAGGTAGGCGAGGTAGGCGGTGTTGTTCACATGGCCGTAGGCGTCCATGTCCGACCAGCGCATCGCGCAGCGGGCAATGAACCGGGCCACCGAACCCCCTCAGGGCAGCGAGCGGAACTCAGTCGCGGGTCAGCTTGCGGTAGGTGACCGCATGCGGCCGGGCCGCCTCGGCGCCCATCCGCTCGACCTTGTTCTTCTCATAGGACTCGAAGTTGCCCTCGAACCAGTACCACTGCGCCGGGTTCTCCTCGGTGCCCTCCCAGGCCAGGATGTGGGTGGCCACCCGGTCCAGGAACCACCGGTCGTGGCTGATCACCACGGCACAACCGGGGAACTCCAGCAACGCGTTCTCCAGCGAGCCGAGGGTCTCCACGTCCAGGTCGTTGGTCGGCTCGTCCAGCAGCAGCAGGTTACCGCCCTCCTTCAGGGTCAGCGCCAGGTTCAGCCGGTTGCGTTCACCGCCGGACAGCACGCCGGCCGGCTTCTGCTGGTCCGGGCCCTTGAAGCCGAACGCCGAGACGTAGGCCCGCGACGGCATCTCCACCTGGCCGACGTTGATGTGGTCCAGGCCGTCGGAGACCACCTGCCACACCGACTTCTTCGGATCGATGCCGGCCCGGCCCTGGTCCACATAGCTGACCTTGACCGTCTCGCCGACCCGCACCTCGCCGGAGTCCGGCTTCTCCAGGTCGACGATGGTCTTGAACAGGGTGGTCTTGCCGACCCCGTTCGGACCGATCACGCCGACGATGCCGCCGCGCGGCAGCGAGAAGGACAGGTCCTTGACCAGCATCCGGCCGTCGAAGCCCTTGTCCAGATGGCTCACCTCGACCACCACGCTGCCCAGCCGCGGACCCGGCGGGATCTGGAGTTCCTCGAAGTCCAGCTTGCGGGTCTTCTCCGCCTCGGCGGCCATCTCCTCGTAGCGCTGCAGCCGGGCCTTGGACTTGGCCTGCCGTCCCTTGGCGTTCTGCCGCACCCACTCGAGTTCGTCGCGAAGCCGCTTCTGCAGCTTCTGGTCCTTCTTGCCCTCGACGGTGAGCCGCTCGGCCTTCTTCTCCAGGTAGGTGGAGTAGTTGCCCTCATACGGGTGCGCCCGGCCTCGGTCCAGCTCCAAGATCCACTGGGCGACGTTGTCCAGGAAGTATCGGTCGTGGGTCACCGCCAGGATGGTTCCCGGGTACTTGGCCAGGTGCTGCTCCAGCCATTGCACGCTCTCGGCGTCCAGGTGGTTGGTCGGCTCGTCCAGCAGCAGCAGATCCGGCTGCTCGAGCAGCAGCTTGCACAGCGCCACCCGCCGCCGCTCGCCGCCGGAGAGATGGGTGACCGGCTCGTCGCCCGGCGGGCAGCGCAGCGCGTCCATCGCCTGCTCGATCCGGGAATCGAGTTCCCAAGCCTCGCCGTGCTCGATCTTCTCCATCAGGTCGCCCTGTTCGGAGAGCAGCTTGTCGAAGTCGGCGTCCGGATCGCCCATCGCGGCCGAGACGTCCTCGAACCGGGCCAGCCAGCCTCGCATCTCGGCCACCGCGTCCTCGACGTTCTCCCGGACGGTCTTGGACTCGTCCAGCGACGGCTCCTGCTGCAGCAGCCCGACCGAGGAACCCGGCGCGAGCAGGGCGTCACCGTTGGAGGCGGTGTCCAGGCCGGCCATGATCCGCAGCACGGTCGACTTGCCGGCGCCGTTCGGCCCCACCACGCCGATCTTGGCGCCGGGCAGGAAGGCCAACGTGACGTCGTCCAGGATGACCTTGTCGCCGTGCGCCTTACGCACCTTGTGCATGGAATAGATGTACTGCGCCACTGGAAGTCCCTCAGTTCTCGATTTCGCGTTGACTCCAGTGTCCCAGACGCGGCAGCCCAGCCGAGCACGGCCAGTGGTCAGGACCGGCCGCCGCACACCGCGTTGCCGGCTGCCTACCGGATGGAGGCCGGGGCGCAGGGCATGGCATGGAGGCCGGGGCGCAGGGCATGGCGGGACTGCCCTGGTTGAGGCAACGGGCCGGCTGGTCCTCAAGACCAGCCGGCCCGCCCGTCGTACTCGATGCTGGCTAACTCCTGCCGCGCCCTACCGGCGCGGTCCGGTTTAGCTCAGTGTCAACTTCCAGATGCCCCGGCCGTGGGTGGCCAGCACGGCCGCCCGCTGACCGGGCACCTTCCGTACGTTGTCGATCACCACGTTCGGCAGGCCGGCAATCCGCGACCACCGGGTCGGGTGCGCCAGGTCGGCCACGAACCCGCCCACGTCGGTGCCCAGCACCAGCTTGCCGCCCACGATGGCCAGCCCGTCACCGGGCGCGTCCGGCAGGTTGCCGCTGATGTTGCGCCAGCTGCTGCCGCCGTCCCGTGACTCGAACACCGTGCCGAGGCCGCCACCCGGGATCCAGCGGCGGGAGTAGCCGTTGTAGATCGCGTAGACGTGCGCCGGGTTGGCCGGGTCCACGGTCAGGCCGGCGATGAACCGGTTGGGCAGCACCGGCGAGGCGATCCGGTGCCAGCTGCCGCCGTAGTTGGTGTCGATACCGGTGGCGAAGTTCGGCGACGGGTTGCCGCTGCTGTCCACCCAGGCCGCGTAGGTGACCACTCCGCTGACCGCCAGTGCGGTGCCCAGGTTGAGGCCACCGGCCGCGTCCGTGCCGAAGTCGTGTACCGCCACCCAGTCACAGGTGGTGGCGCACTCGGTCTGCCAGCCCTTGACGGTGTCCCAGACCTTGCTGCCGGCCGCCACCCAGTGGTTGGTGTTGTGCACATCGGCCTGGAAGGGCGCGATGAACCGGGCCGACGGATCGCAGTTCGCGCCGTTGTACCAGCCGCACACCGGGCTGATCGTGGTGAACGTGTGGCCGCCGTCGCTGGTCTTGTACATCGCCAGGTTGGTGTACTCCCCCACCGCCTGGTTGCCGTTGCCCGGGTTCACCAGCACCATGCCGCCGTCGCCGCCGGCCGGCTCGAGGTTCTTGGACCGGTTCGGCAGCAGCAGCGAGGTGCCGTTGTCCTGCAGGCCGCCCCAGTACGCCAGGCCGCCCCGGTTGGCACTGCTCGGCCCGACCTTTCCAGCCGCGGCGTCGTAGTACTGCAGCGTGCGCAGCGTGTCGTTGAGGTTCGCCCAGCCGCCGTAGCCGACCTTGCTCAGCGGGCGACGGTAGACACCACCGTCGTTGCCGATCATGATCTGCCGGTCATTGGTCTCGGCCAGCGCGTGCTGGTCGGGGTGGGTGGCCGGCGGGCAGCTGGTGCCGCAGGGCAGCCCGTAGTTCCAGTACGGGCTGGCGGTGGTGAAGCTGGTACCACCGTTGCTGGTCTGGAAGACCTCCTCGAGGCTGACGTACACCTTCAGCGGGTTGTGCGGATCGACCAGCAGCGCCTGGTTGTACCAGGACTGAACGCCGACGTGGTAGCCCGGCATGTTCTGCAACGCCGAGCCGGAGGCGCCGAGTGAGTCGGAGTCGGCGATCTTGGTGTACGGCCCGGCCGGGTTGCCGGTCGTCACCACGTACACGCCCTGCAGGTTGGTCGCGCCACCGGACAGCAGCAGCGACGGCGACTGGACGATGGCGTACAGCCGGCTGCCGTCGGCGGCGTAGGCAAAGGTGGTCCGGCCGATGTCGGTGGCGTCGATGTCACCGGTGGGGGTGATCTTGCTGTAGGAGCCGGCACCGCCGCCGGTGGTGGAGAGGTAGAAGCCGTTGTAGCTGGAGCCGTTGCGCCAGGCCAGCGCGGCCAGCACCACCTGCCCGTGGGTGCCCGGCTTGATCGCCACGTCGGTGATTATCGAGGTGAGGTACGGCGAGCCGGTCGGGTTCGGGTCCGGCTTGAGCACCAGGGTCCAGGCGCCGGTGCCGGTGCGGTCGGAGTGCCGGTACAGACCCTGGTTGGTCGCCGCGTAGACGTGGCCGTAGCCGTCGTCGCGCAGGTAGAAGCTGGTCCGGTTGACCAGCTCGCTGCCGCCGACCCGGTGGAACGTGGCGCCGCGGTCGGTGGACCGGAAGACACCGACGCCGACGTAGGAGTCACTGTTGGTGTTCGCCTCACCGGTGCCCACCCACAGCGCGTGATCCGGGGTGACCAGCAGTGCGCCGATGGACAGGGTCGGCTGCCCGTCCCAGATCGAACGCCAGGTCAGGCCGCGGTTGGTCGACTTCCAGACCCCGCCGTCGGCGGTGCCGGCGTAGTAGGTGTTGCCGTCCACCGCCAGCGCGGTGGTCCGGCCGGAGACGTCGCGGAAACCGGAGCCGAGGTTGGACCAGAACGGGTCGGTGTAACCGGCAGGCTCGGCATCCAGCGGCTGGTTGGTGATCTCGGTCAGCCGGCCGGTTGCCGCCGGCAACGCGGCGGCCTGCTGGCGGGCGGCCAACAGCGCCTGCGCCGAGACCGTGGCGGCCGGCGCGCTGCGCTCGCCGGCGTACTGCTCGGCCTGGTCGGCCACCTCCAGCGCGTCACCGACCTCGCGGTCGCTGCCGTCCTGGCTGGCCTGAAGTGTGCGGACCTGCTTGGCGGCGTGCTGTTGGGCCTGCACCTTGGCCACGCCGCGCAGCGGATTCCGCGGCGCGGTGGCGGCCGTGGCCTGGGCCAGGCAGGTGCCGGCCACGGCGGCGACCGCGGTCACCAGCACCGCGGCCCGGCGCAAAGTAGGCATGGGTGGTACGGACATCTTAGATACTCCCCCCGGAGTGGGACATGAGGCCGAAGAATTCGCAGTCTTGCACTGCATGATCCTGCCGTCCAGATCGGATTCCCGCGCGGCGGAGCGGACCTGGCGGCGGATGCAGGCAGTTTCGAGCAGTCAAGAGTGCAACATTGACGCTATCGAAACATGTGACCAAGGCAACTTTCTGCCCCCATGGGGCTATGCTGACCGGCGCCTGAGCCACCGCGATTCGGGAGGTTTGATGGACGGCGCCCCGGTGTTCCAGATGCGGTTCAACCCGACCGGCGAGCAGTTGGCTGCCGCGCTGAACTGTGAAGCCTCGGTGTTCCTCAAGACCTACGGCAACACCCGTGAGCAGCTGGCCGACGAGTACGGCCCGTACGCCGCCACGTCGGTGTTCATCGGCATCTATGAACCGGGCGGCGATGCGGTCGGCGCGGTTCGGCTGATCCGGCCCAGCGAGTTGGGCCTGAAGACCTTGGCTGACGTGGCCCGGCCGCCCTGGTCGCTGGATGTGCCGCGGATGGCCCGGGCCGCCCGGCTCGATCTCGATCGGACCTGGGATTTCACCACGCTGGGTGCCCGCCGCGGCCTGCGCCGGTGGAGCGCGCTGGTCTCCGCCGGGCTGTTCCACGGGCTGGTGCAGGCGGTCCGGGCCAACGACATCACCGCCGCGGTGATGATGATCGACGAGCGGGTGCGCGGCCTGCTGGCGCTGGCCGGCATGACCGGGCAGACCATGCCGGGCGCGCGGACCGCGACGTATATGGGCTCGGCTCGCTGCACGCCGGTGTACGAGCACTGCCAGCAGGCCTTCGACCGGCAACGGCAGGTCAACCCGGACGGTTATCGGCTGTTCATGCAGGGAATCGGCCTGGACGGGATCAGCGTGCCGCCGTTGGCCGATTTCCGACTGCGGCCGATGCCGGCCCAGCGAGCCGGGCTACCGGATGCGGTGCCGGCCGGCGGCGGCACACCAGTGCCGGCCTGATCGCCTCGCCGCCTCGGGTCAGGCGAATCGCCGCTCGGACAGCGCGGTCCGCTCCCGAACCCACGGCTCCACCTCGGCGAACGGCATCGGCCTGGCCACGTGATAGCCCTGCAGCACGTCGACTCCGAGCGCGATCAGGTCGGCGGCGGTCGCGGCGTTCTCGACGCCCTCGGCAACGGTGCGCAGGCCGAGGCCCTTGGCCAGCTGGAAGGTGGAGGAGACGATCATCCGGCTGCGCTGGTCGGTGGTGATCGAGGAGATGAAGGATCGGTCCACCTTCAGCTCCTGTACCGGCAGGTCACGCAGGTAGGACAGCGAGGAGAAGCCGGTGCCGTAGTCGTCGATGGCGATCTGCAACCGATGCGCCCGCATGTCGGTGAGCACGCTGCGGGCCCGTTCCGGCTCGGTGATGAAGGTGTCCTCGGTGACCTCGATGACCAGGCTCTCCGGCGGCAGCTGGGCCCGGGCCATCTCCTCGTAGAGCCGGGGCAGGAACACCCCGCTGAGCAGTTCCGGCGGCGCGCAGTTCACCGACACCCGGGGGCGCAGGCCGTTGGCCCGCCAGCGGCGCAGGTCGGCGATCACCAACCGGCTGACCGCCTCGGACAGACCCAGCATCAGCCCGTCGCGCCGAGCCGCCGGCAGGAACTCGATCGGTGCCAGCAGCCCCTGCTGCGGGTGCTGCCAGCGCACCAGCGCCTCCAGCCCGCATACCTGCAGGGTCGCCGCGTCCAGTTGCGGCTGGTAGTACATGACCAGCTGCCCGTCGGTGATGGCCCGCCGCAGCTCCTCGGCCAGCCGCAACCGTTGCCGGGAGAAGTCGTCCGAGTGCGCGTCGTAGATCAGCGCGCCGGCCCGGGTGGCCTTGGCCTGGTACATCGCCACGTCGGCTCGACGCAGTAATTCGGTGCTCTGGATGTCCTGCTCGGTGCGGGAGGTGATGCCGATCGAGGCAGAGGTGCTCAGCTCGATGCCGTCCACCAGCGTCGGCTGGCGGACCACGTCGAGCACCACGTTCGCGGTCTCCAGCAGCAGCAACGGATCCTGGCTGTTCATCACGATGGCGTACTCGTCGCCGCCAAGCCGGCCGACCAACACCGAGGACGGCAGCGCCTGCCGAACCCGGTGTGCCACCAGCTGCAGCACCGAGTCACCGGCCGCGTGCCCGAGGGTGTCGTTGACCTCCTTGAAGCCGTCGAGGTCCAGCAGCATCAGTCCGAGCGGACCGCCGGATTCCATCACCTGCTCGAGCCGGGCATAGACCGAGCGGCGGTTCGGCAGCAGCGTCAGGTCGTCGGTTCGGGACAGCGCGAACGCCTCGGCGGCGCCGTTCGCCTCGCGCAGCGCCAGCATCAGCCGGCCGCCGGCCGCCACCAGGGTCAGCACCGCCGGCGCGGTGAGGTAGATGCCGAGACCAGCATGCGGGCGCACGGCCAGCACGCCGGTCGCGATGAACGCGGCGATGATCATCGGGCCGGGTCCGGAGCGCCGGGGCAGCGCCTGGGCGCCGACCGTGCGCCGCAGGCAGGCCGCCTCGGCCAGCAGGCCGAAGCCGCCGGCCCAGGCCAGCCCGTCCAGCACGTTGTATTCGTAGGTGCCGCCGCCCAGGTGGGTGACGAAGTTGAGGTCGGCCACCGCGAACAGCAGCAGACCGCCGCACAGCGCCAGCGACTTCAGGCCGGACGCGCGAACCCGCAGCATCACCTGGCCGACCACCAGCAGCGCCAACGCGGTGTCGATCATGGGGTATAGCAGCGCGAGCAGCAGTGGCACCCCGCCGGTGCCGGCCGAGCTCCCGAGCGGGGTGAGCAGCAACGCCCCGGCCAGGCAGGTGGTGCCGCCGCAGACCACGACCGCATCCAGCCAGGCCACCGGGGTCGACTGCTGCCAATGTGCCTCGTCGATGATCAGATAGCCGGCAATGGCCAGGTAGGAAGCGAGGAACAGCCACTCACCGGGCGCGGGGAACTTGGTCAGGTCGGGCTGGGCGCTGGCGTTGAGCGCCACCGCGCCGGCCGCCCAGAGCGTGATGCCGGTGAACAGCACGAGTAACGCGGCCCTGCGCCGGCTGATGGTCGCCGCGAGCAGCAGCCGGGCCAGCACCAGCAGGAAGAACACTGCCAGGGTGAGCACGTGCGCAAGCTGAATCTCGCGGCCGGAGCCGTCGGTGAGCGCCAGGTTGGCCGGGAAGCCGAAGAGCACCACGAACCAGGTGGCGACGCCGAGCCAGCGCACCAGCTGATGCCGGCGCGGCCAGCTCAACTCCCGTCCCGGCATTTCGCCCATCCCCGTCCAGGCGTCCACCGTCGCAGACACTCCTCCTTGTTCCATCGGCATGATCGCCACCACCGTGAGCGGGTGACGCCATGCGCAGTTGGTTAGCTGACCTGGGCCGCATCCGGGTCGAAGCTCTCGGCCGGCTCGCCGGCCGGCTCCGGCGACCGCTCGGTCGGCCGTTCGGTCGGCCGGTCGGCCGCCGTGAGCCGTCCGTTGGCTGGTGACCGTCCGGACACCGGCGAGCGCAGCTTGGCCGGTGGCGACGCTGGTTCGGCGGAGCCGTCCGGCGCGGCAGCGTCCGCCGATACCTCCACGTTGACCGGCTTGAGCCGGCCGGCCAGCGTGACCGGACCGCCCATCCGGTTGAACTCCGTCAGCCACTCGGTGGCCCGCTCTGTCGACATCGGGGGGGCGATGTGCCAGCCCTGCGCGCCATCGCAGCCCAGCTCGCGCAGCACCTGCCATTCGGCCTCGGTCTCGACACCCTCGGCGATCGCCGGCATGCCCAGCGCGTGTGCCAGATCCACGATGGCCCGCACGATGCCGATGGTGGAGGCGCTCTCGGACAACCGGGAGACGAACGCCCGGTCGATCTTGATCTCGCTGACCGGCAGGCTCTGCAGCCTGAGCAATGAGGAGTAGCCGGTACCGAAATCATCCAGGCTGAGCGTGACGCCCATGGCTTCCAGATCCAGCAACATCGAGTTCAGTTCCTCGGTCTGCTGGGCGACCACCCGTTCGGTGATCTCCAGTTGGAGCATGCCGGTCGGCAACGCGTGCTCACGCAGCCCGCTCAGGACCAGGTCGGCCAGCCGGCCGCCGAGCAGGTCGGTGAGCGAGACGTTGACGGCCACCGGCACGCTGAGCCCCAGTTCGCGCCAGGCGGCCATCTGCGCCAGCGCGATGCTGACCACCCGATCGGTGAGCAGATGCATGATGCCGGATCGCTCGGCGAGCGGTATGAACTCATCCGGTGGGATGAAGCCACGCTGTGGGTGATGCCATCGAATCAGCGCCTCGACACCCATCACCGAGTAGTCGGCCAAGGACACTTTGGGCTGGTACTGCAAGGTCAACGTGCCCTCGTCAAGCGCTTGACGCAGCTCGCTGAGCAGGGTCAGCCGGTCGGCCGAGTTGCGGTCACGGTGCGCGGAGTAGGTGGCGACCCCGCTGCGGCTCTCCTTCGCGATGTACATCGCCACGTCGGACAGCCGAAGCAGGTCCTCGGCGAAGTAGCCGTGATCCGGATGCATCGCCAGCCCGATCGAGGCCTCGATCTCGAGCATCATGCCTTCCAGCGCCACCGGGTTGGCCAGCGAAGCGCGGATTCGCTCGGCGACGCCGAGCACCTCGGCCTCGTCGGCATCGGGCACGATCACCGCGAACTCATCACCGCCGAGCCGTGCCAGGTGATCGCCAGGGCGTACCGAATTGTTCAGCCGGGCGGCGAAGTGCACCAGCAGTTGATCGCCGACGTGGTGGCCGAGGGTGTCGTTGACCTCTTTGAAGTGGTCGAGGTCGATCAACAGCAGCCCGAACGGTCGGCCGTCCCGCCTGGACCTGGCAAGCTCGGCGGCCAGCGACTCCTGCAGCAGCATCCGGTTGGGCAGGCCGGTGAGCGGATCGTGGCCGGCTTGGTGTTCCCGCTCCAGAGACATCTGAGCCATCTTGAAGACCAGCACCAGGGGAATGAGCAAGAGCGGGAGCAACTCCCACTCGGTATTGGAGACCAGCACCACCAACGGCGAAAGCGCCAACACCGAGAAGGTGGTGGCGGTGTAGTGCGCCAGGTCGGAGCTGACCCGGTCCCAGAACGAGGACATCCAGGCCAGCGCGCCGGAGACCAGCACCAGGTTCACCAGGAAGTAGACGATGCAAGCGCCGAGCATCCAACTGAGATCCCAGGCGGTGGTTCGGTCCAGCGGATGGTTCAGGCTCGGCGTTCGGCCGGCCACCGCCATCACCAGCCAGCCGGCGCAGATGGAGACGTTGTACTGGCCGATGTTGAAGACGCATTTCCAGGCGGTCTTGCGGACTCGCAGGTCCGCGACCAGCGATGCGACGCTGACCACCAGCACGGCAGGCCAAGGCCCCCACATGAACAGGATGGCCATCGAGAACGCGGTCGACATCACCACGCCCTGCGGGTCGTGGCCTGAGCCCTGCACCAGCGGCCGAAGTTCCAGCAGCACCAGCAGCAGGGCGGTCATGATCAGGGGCGCGCCGACGGCGGTGAAGTGCGCGGTGAGTACCCGGCACAGGGCCATCCCGAGCAGTGCCATGCCCACGATCACCGACGGGAACCAGAAGGCGGTGAACAGCGACAGGCGGCCGAAAGCCGGGCGGCTACCCGCCGGCCGGCTCAGGTCACTGGACACGCCGCTCCTATCGGTGTCCGAGAGCGGAAAGTGAGCAGATGCACCCGCTCCGGTTGCCGGATTGGACACTTCGTCGCCTCCTGGAGTTCACCGGCTCCGCCGGCGCCGCGCGGCGGCCGGATGACGGCCGACCGCAATCGCTTTCGACTGCCGGCAGTGGACGATCACCTGACATAGTTAGGCAATATCGGTCGACAAATGCCATGTTCCGTACCACTCGACGATGCGAGGGCCGGATTGCTGGCGAGTCGGGTGCCAGGCAGAGCCCGGTGGGCAGCGAGCTCTGCCGCTGGCGCCGATCGGGTCGTAGGCTCGGATCGACTGATGCGGCGGCCGGACGGAGATACCGATGACGGAGCAGAAATCGCCCAGCCTGACGGACCAGGCCGAATGCTCCGACCTCGAGTACGACCTGGCACACGAGGCCGTGATCATGCCCGGCAACTCCAGCCCGGGAACCGTCAAGCCGGCGCCAACCTACGTGGCAACGGAAACCGCCGACTACGACGGCGACTACGGCTACGACCTGGCGCACGACATCCCGAAGCCGGAGCGGGCCGGAGACCAGCCGCACCGCTGACCGGCCGAGCCGATCCGATCCGGCCGGCCCCATCCCTCGGCCTGCCTGCTGACCGCCGACCCGGCCAGCCTCAGCCGGCTCGGCCCAACCCGACCGGTATCGGCTGGCCTTCGAGCTCGCCCTCATCGAGCAGCTCATCGGGGTCGGTGACCAGCTCGTAGCCCTGGTCGGAATCCCGGATCGGCATGTTGTCGGCGTCCAGCTCGATCGAGCCGGACAGTCCGCGCCGCCGCTTGGTGAACGCCGAGGTGCCGCGGGCCAGGTCATGCCCGATCGATTCCGGGTCGACCTCGTAGGCGACGCGGTTGCTCTCCTCCTTCACGTACTGCCGCGAGTGGATCCGGCCGGTGACCACCACCGGATCGCCCTTTCGCAATGACAACGCGGCATTCTCGGCCAGCTCTCGCCAGCAGATGACGTTGACGAAGAACTTGTGGCCGTCCACCCACTGGCCGGTGTCGCGGTCCTTGCGCCGTTGGGTGCTGGCAACCCGGAACGATGCCCGGGACATTCCGTTCTGGGTCGGCCGGTTCACCACGTCGTCGACCACGTTGCCAACGATCGTGATGCTGGTTGTGTTCATGCGCTGCTCCTCACGAGATTGCTCAGGCCCGCATCGGGCTGGCTCCACTAGATCGCGGCGGGACGGCGCGCGGCGGCGGCTGAGCGAAGATGTGGATAACGCGCGAGCCTGGGGACAGCGCACAAGTCAGCCGAGGCAGCGCGGCTCTGAAGTTGAGGGCGGCGGCTCGTAGGCGGAACGAAGACGAGCGCGGGCGGACGCCGCCTGCGAAGGCTAGCCGGATCGCCGCGCGGCCGGGCAGAACGCCTTGCGGTACGCGGTCGGCACTACCCCGGTGTGCCGCTGGAAGTGGTGGCGGAGCAGGGCGCCGGAGCCGAACCCAGACCGCTGGGCGATGACGTCGATCGGCTCGGTGCTCGATTCCAGCTGCCGCCGGGCGAACAACACTCGCTGCCGGAGCAGCCAGGCGTGCGGGGTGGTTCCGGTGGCCTCGGTGAATCTGCGCGCAAAGGTGCGCGGGCTCATGTTCAGCTGGCGTGCCATCGAGTTCACCGAGTGCTGCTCGTGCAGCCGGCTGAGCAAATCATCCATCAGTTCGGCCAGCCCGGCCGAGGTCGGCGCCGGCATCGGCGTCTCGATGTACTGGGCCTGGCCGCCGGCTCGCTGCGGCGGCACCACCATCCGTCGGGCCACCGCGTTGGCGACCTCGGCGCCGTGCTCGTCCCGGATCAGGTGCAGGCACAGATCCAGCCCGGCTGCCGTGCCGGCCGAGGTGTACACCCGGCCATCGCAGACGTAGAGGACGTTCGGATCCACCTCGGCGGCCGGGAATCGCTCGGCCAGCGCGGCGGCGTGCCGCCAGTGCGTGGTACAGCGCCGGCCGTCCAGCAGGCCCGCCGCGCCCACCGCGAACGCGCCGGAACACAGCCCCATCACCGCGGCACCGCGTTGGTACGCGACGGTCAGCGTGGCGGTCACCGCGGCCGGCACCGACACCTCCGCCCCGGCGGTGACGATCACCAGGTCGGCATCCAGCGCCTGGCCGAATCGAGCGTCGGTGCTGATGCTGAAACCGTTGTAGGTAGGCACCGGTTCGGCGGTTTCGGAGGCCACCACGAACTCGTAGCTGGGCAGTCCTTCGTCCGATCGGTCGTAGCCGAAGGCCTCGCATGCGACACCGAACTCGAACAGGTGGATGCCGGGAAAGAGCAACACGGCGACCTTGCGCAAAGCCATGTGGCCATCCTGCCAGTCAGTTGGCAGGATTTCAACGAAGATAGGCATTCCTGCCACTGGTGGCGGGATATTGGTCAGCGCAGACTTACTGCCATGATCCTCTTGCTGATCCTGGTGCTGACCCTGGTCATCGTGGGCATCGGTGGCTGGGCCGCGGATAGTCGCGACGTCGACTACGGGCTCTGGCCGATGCACCGACACCCAACGCGCGGTCCTCGCTGATATCGGCACCGGGATTTCGCTGATACCAACGGTCAACCGGCCCTCGCCGGCACCGGCGACGCCGGCGATCCGTCGCTAGCATTGCCGCAGGCCCTCGTAGCTCAGCGGATAGAGCGCCCGCCTTCTAAGCGGACGGTCGCAGGTTCGATCCCTGCCGGGGGCACAAATCGAGACCTGAACGTCCTCTCTCTAACTCGCTCCGAGTCGGCTCCGCGCTGCATATCGCCGAGTACAGCGCAGGGGTTGCGCTGCGTGAGCGCGTACCAGCCGCTGCTGTTCTGCGCGGCGTCGACGCCGTGTATCGATAGCGCGGCGACGATCCGGAGCAGCAGCATTCCTGTCGACTCGACACTGCCGCGCACCGGAAGCATCATGATCGTGGCCGAGATGCCGACTGACGATGCCGTATCCAGGCCCGGGCGCAGCTCGTTCAACGGCTACCAAGAGTGGCCCTGTCGGCAGTCCTGTTCTACGGGGTCTTTGTTGGGATAGTCGCGGGTTTTGCCCATCGCAGCTTTACTGCCGCGCTGCGGGGGGCGCTGATCATCGAGGTGATCTCATTGCCGCCGCCGGCATCTTTGTTGGCGGCATCCTGCTGCTCGTCATGGCTCAAGGCCGCCGCTGAAGGTCCTCTTCAGCCGTGGTGCTCGTCCTTCCACTCCTCGCGGACTTCGTGCGCGACCTTCTTTTGTTCCTCGCCCTCTTCGATCAGCTCGTCGTTGTGCAGCGCGTGGCCGACGGCTTCTTTGACCTCTCCAACGACTACGTTCTCCCAGGTCGCTGGCGACTCCGGGACCTCAGGTGGAGTGCTCGTCATCTCACGAGTAAAGCACGACCTCGATCATTCCGGACTCGATCAAGCTGCCCGATCCAATGCGCGAAACGAAAGCAAGCAGTGCACAGGTGCGCCCGCAATACGGTCGGTGGCAGTGTCTGAGTTCGAGTGGTCGGCCGCTTCGTCCAAAACCTACTCGGACACGTGAAAAACCGGCTGCGGCTACCTCACGGACGCCGCTGGCGCGATCGCCGAATAGGCACGCGGGCCGACAACTCGGCGGAGTAAGTGCCGACGTCGTTTTGCGCTCGTGTCAAAAGGTAAACCAACCGGGCAGGCTAGGACTGATACAGAGAGGTGTCCCAGATGAAAGCGATCGTGGTGACGGACCAGGCTGCGGGAATGGCCGGGATGACGCTGGTGGAGCGGCCGGAGCCGCCCGCGGCGATAAACGACGTCATCGTTGAGATTCATGCGTCGGGATTCGTCCCGACTGAGATGGAGTGGCCTTCGACCTGGACCGATCGTGCCGGTCGTGACCGAACACCGTCGATCCCCGGGCACGAGGTGGCGGGAGTGGTCACCGCACTCGGCTATGGCACGACGGGACTTTCGGTGGGACAGCGGGTGTTCGGCCTCGCGGACTGGCATCGCGACGGCACCCTGGCAGAGTATGTGGCGATCGAGGCGCGCAACCTCGCGCCGCTGCCGGGCGACGTCGACTTCACCGTCGGCGCGAGCCTGCCGATCTCGGGCCTGACCGCGTGGCAGGGCCTGTTCGACCACGGCCACCTTCGGGCGGGGCAGAGCGTCCTCGCGCACG
>JBJMIB010000021.1:0-39428 GCA_045807085.1 Jatrophihabitantaceae bacterium
AGGCCCTGCGCCTCATACCGGTCCAACCAGGCATGCAGCGTCTGCCGCGACACCCCGGCCTTCTCCGCCGCCTGCCCCACCGACAACCCATCCGCGATCACCGCGAGCACGGCCTGATGCCGCTGCTCAGCCACCGAAAGCTCCCTCATACCGAGGGAGTGTCAAGGATCAACCGAAGTAACTGTCAACCATCAACCGAAACACCGTCGCCCATCAACCGAAGACGAACCGTCAACCACCAGCCGAAGTAATACATTTGATTTGAGCCGACGCGGGGACTCGAACCCCGAACCGCTCGATTACAAGTCGAGTGCGCTACCAATTGCGCCACGCCGGCCACTCCCTGCCACCGCATAGCAAGGGCACGGCAATCTTAACGGCGGCGGACCGACTGCCACCCCGCCGGCCCGGTACCCGGCGCCACCCGGTACGAATGGTGGAGTGAGCCGCCTGCACAAGCCCAAGGCCGGATTCTGGATCCGGCTCTGCGTCATCGTCCTGTTCCCCCTGGACTCGCTGCTGTTCAAGCTGCGCTGGCATCACCTGGAGCGGATGCCGCCGACCGGCGGCGTGCTGGTCGCGGTGAATCACATCTCGCAGGCCGACACGGCCGCCATGGCCCGAGTGATCTGGCAATCCGGCCGGATACCGCGCTTCCTCATCAAGCACACCGTCTTCGACTGGCCGATCATCGGCCGGGTGATGAACGGCGCCGGCCAGCTGCCGGTCTACCGCGCCAGCGAGCAGGCCGCCGACTCGTTGCAGGCCGCGGTCCGGGCGCTCAAGGACGGCGAATGCGTCATCATCTACCCCGAGGGAACCATCACTCGCAACGACGACTACTCGCCGATGCAGGGTAAGACCGGTATCGCCCGGCTGGCGCTGGCCTGCCCGGACGTGCCGGTGATCCCGATCGGCCAGTGGGGGGCGCAGCACACCCTCAGCCGCGGCGGCCGGTTCCGGCCACTGCCCCGGCCCCGGCACGAAGCCTCGGTCGGCGACCGGGTCGACCTGTCCGACTACCGCAACCAGGAACCGACCACCGAGACGCTGCGCGCGGTGACCGACCGGATCATGGCCGCCGTCACCGAGCAGGTCGACTTCGTGCGGGCCTCGACAAGCCGCCGCTGAGCTCCGCTACCCTGCCGGCTCGGCGAACCGCGGCGAAGAGGGCCGAAAAGCATTCGTCAGCGCCGAGCCGGTACAGCAGAATCTGGCGGGTGCCCGAACTGATCCAGCCCACCACCCGGCTCGCCCCGTCGTATCGCGACGCGACGGCCGACTTCATCGCCGAGGGCCGCGGCGGGCCGAACGACGACTCGGCGCTGGCCAGGAACATCGCCGAGTTCGGCGACCGGTGGCACACCGAGGCGGGTTTCGCGGAGTTCGTCGCCGACCTGCGCAGGCAGGCCGACCCCGCCGTGCCACCGCCGCCGGGCTGGACCCACACCAGCACCTACTGGTGGGCCCAGGACGAGAACTATCTGGGCTCGATCCGGATCCGGCACCAGCTGATCCCGCCGGTGCTCGCCGAAGCGGGCCTGATCGGCTACGACATCGCTCCGAAGGCACGCCGCCTGGGCCACGGCACCGCGATGCTCCGGGCAGCGCTGCCGATCGCCCGGGAGCTGGGCTTCGACCGGGTGCTGATCACCTGCGACCCGGACAACATCGGCTCCCGCCGGGTGATGGAGAACAACGGCGGGGTGTTCGAGGCCGAGCGCAACGGCAAGCTGCGGTACTGGGTGCCCACCGGCGACTGAGCCCAGCCCGACCGGCGGCCGGACGGCCACCCGGGCCGCCGAGGCGATCCACCTCGAACGGCCCGGGTGCGGGCGGGAAGAACCGAACGGTCAGTCGTGGTTGGTGGCCAGCGCCTGCAGCTGTGAGTAGGCGC
Source organism: Jatrophihabitantaceae bacterium (assembly GCA_045807085.1). Classification (GTDB taxonomy): domain Bacteria; phylum Actinomycetota; class Actinomycetes; order Mycobacteriales; family Jatrophihabitantaceae; genus Jatrophihabitans_A. The sequence goes on from JBJMIB010000021.1 coordinate 1,898, forward strand.
CGTTGAACTGGTCCTGGTCACCCGGGAAGGTGCCGGACGAGGCGTACTGCCACATCGTCCAGGTCGGCGTGCCGGCCGGCGGAGTCGGCGGGGTCGAGCTGTACTTGGCGATCCAGAACGGGTTGGTGGCCGCGAACGCCGAGGAGTTGCCGGTGCAGGTGGTCCACCAGTCCAGCGTGGTGTAGATCATCGGGTACTTGTTGTACCGAGTGTGGATCTCGTTGGAGAACGCCCGGACCCAGCTCACCATCGACGACTGGGACAGGCCGTAGCACTCGGCACCACTCGGGTTGTACTCGATGTCCAGTGCCGGCGGCAGCGTCTTGCCGTCGGCCGACCAGCCGCCACCGTGGTTCGCGAAGTAGTCGGCCTGGGTAGTACCGCTCGAGCTGTTCGGGTGTGCGAAGTGGTACGCGCCGCGAATCATGCCGACGTTGTAGGAGCCGTTGTACTGCTGGGCGAAGTACGGGTTGGTGTACGTGGTGCCCTCGGTGGCCTTGACGTAGGCGAACCGGGCGCCGTTGTTCCAGGCGGTGGACCAGGCCACGTTGCCTTGATAACTCGAGACATCCATGCCGTAGACGACGGTGGCGTTCGCCTGGGCCGGCATGATCAGGCCGGCGGCGAGCGCGCCGACCGCCACCGCGCCGGCGAGCATGCGGGACACCATTGTGCGACGGATTCCGGCCAACGGCCGTACAGCAATCATGCAGGCTCCTCGGGAAGAAGTGGGACGGTCGGCTCGGCCGTCAAGGATGGGGGAAGTGCTGGGATCAATATGGACACATATGGGCATTTGGTCAATACCTTGCCTTTATCGAATTTCGGGCAGCCTTGACGCCAGCTTCGGCGGCCATGTCCAATGACAACGTCCAGACCGCTATGCCGGCCGGGGCTGCCGCTTTCCATCGGTGGAGGCGGAGGCACAGCGCCGACCGGAATACCGTGAGGCTCACGCGTCCCGCGCGAGCCCGTACCCGGTGCGGTCAACACCCACCGAGAGGATCAGCGTGGCTACCGTCCAGTACGTGGAGGCATCCCGGATCTATCCGGGAAACCCCATCCCAGCAGTGAATCAGCTCAGTCTCGATGTCGCCGACGGCGAATTCGTGGTGTTGGTCGGCCCTTCCGGCTCCGGCAAGTCCACCGCGCTGCGGATGCTCGCCGGCCTGGAGGACGTCGACCAGGGCGAGATCCGAATCGGCGGCGTGGATGTCTCGCAGAAGCCGCCGAAGGATCGCGACATCGCGATGGTGTTCCAGAACTACGCGCTCTACCCACACATGTCGGTAGCCGAGAACATGGGATTCGCCTTGAAGTTGAAGGGTGTTTCCAAGGAGGAGCGGGCAAAGAAGGTGCTCGCGGCGGCGAGGTTGCTCGACCTCGAGCGCTACCTGGACCGCAAGCCGAAGGCGCTGTCCGGTGGCCAGCGGCAGCGGGTCGCGATGGGCCGGGCGATCGTTCGGGAACCGAGCGTGTTCCTGATGGACGAGCCGCTGTCCAACCTCGATGCCAAGCTGCGGGTGGAGACCCGGGCCAACATCGCCGCGCTGCAGGCCCGGCTCGGCACCACCACCATCTACGTCACCCACGACCAGGTCGAGGCGATGACGATGGGCGACCGGGTCGCGTTGCTGAAGGACGGCATGCTGCAGCAGGTGGACACCCCACGCAACCTCTATGACCGGCCGGGAAACGCCTTCGTCGCCGGCTTCATCGGCTCACCGGCGATGAACCTGGTCAAGGTGCCCTTCACCGACGCCGGCGCCCAACTCGGCGGCATCACCATCCCGCTGAAGCCGGACGCCGCCGCGGCGGCCCGGGCGGCCGGCTTGAAGGAGATCATCCTCGGCATCCGGCCGGAGTCCTTCCATGCCTCGCACGACGGTGACGGACTGCGGCTGAAGGCCACCCTGGTCGAGGAACTCGGCGCGGACGCCTTCGTCTACGGCGAGTTGCCCGACGTCAAGACCCACGACGTCGGCGACGACGGGGGCGCCAAGCCGTTCACCGTGCGCTTCGACGGCCGGGTGCCGCCGAAGATCGGCAATGAGATCACCCTCGAGGTGCGTACCGAGGAAACCCACACATTCAACCCGGAGACCGGGGAGCGGCTGGGCGACTGACCTCCACCCGCCCACCAACAGAGGGACGCCGGCCACCGACGGCGTCCCTCTGCCATGTCCCGAAGCTCGGCGATAAGCGTTGCTACTTCGCCTATGTCGTTCTAGAGTCATAACCCGAATATCCTGATTTCTACAGCACGCGCTCGGTTGGCTGACCTCTCCGACTCCTCTGCCGTGCGCTGCCATCCTCGGCTCCTCCGCACCGACCAGAGGTGGCAAAGCGATGGACCACAACAGCCTGACCGCTGACTACCTGGCCGGCTACGCCGCCGGAGCGAGCGCGCAGCAGGTGGCGGAAACGGTGCAGCGCAGCGTCGAGGCGACCAGCTATCGGGCCCGCGCCCTCACCCGGCCGGTCTTTCTCGGCTACCACGAGCACCAGCAATTGGCCGCCGATCTCGACAATGTGCACGATGCCATCGTTGCCATTCCGAATCGACTTTTTGGCGGTGACATCAAGCGATTCATCGACGCCGTCGGCATGGACGAGGTCCAGGCAGCCGCGGTGCTGCGCAGTCACCGCGGCACGCCGGTACGGCTGTCCCGAGCCGACCTGTGCCTGACCAAGGACGGCTTCCGGCTGATCGAGCTCAACATGGGCAGCACGATGGCTGGTTTCGACAACGGATTCCTCAACGAATCCATGCTGGAGCAGCCCTATATCGCCGAGTTCGTGGCACAGCACCGGTTGGGTTATCTGGACTCTGTCGCGGAGCTGGCGCACACCATCCTGGTCGAGTGCAAGGCGCCGACCGGGTCCCGTCCGGTGATGGCGATCGCCGACTGGCCGGAGAGCTTCGTTACCTTGGAACCGCACCTGCGAAAGAGCGCGGCGTTGCTCGCCCAGCACGACCTGGACCCGCTGGTCTGCCACGTCGGTCAGCTGAGCTTCGCCGACGGAGCGGTCTGGCTCGGCGATCGCAAGCTCGACATCGTCTACCGGCTGTGGAGCATGCCTGACCTGATGACGCCGGAAGGCCCGGGCCTCATCGATCCGGTGCTGGCGGCCGTCCAACGTCACGAGGTGGAGATCTTCGCGCCGATGGACACCTACCTCTACGGCAGCAAGGGTGCGCTGGCCATCATTGCCGGCGAGGAATACCGGCCGTTGCTCACCGACGCCGAGCGGGAGAGCATCGACCGGCTGCTGCCCTGGACCGCGATGGTGCGGCCCGGCCCGGTACGGGTCGGCGATCGCCGAGTCGATCTGTTGGACCACGCCATCGCTCAGCGGACCAACCTCGTTCTCAAGCCGACGCTGCTGTACGGCGGGCTCGGCGTCGTCGCCGGCTGGCTGACCGAGCCGGACGACTGGCGGCAGCAGGTCGAGGCCGCGATGGACGGCCCGTACGTGCTGCAGGAAAGGGTCGACCCTAACGTCGAGATGTTCCCGAGCGAGCACGGCCTGCAGCCGTGGACGGCGATCTGGGCGCAGTTCACCATGGCCCGAGGTGCGGCCGGCATCTGGATCCGAGCGGTGCCCGGCGACCAGTCGACCATCGTGAACATGACCCAGGGGGCCACCGGCACCTGCTGCTTCGTCGAGCTGTCCTCGCCCGATCCCTGCTGACCAGGCCATCGGCGATCGGGGTAACCCCCGCGGTCAAGCCAGCCGACGTTGCCGAGCCACCTCGGCCAGGGTTACGGCGGCGGCGACCGAGGCGTTCAGCGACTCGGCCTGCCCGGTCATCGGAATGGCCACCCGCAGGTCGCAGGTCTGCCCCACCAGCCGGGACAGTCCGCGACCCTCCGAGCCGACCACGATCACCAACGGGTCGGCGGCGTAAGGGAAATCGTCCAGCGTCGTCTCACCGTCGGCGTCCAGCCCGAACACCTGCAGGCCAGCCTGCTGGCAGTCCTTCAGCGCCCGCACCAGATTCGTCACCTGGGCCACCGGGATCCGGGCAGCGGTGCCGGCCGAGGTCCGCCAGGCGGTCGCCGTGACACCGGCCGAGCGCCTAGTCGGCAGCAGGATGCCCTGCGCGCCGAAGGCCACCGCCGACCGGATCACCGCGCCCAAGTTGCGCGGGTCGGTGACCCCGTCGAGTGCCACCAGCAGCGGTGTGGTCGTCGAGCGGGACACCAGCTCCAGCAGGTCGGGCAGCTCGTCGTAGCTGAACGCGGGCACCTGCAGGGCGATGCCCTGATGCAGGATGCCGCCGGTCCGGCGATCGATCTCGGCCTTGCTGACCTCCAGGATCGGCAGGCCACGATCGGCGGCCAGCTGGATGGCCTCGGTGACCCGTTCGTCGGCCTCGATGCCGACCGCCACGTACAGCGCGGTGGCCGGGATGGCTGCCCGCAGCGCCTCGGCAACCGGGTTCCGGCCGACCAGCAACTCCGGCGCGTCGGTGCCGCGCGGACCACCCCGGCGTCGGGTGCTTTCGGTGGCTCGGCGTTCGGCGGCGGCCGCCCTGCGGGCAGCCGGATGCCCCTTGCGGTCGGCTGCCTTCGGCGTCGGGCCCTTGCCGGTCAGGCCACGCGCCCGGTTACCGCCGGAGCCGACGGTGGCACCCTTCTTGCCCTTGCGCACCGCGCCACGACGTGACGAATTGCCTGCCATTATCGACCTGTTCTCCTCGCCTCAGCGGGCCAGCGTCCAGCGCGGGCCGGCCGCGGTGTCCTCGACCTGCACGCCGGCCTGGGCGAGGGTGTCCCGAATCTGGTCCGCTGCCTGGTAATCCTTGCGGTCTCGTGCGGCCTGCCGCTGCCGCAGCGCCAACTCCACCAGCCGGCCCACCGTCTCGGTCAGCGTCTGGCTGGCGCTGGCCTGCCAGCGCAGCGGGTTCAGGCCGAGCACCTCGGTCATCGCGACCACCGAGGCCAACGCCTCGGTCACCGCCGACTTGTCCGAGGCGGCGAGCGCGGCATTGCCGGCCCGGCGCGCGCCGTGCAGCACGGCCAGCGCCTGCGAGACATTGAGATCGTCGTCCATCGCCGCGGCGAACTCCGCCGGCAGCCCACCCGACTCGGGCGGTGTGTCGACGACCTCCACGGCGCGCTGCGCGAAGTTCTCGATGCCGGCGTAGGCCGCTGCCGAATCGGCCAGTGCCTCCGGGGAATACTCGATCGCCGATCGGTAGTGCACGCCGCCGAGGTAGTAGCGCAGCTCCACCGGCCGCCACCGCTTGGCCATCTCGGCGATGCTGACCGTGTTGCCGAGCGACTTCGACATCTTCTCCCCAGCCATGGTCACCCAGCCGTTGTGCATCCAGTACCGGGCGAACTCACCGCCGGCCGACACCGATTGGGCGAGCTCGTTCTCGTGGTGCGGGAAGATCAGGTCCAGCCCACCGCCGTGGATGTCGAAGGTCTGGCCCAGGTACTTGCCGGCCATCGCCGAGCACTCCAGATGCCAGCCCGGCCGGCCGCTCCCCCACGGCGTGGGCCAGCTCGGCTCACCAGGTTTGGCCGACTTCCACAGGGCGAAATCGCGCGGATCCCGCTTGCGGGCATCGCCCACCGAGTCGCCGGCCGGCAGCATCTCGTCCACCCGCTGACCGGACAGTTGCCCGTACGCCGCGAACGAACGCACGTCGAAGTAGACGTCGCCGTCGGCGGCATAGGCATGCCCGGTGTCGATCAGCCGCTGCATCAGCGCGACCATCTCCGGAATGTGTCCGGTTGCCCGCGGTTCGATGGTGGGCGGCAGGCAGCCCAGGGTCTCGTAGCCGTTGCGGAAGGCCTGCTCGTACAGCGCGGCATGGGCCCACCAGGGACGGCCGGCCTCGGCCGCCTTGGCGATGATCTTGTCGTCTATATCGGTGACGTTGCGGACCATGGTGACCTGGTAACCGCGGTAGGCCAGCCACCGACGCAGGATGTCGAAGTTCAGGCCGGACCGCAGGTGGCCGATGTGCGGCTCGCCCTGCACGGTGGCGCCGCACAGGTAGATCGACACCTGGCCGGCCTGCATCGGGACGAAGTCCCGAACCGTCCTGGTCGCCGTGTCATACAGCCTGAGCGTCACCCGGCAAGTCTAATGCCGGGTGCCGGCAGGGACGCTTGTCTCGGCGTACTAGTGCGCCCCACGGCTGATCACCCGGCTCGGCGTCACCCGGACCACCACCCGGATGTTGTCGGTGCCCTCATCACCGGCGTAGCGCTGGCCGGCGTAGGCCTGGGACAACCGCTCGATAAGCGCGGGACCGTCCTCGGTGGTCATGCTGACGGTGCCCCGTACCTCGACGTAGTGGTACGGGTCATTGCGGTCCAGGATCAGCACGCTGGTCCGCGGATCCTTGAGCCAATTGGTTTCCTTCTTGCGGCCCTGCACGGTCGAGAGCAACAGGTCGTCGCCGTCGTAGGTAGCCCAGAGCACCGAGGTCTGCGGTGAACCGTCGGTGTTGCTGGTGGCCACCACCACGAAGTTGGCGTCGTCGAGCAGGGCCTTGGCGTCGTCCGGGAGCACGGTCATGATCCGATCCTACGGAATCGGATCTTGGCGAAGCCGACTAGATTCAACGCATGGACGACGCCGCGGGCCAGCCCTTGCATCCGGACTCCATCGCGGTCGCCGCCGGCCGGCCGCCTCGGGTAGCCGACGGTCCGGTGAACCAGCCGGTGATGCTCTCGGCCACCTTCCACCAGGGCGGTCCGCGGCTGTACGGCCGGCAGGGCAACGACAGCACCGAGGCGTTCGAGGCGGCGGTAGGCGCGCTGGAAGGCGGCCGGACGGTCAGCTTCGGCTCCGGCATGGCCGCCAGCAGCGCGCTGGTCGAAGGGCTGCCGGCCGGTGGGCTGATCGTGTTGCCCGACCGCTTCTACAACTACCAGCGAACCCTCTTCGACACCCAGGTGGCACTCGGCCGGGCGCGGCTGCGGGTGGTCGACATCACCGACACCGCGGCCACTACCGCCGCCTTGGACGAGGCAGCCTCGGCGCCGCGGGGCGCCAGCCTGCTCTGGCTGGAACTGCCCACCAATCCCCGGCTGACGGTGCCCGATCTGCCGGCGCTGACAGCCGCCGCCCGGCAGCGTGGGGTGCTCAGTGTGGTCGATGCGACGCTGGCAACGCCGCTGGGTATCCGGCCGCTGGCACACGGCGCGGACGTGGCGTTGCACTCGGCCACCAAGTGGATCGCCGGGCACAGCGACGTGTTGATGGGCGTGCTGTCGGTGACCGACCAGACGCTCTTCGACTCGCTGATGGATCGGCGCAACCTGACCGGTGCGCTGCCCGGCGCGCTGGAATCGTTCCTGGCGCTGCGCGGACTACGCACGCTGCCGGTTCGGCTGCAACGCTGCTGCGCCAACGCCGCGGTGCTGGCCGATCGGCTGGCCGAGCACCCGGCGGTGCGGACGGTGGACTATCTCGGCTTCGAGAACCATCCGCAGGCCGAGCGGGTGGCCAAGCTACTGGACCATCACGGCTCGGTGATCTCCTTCACCGTGGGCTCGGTGCGGCAGGCCGATGAGTTGTGCCGTCGGGTGCGGTTGATCACCCACGCCACCAGCATCGGTGGGGTCGAATCGCTGCTGGAACGGCGCGGTGGCTACCCAGGCGAGCTGGCCCAGGGCACCCCCGCCGAAATGCTGCGGCTCTCGGTCGGCATCGAGCACGTCGAGGATCTGTGGGCCGATCTGGCCCAGGCGCTCAGCTGAGCCAGCCCTGCTCAGCGGCCGATGACAGCGGTGGCAAACGCGGCCAACCCCTCGGCCCGTCCGGTCAGGCCCAGCCCGTCGCTGGTGGTGGCGGACAGGCTGACCGGCGCGCCCAGCACGCCGGACAACAGCGCTTCAGCCTCACGGCGGCGCGGGCCGAGCTTGGGCTGGTTGCCGATCAGCTGCACAGCCAGGTTGCCGACGGTCCAGCCGTCGGCCCGCAGCCGCCCCATCACCTCGACCAGCAGGTCGATGCCGGATGCGCCGTCCCAGCGCGGCTGATCGGTGCCGAACACCGCGCCGAGATCGCCCAGCCCGGCCGCCGACAGCAGCGCGTCGCAGGCCGCGTGGCAGACCACATCGCCGTCCGAGTGACCGGCGCAGCCGTCGATGTCCGGCCAGAACAGCCCGGCGATCCAGCAGTCCCGGCCTGACTCGATCGGGTGCACGTCCACCCCGACACCCACCCGAGGCAGTGTCATTGCGCACCCACCATCAGCTCGGCCAGTCGCAGGTCGTGCGGGGTGGTGATCTTGAACGCGGCCTCGTCACCGGGCACCGTGCTGACCTTCACCCCGTACGCCTCGACCACGCCGGCATCGTCGGTGGCGATCAGTTCCGGTGCTGCCGCGTAGGCGGCCCGCAGGAGGTCGGTCCGGAAGCCCTGCGGCGTCTGCACCCGGCAGAGTTCGGTTCGGTCCAGGGTCTCCAGCACCCGCTGCTCAGCGACGCGCTTGACCGTGTCCGCGACCGGCAACACCGGAATCACCGCCTCGGCGCCGGCGACCAGCGCGCTGATCACGGCGGCTATCAACGCCGCCGGCACGAGCGGACGGGCCGCGTCATGTACCAGGACGAATTCCGATGAGTTGGACAGCGCTGCCAGGCCACGGCGCACCGAATCAGATCGGGTCAGACCGCCGGGCACCACCACGGCCGGCAGCGGGCAGCTAGCGCGAATCGTGCTGGCGATGGTCTCGGCGGCAGCCGGCGGGGCAACTACTGCCACCTCGGTCAGCTCCGGCTGGCCGGCGAAGGCCGCGATCGACCGGTCCAGGATGCTCCGGCCGCACAGGTCGACGAGCGCTTTGGGGATGGGGAAACCGAGCCGGTCACCGGATCCAGCGGCAACCAGCACCAAGGCAACGCTCATGGCTGGTCAGCCAAGCACAGCGCTGGTCAGGCGACTGCGCCGGCCAGCACCTCGTCGAGGACCAGTTCGGCCTTGTCCTCGTTGGTTCCCTCGGCCAGCGCCAGCTCGCTCACCAGAATCTGGCGGGCCTTGGCCAGCATCCGCTTCTCGCCGGCCGACAGGCCACGATCCTTCTCGCGCCGCCACAGGTCCCGGACCACCTCGGCAACCTTGTTCACGTCGCCGGAGGCCAGCTTCTCGCCATTGGCCTTGTACCGCCGCGACCAGTTCGTCGGTTCCTCGGTGTGCGGTGCCCGCAACACCTCGAAGACACGGTCCAGGCCTTCCTGGCCAACCACGTCGCGCACGCCCACGATCTCGGCATTGTCAGCCGGCACTCGCACGGTGAGGTCACCCTGCTGCACCTTCAGGACCAGATAGGTCCGTTCCTCACCCTTGATGATGCGCGTTTCGATTGCCTCGATTTTGGCAGCGCCATGGTGCGGATAAACGACGGTTTCGCCGACCTCAAAAGTCATAGAGGCAACCCCTTTCGGTACCTACCAGGGTAACACGAAGAGACGACACGCCCAGCTCGAAGATCATTCTCACCTTGCCGGGGTATGTGCTATTTGCCCTCATCACGGCGGATACTCGGACAGCTGCGCAACGGCGATCACCGGCCGGGCGCCGACCTGAGGTGAGACTGATCCGGCGCCTGGGCCGCCTCCATCAGTGTGGGCCGCCACCCTATCGGCGAGCTGACGGCCGGCCCTCGCTACGCTGAGCCAAAACGGCCGAGCCGCGGCCGCTCGACATTGCTGAGGCTGAGGAGCTGGAGAGCGTGGCGAAGGAGTTGCCGGGCCGGAGCGGAGCGATTCGGCGGGTCGCCACGGCCGCCCTCACCGTCGCGACCGGTGCGGTGCTGATCGCCGGCTGCTCCGCCGGCCAGGATGCCCAGACGGTCAACCAGCGACCGCCCATCGACGGCGCCTCGGCCGACGCCGGCGCCATCTCCATCCGGACCGCCTCGGTGGCCGCCAACGAACAGGGCGGTTCCTACACCAAGGGTGGCAGCGCGCAGCTCCGGCTGGTGATCATCAACAACGGCGCGCAGCAGGTCGAACTGCAGTCGGTGTCCAGCCCGGTCGCCGGCAGCGCGCAGGTGAGCAGCTCCGGGCCGAGCAGTTCCGGTTCCGCGAGCGGGCCGAGTTCGAGTGAGTCGGGTTCGCCCTCCGCCAGTTCGTCGGCTGCCAGCTCCGGCACGACCAGCGCTAGCGGCACGACCAGCGCTAGCGGGCGGACCAGTTCCTCGACCTCGCCCGCCACCGGATCGGCCAGCGCTAGCGGGCGGGCGAGTTCCTCGGCCCCGCCCGCCACCGGATCGGCCAGCGTCTCGCCGTCGGGCAGCGCGACCGGCTCAACCAGCACCTCGGCGAGCCCGTCGGAGTCGGCGACCGCCTCGGCGAGCTCCTCGCCGATCAGCACGCCGATCGCCATCCCGGCCGGGCAGAGCGTCCGGGTCGGCTTCGACCCAGGCGGCCCCAGCATCACCCTGACCGGCCTGTCCACCGACCTGTATCCCGCCCAGACCGTGTCGGTCACCTTCACCTTCGGCAACGGCACCACCGTCACCCTGGACATCCCGACCCAGCTGCCCAGCAGCGAGGCGTCCGCTCCGGTGGTCAGCGACGCCACCGAGCCGACCGAACCCAACGGCTGATCAGCCCGACGGCTGGCCAAGTCCAGCGGTTGACCGGGCGCCCGGCTGACCGGTTTTGTCGCCGGTCGCCGGTAGCGTTCGGCCAGTGACCACACCCACCGGAAGCAAGCCGTCAACCGGCAAGCAGTCGCGCCGTCAGCCGACCGGTTATGCCTGTACCGAATGTGGGATGACCGCCATCCGATGGGTCGGCCGGTGCCCGGAATGCCAGGCCTGGGGAACTATGGCCGAGGAGGGGGTTCGGGCCGCCGCGCTCACCCTGCCCGCCCCGGTGACCCCCCGGGTGGCCGCGCTGCCGATCAGCCGGCAGGACGCCTCGGTGGCCCGTGCCCGGCCGACCGGCATCGCGGAGCTGGATCGGGTGCTCGGCGGCGGCCTGCTGCCAGGCGCGGTGTTGCTGCTGGCCGGCGAGCCGGGCGTCGGCAAGTCCACCCTGCTGCTCGAGGTGGCCAAGAAGTTCGCCGAGTCCAGCGGCTCACCGGCGCTGCTGGTGACCGGTGAGGAATCGACCGCGCAGGTGCGTTCCCGGGCCGACCGCACCCACACGATGCACCCCGAGCTGTACCTGGCGGCGGAGAACGACCTGGGCGCGGTGCTCAGCCACCTCGACGAGGTGAAGCCGGGCCTGCTGATCCTGGACTCGGTGCAGACCATCGCCTCGGCCACCGTCGACGGCGTCGTCGGCGGGGTGCCGCAGATCCGCGCGGTGACCGCCTCGATCAGCGCGGTCGCCAAGGAGCGGGGCATCGCCACGGTGCTGGTCGGGCACGTCACCAAGGACGGCTCCATCGCCGGCCCCCGGGCGCTGGAGCACCTGGTGGACGTGGTGCTGTACTTCGAGGGCGATCGGCATTCCTCGCTGCGCCTGCTGCGCTCGATCAAGAACCGGTTCGGCGCCACCGACGAGGTCGGCTGCTTCGAGATGCACGAGGAGGGCATCGACGAACTGCCCGATCCGTCCGGGCTGTTCGTGAGCACCCGGGACATCGCGGTGCCGGGCACCTGCGTGACGGTGACCGTGACCGGCCGCCGGCCGCTGCTCTCGGAGGTGCAGTCGCTGGTCTCGTCGGCGTTCGGCAATGGCGGCTCGGCCCGGCGCTCGTTCACCGACCTGGACTCCTCCCGGGCCAACATGCTGCTCGCGGTGCTGGCCCGGCACGCCGGCACCCAACTGATTGACCGGGACGTTTACGCGGCCAGCGTGGGCGGTATCAAGATCATCGAGCCGGCGGTGGACCTGGCGGTGCTGCTGGCGATCGCCTCTGCCGCCCACGAGTACGCGCTGCCAGCCACCATGTGCGCGATCGGCGAGGTATCGCTGACCGGCGATGTCCGGCGGGTAAGCAGTGTGCAACGCCGGCTCACCGAGGCCGGCCGGATGGGCTTTCGCAAGGCGCTGGTGCCGGCCGGCTCGCAGTGGTCGCACGTGCCGGGCATGCAGGTTCTGGAGGTGGCCACCGTGGCCAAGGCATGGGAGTTGCTCTCGCAGGTGGGCCGGGGGCGCTGAGCGCCCTACACTGTCTGGCGCGGCTATTGAGCGCGGCTTGGCCTTGAGGCAGGTCAGCCGATAGTGCGATGTTGAGCCGATGGATCGATCTCGAGGCAACGCGGCCTGGGACCAACGATCCGCGACCAGAGGGGCGGTGGGCAGATGGCGACCTACGATCGCGACGACGTGCGCACCGTGCTGGCCGCGTTGGCACCGGGCACCGACCTGCGAGACGGCCTGGAGCGAATCCTGCGCGGCAACACCGGCGCGCTGATCGTGCTCGGCTACGACCGGGTGGTCGAGGGCATCTGCACCGGCGGCTTCCCGCTGGACGTGGAGTTCTCCGCGACCAGGTTGCGTGAGCTGGCCAAGATGGACGGCGCGGTGGTGCTCACCACCGACCTCGCCCGGATCCTCCGGGCCGCCACCCACCTGATGCCGGACCAGGGTATCCCCACCGAAGAGTCCGGCACCCGGCACCGGACGGCGCAGCAGGTGGCGCAGCAGACCGGCTTCCCGGTGATCTCGGTATCGCAGTCGATGAAGATCATCAGCCTGTACCTGGGCGCCCGCCGGCACGTGCTGGAGAACTCCACCTCACTGTTGTCCCGGGCCAATCAGGCGGTGGCCACCCTGGAGCGGTACAAGTCCCGGCTGGACGAGGTGTCGCAGACGTTGTCGGCACTGGAGATCGAGGATCTGGTCACGGTCCGGGACGCCGCCTCGGTGTCCCAGCGGCTGGAGATGGTCACCCGGATCTCCGACGAGATCGCCGGCTACGGCGCCGAGCTGGGCACCGACGGCCGGTTGCTGTCGCTGCAACTGGAAGAGCTGATGGCCGGCGTGCACTCCGATCGGGAGTTGATCGTGCGGGACTACCTGCCGGTCAACCGGCGTAACCGCACGGTCGAGCAGTCGTTGACCGACCTGTCCGAGTTGTCCTCGGCCGAACTGCTGGATCTGACCAACGTGGCCAAGTCGCTGGGCTATCCCGCGACGCTGGAGGCGTTGGACCAGCCGGTCAGTCCGCGTGGCTACCGGCTGCTGTCCCGGGTGCCGAGGTTGCCGAGTTCGGTGCTGACCCGGATCGTCGAGCACTTCGGCAGCCTGCAGAAGGTGCTTGCGGCCACCGTCGACGAACTGCAGAACGTGGACGGGGTGGGCGACACCCGGGCTCGTACCATTCGGGAAGCACTGTCCCGGCTGGCAGACGCCTCGATCATCGAGCGGTATTCATAACCAACCGGATACCGCGGCCGACCCCCGGGCGATGTGCTGGAATTGCCGCTGAACCCGACCGGGTCAGCAGGGGCTGAACGCGCAGGGCAGTTCCGGTGCCACGCTGGCCGTCTCGTGCTCGAGGCCGCGGCGGATCGGTTCGAGCCGGCGGCCCACCGCGACGAACATCGTGGCCATCGCGTGCCGCGCCCGATGGGGGCGCCCGGACCGGGCTTCGGCAACCAGCCGCTGGTACTGCGCCGTGGCCAGGAGGTCGTCCTGCCGTGGGCGAACCAGTTCGCCGGTCAGATAGCTGGACATTGCGTTTTCTCCCTCTCCTTGATCGGATGAGTGGTCGGCTCGCAAGTGCGTTTCGCTGTTTGCTACAACCCGGTCGTGGTGGAGTTTCTTCCTATTCCCACAGGGCGTTGCTGAATCGAGATGCGAACCGCCCACTTCACCCGGTGCTCATTCGCCCTCTGCCACCTGGTAGATCTCGTCGGCGACCAGGCCGTGCGCCTCGCGATGCACGGTCGCGGCCGCGTCCGCGCTCGGCGCGTCCACCAGGCAGAAGATCTTGCCGTGGTCGGCATCGACCCAGTACCGCAGGTAGTGCACGCCGTGCTCGTCCTGGGCCTGCAGGTCCGCGGCGTGCGCCTTCGCGACGTCCTCGGCGGTAACCGGGCCGTCCAGGTTGTGCACGTCCATGAACAATGACATCGTGTCGAATCCTTTCGATTGCACGCGGGCACTCTGCCCACCAGATCAGCTAACCGGCCGGCAACCGGGTGCCGCATCGGGCGGCTTCCCTACATTGGCCGACGGCTATCGGGATGCTGCTGGCGTTTTAGCCGTTATAACCGGGAAAACCCGGGTCAGCTGCCCGACGAGGCCAGGGCCTAGCCATGCACCGCGTCCGGTTGCGGCTGCAGGATGCCCTGCCGGATCGCGCTGGCGACCGCGCGGGACCGGGTCGGCTCACCGAGCTTGCGCAGCACCGCGGACACGTGATGGCCGACGGTCTTCTCCGACAGGAACAGCCGCTGCGCGACGTCCGCATTGGACAGGCCGTCCACCAGTAACCGCAGCACGTCGATCTCCCGAGCCGTGAGCCCGGCCGGGTTGGCCCGGCTGGCCGAGCGGGGTCCGCGCGGCACCGGCAGGCCGCGGCCGTGCCGGTCAGCCAGGATCGCCTGCCTGATCGCCGGGGCGCCGATCTCGTCCACCAGTTCCAGGGCCTGCCGCGCCGCGGCCAGCGCCGGTGCCGCCGCCAGCGACAGTGCCGCCCAGAGCGGGCAGCCGAGCACGCGCCACTCGGCGGCCGCGGCGGCGAAGTCACCCTCGAGCATCAGCGCGAACGGCCGGGCCAGCGGTACCGGCGCCGCCCGGCGGACGCCGGCCACCGCCAGCCACCAGCTCAACTCGCCGAGTTCCCAGCGATGCGGGTGGGCGGCGGTCACCGACCAGGCCCGGTCCACCTCGGCCACGATCCGGTCCGGGCGGCCGGCGATCCAGGCCGCCTCGGCCCGGGCGGCCGCGATCGGCGCCAGTCGCTGGCCCTCCTCGGTCGGGCCGGCCAGTGCCAGCGCCTCGTCCAGGTACCCGGCGGGTTCGCCATCCCGCCTGGCGGCAAGCTGACCGGCCACCCCGGCGATCCTGATCCGGGTGATCGGCGCCAGCTGCGCCTTGCGCAGCACCTCGGCCACGCAGGCATGGGCCTCCTCGTAGCGGCCCTGCTCGGCCAGCGCGGCCGCCAGCACCGCGATCATGTAGAGCCGCCAGGAGTCCAGGCCCCGCTCGGTGCAGTAGCCGATGCCGATCCGCAGCTGCCGGTCAGCGTCCGCCGGCTGGTGGTTGCGGTGCAGCAGGCTGCCCAGGTTGGCGTAGGCTCGCGCGGCGTGCTCGTAGGAGTCGGCGGCCAGCGCCAGGTCCAGGCTGCGCGCCAGCGACTGGTAGCCGTCCAGGCTGTCGCCGTAGGCACCCAGCACCGTGCCGATGTTGTTCAGCGCGTGGATCTCGGTGTCTTGATCATCGAACCGGCGCGCAAGCACGATGGCCCGATTGCCCCAGTCGACGGCGCCGCTCAGATCCCCGGCCAGCATGCCCAGCTGCGCCTGGTTGCTGTAGGCCATCGCCAGGGCCGAGCTCGGGCCGAGCGACTCCAGGGTGCTGACCGCGCAGTCGGCGTAGCGGCGGCTTTCGGCATTGCGGCCGAGGAACCAAGACAGCCGGGACAGCCAGCGCTGCGTGGTGCCCACCGCGGCTAGGTCGCCGCGCTGCTCGAACAGCGCCAGGGCGGCCAGCCGAGCATCGTAGGCCTCCACCAGCTGATCGGTCAGGTAGCACTCGTAGGACAGCGCCACCAGCAACTCGGCCTGACTCATCCCAGACGTGGAATCCTGTTCTCCGGCAAGGGAATCCTTGTCGGTCTTGGTGAAGCGTAGGGCGAGCCGGTATTGCTCGGCTGCCTCCCGGTGCGCGCCCAGCCGGGCCGCCCTGGCAGCGGCCGGTGGAGCATGCCGCAGCACCGCCGCGCGATCACCGCTGGCCGCGGCGTGGTGGGCCAGCCGGCGGTCGTCGCCGATCCCGGCGGCTCGCAATGCGACCAGTGCGGCGGCGTGCAGTCCGATGCGTGTCACCGGCGTCAGGGTCTGCTCGATCGCCAGCCGGGCCAGCTCGTGCCGGAAGGCCCAGGTACGACCGTCGCCGACCAGCATGCCGCGGTGCACGCATTCGTCGATCGCGCTGGCCGGCTGCCCGGACACCACCGTCAGCACATGCAGATCGGCTCCCCGACCGAGCACCGCCGCGGCCGCCAGCACCTCCCGTCCGGCCGGCGAGAGCCGGGAGGCGCGGGCCAGCACCGCATCGCGCACGGTGGCCGGCAACCGCTGCTGCCCGGCGGCGATCACCTCGGTGACGTAGAACGGATTGCCGCCGGTGCTGCGGTGCAGCTCGGCGGCATCGAGCGGCGAGCCAGCCGCCGCCACCAGCCGACCGACGCCGGCTGCCGAGAGCGGCCGCAGCTGCATCCGCCGGACTCCAGCCGAGGTGGCCAGGTCGCCGAGCACGACGGTCAACGGGTGGTCCGCGCCCACCTCGTCCTCGCGGAAGGTGGCCAGCACCAGCAACGGCAGGTCATCCAGCCGGGGACCGAGGAAGCGCAGCATTTCCAGGGTCGCCTCGTCGGCCCAGTGCACGTCCTCGAGCACCAGCAGGGTCGGCGCCGCCGACAGCAGCGCGCGAAGCCGGCGGAACAGCCGCAACCGGTCGAGTTTGGCGGCCTGGTCATCGATGACGCCGGTCAGCTCCGGCACCGCGTCGACCAGCGGCCCGAGCGCCGCGGCGGTGGTCACGTTGTCGCAGCCGCCGCAGCGCACCGCGAGCCGGTCACCGACGGCGTCGGTCAGCGCGGCCGAGACCGACGTCTTGCCCACGCCGGCCTCGCCACCCAGGAAGACCAGCGCGCCCGTTCCGCCAGCAGTCTGCTCGACCAGCGAGGTCAGCGTGGTCAACGCGTCCTCGCGCTCGACCAGCACTATTTCATTGAACGCGCCGAACGGCCCGTGATACATGGCAATTGCCGACAGCCGGCCGCCAGATTCGGCCACCGCGGTCACAACCGCCAAGGCAACGGCTAGTTTGTCCGGGATTGCCGCCGCGCCGGTAATTGCCGCCGCGCCGGTAAGGCAACTATCAGTCCGGCTCCACCACCAGCACCGGCCCGATCAGCGCGCCGGCGTCGCAGCCGATGTCGAGCAGCACCTCGCCGTCGGCCGGATCCACCGCCGAGACGGTCAGGCACCACTGGTGCCAGGGCAGTTCGGCCGCCTTGGCGCAGCGAAACAGTAGATCGTGGGTACCGGCCGTCAGGTACACCGGCTCCGTCCGTCGCGGCCGGGGGTCGAGGTCGTAGAACCTGCTCGGTCCGGCGCCGGTCACATCGCTGGCCAGTTGCCGGCCATCGACGAACACCGCGACGTCGTCGCTGGTGTGGTGCGCGAAGGCCACTTCGCGGTCGTGTGGCAGGTTCAGCCTGGTCCGGGCGTGCACGGTGCACGCCTGGTCAGGCGCGCTGCGCGGGTCATGCTGCAGCGGCGGCCCGTACCGCTCGGTCAGTTCGGCGAAGTCGATGTCGAACGGGTCGGCCTGGAACAACCGCCAGGCCGCCGGCGCCGGCTCGGCGCCGGGCTGGCTGACCGCCACCGTCCAGGACGGCAGGCTCGGGTTCAGGACCGCACCGCGGTGCCGGTGCTCCAGTCGCACCTCACCCCAGCGGGAATCCCAGCAGGCGCTGACCAGCACCGACCAGCGGGTTGCGGTGAGCGAGTCGTCCCAGCGGAACGGCGCGTCGATGACCAGGCCGGCGCCGCCGACCTCGACCGGATCCGAGCTGAAGGTCTGCACCTGCTCACCACGTTCGAGCGTCCAGTCGCATTGCACACTGACCCGTTCGCCGGCACCCACCCCGACGATCACCCGGCCGAGCACCTCGGCCGCCTCGTCCGGCGCGGTGTGCTCGTCGACCCGCAGTGCCGGCCCGCCAAGCCGCCCCAGCGCCGCCGGCCGGGACGGATGATCGGCCGGCAGCGCAAGTACCGCCGGCGCCAGCTCCGGTTCGGTGAGCTCGGGCCGGCCCAGCAGCCGGCGCAGATCAGCGGCCCGCACGGCGGCGTCGTGCGCCGGGCCGAGTGCGCAGAGCGGGCCATCCGCACTCACCAGCACCACAACCGGCTGGTCGGCCGGCCGAGGCGGCAGCTCGATCACGGTCAGCAGGCCGTCCTGCCGCCAGTCGAGGTGCGGCTCGCCGTCGAGCAGCACCTCCCGGGGCGGCACGGTGCCGGCCAACCGCAGCCGGTACTGGCGCTGATCAGGAGCACCGGTACCGGCGCCGGGCAGGATCCTGATCTCACACCGGGACTCGTCCGGCATCGTGGTGGCGAACTCGACCCAGTGGAATTGGCCGCGGCGGTAGTCGGAGCTGCTGCCGTCGTCCTGGTACAGCCGGCCGGTGCCCGAGGCGGCCGGAAAGACCTCCAGGATCACCCGGTCGGCCGGCTCGGCGGCTGTGGTCGGCGCGACTTCGGCAAGCGGTAATACCGAGCCGAGCCGGACGAACTGCGGCACCCGGTGCAGGTCGGCCAGCTGGCGGACCCAGCGCGGGCCGGTGAACCGCTCCAGGGTGCTGCGCTCCACCCACTCGCCGGCCGGCAGCCACACATCGACGATGGCCAGCCCGGTGCCGGGCTCGGCCGGGTGCAGCACCGGAGCCACCACCATCGCCTCCCCGAGCTGGTACTGGAACCGGGCGGCATAGGCGCTGTCCTGGTCCGGGGCCAGCCAGGCCATCGGGCGGACCGGTGCGATGCCGGTGTCGGCGGCCAGCCGGGCCGCCGTGTAGAGGTAAGGAACCAGCTGGTACCGCAGCTGAAACGCCTCGCGCGCGGCGCTCAGCACCCGCTCGCCGAACATCCAGGGCCGCCGTTCGGAGGCCGGATCCTGATTGCTGTGCAACCGCAGGATCGGGCTCAGGGCGCCGAACTGCACCCACCGGACGTACAGCTCCGGATCGTCCGGGCCGACATGGCCACCGATGTCGTGGCTCCACCAGCCGTACCCGACGTTGGCGCCGGCCGCGGTGTAGCGCGGCTGGAACCGCAACGCCGACCACTGCGCGAACGAGTCGCCGGAAAAGCCGATCGGATAACGGTGACTGCCCAACCCACCCCACCGGCTGAACGTCACCGGCCGCCGCTCCGGGTGCCTGCCGAGGTCGGTGAAGTGCAGGTGGTTCAGCCATGGCAGCGGGTCGATGCCGGGCTCGCCGAAGCTGCGTCCCTGCTGCCAGTCCATCCACCAGAAGTCCACTCCCTGGTCCTCCAGCGGATGGTGCAGCAGCTCGAAATAGGCACGCAGGTAGGCCGGATCGGTGACGTGGAACGGCACCGACTCCTCGGCGTCCGGGTCGAGCCGCATGGCGTGTACGAAGTCGCGGTAGGCCGCCTCGAAGGGTTGCACGCCGAGTGCCGGGTGCAGGTTGAGCGTGCTGTGCAGGCCGCGCTGATGCAGCCAGCTCAAGAAACCGTGCGGATCCGGAAAGAGCTCGCGGTTCCAGGTGTAGCCGGTCCAGCTGTCCGGCAGGTGCCAGTCCATGTCGATCACCAGCACGTCCAGCGGCAACTCCCGCGCGCGGAACTCCTCGGCCAGCTCGCGCAGTTCCCGGTCGGAGTACGGCCAGTACTTCGACCACCAGGCGCCCAGCATCCAGCGGGGGATCAGCGGCACCGCGCCGCCGAAGCCGAGGTAGTCGCGCACCGCGGCCGGGTAGTCGTGCCCGTAGCCGAAGAAGTACCAGTCCAGCGCGCCGCCGCCGGCGCGGGCCCGGACCCAGCCATCGGGGTCGAACAGCATCGAAGTGCCGTCGTCATGCAACGCCCAGCCGGAGCGCGAGACCAGGCCCGGCTCCAGGGTGGCCGCACCGCGGCAGGTGTCCACCGTGCGCCGAGCGCCGCCCAGGTTGTGCCGGTCCCGCAGGCCGGGCTGCCAGCGGGTGCCCGGCAGCGCGGTCAGCTCGATGGCCAGGTTGTCGGCGTGGAAGGCCAGCCCGTCGGCCAGATAGCGCAGCCGCAGCGCGCCGGTGTCGATCACCGTCGTGCCGGACCCGTCGGCGACGGTGAACGCCGGCACCGGACCGCGCCGGCTCGGGAAGGCGTAGGAGCTCCGGTCCTCGAACCGGCCGTCCGGTGCCCACTCCAGCCGCACCAGCCGGTCGGTGAGCACCGTGAACCGGGCGTTGCCGCGCCGCAATACGGCGGCCGGGTCGGCCATCGGCTCGCCGAACAGGCCTATCCGAGCGATGAATTCCGCATTCGATTCCGCCACGTACCGTCCCCGATCGCGCCCTCGGCTGGCTGTCCAGCCGGTGACTTCGACTCTAGGCAGTGCCCGCCGGCGTCGCGCGCGGTGCTCGACCGCTGAGCCGACTGGCTCAAGGGCACCCGATCATTGCTGTAGCAGCGGGACCAGCAACTCATCCTCGGTCAGCGCACCATGCTGGCCGATCATCGCGGCCAGCCGCTGCTCGACCCGGCGCCGCACCACCGCGCCCGGGCCGGTGGCGAGCACCACCAGATCGCCGATCCGCTCGGCCGCCAATGAGCTGACCGTCGGGCCGAACCAGCCCCGTTGGATCGCCTCGTCGCGGGTGAGCACTGCCATCGAGCCACCGACCCGATCCAGCCAACGCTGCCGGACGGCCGCCAGCTGCCCGGGCGCGACATGCAGATAGCGCACCCGGCCCTCACCGGCGATGGCCCGGACGTCCCGCGACAGCTCTGGGTCCGCGTCGTAGTCGACCTTGGCCTCGTCCGGCACGTCCACCATGCCGTGGTCCGCGGTGACCAGCAGCCGGGCCCCGGCCGGCAGTCGCTCGGCCAGCAACTGCACGGCTCGGTCGATCAGGGTCAGTTGCAGCCGCCAGGCCTCGGAATGGCAACCGCAGCCGTGCCCGATCAGGTCGAGTTCGCTGTTGTAGCAGTAGATCAGGCTGGGCCGACGAGCACGGGCAGCCGCCGCGACCGTGGTCGCGGTGTCGGCCGCTGTGAACACCGGCAGGTAGCTGCCACCCCGCAACACCGCCCGGGTCAGCCCGCTGCCACGGAATGCGTACGAGGAGACCACCGAGACGGCAATGCCGGCCTGCTCGGCGCGTTCGAAGGCCGTTGGCCGCGGCTGCGACTGCTCCGGCACCAGCCGGTCGAGCAGGTTGGTGCCGGACGGCGCGGTCTGCCAGCGCAGCCAGTTCACCGGCTCGGCGAAGCCGGCCACCAACGAGGTGTAGCCGGTCAGCCCATGCTCGCCGGGCGGCAGGCCGGTGCCGAGGCTGGCCAGGCTGGTCGCGGTGGTGGTCGGGAAGCCAGCGGTCAGCGGCCGGCCGGCCAGGCCGGCCAGGAACGGCGCGTGCTCGGCGTAGCGGCGCAGCAGCCGCCAGCCCAGCCCGTCGATCAGCAGCACCACGATGCAGTCGGACTCGGCGAGCCGCAGTGGGTTCGGCTCACCGGGCACGCCGAGTGCGGCGAGCGCGGACGGCAACAGATCGGCAAGCGCGGCTTCGCCATAGCGGACGATGCCGGCCGCCGGCGGTTCGGCAGACATCCGCCGACTCTAACCGGAGCACCGAGGCGGCGTGCGCGCAGACGGCCCTAAGTCGGGTGCCGCCCGCTCGGTGCCGGCGACCGGAGATGGGCTCGGCGCATACGCCGCCTCGGCCGCTAGTCGTCGTCGGTCGAGTGCAGAATCCCGAGCAACCCGTGCGATTCGTCGCCCGGCCCGGCACTGAACCAGACATCTGAGGTGGCGCCGGACACGCCGTTACCGGGCTTGAGCGCCCATAGTCCCTCGATCACCAACGGATTGCCGTGGGTGTCACGCAGCGTGCCGGCCAGGTGTCCGGACGGAGTAAAGGCATGAATCCGTCCGTCGCCGAAGTTGCCGATCAGCAGATCGCCGCTGAAGTCACCGAATCCCGGCGGCGCCACGGTGATCGCCCACGGCGAGTTCAGCACGCCTCGACGGGCGAGATGCTGCAGGAACCGGCCTTGCGGAGTGAACACGTTGATGAAGCCGTGGCCGGCCCCGGCCACATCGTCCTCGCGGTTGGCATCCTGCTTGGCGTAGCTGACATAGACCCGGTTGCCCAGTACCGCCACGTTGAACGGCGCGTAACCGTGCGGGATACCGACGCCGCGGAACGCGCCGTGCGGGTTCACCCGCTGGAACGAGCCGTTGAACACATCGATCCGATTGTCATGGAAGTTCGCGGCCAGCAGCCGATTGCCGTGCGCCGTGCCGACCAACGCCAGGCCCTTGTAGATGCCGCCGCGGCTCGGCGCCACCAGCGCGGCGGTTGTGCCCTGCGCGCCGTTCCAGGCGCTCAGCTCGCCGTGCTCGCCGGCAAAGATGAACAGTGCCTTGCCACCGGTCGGCAGCAGGAAGTCGTCGGTGCTGTTGAATACCTGGCCGGTCGGGGCGCCGCCACCGGGGATGGTGACCACCAGTGGCACGATGTTCGCCGGCTGGCCGGCGACCGCGCCGGTGTACAGGGTGGACTTGTCGGTGCCGTTGTCCGACACCCAGAGCGGGCTGGTCGGCGATGAGGACAGGCCCCACGCGTTCACCAGGTTCGGGTCAAGCAGTTGAGCGGCGCCGGGTATGTCGGAGACCAGGTTGATCTGCTGATACCCGTCGTCGAACCCGGCGCCGGAGTGGCTTGCCTGCGCGCCGGCCGGAGCCGCCACGCCAGCCACCGCAAGCAGGCCACCAGCCGCGACCAGAACCGTGAATCGCCGCAGACCTTCGGAAGAACTCATGACGCCTCCTCGGGAGTCCGGGTCGCGTGGTACGTCCCCTGGCGCGCCATCGCCCCCATCAGCCCTCACGGAGGTGATCTCGGATCGGTTCAGCTGCCGGTAAGTAGATCCAACCGCCGGCCGAACCGTCCGATGGTTACTTGCGCAGTACTCGCAGCGCCACCCGCCGGTTACCGCCGTTGGCCTGCACCAGCGCGAACCATAGCGGCAGCACGCCGTCCACCACGTCCTGCTTACCCTCGCCCAGGTAGACCGGCCGAAGCCCGACCGCAGTGATCAGCTCCTCCACCGTCGCCCGATCCTGCCGCGGCGCGGAGAAGAACATGTCGGCTGGCACGCCGTCGAAATCCGGCTCGGCGAAGTTCTCCCAGCCCAGCGTGTTGAAGGCCCGGGCGTAGCGCGCATTCGGCGCGGCGCCGGCGATCTGGGCGGCGGCGTTGGCCACCGGCGCGCCGATCCGGTTGGTGGCGTCGATGACCAGCTTGCCGTCGATGGACCCGGCGTGCTCGGCCAGGAAATCGTCCAGCGCGCCAGCCGGCAGCGCCAGCAGCACCACCTCGGCGTCAGCGATTGCGCCGGCCAGGTCGGTGACCTCCGGCCCGTCGGCGGCCGGCCGCGGCTGTCGCGAGCCCAACTTCACCTGGTGCCCAGCCCGAGCCAGCGCCGTGCCCAGGGTGCCGCCGATGTTTCCGGTTCCGACTACTCCGATGCGCACCGTGACCCTCCGTTGTTGCCCATCGGCCAGCCGCGTTGGCCGCCGCCAGCTAGCAGCGCCGGATCGACCGGCGCTATTCCGGGCCACCGGCTCGGGTGGTCAAGCCGGCTATTCCGGGCCGTCCGCTCCGGCGGCCGAGCGCTCAAGGATCAATTCCGCCACGGTCGTCAGCTCCACCAGCGGCGCGTACAACCGCATGACGGCCAGCGCCTGCTGATGACTCTCATCGGTGGCGCCGGCGCACGCGTCGGCCGCGACCCAGACCTTCACCCCGGCATCGGCGGCGGCCAGCACGGTGGAGATCACGCAACAGTCGGTGGATACTCCGGCCACTACCAGTTCCGGTCCGGCCTGGGCAGCCAGTTCCGCGCCCCACTTGCCGAACGTCGGCGCATCGAGCGTCGGCCGGCCGGCGAACCGCTCCACCAACGCGTACAACGGCGCATCGGGTGGTCGTAGCGCGAACGGCCACTGCCGGTAGTACTCCTGCCAGGCGCCGACCGGCTGGGCCGGCGGCACGAACCGAGTGAACGTCACGGCCGGCTGGTACGCCGCGACCAGCCGGCCGATCGGGTCGAGCAGCTCGGCGAACCGGGGCGTGAACCAGCCGCTGTCCGGGTCGGCGAACACCTGCTGCAGGTCGATGACCACCAGGCGGCCACTCACCCGGGCATCGACTCCTGGCGCCGGACCGGACCGCGATCGGCCACCGCGGTCACCACGAAGCCGAGCAGCAACGCCACCAGCACGCCGAGGTTGGCGAACGCCCAGCTGCCGGTCTTGCCACCCAGCCCGAACGGACCGAGCAGGTAACCCTGCCAGTTCAGCCAGCTGGCGTAGCTGTTGGTGACCAGGCCCCAGCCCAGCACCGTGCCGAGCAGGATGCACAGCATCGGCACCGGCCGCACGCTGCCATACCGGCCACTCGGATCGAACAGATCCGGCTCGGCGTAGTCCCGCTGGCGCAGCATGATGTCGGCCAGCATCACCCCGCACCAGGCGGCGATCGGCACGCCTAGCGTGATCAGAAAGCCTTGGAACTGCAGGAAGAAGTTGTCGGCGAAGAAGACGACGTAGATCGAGCCGGCCACCATCAGCACGCCGTCGATCAGCGCCGCGATCGGCCGGGCCACCCGCAGGCCGGCGCTGAGCAGGGCCAGGCCGGAGGAGTAGATGTCGAGCACCGCGCCGCCGATCAGACCGAGCACCACCACGATCAGGAACGGCAGCAGCGCCCAGGTGTCCAGTTGAGTGGCCAGTGCCCCGATCGGGTCGGCGGCGATCGCCGCGCTCAGCTTGTCGGACGAGCCTGCCAATAGCAGCCCGAACAGCAGCAGCACCGCCGGCGCGATCGCGCCGCCGAACGCGGTCCAGCCGACGACGCCACGACTGGACGAGCGCCGTGGCAGGTACCGGGAGTAGTCCGCCGCCACGATCACCCAACCGAGCCCGAAGCCGGTCAGGAACAGCACGAAGCAGCCGATCACGTGCTGCGCGGAGCCCGCCGGCAGCGCCGACACGGTGCTCCAGTGGATCTTGTCGAGCACCAAGACGATGTAGACCACGGTGAGCACAGCGGTGACCACGGTGATCACCGCCTGCATCCGCATGATCAGGTCGAAGCCCATCACCCCGCCGACGATGATCAACGCGGCCACCGTGACCAGCGCTACCACCTTCGTGCTGGTGCCCGCGCTCCAGCCGAGTTCGTGGAAGACGGTCGCGGTCGCCAGCGTGGCCAGGATGGTCAGCACCGTCTCCCAGCCCACGCAGACCAGCCAGGACAGCAAGGCTGGCAGCGTGTTGCCGCGCACCCCGAACGGCGCCCGGCTGAGCACCATGGTGGGCGCCGAACCCCGCTTGCCGGCCAACGCGATGAAGCCGCAGAGCAGGAAGGACAGCCCGATGCCGAGCAGGCCGGCGATCAGCGCTTGCCAGAACGAAACCCCGAAGCTGAGCGCGAACGAGCCATAGCTCAGCGCGAAGACCGATACGTTGGCGCCGAACCAAGGCCAGAACAGCTGTCGTGGCACGCCCTTGCGCTCGGCATCGGAGATCACGTTGATGCCGTTGGTCTCGACCCGCAGCGCCTGGTAGTCCTCGGCCTGCGCGTTCACCGCCCCACCAGTTGTCACCATGGTGCACACCTTGCTGGTTGGCACCGACAGAATCAACCAGCCACGACGGAGCAACTTCTCGGCGGAGAGCTGACTGCCTCGTTCCCACTTCAACATATAGCGCAGGGGAGGGCTTGCGGCAAGACCCGGGTGTTGCCGCAGAATCACCGGCCGAGGCCAAGGATCCACCGAAATTTGGGAGTCGCGAAAGTGCGCGCGTTCGACCTTCCCGACCACCTCGCCGCCAAGGCGGACCCGACGCTGATCGCCGGCGACGAGCGGCACTTCACGGCTATCGCGAAGAGCCTCCAGCAGTCGATCGCCGAGCTGTCCGACCGCCTCGAAGCCGAGCGCAAGGCCCCCGCCGGCAAGGGCCAGGCGGCGATGGACCGGGACCTGGAGGTGCACCGGCTGACGGCCCGACTGCGCACGCTGCGCCGCTTCGGCCTAGACCTGTGCCTCGGACGCATGGTCGGCGCGGACCACCCGCAACCGGTATACGTCGGAAGGCTTGGCCTCAAGGACAGCGCGGGTCGGCAGTTGTTGCTCGACTGGCGCTCTGCCGCGGCCGAGCCGTTCTTCGGAGCGACCCACGCCAAGCCGATGGGGCTGGCCAGCCGGCGCCGGTATCGCTGGACGGACGGCCGGATCACCGATTACTGGGACGAGGTGTTCAGCACAGAAGGGCTTGCCGGACACGCCGCGCTCGACGACCAGTCCGCCTTCATCGCCAGCCTGGGCAGCTCCCGGTCGGCCCGGATGCGCGACGTACTCGGCACCATCCAGGCCGATCAGGATGCCATCATCCGGGCGGTATCCGACGGCGCTCTCGTCGTCGACGGCGGTCCGGGGACCGGCAAGACCGTCGTCGCGCTGCACCGCTCGGCCTACCTCCTCTACGCCGACCCTCGGCTCGGTCACCACCGCGGCGGCGTGCTGTTCGTCGGCCCGCACCAGCCCTACCTGGACTACGTGGCCGACGTCCTGCCCAGCCTCGGCGAGGAGGGCGTGCAGACCTGCACCCTGCGGGATCTGGTGGCGGAAGGCGCCACCGCCGGGATCGAAACCGACCCGGACGCGGCCCGGCTGAAATCCGCCGCGCGGCTGGTGACGGCGATCGAGGCAGCCGTGCGGTTCTACGAGGAGCCGCCCGCCAAGGCGATGACGGTCGAGACGCCCTGGGCCGAGGTTCGGCTGGCCGCCGACGACTGGGCCGAGGCGTTCCAAGCAGCAGAACCGGGCACCCCACCCAACGAGGCGCGTGCGGCGATCTGGGAGGAGCTGCTCACGATCCTGATCGACAAACATGCTGGCGAGGCCTCCCCGCACCTGCTCCGGCGGGCGCTGTCGCGCGACGAGGAACTCATCACGAGGTTCAACCGAGCCTGGCCGCTGCTCGAACCAGCCGACCTGGTAGCCGACCTGTGGTCGGTGCCCGCGTATCTGCGCAGGTGCGCGCCCTGGCTCAGTCCCGATGAGGTCCAGCAACTGCAGCGGAAGGACGCCCAGGCTTGGACGCTGTCCGACCTGCCGTTCCTGGACGCGGCCCGGCAACGACTCGGCGACCCGGAAACAGCACGGCGTCAACGGCGACGCGCCACCGCCCTGGCGGCCGAGCGCGAGGAGATGGACCGGGTCGTCGATCACCTGATCGCCACCGACGACTCCGAGATGCAGGTGATGTCGATGCTGCGGGGGCCGGACCTGCGGGACGCGCTGGCCGACGAAGCCGCGCTGCCCACCGCCGTCCCGGATCTGCTCGCCGGCCCGTTCGCGCACATCGTCGTGGACGAGGCCCAGGAACTGACCGACGCGCAGTGGCAGATGCTGCGGCTCCGCTGCCCGGCCGGCAGCTTCACCATCGTCGGGGACCGGGCCCAGGCCCGGCACGGGTTCGCCGAGTCCTGGCGGGAACGGCTCGAGCGGATCGGACTGGACCGGATCAAGCTGGCAACCCTGCGCATCAACTACCGGACGCCGGCGGAGGTCATGGCCGAAGCCGAGCCGGTCATCCGGGCTGTGTTCCCGGACGCCAACGTACCGACCTCGGTCCGCGGCACCGGCGTCCCCGTCGTCCACGGAGCTGTGTCGGAGCTGGGCTCGATCCTCGACAGCTGGCTCGCCGCGCACGCCGACGGGGTCGGCTGCGTCATCGGCGATCCGACATTCCGGGCGACCTCCCGGGTCCGGTCGCTGACTCCGGAGCTGTCCAAGGGGCTCGAGTTCGATCTGGTCGTGCTCGTCGACACTGAGCCGGCCGAGCAGTTGGGGCCGGCCGAGCAGTTGGGGCCGGCTGAGCAGTTCGGGACGGGCGTCGAAGCGGCGGTCGACCGCTACGTCGCAATGACCCGGGCGACCCAGCAACTCGTCATCCTCACCAACCCCTGACGTCGACCTAGCGCGGCCGCAGCCGGATCACCACCGACTTCGAGGTCGGCGTATTGCTGGTCTCGGCAGTCGAATCCAACGGCACCAGCACATTGGCCTCCGGGAAGTACGCCGCGGCACAACCGCGTGGCGTCGGGTACTCGACCACCCGGAAGTCCTTCGCCTGCCGCTCGCCGTCGGTCCACTCGCTGACCAGGTCGACCCGGTCACCGTCACGCAGCCCGAGGTCGCGCAGGTCGTCGCTGCTGACGAAGACCACCCGGCGGCCGCCCTTGATGCCCCGGTACCGGTCGTCCAGCCCGTACACCGTGGTGTTGAACTGGTCGTGCGAGCGGACCGTCTGCAGCAGCAGCCGGCCGGGTGGCACCTCGACCGAGGTCGGCGGGTTGACGCTGAAGTGCGCCTTGCCGTCCGGCGTGCTGAACGCCCGGTCCCGGGCGCCGTTGGGCAGCAGGAACCCGCCCGGGTGCTGGATCCGCTCCTCGAAGGCATGGAAGCCGGGCACCACATGCTCGATGTGCTTGCGAATCACCCGGTAGTCATTGCCCATTCGCTGCCAACCGAGATCCTCGCCGAACAGCGCGTGGCCGATTCCGGTGACGATCGCCACCTCGCTGTGTAGCTGCTCGGAACCGGGCGCCAGCCGGCCACGCGAGGAATGCACCATGCTCATCGAGTCCTCGACGGTCACGAACTGCTCCCGGCCGGCACGCAGATCTCGCTCGGTACGGCCCAGGCACGGCAGCAGCAGCGCCTCCCGGCCGGTGCACAGGTGTGACCGGTTGAGCTTGGTGGCGATGTGCACGGTGAGCGCCAGCTCGGACAGCAGCCGCTCGGTGAGCGCGGTATCCGGGGTGGCAGCCGCGAAATTGCCGCCGAGGCCCAGGAAGACCCGCACCTTGCCGTCCCGCATCGCCCGCAACGAATCGACGGTGTCCCAGCCCGGTTCACGCGGAGGCTGGAAGCCGAACTCGGCGGCCAACCGGTCGGCGAAGGCTTCCGGGATCTTCTCCCAGATACCCATCGTGCGATCGCCCTGCACGTTGCTGTGCCCACGCACCGGGCAGGCGCCGGCCCCTGGCCGGCCGATATTTCCCCGTAACAGCAGGAAGTTCACGATCTCCCGGATGGTGGCGACCGCATTCCGGTGCTGGGTCAGGCCCATCGCCCAGCACACGATGACCCGGTTGGCGCGCTCCACGTCGGTGGCGAAATCTTCGATCTGCTCGCGGGTCAACCCGCTGTGCCGTTCCAACTCCGCCCAGTCCAGCCGCCGCCAGTGCTCGGCCGCCGCCTCGAAGCCGGTGCAGTGGCGCCGGATGAAGTCCCGATCCAGCACGCCGCCGGTGGCATCCTCCCGGTCCAGCAGGCAACGGTTCACCCCGGCGAAGAAAGCAAGATCGCCATTGACCCGGACCTGCAGGTACCGATCGGCCAGCTTGCTGCCGGAACCGACCAGCCCACGCGGTGTCTGCGGGTTGCGGAACTTGATCAGGCCCGCTTCCAGCAGCGGGTTGACCGCGACGATCCGGGCGCCGCGCCGCTTGGCGTCCTCCAGCGCGGTGAGCATCCGGGGATGGTTGGTGCCGGGGTTCTGCCCGACCAGCACGATCAGCTCGGCTTCGCGGGCCAGGTCGTCCAGGGTGACGGTGCCCTTGCCCACCCCGATGGTCTGGGTGAGCGCCGCGCCGCTGGACTCGTGACACATGTTGGAGCAGTCGGGCAGGTTGTTGGTGCCGAACCGGCGAGCCAGCAGCTGGTAGACGAACGCCGCCTCGTTGCTGGCCCGGCCGCTGGTGTAGAAGACGGCTTGGTTGGGGTCGTCCAGCGCCCGAAGCCGATCCGCGATCAGCTCGAACGCCTGTGACCATTCGATCGGCGCGTAGTGGCTGGCGCCGGGCGCCAGGTACATCGGCTCGGTGAGCCGGCCGTTGTGTTCGAGCCAGTGGTCGGCCTGCTCGCGTAGCTCGGCCACCGAGTGGGCGGCGAAGAAGTCCCGGCCGACCCGCTTGCGGGTCGCCTCCCAAGCCACCGCCTTGGCGCCGTTCTCGCAGAACTCGGCGGCCTTGCGTCGGTCCGGGTCGGGCCAGGCACAGCTCGGACAGTCGAAGCCGTCGATGTGGTTCATCCGCGACAGGGTCCGGGCGCTGCGGATGGCACCCATCTCGGCCAGCGCGTACCGCATCGAGTAGGCGATGCCGGGCAGCCCGACGGCGGACTCCTTCGGGGCGCCGACCTCGGGTTCGTCGCTCATGTAAGGCAGCCTACGGCCGCATCGAGCGGCTGGCTTCGGCTCAGCCGGCCAGGGTGAAGGTGCTGGGGCTGCCCTGCTGGCCGGCCAGATAGGCGAACAGGGTGTACCGGCCGGCCCCGACCCGGGTCCGGGTACCGGCGCAGGCCGGCTGCGAGGACAGCCCGGACCACTGGATCTCACGTCTGATCGGCTGCCCGACCGGCAGCGTGGCCGGCGCGGTGCCGGGCTGGATCAGGCAGTCGTGGCTGCCCCAGACCCGTGCGCTGCCGTTGTAGACCCGCAACTCGATCTGGGTGTCCGAGAGATCCTGCACGCACGGTTGCGGGCCTCGGTTGGTGACCACGATCGCCACCGTGGGCTGCGCGCCGGCCGGGTAGCTGCCCGCCGAGCTGCCCGCCGAGATCGCCAGCTGGCTCGGGCTGCAGGTCTGCGGCTCGGCAGTGGTCTGCTCGACGGAGGTGGCCGAGGAGCTGGTCGACTGGGTGGCTGACGTACCAACCGAACTCTGCTGGCCGGACGGGCTGAACGAGCCACCGGCGGTCGGGGCACTCGCGCCGCCGCCGCGGAAGAACAGCGCGTAGGCAGTGACCCCGGCCAGCAACACCGCGGCAAGCAACAGCACCCGCCGTCGCCAGTAGACCGACGGGGCCAGGTCACCAATCGGATGCAGCATTTGCCCACAACGTAGTGGAGCCGGTAGTTCGGACCGGGTAGGCACCACCGCATCGAAGCGGGAGTGTCACGATGGCCGGGACATGCCAGCAGCCCCAGCAAGCCCCGCCCTCGTCGGCCCGGTCACCGAGTGGTTCGCCGAGCACGCCCGCGACCTGCCCTGGCGCCGGCCGGGCACCTCGGCCTGGGCGGTGCTGGTCAGCGAGGTGATGCTGCAGCAGACCCCGGTCAGCCGGGTGTTGCCGGCGTACCGGGCCTGGCTCGAGCGCTGGCCGGGACCGGCGGAGCTGGCCGCCGACGAGCCCGGCGAGGCGGTCCGGATGTGGGGACGGCTGGGCTATCCGCGCCGGGCGCTGCGGCTGCACGCCTGTGCCATCGCGATCACCGAGCAGCACGGCGGCCGGGTGCCGGCGGAGCTGCCCGCGCTGCTCGCGCTGCCCGGCGTCGGCGCCTACACGGCCCGGGCGGTGCTCGCCTTCGCCTACGGCCGGCGGGCCGCCGTGGTCGACATCAATGTCCGGCGGGTGCTGGCCCGGGCGGTGTCCGGCCTGGGCATGCCCGCTCCGCCGGCCACCAACCGGGACCTGGCCACGCTGGAGCGGTTGCTGCCGATGCAAGACGCGGTGGCCGCGCGGTTCTGCGCCGGGCTGATGGAGCTCGGCGCGCTGGTCTGCACGGCCGGCCAGCCGGCCTGCGGTGGTTGCCCGGTGCGCGAGCTGTGCGCCTGGCGGCTGGCCGGCTTCCCGCGCTACGAGGGGCCGGTGTCCAGGCCGCAGCGGTTCGCCGGCACCGACCGGCAGGTCCGCGGCTTGCTGCTGACCGTGCTGCGGGCGTCGGCCGAGCCGGTGTCGCAGGCAAGCCTGGACGTGGTCTGGCCGGATGCCGGGCAGCGGCGGCGGGCGCAGAACTCGCTGGTCGCCGACGGGTTGATCTATCCGCTGCCGGACGGTCGGTTAGCGCTGCCGGGCAGTTCCGGGTAGGTCGGCCCGCTTCTTCTTCTGCCCGGCCGACCTCGCCGGCTGTTGTCGGCTAGGTCGGCCCGCTTCTTCTTCTGCCCGGCCGACCTCGCCGGCTGTTGTCGGCAAGGTTTCCGGGTGTACCGTGCACCTGACACATTGTGGGAATTACGTCTCGCTATGTGAGACGCACCGGCTCGGGAGGCACCCGTGGGCAAGACGCTCGCCGAGAAGATCTGGGACGCGCACCTGGTGCGCCGGGCCGACTCGGAATCGGACCTGCTCTATATCGACCTGCACCTGGTGCACGAGGTGACCAGCCCGCAGGCGTTCGAGGGGCTCCGGCAGGCCAACCGGCCGGTCCGCCGGCCGGACAAGACCATCGCCACCGAGGACCACAACACCCCGACCACGGTCACCGGCCGCAGCCTGGATCTGATCGCCGACCCGATCTCCCGGTTGCAACTGGACACGCTGCGCAAGAACTGCGCGGACTTCGGGATCCGGTTGTACACCCTGGGCGATCGTGATCAGGGCATCGTGCATGTGATCGGCCCGCAACTAGGCCTTACCCAGCCCGGCATGACCATCGTGTGCGGCGACTCGCACACCTCGACCCACGGCGCGTTAGGCGCGCTGGCCTTCGGCATCGGCACCAGTCAGGTCGAGCACGTGCTGGCCACCCAGACGCTGCCGATGACCGGCTTCAAGACGATGGCGATCAACCTCACCGGCACCCTGGCCACCGGGGTCAGCCCGAAGGACGTGATCCTGGCCGTGATCGCCACCATCGGCCCCGCCGGTGGCCAGGGCTACGTGCTGGAATACCGCGGCGAGGTGGTCCGGCAGATGTCGATGGCCGGCCGGCTGACGCTCTGCAACATGTCTATCGAGGCAGGCGCCCGGGCTGGCCTGGTCGCGCCGGACGAGACCACCTTCGACTACCTGCGCGGCCGGCCGGCGGCGCCGCGCGACGCTGCCTGGGATGCCGCCGTCGCGGACTGGCGCACGCTGTACACCGACGAGGACGCGGTATTCGACCGCGAGGTGACGATCGATGCCGGCTCGCTCACCCCGTTCGTAACCTGGGGCACCAACCCCGGCCAGGGGGTACCGATCGGTGCCAGCGTGCCGGAGCCGTCCTCGTTCACCGATCCGGCCGCCCGGGCCGCCGCCGAGAGTGCGCTGCGATACATGGATCTGAGGCCCGGCACGCCGATCCGCGACATCGCAATCGACACCGTGTTCGTCGGCTCGTGCACCAACGGCCGGATCGAGGATCTGCGGGCCGCCGCCGAGGTGCTGCGTGATCGGCGGATCGCCGATCGGATCACCATGCTGGTGGTGCCGGGCTCGGCCCAGGTACGAGAACAGGCCGAGGCCGAAGGGCTGGATCGGATCTTCGTCGCGGCCGGCGCGCAGTGGCGCGGTGCCGGCTGCTCGATGTGCCTGGGCATGAACCCCGACAAGCTGGCCGCCGGCCAGCGCAGTGCCTCCACCTCGAACCGGAACTTCGAGGGACGCCAGGGCCCTGGCGCCCGTACCCACCTGGTGTCACCGGCGGTAGCGGCGGCGACCGCGGTTGCCGGCACGCTGGCCGCGCCGACCGATCTGTAGCCGTCGCTGTAGCCGTAGCCGTCGCTGTAGCTGATCTGAACCGAAGGCGGATTTCATGGACAAGTTCACCGTCCACACCGGCACCGGCCTGCCGCTGCGCCGGTCGAACGTGGACACCGACCAGATCATCCCGGCCGAGTTCCTCAAGCGGATCACCCGCACCGGCTTCGACGATGGGCTCTTCGCCAGCTGGCGCAGCGATCCGAACTTCGTGCTGAACGACGCCCGGTTCGCCGGCGCGAGCATTCTGGTCGCCGGCACCGAGTTCGGCATCGGCTCCTCCCGCGAGCACGCGGTGTGGGCGCTGCGTGACTACGGCTTCCGGGTGGTGCTGTCGTCCCGGTTCGGTGACATCTTCCGGGGCAACTCGCTGAAGAACGGCCTGCTCACGGTGCTGGTGGACGAGGCGGTCATCGAGCAGCTGTGGACGCTGGTCGAGGCCGACCCGGCCACCGAGCTCACCGTGGATCTGGTTCGGCAGGAACTTCGGTTCGCCGGCCGAACGATCGGCTTCGAATTGGCCGAGGATGCCCGGCAGCGGCTGCTGGACGGGGCCGACGACATCGCGCTCACGCTGCGGCATGCCGAGCTGATCGGCGAGTACGAGAAGTCCATCCCGAGCCACCGGCCGAACACGCTGGCCGGCTGATCACACCGTGCTCTCACTTGGCCGGGCGGCTGGCTCTCACTTGACGGGGCGGCTGGACGATGGGAAGGTCGTGCGCGTGCGGCGGCTGATCATTAGCTAGCGCGGCGTCCGGCTCGACGGGCGACCGCGCGTTCCCGGCGTCCCTCGTCAGCCACTCTCCTTCCGGAGCCCGGCATGCCTGCCGCACCTCTTTCCGTTCCCGACGTTCCTGCTCACACCTCACCCGCCGACGCGGCCACGGTCTCGGCCGCCGACGTGGCCGACGCCGCCGACCGGCTGTCCGCCGTGCTCGATCCGACACCATTGCAGCTGTCCCGGCGGCTGTCCGATCGGATGGCGGGCGAGGTCTGGCTCAAGCGCGAGGATCTGCAACCGGTCCGCTCGTACAAGGTGCGGGGGGCCTACAACCTGATCGCGCAGTTGCCGGCGCGGGCCCGCCAGGCCGGTCTGGTGTGTGCCAGCGCCGGTAACCATGCCCAGGGCGTCGCCTACGCCTGCGCGCTGCTCGGGGTGGCCGGCACCATCTACCTGCCACGCACCACACCTCGGCAGAAGCTGGACCGGATCGCCGCACTCGGCGGCGAGCAGGTTCGGCTCTCGGTCGGTGGCGACAGCTACGACGACTCGGCCGCCGCGGCCGCGCGCCATGCCGAGCAGACCGGGGCGGTGATGGTTCCCGCCTTCGACCACCCGGCCACCATCGCCGGTCAGGGCACCGTGATCGCCGAGGCGTTCCAGCAACTGGGCCGAGTGCCCGATCTGGTGGTCGTGCCGGTCGGCGGTGGTGGCCTGCTGGCCGGCGCGTTGAGCTGGCTGCGCGCCAGCCATCCCGGGGTTCGGGTGGTCGGCGTGGAGCCGGCCGGGGCCGCCTGCATGGCGGCGGCGCTGCAGGCCGGGCAGCCGGTCGACCTGGACACGCTGGACGGCTTCGTGGACGGCGCGGCGGTGCGGCGGGCCGGTGCGGTGACCTTTCCGATCGTGCGGGACGCCGGTGCCGAGCTGGTGACGGTCAGCGAGGGCAAGGTCTGCACCGAGATGCTGGACTTCTACCAGGTGGACGGCATCATCACCGAGCCGGCCGGGGCGCTGGCCGCCGCGGCGCTGCGGGACACGGTGTTCGCGGCACCCGGCAGCAGCACGCTGTGCCTGCTCTCCGGCGGAAACAACGACGTCAGCCGGTACGCCGAGATCCTCGAGCGCTCGCTGGTATTCCAACGCCGCAAGCACTACTTCCTGGTGGACTTCCCGCAGGAGCCCGGGGCCTTGCGGCAGTTCCTGGACGAGGTGCTCGGGCCCGACGATGACATCACGCTGTTCGAGTACGTCAAGCGCAACAACCGCGAGACCGGGCCGGCGCTGGTCGGCATCGAGCTCGGCCGGCCCGAGGACCTCGGCCCGCTGATGGAACGCATGCGGCAGGCGACGCCCAGCATCCAGCTGCTGCCGCCGGACAGCCCGATGGCCCGCTTCCTGGTCTGAGCGGAGGTGCTGATCCGGCCGCCGCGCCAGGGTTAGGTTGATTCGCCGACGGCGCCACCGGCATCGGGTGGGCGCGCGACGGCAGCATGTGAAAGGCCCCGGTCCTGAAACAGGACCGGGGCCTTCGCGCTGTCAGCGACTACTCGACGGTGCCGACCGTTTCGGTCGGCGGCGCATCCGGCACCACCAGCTCGGACTTGGCCTCACCACGGAAGGTGAACTGCTCCTTGCCCTCGGCGTCGGGCTCGGTGTCGACCACCACGATCTGGCCGGCGCCCAGCTCGCCGAAGAGGATCTTCTCCGACAGGGTGTCCTCGATCTCGCGCTGGATCGTCCGGCGCAGCGGCCGCGCGCCCAGCACCTGGTCGTAGCCGCGCTTGGCCAGCAGCGCCTTCGCGGCGGAGGTGATCTCCAGGCCCATGTCCTTGTTCCGCAGTTGGCCATCCACCCGCGCGGCCATCAGGTCGACGATCTCGACGATCTCGTCCTGCGACAGCTGGTGGAAGACCACGATGTCATCGATCCGGTTCAGGAACTCGGGCCGGAAGTGCTGCTTGAGCTCGTCGTTGACCTTCTGCTTCATCCGCTCGTAGTTGGAGCCGCTGTCATTGGCACCGGCGAAGCCGAGGCTGCCGACCGACTTGGACGCGTCCTTGGTGCCGAGGTTGGTGGTCAGGATCAGCACCGTGTTCTTGAAGTCCACGATGCGGCCTTGGCCGTCGGTCAGCCGACCGTCCTCGAGCACCTGCAGCAGGGTGTTGAACACGTCCGGGTGGGCCTTCTCCACCTCGTCGAACAGCACCACGCTGAACGGCTTGCGCCGCACCTTCTCGGTCAGCTGACCACCCTCGTCGTAACCGACGTAGCCAGGCGGCGCACCGACCAGCCGGGACACCGTGTACCGGTCGTGGAACTCCGACATGTCCAGTTGGATGAGCGCGTCGTCGTCGCCGAACAGGAATTCGGCCAGCGTCTTGGCGAGCTCGGTCTTACCGACCCCGGACGGGCCGGCGAAGATGAACGAGCCACCTGGCCGCTTCGGATCCTTCAGGCCCGCGCGAGTCCGCCGGATCGCCTGGGACACCGCCTTGATGGCATCCTGCTGACCGATCACCCGCCGGTGCAGCTCGTCCTCCATCCGCAGCAGCCGCGCGGTCTCCTCCTCGGTCAGCTTGAACACCGGGATACCGGTCCAGTTGGCCAGCACCTCGGCGATCTGCTCGTCGTCGACCTCGGCGACCACGTCGAGGTCCCCGGCCTTCCACTCCCGCTCGCGCTGGGCCTTCTCGTTGAGCAGGTTCTTCTCCTTGTCACGCAAGGAGGCAGCCTTCTCGAAGTCCTGGGCGTCGATCGCCGATTCCTTGTCCCGGCGCACGTCGGCGATCCGGTCATCGAACTCGCGCAGGTCCGGCGGCGCGGTCATCCGGCGGATCCGCATCCGGGAACCGGCCTCATCGATCAGGTCGATCGCCTTGTCCGGCAGGAACCGGTCGGAGATGTAGCGATCGGCCAGGCCGGCCGCGGCCACCAGCGCCGAGTCGGTGATCGAGACCCGGTGGTGTGCCTCGTACCGGTCGCGCAGGCCCTTGAGGATCTCGATGGTGTGCGCCACCGACGGCTCACCGACCTGCACCGGCTGGAACCGGCGCTCCAGGGCGGCGTCCTTCTCCAGGTGCTTGCGGTACTCGTCCAGCGTGGTGGCACCGATGGTCTGCAGCTCACCGCGAGCCAGCATCGGCTTCAGGATGGACGCCGCGTCGATCGCGCCCTCAGCCGCACCGGCACCGACCAGGGTGTGGATCTCGTCGATGAACATGATGATGTCGCCGCGGGTCCGGATCTCCTTGAGAACCTTCTTCAGCCGCTCCTCGAAGTCACCGCGGTAGCGGGAGCCGGCGACGAGGGCGCCGAGGTCGAGCGTGTAGAGCTGCTTGCCGGTGAGGGTCTCGGGCACGTTGTCCGCGGCGATCGCCTGGGCCAGGCCCTCGACGATGGCGGTCTTGCCGACGCCCGGCTCGCCGATG
>JBJMIB010000022.1:0-39867 GCA_045807085.1 Jatrophihabitantaceae bacterium
CGGGCGCTGGGCCGCGAGCGGGGTGAGGACGGCCTCCCAGATCGCCTGGCAGGCCGGGCTGAGCCGGCCATCCAGCAGCCCGCTCGAATCCGGGAGGCGGGTCAGGGAGAGTCGCCGGTGCGCCTGCTGCAGCCGCCGCTCCTGCGGGCTGGGCCCGTCCGGATCGAGATGCGCCAGGATCCGCTGCCCAAGCAGCCGGACGGTGCGCGGATCACTGGTCCGAGCGTGCTCAAGCAGGGTCGACTCCACCGGTGCCGCGTGTGCGGCCCGCTCCGCCGCGGGGATGGCCTCGACCGTCTCGGCAACCACCGCCGCGTGCTCCGGCCCGACCTCGCCGGCCTCGAACGCGGCGGCCGTGGCCGGCAGCATCGGCTCCAGCGGCTCCCCGGTCAAGCTCCTGCGGGCGCCGAAGCGTTCCACCGCTTGGGCCCGCTTCCGCGCCTCGGCCCGGCCGCAGCGCAGCTGGGCCGCGATCAGATCCGACAGCCCGCGAAAGCCCAGCGTGCCGGGCACATTCCGCGCGTTGAGCTCGGCCAGCACCGCCACCTGCCGATACCGCAGCCGGACCAACTCCGCTTCCAGCTCCACGACTGCGGCGAGCAACGCCGCATCCGAAGCCGTCCCGAGTCGCTCGCTCACATGTTCGATTCTACCGTACGGAACGACGCTAGGCAAGGCATCCCGTTAAGCTTTTGCCTTTCCGTTCAAGGCGAAACCGCGAGCCAGCAACGCAACCGATGCCGAGCGCTACGCCCTCGTCGGCGCGCCCTTTAGTCTTTACTACCCACGGCCGCCCGACCGTCTCGAGGCCCGAAGGTGGCTAGCGCCTCGGCGTCAGAGGCGCGCGCGTACAGGAAGTAGTCGGTCCACTCGTCTACGTTCGGATAGCCGCTGGAACGCCGGATCGACTCCCGCGCCGCCTCGATGTCAAACTGGCTGCGCCGAAGCTGCACCGCGCCGTCGGCCAGCAGCGCCCAGTGTGCCCCGGTGCTGCCGTACGGCATCCCGACACTGCCCGGGTTGATCACCAGCCGGCGGTCCACCAGCCGGACGAACGGCATGTGGGTGTGCCCGCACACCACGGTGCCCGGCGCGCTCGCCAGCGCCTCGGCCCAGCGGCTCAGCCGGGTGTCAACCAGCAGCACCTCGTCGTCGGACCGCGGGCTGCCGTGGCAGCACAGCACGTCACCGAAGCCGCGCAGCGACAGCGTGACCGGATGCGGCAGGCCGGCCAGCAGCTCAAGGAGATCCGGCCGGAGCTGGGCCGCAGCCCACCCCGCAATCGGATCCGGGGTCTCGGCACGGCCGCCACCGGCCAGCGTCACCAGCTCCCGATCGGCGTTGCCGCGAACCAGGATCACCTTGCCTGACAAGGAGATCAGGCGATCCAACACCGCGACCGGCTGCGGGCCGGCCGCGATGTCGCCGGTCACCACGATCCGCTCGGCGGCCTGCACGTCCGGCTCGGCCAGCACCGCATCCAGCGCCGGCAGTACGCCGTGGATGTCGGAGAGCACCGCAACCGAGGCGATCATGGGCACATGCTAGGGGGCTGCCGCGGTGCCGCCGTCAGCCTTGCGCTGACAGCGAACGGTCGCCGGCCGTCGGGGCTTCGTCCGGTTCGCCGACCCCGCTGACCGACAGCGCCAACCCGCATACCAGCAACTCGCAGACGAACCACCACTGGTTCTCGAAGGACTGCTTGTTGAAAAGATCGAAGGCGAACAGCACCACCGCGAAGGCGACCAGCAGGCCGCCCGGTGTCCGGGCGATCCGCCGATACACCAGCAGGTAGCCGCCGAGCACCGCGAGCACCGGCATCGCCGGCGCCACCGCCGAGGGCAGGAAGTGCCACAGCGAGATCGAGTCGAATCGAGCCACCCCGTGCACGAAGAAGTCCACCGTGCAGCCCTTGAACCGGCCCGGGTTGGCGAAGAACCACGGCGCGCTGATCGCCACGCCGATCCCGGCCGCGTAGCCGGCGCGTCGCCAGCCGAACTGCGGCCACAGCGCCAGCACCGGCAGCAGCAGGGCGATGTGCTGCTTGGTCGCCAACGCCAGGCCGAACAGCAGCACCGCCCAGGCCGTCCGGCCGGTCAGCAGCGCGCAGCTCGCAAGCAGCAGAAAGCCGAGCAGCAGGCTCTCGTTCCAGGCTTGCTGGCCGACCCGGAGGGTGCCGGTCAGCGACATCGCCAGCGCGATCAGGGTGAGCCCGTCCACCCGGCGGCCGGCATCCGGCGCGCGGACCGCCAGGGTACGGGCCAGCACCGCCCAACCGAGCAGCAGCACGGCGGTCTCGGAGTAGCGGACGTCGTCGAAGACCGCCCAGCCGGGCCAGGCGGACAGGAACGTCACCGGCAGGTAGTTGAAGCAGCTCGCGGTCTGCCCGGCCGGAATGCCGGTGTAGGAGATCGCGTAGGGATTCACGCCGTGAAACAGCCCGGCCGAGGCCTGTTGGAAGATCTGCCAGACGTCGATCTCCGGCCGGTGCGAGAAGGCCACGATGGTCAGCTCGGTGACCGCGAGCAGCGCCAGGATCGGCCAGCGGGCAGCCGGCGACCGAGTGGCGCGCGGCAGCAGCAGCACCACCGCGATGGCCAGCGTGGCCAGCGCCGTTACCGCCAATACCGCTGGAAATGCCCATACCCGCGCGACATTGCCGATCGGCGGCTTATACAGCTGCACGCCAACCGAGATGACCACCGCCAGCACCACCGTCCGGCGCCGGAAGACCGGCCGCCAGCCGGCCAGCACGGTCACCAGCAACGCCACCGCCCCGACGCCGACCGCGATCTGGTTGAAGAACCGGCCGGTGGTGGAGTAGCTGCAGGCGGCGGCCACCACGGCGGCGATCAGCAGCAGCGCATCGCAGCCGAGCCGGCCGGCCGGCTGTCCAGCCGGCTCGTCAGCCGCCGGTTCCCGGATGCTCAGTGCGCCGGCCGCCGGATCGCCTTCGGCGCCGGACGGTTCTGCGCTGCGTCCGGCCCCGGTCACCGCAGCATTCTTTCACAGCGGCCAGCTGGCCTCGGTCACCTCACCTCCCTGCACCCGCAGGGTGAGCGCGACCGGTCCGGCCGGGCGCAGATAGAGCTGGTACCAGCCTTCGGGCAGCTCGCCGAACACCGCGGTGTGGCTCACCCGGCCACCGGCCGAGCGGGCCAGCACCCCGACATGCGGCAGATGCCGGCCGGTGTGACCGTCCGGGTGGTGACCGTTCAGCCCACTCGGAACCGGCCGAGCCTCCACCTCGCTGCCGGCGAGTTCAGCCGGCATCGCCAGCACCAGCGCGCCGATGTCGCCACCGATGTCGAGCAGCACCGGCCCTTGGCCGGCGTGCGCGTTGTGCGCCTCCATGCCGGGCTCAGCTGGCCGGGACCGGCGGCCGGGTCTGATACCCGCCGGCCGGCGTGCCCAGATAGGGGAACCGCGGCAGGTACGGCGAGTTGGTGTTGCTGGTGCCGTCGGTCAGCACCGCCGCCGCCGCGTCCGGCTGGTAGGACGGATCCACCAGCGGGATGGTGGCCCCGGCGATGGCCCGCAACTCGATCGCGACCGTGTCGTCGATCAGCCTGCGACCATTGGGGAAGCCGGCCGGATCACCGGCGACCAACCCGATCGGGTTGGGGTTCGCGGTGGCCGGCACCGCCAGATTGAGCCGGAGCAGGTCGGCCAGCACCGGGCCGGTGTTGTTCTGGAATCCAGGCACCACGCCCTTCGGGATACCGGTCAGCAGGATCGCCTGCAGGTCGACCCGTGGCTTGGTGTAGGCGGCCAGGTGCGGGAACACGCCCGGGTACAGCACCGGCAGCAGGCCGGCCAGTTCCGGCTTGCGCACGTACTTGGCGAACCGGCCGTCCTGGTACGGATCCAGCGCGTTCCACAGGTCCTTCTCCGCCATCGGCACGATGACCTCGTTGAACAACGGGTTGCCCAGCCGGGACACCTGCCGGTACGGGCCGTAGTGCGCCGAGTGCCCGACCCCGTCGCGTACCTCCGACTTGCGGCGGCTGGCGCTGGCCCACACCCCGATCACCGAAGCCGGATCCAGCACGTCGTGCGGCGCCTTGCCGTGCCGAGTGACCTCGGTGAAGGGCAGCTGCAGCGCGATCGAGTGGACGTTGAGGCCCTGCCCGCCGTTCACCCCGACCGCGGTGGCGGACGGGATGAGATGGGCCGCCTCGAACGGCCGCAGGGTGCCGAGGTCGAAGATGCTGCCCAGGTCGACGTGGAAACTCTCGGCGCGCTGGCCGGCGAACACCCGGCGGCCGTGCCCCAGGTCGTGCACCGCGGCCTGGGTGAAGGTAGCGGCGTAGTTCGGGGTGCTGCGGACGCCGACGTTCACCGGCGGCACGGTCAGGTTGCGGCCGAGCACCTGGCCAGCGCCGGAGCGGTCCCAGTTCCAGCCGTGGTCGCCGCCCCGATCCACCCTGGTCACCGAGTAGAACTGCGGCCGGTTCCAGTGCTGGGTGTCGGTGATCGAGCCGATCGGGCCGGTGTTGTAGAGGAACGTGTCGGGGTTGAGCACCCTGGTGCTGAACCGGAACTGGTAGCTGATGTCGGCCCGCGCGGTGCCCGAGTTGGCGATGTGGATCTCGTACAGCACGTCGTCACCGAACTCGTAGAAGTTCGGTCCGCCGTAGGGCAGCTGGAACGGAATGAAGTTGGCGATCAGCGTGACGTAGCCGGGACGATCCGGGCTGACGAAGGCGTAGACGTCGGTGTTGTCGGCGACCGGGTCCTTGGAGATCTCCGGTGCCTCGCGATGCGATGACATCAGCCCTCCTGGCCCTTGCTGGCGGCCGCGCGGGCAAGCCGGGCAACCAGGTCGGGATCGTGCACCGTCACCTCGTGCTCACCGACCAACAGCGACACGCTGCCGCTGCGGGGATCGCTGACGTGCGCGACCAATGGCTGGGCATCGGCCGGCAGGCTGGCCGGCCGGTGACCGGCCTCGGGCTGCGCCGCGGCCGAACCGGGCAGCGCGCTGGCCACGCCGACGGCCGCGGCCCCGGCGCCGGTGGCAATGAGGAAGTTTCGCCTGGTGGAATCTGGCATTGCGGTAACCCTTTCCCCCGCATCTGAGCGAACGCCGGCACGTGGTGGATAGGGTGGTAACTGCGGTGCAGACGGCCGCGGGACGCAAGCCGGCTCAGCCCCCCTCCCGTCTCACCCTTGAGCCGGTTGCACACCTGATTCGTCGCCGAGTACGCCCTTGGATCGTGGGATCCGCATGAAGTTTCCGCGGCGGCGACAATCCACCGCATTCCGCATCGAACGCCGGCGCTGGTCGACTGAGCGATCGGGCGGCCCAGCCAATCGCACTCCCTAGATGAGCCCGAGCTCGGCCACCGCGTCCCGCTCGCCGATCAGCTCGGCCACCGAGGCGTCGATCCGGGACCGGGAGAACTCGTCGAGCCGCAGACCCTGCACGATCTGCCAGCTGCCGTTGACCGAACGGGCCGGGAAGCCGGCGACCAGGCCCGCCGGGATGCCGTACGAGCCGTCGGAGACCAGGCCGACCGAGGTCCAGTCGTCCTGAGCGGTGCCGTGCACCCAGTCATAGACATGGTCGATGGCCGCCGAGGCGGCCGAGGCGGCCGAGGACGCGCCCCGTGCCTCGATGATCGCCGCGCCGCGCTTGGCCACCGTCGGAATGAACTCCTTCTCCAGCCACGCCTGGTCATTGACCAGCTCGGCAGCGTTCTTGCCAGCCACCTCGGCATGCAGGATGTCCGGGTACTGGGTGGCCGAGTGGTTGCCCCAGATGGTCAGCTTGCGAATCTCGGTCACCGGCCGGCCGGTCTTGGCCGCCAGCTGGCTGAGCGCCCGGTTGTGGTCCAGCCGCATCATCGCGGTGAACCGGTCGGCCGGCACGTCCGGCGCGTGCGAACGGGCGATCAGGGCATTGGTGTTGGCCGGATTGCCGACCACCAGCACCCGCACGTCCTCGGCCGCACCGGCGTTGATCGCCTCGCCCTGCGGCTTGAAGATGCCACCGTTGGCCGAGAGCAGGTCGCCGCGCTCCATGCCGGCGGTGCGTGGCCGGGCACCGACCAGCAGCGCCACGTTCACCCCGTCGAACGCGGTGCGGACATCGTCGGTGATGTCGACGCCGGCCAGCAGCGG
This sequence comes from Jatrophihabitantaceae bacterium, assembly GCA_045807085.1. Taxonomy (GTDB): domain Bacteria; phylum Actinomycetota; class Actinomycetes; order Mycobacteriales; family Jatrophihabitantaceae; genus Jatrophihabitans_A. The sequence continues at coordinate 6,127 of JBJMIB010000022.1, forward strand.
AAAGGCGCAGTCGGCCAGCTCCATCGCGGTGCCTTCGGCCGCCTTCAGCGCCGGAGTGATCTCAAGCAGGCGCAGCCGAACCGGCGTGTCCGGGCCGAGCAACTGGCCGGCCGCGATCCGGAACAGCAGGCTGTAGCCGATCTGTCCGGCAGCGCCCGTCACGGTGACATTCACGGGATTAGTCGTCATGCTGACAGAGATTACCGGCCGGTCATCGACCGGTTGGCGGCCAGTCAGCGTTGCGGCAGGCCCAGCGCCACCACGATGGTCAGCACGCCGAGTGCCCAGTAGCAGGCCACGTCGAAGGACCGGCGGCGGACTCGCAGCAGGCCGGCCTGCTCGTTGGACAACAGCAGCCGCAGCAGGCCGGCGACCAGCATGCCGGTGGCCAGCACGCCGACGGCGCGCAGCCAGTGCTGCGGGGCCAGGAAGACCGAGCACACCCCGACGAGTTCGATCAGCAGCACCAGCCCGAACGGGGCCTCGCGCAGATCCCTTTCGGGCACCGAGGGCCGCACCGGGGTCAACCGGCGGCCCGGCGCTGAGCCGTCGGCTGCCGCTCTGCCGCGGCCACCACGTTGGACAGCAGCATCGCCCGGGTCATCGGGCCCACCCCGCCCGGATTGGGTGCCAGGTGGCCGGCCACCTCGGCGACCTCGGCGGCCACGTCGCCGGCGATCTTGCCGTCCACCCGGCTGACCCCGACGTCCAGCACGGCCGCGCCGGGCCGCACCATCTCGGCAGTGATCAGTCCGGGCACGCCGGCCGCCGCCACCACGATGTCGGCGCGGCGCACCTCGCCGGCCAGCTCCCGGGTGCCGGTGTGGCAGAGGATCACGGTCGCGTTCTCCGAGCGCCGGCTGAGCAGCAGGCCGAGCGGGCGGCCGACGGTCAGGCCGCGGCCGACCACCACCACCCGGGCGCCGGCGATCGGCACGTCGTAGCGACGGAGCAGTTCGATCACGCCCAGCGGCGTGCAGGGCAGTGGCGCGGGCCGGCCGAGCACCAGCGAGCCGAGGTTGAGCGGATGCAGGCCGTCGACGTCCTTGTCCGGATCCACCCGGCTGAGGATGGCGAACTCGTCCAGGCCGGTCGGCTGCTGCACCAGGAAGGCGGTGCAGGACCGGTCGGCGTTCAGCTCGTCGATCACCTCCTCGACCGCGATCTGGCTTGCGGAGGCAGGCAATTCTCGCTGGATGCTGGCGATGCCGACCTCGGCGCAGTCCCGGTGCTTGGCCGCGACGTACCACTTGCTGGCCGGATCCTCACCCACCAGCACGGTGCCGAGACCCGGCACGATGCCGCGCTCGGCTAGGGCGGCGATGCGCTGCTTCAGCTCGGACTTGATGGTGGCCAGGGTCGCCTTGCCGTCCAGGAGGGTGGCTGTCACCCGCTCATTCTCCCATGCCAGGTTGGACGCCTAGCTGATCACCAGGCCCAGGTAGCGGGCGAACTCGATCGCCTGGGCGAGCTCCACCCGGGCTCCGGTCAGGTTGACCAGCCGCGGATCCAGCCCGTCCAGCACCGCGCCGCGCAGGTCGGCCTCGACCAGGGAGGCGCCGCTCCAACGCAGCCCGCGCAGGTTGGCGCCGGCGAACCGGCAGCGATCCAGCCGGGCGCCGACCAGGTTGGCGTCCACCAGCTTGCAGCCGGACAGGTCCAGCCCGCGCAGGTCGGCGCCGCCCAGCGAGACCGCGGTGAAATCACCGCCGGACACCGTCACCGAGCGCAGCGGGGTATCGACGAAGGTCGAGCCGGTGAACTTGCAGTCGGTCAACACGCTGTCGGTGAACCGGGTCCGGTTGAACGAGCAGGTGACGAAGGCCGAGCGAAGGTGCACCGAGCCGATCAGCTCGGCCCGGTCGAAACCGCAGTCGGTGAAGGCACATGCCTCGGTGCGCCAGCCGTCCAGCGCGGCCTCGTCGAACCGGCAGCGGGTGAACCGCAGCCGGCTCAGCGACAGCCCACGCAGGTCGGTGCCGACGAAGTCCTCATCGGTGATCTCGGTGCCGGCCGCGATCAGCTCGGCGAACCAGGACGGCGGCTCGGACATGGACAGGGGGCCTTCTAGTGCGCGAAATGCCGAATGCCGGTGAAGTACATGGTGATGCCATGCTCGTTCGCCGCCTCGACCACCAGGCCGTCCCGGATCGAGCCGCCGGGCTGGGCCACCGCTCGAACGCCGGCCTTGGCCAGCACCTGCAGCCCGTCCGGGAACGGGAAGTACGCGTCGGAGGCGGCGAACGAGCCGACGGCTCGTTCGCCGGCCCGGGCCACCGCCAGCCTGGCCGAGTCAACCCGGTTGACCTGCCCCATGCCGACCCCGACCGACGCCGAATCCCTCGCCAGCAGAATGGCATTCGACTTCACCGCGCGCACCGCCCGCCAGGCGAAGGCCAGCTCGGCCAGCGCCGCGGCGGGCAACGGGTCGCCGCAGGCCAGCGTCCAGTTCGCCGGGTCGTCACCGGCGGCCCGCACCGCGTCGGCCTCCTGCAGCAGCAGGCCGCCGGAGATCGGCCGCGGCTCGGTGCCCAGCGGCCGCGGCCCCGGAATGACCAGCAGGCGAAGGTTCTTGCTGCCGGTCAGCAACTCCAGCGCGTCGGCATCGAAGGCCGGCGCCAGCACCACCTCGGTGAAGATGTCCTTGACCTGCTCGGCCAATTCCCGGCTGACCGGCCGGTTGCAGGCGATCACCCCGCCGAACGCGGAGACCGGGTCGCAGGCGTGCGCCTTGCGGTGCGCCTCGGCGATGTCGGCGCCGAGGGCGATGCCGCACGGGTTGGCATGCTTGATGATCGCCACGCACGGCTGGTCGAAGTCGAAGGCGGCGCGGTAGGCGGCGTCGCCGTCCAGGTAGTTGTTGAAGCTCATCTCCTTGCCGTGCAGCTGATCGGCCTGCGCGATGCCGGGCGGCGCGCCCTGCTGGATGTACAGCGCGGCACGCTGGTGCGGGTTCTCCCCGTACCGCAGCACGGCGGCCCGCTCCAGCGCCATGCCCACGTACGGCGGGAGGTCGGCCCCGCTGGCCGGCTCGGCGCTGGCCGCCGCCTCGGCCAGCATCGACTGCTGACCGAACCAGTTCGCCACCGCGGCGTCGTAGGCGGCGGTGTGCGCGTACGCCCGGCCGGCCAGTTTCTGCCGGGTCGGGAGGTCGAAACCGCCACTGGCCACCGCGGTGAGCACCTCGGCGTAGCTGCCCGGATCCACCACGGTCGTCACCGAGCCGTGGTTCTTGGCAGCGGCTCGCACCATCGCCGGGCCGCCGATGTCGATCTGCTCGATGATCTCCTGCGCGCTGGCGCCGGCGGCCACCGTCTCGCGGAACGGATACAGGTTGGCCACCACCAGCTGGAACGCCTGGATGCCCAATTCCCCGATCGTGGCGAGGTGTTCGGCATTCCCCTGGTCGGCGAGCAGGCCGGCGTGGACGTGCGGGTGCAGCGTCTTCACCCGGCCGCCGAGGATTTCCGGGAAGCCGGTCAGCTCGGCGACCTGGGTGACCGGGATGCCGGCCTCGGCGATGGTGCCGGCGGTGCTGCCGGTGGACACGATCTCGACGCCGGCCTCGTGCAGGCCGCGTGCCAGGTCCAGCAGGCCCGCCTTGTCATAGACGCTGATCAGCGCACGGCGGACGGGGATCTGGGTCATCGGACAGCTACCTCCTGGCTGCGGGGACGGCGGTCAGCACGCACGGCACAGTTGCCGGATGGTCTCGACGAACAGCGGTTTCTCGACCGCCTGGATGCGGCTGCGCAGCGTTTCGGCGGTGTCCCCGGCAACCACCTCGACGGCTGCCTGGGCCAGGATCGGCCCGGAGTCCAGGCCGGCATCGACCCGGTGCACGGTCACCCCGGTCACCTTGACGCCGTGTGCGAGGGCATCGGCCACCGCGTGCGCGCCCGGAAACGACGGCAGCAGCGAGGGGTGCGTGTTAACCATCGCGAACCGGCGCACGGTGTCGGCGGCGAGCAGCCGCATGAAGCCGGCGAGGGCCACCAGATCCGGCTGGTAGCCGCCGATCGCCTTGGCCAACGCGGCGTCCCAGTCGGCGCGGTCGGAGTAGTCGGCGAACGGCACCGTGAAGGTCTCCAGCCCGGCTGCCTCGGCGCGCCGGATGGCTTGGCAGCCGGGACGGTCGGTGCCGGCCGCGACCACGATGGCCGGGAAGTCGGGGGTGGCCGCCGCGTCCACGATGGCTTGCAGGGTGCTGCCCGAGCCCGAGGCGAGCACGACGAGCCGGGCGGTCACGGCGCCTACCCTACTGAACCCCGTCGAGCCGCCGGATCCCCCGGCCGGTCACCCGGCGTTGCGGGAGCGGCCAGGCCGCTCGCCGGCGGCCGGCCGGTTCGATTCGCCGGCAGCCGGTCGTTCCTGCTCCGCGGCACGCTGGGCGGCTGGCCGGTTCGCCGGTAGCCCGGCCACCGCTCGTAGCCGGGCCGGCGCCGGCTCGGCGGCCACGGCGGTCGAGCCGGCGCGTACCAGATCCACCGCCAACCAGGCGGCAGAACTCAGCAGCACTAGCAGGCCGGCGCAGCCGCCGACCGCCCACCACCGGGCGCCGATCGCGCTGAGCGCGCCGGAGCCGATGCCGCCGGCGCCGAGCGCCGTCAGTGCCGCCAGCGATCCGCCGGCCAGTGCGGCGCTGGCGGCGACGTCGGCCAGCCGGCCCGACCAGCCGGCCGTTGACCGGAGCAGCCGCACGCACAGCCAGCCGGCAAGCAACGCCACGGCGGCGATGGCGAGCAGCCCGACCGCGGTGGCCGGACCATCGGTCGGCACCGCGGCCAGCAGCGGGAGGCTCGGTAACCGGCCGTGGCTGGTGGCCAGCACCGAAACCCGGGTGTGGCTGCCGACCTGGAAGCCCGGCCCGGAAAGGTAGCCGACCCCGGCCAGCACGGCGTTCGGCGCTAGCCCGACGTCGAGCAGCGCGACCGGCAGGCCGGCCACCCCTGGTGCCAACTGCCGTTGGGTCGCCAGCGCTGGCGGCAGGTGCGCCAGCAGCGAGCCGGCCACCAGCAATGCCGCGGCGCCGAGATAGCAGCAGCTGACCGAGCCGGCGGCGCGGCCGATCCGTCGGTGCCGTTCGGTGAGCCGACCCCAGCCCGCACGACCACCGCGGGCCAGCGCCGCGACGGTGCCCACGAACAGGCTCCCGGCCAGCGCGCTGGGCAGGCTCGGTGCTCGGGTGGCGCCGATGCTGGCCCAGCCGGCCAACAGGCCGGATCCGAGGCCATAGCCGACGGCCAGGCCGACCACCGTCGGCCAGGACTCGGCGCGGCGTGCCTGGCCGGCGACCAGCCAGCCGAGCAGGACGGTGACCAGCAGCGGCACCAGCGTGACCGGCACGCCGTTCAACTGGACGCCGCCATGTGCCGCGGCCAGCGCCAGCAGCGCGCCGGACTTCACCGCCGAGCTGGCCGGGCTACTGTCGCCGCCGGGCACCAGCCAGACCGCGAAGGTCGGCAGTGCGCAGCCGGCCACCGCCAGCAACAGCAGCCCGGCGCCGGACAGCACGCCACGCCGGAACTGGGTCAACCAGCCGGCGGGCAGGTCCTCTTGCCGGGTCACCGTCCCAGGCTCGCAAAGCCCGCTGGCATCCGCGGCCAGGCGCGCCGGACGAACCGGTCAGGGGCCCGGCGCGGCCGAGCAGCCGATCAACCGGGCGGCCGGCCGGCCGAGCCGGGCGGCGGACCGCCGGGATAGCCAGCTGGGGGGCCCGGCGGATAACCCTGGGCCGGCCCCGGTTGCCGGCCGGCCGGCGGCCCAGCAGGTCGGCCGGCCGGATAGTGCGCTGCCGGGAACTCGGGATGATGCGTACCCGGTGGCTGCGGGTATCCACCCGCCGGATACCGGCCGCTGCCGGGTAGCTGCCAGCTGCCGCCAGGTTGCTGCCAGCTGCCGCCGGGTTGCTGCCAGCCGGCCGCCGGGTAGCTGCCGGCCGGCGCTGGCGGATAGCTTCCCGGACCTGGCGAATAGCTGCCCGGACCCGGCGGGTAGGTCGCCGGACCGGACGGATAGCTGCCCGGGAACGCCGCCGGCCAGCCGGTGCCGTAGCTCGACGGGCCGGGTGGGTAGCTGCCCGAGGCCGGATAGCCGCGGCCGGCCAGGTCGGCGGCCGCCTGCCGCTCGTTCAACGCTCGCACATTGGCCGCCTTGACCGATTTCTGGCTGCCCTGCAGCCAGCCGCGGGTCAGCACCGCGCCCTGGGTCAGCGCGGTCAGCAAACCGGCCACCGAACCGGCCTGGATGGTCGCGCTGTCCGGCTTGGCCACCATGCCACCGAGGATCACGATGGCAGCCGCCGCGGCCAGGAACACCGCCACCGGCGGGCTGTTCTTCTCATGCGGCCGGCCGGCCAGCAACAGGTTCATGGTCAGCGCCGCCGCGGCCAGCACCAGCGCGATGCCGGCCGCGCCGGTGCCCGAGTAGAAGCCCGGCAGGCCGCCGCCGGAATCACCGACCGTGCCGAACCAGCCGAGAAAGCCCCACAGCACCATCGGCGCGGCCAGCCCGGCGCCGATCACGTCCCAGGGTCGGGCTCGCACCACTGCCCCGGCCGGTAGCTGGTCGAGCTGACTCATGGGTTGAATCTAGCTCGGCAGCCCTGCCGGGGCAGCGCCGGTTGGCTGGGCGGATTCGCCCTCAGCCGCGCCGGGGCAGCTTGCCGCCGGTGTCGGCGAACCGCTTGTACGCCAGGGCGGTGCCGGCCAGCACCGCGATCAACGTGATCCAGTAGCCGAAGCTGTGGCCCTTGTCGATCTTCAGGCCGAACGCGCCGTTCAGCCCACCGGTGTCGCCCGGCACGATGAACAGCGCCAGCAGCTCGCAGATCAGCGCGACCACGAAGGCGCCGAGCACTGCCAGCCGGGTCGCGAACGGGAATCGGATCTTGGCGATGAGTTCGGTAGCCAACAGCAGGGCGGCCAGCAGCGCCACCAGCGCGCCGAACCAGCCGAAGAAACCGTGCCAGGCGCTGACGCTCTCGCTGGCCCGGCCCACCCCGGCGACTGAGAGCGTGTACTTGTAGAACTGGAACAGCGAGAAGATGAACGCGATCAGCCCGGCGGCGATGATGCCCCAGTCCAGCGGGTCCACCGTGCGCGGATTGAAGCTCTGCAGGGTCGTCCGGTCGTAGTTGCTGAACTGCTGACCGAAGCCGGTCGCGGCGGCCGGCGTCGCGGGCGTCGGCTCCTGGTAGCCGGCCTGCGGAACCGGCTGGTAGCCGGGCGCGGCCTGATACTGAGCGGGGTCGGCAACCAACGGCGGCTGGGCGGGTGGTGGCGGCTGGTAGGCCGGCGGTGGCTGGTAGCCCTGACCCTCCGCCCCGGAGTAACTGCTCGGCGGCGCGGCGGGATAACCGGCGCCGGCCGGCGGCGGTGGCGGTGGAGGCGCGGAACCGTACTCGGAACTCGACTCGCCAGGACCGACCGGGTCGCTGGGCGTTTCAGTCATGTCGCTCTCCTAGCTGTGGATTCATAGCGAAAGCATGGCTTCAAGCGTGCCCAAGCTATACCCAGCCGCACCCGCCGAACAGAGGACGCGCACGAGAGCCGAAGGCGCAACTGCCGGCCTCGATCGAGGCGGCGGGACGAACCCATCCAGTCACTGGCAAACCACCCCGGCCGCCCAGCGTCAGCCCAGCAGTTGGCGCATCAGCCGGGCGGCCTCCGCGGGCGTCCGGCCGACCTGCACGCCGGCCGCCTCCAGGGCTTGCTTCTTGGCCTGCGCGGTGCCCGACGAACCGGACACGATGGCACCGGCGTGGCCCATCGTCTTGCCCTCCGGCGCGGTGAAGCCGGCCACGTAGCCGACCACCGGCTTGGTCACGTGCTCGGCGATGAACGCGGCGGCCCGCTCCTCGGCATCGCCACCGATCTCGCCGATCATCACGATCGCCTCGGTCTCCGGATCGTCCTGGAAGGCGCGTAAGCAGTTGATGTGGGTGGTGCCGATCACCGGGTCACCACCGATTCCGACCGCGGTGGAGAAGCCGATATCGCGCAGTTCGAACAGCATCTGATAGGTCAGCGTGCCCGACTTGGAGACCAGACCGATCCGGCCAGGGCCGGTGATGTAGGCCGGGATGATGCCGGCATTGGACTTGCCCGGGCTGATCAGGCCGGGACAGTTCGGCCCGATGATCCGGGTGCCGGACTCGCCGCCGCCGGACTTGGCCAGGTTGTAGGCCCAGGCGGTGGTGGTGTCGTGCACCGGCATCCCCTCGGTGATCACCACCGCGAGCGGGATCTGGGCGTCGATGGCCTCGATCATCGCGTCCTTGGCGAAGGCCGGCGGCACGAAGAGCACGCTGACGTCGGCGCCGGTCTTGCCGATCGCGTCGGCGACCGAGCCGAACACCGGCACCGAGGTGCCGTCCACATCCACCGTCTCGCCGGCCTTGCGAGGGTTGACGCCGCCGACGATGTTGGTGCCGGAGGCGAGCATCCGGCGGGTGTGCTTCATGCCTTCCGAGCCGGTCATGCCCTGCACGATGACCTTGGAATCGGCGGTCAAGAAAATAGCCATCTGCGCTCAGGCTCCCGCAAGTTCGGCGGCCTTGGCCGCACCGTCGTCCATGGTCTCGGCGAGGGTGACCAATGGGTACGCCGCCTGCCGCAGGATTCGCCGGCCCTCCTCGACGTTGTTGCCGTCCAGCCGGACGACCAGCGGCTTGGTGGCCGAGTTACCCAGCATCGACAGCGCGGTGACGATGCCGTTGGCCACCTCGTCGCAGGCGGTGATGCCGCCGAAGACGTTGACGAAGACCGACCGGACGGAGGGGTCGCTGAGCACGATCTCCAGGCCGTTGGCCATCACCTCGGCCGAGGCGCCGCCGCCGATGTCCAGGAAGTTGGCCGGCCGGACCGGCTGCCCGCCGGAGCCGGCGAGCTGCTCGCCGGCGTAGGCGACCACGTCCAGGGTGGACATCACCAGGCCGGCACCGTTGCCGACGATGCCCACTTCGCCGGCCAGCTTGACGTAGTTGAGGTGCTTCTCCTTGGCCCGGGCCTCCAGCGGATCGGTGGCCGCGACATCGACAAACTCGGCGTTGCCGGGCTGCCGGAAGTTGGCGTTGTCATCCAGTGACACCTTGCCGTCCAGGGCCAGCACCACGCTGCCGGCACCGGAGCCGGCGGCGACCCGGGCCAGCGGGTTGATCTCGACCAGGGTTGCGTCCTGCCGGACGAAGACGTCCCACAGTTTGACGGCGGTCTCGGTGGCGGCGTCCAGCACCTCGGCGGGGAAGCCGGCCTCGGTCAGGATCCGGCGGGCGAGTTCGGCGTCCACCCCGGTGGCGGCATCGATCGGCACCCGGGCCAGTGCCTCGGGCCGCTCGACGGCCAGCTGCTCGATCTCCATGCCGCCCTCGGCCGAGGCCATCGCCAGGAACGTCCGGTTGGACCGGTCGAGCAGGTAGGAGAAGTAGTACTCCTGCTCGATCTGCGCCCCCGGATCGACCAGCACCCGATGCACGGTATGACCCTTGATGTCCATGCCGAGGATCGCGTGGGCGGCGGCAAAGGCCTCGTCCGGCGTCTTGGCCACCTTGACGCCACCTGCCTTGCCGCGGCCACCGGTCTTCACCTGGGCCTTGACCACCACCACGCCGCCGAGCCGCTCGGCGATCTGGCGAGCCTGTTCCGGGGTGTCAGCCACCTCGCCCAGCCCGACCGGCACGCCGTGCGCGGCGAACAGCTGCTTGGCCTGGTATTCGAACAGATCCACGTAGCTTCCTCATCGTCGAAGGAGCGCTGCGTCCGGCCGGCGGCGATCGCCAGGGCGCGCCTGGCACGGCTTGACTGCAGCCTGGGCCAGGCTAGTCCTCGCTCTGACGCCGGCGCAGGGCGGCACGGTCGGGTGTTGGCCACCCCACACAGACCGCGCGCATGTGTCACAGTGGATCAAACGGCTGATGAACTCCAGCCAACGACGCAGCCTGCGAGAGGAGGGCGCGGTGGTCGGTGCCGGTGCTGCCGGCCGCGGCCTGCGTGGCGGCCCGCGCGCGCTGCTGGCCGCGGGAGTGGCCGCCGGTGAGGAGTTGGCCTGGCTGGCCGCGCATGCGCTCACCTACCCCGCCGGGCTCCTTGCCGAACGGGCCGCCCTGGAGGATCCGCGCTACCGGATCGACACCCTGTCGCCGCTGATGCGCGGCCTGATCACCGCGGACATCGATGCCGCCGGGATGCCGATCCTGCTGGTGCACGGCATCGGCGACAACCGTTCGGCGTTCCCCGTGCTGCGGCGCACCCTGCGCCGACGTGGCTACGGCCGGATCAGCACCATCAGCTACTCACCGCTGACCTCCGACATCCGGCGAGCGGCAACGGACCTGGGCCGGCAGATCGAGCGGGTCTGCTCGCAGACCGGCTACGAGCAGGTGTTCGTGGTCGGCCACTCACTGGGCGGGGTGATCGCCCGCTACCACGTGCAGTGCCAGGGCGGTGACGAGCGGGTGCACACGCTGGTCACCCTCGGCTCGCCGCACGCCGGCACCCAGCTGGCCTGGCTCGCGCCGCTCGCGCCGCTGGCCCGGCAGCTGCGGCCGGGCTCGGGGCTGATGCGCGAACTCGCCGCCCCCGCGCCGCGGTGCGCCACCCGGTTCGTGGCCATCTACTCCAACCGCGACGAGGTGGTGCTGCCCAACCGCAGCGCCCGGCTGGACCATCCGGACCTGTCGGTGACGAGGCTGCAGGTGCCCGGTGTGGGCCATCTCGCATTGCTGGTGAACGGAGCGGTGATGCATGCGGTGGCTGCCGCGCTGGCAGCCCGTGAAACCGAGGACACGCCCATGGCGCAGTCGCCCGCAAGCTGATCATCCTGCGGGTTTGTCCCGCACCAGTAATACAAATCTGGTTTGACCCGGCGAGTCCGGCTTGCTTGCAAGGCATCTGCTCCGTTACGGTTCTGCATCGTCGTCGTGAACGATGTATCAAGCCAGATGGTTCTGGCAGCCCGATCGAAATCCGTCCGTTTAAACCGAGCGGCGAAGGAGCACGCGTGGGTCGTCACAGCGCGCCACGCGCAGCTGACGTGATCGCCGCGGCAGCACTCGTCAACCCCAGTCCCCCCGCCCGGCGCCGGCATGCGGCCCCCAAGCCGCTGTGGCGCCGCGCGCATGTGGTGCCGACCGCAGCCGTGGTGCTCACCCTGTTCGTCGGTTCGGACGCGCTGCACCTGACCAGCGGGGTGGGGCACGCCGACGCGCTGAACAAGGGCGCGGCCGACGTGCAGGGCACCGACCTGTCAGCGCTCGCCTCGGGTGCGCAGGCCAGCCAGTTGATCGCCGGCAGCCAGCGGCTCTCCCGCTCCAGCCGTACCGTGGTGCAGGGCGCGAACAGCTACACCTATCAGGCGCGTCCCGGCCTGCCCACGATCAATCCGGACAAAACCGTCCCCGGTACCTGGGTCCGGCCGAGTGCCGGCCCTGAGACGTCCTGCTTCTGCATGCGCTGGGGCGTGATGCACGAGGGCATCGACCTGGCTGGCCCGATGGGCTCGCCGATCGTCGCGGTGGGCGACGGGGTGGTGGTGGCGGCCGGGCCGGCGGCCGGCTTCGGGCTCTGGGTGGTCATCGCGCACGACAACGGCGACTACTCCGTCTACGGGCACATGTACCACTACTACGTCACGGTCGGGCAGCACGTGACCGCCGGCGAGCACATCGCCGACATCGGCGCCAACGGTCAGTCGACCGGCCCGCACCTGCACTTCGGCGTGATGCACGGCAGCTTCATGGGTTCCTACATCGACCCGCTTCCGTGGCTGCGGGCACGCGGCATCGACATCGGCGCCTACACCCCGGACGCCTGACCCGACCGGTTGCCGGCACTCACCGGCCAGGCCCGTCCGTTCGGCCGGCTGGGCCCATCAGCCATACTCGGCTCTGCTGATTTCTCGGACCATTTCTCGGACGACGGGGGAGCAGGAGAGCATGCTGGGCGACCTCGCGATCAAGCGCCGGTCGCTGCCGACCCTGGACCTGCCGGCAGCCATCGTCGCCGAGGGCCGGCACGCGATCGCGCTGCGCTGGGTGCTGTCCCGCGCCCTGGTGCTGGCCATCCTGGTGTTCGCCCGCGAGGACGGGGTGTCCGGCGACGTGGCCTACTACGCCACCAGCCTGCACCAGCTGTTCTCCGGCGCAGGGCTGGGCAACACCCTGCAGGAGTACCCGCTGCCGGTGTTGCTGATCCTGCTGCCGCCGTTCTTGGTCGGCGGGCTCAACCAGGTCGCGTTCAAGATCCTCTTCGCACTGTCCATGCTGCTGGTGGACGCCGCCTTCACCGACCTGCTCTGGCGCGGTGACGGCCGGCGACGCGGCGACGCGGTCAACCTGTGGCTGTGGTTCGTGCCGGCGTTGGGACCGCTGGCCTACTTCCGGTTCGATCTGGTGCCGGCGGTGCTGGCCGGCGGAGCGGTGCTGGCCGCGATCCGCCGGCCCCGGCTGGCCGGCGTGCTGACCGCGCTCGGCGCGGCGCTGAAGCTGTGGCCGGTGGTGATGCTGCCGACCTTCCTGCTGCGCAAGTCCGACCGCCGGCCGGTGCTGTTCGGTTTCCTGCTGACCGGACTGCTGGTGGGCGGGCTGACGTTGCTGATCGGCGGCCCGCGCCGGATGCTGTCGCCGCTGCACTGGCAGTCCGCGCGCGGGCTGCAGATCGAGTCGGTGGCGGCCACCCCGTTGATGGTGGGCCGGGCGGTGCACCCGGTCGGGGTGTGGACGGTGCACATCTCCCAGTACAAGGCGTTCGAGATCTTCGGCGCCGGGGTGAAGCTGATGGTCGCGGCCACCACCGTGCTCACCATGCTCGGCGGGCTGCTGCTGATCACCCTGTGGTGGCGTTCGCTGCGGCTGCACACCCCGTCGGCGGAGACCCTGGGCTGGCTGTTCCTGGCCACCGCGCTGATCGTCACGGTCACCAACAAGACGCTCAGCCCGCAGTACCTGCTGTGGCTGGGCGGTCCGATCGCGGCATTGGCGGTGCGGGCGCCGAGCAACCACGCGGTGCGCACCTTCGCCCGGGTGCTGCTGGTGACCGCGGTGGCCACCCAGCTGACCTACCCGATCGGATACGACGCGATCTTGAAGACCCATTCCTGGATGCCGCTGGTGGTGCTCGACCTGGCCGTCCGCAACTGCCTGCTGGTCTGGCTGACCTGGTACGCGGTCCGGCAGGTGTGGCGGCAGACCCGCCCGCTCGCCGGCTGAGCCGGTCGGCGTGCGCCGAGTGGTTACCGGCCGGCTGAGCAGGCTGGCCGCACGCGGCATGCTGTGGCTGGCGGTGCGGAGCGTGCTCCGGCCGTTGGCGAGGCGGCTGTGGCCGCTGCTGATCGTGCTGCCGGCGCTGATCGGGCAGGCGCTGGTGCTCTGGTACGGGCTGCGCCACGAACGGTTCGGCTCCATCCTGCGGACCGAGCTGCTGGCCGGCGCACTGTTCGCGGTCGCGGTGTTCGGCCTCTGGCGCTATCGCGGCCCGGCGGCTAGGCAGCTGGTGCTGGCCGGGGCGGTGCTGCTGCAGTTGGCCGCGCTGGGCGCCGGGCCCAGCAGCAGCGACGACGTCTACCGCTATGTCTGGGACGCCAAGGCGCAGCTGGCCGGGGTGGACCCGTACCGGTATCCGCCGGCCGCTCATGAGCTGGCTCGGCTGCGCTCAACAGCCTTGTTCTACCGGGAGAAACCTGGTTGCCCCTGGCAGCTGCCGGACGGCCGCTGCTCGCGGGTGAACCGGCCGGAGGTGCGCACCATCTATCCGCCGGTTGCCGAGGGCGCGTTCGCGCTGGCCAGACTCGGCAGCCTCGGCCGGTCCGACGGCCCGTTCCCGCTGCAGGTCTTCGGCGCGCTCGGCGCACTGGCGGTGACGCTGCTGCTGCTCGGCCGAGCACGCACCCGTGGCGATCCGGCGTGGCGGCCCGCGCTCTGGGCCTGGTGCCCGGTGACCGCGGTGGAACTGGCGAACAACGGCCACATCGACTGGCTGGCCGCGCTGTTCACCGCGGCGGCGCTGATGACCTACCGGGCTCGGCGGCCGGCGCTGGCGGGTGGGCTGCTGGGCGCGGCGGTGGCCACCAAGCTGTATCCGGCGCTGGTACTGCCGGCGCTGCTGCGGCGGCACCCGGTGCGGGTGGTCGGCGCCGCGGTCGGCGTCGTGTTAGTGAGCTACCTGCCGCACGTGCTGGCGGTCGGCACCCGAGTGGTCGGCTACCTGCCCGGTTACCTGAAGGAGGAGGACTACACCAGTGGCGGGCGGTTCCTGCTGCTGGCCCGGGTGCTGCCGCACGGGCTGCTCACGCCGGCGGCGGTGTTGCTGCTGCTGGCGGTGGCGGCCTGGGCGGCTCGGTGGGCCGATCCGGATCGGCCCGAGCAGGCGGCTGTGGTGCTGGTCGGCACCGGTCTGCTGGTAGCCACCCCGTCCTACAGCTGGTATGCCGCCGAGTTGTTGGTGCTGGTCGCGATGACCGGTTGGCTGGAGTGGCTGCCGCTGGTCCTCGCGCCGACGATCGCCAACCTGGGCGCGCCGTCCTTCGGCGACGGCGTCGGGTTTCGGACGGCCTGCTACGCGGTCGCGCTGGCGGTGGTGCTGATCGGCTCGCTGATACGGTTTCGGCTTCGTTGCCGGTCCCGATCCGGTCGAGGACGGATTCGGCTGGCGCCAACCGGCCGCGCACCATGACCAGGACCGCGCCCGCGGGTTCGCACCTGGTCGGCCCGACGCTACAACTTTTCCAGCGGGGCGAACCGCAGCACCAGCCATTTGGCGCCCAGGCTGCCGAAGTCGATCTCGGCCTGCGCCTTCTCGGCCACCCCGCGCAGCGCGATCACGGTGCCCATGCCGAACCCGTCATGGTTCACCCGGTCGCCCACCGCCAGCCGCGGCACGGGTTTGTCCAGCTTCTTGGCGCCGAACGACAGCGCCGGCCCGGAGCTGGTGCGCATCGGTGGCCTGGCCCGGTAGCCGTGATCGGCATAGTGGCCGCTGCCCTGCTCGTCCGGATAGCCGACGAACGGCTGCCGATCGACCGCGCCCGACCACTGCACGTGCTCGGCCGGCACCTCGTCCAGGAACCTCGACGGCGGGTTGTAGGTCGGCGCGCCCCAGGCGGTGCGGGCCACCGCCCGGCTGAGGTAGAGCCGTTGCCGGGCCCGGGTGATGCCGACGTAGGCCAGCCGCCGCTCCTCGGCCATCTCGGTGGGCTCGCCCAGGCTGCGCTGGTGCGGGAAGATGCCGTCCTCCAGGCCGGTCAGGAACACCACCGGAAACTCCAGGCCCTTTGCGGTGTGCAGCGTCATCAGGGTGACCACCCCGCCACTGGCGTCGGGCACCGAGTCGGCATCGGCGACCAGCGAGACATGCTCGAGGAAGGCGTCGAGGCCGGCCGGCTCGTCCACCTGGGCCCGCTGCTCCTCGAACTCGGCGGCCACGCTGACCAGCTCGCGCAGGTTGTCCACCCGGCCCTCGTCCTGCGGGTCGTGGCTGGCCTCCAGCTCGGCCAGGTAGCCGGTGCGAGCCAGCACCTGCTCGATCACGTTGCTCGGCGAGCCGTGCTCCTCACTGGCCACGATCTCGCGCAGCTCGCCGAGCAGCTTGACGAAGTCGGCGATGGCGTTGGCCGAGCGGGTGGCCAGGCCCGGGATGTGATCGGCCCGGATCAGCGCCTCGGCGAACGGGATTCGTTCCTGCTCGGCGAAGGCCTGGACGAACCCCTCGGCCCGCTCGCCGATGCCACGGCGGGGCGTGTTCAGGATTCGGCGCAGGCTCACCACGTCGGTCGGATTGGCCAGCACTCGCAGGTAGGCCAGCGCGTCGCGGACCTCGCGCCGCTCGTAGAACCGCACGCCGCCGACCACCTTGTAGGGCAGCCCTAGCCGGATGAAGATGTCCTCGAACACCCGGGACTGCGCGTTGGTCCGGTAGAACACCGCGACGTCGGAGGGCCGGGCCAGGCCGGCATCGGTCAACCCGTCGATCTGCTGGGCCACCCAGCGCGCCTCGTCATGCTCGTTCTCGGCGACGAATCCGCTGATCCGCTCACCCGAGCCGGCGTCGGACCACAGGTTCTTCGGCCGGCGGTCGGGGTTGCGGGCGATCACCGCGTTGGCGGTGTTGAGAATCGTCTGGGTGGAGCGGTAGTTCTGCTCCAACAGGACGGTTCGGGCGTCCGGGTAGTCGCGTTCGAACTCGTCGATGTTGCGGATGGTGGCGCCCCGGAAGGCGTAGATGGACTGGTCGGCATCGCCGACCACGCACAGCTGAGCGGCCGGCAGCGGCAGTTCCGGCATCGCCTTGCACAGCTCGGAGACCAGCACGTACTGGGCGTGGTTGGTGTCCTGGTACTCGTCCACCAGCACGTGCCGGAACCGCCGGCGGTAGTACTCGGCCACGTCCGGCTGGGTCTGCAGCAGCCGGACGGTGATCATGATCAGGTCGTCGAAATCCATCGCCGAGGACTCGGTGAGCCGCTGCTGATAGCGCTGGTAGACCTCGGCCAGCGCCCGCTCCGACCCGTTGCTCGCCCGCTCGGCGAACTGCTGTGGCCCGATCAGCTCGTTCTTCAGATTGGAGATCTGCACGGACAGCGACCGGGCCGGATAACGCTTCGGATCGAGGCTCAGCTCGCGGGTCACCAGGGTGAGCAGCCGGCGCGAGTCGTCGGCGTCATAGATCGAGAAGGATGAGCGGATACCCAGGTGCTTGGCCTGGGCGCGCAGGATCCGCACGCACATGGAGTGGAAGGTGGACACCCACATCGCGTTCGCCCGCGGCCCGATCAGCGCGGCGACCCGCTGCTTCATCTCCGCGGCGGCCTTGTTGGTGAAGGTGATCGCCAGGATCTCGCCGGGCCGGGCGTCCCCGCTGGCCAGCAGGTGGCCGACCCGCTGGGTGAGTACCCGAGTCTTACCGGAACCGGCGCCGGCCACGATGAGCAGTGGCACGCCGCGATGCAGCACGGCGGCCCGCTGCTGTGGGTTGAGGTCGGCCAGCAGCTCGTCCGGCGTGGGGTAGCCGCGGCCGCGATTGCCGGGCTCGGCCGGCGCCGGCTCGGCCATGTTGTCCGGAGCAGCACCGATCGAGGCGGCGCTCTCGGTGGCGGCGGCGCTCTCGGTGGCGGCGCCGCGCTTGGTGGCGGCGCTCTCGGTGGCGGCGCCGCGCTTGGTGGCGGCGCGCTTGGTGGCGGCGCTGTCGGCGAGGGGTTCTGCGGTCATCCCGCTCAGCCTACTTTCGGCCACCGACGTAACCCGGCCGGCTCCGGCGCCGGACGCGCTGCCGCTCAGAGGATGCGGCGCTCGGCCGCCCACCGGGTGAGCTGGTGCCGGGACGACAGCTGCAGCTTGCGCAGCACGTTCGAGGCATGCGTCTCCACCGTCTTGATCGAGATGAACAGCTCGCTGGCGATCTCCCGGTAGGCATAGCCACGTGCCAGCAGCCGCAGCACCTCCTGCTCTCGCGGCGTGAGCTGGTCCAGCTCCGGATCCACCGACGGGGTGGGGCCGGGATCGCTGTCCCGGAACGCATCGAGCACGAACCCCGCCAGCCGTGGCGAGAAGACCACGTCGCCGTCGGCCACCCGGCGGATCGCGTCGATCAGGTCCGGGCCGGAGATGGTCTTGGTGACATAGCCGCGGGCACCGGCGCGGATCACCGAGATCACGTCCTCGGCCGCATCGGACACCGACAGCGCCAGGAACCGGGTCGTCGGCACCGCCGGTAGCACGGCCGACACCACCGCCGGGCCGCCGCCGTCGGGCAGGTGCACATCCAGCAGCACCACGTCCGGTCGCCGGCTGCCGATCACCGCGATCGCCTCGGACACGCTTGCCGCCTCGCCGACGATGTTCACCGCCTGCCCGATCTCGGCGCGGACGCCGGCCCGGAACATGCCGTGGTCATCGACCAGCACCACCGTCGGCACTGCCTGCTCGGTCATCTAGCCGCTTCTCCCCTTGTCCCGGATCCGCTCGGACGGTCCGGCCTCATCCAGCGGCAGCCGCAGCTGCACCTCGGTGCCCTCGCCCGGCTGGGACTTGATGACGGCAGTGCCGCCGTGCCTGGCCAGCCGGCCGACGATCGAGCCACGGATGCCGTGCCGCAGCGGATCACTGTGCTCCGGGTCGAAGCCGACCCCCCGATCCCGGACGAACACCTCGGCGGTCCGGCCGTCCAGTTCGGCGTACACCGACACCCGGTCGACGCCGGCATGCTTGGCGGCGTTGACCAACGCCTCCCGGCTGGCCGCGACCAGCGCCTCCAGCCGGGCGTCCAGGTCCTGCTCGCCGACCACCACCACGTCCACCGCCAGCGCATAGGTGTCCTCCACCTCGGCGGCCGCGGCCTGCAGGGCCGCCGAGAACAATCCGGCCGGCGGCGTGCCGCTGTACAGCTTGGTCCGCAGCTCCCGTTCCTGGCTGCGGGCAAGCCGGGTTACCTCGCGGGGCGAGCCGGCGTTGCGCTGGATCAATGCCAGCGTCTGCAGCACCGAGTCGTGCAGGTGCGCCGCGATGTCGGCCCGCTCCTCGTTGCGAATCCGCTCACTGCGCTCATCGGATAGATCCCGCACCAGCTTCAGCCACCACGGGCCGGTGATCAGCGCGAGTCCGACCACGGTGATCAGCATCGCGGCCAGGCCGACGCCGACCGCCGAGATACCGGCCCGAGCCAGGATGAACACCGCGCCTGCGATCACCAGGCCGACCCCGGCAATCACCCGCAGCGCGCCCACCCGATCATTGGCCGAGGCCGACAACGAGGACCGGGACAGCCGGCGCCAGCGTTCGCGCTCGGTCTCCGAAGCCTGCCGCCACAGCAGCGCCACCCCGAAGCAGGCCAGCACCGAGGGCAGGAACCACCAACCCAGCGGCAGCGTATGCACGTTGAACACCAGCACCAGCACGGTGGCCACGGCGGCACCGACATACCGGGCGGCCGACCGGATCGGCCCGTCCGGCTTCGCCTCCGGCGCCGGCGGCAGCACGATCCAAAAAGCGCCGTAGAGCAGCAGGCCCAGGCCGGCGCAGAAGGCAAGCAGCACGAAGGCGATCCGGACCAGCTTGCGAGACAACCCGAGATGCCCGGCCAGCGAGGCGGCCACCCCCCCGATCAGCCGGTGCGAGCGCTCCAGATAGAGCCGCGGCACGCCAGCCGCCGGGCTTCGAAAGGAGCTGGTGAGGGTCATGATGCTCCCATCATGCGCGGCCGGCTGGCCCGGCACATCAGGTGTATCCCCCGACCTGGCCGCGGTAGGAGTTCAGGGCCGAAGTCCGGGTGGTTCCCGATACCGTGTGGGCAATCTCAGGCGCAGGCTGAACGGCATGACGACGATGAGCGATAACCGCAGCCCCAGTTACGCCGGGCTACCCCCCTCCGCGCCACGCATGTTGCGGCGCAGCAGCACCGACCGGGTGATCTCCGGGGTCAGCGGTGGCCTCGGCCACTACTTCGGCGTGGACCCGGTCATCTTCCGGGTGCTGTTCGCGGTGCTGTCCTTCTTCGGCGGCGTCGGACTGCTGGCCTACGGCCTGGCCTGGGTGCTCATCCCGGAGCCGGACGTGAATCAGTCGCTGCTGGACCGGGCGCTGCACGGCCTGCGGGTACGCAAGGTGCCGCCCTGGCTGGTGATCCTCGGTGGCGCGGTGGTGGTCTGGCTGGGCTGGTTCTCCTGGTGGGCGCCGGGCACCCTGCCGGCGCTGATACTGCTCGCGGTGGTCGCGCTGGTGCTGGTACGCAGGCTGCGTGACCGGCCGATCCCGCCGCCGATGACCGCTCCGGCGCCGGCGCCGGCTCCGGCTCCGGCTCCGGCCGAATCATCAGCTCCGGACGACACCATCGATGCCGTGCCAGCCGATGCGGCGCCGGGCGCCACCTCGGCAGCCGGCACGCCGCCGGCCGGACTGCTCTGGCCGACCGGTCAGACCGCACCGCTGCCGGCCGAGCCAGCCACCGACGACCGGCCAGCCCCGGACGAGCCGGCCGGCGACCGGCCAGGCCCGGACGGACCGACCGGCGTTCTGCCAGCGCTCTATCAGCCGGACATCGACCAGCCAGCGACCGGCGAACCAGCCGACATGGGGGATTTCGCCTGGCAACCGCCACCGGCCGGCCAGCCACCCTTCCAGCAGCAACCGTTCGGACAGCAACCGACCGCACCGCTGATCCCGCCGCTGAACGACACCCGTCGGTCGATGCAGGCGTGGCTGGCCGAGGCGGGCGAGGCGCACCGCTTGCGGGTGCAGCGCCGGCGGCCGATCAAGGTCGGGGTCGGGCTGGCGCTGCTGGTCGGCTGGGGTCTGGTCGCGATGTTCGACGCGCTGTTCCGGGTGCCGTTCCCGGTATACCTCTGGGTCGGCCTGGGCATCCTCGGCATCGGACTGCTGATCAGTATCGCCACCCGCCGGATGATGCTGTCGTTGCTGATCCCGCTCCTGCTGCTGGGCGTCATCGCGATCGGCCTGGGTGGAACCCCGGCCAGCCTGTCCGACGGCTCGGGCCGGCTGGGTTGGCAGCCGACCTCGCAGAACCAGCTCAGCAGCCACTACCGGCAGTTCGCCGGCCAGTCGACGCTGGACCTGACCCAGCTGGGCACGCTGAGCTCGCCGGCCTCGGTGACCATCACGCAGGCCGCCGGCGAGGTGGTGCTCCGGCTGCCGGCGAGCATGAACGCCACGGTGCTGGCCGACGTGCACCTCGGGGACATCCAGAACGGCCAGTCGACCGCGGCCGGGCAGTTCCAGGCCGGGGTGAACGCGCACCTGCAGCTGAATCCGCCGGCCACCGCGACCGGCCAGCCGGTGACCATCCAGGTCCGGTTGACCACCGGTCATATAGAGGTCGATCGGGTCGGCTGAGTACCTCGCATGAGATCCACACCGCTCTCGGGCGGATGCGGCGAGAGCGGTGTGGATCGTCCATGTTCGCCGGTGCGATCAGGTGTGCACGCCCTGGATCGCGAAGCGCTCCACCTGCAGCAGGTGCCCACCGGTGTACGCCACGATCGTCAGCACCCCGGAGCCGGTGAAGGAGACCGATCGATGCCAGGCCGTGTTCACCCCGCCGGCGGGCACACCAGGGGCCGCGCCGATCACGCCGCGCGCCTGGGACCGGACCGTCACCACGATGTTCTCGTCCACGCCGGTGATCCGGCCGCCGACGGTCATCGGGCTGGTCACCGTGGCGCCGTAGTTCGGCTGCTCCAGGGTGAGGGGCGACTTGATGGTGGGGTCGGTGTCGTCACTGCCGACCACCTCCCAAGTGCTACCGCTGGCCGTGCCGAACCGCATCAGGTGCAGCACCGCCGAGGTGGATTGCTGACCGTTCGGATTGAGGTACCCGACGCCGATGTGCGCGCCCTGCCCGTCGTACCGGACGCTGGTCACCGTGGTGATCTCGGTAAAGCCGAGGTACTGCCGGGTGAAGGCCAGCGCGGTGCTGGGCGGGTCGCCGGCCGACTGGCCGTGGCCGTTCTCATCGAGCGGCCACAACGGCTGGTAGCCGGACGGCAGGCCGATGGATGCGGTCGGTGTCGGGCTTCCGGCTGGGGTGCTCGGCTGCCCGGTCGAGCTTCGGCCCGGCTGCTGACTGGGCACGGATCCGCTGGCGGTCGGAGCCGGTCCGTCGGTGGTGGGTGCGGGCCGGCTGGCGACCGGCACCGGCGTTCGATGATCGGGTGCGGTCGCGGCTCGAACGGCCAGGGTGCCGCCGACGGTGAGCAGCACCACCGCGGCGGCAACCAGGAGCGGCACGCTCCAGCCGGACGGCAACCTGCCGCCGCCGCGCGGTGGCTGCATGGGGGTCAGGTCCCGCTCGGTGAGCTGGTCGGCCTGCGCGCGCAGGGCCTGGGAGATCCGGTCATCGAGGCTGTTCATCGGTCCTGTCCCAACATGGTCGCGATGGTGGCCCGGCCGCGGGAGGCATTGGACTTGACGGCCCCGACCGAGATGCCGAGCGTCCGGGCTATCTCGGCCTCGCCCAGTTCCGACCAGTAGCGCAGCAGCAGTACCTCGCGCTGCCGGTCCGGCAGTTGATGCATGGCCGCCAGCACTTCGCGATGCTCGGCGGACAGCATGCTGGTCGCCTCGGCCGATTCGACCGACAACGCCGCCTCGTCCGGCTGCGGGAACTGGCGGACGGTGCGCCGTCGGCGCAGCAGCGAGCGGGCGCCGTTCACGGTGGCGGTGCGCAGGTAGCCGACCGCGGCCTCGGTGTTGCGCAGCCGGTGCCAATGCCGGTGCAGCGCGGCGAAGGCGTCCTGCGCGACGTCTTCGGCGCTCTCCCGGTCACCGACCAGCAGGTAGGCCAGCCGCACCATGTGCAGCCGGTGCTCGCGGTACAGCTGCTCCACCGCCTGGTCCGCCGATCGGATGTCGAGCAGGGTGTGGGGCACACCAGCAACGCCTTCGCGATCGCCGGCCGTCATGGCTGCCGTCCTCATGGCTGGACGTCCCTCCCAGGCCGGGGAATCCGGTCCTGAAAGGAAGACGTCTGAAACCACCAATGGTTGCAGTCGCCCGCGCCTTCCGGTGGTCGTTTCGGCTCAGCCGATCGCGGCCGGGCGGTACGGCGGCCCACCGGCCCACGTCGGCGAGACCTTCGGCCCTGGCCGGGGCACGGCGGTCGGACCATGCTTGAACTGGGCCGGCACCGTAGCCGAGAACGCCGGGCGCCGCCGCTGCTTATCCGGAGCGGGCCTGGCCTCGCATGCTGGAGGTGACACCGCGATGACCGACATCCAGACCACTGATCAGACGCTGCGCGAACGAGCGGTGAGGCGGTTGAAGAAGCGCCGTGACTTCGCCGCCCACCTGTTGGTCTACACCCTGGTGAACTCCTTCATCGTGGTCATCTGGGCGATGACCTCGGCCGGCTTCTTCTGGCCGATCTTTCCCATGGTCGGTTGGGGTATCGGCCTGGTGATGAACGGCTGGGAGGTATGGCGTGGCGACGAGTTCAGCGACGAGGAGATTCAGCGCGAGATCGAGCGCCTGCGGCAACAGCAACGCTGAACACGACCGGCACGCCCGGCGGTGTTGATCATGGGTGGATCATCGGTACGTTGAGGCGATGGTCTTCATCGGTGGTTGGCGTCGGCGGCGTGGATACGGCCAGTACGGCGGGTATGGCGGGTACGGCCCGCCGCCCGGTTACGGCCGCGGTCGATACGGCAATTCCTGCGCCCGCGACCTGTGCCTGGTCGAGTCCGGCTGCTGCCTGGCCGAGTTGCTGGGCTGCGGTCCACAGCTCGGGCTGCTGGCGCCGTCGCTGATCCGGCGATCGGTGCGGGCGGCCCGGCTGTCGTCCGGCGAGCCCGGTGCCGGCTGGCTGGTTCGGTTCCTGCTCGCGGCCATCCGGCTCTACCAGTCCGAGATCAGCCCGCGCCGCGGACCGGTCTGCCGGTACTCGCCGACCTGCTCGCACTACGTCGCGCAGGCCCTGCGACTGCACGGCCTGGGCCGTGGCGGCTGGCTCGGCATCCGCCGCCTGGTCCGGTGCCGGCCCGGTGCGGCCGGTGGCCCGGACCCGGTGCCGCCGGTCGGCTAACTGGGCTGGGTCGACCTGGCTAGCTCGGCGCCGCGGTGGTTTCGACTATGCGCCGTTGGAGTAAACCCGGCTGGGTCTTACCAGCACGGCTGCCCGCCGCTGCTCGGCCATCACCCGGTCGTACTCCGCCCAGTCGTCATGGTCTCCCCCGGCGGCCTGGAAGATCGTGCGCAGCAGCATCGGCAGCTGACCTCGCTCGAGCCAGGGCTGCGGGTCGTCCGGCCCGGCTATCTCGGCACTGCCCTCGACCGTCGCCCACTGCCAGCCGTTGCGGAAGGTCACCGCCAGTTGCGGCCGGGCTCGGAGGTTGGCCAGCTTCACCCGGCCGTAGGTGACGAAGGCCAGCCCTTCCTCCCCCGTCGCCGGATGCGTGATCAGCCCGACGTTGACCAGCGAGGCCTGGATGGTGGCGTCCGCCCGCAGGGTGGAGATCACCGCCAGGCCACGGTCCGCCGCGGCCAGCGCAACCGCCTCAGCCAGCGTCGTCAGGTGGCACCGCCTTCCGGGTCACGTCCGGCACCGACACCTTGGCAGGCCAGCATCCCCTACTCCCACTCGATGGTGCCGGGCGGCTTCGAGGTGATATCCAGCACCACCCGGTTCACCTCGCGCACCTCGTTGGTGATCCGGGTGGAGATCCGCTCCAGCACGTCGTAGGGCACCCGGGTCCAGTCGGCGGTCATCGCATCCTCGGAGGAGACCGGCCGCAGCACGATCGGGTGACCGTAGGACCGGCCGTCGCCCTGCACGCCGACCGACCGCACGTCGGCAAGCAGCACCACCGGGCACTGCCAGATCTCGCGGTCCAGGCCGGCCGCGGTCAGCTCGGCCCGGGCGATCGCGTCGGCCCGGCGCAGCACGTCCAGCCGCTCGGCGTCCACCGCGCCGACGATCCGGATGCCCAGCCCGGGACCCGGGAACGGCTGCCGCCAGACGATGCCCTCCGGCAGCCCCAGCTCCAGGCCGACCCGGCGCACCTCGTCCTTGAACAGCGATCGCAGCGGCTCGACCAGCTTGAACTGCAGGTCGGGTGGCAGGCCGCCGACGTTGTGATGGCTCTTGATGTTCGCGGTGCCGGTGCCGCCGCCGGACTCCACCACGTCCGGATACAGCGTGCCCTGCACCAGGAACTCGAACGGCGGCCCGACGCCGGAGGAGGCGATCAGCTCCCGCTCGGCCTGCTCGAAGGACCGGATGAACTCCCGGCCGATGATCTTGCGCTTCTCCTCTGGGTCGACCACCCCGACGAGCGCGTCCAGGAACTGCTGCCGGGCGTCCACCACCTTCAGCGATACTCCGGTGGCCGCGACGAAATCCTGCTCCACCTGCTCGGCCTCACCGGCCCGCAGCAGCCCGTGGTCGACGAACACGCAGGTCAGCTGCTCACCCACGGCGCGCTGCACCAGCGCCGCTGCCACCGCGGAGTCGACCCCGCCGGACAGGCCGCAGATCACCCGCCGATCGCCCACCTGCTCCCGGATCCGGGATACCTGCTCGGCAATGATGTTGGCATCGGTCCAGCTGGGCCGCAGGCCGGCGATGTCGTAGAGGAAGTTCCGCAGCACCTGCTGGCCGTGCTCGGTGTGTAGCACCTCCGGGTGGAACTGCACCCCGGCCAGCCGCCGCTCGACATTCTCGAACGCGGCCACCGGCGCGCCGGCGGTGGCGCCGGTCACCAGGAAGCCCGCCGGCGCTCGGCTCACCTCATCGCCGTGCGACATCCAGACCTGCCGAATATCGGGCTGGCCGGCGAACAACCGGCCCGGCTCCCGCACCGTGAGCAGTGTCCGGCCGAACTCGGAGCCGCCGGTGTTGGCCACCTCGCCGCCGAGCGCTCGGGCCATCGCCTGGAAGCCGTAGCAGATTCCGAACACCGGCACGTCAGCGCTGAACAGCGCCGGGTCGGTGACCGGCGCGCCGGGCGCGTACACCGAAGCCGGGCCGCCGGACAGGATGATCGCCTTGGGCTTCTTCGCCAGCAGCTCGGCCACCGGCATGCTGGACGGCACGATCTCGGAGTAGACGTTGGCCTCGCGCACCCGCCTGGCGATCAGCTGCGCGTACTGCGCCCCGAAGTCGACGACGAGAACGGTGTCGGTCTGCACCTTGCCAATTCTGACAGAGCGGCCGGGACGGCTCGCGCAGCGCCGCCGATGAAACGTCGCCGAAAGCCGGTGGATGCGCTCGCCCATGGAGCACTATGGCCAGGTGAGCAGCGAATCGAGCGAGCCGGCGGTACACACCCGGCTCTGGCGCAACGGCGTGCTGGAGAAGCAGGACTTCCCGCTCGCCGACCTCTCTGACTACATCTGCCAGGACGACTGCATGGTCTGGGCGGACCTGATCAACCCGGACGCCGAGCGGCTGAGCGAGCTGAGCGAGGAGCTGTCGCTGGACAAGCTGGCCATCGAGGACGCGCTGGCGCACTACGAGCGGCCGAAGGCCTCCCGCTACGCCAGTCACACCTTCCTCACCGCGTATGCCCTGAAGCTGGACCGGAACACCGGCGAGCTGGCGCACAACCAGGTGTCGGCGTTCATGCTGGAACGGGCGTTCGTGACCGTGCACCGCCCGGACTGCTTCGACCTCGGCGAGATCGTGCGGCGGTGGGACGACAACGCCGACCTGATGAAGTACGGCGTCCGGGCGCTGGCCTGGGGACTGCTCGACGTGCTGGTGGACGGCCACTTCGACACGGTGCAGGCCCTCGATGACGAGATCGAGGATCTGGAGGACATCCTGTTCGACCAGAGCAACCGGTCCCACCAGGTGCAGCGACGCACCTTCACCTTGCGCAAGTCACTGGTGCAGGCCCGCCGCGCGGTGCTGCCGATGCGGGAGGTGGTGAACACCCTGATGCGCCGAGACCTGGAGCTGCCCATCGAGCTACGTCCCTACTACGAGGATCTGTACGACCACGTGTTGCGCGCCGCGGAGTGGACCGAGTCGCTGCGGGACATGGTCAGCTCGGTCTTCGAGACCAACCTGTCGCTGCAGGACGCCCGGCTCAACACCATCATGAAGAAGCTCACCGCCTACACGGTGCTGATCGCGATCCCGACCGCGGTGACCGGCTTCTACGGGCAGAACGTGCCGTATCCGGGGTTCGGCCACCACATCGGCTTCCTGACCAGCCTGGCCGCCATCGTGGCACTCTGCGCGTTGCTGGTCGCCGTCTTCAAACGCCAGGGCTGGCTGTAGTCGTCCGAAGATATTCCGGCCGCATGGCTTCCTGGCTGTCGGCTACTTCGGCTGTCAGCTACTTCAGCGGCCGGCTGCTGATCTGGGTGAACCGCATCGCGTTGAGCGCGCTGAGTACCGGGGCCTGCGCCATGCCACAGTTGTTCACCGGCACCCGGGGCACCAGGATCTGGCCATTGGTCCGCACCAGGGCGAAGTACGGGATATAGACGGCAAGCATCGGGCAGACGATCTTCGCTCGCGGCACCGACGGCATTCGCAGCGCCCGGACCAGGTCGGTCGGGTCGGTGGTGGAGCGCTCGGCGACCAGCAGGTATGAGTTGTTGTTGCCGGGTACCACCCGGCAACGCAGCACCCAGGCGACCTGGATGTCGGCCGGCACCGGCTTGGCCGCCGGGTCGGTCAGCGGGCTCATCGAGCCGGCCCGGCAACTGGCGGCGGCCGCCGCCGCGTCGGTCGGTGCCGGCGAGCTGGCCGGGCCGCCGATGCTCGAGCCGCTGGTGGTGCCCGGGCCGCTGGTGGTGCCCGGGCCGCCGGTGGAGCCGGTTGCGGTGCCGGCTCCGGCCGGGTCAGAACTGGTCTGGGAGCCGCCCGATCCGAGCTGACCTGCCGACGCGCAGCCAGCCGCTCCGAGGGCGAGCAGAGCTGCCGCGGCAACCGCGGCGGCGTACAACCGCATGATCATTTACCTCCTCAGCACAGATCAGCTGACTATCGAGCTGATGCGCTGGCGACGGCCAGACGTTGCGATCCGGCCGGGCCGGGCACTCAGGCGGCGCGCTGGTCCGGATCGGCCGCGCGGACATCGAGGCCCCGCGCGCGCAGTTCCGCCTCGACCCGATAGATCTCGGCCAACGGCGTCTGCAGCTGCCCGAACTGCTGCGGCGGACGGACCTCCAGCTGGCGGCAGGCGGTGCCCAGCACCTCGACGTAGGCACGTCGCAGCGCGCCCATCCTCATCCCCTTGCCGGTGATACCGGGACGGTTCTCCCGCCGCTCCAGCTGGGACCGCAGCCGGCGCAGGTCGGCCGCCACCCGCTGGATGGACGGGCCGGTCGGATCGGCTGCGCGCTGCTCGACGATCTGCTCCCACTGATTCTGGGCGAACTGCCAGCACGCTCCGGCCACGAACGGCAGGCAGAGCATCAGCAGCAGCGCCAGTGCTAGCAGCACCCGTCCAGTGTGCGCGCCGCCCGGAGTGCCCTCAAGCGAAATCCGCGGCCGAAATCCAATCGAAAGCGGTCCCCCTCGAGTGCCCTGACCCCGGGTTAGCGAGCCGGGACTGGCCGGCGCCGACCGCTCGGGGAGCGGCCCGGCTCGGTCGGACCGGTCAGGATCAGCACAGTCCGGACCGGGCAGGCTCAGCCCGGTCAGCGGGTGGTCACGATCAGCTCGGCCTTCTGGAACTCCTTGACCGAGGAGTAGCCACACTTGCCCATCACTCGACGGACCGCGCCGAACAGGTTTCGCTCGCCGCTCGGGTCCGCGGTCGGGCCGAGCAGCAACTCGGCCAGCGACGGCCGATCGGCGCCGTCGAAGCCAAGATCAACCAGCGCCGAACGCGGAATGCTCGGGTGTGAGGCGGTCGGATCCCAGTACCGGCCGCCGCCCGGCGCCTCGGCGGCGGTGGCCAGCGGCTCGCCGAGCATCACCGCGTCGGCGCCGCAGACCAGTGCCTTGGCGATGTCCCCGCCGGTGCGGATGTCGCCGTAGGCGATCAGGTGCACGTACCGGCCGCCGGTCTCGTCCAGATATGCCCGGCGGGCCGCCGCCGCGTCGGCGATGGCGGTGGCCATCGGCACGTCGATACCGAGTGCGCTGTGGGTGGTGGAACCGGAGTGCGCACCGTAGCCGACGATCACGCCGGCCGCGCCGGTGCGCATTAGGTGCAGCGCGGTCTGGTAGTTCGAGACTCCGCCCACCACCACCGGCACGTCCAGTTCGGCGATGAACGTCTTGAGGTTGAGCGCCTCGTCACCACCGTGCCCGGAGGCCACGTGCTCGGCCGAGATCACGGTGCCCTGGATAACCAGCAGGTCGACCGCCTTGACCGCGGCCGGCGCCAGCGCCACCGTGTGCTGCGGCGATAGCCGCACCGCCACCCGGACGCCGGCCTCCTGCAACTCGCCGATCCGCCGGCTGAGCAGGTCGGCCGACACCGGCTGGGCGTAGATCCGCTGCAGCGTTTCGGTGCCGCAGCCGGCCGGGTCGGCGATCTCGGCCAGCGGCTCGCTGGGGTCCTCGTAACGGGTCCACAGCCCCTCACCGTTCAGCACCGCCAGGCCGCCGAGTCGTTCGATCTCCGATGCGGTGGCCGGTGACACCACGGCGTCCGACGGGGCGGCCATCAGCGGCAGTTCGAAGGTGTGCGCGTCGATCTGCCAGCTGGTCGAGACAACTGCCGAACCACGGGTACGCCTGGTCGGCACCAGTGCCACGTCGTCCAGGTGATATCCCCGCCGCGCGTCGCGGCCGAGTCCGATCTCCACGGTTTCGGGCATGCTGCAGAGTCTGCCTCATCGCACCGGCCGGCTGGCGCGCCATGCTGGCCGCGGCGCACCGAGCCGGATCAGGCACGACTGGTCAGTGGCAGTTGGCAGAATCGGGCTATGCGAGCTCGGCTGCATCACATCGTGCTGGACTGTTCGGACGCCGAGGAGTTGGCCGGCTTCTATTCGGCGCTGCTCGGCCAGCCGATCACCTACCGGTCACCGGACTGGGTGGTGGTGGCCGAGAACGAGCGCAGCTCCGGCCTGGCGTTCCAGCCGGTCCGGCACTACCTACCGCCGATCTGGCCAGAGGGCGTGCCCGGTCAGCAGTTACACCTCGACGTCATGGTCAACGACGTGGACGCCGCCGACGACTGGGTGACCTCGCTCGGCGCCCGGCGACTACCCAGCGACAGCGGCCGGGTCTACGCCGATCCGGCCGGCCACCCGTTCTGCCTGATCCCGAAGCCGGAGTGGGCGCCGGAGCTGGACGACTGATGTTCCGCATCGCCTTCCTGGAGCCGAAGATCGCGCCGAACGCCGGCAACGCGATCCGGATGGTGGCCGGTACCGGCTTCGAGCTGCACCTGATCGGTCCGCTCGGCTTCGATATGTCCGATGCGAAGCTGCGCCGGGCCGGCCTGGACTATCACGACCTTGCCTTGGTCACCGTGCATCCGGACCTGGCCAGCGCCTGGCCGGTGCTGCTGCCGAGCCGGGTGTTCGCCTTCACCGCGCAGGCCGAGCTGAGCTACGTCGAGATTGCCTACCAGCCGGGCGATGTGCTGCTGTTCGGCACCGAGCCGACCGGCCTGCCGGCCCAGGTGCTGGCCGACCCGCGGGTCACCGCCGCCGTCCGAATCCCGATGTTGGCGGGCCGGCGGTCGATGAACCTGTCCAACGCGGCCGCTGTCGCCGCCTACGAGGCCTGGCGCCAGCACGGCTTCACCGGCAGCCGTCCCGGCGGCACACCCCATCCGGCATGATCATGGTGTGACTGTCGCACGGTACGGAACCTGGAACTCTCCGATCACCGCCACCGATCTCGCCGCCAGCGGCCACCCGGTCGGCGGCGGAGCATTCGTCGGGGCAGAGATCTGGTGGCTGGAGGCCCGACCGGACCAGCAGGGCCGGCAGGCAATCCGCCGGCTGGACGCCGACGGGACGCCGGTGGACGTGTTGGGAGAGCCGTGGAACGCGCGTAGCCGAGTACACGAGTACGGCGGCGGATCGTGGCTCGGATTGCCCGACGGCCGCCTGATCTTCACCGAGTTCAGCGATCAGCGGCTGTATCTGCTGGCCGCCGGCGCGACCACACCGGTGCCACTCACGCCGGACCGGAGTTGGCGCTACGCCGAGCCGCAACTGTCGCCGGACGGCAGCGAGATCTGGTGTATCCGGGAGGCGCACGACGAGAACGACGGGATCACCCGGGACCTGTGTGCGGTGCCGCTGGATGGCTCGGCGGCGGCGGCGCCGGACCGGATCCGCTCGATCGTCGGCGGCTCGCGCTTCCTAGCCCATGCCCGGGTATCACCGGACGGGCAGCGGGTTGCCTGGATCGCCTGGGAGCATCCGCAGATGCCCTGGGACGGCACCGAACTGCGGGTCGGCACCCTGCGGAGCGACGGCACCTGTGGCGAGTGGCGGTCGCTGCTCGGGTCGACCTCGGAGTCGGTGCTGCAGCCGGAATGGGCCGATGCGGAAAGCCTGTACGTGATCAGCGACCGGACCGGCTGGTGGAATCTGTACCGGCTCGCGCTCGATGGCCAGCTGAGCCCGCTATGTCCGCAGCAGGCGGACTTCGCCGGGCCGATGTGGCAGCTGGGCAGCAGGTGGTACCAGCCGATGCCCGATGGTCGGTTGCTGGCTGTCCGGACGCTGGGCAGCAGCCAACTGGGCATGGTGGATCCGGCCGACGGCTCGTTCACGGGCATCGAACTGGCCGATGCCGGCACGCTGTCGTTGACCGCGGTGGACGGTGACCGGGTGCTGCTGGCCTGCGTCGGCGCCCGCCGGCCGGTCGGAGTCCGGCTCTTGGAGCCGGCGTCCGGATCGCTGACCGACATCCGGCTGGGCGTCGACTCGATACCGGACGAGCGGTACCTGCCGATCCCGGAGCTGATGACCTTCACCGGCACGAGCGGCCGCGAGGTGCACGCGATCGCCTACCGGCCGACCAATCCGGAGTTCCAGGGCCCCGATGCGGAGCTGCCGCCGTATCTGGTGACCGTGCACGGCGGCCCGACCAGCCAGTCACGCCCGGCGCTGGATCTGACGATCGCGTACTTCACCAGTCGTGGCATCGGTGTGCTGGACGTCAACTATGGCGGCTCGACCGGTTACGGCCGGGAGTACCGGGACCGGCTCAAGGGCCAGTGGGGCGTGGTGGACGTCGAGGACACGGTGGCTGCCATCCAGGGGATGGTGGCGGCGGGGCTGGCCGATCCGGCGAGGCTGGCAATCGCCGGCGGCTCCGCGGGTGGCTTCACGGTGCTGGCGGTGCTGACCGGAACCGACGTCTTTGCTTGCGGCACCTCGTATTTCGGGGTGGCCGACCTGATGAAGCTGTACGAGCACACGCACGACTTCGAGTCGCACTACCTGGTTGGGCTGGTCGGGCCGCTGCCCGAGGCGCAGGAGCTGTACCGTAGCCGGTCGCCGCTGTACAACGTGGCCGGCCTGTCCTGTCCGGTGCTGCTGCTGCAGGGCATGAAGGACCCGGTGGTGCCGCCGGAGCAGGCCGAGCTCTTCCGCGATGCCATGGTGGCCAAGGGAATCCCGCATGCTTACCTCACCTTCGCCGATGAGTCACACGGTTTCCGGCAGGCTGCCAGCCAGATTCGGTCGTTGGAGGCCGAACTTTCCTTCTACGGCCAGGTGTTCGGCTTCACCCCGCCCGGCATACCCGAACTGGAGTTGTGGCGACCGGCTTCGGTTGAGTAAGGACTCTTGGGTGGCGGCCGCGGATCAGGATGCCGGCGAGTTTCGGACCGCCTTCGCGGCATGGTCGGACATTGCCTGTAACCAGTCGCGGTACTTCCAGCCCTTGACGTCGACGAGGTAGTAAGAGTCAAGGTCGTCCAACACGACTCTGCGGACGTCTTCTTCCATCGGATGCTCGGCTAACAGCGCTGCTATCTCGCTACGGAAAGCATCGACCTTCGCCGGTGCATCCCGCGCGAAACCCTCCACAGCAGCCCACTCGTCAGCGTAATCGTCTCGCCAGTCCTGGTGCACGTAGCAGCCGAAGAACTGCCAGAGCACCGGGTACTCGGTCATGATGTTCTTGTAGGAGCAGGCTCCGCCCCAAGCGTCCAGGATCCCATCAGGATGCCCTTGGGTGTCTTACGACCTTCGCGGCATGGTCGGACAGCGCCTTGAGCCAGTCGCGGTACTTCCAGCCGTCGACTTCGGCGAGATAGCAAGAAGCAAGATCATCGAAGACTAACTTGCGGACGTCTTCTTCCATCGGATGCTCGGCTAACAGGGCTGCTATCTCGCTACGAAAAGCATCGACCTTCGCCGGCGCATCCCGCGCGAAAGCATCCACAGCAGCCCACTCATTCGCATACTCATCTGGCCAGTCCTCGTTGAGGTAGCCGCCGAAGAACTGCCAGAGCAGCGGGTAATCGGTCATGGTGTGGGATACGCCGTCCTTATGTAGAAGCCGAGGTCCGTCCGTTCCTGTCTCAGCACAACGCGTAACTTGCTCGTCGAGACAACCCTGCCATCTCTGGCCATCGATTTTCCTATAACTTCTCCGAAGTCGCCATCGACGGTCAATTGTAAATCTCTGTCCACCAGCCAGTCGGCGATAGTTACCCGGTTGTCCTCAAGTGTTCTCGCCACCGCCACCTCGGCTGTGGCTCGGTCGGTGAAGCTGGAGGACCAGATCAGCTTCGGTTCGGTCTGGAAGCGTTGGGCGAGTTGTTGCGGGGTCCTGCCGACGTGCTTGAGCAGGGTATGGCCCCGCAAAGTCGCGCTGCCCTCATGCCCGACCAACCCACCACCAGGCACCAACCGGCTGGACCGCAACCCCGGCGCCAACCGCTCGATCGCCGCCGACGCCGCCACCGCCGAATGCGCACCGGCGGCCACCCGACCCACCGGCAACACCGCCAACACATCCCAACCCAACCGACCCGCGCCAACCCGCTCCCCCCGCCCCCGGCGCGCCACATCCACCGCCAACTGACACACCGCCACCACCGCCACCGCACCCCACACCACCCCCGCCGCCGGCGGACACACCAACGCCAGCACCACCGCAGCCACCACCAGCTCCTGACCCAACTCCCCCAACGCCCGCGACAACCCCACCAACCCCGGATGCGGCACCACCCCCGCCACCCCATGCAGCAACCCCGACCAACCACCCCCACGCCGATCCGCACCCACCCCAGCCGCGGCCACCAACCCCGCCACACACCGACCCCGCGCCACCTCCCACTGCCCCCACCACCGCTCAAACTCCCCCACCGACACAGCAACCCCCGCGCTCAGTCGCGCTCGGCTGGCCACCAGTC
>JBJMIB010000023.1:0-170187 GCA_045807085.1 Jatrophihabitantaceae bacterium
GCCGACGAGGCGGCGCCGATCAAGTTCCTCGCGCCCTACGCGGGCTGCGCGATGGCCGAGCACTTCCTCTACAACGGGAAGCACGCGCTCTGCATCTACGACGACCTGACCAAGCACGCCTACGCCTACCGCCAGATGTCGCTGCTCCTGCGCCGCCCGCCGGGCCGCGAGGCCTACCCCGGCGACGTCTTCTACTTGCACAGCCGGCTGCTCGAGCGCTGCGCGAAGCTTTCGGACGAGCTGGGCGGCGGCTCCATGACCGGTCTGCCGGTCATCGAGACCAAGGGCAACGACGTGTCGGCCTACATCCCGACGAACGTCATCTCGATCACCGACGGCCAGTGCTTCCTGGAGACCGACCTGTTCAACGCCGGTGTCCGGCCGGCCATCAACGTCGGCATCTCGGTGTCCCGGGTCGGTGGCGCCGCGCAGCCGCGGGCGATGCGCGCGGTGTCCGGCCGGCTGCGGGTGGACCTGGCCCAGTACCGCGAGCTGGAGGCGTTCGCCGCGTTCGGGTCCGACCTGGACAAGGCCAGCCAGCAGCAGCTGGCGCGCGGTGCCCGGCTGGTCGAGCTGCTCAAGCAGCCGGCCGCCTCGCCGTTCCCGATCGGCCAGGAGATCGTCTCGATCTGGGCCGGCACCACCGGCAAGCTGGACGACATCGACGTCCCCGACATCCGCCGCTTCGAGCGCGAGCTGCTGGAGTACGTCGGGCACAACGACCCGAAGCTGTTCGGCGAGCTCGCCACCGCCAGCAAGCTGGAGGACGACGCGGTGGCCCGGCTGGACAAGCGGGTTACCGAGTTCAAGAACCAGTTCTCGCCGAGCAGCGACAGCGCCGCCGCCGCGAAGGCCGGCGCCGGATCCGCAAGCGACTCGGCGAGCTAGTCGATGGGAGCCCAGCTTCGCGTCTACCGGCGCCGGATTCGTTCGGTCCAGTCGACCAAGAAGATCACCAAGGCGATGGAGCTCATCGCGGCTTCGCGCATCGTCAAGGCGCAGGCCCGGATGAAGGCAGCCCGGCCGTACGCCGACGAGCTGACCCGGGCGCTGGCCGCGCTCGGCAAGAACGCCACCCTCAAGCATCCGATGCTGACCGGGGTGGACTCGCCGCGCCGGGCCGGGATCCTGGTGGTGACCAGCGATCGCGGGTTGGCCGGCGGCTACAACGCCAACGCGCTGCGGCTGGCCAACGAACTGGCCGTCCGGCTGGAGGGCGAGGGCAAGCAGGTGGTCCGGTACGTGATCGGCCGCAAGGGGGTCGCGTACTACCGGTTCCGGCACATCGAGCTGGCCGGCAGCTGGACCGGCTTCTCCGAGCAGCCCAACTTCTCCGACGCCCGGCCGGCGACCGAGGCGGTGGTGGCTGCCCTGGTGGCCACCGCTGAGGGCCAGGCCGATGGGGAGCCGGGCATCGACGAACTGCACGTGGTCTACACCAGGTTCGTGAACTCGGTGTCCCAGACGCCCACCGCGGTGCTCGTCTCGCCGGTGCGCAACATTGCCGAGGAGGCCGCGGCCGAGCAGGACGGCAAGGAGTCGGGCGGCCTGCGGGCGGAGTACGAGTTCGAGCCGGAGCCGGCGGAGCTGATCGGCGCCCTGATGCCCAGATACATCAGCGCGCGGATATTCTCGGCACTGCTGGAATCGGCGGCCTCGGAGTCGGCGGCCCGGCGACGGGCGATGAAGTCGGCAAGCGACAACGCCACCGAACTGATCAGGACCTACACCCGGCAGGCCAACCAGGCCCGCCAGGCCGAGATCACCCAGGAGATCAGCGAGATCGTCGGCGGCGCCGACGCGCTCGCGGCGGCAGGAATCGAAGAGTGAGCAGGCACCGTCATGGTCGGCGGCCAGGCGCTGGCCGCAGCCGATGAGCGCCTACCAAGGGGAATGAGGGCAACCAGATGACAACACTTTCCGACAGGGCCGTCGAGACCACCTCGACCGGCGCCCCGACCGGCCGGGTGGTCCGGGTGATCGGGCCGGTGGTGGACGTGGAGTTCGCCCGGAACACCATCCCCGAGCTGTTCAGCGCGCTCACCGCCGAGATCGAACTGGGGGAGCTGTCCAAGACGCTGACCCTCGAGGTCGCCCAGCACATCGGCGACGACATGGTGCGCGCCATCGCGCTGCAGCCGACCGACGGTCTGGTACGTGGCGTCCCGGTGACCGACACCGGTTCGCCGATCAAGGTTCCGGTCGGCAACGTGACGCTCGGGCACGTCTTCAACACCCTTGGCCAGCCGCTGGACGTGCCGCTCGACAAGCTGGACATCACCGAGCGCTGGTCCATCCACCGCGAGCCGCCGGCCTTCGAGGACCTCGAGAGCAAGACCGAGATGTTCCAGACCGGCATCAAGGTCATCGACCTGCTGACCCCGTACGTGACCGGCGGAAAGATCGGCCTGTTCGGTGGCGCCGGCGTCGGCAAGACGGTGCTGATCCAGGAGATGATCTACCGGGTCGCGGAGAACTTCGGTGGCGTGTCGGTGTTCGCCGGGGTCGGCGAGCGGACCCGCGAGGGCAATGACCTGATCACCGAGATGACCGAGTCCGGCGTCATCTCCAAGACCGCGCTGGTGTTCGGCCAGATGGACGAGCCGCCGGGCACCCGGCTGCGGGTGGCGCTGTCGGCGCTGACCATGGCCGAGTACTTCCGGGATGTGCAGAAGCAGGACGTGCTGCTGTTCATCGACAACATCTTCCGGTTCACCCAGGCCGGCTCCGAGGTCTCCACGCTGCTGGGCCGGATGCCGTCCGCGGTGGGTTACCAGCCGACGCTGGCCGACGAGATGGGTCAGCTGCAGGAGCGGATCACCTCGACCCGGGGTCACTCGATCACCTCGATGCAGGCCATCTACGTGCCCGCCGACGACATCACCGACCCGGCGCCGCACACCACCTTCGCCCACCTGGACGCGACCACCGTGTTGAGCCGGCCGATCTCGGAGAAGGGCATCTACCCGGCGGTGGACCCGCTGGACTCGACCTCGCGGATCCTGGACGCGCAGTACATCGGCCAGGCACACTACGACGTCGCCCAGCGCACCAAGCAGATCCTGCAGCGGTACAAGGAGTTGCAGGACATCATCGCGATCCTGGGTATCGACGAGCTGTCCGAGGAGGACAAGGTCATCGTCGGCCGGGCCCGGCGGATCGAGCGGTTCCTGTCCCAGAACACCTTCGTGGCCGAG
Organism: Jatrophihabitantaceae bacterium; assembly: GCA_045807085.1. GTDB lineage: Bacteria > Actinomycetota > Actinomycetes > Mycobacteriales > Jatrophihabitantaceae > Jatrophihabitans_A. The sequence goes on from JBJMIB010000023.1 coordinate 3,198, forward strand.
CAGTTCACCGGCATCCCGGGTTCGTTCGTCCCGGTGGAGGAGACCATCGACGCCTTCCGGCGGCTGTGCGACGGTGACTTCGACCGCTACCCCGAGCAGGCCTTCTTCATGTGCGGAGGCATCGAGGACCTGGAGCGCAAGGCGCACGAGCTGGGCAGCGCGTAGCCGCCACGCGGCGCCGGCGCAACTCTGCGCCGAGCTGCGTGCCGCAGTGACGCAGTGACTACTCGGGTGATGAGCGAAGGGCAGGAAGATGGCAACGATGCAGGTCGAGCTGGTTTCGGTCGAGCGTCCGCTGTGGTCCGGTGAGGCCACAGCGGTATTCGCCCGGACCACCGAGGGCGAGATCGGCATCCTGCCGGGGCACTCGCCGCTGCTCGGTGCGCTGGCGCCCGGCTGGCTGGTCCGAATCCAGCAGGTCGACGGCGTCGAGCAGCGGGTGGCGGTGCACGGTGGCTTCCTCTCGGTACGAGCCGACGGGGTGTCGGTGCTCGCCGAACTTGCCGAGAACGCCGACGAGATCGACGTGGCGCGGGCTCGTGAGGCGTTGCAACGAGCCGGCGACGCGCAGGACGAGGAGTCAGCCGCCGCACGCAGTCGGGCGCTGTCCCGGCTGCGGGCGGCGGGGGAGCAGGTCTGATCGGTAGACGACGGCCCGCTCACCGCGGGCCGGCATGCGGTGATGGAGGCAGCCGGTGGCGGCGCTGGTCGAGCACGTGGGCCTGGTCGTCGCATGCCTGGTGATCCTCGGCGGAGCCGCGGCCTGGCTGCTGGTACTGGTGCACCAGCGCCGGATGGTCGCCTCGGCCGGCGGCCTGCCGGTCGCGCTGAAGGTCGCCGGCGAGCGCTGGGCCAACGGGGTCGGTCGCTACGTCGGAGAGGAGCTGATCTGGTACCGGACGCTGTCGTTCACCCCGATCGCGGCCATGCGGCTGCCGCGCGACCAGCTCAGGGTGACCGCCACCCGGGCCTGGGACGCCAACCGGGACATGGCCCTGCGGCCCAACCTGGCCATCGTGGAGTGCCGGCTGAACGGCACCACTGAGGTCAGCCTGGGCTTTCCGGACAACGGGGTGACCGGCTTCCTGTCCTGGCTGGAGGCCTCCGCGCCGCGGTTCTAACCGTTGCCGCCGATCATGGGGCGGTCGGGCCGCCGGGCTGCCACAGCACGTCCCCGTCCGGGTTGGCGCAGCGGGCCAGGATGAACAGCAGGTCCGAGAGCCGGTTCAGGTAGGTCGCGGTGAGCGGGTTGGTGTGCTCCGGGTCGGCGGTGAGCAGCGCCCAGGTGCTCCGTTCAGCCCGCCGGGCGACCGTCCGGGCCACGTGCAGCAGCGCCCCACCAGCGGTGCCGCCGGGCAGGATGAAGCTGCGCAGCTCGGCGAGCTGGGCGTTGAACTCGTCGCACCAGCCCTCCAACCGGCTGATGTAGGCCTCGGTGATCCGCAGCGGCGGGTACTTCGGATCCGGCCGGATCGGGGTGGACAGGTCGGCCCCCACGTCGAACAGGTCGTTCTGCAGCCGGCGCACCACCAGCGCGATCGGCTCGGCCAGCTGGCCGACTGCCAGCGCGGCGCCGAGGGCGGCGTTGGTCTCGTCCGAGTCGGCGTAGGCCGCCACCCGTGGATCGGTCTTGGCGACCCGGCTCAGGTCGCCGAGCGCGGTCGTTCCGGTGTCACCGGTCTTGGTATAGATGCGGGTCAGATGCACGGCCATGGGTTCAATCTAGGGCCCGGCGCCCCGGTTCAGCGGCGGCTTCGCCGTCGGCGAGCAACGCCCGAGCCCGCGGCGCGTCCCGGCCGAACACCAGCACGTCATAGCTGTCGCGATCCAGCCGGGATACCGAGCAGCGGATGCCCCGGCTGGACAGGAAGTTCTTGACCGCCAGCGCGTTGCCGCGCGGTGTCTGGCTGACCACCGGAACCAGCAGCCCGAGGTCGGCGTCCGGGCCGGAGCGTGGCCGACCGGTGTGCGGGCGCGACGACGGCGCGAACACCCAGCGCATGACGAGGACCAGCACCACGATGATGCCGGCCATCCAGAACAGGACGCCGAGATCGAAGCCCACGCCTACTACCCTCCTGCCGAGGACCGGTCTCCCGACCGCCAAACCGGTCACCGGCCGTCAACCGATATCGTGCCCGAGGAATGGTCGAGCCGACCAGCCGAGGTAGCAGAGGAGAGCCAGTCGTCATGGCGCAGCGGGTAGCGGTGATCGGGGCAGGTCTGATGGGCTCGGGCATCGCCCAGGTGTCGGCGGTGGCCGGCTTGGAGGTGGTGCTGCGCGACATCACCGACCAGGCGTTGCGGCGCGGCCTGGACGGCATCGAGAAGTCGCTGGCCAGGTTTGCCGGCAAGGGCCGGATCAGCGAGCAGGACGCGCAGGCAGCGCTCGGCCGGATCAGCACCAGCACCGAGCTGGAGGCCGCCGCCGATGCCGACATCGTGGTCGAGGCGGTGTTCGAGGATCTGGCGGTCAAACAAGAGCTGTTCGGCACGCTGGACCGGATCTGCGGTGCGGACGTGGTGCTGGCCACCAACACCTCCGCCATCCCGATCAGCCAGATCGGCGCGGCCACCCAGCGGCCGGAGTCGGTGGTCGGCACCCACTTCTTCTCGCCGGTGCCGATGATGGCGCTGTGCGAGCTGGTGCGCGGCTACAAGACCTCTGACGAGACGCTGGGCCGGGCGCGCGAATTCGCCGAGCGGATCGGCAAGACCTGCATCGTGGTGAACCGGGACGTGGCCGGGTTCGTGACCACCCGGCTGCTCGCGGCGCTGTGCAACGAGGCGGTTCGGCTGCTGGAGAGCGGGGTGGCCAGCGCCGAGGACATCGACACCGCCTGCAAGCTGGGCTTCGGGCACACGATGGGGCCGCTGGCCACCCTGGACCTGACCGGGGTGGACATCATGTGCCACGCCTCGCGGAACATCTACGCCGACACCCCCGATTCGAAGTTCGCCCCGCCGGAGCTGATGTCGCGGATGGTCACCGCCGGCGACCTCGGGCGCAAGACCGGCCGGGGCTTCTACAGCTATCCCGTCGGCTGAACGGCGGCCTTTCCGGTCTGTCCAGCGAACGCCCGCGGAAGCCGCGCTCGCAACGAGAAGCAACCGCTCTTGCCGCTGGCCAATTAGACGTTCCGTCTATTGCATGCAAGTTCGAGGCTGGCGCACCATATGCCCGTATGTCGGAGTTAATAGTTACTCCAGACTAATACCCCTTCTGGTACTCGCGGCTTAGACGCGTATGCCCTCACTTCCGGTCTTAGGTCAAGTTCTGCCATTTTTCCGAGGAGGTGAATTCCATGAAGATCGCAATCCGAAAGCTGGAGCGGATCGAGACGACCACTATCGGCGACGGCGGCTGCTGTGGCTGCTCTGACTGCTGACAAAGGGCCGAGCGAGGGAGGGCCGCCTCCCTCGCCGGTAAATCTACAGGGAGGCGCGAAGTGCTGCGTCCACGGGTGAAGAGCATGTTTCCGCCGATGCCTATCAACGACAGGTTGATTGCGATCGGAGGGGTTGATTACGGTACGGCAGCAGAACTGTCAGATGATGAGGACGGCCACCTGTGGCAGCTGCTCGGCCTGCTTGACGGTACCCGTACCCGGACGGAAGTCGCGGCAGAACTACAGCGCGTCGATCCGACGGTGCCCACCGAAGACGTCAACGCAGTCATCGACATGTTGGCTCAGGAAGGCTATCTCGAGGATGCGGACGCACCGATACCCGACATCCTGTCGGCGATCGAACTGGAACGTTATCGCCGCAACAGCGAGTTGTTCGCCTTCTTCGCCCGACACCCCGAGACCGGCCTTGACCTACAGGCGAGACTCAAACGGTCGCGGGTAACGGTGATCGGAGTCGGCGGCCTGGGCTCCTACCTAGCGCTCGCGCTCGGTGCCACCGGCGTCGGCAACCTACACCTGATCGATGATGACGTGGTCGAGGAACACAATCTCAACCGGCAAATCCTCTACACCGCCGCGGACGTCGGCCGAAGCAAGGTAGTGGCAGCCCGCGAACGTATCGCTGCGCTCAATCCCTACATCACGGTGACTGCAACCGAAGCCCGGATCAACGGCGTAGACGATGCCAGGAGCTGCTTCGCGAACCGCGATCTGGTGGTGTGCGCCGCGGACCGCCCGAGAATAACCATCTACGACTGGCTGAACGAGGCGTCGGTAGCTGAACAGGTGGCTTGGATCCGGGGCGCCAACGACGGCCTGACGGTGAACACGATCATGCATGTGCCCGGCGTTACGGCATGCTTCGAATGCGAACAACGGAACGCGCATGCTCGCTTCGAGTGGTACGCGGCCCGGATCAAATTCGCTCGGGAGACCATTGGTGATCGGACGGTGAACCCGTGTACCGCGCCGATCGCCGGGATGATCGGCAGCATGACTGCCCTGGAATGCGTCAAGTACTTGACCGGGGCCACTACGCCGGCCATTCAGGGACGAAAGCTGACCTTCGACCTGCAGACGCTGGAAACCCGGTTCCACGACGGGGTCCGAGATCCGGACTGTCCGGTCTGCGGTCCCAAGGTATTGACGAGCATGGGAAACCGCAGTGACCGCGCCGAGCCTTAGCCTGGACTCCGTTGTCGAGATGCAGCCACTGCACATCGGTGAAGAGGTCGACGGTGCGGTGGAGGTGGGGCGGCCGGATACCGGCGTGTTCGTCAGCCTGCCCGTCGAAGGTGCCACTGTGGTGCGCTGGTTGGTCGAGCGACGACCGCTGGCCGAGATCTCTCGCTGCTTTCTCGAGCGATACGGGGTGGAACTCGATGTGCCGGACTTCGTCCGGGATCTGAGCGGCTGCGGCTTCGTCCGTCGCATCGATGATCGGGAGCTGGCCGAGACCACGCAGGGCGATCGGCCGGCTCCGAGCGGATGGCGGGTGCTGGGCAATCTGCCGCAGTCCTCCGTCGGTTGGTTGCTGTCCAAGCCCGCGTACGGCTGCTATGCCGCGATATGGGCCGCGGCGGCGGTACTGCTGATCACTCGGTCGGAGTTGCGGCCGTCCGCCGGTCGGGCATATCAGAACATCGGCGTGCTAGGCAATCTCGCGCTGCTCACTGTTCTGGGCTGGCTGCTAGTGCTGCTGCACGAGTTGGCTCATTTGGCGGCGACGCGGGCCCGCGGCTGCAGTGGAAGCCTGGATATCAGCTATCGGCTGCACCTGCTGGTCGCCCAGACCGATATCAGCTCGGTCCGGACACTGCCGCACAGCCAGCGCTATGCGCCGTACCTGGCCGGCATGACGTGCGACGTGACGATGTTGCTCGGCTGTTGCCTGCTGCAACTGGCCGGCGTGCCGTCGGGAGTTCCCAGGGCCCTTACCTACCTGCTCGCAATGTCGCTGCTGTTCCAGCTGGCGCTGTTCGTCCGCACCGACCTGTACTACGTCATGACGAACGCTCTTCGGCTCGGCAACCTGATGGGCGACACTCGCCGATGGATGGCCAACCTGGTGTCTCGTGCGCTTGGTGCCGCGCCCAGGCACGACCTCAGCGACATCCCTGCGCGGGAACTCCGGTTCGTGCGTTGGTATGCGATGGTCGTGGTGCTGGGCGTGGCGGTCGTCGTGAGTCAGTTCCTGCTCTTGGGGCTACCGCTACTGGTGAAATTCATCGAAAACTCCGCGGCAGGTTTGCGAGCGGGCCCCCTGACCGCCGGCTTCTGGAACGGTGTAGCGCTGCTCCTCATCGTCGTGACGCATTTCCTGCTGCTGGGTATCGCGATTTTGCGAGAACGACGGCGGGTGACCGCGCGATCGGCCACCGCTGCCGCTGGCATGGCTCTGGCCGAGGGCTGATCAGGCGGGCCGGCTGCGAACTGAGCCACATCGCTACGCACCGGTAACGTCGGTGCGGGACACTCGCAGGATGGGCACTTCGACGCGAGGTGAGCGGGACCGTCCGTGGGTGATGCGCACCTATGCCGGGCATTCCAGCCCGGCCGAGTCCAATGCGCTGTACCAGCGGAACCTGGGCAAGGGCCAGACCGGGCTGTCGGTGGCCTTCGACCTGCCCACCCAGACCGGCTATGACCCGGACGCCGAACTGGCCCGCGGCGAGGTGGGCAAGGTAGGCGTGCCGATCGCCCACCTCGGCGACCTGCGGGCCCTCTTCGACGGCATTCCACTGGCCGAGATGAATACCTCGATGACCATCAACGCGCCGGCCATGTGGCTGCTCGCGCTCTACCTGGTGGTCGCCGAGGAGCAGGCCGGCGACACCGGCCAGGCCGCCTGGGCCGGGCTGACCGGCACCACGCAGAACGACATCGTCAAGGAGTACCTCTCCCGGGGCACCTTCATCTACCCGCCCGGGCCGTCGCTGCGGCTGATCACCGACCTGATCGCCTTCACCGTGCGCGACGTGCCGAAGTGGAACCCGATCAATATCTGCAGCTATCACCTGCAGGAGGCCGGCGCGACGCCGGTGCAGGAGATCGCGTTCGCGCTGTGCACCGCGATCGCGGTGCTGGACTCGGTGCGTGACTCCGGCCAGCTGCCGGCGGAGAAGTTCGGTGAGGTGGTCGGCCGGATCTCCTTCTTCGTCAACGCCGGCGTCCGGTTCATCGAGGAGATGTGCAAGATGCGGGCGCTGGCCACGCTCTGGGACGAGATCACCGCCGAGCGGTACGGCGTCACCGACCCGCGGCAGCGCCGGTTGCGGTACGGGGTGCAGGTGAACTCCCTCGGCCTGACCGAGGCGCAGCCGGAGAACAACGTGGCCCGGATCCTGATCGAGATGCTCGCGGTGACGCTGTCCAAGGACGCCCGGGCGCGGGCCGTGCAGCTGCCGGCCTGGAACGAGGCGCTCGGGCTGCCCCGGCCGTGGGACCAGCAGTGGTCGTTGCGGCTGCAGCAGGTGCTGGCCTACGAGACCGACCTGCTGGAGTACGACGACATCTTCACCGGCTCGACGGTGATCGAGGCCAAGGTGGCCGAGTTGGCCGCCGCCGCCCGGGCCGAGATAGACCGGGTGCTCGAGCTCGGTGGCGCGCTCGCCGCGGTGGAGTCGGGCTACCTGAAGTCGGCGCTGGTCTCCTCGCTGGCCGAGCGCCGGCGCCGGCTGGAGACCGGCGAGGATGTGGTGGTCGGCGTCAACCGGTTCACCGGGACCGAGCCCAACCCGCTCACCGCCGACATCGACACCTCGATCCTGACCGTCGACCCCGGCGTGGAGCAGGCCGCGGTGGCGGCGGTCAGGCGCTGGCGGGAGCAGCGGGACCAGGCCGAGGTGAGCATGAGCCTGGACCAGCTGCGCGATGTCGCCAAGACCGAGCAGAACCTGATGCCCGCCACCCTGCGCTGTGCCCGGGCCGGCGTGACGACCGGGGAGTGGTCCGACGCGCTCCGGGAGGTGTTCGGCGAATACCGTGCGCCGACCGGGGTGTCCGGCGCGACGGGGATGTTCGGGAGGGGGGCGGGCATGCCCGGCGAGGAGTTCGACGCCGTTCGGCAGCGGGTCAACGACACCGGGGCCGAGCTGGGCGGCCGGCTGAAGTTCCTGGTGGGCAAGCCCGGCCTGGACGGTCACTCGAACGGGGCCGAGCAGATCGCGGTGCGGGCCCGGGACGCCGGCTTCGAGGTGATCTACTCCGGCATCCGGCTGACCCCGGCACAGATCGTGGCGGCCGCGGTGGAGGAGGACGTGCACGTGGTGGGGCTCTCGGTGCTCTCCGGCTCGCACCTGTCGGTGGTGCCGGAGGTGCTGACCGGGCTGCGCGCGGCGGGCCTGACCGATGTCCCGCTGGTGGTGGGCGGCATCGTGCCCGAAGCCGACGCGGCGCGGCTGCGCGAGCTGGGGGTGGCCCGGGTGTTCACCCCGAAGGACTTCCAGCTGAGCCGGGTGCTCGATCAGGTGGTGGACGCCATCCGGGAGGCGCACGGGTTGGCCGGCACCGTAGGTCAACCGCCGGGCTAAGCTCGCGCGGTGCGCCTGGTGATTGCCCGCTGCTCGGTCGACTACATCGGCCGGCTGACCGCCCACCTGCCGATGGCCACCCGGCTGCTGATGGTGAAGGCGGACGGCTCGGTGCTGGTGCACTCCGACGGCGGTTCGTACAAGCCGCTGAACTGGATGTCGCCGCCGTGCCGGCTGGCCGAGCAGGACGGCGAGTGGATCGTCACGAACAAGGCCGGCGAGCAGCTGCTGATCAGCATCGACGAGGTGCTGCACGACTCCGCGCACGAGCTCGGCGTGGATCCGGGCCTGGTCAAGGACGGCGTCGAGGCGCATCTGCAGGTGCTGCTGGCCGAGCACATCGAGACGCTGGGGCCTGGTTTCCGGCTGGTCCGCCGGGAGTACCCGACCGCGATCGGTCCGGTGGACATCCTGGCTCGGGATCCGAACGGAGCGGTGGTGGCCATCGAGATCAAGCGGCGCGGTGAGATCGACGGCGTCGAGCAGTTGACCCGGTACCTGGAACTGCTGAACCGGGATCCGCTGCTGGCACCGGTGCGCGGCGTGTTCGCCGCCCAGGAGATCAAGCCGCAGGCCCGGACGCTGGCGGTGGACCGGGGCATCGACTGCCTGGTGCTGGACTATCACCAGCTACGGGGGATCGACACCAGCGAGGACCGGCTGTTCTGAGCCGCGGCACAGTGGTGTTCCATCCACCGCGTAGGTCGGCAACTCTCCGTTCTTCCGAGGTTGGTCAGCTTGGCGGCCGAGCTACCCGCCAGTAACCTCGATGCATGACCGCCACCCAGCCGTCGCCGGCGGAGGCACCCGCGCGAGCCAGCTTCGCGTCGGTGAACCCGGCCACCGGCGAGCACCTGGCCAACTTCGACATCCACATCGAGGCCGACGTCCGGGCGGCAGTGGCCAGGGCCCGGCCGGCCGCCACCTGGTGGGCCGAGCTGGGCGAAGCCGGCCGCCGGCAGCGCCTCAGGGCCTGGCGCGGCCTGCTGGTCCGGCGCACCGACGAGCTGGCCGGCCTGATCGCGCAAGAGAACGGCAAGCCGATCGGGGACGCGGTGCTCGAGGTGACCATCGCGGTCGTGCACCTGGCCTGGGCGACCGGCCATGCCCGGCGGGTACTCGGCCGCCGGCCGGTCAGTCCCGGCCTGCTTGCGTTCAACCACACGGCCACCCTGGAATACCTGCCGTTCGGCGTGGTCGGGGTGATCGGGCCGTGGAACTACCCGGTGCACACGCCGCTCGGCTCCATCTCCTACGCGCTGGCCGCCGGCAACGCGGTGGTGTTCAAGCCGAGCGAGTTCACGCCCGCGGTCGGCAGCTGGCTGGTGGACTCCTTCGCCGAGGTGGTGCCCGAGCAGCCGGTGCTGCAGCTGATCACCGGCTACGGCGAGACCGGCGCGGCGCTCTGCCTGGCCGGCGTGGACAAGCTCGCCTTCACCGGCTCGGACACCACCGGGCGCAAGGTGATGGCCGCCTGCGCGGTGAACCTGACGCCGTGCGTGGTCGAGTGTGGCGGCAAGGATCCACTGATCGTGGCCACCGACGCCGACCTGGACCTGGCCGCCGACCAGGCGGTGTGGGGCGCCATGACCAACGCCGGGCAGACCTGCGCAGGCGTGGAACGGGCCTACGTCGAGCGCGCTGTCTACCCGGAGTTCAGCGCGAAGGTGGCGCGGCTGGCCGAGCGGCTACGGGCCGGTGAGCAGTACGGCCCGATCACCATGCCGGCGCAGCTGGCGGTCATCGCCGGCCATATCGACGATGCGTTGAGCAAGGGCGGCCGGGCCCTGGTCGGCGGTTCTGACTCGGTGCAGCCGCCCTACGTCGCGCCGGTGGTGCTGGCCGACGTGCCGGCCGACTCGGTAGCGGCCACCGACGAGACGTTCGGCCCGACGCTGGTGTTGACCGAGGTCGCCGATCTGGACGAGGCCGTCGAGCGGGCCAACGAGGGCAGGTACGGCCTGGGCGCCTCGGTGTTCAGCCGGCACCAGGGCGGCGCCATCGCCCGGCGGCTGGACGCCGGCATGGTCAGCATCAACTCGGTGCTGACCTACGCCTCGATTCCCGGCCTGCCCTGGGGTGGTAGCAAGGACTCCGGGTTCGGCCGGATCCACGGCCCCGATGGGCTGCGCGAGTTCGCCCGGTCCCGGGTCATCACCAGCCGGCGGTTCGGCAGCCCGCTCCGGCTGGGCACCTTGGAGCAGTCGCGCAACGCCGTCGGCCGGCTCAAGCAGGTCGCCCGGCTGCGCTGGAGCAGCCGATAACTGGACATGTGAGACTGGCCTAGGACAGGCGAAGTACGGCACAGCAGTGAGGAGCGCACAACGATGGCGCGGGAGTTCAAGCGGGTCGGCGTGGTCGGCCTCGGCACCATGGGCGCCGGCATCGTGGAGGTGTTCGCCCGCAACGGCCTGGCGGTCACCGCGGTGGATCGGGACGAGGCCTCGCTGCAGCGCGGCAAGGGGCACCTCGAGCACTCCACCGGACGGGCGGTGGCCCGCGGCAAGCTGGCCGCGGCCGAGCAGCAGGCGCTGCTCGGCCGGATCAGCTTCGACACCGAGCTCAAGTCGATGGCCGACGTGGACCTGGTGATCGAGGCGGTGCCGGAGCATCTGGAGCTGAAGCGCTCCATCTTCCGCGCGCTGGACGAGATCTGCCGGCCGGACACCGTCCTGGCCACCAACACCTCATCGCTGTCGGTGACCGAGATCGCGGTGGCCACCTCCCGTCCGGACAAGGTCGTCGGGATGCACTTCTTCAACCCGGCTCCGGTGATGAAGCTGGTGGAGATCGTCCGCAGCGTGGTGACCGATCCCGAGGTGGTCATCGACATCGAGCAGTTCGCCGCGTCGCTCGGCAAGACCGACGTGACCATCGGCGACCGGGCCGGTTTCATCGCCAACGCGTTGCTGTTCGGCTACCTCAACCATGCCGCGGCCATGTTCGCCGAGCGCTACGCGAGCCGGGAGGACATCGACGCCTCGATGAAGCTGGGTTGCGGGCTGCCGATGGGCCCGTTGGCGCTGCTGGATCTGATCGGGCTCGACACCGCCTACGAGATCCTGGACACCATGTACCGGCAGAGCCGCGACCGGTTGCATGCGCCGACCCCGATCTTCAAGCAGATGATCACCGCGGGCCTGCTCGGCCGCAAGGTCGGTCGTGGCTTCTACACCTACGACGGGCCGGACTCGCCCAACGTGGTGGCAGACGGCCACGCCCCGGCCACCGAGCCGGCCTCGGCGCCGCCACGGCCGGTCGAGCGGGTGGGGGTGGTGGGCTCCGGCACCATGGCCACCGGCATCGTCGAGGTGTTCGCCAAGGCTGGCTACCAGGTCGACTTCGTCGCGCGCTCGGCGGAGAAGGTCGCCAAGCTGACCGCGAACCTGCGGCGTTCGCTGGAGAAGGCGGTGCAGCGGGGCAAGCTTTCCGAGGCGGACCGGGACGCCGCGTTGGCCCGGGTGACCGGCTCGGCCAGGCTGGACGACCTGGCCGAGGCCGACCTGGTGATCGAGGCGGTGGTCGAGGAGCTGTCGGTCAAGCAGGCGCTGTTCGCCAACCTGGACGAGATCTGCAAGCCGGGCGCGGTGCTGGCCACCACCACCTCATCGCTGCCGGTGATCGAATGCGCGGCGGCCACCGGCCGGCAGTCCGACGTGGTGGGCATGCACTTCTTCAACCCCGCCACGGTGATGACACTGGTCGAGGTGGTCTCCACGGTGTCCACCGCGCCGGAGGTCACCGCCACCGCGCAGGCGGTCGCCGTTCGGGTCGGCAAGCACCCGGTCAGCTGCGGTGACCGGGCCGGCTTCATCGTCAACGCGCTGCTGTTTCCCTACCTCAACGACGCGGTGAAGATGCTCGAGGCGCACTACGCCACCGCCGATGACATCGACTCGGCGATGAAGGTCGGCTGTGGCTATCCGATGGGCCCTTTCGAGTTGCTCGACGTGGTCGGCCTGGACGTGTCGCTGGCCATCCAGCGGGTGCTCTACCAGGAATTCCGGGAGCCGGGCTTTGCGCCGGCGCCGCTGCTGGAACACCTGGTCAGGGCCGGTCGGCTGGGTCGTAAGGCCGGCAAGGGCTTCCGCGAGTACGTTTAGCCCAGCGGGTAACCGCGGCTCGGCGAAGGGAACGTGGCGATGGTGGCGGCCGGACTGCCGGATCCTTGTCGCTGGCCGGATCTGCCGCCCCGCGTGACGATCTGCGAGGTCGGCCCGCGCGATGGCCTGCAGAACGAGTCGGCGGTGCTGGATACCGGGGTCAAGGTCGAGTTCATCCACCGGCTGGTGGCGGCCGGCCACACAATGGTGGAGGCGACCAGCTTCGTGCACCCGCGCTGGGTGCCGCAGCTGGCCGATGCCGAGCAGGTGCTGGCCAAGCTCGATCGGCAGCCGGGCGTCCGGTATCCGGTGCTGGTGCCTAACCAAGCCGGGCTGGCCCGGGCCGTCGAGGCCGGCGCGACGGAGATCGCGATCTTCGGCAGCGCCACCGAGAGCTTCGCCAAGCGCAACCTGAACCGCACGGTGGCCGAGTCGCTGGAGATGTTCGCGCCGGTGGTGGCCAGCGCCAAGGAACAGGGCCTGCGGGTGCGTGGCTACCTGTCCATGTGCTTCGGCGATCCGTGGGAGGGGCCGGTCCCGCTGCCCCAGGTCAGCTCGGTGGCGTCCCACCTACTGGCACTCGGCTGTGACGAGCTGAGCCTGGGCGACACCATCGGCGTCGCCACGCCGGGCCAGGTACGGGCGTTGCTGGCCCTGCTGGTCTCCGACGGCGTGGCACCGGCCCGGATCGCGGTGCACTTCCATGACACCTACGGGCAGGCGCTGGCGAACACGCTGGCCGCGCTGCAGTGCGGGGTGAGCATCGTGGACGCCTCGGCCGGCGGCCTGGGCGGCTGCCCGTACGCGGAGAGCGCGACCGGCAACCTGGCCACCGAGGACCTGATCTGGCAACTGACCGGGCTCGGCATCGAGACCGGGGTGGACCTGGCCGCGCTGGTCGAGACGAGCCTCTGGATGGCCGAGCAACTCGGCCGACCCAGCCCGTCCCGGGTGGTTCGGGCACTGGCCGGCTGAGCATGCCCAGCAAGCGCCAGTCGAAGTGGAGCCGGCCGGCCCGGCCGCTGGTCACCGAGACCGGCGAGCGCACCGAGTCCTGGCGTGGCCTGGACCACCGGGTGCGCGCGGTGGCCGGCGGCGGCCCGTACCGCTGCCCCGGCTGTGACCAGCTGCTGGCCGCCGGCGTCGGGCACCTGGTGGTCTGGCCCGCCGACGATCCGGAGGCCGCCGACCGACGACACTGGCACACCGGCTGCTGGGCCGGCCGGGACCGGCGGGCGCCGGGCGTGCAGCGCAGCCGGAACGCTCCCCGCTACGGCTAGTGCCAGGCCGGGAATCAACGGATGGCCTGGCGGGGCAGCAGCACCTCGCGCAGGATCAGCGTGATCACCGCGACCAGCGGGATCGAGATGAGGAAGCCGATCACGCCGAATGTGGCGTAGCCGGCCAGCGCCCCGACCAGGGCGGCCGCCGGGCTGATCCGTACCGAGGAGTCCAGCAACCGCGGCACGAACACCAGCCGGGCCAACACCTCGTAGCCGATGAAGAAGCAGATCACCACGATGCCCTTGGGCACCGACTCCAGCAGCACCACGGTCGAGACGACCAGCCCGGCGAGCGCGGTGCCGACCACCGGCGCGATGTCCAGCACCGCGGCGATGAAGGCAAGCGCGAACGGGTAGGGCACGCCGAGCGCGGCCAGCAAGGCCAGCGTGAACACGCCGCGCAGCAGCGCCAGCGCCGTGGTGCCCACCACGTAGTGGCCGATCTGCGCGACGATCTTGTCGCCGATCCGGCTCACCTGGGTGCGCTTGGAGGCCGGGGTCAGCCGGTAACCGAACTGGATGATGTCGTCCAGGTAGGCAAGGAAGTACAGGGTAAGCACCGCTAGCGAGAACACCTCGAAGATGGTCGAGGCGACCGCGGTGCCGACCGAGAGCAGGTTGCCGGTCACGCTCTTCAGCAACGAGGAGGACTTGAGGTAGGACTGCAGCGAGTTCAACAGCCCGAATCGCCGGTCGAGCTCGGCCACCCGGCGGTTGTGCTGTAACTCGGTGACGTAGTTGGGCAGGTTGCGCACGAAGGTCTCGGTCTGCTCGACCAGCGGCGGCACCACCGCGAAGCCGAGCGCGGTCAGCAGCAGCAGCGCGGTGGCGAAGACCACCGCCACCGACAGGCCCCGGGACAGTCCCCACGACTCCACCCGGCGGACCGCCGGATCCAGCCCGGCGGCCAGGAAGAGCGCCAGCAGCAACAGCAGGAAGGTGTTCTGCCCCCGGTCCAGGGCGCGGAAGAGCAGGTAGGCGATACCGAAGCCCACCGCGGCGGTCAGCCCGAGCCGGAACGGTGAGTAGGTGGCGAACTCCCGACGAGGTGGCGCCAGCCGGGACGGCAGGTCGGCGGCCGGCCCGGCCACCGGCTCCGGCTCGGCCACCGGCTCGGGCGCCGGTTCAGCCGGGAGTTCGGTCACGTGTCGGTGGCATCGGAGATGACCGTGCTGAGCCGGCGATGCAGTTCGCGCAGCGCCTGGAACGTCCGGTCCCGCTCCACGGCGAGTTCGGCGACCCGGGCATGCGCATCGCTGATCAGCTTCTCAGCGGTCGTCCGGGCGTCCTGCTGCTCGGCCAGGCGCTGCCGCTCGGCCTCGGTGCGCCGGGCCCGCAGGGTGATCTCGAAGTCCTGTTCGGCGGTCTGCCGGCGGCTCACCGACTCGGCATCCAACCGATCCCGCTCGGCCCGGGCGGCCTCGGTGATCCGGGCCGCCTCGGCCCGGGCCTGCTCCAACTCGGCGGTGGCCTGGACCCGAGCCTGGTCAAGCTCGGCGGCGGCCTGGGTGCGAACCTGGGCCAGTTTCTGGTCGGCCTCGGCCGAGCGCTGGGCGGCGCCGGCGGTCAGTCGTTGCTGCTCGGCGGTGGCCTCGGCGCGCATCCGCTCGGCGTCGGCCCGGGCCTCGGCCAGCACCCGCTCGGCATCCAGCTCGGCGCCGCGCCGGGTCTGCGCCGCCTCCTCGGTGGCCAGCTGCAGCATGTCCCGGATCCGGTCCGACACCGCGGCCGGATCGAGGGTTTCGGTCTTCTTGGCGGCCTGTGCCCGCAGCGACTCGATCTGCGCCTCGCGGCTGGCCAGCTGAGCGGCCCGGTCGGCGCTGGTGGCCAGCGCCGCGTCCCGG
Source organism: Jatrophihabitantaceae bacterium (assembly GCA_045807085.1). Classification (GTDB taxonomy): domain Bacteria; phylum Actinomycetota; class Actinomycetes; order Mycobacteriales; family Jatrophihabitantaceae; genus Jatrophihabitans_A. Next base: position 18,370 of record JBJMIB010000023.1, read on the forward strand.
GCGGCGGCGAGCTCGGCCAGCTGTGCCACCGCGCGCGCCACGTAGTCATCGACCTGGCGCTTGTCATAGCCACGCATGGTGACATCGAAGAACGGGTCGTCGCTATCTAGTAGCGGCAGTAGTTCGGTGCTCTGATCTTCCGCTGCCATGGGTCAATCCTTGCACGAACGGCTGGCGGATCGGTGAGAGCAACCCGCCCGTTCGGCACCAGCCTGCTCAGCGATCGCGGAAGCGGTTGATCGCCTCGAGGTGCTTTGCCCGGAATTCCGGCTCGAGCACGCCGCCGCCCTCGGCCTCGGCCAGGCACAGCACGCCGACCTTGCCCTGGTGCAGGTTGCGGTGCACGTCGTGGGCCGCCTGGCCGGTCTCGGCCAGCGGGTAGACCTTCGACAGGGTGGGATGGATGGCGCCGCGGGCGATCAGCCGGGTGGCCTCCCATGACTCTCGGTAGTTGGCGAAGTGCGAGCCGATGATCCGCTTGAGGTTCATCCAGAGATAGCGGTTGTCGTAACAGTGCTGGTAGCCGGTGGTAGAGGCGCAGGTGACGATGGTGCCGCCGCGCTTGGCCACGTACACCGAGGCGCCGAAGGTCTCCCGACCGGGATGTTCGAAGACGATGTCCGGATCCTCCCCGCCGGTCAGCTCCCGGATCCGGGCGCCGAACCGCTTCCACTCGTTCGGGTCCGGCGTTTGCTCGTCGGCCCAGAACCGGTACTGCTCGGCGGTCCGGTCGATGATCAGTTCGGCGCCCATCCGCCGGCACAGTTCGGCCTTGTCCGGTGAGGAGACCACGCAGACCGGGATCCCGCCGCCGTTCAGGACGTACTGGGTCGCGTAGCCGCCGAGGCCGCCGGAGGCGCCCCAGACGAGCACGATGTCGCCCTGCTTCATCGACGCGCCGTTGTGGCTGACCAACTGCCGGTAGGCGGTGGAGTTGACCAGGCCGGGGGAGGCGGCCTCCTCCCAGGTCAGGTGTTCCGGCTTCGGCATCAGCTGGTTCGCCTTCACCAGGGCAAGCTCGGCCAGGCCGCCGAAGTTGGTCTCGAAACCCCAGATCCGCTGCTGCGGGTCGAGCATGGTGTCGTCGTGGCCCTGCGGGTCCTCCAACTCCACCGACAGGCAGTGCGCGACCACCCGATCCCCGGCATGCCAGCGGGTTACGCCCGGTCCAGTCCGTAGCACCACCCCGGACAGGTCCGAGCCGACGACGTGGTAGGGCTGATCGTGCTTGGCGGCCAGCGGCGAGCTCTTGCCGTAGCGCTTGAGGAAGGCGAAGGTGGACAGCGGCTCGAAGATCGAGGTCCACACCGTGTTGTAGTTGATGGCGCTGGCCATTACCGCGATCAGTGCCTCGCCGGGGCCGACCTCGGGGGTCGGCACCTGCTGCAGGTGCAGCGACTTGCGCGGATCCTTGTCCTTGGTGGCCACGCCGGCGAACATCTCGGTCTCGTCCGCCAGCACCACCATCCCGGCGTAGCTGTCCGGCACCGGCAGTTCGGCCAGGCTGGCCAGTGCCTGCGGCGTTGCCTCGTTGACCACTGCGCGGATCTCGTCCATGACTCTTGCCTCCAACGGGTGGAAGGTGAGCGCTTTCTGGAAAGGTTACTGACGGGTAGCGATTCCGTGCGACCGCGGGTGACCGGAGCCACAAGCGGCAAGCCCAAGTCTTTGTGTCAGTGCTGGGCGGCCGGCTCCACCAGTTCGATGAGCACGCCGCCGGCGTCCTTCGGGTGCACGAAGTTGACCCGGGAGCCGGCGGTGCCGAGCCGTGGCTCGTCGAAGAGCAGCCGCAGCCCGCGCTCGCGGAGCTCGGCGCAGGTGGCCTCGATGTCGTCGACGGTGTAGGCCAGCTGTTGCATGCCAGGCCCGGACCGGTTGAGGAACTTGGCGATCGTGGACTCCGCCGTCAGCGGGGCCAGCAGCTGGATCCGAGTGCTGCCGTCACCCACCGCCAGCATCGCCTCGCGCACCCCCTGCTCGTCGTTGACCTCCTCATGCACGCTGTGGATGCCGAAGTTGTCTGCGTAGAAGGCAAGCGCGGCGTCCAGGTCAGGCACCGCGATCCCGACGTGATCTATTCCCAAGATGGCCATCAGGCAATGGTGGAGCCCGGCGGGCGGGCCTGGCAAACCGGGCGTGGCAGGAGTCATAGCCAGCTGCCGCGCGCGGCCGGCTGAGCCCCGCGATCGCCCTATATCCTGGACTGAGCTGCTCACCGGCCAACGAGTCGCCCGGTGGGTCAAGACTCGCGAGGAGGTCTCAGATGTCGGAAACGACGGCTGTCATCGTCGGTGGGGCGCGTACCCCGATGGGCCGGTTGCTCGGCGCGCTGAAGGACTTCTCGGCCACCGACCTCGGTGGCATCGCGATCAAGGCGGCGCTGGCCAAGTCCGGGGTCGCGCCGGAGCAGGTGCAGTACGTGATCATGGGCCAGGTGCTCACCGCCGGCGCCGGCCAGATCCCGGCTCGGCAGGCCGCGCACAAGGCCGGTATCCCGCTCAACGTGCCGGCGCTCACCGTCAACAAGGTCTGCCTGTCCGGGCTGGACGCCATCGCGCTGGCCGGTCAGCTGATCCGGGCCGGTGAGTTCGACGTGGTGGTGGCCGGCGGCCAGGAGTCCATGAGCCAGGCCCCACACCTGCTGCCGCGGGCCCGGGAGGGCTACAAGTACGGCAGCGTGGAGGTGCTCGACCACATGGCCGCGGACGGGCTGTGGGACGTCTTCACCGACCAGTCGATGGGCGGGCTGACCGAGGCCGCCAACTCCGGCGACCGGGAGTTCAGCCGGGCCGAACAGGACGCGTTCGCCGCCCGCAGCCACCAACTGGCCGCCGAGGCATGGAAGAACGGGCTGTTCGACGACGAGGTGGTCCCGGTGCAGATTCCGCAGCGCAAGGGCGAGCCGATCGAGTTCCACTACGACGAGGGCGTCCGGGCCGACACGACGCCCGAGTCGTTGTCCAAGCTGCGGCCGGCCTTCGGCAAGGACGGCACCATCACCGCCGGCTCGGCCTCGCCGATCTCCGACGGGGCTGCCGCGGTGGTCGTGATGAGCAAGGCGAAGGCCGAGCAGCTGGGCCTGGACTGGCTGGTCGAGATCGGCGCGCACGGCGTGGTGGCCGGCCCGGACTCGACCCTGCAGTCGCAGCCGGCCAACGCCGTGCGGGTCGCGGTGGCCAAGGAGGGCATCGCGGTCGAGGACCTGGATCTGCTCGAGATCAACGAGGCCTTCGCGGTGGTCGGGCTGGCCGCGGTGCGGGAGCTCGGCCTGAACCCGGACATCGTCAACATCAACGGCGGCGCCATCGCGCTGGGCCACCCGATCGGCATGTCCGGCGCCCGGTTGGCACTGCACCTGGCGCTGGAGCTGCGCCGGCGCGGCGGCGGCATCGGGGCGGCCAGCATGTGTGGCGGCGGCGGCCAGGGTGACGCGCTGATCCTGCGGGCGCCGCGGCGCTGAGGCCGGGACGCGACCGCGGCACGGCTGTCCGGTAACCCGGTGTCCACCCGACGTTCGGCCGAACTCACCGAGCTGGTCGAGCGGGCGGTGGCCGGTGATGCCCGCTCGGTCGGCCGGCTGATCTCCCTGGTCGAGGACGGCGCAGCCGCGGCGTTACCGCGGCTGCTCGCGCCGCATGCCGGCCAGGCGCAGGTGATCGGCATCACCGGCGCGCCCGGCGTCGGCAAGTCGAGCGTCACCTCGGCGCTGGTCGCCGAGCTGCGCCGGCAGGACCGGCGGGTGGGCGTGCTGGCGGTCGATCCGTCCTCGCCGTTCTCCGGCGGGGCGCTGCTCGGCGACCGGGTGCGGATGGCCGAACACGCCACCGACACCGGGGTGTTCGTCCGGTCGATGGCCAGCCGCGGCCAGCTGGGCGGCATGTCGGCGGCGGCGCCGCAGGCGTTGCGGGTGCTGGACGCCGCCGGCTACGACCCGATCCTGATCGAGACGGTCGGGGTCGGGCAGTCCGAGGTGGCGGTGGTCGGCCTGGCCGACACCGTGCTGGTGCTGCTGGCGCCGGGCCTGGGCGACAGCGTCCAGGCCGCCAAGGCCGGCATCCTGGAGATCGCCGACGTGTTCGTGGTGAACAAGGCCGACCGACCCGACGCCGGTCAGGTGAGCCGGCAGCTGCGCCAGCTGCAGGCGATGGCGCCTGGCACCGGCTGGACCGCCCCGATCGTGTCGACGGTGGCCACCGAACCGAAGGGCATCGACACCCTGGCGGCGGCCATCGCCGAGCACCGGGCCTACCTGGACAGTTCCGGACTCGGCCGGCAACGCCGATCGGCACGCGCCCGGCATGAGATCGAGGCGATCGCGGCCGACTCGCTGCGGCATCGGCTGTCGGCCGACCCGGCGGTGGACGGGCTGGCCGAGCGGGTGCTGGCCGGCGAGCTGGATCCACACGCGGCGGCGGCCGCGCTGCTCGCCGGGCTGGCCGAGGACTGATCGCTCACCGGACTGGTCGCTCACCGGACTGGTCGCGCACCGGACTGGTCCGAGAGACTAATCGTTGGACGGCTGAGGGTCAGCGGCTGAGGCCCGCACCTCCAGCAGCGACTCTTCGTTCAGTTCCGCCTGGTAGGCCTGGCCACCGCCGCGCAGCCCGAACAGCCGCTTGGACAGCAGCAGGTAGATCACCGCGGCGACGTTGATCGCCAGCGCGCCGAGCCGCAGCAGGGTCACCTTCTCGGTCAGCTCGTAGATCTCCAGCGGCAGGAACAGCGAGGTGGCCACCACCGCGAAGTACTCACCCCAGCGCTTGAGCAGCCAGAGCCCGACCCCCTCGATCAGCTGCAGCACGCCGTAACCGATCAGGAATGTCGCCACCACGGTCAGGGTCGACTCGCGGGCGTTCAGCGCGCTCTCGGTGGCGTGGATCAGTCCGGAATCCGAGGCGTTCCAGCCGAGCTGGTTGAGCAGCGGTTTGGCGGCGGCCAGATCCCGGTCGAAGATGCCCCGGACGCTGACCTGGCTCGACTTGAACTGCACCACCGCGATGCCCAGCAGCAGAATGATGGCGCCCCGGACGAACCGCTCGATCGCCAGCAGCCGCAGGATGAAGGCCGACCGCAGCGCTCGGCCGCGCAGCAGCACCGGCGCCTCGTCGGCCGGCCCACTGCCGTGTGGCTCACCCAGCACGTAACAGCCGCAGCGCAGGCAGCGCCAGGACTCGCCGAGTGGCGTCTCGGCCAGCAGCCGGTCCCGCAGTTCCGGCTCGTCCGGCGCGTAGGTGACATGGCCGGCCCGGGAGCAGCTGCGCAGGTTCCAGTCCAACCGCGGACCTCTCGACGTCGGGGTCGATCAGCGGTAGGCGGAGATCCCGGTCAGCTGATCGCCGAGGACCAAGGTGTGCACCTCGTGCGTTCCCTCGTAGGTGTAGACGGTTTCCAGGTTGACCGCGTGCCGCAGCGGTGAATACTCGGTGGTGATCCCCGAGCCACCCAGGATGCTGCGCGCCTCCCGGCAGACCGCGAGGGCGCTGCTGACGTTGGCGAACTTGCCGTAGCTGATCTGGTAGGGCTTGATCCGGTTCGCGTCCTTCAGCTCGGCCAGCCGGCGGGCGACCAGCTGCATGTTCTGCACCGAGACGGCGAGCTCGGCGAGCTTGCGCTGGGTCAGCTGGAAGGACGAGATCGGCCGGTCGAACTGGATGCGGCTGTTGGCATAGACCAGCGCGCTGGCCAGCGCGTCCCGGGCGGCGCCGACCACGCCGGCGACGATGCCGAACCGGGCCTCGGTCAGGCAGCCCAGCGGCGCCCGCAGCCCGCGCGCCTCGGGCAGCTGCGCGCTGGCCGGCAGCCGTACCTCGTCGAAGCTGAGTTCGGAGGTGATCGAGGCGCGCAGCGAGAGCTTGTGGTGCACGTCGGAGCTGGTGAAACCGGGCGTGCCCTTCTCCACCAGGAAGCCCCGGATCCCGTCCTCGGTGCGGGCCCAGACCACCGCGACATCAGAGATCGAGCCGTTGGTGATCCACATCTTGGAACCGTGCAGGATCCAGTCCGAGTCCCGGTCCGGGCCGGACCGGCGGGCGGTGGTGCGCATCGAGCCCGGATCCGAGCCCGCGTCGGATTCGGTGAGGCCGAAGCAGCCGATCGCCTCGCCGGTGGCCATCCGGGGTAGCCACCGCAGCTTCTGTTCCTCGCTGCCGTAGGCGTGGATGGCATACATGGCCAGCGAGCCCTGCACGCTCACCAGTGACCGCAGGCCGGAGTCCACCGCCTCGATCTCGGTGCAGGCCAGCGCGTACTGGCTGGCCAGCGCGCCGGGGCAGTCGTAGCCCCGCAGGTGCATGCCGAGCATGCCGAGCTTGCCGAACTCCAGCGCCAGGTCCCTGGCCGGCAACGTGCCCTCCTCGAACCACCGGGCGATGTTAGGCCGCAGTTGCTCGTCGGCGAACCGGCGGACGGTGTCGCGCAGCAGCCGGTCCTCACCGGACAGGGTGTCGTCCAGGTCGAGCAGGTCCAGCCGGTCCAGCGCGTCGAAGTCGGAGGCGGTCATGTCGCTCACGATACGTGCCGAGCTGGCAGTCGCCGACTGCGCAGCAGCCAGCTGTGACCTGGGTAGCGCCGGCCATCGACCCGCGCAGCGGCCGGTTGTCGTTAGGCTGACGGTCATGTCCGCGCGGTTGCCCTTCGATCCGATCGAACGGGCCGGCCAGTCGTGGGCCAAGCACTACCCGGAGGCCGGCGAGCAGACCTACGACGCGATGCGCGCGGTCACCTCGATCATGCGCGCGCAGCAAATCCTGATCGCCGGCCTGGACACCGCGCTGCGCCCGTTCAACCTGACCTTCTCCCGTTACGAGGCGCTGGTGCTGCTGACCTTCTCCAGCAGCGGGGCGTTGCCGCTGTCCAAGATCGGGGAACGGCTGCAGGTGCACGCCACCAGCGTCACCAACGTGATCGACCGGCTGGAGGCTGCCGGGCTGGCGCAGCGCGAGCCCAATCCGCGCGACGGTCGGGGCACCCTGGCGGTGATCACCGAGCAGGGCCGGCAGGTGGTGGACGAGGCCACCCGAGAACTGCACCGCACCGAGTTCGGCCTGCAGGCGCTGTCCCGCGACGAGCTGCAGCGGCTGTTCACCATCCTGCGCCAGCTGCGCATCGACGCCGGAGACTTCCTCGACTAGACCAAGCAACCGGTTCCGTGCCCATCGAAGGAGTTCGGCTCGTGTCACCGACCGACGGTCAGCTGACCGGCCGGGCCGGCGGTCAGCCGGCCGGACCGCACTGAGCCAGCCCACGCCGGCCGATTACGGGCAGGCGTTCCCGCCGCCCGGAGCGGCGTACGGAGTGCGGCTGTAGTCGAAGTGGCCACCCCATACCCAGCCGCGGATCAGCGGATCGGTCCGGCTGACGTAGCCCTGGGTCCACTGGTTGGCTTCCTGGGTGTAGACGTGCCAGGCCTGCTGGGCGTTCATGGTGTAGATGACGGTGCTGCCCGGTCCGGTCTCCACCGGCGTGCCGGCATAGACGCAGACCGGATACCCGGAGTTGGCCGAGGCGGCGCCGGCGCCGCCGAGCAGGAAGCCGCCGGTGAGCGTGACGGCCGCCGCGAGCGACAGCGCACGTGCCTTGCTGATCATGCGTTCTCCTGTGGGAGTAAGGGAGTTGGTCAGTACCAGCAGCCGCCGGTGGACTTGGCGATCCACGAGTCGAGCACCGCGCCGTAGCGCTTGAGGCCGTTGTCGACGTCGTAGCCGTAGCCCGTGTACCAGTGCGCGTTGTTGTGGTAGAACTCGCCCTCGATGTAGAAGTGGTCCTGCGAGCCGTTCCAGCCGTAATGGGTCAGGTACAGCACCTCGGTGCCGAGATTGTTCGGGTCGCGCACCCAGGCGCCGGGTGGGATGGATCCGGTGCCGTCATCACAGGCGGCCCGGTCCGGGTTGGTGGCGGCGCTGGCCTGGCCGGCGGTGCCGATCGCGAGTCCGGTGCTGGCGGTCAGCACCAGCGTTGCGGCGGCCAGCCTTCGGCCGATCCTGCCAAGCTTCATGAGGCGTCCTTTCGCGGGCTATGACGAGAGGGATAATTCGGATAAGCGTGCGTATGTTAACGCCGGTCACCGTCAAGTGCTGGTGAGGTGACCACGCACCCCGACCGATCTGGCCGGCCCCGACGGCCCGTGGTGGTGGCGGGATCACCGACCTGGAAAAATGGCGATCATGCGTCCTGGTAGTCGTACTTCCCGTCCCGCACCTGCTCCGTCCGCGGCCGCGCTGGCCGCGATGAGCGGCGCGGTGGATCTGGCCGCGGTCAAGGCCCGGTCCGAGGCGGCGGCCCGCGCCGCGGCCGCCCCGCCACCCTCGGACGGCCAGTACGTGATCGACGCCACCGAGGCGAACTTCCAGGCCGAGGTGCTGGACCGGTCGTTCCAGGTGCCGGTGCTGCTCGACCTGTGGGCCGACTGGTGCGAGCCGTGCAAGCAGCTGTCGCCGGTGCTGGAGAAGCTGGCGCGGGAGTCGGCCGGCGCCTGGTTGCTGGCCAAGATCGACATCGAGGCCAACCAGCGGATCGCGCAGATGCTGCAGGTGCAGAGCATCCCGACCGTGTTCGCGGTCCTCGGTGGCCAGCTGATCCCCGGGTTCCAGGGCGCGCTGCCGGAGCCGCAGGTGCGCGAGTTCATCGCCGCGCTGCTGCAGGCGGCCCAGCAGGCTGGCCTGTCCGGTGCGGTGGACGGCCAGCCGGCCGATGCTGCCGCCGAGGTGTCGGCCGAGCCGGAGGACGAGCGGTTCACCGCTGCCGAGCAAGCCTTGCAGGACGGCGACTTCGAGCTGGCCGCCGAGCGCTACCAGGCCATCCTGAACTCCGAGCCGGCGAACTCCGAGGCGCAGCTGGCGCTACGCCAGGTGGCACTGCTCAAGCGGCTGGACGGCCTGCCGGCCGACGCGCCGGCCCGGGCCGCCGCTGCGCCGGACGACGTCGAGCTGCAGCTGGCAGCCGCCGACGCAGAGCTGGCCGAGAACCGGGTGGAGGCCGCGTTCGAGCGGCTGATCGGGCTGGTCCGGCGGCTGCGTGGCGAGGACCGGGATCCGGTGCGGGACCGGCTGGTGGAGTACTTCGAACTGCTCGGCCCGGACGACCCGCGGGTCGGGCCAGCCCGCCGGAACCTGGCCAACGCGCTGTTCTGAGCCGTTCGGCGTCCTTCCCGGTGCCGGTGCCTAGCCAGAGCGGGGCGACGTGGTGGCTGGGACCAGCCACCACATCGCCCCGCTTCCCACGGCTGGCTCAGCCCTGCAGCGGGCTGCGCTGCCCGGACGGCACGTGCGGCATGATCGCATCCGGCGGGATGATGCCGAGCCGGCCGGACTGGTAGTCGGCCAGCGCCTGCTGCAACTCCGCGCGGGTGTTCATCACGAACGGGCCGTAGTGCACCATCGGCTCCCGGATCGGCTCACCGCCGAGCAGGATCACCTCCAGCGAGCTGGTCCGGCTGTCCTGCCTGCTGTCGGCCGCGATGGTCAGCCGGTCACCGGCGCCGAAGACCGCCAGCTGGCCGGCGTGGATCGGCTGCGCGTCCGGTCCGACGGTGCCGGAGCCCGCCAGCACATAGGCCAGCGCGTTGTAGTTGGGCTGCCAGGGCAGCGACAACTTCGAGCCGGCGGCGACCGAGGCGTGCAGCAGCGTGATCGGGGTGTGCGTGGCGCCGGGGCCGCGATGGCCGTCCACCTCGCCGGCGATCACCCGCAGCAGCGAGCTGCCGTCGGCGCTGGCCAGCAGGGTGATCTGGCCGGACTCGATGCCCTGGTAGTTCGGCGCCAGGAACTTGTCCTTGGCCGGCAGGTTCACCCACAGCTGGAAGCCGTGGAACAGCCCGCCCGCCTCGACCAGCTGCTCCGGCGGGGTCTCGATGTGCAGCAGCCCGGCGCCGGCGGTCATCCACTGGGTGGCGCCCTCGGTGATCACACCACCACCGCCGTGGGTGTCCTGGTGGATGAACTGGCCCTCGATCAGGTAGGTCACCGTTTCGAAGCCGCGGTGCGGGTGCCAGTTGGTGCCCTTGGGCTCGCCAGCGGCGTAGTCCACCTCGCCCATGTGGTCCATCATGATGAACGGGTCGAGGTAGGCATAGTTGATACCGGCCATCGTCCGGCGGACGGGAAAGCCCTCGCCTTCCAGGCCGGCCGGAGCGGTGGACACGGCAAGCACCGGGCGCTCGACATCGCCGAGGCCGGCTCCGGTCACCCGTGGCAGGGTCAGGGTATCTGCGGTAACGGCCGCCATCTTCAGTCATCTCCTCAAGTTGTTGCGTAAGCAACCATACGCTCCAACCCGAAGGACGTTCCGGCTATTCCAGCTCGGGTTCAGCCCTCGTACTTCAGCCAGACCGCGCCGAGCGGCGGTATCCGCACCGAGGCCGAGGCGGGCTGGCCGTGCCAGCTAGGGCCGTCGGCGGTTACCGCGCCCCAGTTGCCCACCCCCGAGCCGCCGTACAGCTCGGCGTCGGTATTGATCACCTCGGTCCAGCGCCCGGACCGGGGCAGGCCGAGCCGGTAGCTCTCGTGCGGCATCGCGGAGAAGTTGGCCACGCAGGCGAGCACCGAGCCGTCGGTGCCCCAGCGCAGGAACGAGAACACGTTGCCGCTGGCGTCGTTGGCGTCGATCCAGCCGAAGCCGGCCGGGTCGGTGTCCTGCGACCAGAGCGCCGGGTTCTCCCGGTAGACCCGGTTCAGGTCGGTGATCACCCGCTGCACGCCGGCGTGGTCCGGCGCGTCCAGCAGCCACCAGTCCAGCGACCGGCTCTCACTCCATTCCGCGCCCTGGGCGAACTCCGAGCCCTGGAACAGCAACTGCTTGCCCGGGTGGGCCCACATGTAGGCGTACAGCGCGCGCAGGGTGGCCAGCTGCCGCCACCGGTCGCCGGGCACCTTGGTCAGCAGCGAGCCCTTGCCGTGCACCACCTCGTCGTGACTGAACGGCAGCACGAAGTTCTCCGAGTAGGCATAGACCATCGAGAACGTCATCTCGTGGTGGTGGTACTGCCGGTGCACCGGATCGTGCTGGACATAGCCGAGCGTGTCGTGCATCCAGCCCATGTTCCACTTGAAGCCGAATCCCAGCCCGCCCAGATGGGTGGCCCGGGTGACCCCCGGCCAGGAGGTCGACTCCTCCGCGACCGTGATCGCGCCCGGCACCCGCTTGTAGACCGTGGCGTTCATCTCCTGCAGGAAGGCCACCGCCTCCAGGTTCTCCCGGCCGCCGTGCTTGTTCGGCAGCCACTCGCCGGCCTTGCGGGAGTAGTCCAGGTAGAGCATCGAGGCCACCGCGTCCACCCGCAGCCCGTCGATGTGGAACTCCTCGAACCAGAACAGCGCGTTGGCCACCAGGAAGTTGCGCACCTCGGTGCGGCCGAAGTCGAAGACGTAGGTTCCCCAGTCCGGCTGCTCGCCGCGGCGGGGGTCGGCATGCTCGTACAGCGCGGTGCCATCGAAGCGGGCCAGCGCCCAGGCGTCCTTCGGGAAGTGCGCCGGCACCCAGTCCACGATCACCCCGATGCCCGCCCGGTGCAGCGCATCGACCAGGTGGCGGAACTCGTCCGGGTTGCCGAACCGGGCGGTCGGCGCGAAGTAGGAGGACACCTGGTATCCCCAGGAACCGCCGAACGGATGTTCCGCGACCGGCAGCAACTCCACGTGCGTGAAACCGGTCTGGTGGACATAGTCGACCAGCTGCTCGGCCAGCTCGCGGTAGCTGAGCCCGAGCCGCCAGGAGCCGAGGTGCACCTCGTAGATCGACATCGGCGCCGCGTGCCAGGCGGTCTCGGCCCGCTTGGCCAGCCAGTCGGCGTCCTGCCATTCGTGCCGGCTGGTGAACACCACCGACGCGGTGGCCGGCGGCACCTCGGTGGCGAAGGCCATCGGATCCGCCTTCTCCCGCCACTGGCTGTCGGCACCGAGGATCTGGAACTTGTACTTGGTGCCGTCACCGACGCCGGGCACGAACAGCTCCCAGATCCCGGACGAGCCGAGCGAGCGCATCGGGAAGGCGGTGCCCACCCAGAAGTCGAAGTCGCCGATCACCCGCACGCCGCGCGCGCTCGGTGCCCACACCGCGAACGAGGTGCCGGTGACCGGGCCGGTCGCCGAGTCATAGCTGCGCACGTGCGCGCCGAGCACCTGCCACAGCTGCTCGTGCCGGCCCTCGCCGATCAGATGCAGGTCCACCTCGCTCAGCGTCGGCAGGTACCGGTACGGATCGTCGCAGGTGATGGTGTGCTCGCCGTAGCTGACCTCGAGCCGGTAGTCGGTCGGATCGACCTCCAGCACGGCGCCGAAGACTCCGCTGGGGTGCAGCCGTTCCAGCGGGTGACGCTCGCCGCCGATCAGCACGCTGACCGAGTCGGCCTCCGGCCGCAGCGTCCGGATCGCGGTCCGGCCTGGCTCCAGCGGGTGCGCGCCGAGTATCGAGTGTGGCTGGCTGTGGTCACCACCGACCAGGTGGTCCAGTTCCGCCCGGGCCGGGTGTTGCGCTTTGGCTGTGGTGGCCATCTTCCCTCCAGTCCTGCTCGAACTTCCGGTCTTGGTCGTAGCCTCGCGGCTCATGCCGACTGCGCCAGCCGGTGCAGTGAGGCCAGCGGGATGGGCAGCCAGTGCGGCCGGTTGCGCGCCTCGTACACCGATTCATAAACCGCCTTGTCGGCCTCGAAGGCACGCAGCAGCACCGCCGCCTCGGCCGGATCGGTGCCGCCGCCCTCGGCGTAGCCGGTGCAGAATGCCGACCGGTTCCGCTCGGCCCATTCGTTGGCCCGGAACTCCGACTGCGGCGTGCTGCCGATGTCGATCAGCTGGTGCCGGGCGGCGTAGTCGAAGCTACGCAGCATGCCGGCCACGTCCCGGATCGGCGAGTCGGCCGCCTGCCGCTCGGCGATCGACTTGGCCGGCTCGCCTTCGAAGTCCAGCATCACCCAGCGATGCGTGGTGCGCAGCACCTGGCCCAGATGCAGGTCGCCGTGAATCCGCTGCGCGGTGACCGGCTCCACCAGTCCGGCGAAGTCGGCGTATGCCTGGCGCAACCCGGATTCCACCTCGGCCAGCTCCGGCACCTCGACCAGCGCCGCGTCCAGCCGGGTGTTCATCGCGGCGGCACGCTCCGCGAGCGGCTCCGGGCCGAGTTCGGAGGTGCCGAAGGCGGTGGCCAGATCCGCATGCACCTCGGCGGTCGCCACCCCCAGCCGGTGCGCCTCGCCGGCGAAGTCGCCGCCCGCCTCGTCGGCGTGCAGGTCGCCCTCGGCCATCAGATCCCGCACGCTGTTGGTGGCCAACTGCCAGCCGTCGCTGGCGGTGGTCAGGAACTCCTGCAGCATGGCCAGGCTCCACTGCTGGCCATCCAACTGCGCGGTGACATAGCCCAGCAGCCGAGCCAGGTGCCGCCCGGCCGGCCCGCTCAGCGCGGCATGGATCTCGATGTCCGGGTTCAGCCCGGGCTCCAGCCGGCGAAACACCTTCATGATCGCGGCGTCGCCGAAGACCAGCGAGGTGTTGGACTGCTCGGCGGTCAGTGCCAGGCTCGGCTCGTGCACCGGGATATCGGCCGGGTCGGTGGTCCGGGTGAAGCTCACCCCGTCCACGGCGGCCTGATCGGCGATGGCCTCCAACCAGTAGCCGGTGACCTCCTTGTCGTGCAGCGCGTCGTAGAGCGCAACCGGGTTGCCGCCGTCGGCATCGGCCACCGAGCCCACGTAGGCGTGCGTGAGGTGCTCGGCGGCATCGCCGTGCAGCACCAGCGGAACCTGGTAGTGCTCCAACGCCTCCGGGTACTGCACGTCGGCCACCCAGATCTGCACCGGGTGTGGCTTGTCGGTCAGCGTGGTCAGCAGCCTGGCCTGGACCGTGTACTGCCTCGACTTGCCGGCGAACCAGCGCTGCTGGCCCAACCAGTCGGTCAGCACTCGGGTGATCTCGGATGCCTCGACTCTCACGCGTTACCTCCCTGCGTCGGCGGCAATGCCGCGACATCGCCGCTCGGCGGCGACTCGGAGCTACCCGGCAGCACATCGATCGGTTCTCCGTGCGCCGCTCGTACCGCCTGCTCGGCGTGGGCCACCTGGTGCTCGTCACTGAGCCGTTCCGGCACCGAGCGGTCGCTGCCCTCCGGGGCCGGCAGTCCGGTGCCACCGCGGACCTGGTGTGCCGGAATCCGCAGCCAGTAGAAGCCGTGCCCGGCCACCGTGAGCAGGTAGGGCAGCTCGCCGATCGCCGGGAACCGGCTGCCGCCGGTCATCTCGATCGGCTCGGCGCCCTCCCACTGCCGCAGATCCAGCTCCACCGCCTGCGGGAACCGGGACAGGTTGTTCACGCAGAGCACGATGTCGTCGCCGAATGACCGGATGAAGGACAGCACGCACGGGTTGGAGCCGCCCAGGTCGGCGAAGGTGCCCAGCCCGAACGCCGGATTCGCCTTGCGCAGCCCGATCATCCGGCGCGTCCAGTGCAGCAGCGAGGAGGTGTTGCGGGTCTGCGCCTCGACGTTGGTGACCTGATAGCCGTAGATCGAGTCCAGGTTCACCGGCAGGTAGAGCCGGCCCGGGTCGCAGTTGGAGAAGCCGGCGTTGCGGTCCGGCGTCCACTGCATCGGGGTGCGCACGCCGTCCCGGTCACCGAGCCAGATGTTGTCGCCCATCCCGATCTCGTCGCCGTAGTACAGCACCGGTGAGCCGGGCAGCGAGAGCAGCAGCGCGGTGAACAGCTCGATCCGGTTGAGGTCGTTGTCCAGCAGCGGGGCGAGCCGGCGGCGGATGCCGATGTTGGCCTTCATCCGCGGGTCCTGGGCGTACTCGGCCCACATGTAGTCGCGCTCCTCGTCGGTGACCATCTCCAGGGTCAGCTCGTCGTGGTTGCGCAGGAAGATTCCCCACTGGCAGCGATCCGGAATGGCCGGCGTCTGCGCCAGGATCTCCGAGATCGGGTAGCGGCTCTCCCGCCGGACCGCCATGAAGATCCGGGGCATCACCGGGAAGTGGAAGGCCATGTGGCATTCATCGCCGCCGACCGAGAAGTCACCGAAGTACTGCACCACGTCATCGGGCCACTGGTTGGCCTCGCACAGCAGTACCCGATCCGGGTAGTTGTCCTCCACCTCCTTGCGAATCTGCTTGAGGAATTCGTGGGTCTCCGGCAGGTTCTCGCAGTTGGTGCCGTCCCGTTCGAACAGGTAGGGCACCGCGTCCAGCCGGAAGCCGTCGATGCCCATGTCCAACCAGAATCGGATGGCGTCCAGGATCGCATCGCAGACCGCCGGGTTCTCGAAGTTGAGATCCGGCTGGTGGGAGAAGAACCGGTGCCAGAAGTACTGCTTGCGTACCGGGTCGAACGTCCAGTTGGACGGCTCGGTGTCGACGAAGATGACCCGGGCCTCCGGCCAACGGGAATCGTCGTCGGCCCAGACGTAGAAGTCACCGTACGGGCCATCCGGATCCGAGCGGGACTGCACGAACCACGGGTGCTGGTCGGAGGTGTGGTTCATGACGAAGTCGATGATCACCCGGATGCCGCGCTCGTGGGCGGCGTCCAGGAAGTCGGCGAAGTCGTCGATGGTGCCGAACTCGGGCAGCACGTCGGTGAAGTCGGCGACGTCATAGCCCCCGTCGCGCAGCGGCGACGGGTAGAACGGCGGCAGCCACAGGCAGTCGATGCCGAGCCACTGCAGGTAGTCCAGCCGGTCCTGCAGGCCGCGCAGGTCGCCGGTGCCGTCCCCGTTGGAGTCAGAGAATCCGCGAACCAGCACCTCGTAGAACACGGCACGCTTGTACCACTCCGGATCCCGGGTCATCGACAACGGCTGGTTCACCTCGAACTCCATCTCACGCTCGGGGCGGTGGCACGGCCATCGACCGGCGCCTGCCAGGCCCGCCGATGCTCGTTCATCGCCTTCGAGTCTGCCATGCTCGGATTTTGCTCACCGAAACCCAACTTCAACCTCAACCGAGCTCGACGATCGCGGCCGACTCGGCCGCCAGCTCCAGCCACTCGCCCGACACGCTGGCCGATCCGGTTGCCAGTCTGATCCTTGCCGACCAAGCCGGCTCGTTGGGCGCATCCAGCCAGCCGTCCGGCTGGCTGGGGCCGGTGAGCGGCAGCTGCCGCGGCTGGTCGGCCAGGTTGACCAGCACCTGGAACCGGCCCCGTTCGATCCGCGCCCAGCGCCGCTCCTCGTCGTAGTCCACCCGCACCCGATCCAGCCGGGCATCGGCCAGCTCCGGCTCGGCCGCCCGCAGCCGGATCAGCTCCCGGTACAGCTCGAGGATCTCGCGGTGACCCGCCGCGCGCGGCTCGGCCCAATTCAGGATCGCCTGCTGGTAGGCGGCCGGATCCTGCGGGTCGACCATCGCCTCGGTGTCCCAGCCGTGGTCGGCGAACTCGGCCAACCGGCCCTCGCTGACCGCCTTGGCCAGCTCCGGCTCCGGATGCGAGGTGAAGAACGGCCACCGGGTGCCGGCGGCCCACTCCTCGCCCATCCACAGCATCGGGGTGAACGGCGAGGTGAGCAGCAGCACCGCCGCCACCTTGAGCAGTTCCGGTGACACCAGTTCGGGCAGCCGGTCACCGACCGCCCGGTTGCCGACCTGGTCGTGGTCCTGCAGGAACACCACGAACCGCCAGCCCGGCGTGCGCGCGGTATCCACCGGCCGGCCGTGCGCACGGTGCCGGAAGGAGGAGTAGCTGCCGTCGTGGAAGAACGCCTTGGTCAGCACCTTTGCCAGGCTGGCCAGCGAGCCGAAGTCGGCGTAGTAGCCGTGCCGTTCACCGGACAGCATCGCGTGCCAGACATGGTGCACGTCGTCGTCCCACTGCGCGGTCATCCCGTAGCCACCGTCGGCCACCGGGGTGATCATCGTCGGATCATTCAGATCCGACTCGGCGATCAGCGGCAGTGGCCGGCCGAGCTCGCCGCTCAGCCGGCCGACCTCGGTGGCCAGCTCCGCCAGCAGGTGGGTGTCGGATCCGTCCTGCAGGGCATGCACCGCGTCCAGCCGGAACCCGTCCAGATGGAAGTCCCGCAGCCAGCCGAGCGCGTTGTCCAGGATGAAGCGGCGTACCTCGGCGCTGCCGTCGGAATCCAGGTTGACCAGATCGCCCCAGGTGTTGCG
This sequence comes from Jatrophihabitantaceae bacterium, assembly GCA_045807085.1. Classification (GTDB taxonomy): domain Bacteria; phylum Actinomycetota; class Actinomycetes; order Mycobacteriales; family Jatrophihabitantaceae; genus Jatrophihabitans_A. The sequence continues at coordinate 35,453 of JBJMIB010000023.1, forward strand.
ACCGGCCTTGAGGTACGGGCCGAACTCGGGCAGGTAATTGCCGCTGGCGCCGAGATGGTTGTAGACGACGTCCAGCAGGACCGCCAGGCCCCGGCCGTGGCAGGCGTCGACGAACCGCTTCAGCGCATCCGGGCCGCCGTACGGCTCGTGCACCGCGTACCAGGCCACCCCGTCGTAGCCCCAGTTCTGGATCCCGTTCACCGCGTTGACCGGCAGCAGCTCGACATGGCTGATGCCCAGCGATACCAGGTGATCCAGTCGCTCGATGGCCGAGTCCAGGGTGCCGCCGCGGGTGAAGGTGCCGACGTGCAGCTCATAGATCACCGCGCCCGGCAGTTCCCGGCCGGCCCAGCCCTGGTCCGACCACTGGTGGCCGGCCTCGTCATAGACCTCGGTCAGGCCGTGCACACCGTCCGGCAGCCGGCGCGAGCGTGGGTCCGGCAGCGGGGTCGGTGAATCGTCCAGCAGGTAGCCGTACCGGGTGCCGGGGGAGAGATCCTCGGCCAACTGCCACCAGCCCGGCCGGTCCGGGTCCCGGCTCAGCTCGGCCAATCGGCCGTCGACCACTGCCCGGACCTGATTGCGGCCCGGAGCCCATACCGAAGCTCGCATGTCGCTGCCTGTTCTCCCGCGTCTGGTTTCCCAGGACCTGGATGCTCAGGCCGACCTCAACAACGCTACCGGGTAGCGCTCGAGCAGTTCGGCCACCGGCACCGTGCCACGGTGCGCCGTGCCGGTCAGCAGATCCAGTTGCTCGCCGGCCGGCAGGGCGAGCTCGGTGTCGCGCCAACCACCGGTGCTGTGCAGGGTGAACGGCAACCGGGTGGCCACGCTGATCAGCCCACCTCGGTCGAAGGCGACCAGGTGCCGGCCGGCCGGGCCGGTGGCCAGCAGCGGCTGGTAGCCGGTGAGCAGTTCCGGATGCTCGCGGCGGATCGTGAGCGCCTGCCGGACCAGCCACAGCTTGGCCGCGCCGGTGTCGTCCAGCGGTGGCCCGGCCAGTCCTGGCCGGTCGGCTTCAGCCAGCAGCCGACGGCGCTGCTCGAAGTCCACCTCTCGGCGATTGTCCGGATCCACCAGGGAGTAGTCGAACAGCTCGGTGCCCTGATAGACATCCGGCACACCCGGCATGGTCAGCTGGATGAGCTTGCCGGACAGGCTGTTCGACCAGCCGTGCGGGTCGATCAGCTCGATCAGCTCGGCCAGCTCGGCGTGCACCTGCTGGTCGTCGTAGGCCAGGTCCACCACCTCGTGCACCCGCTGCTCGAAAGCCGGATCCGGGTCCCGCCAGCCGGTGCCGTCGGCAGCTTCTCGCATCGCCTTGCCGGTGTAGTCGTGCATCCGGCTCCGGTCGATCCAACCGCTGCCGGCGAAGGTCTGCCAGAGCAGGTAGCCGAAGGCCTGGTTGCCGACCGGCGCCCACCGCAGCAGCCGGGCCGCGGTGTCGTACCAGCGCTGGCCCAGTTCTGACAGCACCGCCAACCGGGCCCGGACGTCTTCGCTGCGCTTGGTGTCGTGGGTGGACAGCGTGGTCATCGACCGCGGCAGCAGTTGCTGGCGGCGCAGCTGGGCCTGGTGGAACTGCTCCACCGTGCTGCCGTAGCCGGCCGGATCGCCACCCACCTCGTTCAGCCCGATCGCGCGGTTGTAGCGGTAGTAGGCGGTGTCCTCACAGCCCTTGGCCATGATGGCACCGGTGGCCTGCTCGAACCGGACGGTCACCTCGCGGTCGCCATCGGCCAACAGCGGCCGGATTCGTTCGATCACGTCGGCCAGTTCCGGTCTGCGCCGGACGGCCACGCCGACCGCCTCGGCTAGCCGCTCGTCGCCGGCCGGCTGGTAGGACCGGTAGACGCCGAAGGCGACCGCCAACTCGGTGAGCGCGGCCAGCACGGTGGCGTCGATGGCGGCCAGGTCGGCCGCGGCGTGCCGGATCGCGCGACCGATCCGGCGCAGCTCGGCCTGCAGGATGGTCGTCGCGATCAGCCGCTTGCCCTGCTCCAGGTGGGCCGGCCAATCCCGCTGGTCACCGGTCAGTCGCTGGTACGCCTCGGTCGCGGCGGGCTCGTCGGCCGGGTCGTAGAGCAGCGCGTTCACCTCGGTGAGCGCGTCGTAGCCGGTGGTGCCGGCGACCGGCCAGTCGGCCGGCAGCTGCTCGCCCGGCTCGGTGATCTTCTCCACCGTGATCCAGCAATCCGGCGCGTCGGCGGCCAGCCGGTGCAGGTACTCGCCCGGGTTGGCCAGCCCGTCCGGGTGGTCGATCCGGATGCCGTCCACCGTGCCGGTCTGCGCCCAGCGCAGGATCTCGGCGTGGCTTGCCTGGTATACCGCTAGATCCTCCACCCGAATGCCGGCCAGGTCGGTCACCGCGAAGAACCGGCGGTAGTTCTGCTCGGTATCCGCCTGCCGGTAGCTGACCAGCCGGTAGTGCTGGCGGGCATGCACGGCGGCCGGGTCGTCACCGTCCGTTGCCGTTCCGGGTGCGATCGGGAATCGGTGCTCGTAGTAACGCAATTCGTCGTCGACGATGCTCAACTCGGCGTCACTGAACCGCTCGCCCAGCACCGGCAGCAGCACCGTTCCATCGCCGGCCTGCCAGTCGATGTCGAACCAGTCGGCGTACTCGCTGTCCCGGCCCAGCTTGAGCAGCTGCCACCACGCCTCGTTCTGCGCCGGGTCGGCGACACCCATGTGATTGGGCACGATGTCGACCACCACCTGAAGCTGCTGGGCCCGCGCGGCCTCGACCAGGGCCAGCCGGCCCAGCTCGCCACCGCGTTCGGGATCCACCCGGCGGTGATCGGTGATGTCATAGCCATGATCGGAGCCCGAGGTGGCCTGCAGGATCGGTGACAGGTAGACCGCGCCGGCTCCCAGTTCACGCAGGTAGTCGGTCAGCGACGCGGCTGCCGCCAGGGTGAACCGCTGCCGGATCTGCAGCCGGTAGGTCGAGGACGGCGCTGCCATCAGCTGACCCGGCGCAGGACCATCAGGGTCCGCGGCAGCACCGTTACCGTTCCACCTGCCTGCACCGGTTTGGGGTCGGTGATCTCGGCCAGCGCGGTGTCCAGCACCACTTCCCACTCGTTGGCGACGTTGCCGTCCGGCACGGTGAACTCCAGGTCGGCGTCATCGGCGGAGAAGCACAGCAGGAACGAATCGTCGGCCACCCGTTCACCTCGGTGGTCGGTGCCGGAAATGGCGGCGCCGTTGAGGAATACCGCGACCGCCCGGCCGAAACCGGAGCCCCAGTCCTCCTCGCTCATCACGCTGCCGTCCGGCCGAAGCCAGGCGATGTCGGGCAGCGTGTTGCCGTCCTTGCTGCGCACCGGGCGGCCCTCGAAGAACCGGCGCCGCCGGAACGTGGGGTGGTTCCGGCGCAGCGCGGACACCGTCTGGGTGAAGCTCATCAGGGCGGCGTCGGCGTCATCCCAGTCGATCCAGGTCAGCTCGTTGTCCTGGCAGAAGCCGTTGTTGTTGCCCTGCTGGGTGCGGCCCAGCTCGTCGCCGTGGCAGATCATCGGGACGCCCTGGGACAGGAACAGGGTGGCCAGGAAGTTGCGCTGCTGCCGGGCCCGCAACTCCAGCACCGCGGCGTCGTCGGTCGGCCCCTCCACCCCACAGTTCCAGGACCGGTTGTGGCTCTCCCCGTCGTTGTTGTTCTCGCCGTTGGCCTCGTTGTGCTTCTCGTTGTAGGAGACCAGGTCCCGCAATGTGAAGCCGTCATGCGCGGTGACGAAGTTGATGCTGGCCACCGGGCGGCGGGCGGAGTGCTCGTACAGGTCGGCCGAGCCGGTCAGCCGGGCCGCGAACTCGCCGATGGTGCCCGGCTCGCCCCGCCAGAAGTCCCGGACGGTGTCGCGGTACTTGCCGTTCCATTCGGTCCACAGCGGTGGGAAGTTACCCACCTGGTAGCCACCCGGGCCGATGTCCCACGGCTCGGCGATCAACTTCACCTGGCTGACGGTCGGATCCTGCTGGACGAGTTCGAAGAAGCTGGACAGCCGGTCCACGTCGTAGAACTCCCGGGCCAGGGCGGCGGCCAGGTCGAACCGGAAGCCGTCCACATGCATCTCGGTCACCCAGTAGCGCAGCGAGTCCATGATCAGCTGCAGTGAGTGCGGATTCCGGACGTTGAGGCTGTTGCCGGTGCCGGTGTAGTCCATGTAGTAACGCGGATCCTCATCGACCAGCCGGTAATAGGCGGCATTGTCGATGCCCCGGAAGGACACCGTCGGGCCGAGGTGGTTGCCCTCGGCGGTGTGGTTGTAGACCACGTCCAGGATCACTTCGATGTCGGCGGCGTGCAGCGAGCGCACCATCGCCTTGAACTCCTGCACCTGGCCGCCCGGCGTGGCCGAGGAGCTGTACTTGCTGTCCGGCGCCAGGAAGCCGATGGTGTTGTAGCCCCAGTAGTTGGACAGTCCCCGGTCCTGCAGGATCGAGTCGTTGGCGAAGTGGTGTACCGGCATCAGCTCGATGGCGGTGACGCCGAGACTTTGCAGGTGCTCGATCACCGCCGGGTGCGCCACGCCGGCGTAGGTGCCGCGCAGCTCGGCCGGCACCGCCGGATGCCGTTGGGTGAGGCCCTTGACGTGCGCCTCGTAGATCACCGTGTCGGCGTACTGCCGCTTCGGCGGCCGGTCGACGTCCCAGTCGAAGAACGGGCTGATCACCACCGACTTCGGCATCTGCGCGGCGGAGTCCTCGTCGTTGCGGCTGTTCTCGTCGCCGAAGTTGTAGCCGAACAGCGACTGGTGCCAGTCGAAATGCCCGTGGATGGCCTTCGAATATGGATCCAGCAGCAGCTTGTTCGGATTGCACCGGTGGCCGGCGCCCGGCTCGAACGGGCCGTGCACCCGGTAGCCGTACAGCTGACCGGGTTCGATGCCGGGCAGGAACGCGTGCCAGACCAGGCCGTCCAGCTCCGGCAGGTCGATCCGGGTTTCCTTGCCGTTGCGGTCGAAAAGGCAGAGCTCGACCCGTCCGGCCACCTCGCTGAACAACGCGAAGTTGGTGCCGGAACCGTCGTAGGTCGCTCCGAGCGGGTAGGCGTTGCCGGGCCAGATCTGCATGGTGCTCCTTAGGTCTGGTCTCAAGGGATGCTTGTCAGCCGCCGGAGTTGTTTGAGGCGTGCACTCGATCCTAGTGAACGTTCAACCGCCGCCGCCGAGGACTTCCGGCTGGACGTGTTCGCCGGCCGGCGATAGACGGTTCGCTGCGGGGAGGGTCTGCGATAGATAGTTCGGGGCCGGGAGGGTCGGCAATAGACAGTTCGCGCCGGCCGGGGCCGGCGAGCCGGTGTCGCTTAATGCAAAGGCAAAGGCGCAGCGACGAGGAGTTGCGGTCTAACGATGGCTGCTTTGCTGGCTCGCGTTCGCCTTGAGCGTAAAGGCAATTCGAGATTGATATTGCTTGCCTATCGCTATTCGATACGGTAGAATCGAACATGTGATCGAGCAACTCGGGACGGCTTCGGATACACGGCTGCTTGCCGAGGTCGTGGAGCTGGAGACCGAACTGGCTCGCTTGCAATACCGACAGCTTTCGGTGCTGGCCGAACTCAACGCGCGCAACGTACCTGGCACGCTGGGCTTTCGTGGGCTGTCGGATCTGATCGCGGCGCAGCTGCGCTGCACCCGGATCGAGGCGCGTAAGCGGGCCCAGGCGGTGGAACGCTTCGGTGCCCGGCGGAGCTTGACCGGCGAGCCGCTGGAGCCGCGCCTTCCGAACACTGCCGCCGCCCTTGCCGCTGGTGAGGTCGGCTGCGAGCACGCGGCGGCGGTTGCCGAGGTCATCGAGGCGATCCCCGCGGCCGACCGGGCCGAGCACGCCGGCCCGGTGGAGTCGACGCTGCTGGAGCATGCCCGCACGGTGGATCCGCGCACGGTTCGGCTGTTGGGTCAGCGGATCCTGGCCCACCTGGATCCGGACGGTCCGAGCCCGGAGGAGCGGCGGCTGCAGCAGGCGCACCGGCGACTCTCCTTGACCCGCCTCCCGGATTCGAGCGGGCTGCTGGACGGCCACTTGACCCCGGCCTGCCAAGCCGTCTGGGAAACCATCCTCACCCCGCTCGCGGCCCAGCGCCCGGCCGATGCGCTTGGTGCGGATGACCGCAGCCCGGCGCAGCGGCTGCACGACGCGTTCGAAGAAGCCGGCCGACGACTCCTGGCAGCAGGCGAGCTGCCCGACCACGCGGGACTGCCGTGTCAGCTGATCATCACGCTGAGCCTGACCGACCTGGAACGCCGAGCCGGGCGGGCCACCACCCACCACGGCGGCACCCTCAGCGTGGACGAGGCACTGCGCCTCGCCGCGCAAGGCAACGTCCTGCCTGCCGTGCTCGACGACGCCGGCGGTGTGCTGGCCTACGGCCGCGGCCGCCGACTCGCCTCACCCGGCCAACGCAGAGCGCTCTTCGCCCGCGACCGCGGCTGCACCTTTCCCGGCTGTGACCGCCCCGCCGCGAAGTCCGAGATCCACCACACCACCGACTGGGCCATCGGCGGCCACACCAACCTCGACAGCATGGCGATCGCCTGCGGCTACCACAACAACCTGGCACCCGCGCAAGGATGGCAGACGGTCATGCTCAACGGCATCCCAGACTGGCAACCACCAGCCTGGCACCCGATCAAACGACCACTACGCAACCACCTGCACCACCCCGAGCTTCTCGCCAACGACCCAAGCCATCCGCAAACGGAGTGATCCGGACGGCTAGCCCAGCTCGTGCAGTTGGGGTAGCAGCTCGGCGTAGAAGTCGAAGAAGCCCAGGTAGGACGTGGCCGGTTCGGATCCGCCCATCTGGGATACGTAGATCTCGTCGAAGCCGGCCTCGGCGAAAGGCTTGAACGCCTCCAGGTGCCGGTCCGGATCCTTGCCGTAGGCGATCGAGTCCGCAGTCATCTGCTTGCTGACTAGTTGGCTGGCCTGCTCGAAGTGCTTGGGGCTGGGCAGCACCTGGGACAGCTCGCCGGGCACCCCGGAGTTGGCCCACAGCCGGTGCGCGGTCTCGATGCACGCGTCATCGTCGCTGCCCCAGCAGACCTTGTAGCCGGCCTGGGTGGTCTTGCCGGCGCCACCGCTGTCGGCGAAGAGCTGAAGCAGTTCCTGGTCCGGCGTGGTGGAGACGTACCCGTCACCGATCCGGCCCGCCAACCGGACCGCCTTGGGCCCGAAGCCTGAGACGTAGACCTGCGGCGGGGTGGCCGGCCGGCTGTACAGCTTGGCGTCCTCGACGGTGTAGTGGGTGCCGCGGTGGTTGACGAAGCCGTCGGAGGTCCAGAGCAGCCGCATCACCTCGACCGCCTCCTCCAGCATCTCCAGCCGGACGTCGGCGCTCGGCCAGTTGGCGCCGGTGATGTGCTCGTTCAGCGCCTCACCGCTGCCCACGCCGAGGGTGAACCGGCCGTCCAGCAGCAGGCTGGCGGTGGCCGCGGCCTGGGCGATGATTGCCGGATGGATGCGCACGGTCGGGCAAGTGACCGCCGTGGTCACCGGCAGCCGGCAGACCTGGGAGATGGCACCGATGATCGACCAGACGAACGGGCTTTCGCCCTGCTGATCGTTCCACGGGTGAAAGTGGTCTGAGATCCACAGGGCCTCGAAGCCGGCTCGCTCGGCGGCAGCGGCCTGCTCGACCAGCTCGCCGGGTGAGTATTCCTCACAGGACAGGAAGTATCCGATTTTCACGCCGCAACCTCTCACGGTCTGGACACCGGCGTGCTGCTCAGCCAACCCCCATCACGCTACGCCTGGCCGCCGGCCGGGTGGCTGCCGCGATGCCGGGCGGTGATTCGTGATGGCGGCTTTGTAGTCACCCGGGTTACTGTTTTGCTGGGGCTGAAGCCACAGCTGGAGCACCGCTCGAACGGGTTCACGAAGGCTGTGGGAGATGACCGCACTGTCGGCACTGGCCGATCGGCTGGTAGAGAAGATCGAACGCGCGAAATTCCTCGACGCGCTGGCTGGCCCGGTGGCCGATGCGGTGGCAATCCCCTTGAAGTCCAAGCTCGTTCGCGACCTGGCCAGCGGCACGCCGAGCGGTCACCCGGCGCATCCGCCGCTGGTCGCGGTGCCGATCGGCTCGTTCGTGACGGCCAGCGTGCTGGACCTCTCCGGCCCCGAGCATGCCGCCGCGGCACGCCGGCTGATCGGTCTGGGTGTGCTCAGTGCGCTGCCCGCGGCGCTGACCGGTGCCAGTGACTGGTCCTACACCAGCGGCGCCGAGCGGCGGGTCGGCCTCGTGCATGCCAGCGTGAACACGGTGGCGCTGTCCTGCTACACCGCCAGCTGGCTCGCCCGCCGGCGGGGTCGGCAGCTGTTCGGAGCCGCGCTGGCCGGCGCCGGCGCGGCGCTACTCACGGCCGGCGGCTGGCTGGGCGGGCACCTGATCTATGCCCGCGGCGTCGGCGTGGACACCACCGCGTTCCTGGTCGGCAGTGCGGATTGGCAGGACACGGTGGCCGAGGCCGAGCTGATCGACGGCCAGCCGATGCTGGTGCACGCCGGCGACGTGCCGGTGCTGCTGGTCCGGATCGACGGGCAACTGCTGGCCATCGATGACCGGTGCACCCACCGCGGCGGCCCGCTGCACGAGGGCGAGGTGAGCGACGGCTGCGTCAGCTGTCCCTGGCACGGCAGCCGGTTCCGGCTCACCGACGGCGAGGTGGTGGCCGGCCCGGCGATCCGGCCGCAGCGCAGCTGGGAGGTCCGTACCCGGTACGGGATGGTGCAACTGCGCATCCCGGACGAAGTGGGATCGCTGCGCGGCAACCCGGTCTCCTGACGGCCATGGCGCAGCGCGAGACCATCCGCCGGCTGCTGAAGGTGGCCGGCCGCAGCTATGCGTCCCAGGCGGGCATCCGGCTGACCGACACCCCGGCGCCGCTCTACCAGCTGCAGGTGCTGACGCTGCTGCTCAGCACCCGGATCGCGGGCTCCATCGCGGTGGCTGCCGCTCGGGAGCTGCGCGCGGCCGGCTGCGGCACGCCACAGCGGATGTGCCAGGCCAGCTGGGCCGACCGGATGGCAGCGCTGGGCCGGGCGCACTACCGGCGCTACGACGAGAGCACCGCCAGCAGGCTGGGCGACGGCGCGCAGCTGCTGATCGATCGCTACCAGGGCGACCTGCGCCGGCTGGTCCAGCGTGCCAACCACGACACCGGCCGAGTCGCCGAGCTGCTGCAGGAGTTTCCCGGCGTCGGGCCGCTCGGCGCGGCCATCTTCCTGCGCGAGGCGCAGACGGTCTGGACCTGGGCGCGGCCCTACTTGGACGACCGGGTGGCCGCCGCGGCCGAGCAGTTCGGGCTGCCGCACACGGCGCGTGGGCTGGCCTCGGCGGCCGGCACCGCCGACCTCAGCCGGCTCTCGGCGGCGCTGATCCGGGCCAGCACCGAACGTGAGGTGTACGAACGGGTGGTGGCGGCCGACGAACCGACCGGGCTGGCCCGCCGGCCGGGCCGGCGCGCCAGCTGAGCCCGATGCACCAGGCGGGGCCGGCGCGCCAGCTGAGCCGCTAGCCCTGGTCCGTCCCGTTGTCGGAGGAGAGCTGATCCAGCGTGGGCAGCGGCGGGATGTCCGGCAGCGGCGGCACCACCGGCGGCGCGCCGGGGTCCAGCGATCGGCTCAGGCCCAACGAACCGGGCAGTCCCTCATGCGCGGCCCGGGTGTCCGGATCGTCGTCCGAGGCGCGCAGGTTGGCCACCTCGACCGGGTCGGCGGCCGGCGGCAGGTTTGAGTCGAACCAGCCGTCGGTGGATATTGGCTCGCCCTTGTCGGTGGTTCCGGTGCCGGTCGAGGTGGCGGCCAGCCAGGACGGCACGCCGTTGCCGCTGGTATCGCCGGATCCGGCAGCGGCACCGGCGAGGCCGGCGAGGCCCTCCAGTGCCTTGCTGAACTCGCTGGGCACGATCCACATCTTGTTGGCATCGCCCTGCGCGATCTGCGGCAATGTCTGCAGGTACTGGTAGGCGAGCAGCGCCGGGTCCGGCTTGGCCGCGTGGATCGCGTTGAAGGTCGTCTCGATCGCCTTGGCCTGGCCCTGCGCGCTCAGGTACCGGGCCGCCCGCTCGCCCTCGGCGCGCAGGATGCGGGACTGCCGGTCCGCCTCGGCGGTCAGGATGGCAGCCGTCTTGGCGCCTTCGGCAGCCAGGATCTGGGCGGCCTTCTGCCCCTCGGCGGTCTTGATGGACGATTCCCGCTGCCCTTCGGCGGCCAGGATGATGGCCCGCTTGTCCCGGTCGGCGCGCATCTGCTTCTCCATCGCGTCCCGGATCGAGGCGGGTGGCTCGATGGCCTTGATCTCGACCCGGGCCACCCGGATGCCCCACGGTCCGGTCGCCTCGTCGAGCACGCCGCGCAGCTGGCTGTTGATGCTGTCCCGGCTGGTCAGGGTCTGCTCCAGGTTCAGCGCGCCGACCACGTTGCGCAGCGTGGTGATGGTCAGCTGCTCGACGGCCTGGATGTAGTTCTGGATCTCATAGGTCGCCGCCCGCGGGTCGGTGACCTGGAAGTAGATGACCGAGTCGATGCCGACGGTCAGGTTGTCGGAGGTGATCACCGGCTGCGGCGGGAAGCTGACCACCTGCTCGCGCATGTCGATCAGCGGCCGCATCCGGTCCACGAACGGGACCAGCACCGCCACCCCCGGTCCCTGGGTACGGGTGTACCGGCCCAGTCGCTCGACCACGGCCGACTTCGCCTGCGGCACGATCCGGACGCTGCGCAGCAGCGTGCCGATCGCCAGGATGGCCAGGATGATCACGACGATCAGCGCAGCGTCCATGCCAGATTCCCCTTAACCTGTGTATGAATCTATTGTGAGCCGTCCCAGACGACCGCGGTCGCGCCGGCGATCTCGATCACCTGCACGGTGGTACCGGCCTCGATCACCTGCCGGTGGTCCGAGGCGCGCGCCGACCATTCCGAGCCGTTGAGCCGCACCCGGCCACCGGCGGCGTCCACCCGGCTGAGCACGATGGCGTCCTTGCCGACCAGGGCATCGGTTCCGGTGACGTGGCTGCGGACTGTCAGATGCCGCTTGGCGACCGGGCGCACCACCAGCAGCAGCCCGAGCGAGCCGGCGATCGCGACCGCGATCTGCAGCACCGGTGGCAGGCCGGCCGCGGCGGTGACCGAGCCCGCGACCGCGCCGCCGGCCAACATGATCAGCACCAGGTCGAGCGACATCGCCTCCGCACCGGCCAGCACGGCGGCGATGATCAACCAGATCAACCAGGCGTGCATGAATCCATCGAACCACGAAGCGGACCGGGCCGAGGGGCAAATCGTTGCTGAGTCGGCATCGTCACTGTCGCCGGAAAACCAGCCTGGATTCGGCACTATGAGATGTGCTCAGCTCTCTGGCTCCGGCCCGGCGCCGGCTGCTGTTGGCGGTGCTCGCCGTGTTGCTGGTGGCGCTGGTCGCGGTACTGGTCGCGGTTCGGCCGGACCGCCGGGCCAGCGGCGTGCAACGGGCCGCGCAGGACCAGCCGGGCCCGGTGCTGCTGGTGCCTGGTTACGGCGGTTCGATCACCGGGCTGAACACGCTCGCGGGCCGGCTGCGGCGGGCCGGCAAGGACGTGACCGTGCTGAGCATGCCGGACAACGCCGAGGGCGACCTGGGCCGGCAGGCCGGCGTGCTGCAGGCCGCCGCTCGGGCGGCGCTGACCCGCACCGGGTCCGGCTCGGTCGACGTGGTGGGGTATTCGGCCGGCGGCGTGGTGGCCAGGCTGTGGGCCAAGAGCTACGGCGGCGCCGGCATCGCCCGCCGCGTGATCACCCTGGGCGCGCCGCAGCACGGCACCGCGCTGGCCGCGCTCGGCTCGCTGGTGACCGGCGCCTGCCCACTGGCCTGCCAGCAACTGGTGCCGACCAGCTCGTTGCTGACCGCGCTGAACCATTCGCCGGAACTGCCGACCGGGCCGGTATTCGTCTCGCTGTGGTCCAGCCGGGACGAGGTGGTGCTGCCGCCGGACTCGGCCAGGCTGGCCGGCGCGCTCAACATCGAGCTTCAGCAGGTGTGCGCGAGCTCGGCGGTCAGCCACGCCCAGCTGCCGACCGATCCGCTGGTGGCGGCCATCGTGACCACCGAGCTGTCCGGTGACCCGGCCCGCCCGCTCACCGCCGCGGACTGCGCCGGGTTGGCCGGCTGATCAGCTGGTGACGTCCTTGGTGGTGAAGTTTGCCCAGGCCGCGGCGAGGAAGACCGCCACGTAGATCGCCTGCAGACCGACCCCGCGCAGCACGTTGCGCCAGAGGATCGGATCTCGGAACAGGTCCACGAAGGACAGCCAGTACCGGGTCGGCAGGTAGGGCTGCAGGGTGTGCGCGGCGTCCAGGGTGAGCAGCACCGAGGAGCCGATCAGCATCGCCAACGCGCCCATGCTGGCGCCCAGCCCGGAGTCGCTGACGGTGGACAGGAACAGCGCGATGGCCGCCACCCCGAGCATCGAGAAGGCGACGTAGCAGATCGCGATCACGGTCCGGCCGGCGATCTGACCGGAGCTCAGCGAGCTGCCGGAGACGCTGGTCACCGCGGCCGACACCGGCTGGTGCCCGAGCAGTGCCCGGCCGACCAGGAAGCCGGTGCCGGCGACCACCACGACGGTGGTGCCGACGAAGACGAAGATCGCCGAGAGCTTGGCCACCAGCAGCCGGGTCCGGCCGACCGGGCGCACCAGCAGGTAGCGCAGGGTGCCGCTGGCGGCCTCGCCGGCCACCGAGTCGCCGGCCACCACCGCCACCGCGACCGGCAGGAACAGCGGCAGCACGATGGCCAGCGCGGCCACCGAGAACAGCGATCCGTTGGACAGCACCGCCGACAGGAATGCCGGCCCGGCGCCCGGCCGCGGTCCCAGGTGGGTGATCGCCAGCAGCACGGCCACCAGGGTTGGCAGCGCATCGAGCAGCACGATGGTCAGCCAGGTGCGCGGCCGGCGGAACAGCTTGCGGATCTCGATCGCAATCATGCCCGCTCCCGGGGGTCCAGCCGGTCGACCCGGTCGGTGCTGGGCCCGGTGAGTTCCAGCACCGCCTGCTCCAGGCTGCGTCGCTGCACCGCCAGCTCGGTGATCCGCAGCCCTCGACCGACCAGCCAGGCGTTCAGGTCGGCCGGATCGCTGCCCTGCACCACCAGTTGGTCGTCCCGGACCTCGGCCACCCGGTCACCGAGCAGCGCCGCCGCCGCGGCCACGTCCGGCGTGCGGAGCACGATCCGTCCGGTCGGCGCCAGTAACTCGGCCAGCTGCGCCTGCACCACGAGCCGGCCACGGTCCAGCACGCCGACCCGGGTGCACAGCTGCTCCACCTCGGCCAGCAGGTGGCTGGACAGGAAGACGGTGGTGCCGGCCGCGTTCAACTTCAGCAGCAGCTGCCGGATCTCACCGATGCCCTGCGGATCCAGTCCGTTGCTCGGCTCGTCCAGGATCAGCAGCTCCGGCTCGCGCAGCAGCGCGGTGGCCAGCCCCAGCCGCTGCCGCATACCCAGCGAGTACGCCTTCACCGGCCGGCGCCCGACCCCGCCCAGCCCGACCTCGTCCAGCACCTCGTCCACCCGCCGGGCTCGATCGGCGCGGCTGCCTCGGGCGGCGCGGTTTCCGCTGGCATCGTTGAGCATCAGGTTCGCCCGGCCGGACAGGTGGCCGTACGCGGCCGGCCCCTCGACCAGCGCGCCGAGCCGGGCCAGCACCCGCGACGCGGCCTTCGGCATCGGCTCGCCGAACAGTTCCATCCGGCCGGAGCTGGCGAGCACCAGCCCGAGCAGCATGCGCACCGTGGTGGTCTTGCCGGAGCCGTTCGCGCCGAGAAAGCCGTAGATGTCGCCATCGCGAACGTCCAGGCTCACCGAATCCACCGCGGTCAGCGAGCCGAAGCGTTTGGTCAGCTCATAGGTCGCGATCATCTAGCGCTGCCCGGTCCGGCCGGTCAGTTCTGCGACGGCCCGGGCCAGCGTCTGCTGCGTCACGGTGCCGACCAGCAGCCAGGGCCCGGCCGGATTGTCGAACGAGCTGAGCAGCAGGTTGATCGGGCCGGCCGACAGGGTCACCTGGCCGAGCCGGGCGCTGCCCGGTCCGAACGAGGTGTCGCTCGGACTGAGTTGACGATGCAGCGAGTAGGCCAGCCGCCAGGGCAGCGGAGCGGCCACGAACTCGGTGACCCCGCTGCCGTACACGCCGACGCTGCCGAGCACCGGCAGCGCGGCGTTGCGGCTGAAGCCGGCCAGCCTGGCCGGCGGCAGGCCGCCGCCCAGCCGGTCCACCGCGGTGGCCAGATCGGGTGCGCTGACGATCTGCACCGTGGCGCCTTCCGGCACCGCGAAGCCGGTGCTGTCCCGCGCCGGCATGGCTACCTTGACGTCGAGGAACTCGCTCGACAGCGCCGAGCCGCCGGCGCCCTTGCCGTACACGCTGATCGCCAGCGGCAGGCCGGTGCGCGGGTCGGCCCAGACGTCCAGGTGGTCGACGGTGGACACCGCGACGTCCGGCCGGATCCGGAGCCCGGCCGCGGCCACTCCGGCCACCCGCCGGCTGGCGATCGAGCTTGCCTGGGCCGCCGTCGCCTCGCTGAGCAGCCGCTGGCCGAGCCGGGGCGGCAACAGGTCGGCGTCGGTGGGCAGCCGGACCCGCGGCGTGCCGGTGTACTGGGTGAAGGTCGCGGTGTTCGACTCGTAGTTCCAGCTCCAGCTGCCACTGTCGGTGGTGTGGGTGTCGGTCTCGCCGGTGTAGCCGATCGAGTCCACCCGGTAGTCGAAGGCCGAGCGCCACCACGCCCGGAGCTGGCGATGACCGCCGAACAGGTCGGGCAGGTTGCCGAACTGGTCGGTCACCGGCAACGCCAGGCCTCCGTCGGACTCGGCATAGCCGCTGAACCCGACGTCGCTGGAGTGCTGGATCCGGTGCAGCAGGGCGGCGGCCGGCAGGTGCTGCGCCGACACCGGCAGCGCCGACACGATGCCGGGCAGCGCCACCAGCAGCGCGGTGCCGGCAAGCACCAGCAACCAGCGCCGCATGGAAGTCATTACTCACGGTACGACGACGATCCAGGGCCGGTTCAAGAAAGGCCGATCTCGGTACGGCATAGTGACTTCCATGCCGCGCACGATGTCCACCGAAGAGGCGTATCGGTTCCTGGCCGAGGGCCAGCGGACCGGCAAGGTGGCCACCGTCCGCGCCGATGGCCGACCGCATGTCGCGCCGATCTGGTTCGTGCTCGATGGCGTGGATCTGGTGTTCATGACCGCTGCCGAGACCGTCAAGGGCCGCTCGCTGCGCCGGGATCCCCGGATCGCGCTCTCGGTCGACCTGCAGGCGCCGCCGTACGCGTTCGTGTTGGTAGAGGGCACCGTCACGCTGTCAGAGGACCTGGCCGAGATGCTGCCACTGTCGATCGCCATCGCTGCCCGGTACATGGGCGAGGAACTCGCCGAGCAGTACGGCCGACGCAACGCGGTGCCGGGGGAGTTGCTGGTGCGGCTGACCCCCAGCAAGATCGTCGCCATCGACGACCTGGCCGGGAGCTGACCGCGGGTGAGCCGCGTGCCTCGTCCCGGCCGCGCGATTTCCCGGGCAGGGAGCCGGCGGCCTAATTCGGTTGCGGCCCGCAGCCCGGATGGCCTGAGATAGCCGCATGCCTGCTGAACCCCGAAGTCGCCCGCGTCGCCTGCCCGCCAGCCGGCGCCCGGCGCTGCAGCAGGCCGGATCCCGGGAAGGCTCGTCCATCGCCGGCCGGTGATCGCGGCCCTGGTGGCCGGCCTGGTGGCCGGCTACGCGGTGGCCCTGCCCGTCGGCGCGATCGGCAGCTACCTGATCAGCCTGACCGCTCGTAGCTCGCTACGGATCGGGATCGCGGCGGCGCTCGGTGTGGCGGTGATGGACGGCCTGTACGCGGCGCTGGCAGTGCTCGGCGGCACCGCGGCCTCGGCCGCGCTGTCCCCGCTGGCCAGCCCGCTGCGCTGGACCGCGGTGGGCGTGCTGCTGCTGCTCGCCGGCCGGGCGCTGCGCGCGGCGCGACTCGAGCCGGGGACCGCGGCGCGGCCGGACGGAACGGTGGAACCGGCGGCCGGCCGGCGGCCGGTGGCCGTCTTCGGCCAGTTCGTCGCGCTGACCGCGATCAACCCGGGCACCCTGATCTCCTTCACCGCCCTGGTGGTCGGTGCTCGGCTCGGCAGCTCGATGCAGCCGGCGGCCCGGGGAATGTTCGTGCTCGGCACGTTCGGCGCCTCGGCGAGCTGGCAACTGGCGCTGGCCGCCGCCGGCGCGGTGCTGGGCCGGCTGCTGGCCGCCCGGCGGGCGGTGCTCGGCTACCTCTCGGCGGCCCTGCTGGCTGTGCTCGCGCTCACCCTGGCAGTCGTCGCTGCCGGCTGATCAAGCCGCCTACCCTGAGGGCGTCGGCACATGCCTCGATGCGGTCGGGACGGACGTGAGCCAGGTGGACAGCTCGACGGTGCTGCTGGAACGCACGCTGGTGCTCGGCGCCGCCGCCGGCGTCGTGATCGGCGAGCTGTTCCTGCTGATATCGACCATTGCGATCGGTGACTGGGGCCCCTTCCTGGTATGGGGATACTTCCTCCTGCCGGTCGGCGTGCTCGCCGGTGGCCTGGACGGGATGCTGGCGCTGGCGGCAGTGCTGCTGCTCGGCCGACGGCTGCGCCGATTCGTGCCGCTGGCGAGCCTGGTCGGTGGCCTGGCGGCGGCCGCGGTGCCGCTGTCCATCACCTTCCACGCCGGCTGGCCGCACGGCAACGGCGGCGCCCTCCCCGGTATCGGGCTGTCCGCTGCCGCCTTCGTGGCGGCCGCCGGCCTGGCCTGGCCGGTGCTCACCGGCCGGCCGCGGCTTCTCGTCCGCTGGCAGCGGCCGGCGGCCGACCGGCCGTGGGTCGGCGCAGCCTGGCACCCGCCCAACGCCGATCAGTCATAACGCCGATCAGTCATACAGTGCGCCGATCAGTCGCACAGCGCCGGCTGACCCGTGCCGACCGAACCGATGCGCGTGCCGGCCGAACCGATGCGCGTGCCGGCCGAACCGATGCGCCTGCTGACCGGACTAATGCGGATGTACCGCGAACACATGGGCGATCTGCAGTGGGCTCAGCCGGACGTAGTTGTGCTCGCCCCATTCGTAGTTGGTCCCGCTGAGCAGGTCCGAGGCGGTGAAGCCGCGCTGCCAGTCCACGCCGAGCTCGTCCAGTCGCAGGTGCACCCAGCCGTCCCGGACGTTGTGCGGATCGGTGGTGCAGACCACCAGCACGGTGTCGCCGGTGTCGGCGTCCCGCTTGGAGAAGACCAGCAGCGCGTCGCTCTCGCTGTGGTGGAAGCGCAGGTTGCGCAGCTGGTGCAGTGCCGGGTGGGCACGCCGGATCTCGTTCAGCCGCTTCATCAGCGGAGCCAGTGACTCACCGCGCTCGATCGCGCCGCGCAGATCACGCGGGCGCAGCTGGTACTTCTCCGAGTTCAGGTATTCCTCGCTGCCCGGCCGGACCGGGACGTTCTCATACAGCTCGTAGCCGGAGTAGATGCCGTAGGTGGGCGACAGCAGCGCGGCCAGCACCAGCCGCAGCGCGAACGCCGCCTTGCCACCGTTGACCAGGAATTCGTTGAGGATGTCCGGGGTGTTCGGGAAGAAGTTGGGTCGCATGTAGTCGGCGGCCGCGACCAGCTCCTCGCCGTACTGCCGCAGTTCCCAGGCGGTGTTGCGCCAGGTGAAGTAGGTGTAGCTCTGGGTGAATCCGATCCGGGCCAGCTCGTGCATCATCGCCGGCCGGGTGAACGCCTCGGCCAGGAACAGCACGTCCGGGTCCTTGGCCTTGATGTTGCTGATCAACCACTGCCAGAAGTTCAGCGGCTTGGTGTGCGGGTTGTCGACCCGGAAGATCTTCACGCCGCGGTCCACCCACAGCATGGTGATCCGCAGCACCTCGCGGCCCAGCCCGGCCGGGTCGTTGTCGAAGTTGAGCGGGTAGATGTCCTGGTACTTCTTCGGCGGGTTCTCGGCGTAGGCGATGCTGCCGTCCGGCATGGTGGTGAACCACTCCGGGTGCTTCTCCACCCAGGGGTGGTCCGGCGCGCACTGCAGCGCGAGGTCCAGCGCCACCTCCAGGTTCAGCTCGTGCGCCCTGGCCACGAACGCGGCGAAGTCCCGCTCGTCGCCGAGTTCGGGATGGATCGCGTCGTGGCCGCCCTCGGTGGACCCGATCGCCCACGGCGAGCCGGTGTCGGTCGGCTTGGCGTTCAGCGCGTTGTTCGGGCCCTTGCGGTTGACCCGGCCGATCGGATGGATCGGCGGCAGGTAGACCACGTCGAAGCCGAGGTCGGCGACGTAGTCCAGATGCCTGGTGGCGTCGGCCAGCGTGCCGTGTCGCAACGGCCGGGCCGGATCGTCCGGGTCGCCGGCCAGTTCGGCGCCGATCGAGCGTGGGAAGAATTCGTACCACGCGCCGTAGAGCGCGCGTTCTCGATCCACCCAGATGCTGTAGCGGGGAGAGCGGGTGATCAGCTCCCGCACCGGGTGGGCGTAGGCCAGCGCACGGGCCTCGGCCGACATCGCGCGGGTGATCCGAAGTGGCACGTCGTCGGTTTCCCGGCGCAGATCCTCGGCCACCGCCCGGGCCAGCTCGGCAGCCGCCGGGCCGCCGGCCGCCGACTCCGCAACCGAGCCGGCCACCGACTCGGCTACCCGCTCGAACAGCCGGGCCCCGATCTCGAAGTCGTTGGCCAGCTCCGAGGCGCTCTGGCCGGCATCGACCTTCACCTCGACCGCGTGGTACCAGGTGGCCAACGGGTCGCTCCAGGCCTCCACCACGAACGTCCAGGCGCCGATCCGGTCGGCCACCACCTCGGCTCGCCACCGATCGGTGCCGCCGCCGAGCGGGCGCATCCGGTTCAGCGCGGCGTCCTGGCCGGTGGGGGAGCGCCAGACCACGGAGCCGGCGACCGCGTCGTGCCCCTCGCGGAAGATCGTCGCCTCGACAGCGACCCGCTCACCGACCACCGCCCGTGCTGGCAGCTCGCCGAAAGCGATCACCGGATGTACCGAGTTCAGTCCCAGTCGTCCAGCCACGCCCCCACCGTAGCGCGTGTCGCGGGACGCGCCGAGGCGCTGTGACAGCAACTGGCCAGCTGGCGGGGACACGCCGGAAGCGTTCCCAGCTGCCAGCTAGGGTAGGCGGCATGAAGGCACTTCGACGTCTCACCGTGCGCGCTGCGCTGCCCCCGCAACTGGTACCGCTGGGCGAGATCGTGGCGAACCTGCGCTGGTCCTGGCACCCGGAATCACTGGATCTGCTGGAGTCGGTGGACGCCGAACTGTGGAACGAATGTAAGGGTGATCCGACCGCGATGCTGGGCGCGGTGAGCAGCGACCGGCTGGCCGCACTGGCCAAGGACCGCAAGTTCCTGCGCCGGCTCTCCGACATCTCCGACGACCTGCGCGACTACCTGGAGCATCCCCGCTGGTACCAGCGGCAGCAAGAGTCGCGGGCCGAGGCCGGCGAGCCGCCGCTGCCCGACTCGATCGCCTACTTCTCGCCGGAATTCGGCATCACCGAGGTGCTGCCGCAGTACTCCGGCGGCCTGGGCATCCTGGCCGGCGACCACCTGAAGTCGGCCTCCGACCTGGGCGTGCCGATCATCGGCGTTGGCCTGCTCTACCGCGCCGGTTACTTCACCCAGTCGCTGTCCCGGGAAGGTTGGCAGCAGGAGCGCTACCCGTCCCTGGACGCCCAGGGCCTGCCCATCACCCCGCTGCGCGACGCCGAGCAGAACCTGGTCCGGGTCAGCCTGGATCTGCCGCACGGCCGGCTGCTGAGCGCGCAGGTCTGGGTGGCCTCGGTCGGCCGGGTGCCACTGTTGCTGCTGGACTCCGACGTCGAGGACAACGACCCGGCGGCCCGGGCGGTGACCGACCGGCTGTACGGTGGCGGCCCGGAGCACCGGCTGGTGCAGGAACTGCTGCTCGGCATCGGTGGGGTCCGGGCGGTCCGAGCCTACTGCGCGCTGACCGGTCATCCGGCCCCGGAGGTGTTCCACACCAACGAGGGGCACGCCGGCTTCCTCGGCGTCGAGCGGATCAGCGAGCTGGCCGACGGACCGGCCAAGCTGAGCTTCGAGGAGGCGCTGACCGCCGTCCGGGCCGGCACCGTTTTCACCACCCATACCCCGGTGCCGGCCGGCATCGACCGGTTCGACCGGGAGCTGGTGGAGGTCTACCTGGGCCGGGTGCCCGGCGTGCCGGTGGAGAAGATCCTGGCGCTGGGCGAGGAGGAGGACCCGGCCAAGTTCAACATGGCCTACATGGGCCTGCGGCTGGGTCAGCGGGCCAACGGGGTCGCGCAGCTGCACGGCCGGGTGAGCCGGGCCATGTTCAACAACCTGTGGTCCGGCTTCGACGCCGAGGAGGTGCCGATCACCGCGATCACCAACGGGGTGCACGCGCCGACCTGGATGGCCAGGGAGATCCAGGATCTCGCCGAGCGGGTGGTCGGCCATGAGGCGGTCTCGGCCGGTCAGGGCTGGGAGGCCATCAACGAAGTCAGCGACGCCGAGCTCTGGAGCCTCAAGCACGAGTTGCGGGAGCGGCTGGTCGACGAGATTCGCCGCCGGATCCGGCAGTCGGGTCTGGAACGGGGCTACTCCGGGATGGAGCTCGGCTGGACCGCCACCGCCTTCGACCCGGATATCCTCACCATCGGCTTCGCCCGCCGGGTGCCGTCCTACAAGCGGCTGACCCTCATGCTGCGCGATCCGCAGCGGCTGAAGAAGCTGCTCACCGACCCGGACCGGCCGGTGCAGATCGTGGTGGCCGGCAAGTCGCACCCCGCCGACGACGGCGGCAAGGAGCTGATCGCCCAGCTGGTCCGGTTCACCGACGACCCCGAGGTGCGGCATCGGATCGCCTTCCTGCCCGACTACGACATCGGTATGGCGCGCTACCTGTACTGGGGCAGCGACGTCTGGCTGAACAACCCGCTGCGCCCGCTGGAGGCGTGCGGCACCTCGGGCATGAAGGCGGCGCTGAACGGCGGCCTCAACCTGTCCATCAAGGACGGCTGGTGGGACGAGTGGTGCGAGGACGGTAAGAACGGCTGGGAGATCCCGTCCGCCGACGAATCGCTGTCCGGCACCACCGACGAGCATCGGGATTCGGTCGAGGCAGCCGCGCTCTACGAGCTGATCGAGCACCAGGTGGCGCAACGGTTCTACACCCGCGACTCGGCGGGCATCCCGGCCCAGTGGATCGCGATGGTGCGCTACACCCTGAAGTCGCTCGGGCCCAAGGTGCTGGCGACCCGGATGGTGCAGGACTACATCTCCAAGTTGTACGCGCCGGCCGCGCACTCGGCGGCGCTGTTGACCGCCGACGGCTTCGCCCCGGCCAAGGACCTGGCGGCCTGGAAGAGCTGGGTCACCGGCTCCTGGAAGAACGTGCTGGTGCGGCACGTGGAGTCCACCATCGAGGGCGACCCGAGCCTGGGTGGTTCGCTGGGCCTGCGGGCCGACGTGGCGCTGGGCGGGCTGCGCGCCTCGGATGTCGAGGTGCAGGCCGTGTACGGCTCGGTGGACGCCGACAACCGGCTGACCAGCTACCAGATCCTGCCGCTGCAGCTGGCCGAGGAGCGCGACGGCGCCGGCGTGTTCGCGGGCGAGATTCCGCTCAGCAAGGCCGGCCCGTTCGGCTACACGGTCCGGGTGCTGCCGTCGCATCCGCTGCTGGCCAGCGGTGCCGAACTCGGGCTGGTCGCGACGGCGGTTCAGCTGTAGTCGGTCGTGCCTGTCGACACTCCGGGGTAGCGCTGACTGCACTCACCGGCTATTCATTCGTATGATGCTTGCGCCGCTGACGATCCGAGCGGCTCGGGAGGCTAACGCCAGTTGATGCTTTTCGGCGCTCGCCGCGCACGTTGTCGAAGCGGGCGTGGTCGCGCGTAATGATGCAATTCCACCTATAGTTCACGCGCCGAAGCCCACGGCCGGGCGGTAGGCTGGCGCGGGCGCCCGGACCCTCCCCAACACTCGTTCAGCGCGCACCGCGTTCGGATATGGAGTCATACGAATGACGAATCATGTGATCTTTGAATATTTCCCGGCGCGCCGGTGATGCGATCGGGGGTGGATCCGTCGCGCGCAGCCGCGCGCTCGCAAGGTCCGAGCCGGCCGTCCGACCGGCGAACCGTGCCAATCCGTCCGGCATAGCGAACGAGAGGTCCGCGAAGCATTGTCCGCGCTTGTATGCATGTTGCTGCGTCTGCTGCCGGCCGGCGCGGCCCGGCGGTTCCGGTTGCGCCCGCCGGCTGCGAAACCGGCCGCCGGCCGGTGGGATTGCCTGGACCTGGCCGGTCAGCCGGCGACCGAGGTGCGGCTGCGGACGGCCCGCGAGCTGGTGGTGCGCCAGCCCGCGGAGCTCACCCTGGACGTGCTCTCGTTCGCGCCCGGCCTGGTCGCCGTCGTGTTGCCGCTGGATTGCCGGCTGCCGTGGGCGGTCACTGCCGAACTCGCCCGCCGGGGGATCGCGACGGTCTGGCGGCTGCCGCCGGCCGCCGCGACGATGCCGCCCGCCACGACCATGCCGGCCGCCGCGACGATGCCGGCCGCCGCGACGATGCCGGTCGGCCGGCACGCACGGGCGTTCCGGTCCCGGGCGCTGGTCGATGGCGGCTGCACCGTGAGCCGGCGAGGACCCTTGCCGTGACCGCTGCCGCGCCGGCCCAGCACGTCATCGTGATCCACCGCTGGCGGGACGGCGGCACGCTGTACGAGCCGTTCCTGGACCACCTGCTGGTGGATGTCAGCTACATCGTGCCGCCGGCCGCCGCCGCCTCGGTGCCGCATGCGGCCGCTGCCGTCGAGGTGGTGCGGCGCACCGACGACCTGGCGGCGCTGGCCACCGCGGCCGCCCGGCTGCGTCAGCGGTTCGGACCGCCGAGCAGGATCGTGGCGCTGGCGGCGGCCGATCTGGATGCGGCAGCCGAGCTGCGGGTGCTGCTCGGCTGCGCCGGCGAGACACCGACCAGCCAGCCGCTGCTGCGCGACCGGCACGCGATGCTCAGCGCGGTGGCCGCGGCCGGCATCGAAGTGCCACGATTCGCCGTCGTCTCGCAGGGCTCGGACGTCTTCCGGCTGCTCGCCGAGCAGCCCGGCCCGGTGGTGCTGACGCCGCGATTCGGCAGCGCCGATGACCTGGTCATCCGGACACCGGCCGAGGTCGAGCGGCTGGGCGGCCGGCTGGACGAGCCGATGCTGGCCCGGGTGATCGAGGCGACGGCGCGCTACGCGGTGGACGGGGTGTGGGACGGCGGCCGGCTGCTGAGCTGGCGAGCCGCTCGCTACCTGGGTCCGGAGGCCGGCGATCCGTTCGGACCGGTCAGCTGGCGGGCCGCCGTCGAACTGGACGGCACGGCTGGTGCCGCCGAGCCGGCCCAGCTGGCCGAGTTCGCCACCGCCGTGCTGGCCGTGCTGGTGCCCCGGCCGGCAGTGGTGCACCTGGAGGCGTTCGGTCAGGCCGGCGCCGATGGGCAGCCTCGGCTCAGCCTGGGCTGGGTCAGCACCGGGCTAACCGGCGCCGAGCTGCCGCTGCTCTGGCGAGAGGTGCACGGCATCGATCTCGCGGCGGCCGCGATCGCCAGCCAGCTCGGCCAACCGTTGCCGGAGCTGCCGCCGCTGAGCGTGGCCGGGCCGGAGCCGGTCGGCGGCTGGTTGCGGGTGTTCCCACCGGTGCCGCCGCCGTGCCTGGTCGAGGCGGTCGACTTCCGGCCGGGCGAGCCGGCGCCCTATGCCGCGGTGCTGCCTCGGGTGGGCGAGCGGCTGCCGGCCGGTGAGCCGGTAGCGGCCAGCATGCGTTTTCGGGGCGCCAGCTCGGCCGCGGTGACCCGGGCGATCCGGGCCGCCGTCGCCGGCCTGCGGCTGCGTTGCACACCGCTGTAGGGCGACCGCCGCCCTCGGCGTGCCAGGATCGCTCGTCAGCGGCTGCTGACCGACTCCCGGGGGGCCAGGTTCACCGGCAGCTGCTGTGACGAGGTCGGCTCGTCGCGCAGCAGCTTCAGCAGCGACAACATGGCCAGCGAGCCAAGCGCGGCGGACGGCACGGTGGCCGTGGTGAGGCCCGGGTGCAGCGCCTCGGCGATCGGTAGGTCATCGTGGCCGACCACCGAGACATCGTCGGGAATGCGCAAGCCCAGGGCCGCCGCCTCGATATAGACGGCAATGGCAATATTGTCGTCCTCGCAAATTACGGCGGTCGGCCGATCGGTATTGCCGAGCAATTCCCGGGCGGCGACCCGGGCCTTGGCCAATTCGAAAGACGTCGACTGCACAATGAGTTCGGCGGTCTCATGGGACAGTGCCTGGGCGGCCGCATAATGCTTGGTCGACATGAGCCAGGAACCGGGCTGATTCACCTGCAGATATCCGATCCGGCGATGTCCGCGTTTGACCAGCATTCGGCACATACTCCGCATGCCGGCCGCCACGTCGGAGTTTATGGTCACTTCCATCGATCGAGGATTGGTATCGATGCCGACCGCCGGCAGGTGGGCGACCGACTCGATGGTGCCGATCGCGTCCCGGCAGATCAGCACACCGTCGACCAGGTAACCGGGCACCGGCAACGACGAATTCATGATCGCCGCCGGGGTGGAGGCGACGACCACGCTGTAGCCGGCCTGCTGCGCCTCGGTGCTGATGCCGGCGTGCAGTTCGGCGAATGTGGGAATTGCCAACTCCGGCAGTACCGCCAGCACCGTCCCGGTCTGATCCATCCGCAGGCCGCGGGCCACCAGATTGGGCCGGTATTGCAACTGGCGGGCGCAGGCCCGAATTCGCTCGGCGGTGTCGGTGCTGACCCGGCCCCGCCATTTGCCGGAGAAGACCAGCGAAACCGCGGATTGGGAAACTCCGGCAGCGGCAGCCACATCGCGGCTGGTGACCGGCGCGCGTGGGCGCAGGACCCGCGGCGGCGAGCTGCCTGCTGGCTTGTTCTTCACAGTCTCCGCCGCTCCGTACCGGACCAGGCCATGGAAGGTTGCGTACTACCGCGACGGCGAACGATTACCGTCGGCAGATGATTTGGAGTCTAATGGCCGGTCCCCCGACCGGCGGGCAAGCCGGACCGAGCGGTCAGCCGAGCCGGCTGCGTAGCAGCAGCACCGAACGGGCAGGCAGGCTCAGCGGCCGCCCACCTCGCACCTGATCGGAGCTGGCCGGCTCGCCGGCGACCTGGCTGGTGTCAATGACCACCTGATAGCTGACCGCCCACGGCTTGGCGGGCAGCGTGAAGTCGATCGGCTCGTCGCCGGAGTGCAGCACCAACAGGTACGAGTCGTCGACGATGGACCGGCCGCGCGGATCCGGATGGCGCAGGCCCCGACCGTCCAGGTACATCCCGATGGTGCGCAGCTTCGAGTCGAACCAGTCCTGCTCGGCCAGCTCGCGGCCCTCCGGGTGGAACCAAGCCAGGTCCTTGCGGCCGCCGGCCACCGGCCGGCCCTCGAAGAAGGCCCGCTGCCGCAGCACCGGCGAGGCCTTGCGCAGCGCGATCAGCCGCCGGGTCAACCGCAGCAGGTCCTCGCCCTGCTCGGTGGCGGTCCAGTCCAACCAGGAGGTGGGGTTGTCCTGCACGTAGGCGTTGTTGTTGCCGTGCTGGGTGCGGAACCGCTCGTCGCCGGCCACCAGCATCGGCGCGCCGGTGGACAGCAGCAGGGTGGTCAGCAGGCTACGCACCTGGCGTAACCGCAGCGCATTGATCGCCGGGTCGTCGGTCTCGCCCTCGACCCCGAAGTTGATCGAGCGGTTGTCGTCGGTGCCGTCGTTGTTGCCCTCGCCGTTGGCCTCGTTGTGCTTGCGCAGGTAGCTGGCCAGATCGCGCAGGGTGAACCCGTCGTGCGCGGTGATGAAGTTGATCGAGGCGAACGGCAGCCGGCCGTCGTCGGCGTACAGGTCCGAGGACCCGGTCAGCCGGTAGGCAAGATCCCGGACGCCCCCGGCGCCGTTGGCCCAGAAGTCGCGCACGGTGTCCCGGTACTTGCCGTTCCACTCCGTCCACAGCGGAGGGAACTCGCCGACCTGGTAGCCGCCGTCGCCGATGTCCCACGGCTCGGCGATCAGTTTGACCTGGCTGACGATCGGATCCTGATGGATGGTGTCGAAGAACGAGGACAGCTTGTCGACGTCGTGCAGCGAGCGGGCCAGCGCCGAGGCCAGGTCGAACCGGAAGCCGTCGACGTGCATCTCGGTGACCCAGTAGCGCAGTGAGTCCATCACCAGCTGCAGCACCGCCGGCGTCCGTACGTCCAGGGTGTTGCCACAACCGGTGTAGTCGATGTAGCGCGACGGGTCGGTCGGGTGCAGTCGGTAGTAGCCGGCGTTGTCGATGCCGCGGCACGACAGGATCGGACCGTTCGGCGGCCCTTCGCCGGTGTGGTTGTAGACAACGTCCAGGATCACCTCGATGCCGGCGGCGTGCAGTGCCCGCACCATCGCCTTGAACTCGCGCACCTGGTTGCCGCCGAGCCGTCCGGTGTGCGTCGCGTAGGCGGCGTGCGGGGTGAAGAAGCCGATCGAGTTGTAACCCCAGTAGTTCTTCAGGCCACGCTTCTGCAGGGCCGGCTCGTGCACGAAGTGATGGATCGGCAGCAGCTCCACCGCCGTGACGCCCAGCTCCTTGAGGTAGGAGATGGCGGCCGGATGGGCCAGCCCGGCATAGGTGCCGCGCAGGTCGGCTGGGATGTCCGGATGCTGGGCGGTGAAGCCCTTGACGTGTAGCTCGTAGATGATGGTGTCGTCCCACGGCGTCCGCGGCCGGCGGTCGTTGCCCCACGGGAAGCCGTCGTCGAGCACCACCACCGAGCGGGGCACGAAGGCGGCGGAGTCCAGGTCGTTGTCGCCGTAACAGGCCGGGTCGTTGACGAAGTCGCCCTCGATGGCCCGCGCGTACGGGTCGATCAGCAGCTTGGCCGGCTTGTACCGCCGGCCCCGGGCCTCGTCGTCCGGCCCGCTGATCCGATAGCCGTAGCGCTGGCCCGGATTGATGCCGGGCAGGTAGCCGTGCCAGATGTGGAAGCTCTGCTCGGCCAGGTCGACCCGGTGCTCGAGGCCGGCGCCGTCGAACAGGCAGACCTGCACCCGGGTGGCCTGTGGCGACCAGATGCTGAAGTTGGTCCCCTCACCGTCCCAGGCCGCCCCGAGCGGGAACGGCCGGCCCGGCCATGCGGTCAGCGGGCGATTCGGATCGGCCGCGCCAGCGTCTTCCGATCCGAGGCGGAGCGCCAGGCTTCGGGTCAGGTCGGGAGTTGGTTCCATCGCTTGAGCACCCTACGCCGGTCGGCCTCCGGCTGACCGGCCGTGCGTGGGTGTTGGATAGGGGTGTGGTGGCTGCCGACTTCGAGATAGATCCGGACGCGATCCTGCAGTTCGAGCAGGTGACGGTGCGCCGTGGCGAGAAGCTGCTGCTGGACTCGATCGACTGGACCGTCGAGGAGGACGAGCGCTGGGCCATCCTGGGCCCGAACGGCGCCGGCAAGACCACCCTGCTGCAGCTGGCGGCCACCACCATGCACGCCACCTCCGGCATGGTCGGCGTGCTCGGCGAGCAGTTGGGCAGGGTCGACGTGTTCGAGCTGCGGCCACGGATCGGGCTGTCCTCGGCGGCGCTGGCCCAGCGGATCCCGGGCGGCGAAGTGGTGATCGACGTGGTGGTCTCGGCCGGCTACGCGGTGCTCGGACGGTGGCGGGAGGCCTACGGCCGGCTGGACGTGCGCCGGGCCAAGGCACTGCTCGGCCGGTTCGGGGTGGCCGAGCTGGCCGACCGCCGGTACGGCACGCTGAGCGAGGGGGAGCGCAAGCGGGTGCAGATCGCCCGGGCGTTGATGACCGACCCCGAGTTGCTGCTGCTCGACGAGCCGGCCGCCGGGATGGACCTCGGTGGCCGGGAGGATCTGCTGCGCCGGCTGCGCAACCTGGCCGCCGATCCGGAGGCGCCCACCATGGTGCTGGTCACCCACCACGTGGAGGAGATCCCGGTGGGCATGACGCATGCGATGCTGCTGCGCGACGGCAGGGTGGTCGCGCAGGGGCTGATTTCGCAGGTGCTGACCTCGGAGAACCTGTCCGCCGCCTTCGGGTTGCGGCTGGTCGTGGAACGCGAAGCCGGCCGATACCACGCCCGAGCGGTCTAGCCCCGATCGAACCAGCCTGGGTATAGGCGAATTGGCTATTGCTCACCGAACTAGCAGGCGATAGCTGACCGAGCGAAGTCGGTCGAGTACCGTCAGCGCGTCCAAATACGAAATGGCTGTTAGGGTATCTTTCGCGAGATGGGAGGGGCCATGGGCTGTACCGCCGCTGACCCCTGCCATCGCCCTCGTCAGTTTACGGCCAGTCGAAGCCGTTCATCTGTTCCAGCGTGCGCATTCTCCTCACCTCCCCTCGATATGGTTCCCAGCGCGGCGGTCGTAACAGCCGAGGGCTTTACCACCGATGAGGTTCACCATCGCTACTATCGGTTTACGGTCACTCGAAGCCGTTCATCTGCAGGGAACCCACACTCGTCTTCTCCTCTGCGTTGCTCTCGGTGGTTGCTGCCGTGACGGCCTACCACCTTCAGTTCTTCGCGATGCTCGCAGCGCTCAGTGTGTCGTACTTGATGCTGGTACGGCGTACCGAACGCCTTCGCCGGGGACTTACCGACGGTTATGTCGCACATTCGCTCGATATCTGGATCATGGCGGGCGTACTCCTGTTGCCGTTCCCTTTGTTGACTGCACTGGTAGCGCTGGTTTACCTGGCCGAATGGCCGTCTCGGAAAATAGTCGCTGGCGGTCGCCCGAAACGATATGCAATAAGCGGGGCCATTAATCTGCTGGCTGCACTCAGTGCGGCAGAGGTTCATGCGATCTCGCCCGGCCTTGGTGGGCTGCCGGCCGTCATCGTTACGTGGTCGGCGGTCAACGACATCTTGATCGCGGCGGTGATGGTGGTCGGCGGCTCGCGGACCGGTATCAGGCGACTGCTGTCGCCACGCAATCATGTATTCGACCTGGCTACGAAGCTCGTCGGCGTTGTCTTGGCGCTGTTGCTCAATTGGCAAGCACCGCTAGCCGTAGTAGTGGTGCCGCTGCTGTTACTTGGTCATCGCATCGCGCTCCGAGACTCGATCCGGGAGACCGCCGCCTTTGATCCCGCTACCGGCCTGTGGTCCGAGGAAGGCTGGCGCATCCAGGCCGAGCAGGTCGTCGCCCATGCGCCGGCCTCAGTCGTCTTGGTGCTTATCGATCCCGCGCTGCCTGACCGGGAGGATGCGATCCATGCCACCGTGGCCGGGCTGTTCGGTTCGGCCCGTCTGGCCGCAAGCACCGACAACGCACCTCCGGTGCGCCACGTGACTGGTCGTTATGGCACTCGTCAGGTTGCGTTAATCAGTGAGGTGGACGTCGCTGGTGCCGGTGTGCTGCTCGCCAAGCACGTGCGCGATCGGCTTCGGAGCAGGGGCATTGCCTGCGTGGTAGGTGCGGCTGTCGGCTGCGCCGATTTTGACGAACTGCTGATCCGTGCCGGAGAGGATTTGATGTCCCGGCGAGCGCAAGCTGGCGTGTCGGCGCGCTGGTAGCGGTTCAGCCCTCTTTCTTCGCGGCTTCGTCGAGGGCGCCTGCGATGATGCTCGCAAGCTGTTCCAGTGTTCGAGCCAGCCCCGGCCGGCCGGCTGCCTCGCTGATTGCTTGATCCAGCAGACCACGTCGCAGCTGCACCACCGCGAGCAGCGATTCACCGTCGATGTCAGTGAGGTCCAACGAGGTCGTTCGGTCGGTTCCAGTTACCGACTCCCGCGCCAACGCTCGCCGCATGAGTTCGCGGGCCAGTTCGGAGTCGGTAACTTCAATGACCGATGGAACGACAACCGGCCGGCTGACCGGCACGCCGTACGCTTCCGCGGCCGCGATCAGCAGTTGGTCGGCGGACATCTGAAGAGCGGCGGCAAGTCCCTGCACGGTCTTGCGCGATGGCATCTCACGGATCGCCGGGCGGTCGTCAGTCAGAATCGAGTGCAGCGTCTGCTTCGACAAGCCGGCCCGTCTGGCGACATCGGCCGAAGTTTCGCCGCGTTCATCGATGCGTTGTTGGATGAGCCGACGGAACGCATGCATATCGCCACCCCCTTCCGTCGATACGTCGATTGCCCAAGCCGAGCCAGTGACCACCCGCCGCCTGCGCTCGGGCGAGACTCTACTGGCCGTCATTACGACCCCATGCCGCTCGGAAGACGCGTCGGTAAGCGGATATCAACAGCATGTGGATGACACTATCAGACCAAAGGTCCGACAATGCTTGACAGCGTCGTCGCGAGCCGAGAGGATTGTGCACGCCAGTGTCCTTCGGCGGCCCGCCTTTAGGTATATGGCAATTTTCGTGCGCCTATCCGGTCCGGCATCAAATGACCGTTGGTCCGACAGGCATAACCGAAGGAGAACTCTGTGCCGAGCGAGACCAAAGGACTGCCCGCTATTTGCCGAGTCAAGGCTTCCGCCCCGATGTCCGGCAGCGATTGAGCATGCAGTTACGCAGCCGGGCGGCCTTCATCGAGTGCCTGGAAGTTACCGGGGTAAGCGAACGCGAACTGGCACGCCGAGCCGGTCTGGGACATGCGACGGTGAACCATCTGATCACCGGGCGACGGACGAGCTGCTCGCTGGCCACGGCTCGAGCGATCGAGCGAGCCCTGGAAGTCGTTGAGGGGAGCCTCTTCAAGCCGGACATCGACACGCCCCCTGGCAATCGCTGACCGGCGGCCTCGGCGCACTGCTTGCCGCGAACGGTTGGAGCGGGTTGTCTAGGCTCTGCAGCCATGACTGAGTTCGTGAAGCTCGAGGTCGAAGCCGGCGTGGCCACGCTCACCATCAACCGGCCACCGGTAAACGCCCTGAACAGCGAGCTGCAGCAGGCGCTGCGTCAGGTGGCGGCCGAGTGCAGCCAGCGCTCCGACGTCCGGGCGGTCGTGCTGTGGGGCGGCCAGAAGGTGTTCGTGGCCGGTGCGGACGTCAAGGAGTTCGCCCGGATGACGCCGCAGGACATGCAGCGCGGGGCCACCGCGCTGTCCGGCGCGCTGGACTCGATCGCACAGCTGCCGCAGCCGGTGATCGCGGCGGTGACCGGTTACGCGCTGGGCGGCGGCTGCGAGCTGGCGTTGACCGCCGACTTCCGGGTCAGCGCGGACGACGCCAAATGGGGGCAGCCGGAGATGCTGCTCGGCATCATGCCCGGCGCCGGCGGCACCCAGCGGCTGCCCCGGCTGATCGGCCCGGCGAAGGCGAAGGACCTGATCTACACCGGCCGGTTCGTCGACGCGGCGGAGGCGCTGGAGATCGGCCTGGTGGACGTGGTGGTGCCGGCCGAGCAGGTGTTGCAGACCGCGCAGGCGATGGCGGCCAAGTTCGCCAAGGGTCCGGCGCTGGCGCTACGGGCTGCCAAGGCCGCCATCGACCAGGGCCTGGAGATGGATCTGGCGAACGGCCTGCGGCTCGAATCGCACATCTTCGCCAGCCTGTTCGCCACCGAGGACAAGCAGCGCGGGATGGCCTCCTTCATCGCCGAGGGCCCGGGCAAGGCCGAATTCGTCGGGAACTGAAACCCATGCGCCATAGCCGCGGCAGTGCGTATTCGACCGTCCTGTTCGATCTGGACGGGACACTCAGCGAGTCGGCGCCCGGCATCCTCGGCTCGTTGCAACGTGCCTTCGCCGAGGTGGGCGTGGCCTGGGTGGACGAGGCGACCGCCCGATCCCTGCTCGGGCCGCCGTTCTCGCACTCGCTGCCGCCGCTGGTCGGCGAGGACAACGTGGACGCGGTGGTCGCGGCCTACCGTCGGCACTACGTCGAGGAAGGTGCGCTGCTGCAGACCCGGCGCTATGACGGCATCGGCGAGCTGGTTGCCACCCTGTTCGACCTGCGGATCCAGCTCGCGGTGGCGACCAGCAAACCGGAGCCGCATGCGATCCGAATCGTTGGGCACCTGGGTCTGGCCGACTACTTCGCCACCATCTGCGGTGACACCGTGGACGGTCAGCGTGACTCCAAGGCGCAGGTGATCGGCGAGGTGCTGCGCCGGTTGGGCGATCCGGCGCCGGAGTCGGTGCTGATGGTCGGCGACCGCAGCCACGACGTGCTGGGCGCGGCAGCGCACGGCGTGCACTGCGCCGGCGCGCTCTGGGGCTACGGCACCCGGGCCGAATTGGAGATCGCCGGCGCGCTGCGGCTGTGCGCCGAGCCCGGGGAGGTGCTGGAGCTGGTCCGCGCCTCGGCCACCGAGCAGGCCGGTTAGGCCTGCTACCCGATCGCGGTGTGCCGGGTCATATCGACTCCCGTCCAGAGCGTGTACCACAATGCAGGCAGCGTGCCGCGCCGTCCCGACCTGCCCGGTGCCCGGTCACGGTGACCGGGAACACCCTCCCAGCCCGAGTATCGCCGATGCTACTGGTGGGTAAC
This sequence comes from Jatrophihabitantaceae bacterium, assembly GCA_045807085.1. Lineage (GTDB taxonomy): Bacteria > Actinomycetota > Actinomycetes > Mycobacteriales > Jatrophihabitantaceae > Jatrophihabitans_A. The sequence continues at coordinate 67,917 of JBJMIB010000023.1, forward strand.
ATCGGGATATCGCGGTGCTGGCGCCAGCCATACTGCCGGCCGCCACCGACACAGTTAGGACGTAGCACACGCCATGAACATCGTTGTCCTCATGAAGCAGGTGCCCGACACCTACGCCGAGCGCAAGCTGAATCCGGCCGACAACACCCTGGACCGCGAGGCATCGGACGCCGTGATCAACGAGATCGACGAGTACGCGATCGAGGAGGGCCTGCGGCTGAAGGAGGCGCACGGCGGCGAGGTGACCATCCTGACCATGGGTCCGGACCGGGCGACCGAGTCCATCCGCAAGGCGCTGTCGATGGGCGCGGACAAGGGTGTGCACGTTTCCGACCCGGCCCTGCACGGCTCCTGCGCGATCACCACCGCCAAGGTGCTGGCCAAGGCCCTCGGCACGCTGGAATACGACCTGGTGATCGCCGGCCTGGAGGCCACCGACTCCCGGCTCTCGGTGGTGCCGGCGCTGGTCGCCGAGGCGACCGGCCTGCCCCAGCTCACCGGTGCGCGCAAGGTCAGCGCGGACGGCGGCACGCTCACCATCGAGCGGGTGACCGACACCGGCTATGACGTGATCACCGCCGCCACCCCGGCGGTGCTGAGCGTGGTGGAAAAGATCAACGACCCGCGCTATCCGTCGTTCAAGGGCATCATGGCCGCCAAGTCCAAGCCGGTGCGGACACTGAGCCTGGCCGACCTCGGCATCGCCGAGGACGAGGTGGGCCTGGCCGCGGCGACCACGGTGGTCGCCGGTTTCACCGAAGCCCCGCCGCGCAGCGCCGGCACCATCGTCAAGGACGACGGAACCGGGGGCACCGCGATCGCCGACTTCCTGGCCAGCAAGAAGCTCATCTGACCGCGAGACCCCGAACCCAGATAGGAATCCACGATCATGGCTGAAGTTCTGGTTCTCGTCGATGCGGCGAACGGAACCCTGAAGAAGTCCGCCACCGAACTGCTCACCGCGGCACGCAGCCTCGGTGAGCCCTCGGCGGTGGTGATCGGCGCCCCCGGCACCGCGCAGGCGTTGGCCGGCCAGCTGGCCGAATATGGCGCGGCGAAGGTGTACGTCGCCGAGGGCGAGCAGTACGAGCAGCATCCGGTGGCCCCGAAGGCCGAGGTGCTCGCCCAAGTCGCCGGGCAGGCCGATCCGGCCGCGATCCTGGTTGCCTCCACCCCGGAGAACAAGGAGATCGCCGCCCGCACCGCGTTCAAGATCGGCGCCGGCTTCCTGGCCGACGCGGTCGAGATCAACGCCGACGGCAGCGTCACCCAGTCGATCTTCGGCGGCGCGGTCACCGTCACCGCGAAGGCGGCCGCCGGCATCCCGGTGATCAGCCTGCGGGCGAACTCGGTGCCGGCCACCCCGCAGCGCGGCGCGGCCGAGCAGGTGCCGGTCGAGGTGAGCCTGTCCGAGGCGGCCAAGGCGGCCCGGATCACCGATCGGGTCGAGGAGGCCAAGGGTTCCCGGCCGTCGCTGCAGGACGCCTCGCTGATCGTCTCCGGCGGTCGCGGGGTCGGTTCGGCCGACAACTTCAAGGTGGTCGAGCAGGTCGCCGACGCGCTCGGCGCCGCGGTGGGCGCCTCCCGGGCGGCCACCGACGCGGGCTGGGTGCCGCACACCATGCAGGTCGGTCAGACCGGCGTCACGGTCGCCCCGCAGCTCTACATCGCGCTGGGCATCTCCGGTGCCATCCAGCATCGGGCCGGCATGCAGACCTCCAAGACCATCGTCGCGGTGAACAAGGATCCCGAGGCGCCGATCTTCGAGCTGGCCGACTTCGGAGTGGTCGGCGACCTGTTCCAGGTGGCTCCGCAGCTGGCCGAGGAAGTCGCCAAACGCAAGGGCTGACCCGCCCGGCGCACCGATTCGCCGTCCCCGCTGGAACATCTGGCGGGGACGGCGTCGTTTCGCCCAAGCGGGCCGGCACCAGCCGGCAGAAGTCTCGCTCCTAGCGGGCCGGCACCAGCCGGCAGAATGGCAGTCGGCGGGATCAGGCGGGATCAGGCAGAGACAGAAGGTTGTGCGAACGTGACCAGCAAAGTGGCTGTCAGCGCCGACGGCACGAGTGGCCGCCCGGCAGCGGAGTCGATCTTCGCCGCCCGCTACCGGATCACCACGGTGGGCGTGCTGCTGCTGATGACCATCATCGCCTTCGAGGCACTGGCGGTGGCCACCGCGTTGCCCACCGCGGCGCGCAGCCTGCACGGCCTGGCCAACTATGGCTGGGCCTTCACCGGGTTTCTGATCACCAGCGTGATCGGCATGGTGGTCTCCGGGATGCGGGCGGACCGGCGCGGCCCCCGGCTGCCGCTGGGGCTGGGCCTGTTGCTGTTCGTCGGCGGCCTGGTGGTTGCCGGGCTGGCCGACAGCATGTGGCTGCTGGTACTGGCCCGGGTGGTGCAGGGCTTCGCGGTGGGCCTGCTGATCACCGCGATGTACGTGGTGATGGGTGAGGTATATCCCGACCAGGTACGGCCGCGAATGTTCGCCGCGCTGTCCACCGCCTGGATCGTGCCCGGCCTGGTCGGTCCGACCGCGGCCGGCTGGATCACCGAGCAGCTGTCCTGGCGCTGGGTGTTCGGCGGCCTGGCGCCGTTCGCGGCGTTGGGCGGCCTGCTGCTGCTGCCGGCGGTACGTCGGCTGCGCAGCGGCTGCGGTGACGTCCACGTGGCACCGAGCCGGGTCTGGTTCGCGGTGCTGACCGCTGTCGGCATCGCCGGCGTGGCCGAGGCCGGCCAGCACCAGAACCCGCTGAGCCTGGGCGCCGGCGTGTTCGGGCTGGCCGCGATGCTCTACGGGCTCTACCGGCTGCTGCCTGCCGGCAGCGGCACCTTCCGGGCCGGGGTGCCGGCCGCGGTGGCGTTTCGCGGGGTGCTGGCCGGGGCATTCGTCGGCATGGAGGTGCTGGTACCGCTCACCCTGACCGTGCAGTGGCACTTCAGGCCGACGCTGGCCGGCCTGCCGCTGATGCTCACCGCGGTCGCGTGGGCCGCCACCTCCCAGATCCAGGGCCGTTCACCACAGATCAGCAAGGGCAGCTTCGTCCGGATGGGCCTGCTGCTGATGGCGGTGGCCGGTGTCGGCATGGCGCTGGTGGCGCTGCGTACGGTGCCCGGTTGGGCCGCATTCATCTTCTGGCCGATAGCCGGCGGCGGTGCTGGTTTCGGCATTACGACGGTCAGCGTGGCGCTGATGGAGTACACCACCGACGCCGAGCGTGGCTCGGACGCCTCCTCGCTGCAACTGGCCGACTCCTCCGGCTCGGCGGTCACCGCCGCCTTCTCCGGGGCACTGGTCTCGCTGGCCGCACAGGGCCGGATCTCCTACGGTGGCGGCTTCGCCGTCGTCTTCCTCACCATGGCGGTGCTGGCCGCGATAGCCACCGTGCGGGCCGGTCGGCTGCGCCCACCGGCTGGTCGGCCGGCGATCGGCGGGCGGTCGCCGGTGGATGCTCGGGTAGCGACCGAGGCCGCGTCCGGGCCCGTAAGCTGACTGGGCGATGACCTATCTCGATCATGCCGCGACGACCCCGGTGTTGCCCGAGGTCATCGCGGCGATGACTGACGCGATGAGCCGGCTGGGCAATCCGTCGTCCCTGCACACCGCCGGCCGGCAGGCGCGCCGGGTGGTCGAGGAGTCCCGCGAGTTGCTTGCCGAGATACTCGACGCCCGGCCGTCCGAGCTGATCTTCACCAGCGGCGGCACCGAGGCCGACAACCTGGCGATCAAGGGCATCTACCTGGCCCGGCGGGCCGCCGATCCGGGCCGCCGCAAGGTGTTGATCAGCGCGGTGGAGCACCACGCGGTGCTGGACTCGGCGCACTGGCTGGCCGAGCGGGAACAGGCCGAGCTGGTGCTGCTGCCGGTGGACGGCCACGGCCGGGTACTGCCGGAGACGTTGGCCGGCGCGATCGCCGAGGATCCGGCCGCGGTGGCGCTGGTGAGCGTGATGTGGGCGAACAACGAGGTCGGCACCATCCAGCCGATCCAGCAACTGGCGGCGCTGGCGCATGAGCACGGCATCCCGTTCCATACCGACGCGGTGCAGGCGGTCGGCATCCTGGCAGTGTCCTTCGCCGAGTCCGGCGTCGATGCGATGACGGTGACCGCGCACAAGCTGGGTGGCGCCTACGGCACCGGCGCGCTGCTGCTCGGCCGCGGCATCGATTGCGTGCCGGTGCTGCACGGCGGTGGCCAGGAGCGCGAAGTGCGCTCGGGAACCCTGGACACGCCAGGTGTGGTCGGCTTCGCGACCGCCATGCGGCTGGCCGCCGCTCGGCGCGCGACGCTGGCCGCCGAGCTGACCCGGCTGCGCACGGTGCTGGTCGACGGGGTCCGGGACGTGGTGCCGGACGCGGTGCTCAACGGCGATCCGGTGTACCGGCTGCCCGGCAACGCGCATTTCTCCTTCCCGGGTTGCGAAGGCGATTCGTTGCTGATGCTGCTGGACGCCAAGGGCATCGAGTGCTCCACCGGCTCGGCCTGCTCGGCCGGCGTGGCGCAGCCCTCGCACGTCCTGCTGGCGATGGGCGCCGACGAGGCGCGGGCCCGCGGCTCGCTGCGGCTGAGCCTGGGCCACACCTCCACCGACGCCGATGTGCGAGCGCTGCTGGAGGTGATCGGCCCGGTGGTCGAACGGGCGCGCCGGGCCGGCGTGGCAGCCGGCGTCGGGGTGGGCGAGCGGATGCCGTCATGAGGGTGCTTGCCGCGATGAGCGGCGGGGTGGACTCGGCGGTGGCGGCCGCCCGGGCGGTGGACGCCGGCTGGGATGTCACCGGCGTGCACCTGGCGCTGTCCCGGACGCCGGCCACGCTGCGGACCGGCAGCCGGGGCTGCTGCTCGCGAGAGGACGCCAACGACGCCCGACGATCCGCCGACCTGCTGAGCATCCCGTTCTACGTATGGGATTTCGCCGAGCGATTCCAGGCCGACGTGATCGCCGACTTCGTCGCCGAGTACGCGGCCGGGCACACCCCCAACCCGTGCCTGCGGTGCAACGAGAAGATCAAGTTCGCCGCGCTGCTGGACCGGGCGTTGGCGCTCGGCTTCGACGCGGTGGTCACCGGCCACCATGCCCGGCTGGCCGACGGCGTGCTGTCCCGGTCCGTCGACGCGGCGAAGGACCAGTCCTACGTGCTGGCCGTGTTGACCCCGGAGCAACTGCGGCACGCCGTCTTTCCGCTCGGCGACTCGACCAAGGACCAGGTGCGGGCCGAGGCCGCCCGGCGCGGCTTGACGGTGGCCGACAAGCCGGACTCGCATGACATCTGCTTCATCGCCGACGGCGACACCCAGGGCTTCCTGGCCAGGCAGCTGGGCGAGCGGCCCGGTGAGATCGTCGATGCCGAGGGCCGGGTGGTCGGCTCGCACACCGGCACGTTCGGCTTCACCGTCGGACAGCGCCGCGGCCTGAACCTGACCCGGCCGGCACCGTCCGGCCAGCCACGCTACGTGCTCTCCATCCAGCCCCGGACCAACACCGTGGTGGTCGGCAGCGCCGAGCAGCTCGAGGTGGATCTGGTGCGCACCGGTCGACCGGTCTGGATCGCGCCGCGGCCGGCCGGCAGCGTCCGGTGCTCGGTGCAGCTGCGGGCGCACGGGCTGAGTTCCGAAGCCTGGATCGAGACTGGCCCGGACGGGCTGTCCGCCGCCCTGACGCGACCGCAGCGCGGGGTGGCCGCCGGCCAGGCGCTGGTGATGTACGACGGTGACCGGGTGCTCGGCTCGGCCACCATCACCGCCGCGGCGCGGGTCGGCGCGTCGGCCCCATGACGGCACCGGAGCATGCCCGGTTCGGCTGGCCGGCCGGTTCGGCAACCGGAGTCGGCTCGCTGCCCGGCACCGACCCGGCCGAGGCGATCAAGCTGGTGCTGGGTGAGCTGCCCGCGCTGCCGCACCTGCCGGAGCTGCCGGCCCGCGGGCTCGGCACGGATCTGATCGGGCGCGGTTGCGCGGTGCTGCTGGATCTGGCAACCGAGTGGCTGCCGCACGGTTGGACGCTGGCCAGCCATCCGGGCCGCGATCTGGGCCGGGCGCGGGACCAGCTGGCACGCGATCTGGACGCGCTGTCCGAGCTGGCCGCCGGCGTTGCGGTGCTCAAGGTGCAGCTGCCCGGACCGATGACGCTCGCGGCCTCGGTCGAGTTGCCCAACCTGCACAAGGCGCTGACCGATCTCGGCGCGTTCCGGGACCTGGCCGGGTCGCTGACCGAGGGCGCCCGGCTGCACCTGGCGACGCTGCAATCCCGGCTGCCGGGCACCGTCCTGGTGCTGCAGGTGGACGAGCCGGCACTGCCGGCGGTGCTGGCCGGTCAGGTGCCGACCCCCTCCGGCTACGGGACGGTACGTGCGCTGGACCGCTCGGTGGCCGAGCTCGCGCTGGCCGACCTGCTGGCGGTGGCGCCGGCCGGTTGCCGGGTGGTGCACTGCTGCGCCGCCGAGGTGCCCTACCGGTTGGTGCGGGCAGCCGGCGCGGACGCGGTCAGCGTGGACGCCTCGCTGGTGTCGGACCGTCAGCTCGATGCGCTCGGGGAGTTCGTCGACGCCGGTGGCTCGCTCTGGCTGGGCGTGCTGCCGGGCACCGACTCGCCGGTCACGCTGGCCGATGCCCGAGCCGCGGTCCGAACGCTGTGGGACAAGCTGGGCTTCGGGCCGCGGCTGCTCGCCGAGCGGGTGGTGGTCACGCCGTCCTGCGGGCTGGCCGGAGCCAGTCAGGCCTACCTGCGCAAGGCGTTGTCGATCCTGCGGGACACCGCCATCGCGCTGTCGGAGGAATCGGTCTGAGGGGCCGGACCTGTCAGTGGCGCAAGGTAGCTTTTCCCTCGTGACCAGCTCCGAAGTCAATCAGCCCGACCATGCCGTAGCCGAGCAGGTGAGCGAGGCCCCGGTGCCGGCGCGGCAGCGGCATGCCGAGCTCGCCGAACTGCTGACCGAGGCTGCCTACCGTTACTACATCGCCAATGCCCCGACGATGTCCGATGCCGAGTACGACCGGCTGCTGCGCGAGCTGGAAGCGATCGAGAACGAGTTCACCGAGCTGCGCACGCCCGATTCGCCCACCCAGAAGGTGGCCGGCACCATCTCCTCGCAGTTCGCCGCGGTCGACCACCTGGAGCGGATGCTCTCGCTGGACAACGCCTTCTCCGCCGGGGAACTGCACGCCTGGGCCGACCGGGTCCAGCGCGAGATCGAGCAGCCGGCGTTCCTGTGCGAGCTCAAGGTGGACGGCCTGGCCATCGCGCTGGTGTACGAGAACGGCCGGCTGGTGCGCGGAGCCACCCGCGGCGATGGTCGTACCGGCGAGGACGTCACGCCGAACGTGCGGACCATCTCGGTGATCCCGGACCGGTTGACCGGCGAGGACGTGCCCTCGGTGATCGAGATCCGGGGTGAGGTGTACTTCCCGATCGAGGAGTTCGCGGCGCTGAACGCGAAGCTGGTGGCCGACGGCAAGGCGCCGTATGCCAACCCTCGTAACACCGCGTCGGGTTCGCTGCGACAGAAGGATCCACGGATCACCGCCTCCCGGAACCTGCGGATGGTGGTGCACGGCGTCGGCAAGGTGTCCGGCGGCCCGGCGGTGCAGGCCCAGTCGGATTGGTACGACCTGCTGCGGCAGTGGGGTTTGCCCACTTCGGACCGGGCCAGGGTGGTCGGTTCGCTGGCCGAGGTGTCGGACTACATCAGCCACTACGGTGAATACCGGCACGACGTCGAGCATGAGATCGACGGCGTAGTGGTGAAGGTGAATTCGCTGTCCCAGCAACGGCAACTGGGCTCGACCAGCCGGGCGCCGCGGTGGGCCATCGCCTACAAATACCCACCGGAGGAGGTCAACACCAAGCTGCTCGACATCCGGGTCAACGTCGGCCGGACCGGCCGGGTTACCCCGTTCGGGGTGATGGAACCGGTGTTCGTGGCCGGCTCCACGGTCGGCCTGGCCACGCTGCACAACGCCAGCGAGGTGGTGCGCAAGGGCGTCCTGATCGGCGACACGGTGGTGCTGCGCAAGGCCGGTGATGTGATTCCGGAGATCCTGGGGCCGGTGGTGGATCTGCGGGACGGCAGCGAACGTGAGTTCGTCATGCCGACACACTGCCCGGAGTGCGGCACCGAGCTCAGGCCGGAGAAGGAGGGTGATGCGGACATCCGCTGCCCGAACGCCCGATCCTGTCCGGCGCAGCTACGAGAGCGGCTCTACCACGTGGCCGGTCGGGGCGCCTTCGACATCGAGGTGCTGGGCGCGAGCGCGGCGGTGGCCCTGCTGAATGCCGGCCTGGTCACCGACGAGGGCGAGCTATTCTCGCTGACCGCCGAGGATCTGGCACGGGCGGACTTCTTCACCCTCAAGGGTGGCGGGCTGGCCGCGAATGCCCAGAAGCTCCTGGACAATCTCGAGGCGGCCAAGACCAGGCCACTGTGGCGGGTGCTGGTCGCGCTGTCGATTCGGCACGTCGGTCCGACCGCGGCGCAGGACCTTGCCCGAGAGTTCGGTTCCATCGACGCGATCGCGCAGGCGTCGGTGGAACAATTGGCCGCCGTGGAAGGCATCGGCCTGACCATCGCCGAGGCGGTGCGGGAATGGTTCACCGTGGACTGGCATCGCAGCATCGTCGAGAAATGGCGGGCGGCCGGAGTGCGGATGGCGGAGGACCGGGCGCCGGACAGCGGGCCGAAGCCACTGGCCGGACTGTCCGTCGTGGTGACCGGGTCGCTGGAGGGTTTCAGCCGGGACGAGGCCGCCGCGGCGATCACCGAGCTGGGTGGCAAGGCGGCCAGCTCGGTGTCGAAGAAGACATCCTTTGTGGTGGCGGGTGACTCTCCAGGCAGCAAGCATGCCAAGGCGGTTGAGTTGAAGGTGCCGATCCTGGACGAGGAGGGGTTCCGGACTCTGCTCTCGGACGGGCCGGAAGCCGCGCGCGAGGTTGCTCAGGTGGGGGAGTAGTCGAGTGCCGAACTGCACAAAGCGCGGCGATGAGAAGGTGTCGTAGGGGTTCGGTAGCGTTGCTGGGTTACGGCTCGCCTGTTTGAGATTCACCTTTGATTGATTAGCAAATCTGCGTTGACCGGACCGCCTTGCACTGTTAGAATCGAACACATGGACGGCGCCGACGACTGGTGCGGGGACGGTGACCTCGGCGACGCCGAGCTGCTGGCGTGTGCCGTGGCCGAGCACCCGGCGTTCCGGTCGGGCGCGGAACTGGACCGGATCGACCCGAGTGGGTTGTCGCGCCATGAGCGGGTGGACCTGCTGGTGGTGCTGGAGGAGCAGAAACGCTGGTTCGAGGCCGCGCAGTTGCGGGTGCTGGCCGTGATGCAGGACCGCGACACGTCGAAGTTGGGGTTGGCGCAGGACTCGGTGTCATTGGCTCTACAAGTGCCGCTACGCGCCGCGCAGGGCAAGCTCGCCTAGGCCAAGACCCTGGTCCGGGAACTGCCTCAGACCCTGGCGGCGGTTTCGCGGGGTGCCATCTCCGGCGAGCATGCCCGGGTGCTGGCCGAGGCGCTGTGGCGGCTGCCCGCCGATCCGGTGCTGGCCCCGGCGCTGGAGAAGGCGGTGCTGCCGGCGCTGCTGGACGGCCGCTGCGTGACCGTGCCGCAACTGCGCCAGCGGGCCCGGCGGGCCGCGATCGCCCTGGACCCGGTCACCGCCGAGCAACGCCACCAGCGGGCGCTGGCCGACCGGACCGTGGGGTACGTGCCCGGTGAGGACGGCATGGCCAACCTGCCCGTCCTACTCGCCGCCCCCGAAGCCCAACTCATCTACACCCGGCTGACCGCCGCCGCCACCCTGCTACCGGCCACCGACCCGCGCACGATGGATCAGAAACGGGCCGACCTGCTGGTAGACGCCGTGCTCGGCGGGTTGCCCGCCGGTGGGTTGCCGGTGCTGCGGGGCCGGCGGCCCTCGATCAACGTGGTCGTCTCCGCCGACACCCTGCTGAACTTGGATGACCAGCCGGCGCAGCTGACCGGCTACGGACCGATCACCGCCGAGACCGCCCGCCGGTTGGCAGCGGATGCATCCGGCACCTGGCGCCGGCTCTTGACCGACCCGAACACCGGGGCCCTGCTCGACATCAGCACCGACCGCTACCGACCGGCGCAACGACTCAGGGATTTCGTCGCCGCGCGGGATGACGTGTGCGCCTTCCCGACCTGCAACCAACCCGGCTACCGCTGCGAATACGAACACACCACCCCCTACAGCCACGGCGGCTCCACCTGTCGTTGCAACGGCGCCCTGGCCTGTCGGCGGCACAACCAATGCAAACACCACACCGGCTGGAACTACACCCACAACAGTGACGGCTCCTTCACCTGGACCACCAGCACCGGCCACACCTACACCAGCGCACCCACCATCCACTGGACCCCGAAAACCCAACAGCCGACACCACCCGCCCCGCCGCCACCACCCACCACCGAACAGCTCCACGCCAAAGAAGACGCAGCCTACGAACGGCTCATCGCGATGTGGAAGACCGAGATCGAGCAAGCCACCCAAACCGACAACCACCAACAGCAAGCCGAAGCAGAACAAGCGTTAGCCACAGCCCACCGCGACCGACAACGCCAACTCACCTGCCGCACCGACCCCCACCACCCACCCTTCTGAGCGCAGCACGACCAGGGCGTGGATGAGGCCCGGGCGGGGATGAGGCACGGCTCGCTAAGAACGCGGACCGAGGCCCGGCTGGAACAGGCGCCAGGCCTCGGTGATGCGGGCTGCGACTGGGATCCGAGCGCGCCAGGTCCACCGGCGCTCGGGCATGGCCGGAGGATCCAGTCCGGGCGAAGCGGTCGGATAGGTTCGAGAACGTAACGACGCCCTTGTTCGCGAACCTATCCGACCGCGCAGCCACCCCAGCTGCCCGAGAAACGCCAACCACGCCGAACGGCCGAGCATCGATCGCTCCTGAGCCCCAACCACGAGCCCGGAGTTACCGAGCGCTATCCATCCAGCACCGTCGCGGCGATCGAGGCCAGGTGCGACAGCTGAATGATTTCGCTGGCCAACCAACGCAGCGCCGGCCGGCCGACGAGCAAGGCATTGGGGCCGACCGGAACCACTGCCAGCTCGGTATCCATGCTTGCCCAGTCCGCTGGCGCCCAACTCTCCTCCGGCGCAAGCGAGCGGGGCGGCACCGGCGGCCACCAAGGGCTGCCCAGCGTCGTCAGCTCAGGCGCGGCACCGCTGCGCGCCATCACTACCGAGGGACCGCCGTCGGATTGCGGCGGCTGCAATATCAGCGCCCAGCCGGCCCGGAACAACCGGCAAACCCCGTCGGCGAGCACGGTCGGCGCATCCTGCTGGCTTACCGCCAGCTTCTCCAGCAGTTCCAACTCCCGAAATGGGTCGATCACGCCGGCATACGGCCGGATCGACTCCACTCGGACGCCCGGCACGCTGATCGCCGCGCTGACGAGGGAGTCCGCCAGCCGATCCGGCGGCAGTTCCACCACCAGGTCGTCGGTCGCCTGACCGGCCGACCGCTCGACGATATTCACGCTGAGGATGTCCGCCCCGGCGTGGCCCAGCGCCGAAGCGACCGCCCCCAACGCTCCGGGGCGATCGGGCAACACCACCCGTATCAGGAAGGACACGGGCCCTAGTGTGTCAAGCGTAGGTATCCGGCTTGTTACGCCGTGCCCGTACTCGACCCAAGAGCTCGACCCAAGAGCTCGACCCAAGAGCTCGACCAAAGAGCTCGACCAAAGAGCTCGACCCAAGAGCTCGACCCAAGAGCTCGACCCAAGAGCTCGTACCGCCGGATGACGGCGGCCAGACCCATGCACCGCCGGGCGCCCGATCGAGCAAGCCTTAGACTCAGACTTCGTGTCCGAAGATTCCCCCGCCGTTACGCGCGACGAAGTTGCCCACCTGGCGCGATTGGCACGGCTGGCCGTCACCGACGACGAACTCGATCTGTTCGCCGGCCAACTCGATGTCATCCTGCGTTCGATCGCCCGGATCAGCGAGGTAGCCGCCGCCGACATCGAGCCCACCTCGCACGCGGTGCCACTGCAGAACGTGCTCCGACCCGACCAGCTGACGCCGTGCCTGCCCCGCGAGACCGTCCTGGCCGGCGCTCCGGCGGTCGAGGACGACCGGTTCCGGGTGCCGCAGATCCTGGGCGAGGAGGAGTAGTGACCAGCCTGCATGAGCTGACCGCCGCGCAGACGGCGGCCGCCATCAAGAGCGGTGAGACAAGTGCCACTGAGGTAGCCCGTGCGCACCTCGACCGGATCGCCGAGACCGACGGTGAGCTCAAGGCGTTCCTGCACGTCGACACCGCTGGCGCGCTGGCCGCGGCGGCCACGGTGGACGCCCGATACGCTGCCGGCGAGCCGCTGGGCCCGCTTGCCGGGGTGCCGCTGGCGATGAAGGACGTGGTGGTCACCGAGGGCCTGCCCACCACCTCCGGTTCGAGGATCCTGCGGGGCTGGATCCCGCCCTATGACGCGACCATCACCCGACGGGTGAAGCAGGCCGGCATCGTCATGCTCGGCAAGACCAACATGGACGAGTTCGCGATGGGCTCGTCCACCGAGAACTCGGCCTACCAGGTCACCCGGAACCCGTGGGCTCTCAGCCGGGTGCCGGGCGGTTCGTCCGGCGGCTCGTCGGCGGCGGTGGCCGCCCACCAGGCACCGCTGTCCATCGGCACCGACACCGGCGGTTCGATCCGCCAACCGGCCGCAGTCACCGGCATCGTCGGCCACAAGCCGACCTATGGCGCGGTCAGCCGGTACGGGCTGATCGCCTTCTCCTCCTCCCTCGACCAAGCCGGCCCGTTCGGCCGCACCGTGCTGGACACGGCGTTGCTGCATCAGGTCCTGGCCGGCCACGACCCCGCCGACTCCACCTCCATCCCGGAGCCGGGCCCGGACGTGGTGGCCGCCACCCACGAAGGTGCTCGGGGCGACCTCAGCGGGCTCAAGGTCGGCATCGTCACCGAGCTCACCGGCGCCTCCGGCGGTTACCAGGAGGGGGTGCTGGCCCGGTTCCGCGAGGCGGTGACCATCCTGCAGAAGCTGGGTGCCGAGATCCTCGAGCTGTCCTGCCCGCATTTCGACTACGCGCTGGCCGCCTACTACCTGATCGCGCCGAGCGAGTGCTCCTCCAACCTGGCTCGGTTCGACGCCGTCCGCTACGGCCTGCGGGTCGGCGACGACGGCAGCCGGTCGCTGGAGGAGGTCATGTCGCTGACTCGCGAACAAGGCTTCGGCCCCGAGGTCAAGCGCCGGATCATGATCGGCACCTACGCGCTGTCCTCCGGCTACTACGACGCCTATTACGGCCAGGCGCAGAAGGTCCGGACGTTGATCGCCGAGGACTTCCGGCGGGCGTTCGGCCAGGTCGACGTGCTGATCTCACCGACCTCGCCCTTCGTCGCCTTCGAGGTCGGCGAGCGAACCGCGGACCCGATGGCGATGTATGTCAACGATCTCTGCACATTGCCGGCCTCGCTGGCCGGCACACCGGCCATCTCGGTGCCGTGCGGTCTGTCCGACGAGACCGGACCGCCGCTGCCGGTCGGTCTGCAGGTAATGGCGCCGGCGATGGCCGACGATCGCTGCTACCGGGTGGCTGCCGCCTTCGAAGCCGCCTACCTGGCAGCGAACGGCCCTATCCTGCGGTACCTGCCGAGCCTGGGAGCAAGCCGATGAGCGCACCCACCTACGAGGCCGCGGTCGCCGCCTATCAGCCGGTGTTCGGCTTGGAAACCCACGTCGAGCTGTCTACCCGATCAAAGATGTTCTGCGGCTGCGCCACCGACTTCGGTGCCGAGCCGAACACCCAGACCTGCCCGGTCTGCCTCGGACTGCCCGGCGCACTGCCGGTCGCCAACGCGGCAGCCATCGAGTACACCATCAGGATCGGGTTGGCGCTGAACTGCTCGATCGCGTCCTGGTGCCGGTTCGCCCGCAAGAACTACTTCTACCCGGACATGCCGAAGAACTACCAGATCTCGCAGTACGACGAGCCACTCTGCGTCGACGGTTACCTTGACGTCGAGGTAGCTGGCCGGACGGTGCGGGTCGGCATCGAGCGGGTGCACCTGGAGGAGGACACCGGCAAGAACACCCACGTGGGCGGCTCAGGAGGGCGTATCCACGGTGCGGAGTACTCGCTGGTCGACTTCAACCGGGCCGGTATCCCGCTGGTGGAGATCGTCACCAAGCCGGTGCCGGATGCCGGCCCGGCGGCACCGGAGGTGGCCCGCGCCTACGTCACGGAGCTGCGTGACATCCTGCGCACGCTCGGCGTATCGGACGTCAAGATGGAGCAGGGCAGCCTGCGCTGCGACGTGAATACCTCGCTCACGCCGGCCGGTTCTGCCGACTGGGGTACCCGCACCGAGACGAAGAACGTCAACTCGCTGCGCAGCGTCGAGCGCGCCATGCGGTCGGAGATCATCCGGCAGGCCGAGCTGCTCGATGCCGGCGGCAAGGTGAGGCAGGAGACCAGGCATTTCCAGGAGGCCACCGGCACCACCCGGTCCGGCCGGAGCAAGGAGGAGGCCACCGACTACCGCTACTTCCCGGAGCCGGATCTGGTGCCGCTGGCGCCGGACGCCGAGTGGGTGGAACAGATTCGGGCCGGCCTGCCGGAGTTGCCGGCGGCACGTCGGGACCGATTGCAGCGCGAACTCAACCTCGGCCCGGACGAGCTGCAGGCGCTGGCCAACGCCGGCTTGGTGGACAGTTTCGCCGACACGGTGGCCGCCGGTGCGCCGCCGGCCGAGGCTCGCAACTGGTGGTTGGGTTACCTTGCCCAGCAGGCCAACAGTCGGGACATCGACGCCGCTGCCCTGCCGATCACGCCGGCCCAGGTGGCCCGGGTGATCGCGCTGATCGAGGCCGGCACGCTGTCCGCCGCGCTCGGCCGGCAGGTGGTCGACGGGGTGCTGGAAACCGGCGACGACGTGGACCGGGTAGTGGCCGACCGCAACCTCGGTCTGGTCTCCGACACCTCGGCGCTGACCGGCGCCGCGCAGGCCGCCATCGAGGCCAACCCGGACGTCGCCGAGAAGGTACGCGGCGGCAAGCTGGCCGCGGTCGGCGTCCTGGTCGGCGCGGTGATGAAGGCCACCCGAGGTCAGGCGGACGCCGCCACCGTCCGGACGCTGCTATTGGACCAGCTCGGCGTCAGCGAGTAGGTCTGTTCTCAACGTCTGCCAGTCGGATCCGCACCCGACGGTTCTGTCGTCCCTTGTTCTCCACCTTGGCAATCGTCAGGTGCCCGATCTGCCGGGTCGAGAAGACGTGGGTACCACCGTCGGCCTGGGCATCCAGCCCGACGATATCCACGATCCGCAGCTGCTCGGTGTCCGGCGGCAGCGCGTCCTGGGTCTTGATCAGGTTCGGGATGGCCAGCGCCTCCTGCCGCGGCAGCATCCGCACCTGGATCGGCCGGTCCGCGGCGATCTCGGCGTTCACCGCGTCCTCCAGGGTCTGTTTGAAGCCGGCCGGGATCTCGGGCAGGTTGAAGTCCATCCGGGCCTCGCCGGGCTCCATGTTGCCGCCGGTGACCAGCGCGCCGAAGTCGCGGAACACCGTCCCGCACAACACGTGCAGGCCCGAGTGGGTACGCATCAGGGTGCTGCGCCGGGTGTCATCCACCGCCCCCCGCACCGCGGTGCCGGCCGGCGGCACCGGGTCACCGGCGGCCGGCAGCAGGTACAGATCCTCAGCACGGCGGGTGCCGACGATCCGGGTCTGCACGCCCTGCCAGATCAGCACGCCGTGATCCGGCGGCTGGCCGCCGCCACCGGGATAGAACGCGGACCGGTCGAGCACGATGCCGGCTTCCGGGTCGGCCGGATCGGACCACAGCACGGTGCAGTCCCACTCGCGCAGGGTGACGTCTTCCCAGTCCAACCGATGCGTGTGTTGCATGGCCTCAGCCAATCACAGCGCCGAGGCCGCACGGAGGTGTTTGACAGCCCTGGCCGACGTGCTGGAGATCGCCCGCGACATCGAGGCGGCCGCGGTCGAAACCGCGATCACGCCGGACGCGCCGACCGGGGTGCCGGCCGGTGCCCGGCAGGCGGTCTGAGCCGCGTCACAGCACCGAACTGGCGCTGTCCATCGCGGTCAACCGGATCACCCGGTCATCGTCCGGCACCGGCCGGCCGTGCCCGTCCTGGTTGCGGGTGGTCAGCCAGAGCGCCCCGTCCGGCCCCAGCACCACGGTGCGCAACCGGCCGTAGGTCTTGCTGACCGCCGCGCTGAACTGGCCGACCGAATTGGCCTTGCTGACCGGCGCCACGGCCACCGCCTGGCCGGCCGCGGTGGCCACCAGCAACTGGCCACCGGCCAACGCGCAGCCGCCGCCGCCGGCCAGTGCCGCGGGCAGCCGGGCAGCCCGCGAAACCCCCGCGTAGTCGATGCCGGGTCGCAGCAACTCGATCTGGTCGCCGTCCACCACCATCCGGGAGCCGGACGCCGGATCCACACACAGCCCGGCCACCTCGGTGAAGCCGCGTGCGTAGATCACCGAGGCCGGGTTCGGGTTGTCCGGCAGCGGCTTGCCGATGTCATCGGTACGCAACACCTTGCCCGCCAGGCTGGCCGGCGCGTTGGCCGGCAGGCCGGCGCCACCGGTGCCGGTGAGCAGCGCTCCGGTCGCGTCGAAGGCGATCCGGCCGGTGTTGCCGGTGACGCCCTTGGGGATGCCGCCGATCACCGTCGACGGTGCCGACCCCAGCGGGAAGTGCACCACCCGGTTGTCGGTCGCGGTGGTCAGGTAGGCATAGATCAGGCCGTCCTCGGCATAGCTGGGCGAGATGGCCAGATCCAGCAGGCCGCCGTCCCCGCTGCCGTCCACGCCGGCCAGCGTCTGCACCACGGTGGCCGGCGCGCTGCCGTCCGACCGAACCCGGTAGATCCGGCCGGACCGGCGTTCGCCGACAAGGGCGGTGCCATCGGGCAGCACCACCAGGCCGGTCGGTTCGACCAGCTTGGACGCCACCACGCTGGCGCCTGCCTGGGCCGCGCCGCTGCTCGGCGCGCCGCTGGGCACCGTGCCGCCGGGCGGCTCGCTGGCCGACAGCGACGGCTGTGGGATGCCCGGGTTGGGCAGCCGCGGGTTCGGGTCATTGTTGCCGAGGAAGTCCGGCTGTGGCGCGAAACTGCCGGTGCTGCTGGCCGCGCCATCGCAGCCCGCCACACCGGCCAGGCAGGCCAGGCAGGCCAGGCCCGCGACCAGGACCGATCGCGAGCGAGGCGGGAGGAGGCGCAGCCGCAACACATCGCCCAGTCTGCCTGCTGCCGCTGTGAGCCGCCGCGGGATGTCCTCCTCCGGTGACGGTGCCGGCGGTGGTTACGGTGGATCGGTGAGCAGATTGTGCGTCCAGTCCAGCGCCGTTCGCGACCGCCTGCGTGCCCTGCGGCCGGACTCTCAGATGGCGGCCGGCGCCGAGGTCTGGAACGACATCCACCAGCTGCCGGCTGGCGCGGCCGAGATCGAGTTCTGGGTACCGCCGCCGTTCATCCGGGATCCGCAGGCGGCCGCCGCGGCGGTGGCCAAGCTGACCAGCCTGCGGGTGGTGCAGACCCACTCGGCCGGGGTGGACGCGGTGCTGACCTGGCTGCCGGAACAGATTCAGCTCTGCGACGCCCGTGGCGTGCACGGCTCGGCCACCGCCGAGTGGGCGCTGACCGCGATCCTGTCGGTGCTGCGCGAGTTCCCCCGCTTCGAACGTGCCCGCCAGCAACGCCGCTGGGAGGACGCGGTCACCGACGAGTTGGCCGGCAAACGGGTGCTCATCGTCGGCGCCGGCGACGTCGGCCAGCAGCTGGCCCGGCGGCTGAGCGCCTGCGACGCCGAGCCGGTGTTCGCCGCCCGGACCGCCCGGCCCGGCGTGCACGGGGTGGCCGAGCTGCCCGAGTTGCTACCGCGGGCCGACGTGGTGGTGCTGCTGGTTCCGCAGACCAGCCAGACCCTCGGGCTGGTGGACCGGGACTTCCTGCGCCGGATGCCGGACGGCGCGTTGCTGGTCAACGCCGCCCGGGGCGGGGTGGTGCACACCGACGCGTTGCTGGCCGAGTTGCAATCCGGCCGGCTGCGGGCGGCGCTCGACGTCACCGACCCGGAGCCGCTGCCGGCCGATCATCCGCTCTGGCACGCGCCCAACCTGCTGCTCACGCCGCACGTCGGCGGCGCGGTGCTCGGCCTGATCGAACGGTTCGTCGCGCTGCTGGCCGAACAGGTGAGCCGGTACGAGCGTGGCGAGCCGCTGGCCAACCAGGTGCACGGCGAGTACTAGCCATCCGGCTCGGCGGCCGGATCCGGGATCCGGCCGGCGGCGGCGCTGATCAGGGGCTGCAGCCGGGTGCTGCGCACGCAGGGCAGCCGCAGTTGGCTGCCGTCGGAGTCGACCGCGTACACCGAGCCACCGGACTCCAGCCGCAGTCCGCGCAGCCGATCCCAGCTCACCGATTGGCTGCCGAACACGGCCCGGGCGTGTAGGCCGGCGGCATCCACCACGGTGGCGGTACGGGCCACGTATACCGCGCCGGCCACCGGTATCAGATAAACCAGCGCCTGCACCGGCGAACGCACCACGGCGGTCAGGCAGAGCGCGACGAAGGCCACGATCAGATAGGCCGAACCGGGATGCTTGAGCACCGTCCGCTGGATCACCGTCATGCCCACACCCTAGGTTTAGGCTTTCGGCTGTGACGACCGACAGCGCATCCGGCAAGCCAGCACACCGCAAGCCGCACTCGCACATCGTCACCGACGGCCTGGAACGGGCCGCCGCCCGGGGCATGCTGCGCGCGGTCGGCATGGGCGACGACGACTGGCGCAAACCGCAGGTGGGCATCGCCTCGTCCTGGAACGAGATCACCCCGTGCAACCTGTCGCTGGCCCGGCTGGCCAA
Organism: Jatrophihabitantaceae bacterium; assembly: GCA_045807085.1. Classification (GTDB taxonomy): domain Bacteria; phylum Actinomycetota; class Actinomycetes; order Mycobacteriales; family Jatrophihabitantaceae; genus Jatrophihabitans_A. The sequence goes on from JBJMIB010000023.1 coordinate 86,813, forward strand.
GCGGGCCAAGGTGGGGGTCCGGGGCGCCGACGGGTTCCCGCTGGAATTCGGGACGATCTCGGTATCCGACGGCATCTCGATGGGTCACTCCGGGATGCACTACTCGCTGGTGTCCCGCGAGGTGATCGCCGACTCGGTGGAAACGGTCTTCCGGGCCGAGCAACTCGACGGCGGGGTGCTGCTGGCCGGCTGTGACAAGTCGCTGCCCGGCATGCTGATGGCGGCCGCCCGGCTGGACGTGGCCGCCGTGTTCCTCTACGCCGGCTCCAGCTTTCCGGGCCGGCACAACGGCCAGGATGTCACCATCATCGACGCCTTCGAGGCCGTCGGCGCCTGCCTGGCCGGCCGGATAAGTAAGGAGGAATTAACCGAGGTCGAAAAGGCAATCTGTCCTGGCGAGGGTGCCTGCGCGGGCATGTACACGGCCAATACGATGGCCGCCGCGGCCGAAGCGCTGGGCATGTCACTGCCCGGCTCGGCCGCGCCGCCGGCATCGGACTCGCGGCGGGACGCCTACGCCGAGCGTTCCGGTGAGGCGGTGGTGCACCTGATCGATCGCGGCATCACCGCGCGCGGCATCCTCACCCGGCAGGCGTTCGAGAACGCGATCACCGTGGTGATGGCACTGGGCGGCTCGACCAATGCGGTGCTGCACCTGCTGGCCATCGCGCACGAGGCCGGCGTGCCGCTGGAACTGGCCGACTTCAACCGGATCGGCGACAAGGTGCCGCACCTGGGCGACCTGAAGCCGTTCGGCCGGTTCGTGATGACCGATCTGGACCGGGTCGGCGGCGTCCAGGTGGTGATGAAGGCGCTGCTGGACGCCGGCCTGCTGCACGGTGACGCGCTCACCGTAAGCGGCCGGACGGTCGCCGAGAACCTCGCCGACATCGCTCCGGGCGCCCTGGACGGTGAGGTGATCCGGCCACTGGACCGGCCCATCCACCGCACCGGCGGGCTGACCATCCTGCACGGCAACCTGGCGCCGGAGGGCGCGGTGGTCAAGACCGCCGGCTTCGACAGCGAGGTGTTCACCGGCACCGCGCGGGTCTTCGACCGGGAACAGGCCGCGATGCAGGCGGTTGCCGACGGCTCGCTGCGGCCCGGCGACGTGCTGGTGATCCGCTGGGAAGGCCCCAGGGGCGGCCCGGGCATGCGCGAGATGCTGGCCATCACCGGCGCGATCAAGGGCGCCGGGCTCGGCAGGGACGTGCTGCTGCTGACCGACGGCCGGTTCTCCGGCGGCACCACCGGGCTCTGCATCGGCCACATCGCCCCGGAAGCCGCGGTCGGCGGCCCGATCGGCCTGATCGCGGACGGCGACCAGATCACCGTCGACATCGCGAACCGGACCCTGGAGGTGGCCCTCAGCCCGGCGCGGCTGGAGCAGCGCCGCGCGGACTGGCGACCGCTGCCGCCACGGTTCGACACCGGGGTGCTGGCCAAGTACGCCAAGCTGGTCAGCTCGGCGGCTCGCGGCGCGGTCTGCGGCTGACCCGCTCCGTCCAGTCCAACCGAAGCTTGCGAGTGGACTGCCGACCGGTCGGGGCCTCGCAGGGATGGGTGGACGGACTCTCCCCGAGTTGGCCAGATCAAGGTTGCGGCTCGGCGCCCCATGAGGTAGGTGGCTGCGATCCTGACTCCGACGGGCCGCCCGGCTGAGGTACTGGAACCGAGCCGGAAAGTGCGCTTCATATCGGGTGGCCGGCAGCTACGGTTGGCGCGTGGCTAGGGGCGCCGTGGCGCGGTGGTTGCCGCGGCGCGCGGATTCAGGGGGCCTCCTGTCGGCGGCCGCCGTGCTGGCCGTGGTGGCGGTGCTGATCGCGCGGTGGCATGGTCCGAGTTGGGTGTTGCTGGTCCTGGCTCTTCTTGCGGCCGTGGGCGCGGTGGCGCTGGAGCGCTGGCGCGGCGGCGCCGTTCGTCATGACGAGCTGGCGGCCGTGGTGAATCGGGTGAGCACGATCCCGGCCCGGTCCGGTGAGCTGCCGACGGTGAACCAGCTCGGGCCGCGGGACTTTCGGGTGGGGCCCTCGACGTTGCGCCTGGGTTACCTGAAGCGTGACGCGCACGAGCGGTTACGCGCGGAGTTGGTCGACGGCGGTCCGGTGCTCGTTATCGGGCATTCGATGGCTGGCAAGACGCGGATGGCCTACGAGGTCATCCGACAGCTTTACGCCGACTGGAGCGCCTTGATCCCAGCCGCTACCGACGATTTCCACGACCTGCTTGCCGAGGCCACCTTGCCGCAGCATGTGGTGTGGCTGGACGACCTCGAGCGGTATCTAACACTCACCAAACCAGTCGACGTGGCAATGGTCAACAGGCTTGCCGAGTCGGGCTGTCGAGTGGTGGCCACCATCCGATCCTCGGAGTACGACAAGTTCCGTCCGGTCGGCGATGTCAAGCCGCCACAATGGGAGGTGTTGCAGCGCTTCGCCCACATCGACCTACGCGATGAGCAGGATGAGCAAGACCGGCTCGCTGACCACGTCGACGACCCGCACATCGCCGACGGGATCCGCCGCTACGGCATCGGGGAGTACCTCGGCGGTGGCTATCTGGCCCTGGACCGCTACGACAAAGCCGGCACCAGCCGTCCGTTAGCGATCGCGATGTTGCACGCCGCAGCCGACTGGCGCCACCTCGGCTTCGACGCGATCCCGGAGCCCACTCTGCTCCGGCTCGCACCGGACTACCTCACCGACAAGCAACAACGCGGCACCCGAGACACAGCGGCGGCAGCACTGGACTGGGCCTGCGAACACTTCGCCGGTCTCCAACTACTGGAAGCCACACCGGCCGGGTGGCGACTGTTTGACTTCCTCCTCGACCACATCACCACCCAACGCCAGAGTGTCCCCGATGCCACCTGGCAGGCCGCCCTGGAAGCAGCCGCCGACCACCCCACCGTCGCCCTCACCCTCGGGTTCCGCGCCTACCAAACCAGCAGGCCACCCATCGCCGCTGCCGCCTTGCAGCTGGCCATCGACTCCGGCCACCCTGACCACGCGCCGATGGCGGCGTTCAACCTGGGCGTGCTCCGCGAGGAGCAGGGTGACCTGCCCGGCGCGGCGGCCGCCTACCAGCTGGCCATCGACTCCGGCCACCCTGACCACGCGCCCAAGGCCGCGCGCAACCTGGGCCTGCTGCGCCAGCAGCAGGGTGACCTGCCCGGCGCGGCGGCCGCCTTGCAACTGGCCATCGACTCCGGCCACCCCGATCAAGCGCCGATGGCGGCGGTCAACCTGGGCCTGCTGCGCCAGGAGCAGGGTGACCTGCCGGGCGCGGCGGCCGCCTACCAGCTGGCCATCGACTCCGCCCACCCCGACCACGCGCCGATGGCGGCGGTCAACCTGGCCCTGCTGCGCCGGCAGCAGGGTGATCTGCCCGGCGCGGCGGCCGCCTTGCAGCTGGCCATCGACTCCGGCCACCCCGACCAAGCGCCCAAGGCCGCGTTCAACCTGGGCCTGCTGCGCCAGGAGCAGGATGACCTGCCCGGCGCGGCGGCCGCCTGGCAGCTGGCCATCGACTCCGGCCACCCCGACCACGCGCCGATGGCGGCGTTCAACCTGGGCCTGCTGCGCCAGGAGCAGGATGACCTGCCCGGCGCGGCGGCCGCCTACCAGCTGGCCATCGACTCCGGCCACCCCGACGCTGCGCCGATGGCCGCGCGCAACCTGGGCGTGCTCCGTGAGGAGCGCGGTGACCTGCCCGGCGCGGCGGCCACCTACCAGCTGGCCATCGACTCCGGCCACCCCGACCAAGCGCCGATGGCCGCGCGCAACCTGGGCCTGCTGCGCCAGCAGCAGGGTGACCTGCCCGCCGCGGCGGCCGCCTACCAGCTGGCCATCGACTCCGGCCACTCCGACCAAGCGCCGATGGCGGCGGTCAACCTGGGCGTGCTCCGTGAGGGGCAGGGTGACCTGCCGGGCGCGGCGGCCGCCTACCAGCTGGCCATCGACTCCGGCCACCCGGACCTGGCACCGAAGGCCGCGTTCAACCTGGGCCTGCTACGAGAGGCGCAGGGTGACCTACCCGGCGCGGCGGCCGCCTACCAGCTGGCCATCGACTCCGGCCACCCCGAGGCTGCGCCGATGGCCGCGCGCAACCTGGACGCGCTCCGTGAGGAGCGCGGTGACTTGCCCGGCGCGGGCGGGCCGCGGGTCGGATAGCGACTTTCCATCACATTCACGGTGATAGCGTTACCCGCCCAGACCTGGCTCCGCGCCTTTCAGCTGATCTCAGTTCGAGCAGCTGCTCACCGACCGGCTGTGGATGCTCGGTCCGGACCCACCCGGCAGTCTCCCTGCTCGACCATCCATCCACCCACTGCAACGACGCGCAACCTTCACCAGAACAGCGAAGAGTACCCGCAAAGATCACCTGAACAACGCAGAGATCACCTGTACGAGACACGCCCTAAGAGTTGCCGGCGAAGTCCTCGGTCAGCCAGAGCCGGCCGTGCGCGAGGTCGAGGTACACGTCCACCCCCATCGTCTGTGCCGACCGGGCCAGGATGTTGCGGCGGTGCGCGTCGTTCGGCGCGGTCTCGGCCAGCATCCGGGTCTCGATGTCGAGCACGCCGGCCAGGCTGCGCTCGGTCGTCCAGCCGATATTCTCCGCCGCGAAGGTCCACTGCACGCCGGCGGCGGTCTCCCGGCTGCCCAGCGACGGCTCGGATTCGACCTGGTGGGTCAGCGTGTTGGCGGCGGCCATCGCCCGGTTGTGCGCGTGTGCTGACTGCCGCAACCGTGGGTCCCAGCCCAGCGGCATCAGGTGCTGGGCCGCCCGGGCTCGGTTCACCGCCAGGAATACCGCCTGCGCGAAACTCTGCGGGCCGGTCGACTGCCGGGCCTGGCTGGTCTGACCGGGCTGGCTGGCGGTGGCCGAAGTCGCGGCGGTCGGGCCGGCATGCGAACTCGGCTGGCTGGCGATCGGCGCGGCTGCCAGCGAATCGGCCGAGCTGGTCGGTCCGGAGACGTTGCCGCTCGGGCCGCCGGTGCTGGGCAGCAGCACCGCGCCGGCCAGGCCGGGACGCTGCTGCGAGGTGTTCGAGTTCTCGATGGCGATGATCCCGACGGCGCTCAGCATGGCGAATGCCGCGGTCAGGCCCAGTGCGGGAGCCAGTCGGGAAGGCACGGGCTGCATCGTGCCACGAAAAACAGTAACGACAGGGTCACGTTTGCACGGACAACCAGTGCGCCGGCGAGGCGGGCCGGTTTGCCACCCATTTGGTACCGCGGCCGGCTACGCCGCTGGCGTCCCATTATCCGGGACGGTCGTCCTACATCGTTGAGTGCTGCCGAACCGGCGGTGTAGTGTTCCGGCCGTGCGGCAGTTCGTACTTATCCAATAGCGCGTACTCAGCGGCAACACCGCAGAGGACGCGCAGACCCTTCGTGCATCGGCACGGAGGGTTTTTTAGTGGCGGGATTCCCCAGTGGCCAGGTTCACCGGCGAGGCTGGCCACGACCCGCTGCCGCCCGATCAGCGAGAGAGGACCGCCGGCATGACCCGGATAACCGCCCCCGATCAGCTCACCGGTGCCCAGGCACTGATCCGGTCGCTGGAAGAGGTCGGTGCCGACGTGGTATTCGGCATTCCGGGCGGTGCCATCCTGCCCGCCTACGACCCGTTGTATGACTCCCAGAAGGTGCGGCACGTGCTGGTGCGGCACGAGCAGGGCGCCGGCCACGCGGCCGAGGGGTACGCGCAGGTGACCGGCAAGGTGGGGGTCTGCATGGCGACCTCCGGCCCGGGCGCCACCAACCTGGTCACGCCGATCGCGGATGCGTTCCTGGACTCGGTGCCGATCGTGGCGATCACCGGTCAGGTGGCGCTGCCGTTCATCGGCACCGACGCCTTCCAGGAAGCCGACATCTCCGGGATCACGCTGCCGATCACCAAGCACAACTTCCTGGTGCAGCGTGCCGAAGACATCCCCCGCACCATCGCCGAGGCGTTTCACCTTGCGCTGACCGGCCGTCCCGGCCCGGTGCTGGTCGACATCCCGAAGGACGTGCTGCAGCACCGAACCCGGTTCAGCTGGCCGCCGGTGCTGGACCTGCCCGGCTACCGGCCGGTGCTCAAGCCGCACGGCAGGCAGATCCTCCAGGCCGCCAAGCTGATCGCGACGGCCGCCCGGCCGGTGCTCTACGTCGGCGGCGGAGTGCTGAAGGCGCGAGCCACCGTGGAACTGCGCAAGCTCGCCGAACTCACCGGCATCCCGGTGGTGACCACGCTGATGGCCCGCGGCGCGTTCCCCGACTCGCACCGCCAGCATCTCGGCATGCCCGGCATGCACGGCACGGTGGCTGCCGTAACCGCGCTGCAGAAGGCCGATCTGCTGATCGCGCTGGGCGCCCGGTTCGATGACCGGGTGACCGGCCGGCTGGATTCCTTCGCGCCGCACGCCATGGTGATCCACGCCGACATCGATCCGGCCGAGATCGGCAAGAACCGGCTGGCCGACATCCCGATCGTGGGCGATGCCCGCGAGGTCATCCGGGAGTTGATCTCCGCCATCCAGGCCGAGTACCAGGCCGGTCACCGGGCCGACCTGACCGGTTGGTGGCGGCAGGCCGACGGCTGGCGCAAGACCTACCCGCTGGGTTACGAGGAGCCCGCCGACGGCAGCCTGTCACCGCAGTACGTGATCTCCCGGCTGGGCGAGTTGGCCGGCCCGGACACGGTGTTCACCGCCGGCGTCGGGCAGCACCAGATGTGGGCCGCCCAGTTCATCCGGTACGACAACCCCTACACCTGGATCAACTCCGGCGGCGCCGGCACCATGGGCTTCTCGGTGCCGGCGGCGATGGGCGCCAAGGTCGGCGCGCCGGACAAGCTGGTCTGGGCCATCGACGGCGACGGCTGCTTCCAGATGACCAATCAGGAGCTGGCGACCTGCGCGCTGGAGGGCATCCCGATCAAGGTCGCGGTGATCAACAACGGCAACCTCGGCATGGTCCGGCAATGGCAGACGCTGTTCTACGACGAGCGGTACTCCCAGACCGAACTCGGCACGCACGCGCCGGCCACGGCCGGCCGGCCCGGCGTGCGGGCGCCGATCCCGGACTTCGTGAAGCTGGCCGAAGCGCTGGGTTGCCTCGGTTTGCGCTGTGACAACAAGGACGATGTCGACGCGGTGATCGCCAGGGCGATGGCCGTCGACGACCAGCCGGTGGTGGTCGACTTCACCGTCGGCAAGGACGCCATGGTCTGGCCGATGGTGGCCGCCGGCACGTCCAACGACCAGATCCTGGCCGCTCGGGACGTCCGGCCGGACTTCGGGGACGAGCTGTGAACGAGCCGGCGGGTTCCCGCGGGCCCCACGGCAGGAGTGGAGGACCGGCATGAGCGTGCACACCCTTTCGGTTCTGGTGGAGAACAAGCCGGGCGTGCTGGCCCGGGTCTCCGGCCTGTTCAGCCGGCGCGGCTTCAACATCGAGTCGCTGGCGGTCGGGCCGACCGAGCACCCGGAGATCAGCCGGATCACCATCCTGGTCTCGGTCGAGGGCAACGCGCTGGAGCAGGTGACCAAGCAGTTGAACAAGCTGGTCAACGTGCTCAAGATCGTCGAACTCGAACCGGGCTCGGCGGTGCAGCGCGAACTGCTGCTGGCCAAGGTCCGGGCCGACGAGACCAATCGTGGCGCGGTGGTCGATATCGTCGAGCTGTTCAACGCCAAGGTGGTCGACGTCAGTCCGGAGGCGCTGACCGTGGAGATGGTCGGGCCGCCGGCGAAACTCGAGGCGATGCTGAGGATGTTCGAGCCGTACGGCATCCGGGAGATGGTGCAGTCGGGCATGGTGGCGCTCGGTCGTGGACCGCGATCGATGACCCAGGCCGCGCTGCGTACGGTCGAACGCAACGCCGGTTGAGCCCAGGCTCGAGCCGAATCCGATATGAGAGAAGGAACGCCCGCCGATGGCCGTGCAGATGTACTACGACGATGATGCCGACCTGTCGATCCTGCAGCAGCGCACGGTGGCCGTGCTCGGCTTCGGCAGCCAGGGGCACGCGCACGCGCTGAACCTGCGTGATTCCGGGGTGGACGTCCGGGTCGGGCTGCCCGAGGGTTCGCAGAGCCGGGCCAAGGCAGCCGATCAGGGCCTGCGGGTGCTCAGCCCGGCCGAGGCGGTCGCCGAGGCCGACCTGATCATGATCCTGGCGCCGGACCACAAGCAACGCGCGCTGTATGCCGAGGCGGTGGAGCCCAACCTCTCCGACGGCGACGCGCTGTTCTTCGGGCACGGCTTCAACATCCGGTTCGGCTACATCAAGCCGCCGGCCGGCGTGGACGTGGCGATGGTGGCGCCCAAGGGACCGGGTCACCTGGTGCGCCGGCAGTTCGTGGACGGCAAGGGCGTGCCGGTGCTGGTCGCGGTCGAGCAGGACGCCACCGGCCAGGCGCTGCGGCTCGCGCTGTCCTACGCCAAGGCCATCGGCGGCACCCGGGCCGGCGCGATCCGGACCACCTTCACCGAGGAGACCGAGACCGACCTGTTCGGCGAGCAGGCGGTGCTCTGCGGTGGCGCCTCGCAGCTGGTGCAGTACGGCTTCGAGGTGCTCACCGAGGCCGGCTACGAACCGGAGATCGCCTACTTCGAGTGCTTGCACGAGCTCAAGCTGATCGTCGACCTGATGTACGAGGGTGGGATCGCCAAGCAGCGCTGGTCGGTCTCGGACACCGCCGAGTACGGCGACTACGTCTCCGGGCCGCGCGTGCTCGACGAGCACGTGAAGCAGAACATGCGCCAGATCCTGGCCGAGATCCGGGACGGCAGCTTCGCCGCCCGGTTCATCGCCGACCAGGATGCCGGCGCGCCGGAGTTCCAGGCGCTTCGGGCCAAGGCCGAGCAGCATCCGATCGAGGCCACCGGGCGCAAGCTGCGTGGGCTGATGAGCTGGGTGAACATCGACAGCGACGCCGACTACACCGAAGGCACCGCGGCCCGGTGAGGCTGGCGGTCATCCCCGGCGACGGGATCGGCATCGAGGTCACCGAGCAGGCGGTGCGGGTGCTGGACGCGGTGCTGCCGGGCATCGAGCAGATTCACTACGACCTGGGCGCCGGCCGGTTCCTGCGGACCGGTGAGGCGCTGCCCGACTCGGTGCTGGCCGAGTTGCGGGAGCAGGACGCGATCCTGCTCGGCGCGGTCGGCGACCCGGCGGTGCCCAGCGGAGTGCTCGAGCGGGGCCTGCTGCTGCGGCTGCGGTTCGAGCTCGACCACTACGTGAACCTGCGGCCGGCCAAGCTGTATCCCGGGGTGCCGACGCCGCTGGCGGGAAAGCCGGAAGTCGATTTCGTGGTGTACCGCGAAGGCACCGAGGGGCCTTACGCCGGCAATGGCGGCAGCCTGCGAACCGGCACGCCGCAGGAGGTGGCGACGGAGGTCGGCGTGAACACCGCCTTCGGCGTCGAGCGGGTGGTCCGGGCGGCTTTAGCGGCCGCCGACCGGCGACCGCGAAAGCACCTGACCCTGGTCCACAAGACCAACGTGCTGACCTACGCCGGGGACCTGTGGGCACGTACGGTGGCGCGGGTGGCCACCGATTACCCGGTGGTGACGGTGGCCTACCAGCACGTCGACGCGGCGACCATCCATCTGGTGACCGACCCCGGGCGATTCGACGTGATCGTCACCGACAACCTGTTCGGCGACATCCTGACCGACCTGGCCGCCGCGGTGGCCGGTGGCATCGGATTGGCAGCCAGCGGCAATCTCAACCTGGCCGGCACCGCTCCGTCGATGTTCGAGCCGGTGCACGGCTCCGCCCCGGACATCGCCGGCCAGGGCAAGGCAGACCCGACCGCCGCCATCCTCTCGGTGTCCCTGCTGCTGGCCCATCTCGGGTACCCGGCCGAGGCGGCCCGGGTCGAGGACGCCGTCGCCGCCGACCTGGCCAACCGGGATCCGGCCAACCCCGGCACGACCTCGCAGATCGGCGACCGGATCGCATCGACGGTCTAGCCGCCGCATGTCGCGGCGACGGCTCGGGATCCCCGCGGACCGGCAGCGCCGTCGAGATCGGCGAGCGGATCGCCACCGCCGTCTGCTGCCAGTGCCGATGGCGCGTCCGGCGAAGGGCTAAGCCTCGCCCATCACCAGGCCTTCGATGGTGTGCTTCTGGGTGATCGGGGTCAGCACGTCGACCACCGGGCAGCTCAGGTGCCGGCGCACCCGCTCGGGCAGTGCGTTCCAGTAGCCGTGGGTGACGGCCAGATCGTGCCGCTCGTCGTTGCCGGCGCCCGGCGCGTCCACCCCGACCACCACGACCGGCCGGGACAGTTCGGACCGGTTGGGGGTGCCGCGATGGATGGTCAGCGCGCTGCGCGCGGAGATGTCGCCCCGGCGGGGGTACTTGCGCACCGCCCGCTGCTCGTAGCGCGGGTAGTGCGACTTCGGCGGGAACATCCCGTGTTCGAACTCGCCGTCGTCCCACTGGGTACCGGGCGCGATCTCGAACGGCCCCATCGCATCGATCGTGTCCACCGTGGTCAGGTTGAACGCCAGCGAGTTCAGCCGGTGCTCGCGCCGGGTCACCTCCGGCATCGGGAAGTCACGATGCCACGGTTGGTAGATCGCACCGGGCAGCGGCACGTCGAAGCCGACCTCGACGATCAGATAGTCCGGACCCAGCACCGCCTCGCAGACCGCCCGAAACCAGGGGTGTTCGACCAGTTCGACAAAGCCACGCAGCACCTGCGGGTGGATCTCGACGTAGTACCGGTTCGGGCCGCGGCCCACCGCGCCGCCCGGTCGTTGCCGGGCCTCGGCGAAGGCGAGGTCGACGTCCTCGGCCAACTGCCGCACCCACTCCAGCGAGTAGGCGCCCTGGCAGGCGACGATTCCGTCGCCGGACAAGGCTCGCACGATGGCCTCGATGTCGGGTGCGGTGGTCATCGGCGGCTCCCCGGGAGAGACGCGGCTTGCGCCGCGACTCCAGTTTGCAACGTTGAAAGGCCCCCGTGCGAGCGGTTTGCCGTTCAGTTGCGGGGGAGCGCCCGCACCGCGCAATCATTGCTGGCGCAGCCGGAGCCGCAGTCGTTGCCACACGGACCGGTCGCCGCCCGGATCGCCTCGTCCAGCCGTTGCTCGTGATCGTCGCGGCGGGCCGAGGAGAGCAGGCCCTGCCCGACGCCGAGCAGCACCAGCGCGATCAGCGCCACCAGCGCACCGACCAGGTGCCCGGCCACCGAGCCGGCTCGCCAGGCCAGCAGCATGCCGGCGGCCAGCAGCACGGCAGCGACCGGCAGCATCAGCAGCGCCAGCTGCCGACGCTGCCGCGCCGGCACCAGGCTCAGCTCGGTGCGCTGACCGCGAGGAGGATCCGTTCGCCGCATGTGCTCCAGTATCCGGATCCGTCCGGGCCGGCCCAGCACCGGCCGGCCGGCTGGGCCAGGCACCACGGCCGGTAACCTCGACGAGTGCGCATCGCGAGATTTGTGGCCGGCGGCAGCATCTCCTGGGGAGTCGTCGAGGGGTCCGCCGAGGCCGACGGCGATCCGCCGTTCGAATCGCTCACCGTGGCGGCCATCAAGGACCATCCGATGGGCCCGATCGAGTTCACCGGTGACCGGTTCGCGATCACCGACGTCCGGCTGCTGGCACCGATCCTGCCCAGCAAGGTGGTGGCGATCGGCCGCAACTACGCCGCGCACGCGGCCGAACTCGGCAACGACGTGCCGGAGCGGCCGCTGATCTTCCTCAAGCCATCCACCTCGGTCATCGGCACCCACGACGCGATCCGGCTGCCACCCGACTCCGACCAGGTCGAGCACGAGGCGGAGCTGGCGGTGATCATCGGCAAGGTGGTCAAGGACGTGCCACGGGACCGGGCGATGGAGGTGATCTTCGGCTACACCTGCGCCAACGACGTCACCGCCCGCGACCAGCAGCGGGCCGACGTGCAGTTCACCCGGGCCAAGGGCTACGACTCGTTCTGCCCGATCGGGCCGTGGATCGAGACCCGATTCGACCCGGCCGCGGCACGACTGCGCTGCGTGGTCAACGACCGGATCACCCAGGACGGCAACACCAAGGACATGATCTTCGACGTGGCGACCCAGATCTCCTACGTCTCTCACATCATGACGCTGATGCCCGGCGACGTCCTGCTGACCGGCACGCCGGAAGGGGTCAGCCGGATCGCCGACGGTGACACGGTGCGGGTGCTGATCGACGGGATCGGCGAGCTGGTCAACCCGGTGCGGGCCAAGCGCTGAGGCACGGCGCGCCCGATTTCAGCTGGCGCGGCGATGTCCGGTACAGTCTTTTCTCGGCCCGGTCAGCGCCATGAAGGTCGGGTCGTAGTGGGGTATGGGGTAATTGGCAGCCCAACTGATTCTGGTTCAGTTAGTCTAGGTTCGAGTCCTGGTACCCCAGCGCAGTACAGTTCAGTGCAGGCTGAACTCCTAGGGCCCCGTCGTCTAGCGGCCTAGGACGCCGCCCTCTCACGGCGGTAGCGAGGGTTCGAATCCCTTCGGGGCTACCAAATTTCGCGTGCCAGCATTTCCCATCCCAATGCCGTGCCGACTCTCGGCGCCGCGGCCGTCAAGTGCCTGCGGCCTGCGCACAGCGAATTCCTAAGCAGTTTTCCACGAATATCCACATTAGTTCCAGCACGTCCTCGAGCGGCCTGCTCCGGTGCTGTACTCGGTGCGCCTGGTCAATACCGTTGTTACGCCGACGGCTCACTGCCACGGGGGCACGCACATGGTCTTTCCGAAGATTCTGATCGGTGTCTCGCTGCTCGTCGGCGGGATATATCTGCCGTCCTTCGCCGCCGCCTCCGTGCACCCGCGGCCGAGCGGCGCCATCGGCATGACCCACGAGGGATTCACCACCAAGGTGATCACCGTCCACCCAGGTCAAACCATCACTTTCGCCAATGATTCCCGGTTCATTCACATCATCGGGGTAGGCAGTGACGCCCATCTCGCGGACCCCGGCAAGGAGCCGGTAAGCCCGCGGGTACTGCTCGAGCGCAACCAGACCTACACCACCGGCACCTGGAACACGCCTGGCACGTACCACATGACCTGTTCGGTGCACCCGGAGATGAACCTCGAAGTCATCGTCGAGAAGTAATTGCCGCACCGCTGGTTTCGGCCCATCAGGGTTGAGATACATCGAATTTCGAGTCCCTGGAAGGGAGGTTCACCATGGCATCTCTCGTTCGGAGCGTCAAGCACGCCCGGTACGCGATGGGGTCGCTGACGGCCGTTCTGTTCGCCGCCGCTGTTGGCGCCGACTTCTGATCCCAGAGCCCGGGGCCGGTGCCGTCGGAACCCGGCGGCACCGGCCCTCAGCGCCGAAAGCGCAGCGGAAGAAGGAGATACCGCAATGTTCGAGACCGGCATCCGGCAATTCCGGATGGCGATGGGGATGGTGTGGGGGCGCAAGCTCGACACCGCCAACCTGGCCCGGCTGGTGGACGATGCCCGAGCCACTATCGCGGAGTTCGGCGAGCCCGGCGCGGATGTCCGCGAACTCATCGACGGCCCGTTCGCCGATCCGGAGGCACGGCGGGAGTTCGCCGACCGTGCGCTGAACCGCACCGCGCGGCGGCTGGCGAAGCAGTCGCCCTTCTATGCCCGCCGGTTCGAGGCGGCGGAGGTCGACCTGGTCAAGCTCGACATCGAGACGCTGCGCACTATCCCAGTCACCGTGAAGCGGGATCTCATTGACCGGCAAGCCGATTTCCTGTGCGCCGACGCCACGCCGCACCTGAGCAGCCGCACCACCGGCACTACCGGACGCCCTGGCGAGATCTGGATGTCGCGCTATGAGCTGGAACTCTGGTCCGGGTTCAGCGCGCTGACCGGCGTGCTCCGCGACGAGATCCGGCCCGGCGACATCTTGCAGGTCAACGTCAGCTCCCGGGCGACCGCGGCGGTCCACATGAGCGTCGCCATCTGCCGACTGGCCGGGGTCGGCTGCCGGGTGCTCGGCATCGTGCCGCCGGACGAGGCGCTGGACGGCCTCGTCGACGGTGGCGCGACGCTGATGTCGGCACCCCCGAGCTACCTGGCCGAGATGCTGGTCGCCGCCCGTCGCCGCGGCCTGGGTCCGGCCGATTTCCGACTGCGCCGGATCGATGCCGGTGGCGAGGTGTTGACCCCCACCCTGCGGCAGGCCGCCCAGGAGACCTTCGGCGTCACCCGCGTCAACGATGTCTTCGGTATGACCGAGGTGATCCCGGTCTCCGGCACCACCTGCAGCCAGGGGCACCTGCACCACGACATCAACATGGGACTGGTCGAGGTGCTCGACCTGCGGACCGGTGCGCCCGCCGAACCTGGCGCACTGGGCACCGTGGTCATCACGCCGTACTACCCCTATCGCGAATGCATGCCGGTGTTCCGATACGACACCCGAGACGTCGTCTGCCGACTGCCCGAGGGCCCATTGACCTGCGAGGTCGCCGGACTGCCCGCCACCAGCGCCATCGTGGGCAAGGCCGACCACCTGCTGTGGCTCAGCCCGGATCACGTGGTGACGCCACGCTCGCTCGCCGAGGCGGTGGAGGCGATGCCCAGCCAACCCTGGCCGGCCAGATTCCGCGCGCAGGCGGTCGACGGGCGAGTCCAGTTGAGCCTGCCGGTCTCCGCCGTGAGCGGCATGACCGAGACCGACGTGCTGGGCCACTTCGCCAGCCGAGGACTGGACATCACGCTCGCCATCGTCGCCGACGAGGAGGCGAGATCGCTGCGGCCGCTGCGCAGCGACCTACACGAAACGACGTTCGTCGCCCGGCCGGCCTGATCGGAGATTGCCATGGAACTGGTCTATCCCACGGTTTTCGAGCTCTTCGTGGCTGTCATCGCGACCGTGACCACCAACCTGCTGGCCATGCTCTACCTGCGCAAGGTGCGCCTGGAACGGCCACCCATCGGGACGTTCAACGCGCGAGACATCATGATCCTGTCCGGCTTCATCGTGCTGCTGCCGCTGCTCTACGTCGTCCTGCCGCAGTGGGCGCTGACCGGCTTCCTGGTCCTCACCTTCACCGCGTCGCTGTCCATCGGCTACCGGCCGCTGCTGAGCCCGGCGAAACTGTGGCTAGGCATCGGGCTGCTGCTCGGGGCCAACATCTGGATGACCCGGATGCTGCTCGGAAGCGTGCTGGGTTGGCAGCTCTACTGGGTGGAGAACAGCATCATCGTGCTGCTCGGCGCGGTTGCCGTCTCAAACCTGTACGCGCAGGGCGGCATGCGGCTCAAGCACGTGGCCTGGTTCGCGCTCGCGCTGGCGGTATACGACATCGTCTTCACCCTGAAATGGCCGGTCACCAACAAATTGGCCGAACGCTTTCTGGGATTTCCGCTGGACCCGTCGATGGCTTTCCGGATGGGGGTGTACAACGCGAGCATCGGAATTGGTGACCTGCTGGTATACGCGCTGTTCATGCTCGTTGCCTACAAGGCATATGGCAGGACGGCCGCCCGGATCGCGCTGGTCATCTCGATCGTGTTCGGCGCGATCCTGCCGGCACTGGCGCCGCTGGTGTTCCGGGAATTCATCGACGCCCGCACCGACCTGGTAGTGCCGGCACAGACCGTCTTCGGACCGGTCGCCTTCCTCGCCTACGTGTGGATGCGTCGCCGGTGGGGCCGGGAGCGGACCACGGCGGAGTTCCTGAACAGCAGCGAGCGGGAGACCGTCGTCGAGCCGACGCCGCAGCCGGTCGTGATTCCGGAACCCGCGACCGCCTGAGCACGATCGGCGGCGTCCCGGCCGCTCGAAGCCCGGGTGGGGGAAACTTGACTACGCACGGTCACGGCCGATAGGAAAGCCGCCTTGCCGAAAGCAGCCTCGGCAGGGGCCTGCTTTCTGGAGGAACTGTGCGCCTGCGTACCACCCTTTCCCGGTTCACCCGACTGGCCGCGGTGGCGCTGTGCGCGCTGCCGATGGTCACCGCGATAGCCGCCGCCCCGGCCGCCGAGGCCGCGAGCCTGCCGAGCCTGCATGCCCCGTACTTCGGGCCGAACATCGAGCCGCTGGCCGACTACGTGCCACAGAACTCCTGCCAGCCCGGCTTTCGGGCCGGCACCGGAGCGCTGGCCCGGCTGCTGGTCTCGACCTACCCGAACACCACCGCCGGCGGCCCTCGCAGCTGTGCTGCCAGCGCCACCAGCGAGCACTACGACGGGCGGGCGGTCGACTGGATGGACTCGATGCGGGTGCCGGTGCAGTTCATGCAGGCCGCCTCGGTGATCAAGTTCCTGCTCGCCACCGACGCCTACGGCAACAAGTTCGCGATGGCCCGCCGGATGGGCATCATGTACATCATCTGGGACAACCACATCTGGGGTACCTGGAGTGGCAGGTGGGAGGACTACAACGGCTGCCCGAAGACCCCGGCGCCCAGCCTGGACAACGCCTGCCACCGCAACCACATGCACTTCTCGCTGTCCTGGGACGGCGCGCTCGGACTGACCTCGTTCTGGAGCCGGCGGGTGATCAGCACCACCGACTACGGCCCCTGCCGGCCGAGTGACCTGAACTGGGCCGCCGACTACGCCAGCTACCGCGGCACGCCGTGCCCGAGCTACCCGCGGCTTGCCCCGCAGGCCGGGTCGTCGGCGGTGTATGTCGGACTGGTCAGCTACTCCGGCGCGGCGCTGTACCCGGGCATGAGCGGTGAGCCGGTGCTGGCCATCCAGCGGGCCTTCAACAAGCCGCTCACCGGACGCTATGACGCGGTGACGACCGACGCGATGGTCCGGTTCAAGCGCGCGCACCGGCTGCCCGGTACCGCGGTGGTGGACCCGAACAGCTGGCGGGCGTTGCTCGCCGCGTTCCGACCGGCCAGCTGAGGCGCTCGGATCAGTCCCTCGACGGTCCCGGTTCGTGGAGGGTGGTGTAGCGGCCGCGATGGTGCACCAGCGGTGCGGCATCGCGGCCGACCGTCACGCTCTGGATGGTCAGCTGTAGCTCCACCCCCCAGCCCACCGTGCGCCACGGTTGGCCGGTCGCCCGGCAACCCGCCCAGGCGCTGGCGCCGACCAGCACCGGCCCCCACTCGCTGGCGGCCCATTCGGCCAGCCGGAACGGGCCGCCCGGTGCCGGTACCTGGTAGCCGAACGCCTCGGCCAGCTGCCGGTCGGACCAGCTGAGCAGGTTCAACACCGCGGCGCCGGACCCCTGTACCGCGTCGTACAGATCCGAGAGCGGGTCCACGATGACCAGCAGCTGACCCGGCTCACCGTCGACCACCAGTACCGAGGACACCGTCAGGCCGGCCCGCTGACCGGCGTGCTCGGCGGTCAGCACGGATACCGGGCCGGCCAACCGGCCGCGCAGCCGGCGGACCGGGTTGCGCTCGCCCGCCGGCGGCAGGAACGGGTGCTCCTCATGGATGGCCGCGCCCGCATCCTCGAGCAGCTCGCTTTCCCGCACGGCTCCTCCTCTCCCGGACGCTCGACTCGCCGCCATTGTCTGCCGCCGCGCGGAACGCTGCCCAGCCGGGCCGCCAGGCCGACCGATACTCTCGGCGGCATGCGGATCGGCTTGGTGGGCAACGGCTACTGGGCGCGGGTGACCCATGCGGCCGGCCTGCGGGCTCAGCCGGCGGTCACCCTGACTGGCGTCTGGGGCCGCGATCATGCCAAGTCGGTCCCGTTCGCCGCCGAGTTCGGCATTACCGCCTACCGCGACTTCGACGAACTGCTCGCCGACGTGGACGCCGTCGCGTTCTCGGTGCCGCCGCGGGTGCAGTCGGAGTTGGCGTTGCGCGCGGCCGGCCGGGGCAAGCACCTGCTGCTGGAAAAGCCGATAGCGCTCGGCGAGGCGGCCGCCACCGCGCTGGCCGAAACGGTGTCGGCCGCCGGCGTCGCCTCGGTGGTGTTCTTCACCAGCAGGTACGACCCGGCCCGACGGGCCTGGCTGGCCGAGCAGGCGGCCCGAACCGGCTGGGACGGGGCCAGCGGGCTCTGGCTCGGCTCCGCCTTCGCCGAGGGCAGCCCGTTCGACACCCCGTGGCGGCACGACAAGGGCGGCCTGTGGGACGTCGGCCCGCACGCGCTGTCCCTGCTGGCCGGCGCACTCGGACCGATCACCGACATCACCGCGCGAGCCGGCCGCCGGGATCTGGTGCAGTTGCTGGTCGGGCACGAGTCCGGTGCGCGCGCCAGCTACACGCTGAGTATCGATGCCCCGGCCGCTGTCGCCAACACCAGCCTGCTGATCTGGGGTGAGCCGGGCAGCTACCGGTTGCCCGGCGATCTCGCCGATCCGGCCGGCTGTCTGACCATCGCGGCCGGTGAGCTGGTGGCGCTGGCGGCCGATCCGGCCGCCGGACATCCCTGCGACGTGCATTTCGGTCGCCGCGTGGTCGAGTTGCTCGCCGAGGCAGAGCGTCAGCTCGTCCGGTGAGGCCGTCCGATTCGGGCTGCCGGCCGGAGCCTGCGCCGATGACCGCACAGTGGAACGGAGAAGGCATGCTGCGGCTGGTGCTGTTGGGCGCGCCGGGCTCGGGCAAGGGCACCCAGGCCAGCGAGTTGGCCGCGGCCACCGGCGCCCGGCATATCTCGACCGGCGACCTGCTCCGGGCCGAGGTGGCGGCCGGGACCGAGCTGGGTTGCCGGGTGGCCGGCTACCTGGACGCCGGCGAGCTGGTGCCCGACGACGTCCTGCAGACCCTGACGTTGCCGCTGATCGAGGCGGCGGCGGCCGATTCGGGCTACCTGCTCGACGGCTATCCGCGCTCGGTGGAGCAGGCGACCGAACTCGCCGCTCGGATCAGCGAGCGGGCCGCCGTGACCCGGGTGGTGTTCCTCTCGGTACCGCGGGCCGAGCTGGTCGACCGGTTGCTGCGCCGGGCCGCCGAGCAGGGCCGCTCCGACGACAGCGCCGAGGTGATCGAGCGGCGGCTGCAGGTCTTCGAGGACGAGACCAGCTCACTGATCGACTACTACCGGGAAGCCGGCCTGCTCGCCACGGTGGACGGTGCCGCCGACCCGGCGGAGGTGCACCGACGGATTCGGACGGTGCTCTGAGGTCCCATTCCGATGGCCGATTCGTCGGGTTTCGGCGTACTCACGCGGTCTTCATTCGCCGACCGGGGATCGGACCGGTAGAATCCTTCTTACTGGCTATACAGGTAGCCGACGCGAGGAAGCCCGCGCCAGAAATAGCGACTCCATGCGGGGCACGCTGAGCCTGGATGTCGACAGGATGGCTTACCAGGTTCCGGGGCAAGTGCCGCTGGTGCATTCATCAGATCGAGGTACCTGCGTGACTGCTATCCCCGAAATCGTTGAATCCGATTTCTTCGAAGCTCATGAATCGTCCTACGCGGACATGATCGAGCGGCTGTTCTTCCAGTTCGAGTCCCGGATCTCGCTTACCGCCATCGTGTCGGTGGTACGTGATGCCCGGGAGCAGCTGCGCGGCTCACCGCCGCCCGCACTGCCCGAACTCACCGAAAGACTCGCGTTCTTAAGGCTGACCACGCTCGCCGAAACTACGGCCGCCGGTCACTGAGCGGTTCGCGTACGCCTGCGAACCGTAAGAGGAGAGGAATGTCATGAGTGGAGTGGACAAGGCCAAGAACAAGGCTGAGGAACTCGGCGGCCAGGCCAAGGAGAAGGTCGGCCAGGCCACCGACGACCACCGGCTGGAAGCCGAGGGACACGTGGATCAGGCCAGCGGCAACCTGAAGCAGGCCGGTGAGAAGGTCAAGGACGCGTTCAAGGACTGACCGGCGAATCAGCCGGGAGATCCCGATCGTCCCGTCGTCTCAAGCAACTGATAACCACCTAGTCCGAGGAGTGGCTACATGCTTGGTTTGATCATCATCCTCATCATCGTCGGCCTGATTGCCGGCGCGATAGCCCGGCTGCTGGTACCGGGCCGGCAGAACCTGTCAATTCTGGGAACCATCGTGCTCGGTATCGTCGGGTCCTTCATCGGCGGGTTCCTGGGTTACCTGCTGTTCCACAAGGACGGCCAGGACGGTTTCTTCCAGCCGTCCGGCCTGATCGGCTCGATAATCGGCGCGGTCATCGCGCTGCTGATCTGGGAGCGGGTCAGCAACAACCGGCGCAGGTCCGTCCTGCGCTGAGCATTCCGCAAACCTGGACGAAATCCGGTGGCCGCCTCCGAACGGAGGCGGCCACCGGCCGTTGGCGAGGCCGTTCACCGCTATGGCTCGGCACCGGCCGAGGTGCAAGGATGTGCTCCAGGCCGGTCACACAGCACCGTCCATACCGGCGCCGGGCTTCCGCGGAGGCACAGTTTGGCCCACCAGCCGCCTGGCGCGTCCGATTCCGGCGCTGCCGATCCCAACGCGCCGGAATCCGAATTGGCGCAGTCCGGGGCGCACAGCGCGTCCCGGCTGGACGGCTCGGCGCTCCATCCGGGTGGCTCCGGGGCTCATCCGGATTGCTCCGGGGCTTATCCGGATGGCTGCGTGCCGGCCGATGCGCTGACCGTGTTGCAACGGCTGCGTGCCGTCGACGGCCGGCCGCTGCTGTCCAGCCAGGGTGGCGTCAACTGCGCCACCGTGCTGCTGGAGCCGACCGGCACCGTCCGCTGGGTCGAAGGCAACTATGCCGCCGTCACCGGACGGGACCAGCCGATGGCCGGGTCCAACTGGCCGGACAGCCTGCCACCTGAGCTGCGCGATGCCGCCGTCCGGCTGCTGGCCGAGGCGGGTGCCAGCATGGTGGATGCGGTGCTGCCCTGCTTCACCCCGGATCTGCGCTGGTTGCGGCTGCGGGTACTCGCCGTGCTGCCGCCGGACGGCGGCCGACTACTGCTGGCTCGGTTGGACGAGCTGAGTGCGCAGGCCGATGATTCGCTGCTCGCCCAGCTCATCCGGGATCCGCTCACCGGCCTCTACCACCGGCAGGCCTTTCTCGAGCTGGCCGCGCTGCCGACGACGGCTACCGCCCGCTATACCGGCGCGCTGGTGGTCGACATCCGCCGGTTCCGCCGGATCAACGAGGTATGGGGTGGCGGGGCTGGTGATCGCTGCCTGGTCGAAACGGCCCGCTGGCTCAACTCCATCAGTTCGGCCGGCGACCAGGTGTTCCGGTTCGGTGGCGCGGAATTCCTGCTGCTGCTCGAGCAATCCTCAGCCGCGCCGGCGCTGCTGGCCAAGACCGGGTCGCGGCCGATCCGGTTCGGCCATCGCCAGATCCAGCTGTCGCTGCAGGCCGGCTGGGCCGAGCGAGCCGACGGCACCTCGCTGCTGAGGCTCGCCGAGCAGGCCGACACCGCCCTGGCCACTGCCAAGCGGCAGGCCTGGCGGACCGTGGTGCGGTGGACCGACGAGATCGCCGAGCAGACCGCGCGCGCGGCCGCGGCCGAGGAGGCGGTCCAGCAGGCGATCAGCGCCGGTGCCGAGTCGGTGCTGTTCCAACCGGTGGTGGACCTGCGTACCGGCCGGGTGAGCGGCATGGAGGCGCTGGTCCGGTTGGGTGGGCCGGCCGCCGGGCTGCCTACCGACCTGATCCTGGCGGCCAGCCAACGACTGGGCCTGACCCCGCAGTTCGCCGAACGGATCTATGACCTCGCCTTCGCCGACGGGCTGCGGCTGCGATCGGTGTTTCCCGACTGCCTGCTCAATATCAATGTCTCCCGAGAGTTCCTCAGCACCGGCCTGGCCGTCGACACGGTGCTGGCCGCCGCCCGCCGGGTCGGCCTTCCGCTGACCGCGGTGGTGCTGGAACTGACCGAGGAGGTAGCCACCGAACTGCCCCCCGACCTGCTGCTGACCGAGCTCGGCCGGGCCGCCGAGCATGGCCTGCAACTGGCCATCGATGACTTCGGCAAGGGCGAGACATCCTTGGCCCTGCTGCGAAAACTGCCACTGACCGCGATCAAGCTGGACCGTTCGCTGCTGCCGGTGCAGCCGGATGAGCGCGGCTGGGAATTCGTCGAGGGGGTGGTGTCGCTGCTGTCCAAGCTGACCGGGCGGATCATCGCCGAGGGAGTGGAGACCCCGGAGCAGTCTCGGCGGCTGCGCCAACTCGGCGTCTACGCCCAGCAGGGATACCTGTTCGCCGAACCGCGCGATCTGACGTACTGGCTGGCGAACGGGCTGAACCTGCCGGGTGAGTGACCAGCTAGAGCAGGCTGGCCTGCAGTTGCTGGGCCGCGGTGGTCAGGATCGGTGCCAGCCGCTGGCCGGGGGAGCGGCCCAGCCGCTCGATCGGCCCGCTCACCGACACCGCGGCGATCACTCGGCGGCCTCGGCCGAACACCGGCGCCGACACCGAAGCGACCCCGGCCTCACGCTGGCCGACCGACTGGGCCCAGCCGCGCCGGCGCACCTCGGCCAGTGCCCGCTCGGAGAACACGGCGCCCTGCAGCATGGCGGTGACCGTTTCCGGCGGCTCCCAGGCCAGTAACACCTGCGCCCCGGATCCGGCGGTCAGCGGCAACCGGACGCCGACCGGCACGCCGGCCCGCAACCCGGTGCTGCGCTCGGCGGCGGCCACGCAGACCCGTTCCCGGCCGTCCCGCCGGTACAGCTGGGCACTCTCGCCGCTGCTGTCCCGGACCCAGCCGAGCACCTCCGGTGCCCGGTCCAGCAGCGGATCCGCCGCGGTGGCGGCAAGTTCGGCCAGCCGCGGGCCGGGTATGAACCGGCCCTGGCCATCGCGGACCAGCAGCCGGTGCACCTCCAGCGCCACCGCCAGCCGGTGCGCGGTGGCCCGCGGGATGCCGGTTCGGCTCACCAGGTCGGAGAGGCCCGCGGGTCCGGCTGCCGTTGCGGCAAGGATCGCCACCGACTTGTCGACTACGCCGATCCCACTGCCAGATCCCATGATGCGATACTACGATCCCAGCATCCGGTCGATGGGCTGAACCCGGCTCCTGCTCAGCGGTCCGGGTGCGGGTAGTAGTCGCCGGCGACCGGGCGGCGGCCGGCCAGTGACAACACCCAGAGCGAGCCCTTGCGAGCCGCCGGCTCCTCGATGGGCGCCGCGAGGTCGATCAGCAGGCCCGGAATAGTGCTGCCCTGGCTGCAGATCACCGCGCAGTCCGACTCGTCGGCCAGGGCGAACAGCGACTCGATGGTCGGCTCGGCATCGGCCAGATAGGCGTCGTCGGCGAATTCCGGTGCCGACTCGATGGGCAACCCGAGCCGCTCGGCCAGCGGCGCCACGGTCTGCTCGCAGCGGGTCCGGTTGGCCGCCAGGATCCGCTTCGGTCGAAAGGCGGCAAGCAGCTCGACCGAGTCCTTCGCCTTGCGCCGGCCCGCTTTGTCCAACGGTCGCAGCCGGTCGTCGCCCTGGTACAGGGTCCGCTTGCCGGCCTGGGCGTGCCTCAGCAGCAGCACGGTATGCGTGTCGGCCGGGAATCGGGCGAAGTCGGCAAGCACCGCCCGGTCGATCGGGTAGCTCGATCGCTGGGTGGCCTCGGCGATGGTGAGCCACTCGAGCCGATCCACCTCATCACCCGGTTGGTGCTCGCCACCCAGGTAGCGCATCGACCAGTGGGTCACCCGCTTGCGGCCGTCGCCGCTGATCGGATACTCCACCGAGGCCAGCCGGCGGCCGACCGCAACCGACGCGCCGGTCTCCTCGCCGACCTCCCGCACCCCGGTCAGCAGCAGCTGCTCGCCCGGGTTGGACTTGCCCTTGGGCAGCGTCCAGTCGTCATACCGTGGCCGATGCACCAGCGCCACCAGCAGATCCGGCCCGTCCTGTCGCCACACCACGCCGCCGGCCGCGTGGGTGATGACGCGGCCAGCGCTCGCGGTCATTCGCCGCGCGGGGCTAGCCGGGCCAGCATGACGCCCTGATAATCGACCGGATGCGGGCCGCCGCTGCGAATCCACCGATCGTCCGGCTGCAGTTCCCAGGCGGCCGTGTCGGGCGCGAATGCGAGGTCCAGGGTGAACCGCAGATGCTCGGCGTTGCTGCCGGTCACCATCGTGAGCACCTCCACCCGGCGGTCCAGGTTGCGGTGCATCAGGTCTGCCGAACCGATCCAGTATTCCGGGTTGCCATCGTTGGCGAAGTAGAAGATCCGGGAGTGCTCCAGGAACCGGCCCAGGATCGAGCGGACCGTGATGTTCTCACTGAGCCCCGGCACGCCGGCCCGGATGGTGCAGAAGGTGCGGACCATCAACTCGATCCGGACGCCGGCCAACGACGCCCGGTACAGCGCATCGATCAGCGTCTCGTCCACCAGATGGTTGCACTTGATCTGGATGTGCGCCGGCCGGCCCTGCCGGGCAAGGGAAATCTCACGCTCGATCCGGTCCAGCAGGCCCGGCCGGAGGCCCTGCGGCGCCACCAGCAGGGTGCGGTACTCGGTCTGCCGGGAATAGCCGGTGAGCACGTTGAACAGATCGGTGAGGTCGGCGCAGATCTGCTCGTCGGCGGTGAACAGGCCCAGATCCTCATACAGGCGTGCCGTCTTGGGGTGGTAGTTGCCGGTGCCGATATGGGCGTAGCGGCGCAGCGAGCCACCTTCTTGACGAACCACCAGCAAGGTCTTGCAGTGCGTCTTCAACCCGACCAGGCCGTACACCACGTGGCAGCCGGCCCGCTCCAGTGCCCGGGCCCATTTGATGTTGGCCTGTTCGTCGAACCGGGCCTTGAGCTCGACCAGTACCATGACCTGCTTGCCGGCCTCGGCGGCATCGACCAGGGCGTCCACCACCGGCGAGTCGCCGGAGGTCCGGTAGAGCGTCTGCTTGATCGCCAGCACGTTCGGATCGGCGGCGGCCTGCTCGATGAAGCGCTGCACGCTGGTCGCGAACGACTCGTACGGATGGTGCACCAGCACGTCGCCGTCGCGCAGGGTGGCGAACACCGACTTGGCGGTCTCACCCTCGACGAAGCGCGGATGGGTCGCCGGCACGAACGGTTTCTCCTTCAAGGCCGGGCGATCCACGTCGTATACCTGCCAGAGCGAGGTGAGGTCGAGCAGCCCCGGCACCCGGATCACCTCGCCGTCGGCCACGTCGATCTCGCTGGTGAGCAGGTCCAGCACCGCCTCGGCGATGTCGTCTGCCACCTCCAGCCGGACGGCCGGGCCGAACCGGCGGCGGACCAGTTCTCGCTCCAATGCCTGCAGCAGGTCCTCGTCGCGGTCCTCGTCCACCTCGAAGTCGGTGTTGCGGGTGACCCGGAACAGGTGATGCTCGACTATCCGCATGCCGGGGAACAGCGCGGACAGGTGCGCTGCCATCAGCTCCTCGATCGGCAGGAAGTCGGCCCGCTCGGCGGTCTGGGTCACCACCACGAACCGCGGCACGTTGTTCGGCACCTTCACCCGGGCGAACTTGTCGAGCTCGGACTCCGGTTCCCGGACCAGCACCGCCAGGTTCAGCGACAATCCGGAGATATAGGGGAAGGGGTGCGCGGGGTCGACCGCCAGCGGCGTGAGCACCGGAAAGATCTTGGAATGGAAGTACTCGGTCAGCTCCACCCGCTGGTCGGCGTCGAGGTTCTCCCAGCGCACGATGCGGATTCCCTCTTCGGCCAGCGCCGGCCGGACGTCGGACAGGAAGCACTGCGCGTGCCGGGCCATCAGCTCGCGGGCCCGTTCGTTGACCAGCCCCAGGTTCTCCCGGGTGGACAGCCCGCCCACCGAACGAATCGCCAGGCCCATCTCCAGCCGGCGCTTCAGCCCGGCCACCCGAACCATGTAGAACTCGTCGAGGTTGCTGGCGAAGATGGACAGGAACTTCATCCGCTCCAGCAGCGGAAGGCGGCGGTCCTCGGCCAGCGCCAACACCCGCGCGTTGAAGTTCAGCCAGGACAGCTCCCGGTTGGAGAACCGGTCCTCGCCGAGCTCGGGTAGCGCGGACTGCTCGTCGGCGGTCGCGGTGACGGTCTCGCTCATAGCGCTATTCTGCCTGCCCCAGTTGAACAGCGGGGGATCGAACCCGCTCTGTGTCCGGCGGCATTGACAGCCCGGCCGGCGGTCACATCAGATCGGGCAGCATCTGGGCGGTCAGCAGTCCGGCGCCGAGTTGCAGGCAGAACCGCAGATCCTCGCTCGAGTCGACATCGGCCCGCAGGCTGGTGGCCGCGGCCAGCTCGACCGCGCCGGACTCGGCATGCCGGCCGGCCGAGTCCGGGCCGAACGCCGGCGCCAGCTCGACACCGGCCGCGGCGGCCAGCAGCGTGGTGCCGCTGCCGGCCAGATCCCGGACGAAGCTGCGCCGGTGCCTGGCCGCCGCGCCCAGGGTGGCGAGCAGGTCGGCCGGTCGCAAGGCCGGCAGGTCGCCGACCAGCGCTACCACGCCGTCGCCGGGATAGCGGGCGGCGAGCTGGCCGGCGGCTACCGCCAGGGCCCGGTTGAGGCCGCCGCCGGCGTCGGGCAGCAGCTCGATCTGGGCCGGCAGCCGGATCCCGAGCGGGCCGGCTACCACGCTCAACCCGGCGACCAGCGGATGGGTGCTGACGGCGAGCACCGCGTCCAGGGTGTCCAGCTGCATGGCGTGCACCAGCTGCGCGTGATCCCCGGCGTCCCGGGTAGCACCGAGCAGCCGGCGCTTTCCGATCGCCGGCCGCTTGAGCGGTACCAGAACGCGCCATGCCATCGGCACAATGCTGCCATGCCGCGTGGCGGCGGTGCTGCCATGCCGCGTGGCGGCGGTGCTGCCCTGCCGCGACGCGGCGGTGCTGCCCTGCCGGTACAGACGGTGGCAGACTCGCACCCGTGCCGGCAACGACGACGCGAACGGAGCGCCAGTGAGGCGACGCAGCGACCCGGTCGGGCCGTACCTGACGCTGGCGGTGCGGGTGTTCTACCCGCTGACCAGGCTGCTGTTCAAGGTGCGCTGGCATGGCCTGGACCGGATTCCCAAGTCCGGCGGCGCGATCGTCGCGGTCAATCATGTCTCCTACGCCGATCCCATCCTGTTCGGCCGGTTCATCTGGGACGCCGGCCGGGCGCCGCGCTACCTGGCCAAGTCCAGCCTGTTCAGCGCGCCGTTCCCGATCGGGCAGGTGCTCAAGGGCTCCGGCCAGATTCCGGTGCACCGCGGCACCGTCGACGCCGCGCAGGCGCTGCAGGCCGCGGTGGACGCGCTGCGCAAGGGGCAGCTGGTGCTGATCTATCCGGAGGGCACGGTGACCCGGGATCCGGACTTCTGGCCGATGCAGGCCAAGACCGGCATCGCCCGACTGGCGCTGATGGTGCCGGAGGTGCCGGTGATCCCAGTCGGCCAGTGGGGGGCGCAGCACTTCCTGGACTACTACCACCGGCGGTTTCGGCCGGTGCCGCGTACCGAGGTGTCCGTCTCGGCCGGTCAGCCGGTGGATCTGTCCGACTTCGCCGGCAAGGCACCGACCAAAGAGGTGCTGCTCGCGATGACCGACCGGATCATGGTGGCGGTGCGCGCGGAGGTGGCGAGCCTGCGTGGGTTGCCCGCGCCGGCGACGTTCAGCCGCCGGCCGGCGAACAAGTGAGCAGGCCGATGCGTGCCGCGGTGCTCGGCGCCGGCTCCTGGGGCACCACCTTCGCCAAGGTGCTGGTGGACGCCGGCACCGAGACGGTGCTGTGGGCGCGGCGGCCGGAGCTGGCCGAGGCCATCAACGTCAAGCATCAGAACCCGGACTACCTGGCCGGCGTGACGCTGCCGGCGGAGCTGATCGCCACCGCCGACGCGGCGACCGCGCTGGCCGGCGTGGATCTGGTGGCCTTCGCCATCCCGTCCCAGACGTTGCGGGAGAACCTGAGCCGATGGGCCCCGCTGGTGCCGGCGCAGGCCAGCCTGGTCAGCCTGATGAAGGGCATCGAGCTGGGCACCGTGAAGCGGATGAGTGAGGTGATCGGCGAGGTGGTCGACGCCGATCCGGGCCGGGTGGCGGTGGTCTCCGGGCCCAACCTGGCCCGGGAGATCGCCGCCGAGCAGCCCACCGCCACGGTGGTTGCCTGCATAGATCTCGATCGGGCCACCGCCATCCAGGACGCCTGCACGGCGCCGTACTTCCGGCCCTACACCAACACCGACGTGGTCGGCACCGAGCTCGGCGGCGCGGTGAAGAACGTGATCGCGCTGGCCTGCGGGATGGCCGCCGGGATGGGCTTCGGCGACAACACCATCGCCTCGCTGATCACCCGCGGCCTGGCCGAGACGGCCCGGCTGGGGATGGTGCTGGGCGCTGACCCGATGACCTTCGCCGGCCTTGCCGGCCTGGGCGACCTGGTCGCCACCTGCGCCTCGCCACTGTCGCGCAACCGCAGCTTCGGCGAGCGGCTGGGCCGTGGTGAGACCCTCGAGCAGGCCCAGGCGGCCACGCAGGGCCAGATCGCCGAGGGGGTGAAATCCTGCCGATCGGTGCTGGATCTGGCCAACCGGCACGGGGTGGACGTACCCATCACCAAGGTGATGGATGCGGTCTGCCACTCCGAGCTGCGACCGGTCGATGCGGCCACGCTGCTGATGAGCCGCTCCACCAAGAGCGAATGACCGTCGGCTAGCCTCGATGGTCGTGGTTGAACGAATCCGGGTCGCGGTCCTCTACGGCGGCCGTAGCAACGAGCACGCAATCTCGGTGGTCAGTGCCGGCAGCGTGCTGGCCGCGCTGAACCCGGCCAAGTACGACGTGGTGACGATCGGCATCACCCCATCCGGTGCCTGGGTGCCGACCTCGGTCGATCCGGCACAGCTGCGGATCGCCAACCGGCAACTGCCCTCGGTGGCCGAGCCCGGCGGCACCTCGATCACCGCGTTCGGTTCCGGCCCCGGCTCCGCGCTGGAACGGTTGGCCGAGGCGGACGTGGTCTTTCCGGTGCTGCACGGCGCCAACGGCGAGGACGGCACCATCCAGGGCATGCTGGAGCTGGCCGGCATCCCCTACGTCGGATCCGGGGTGCTGGCCAGCGCCGCGGCGATGGACAAGGCCTTCGCCAAGACGGTGCTGAGCGCGGCCGGGTTGGCCGTGACGCCGTACCAGGTGGTCCGCCGGGGTCGTTCGGTGCGCACCATGGACGTCCAGCAGCTGGGCCTGCCGCTGTTCGTCAAGCCGGCCCGGACCGGTTCCTCGGTGGGCATCAGCCGGGTACGGAACTACGACGAGTTGGCCGACGCGCTGGAGCTGGCGTTCGGCTACGACGACAAGGTGCTGATCGAGGCCGGCCAGGCCGGCCGTGAGCTCGAGTGCGGGGTGCTCGAGGACGCCGACGGCACGGTGTCGGCGTCGCTGCCGGCCCAGATCCGACTGCGGGCGGGATTCGACTGGTACAGCTTCGAGGCGAAGTACCTGGAGGAGTCCTGCGAGTTCGACATCCCGGCCCCGATCGGCGAGGCCGGCGTCAAGCAGGTGCAGGACGTGGCCTGCCAGGCATTCGAGTTGCTGGAATGCTCCGGGCTGGCCCGGGTGGACGGCTTCTGGACCCCCGACGGGCAGTTCGTGCTGAACGAGGTGAACACCATGCCTGGTTTCACGCCGATCTCGATGTATCCGAAGATGTGGGCCGAGACCGGCGTGAGCTATTCGGAACTGCTGGACCGGCTGATCGCCACCGCGCTTCGTCGCGCCCGCTGAACCTTAGGTTCTGGACGCTCGCGGGAGAGCGGATGATCAGCCACCGCAGATGGGTAGCGTGGGGTTTGTGGTGTTCCCGGCCGCGTCGGTGGCCGTGCACAGCTGTGGCAGCGCCTGCACCGCCGGCGCCAGCAGCGGCAGCGGCTGGTCGGCGCCGGCCGGCACGATGACCTCGATGTAGACCGAGCGGTCCACCGCGGTGTAGACGGTCTGTGCCTGTCGCGGGTCAGGCTGCCAGATCACCGAGTTGACCTCCAGCAGCTGGGCCGCCTGCGGGCTGCCCAGCAGGGCCGGCCTGGCCACTCCGCAGCGCAGCACGATGGCCGGATCGCCCCAGGCGGCGACGAAGGAGGAGTCGGTGTCAGTCTTGCGTGGCGCCAGCGTGCCGAGCTGCACCGGCAGCTTGGCGAACACCTTCACGCAGGCGGCCGCGGTGGCGGCGGCCGGTGACGGCGGCGCGGCCACCGTCACCGCCGGCAGCGGGCCGGTCGAGGACGCGCCGGCCGGCCGGTTCGGCTGATGGTCCGATGCCTGGTGGGCGGTGAGGAGGAAGGCCAGCAGCACCGTGACCGGCAGTGCGAACGCGGTGGCGATCACGGCGGCGCGGCGGCGGGTGCGGTCGATGTGCGGGCTCCTGCGGCGTTCGGCTGGTGCGGCGTTGCGCTCGAGGTGCTACAGGTGCACGACCGGGCACGTCAGGGTTCGAGTGATGCCGTCCACGCCCTGTACCCGGGCGACCACCAGCCGGCCCAGCTCGTCCATGTTCTGGGCCTCGGCCCGCACGATCACGTCGTAGGGTCCGGTGACGTCCTCGGCGAGCGTCACCCCCGGCAGGCCGGCGATCTGCTGCGCCACCGCGGCGGCCTTGCCCACCTCGGTCTGGATCAGGATGTAGGCACTGACGGTTTCGGGCACCTCTACGTCCTTTCGTCGATGCTGACACCCGAACCTAGCGCACCGAAGCCGGACGGCTGTGTGAGGATTCTCGAAGGCGACAGCGAGTGAGCATCGCGGCAGCGGCAGCGTCAGCGTCAGCCACGAGGAGTGCAGCGAGCGCGGAGCCGAACAATGACATGCGCGCCGACGCAGGTCACCGAGCGGCGGGACGACGAGCAGAGGAGCGCGGTCATTTCCGAGGCGGTTTCGCAGGCGAGGACGATCGGCCAACTGGGCGAGTCCGGGGTGATCCGGCGGATCACCGGCGCGCTGCGCCAGCCGGAGTCGACGCTGGTCGGGCCGGGCGATGACGCCGCGGTACTGGCCTGCCCGGACGGCCGGGTGGTGGCCAGCACCGACCTGCTGATCGAGCATCGGCATTTCCGGCGGGACTGGTCGACCGCCAACGACATCGGGCACAAGGCGGCCGCCCGTAACTTCGCCGACATCGTCGCGATGGGCGCCCGACCGACCACGCTGCTGGTCGGACTGGCCGCGCCCGCCGACACCGAGGTCGGCTGGCTGGACGGCCTGCTGGCCGGCCTGGCCGAGGAGTGTGCCGAGGTCGGCGCCGGTATCGCCGGCGGCGATGTCAGCGCCGCCGACCTGGTGGTGCTCTCGATCACCGCGCTCGGCGACCTGGCCGGCCGGCCGCCGGTGCTGCTGTCCGGTGCCCGTCCCGGCGATCTGGTCGGCTATGTCGGCCGGCTCGGCTGGGCCGCTGCCGGCTTCGCGGTGCTATCCCGAGGCTTCCGGTCCCCGGTCGGAGTGGTCAACGCGCACCGCCGGCCCGAGCCGCCGTACGCCGAGGGGGTGCGGGCGGCCGAACTGGGGGCGACCGCCATGACCGACATCTCGGACGGGCTGGTGGCCGACCTCGGCAACATCGCCTCGGCGAGCAAGGTGCGGATCGACCTGCAGTCGGCGGCGCTGCAGCCGGCGGCCAAGCTGCGCGACGTGTCCTCTGCGCTGAACGCCGACCCGATGAGCTGGGTGCTCGGCGGCGGTGACGACTACGCGCTGGTGGCCACCTTCCCCAACGGCACCCGGCTGCCCGAGCCGTGGCAGCTGATCGGCCTGGTCGGCGACGGGTCCGGGGTCCGACTGGACGGGCTGCCGGCGCACCACCCCGGCCACGAGCACTTCAGGTAGTACGACAAGGCCGGCCCCGAGATCGGGACCGGCCTTGTCGTACAGCAGTGAGGAGTCGTACTAGCCGCGGCTGACCTTGCCGGCCTTCAGGCAGGACGTGCACACGGTGATCCGGCGGCGAGTGCCGGGCGCCACCAGCGCGCGGACGGTCTGCACGTTCGGGTTCCACCGGCGGTGGGTTCGGCGGTGTGAGTGCGAGACGGACATGCCGAAGCCGGGCCCCTTGCCGCAGACATCGCAGTGGCTGGCCACCATGGCCTCCTTGAAGACGTGGGTTTCTACCCATGATATGGGCGTCCGGCGACCTGCCGCCGGGCAACCGGTCCAGTGTAGCCGGGCGGTCCGCTGCCGATCAAAACCGGCTGACCGGCCGAGCTCGCCACGGTAGCCGCCGTCACGTCGAGCATGCCCGGCCGGCACCGAAGTAGGGTGCGGGCATGCTCGACGTGCTGGATGCCTCCGCCGTCCGCCGCTGGTGTCAGGCCGCGGCGGATTCGATGGCGGCGCATCGCTGCGAGATCGACGACCTGAACGTGTTCCCGATTCCGGACGGCGACACCGGGACGAACCTGGAGCTCACCCTGCGCAGCGCGGCCGAGTCGGTGGCCGCCGACCGGTCGGCCTCGGCCGGACAGGTGCTGCGGGCGATGGCCCAGGGCGCGGTGCTGGGTGCCCGGGGTAATTCCGGGGTGATCGTCTCGCAGGTGCTGTGCGGGCTGGCCGACGCGCTGGCCGACGTCGACGAGGCCGACGGATCGAAGCTGGTCGCCGGCCTGCGGCTGGCCACCGATGCCGCCTACGCGGCGGTCGCCGAGCCGGTCGAGGGCACCGTGCTGTCGGTCATCCGCAGCTGTGCCGAGGCCGCCGAGGCGATGGCCGAGCCGGCGCTGCCGGCGTTGATGCTGGCCACCGTGCGGGCCGCCGAGGAGGCACTGCGCCGGACCCCGGAGCAGCTGGACGTGCTGGCCCGGGCCGGCGTGGTCGACGCCGGCGGGCGGGGCCTGGTGGTGCTGCTCAACGAGCTTGCCGCGGTGGTCACCGGCGAACCGGTGGAGAGCGGGCCGCCGCCGTTGCGACCCCGTGACCGGCGGGCGTTGCGGCAGGCGCGGGAGTCGGGCAGCGCCGAGTACGGCTACGAGGTGCAGTACCTGCTGCACGCCACCGACGAGGCGGCCGGCCGGCTGAAGCAGACGCTGGCCACCCTGGGTGACTCGCTGGTGGTGGTGGGCACCGGCAGCGGGCTGTTCAACGTGCACGTGCATGCCAACGACGTCGGCGCGGCGATCGAGGCGGGCATCGAGGCCGGCCGGCCGCACCGGATCACGGTGATCCGGTTCGACGACCAGGTGGCCGCCGAGCCGGTCAGCGACCGATCCGGGGTGGCGCTGGTGGCGGTCGCGCCGGCGGATGGGCTGGGCGACCTGTTCCGCGCCGAGGGCGTGCTGGTGGTCGACGGCGGCCCGACCGCCAATCCGTCCACCGCCGAGGTGCTGGCGGGCATCCTGGACAGCGGAGCCGCCCAGGTGATCCTGCTGCCCAACGCGGCCGCGATCGGTGGCGTGGCCGAGCTGGCCGCGGCGCAGGCTCGGGAGCAGGGCATCACGGTGGCGGTGGTGCCGACCAAGTCGCCGGTGCAGGGGCTGGCCGCGGTGGCGGTGCACGACGAGCAGCGCCGGTTCGAGGACGACGTGATCGCGCTGGCCGAGGCGGCCGGTGCCACCCGGTTCGCCGAGGTGACCATCGCGGTGCGCGACTCGATCACCTACGCCGGGCGCTGCTCGGCCGGTGACGTGCTGGGACTGATCGACGGCGAGGTGGTGGAGATCGGTGCCGACGTGGCCGGCATCGGGATCAGCCTGGTGAGCCGGCTGGTCGCGGCCGGCGGCGAGCTGGTCACGGTGCTCTCCGGCGCCGATCCGGACGCGGCCGAGGCAGCCGCGGCGGTGGTGGAGCATGTGCGCAGCCGGCTGCCCTTCGTCGAGGTGAGCTCTTACTTCGGCGGCCAGCCGCACTACCCGCTGCTGATCGGCGTGGAGTAGTCAGCTTGCCCAGCCGTTGTTGTCGGCAGCGTCTGGCAGAGTGATTGACATGGCCGTTCGTTCCACCAAGCTCGTCGACCTGCTCGGCGGCAAGTCGGCCAAGCGGATCGAACAGGGCCTGGAGCTGAGCACGGTGGGGGAGTTCGTCCGGCACTATCCGCGCCGGATGAACAAGCGCGGTGAGAAGACCGACCTGTCCAAGCTGGTCGAGGGCGAGAACGTCACGGTGGAGGCGGAGATCGCCTCCTGCTCGCTGCGCCGGGTCCCCGGCCGCAAGCTGAGCATTCTCGAGGTGGTCATCCGGTCCGGGCCGCACAAGGCCAGCCTGAGCTTCTTCAACCAGGCGTGGCGTGAGCGTGAGCTGCTGCCCGGCCGGTACGGCATGTTCGCCGGCAAGGTGAGCCGGTTCCGCAACCGGATGCAGTTCAACCAGCCCGAATACCTGCTCTTCGACGACTCCGACGAGCTGCAGAACCAGGACTTCGCCGGCACCATCATCCCGATCTATCCGGCGGCGGCCGGGTTGCCGTCCTGGACGATCGCCCGCGCGATGGAGCTCGTGCTCAGCATGCTCGACCCGGTGCCCGAGTCGCTGCCGCTGGAGGTACGGGCCCGGGTCGGCCTGATGGAGTTGGACCGGGCACTGCGCCAGATCCACCGGCCGGACGACATGGACGAGTGGCACCGGGCCAAGCGCCGGCTCAAGTTCGACGAGGCGTTCGGCGTGCAACTGGTGCTGGCCCAGCGCCGGCACCGGATCTCGGCCAACCCGGCGGTCGCCCGGCCACGGGTGACCGGCGGCCTGGTCGACGCCTTCACCGAGCGGCTGCCGTTCGAGTTCACCGGTGAGCAGTCGGCGATCGCCGCGCAGGTCGAGCAGGAGCTGGCCGCCGAGCATCCGATGCACCGGTTGCTGCAGGGTGAGGTGGGTTCGGGCAAGACGGTGGTGGCGCTGCGGGCGATGCTGCAGGTGGTGGACGCCGGCGCCCAGGCCGCGCTGCTGGCGCCGACCGAGGTGTTGGCGGCCCAGCACGCGGTGACCATCAACGACCTGCTCGGCGAGCTGGCCCAGGCCGGCACCCTGGGCGGCGCGGAGCAGGGCACCCGGGTGGTGCTGCTGACCGGCTCGATGTCGGCCGCCGCGCGCCGCGGCGCCCTGCTGGAGGCCGCCTCCGGCACCGCCGGCATCGTGATCGGCACCCATGCGCTGATCCAGGACCAGGTGCAGTTCGCCGAGCTCGGCTTGGTGGTGATCGACGAGCAGCACCGGTTCGGGGTGGAGCAGCGCGACGCGCTGCGCAGCAAGGCATCGGCGCCGCCGCACATGCTGGTGATGACCGCGACGCCGATCCCGCGCACGGTGGCGATGACGGTCTTCGGCGACCTGGAGGTCTCCGAGCTGCACGAGATGCCGGCCGGTCGCAAGGTCGTCGTCAGCTCGGTTGCGCCCATCGCCGAGCATCCCGGCTGGTACGAGCGGATCTGGACCAGGATCCGGGAGGACGTCGAGCAGGGCCGGCAGGCCTTCGTGGTCTGCCCGCGGATCGGCGAGGACGACGACCTCGACGACATCGCAGCGGCCTCGGACGAGGACGCGGCCCAGGTCAGTTCGGTCTTGTCGATGTATGCCCAGCTCTCGGCCAACGAGCTGGCCGGCCTGCGGGTGGGCCTGCTGCATGGCCGGATGAGCACCGAGGACAAGGCCGCCGCGATGACCGGGTTCGCGGCCGGCACGCTGGACGTGCTGGTGGCCACCACCGTGATCGAGGTGGGGGTGAACGTGCCGAACGCGACGCTGATGGTGATCCTGGACGCCGACCGGTTCGGGGTGTCCCAGCTGCACCAGCTACGCGGCCGGGTCGGCCGGAGCGGCTGGGGCGGCACCTGCATCATGCATACCCAGCTGCCCAGCGCCCATCCGGCCGTCGAGCGGCTGCACGCGGTGGCCCGTACCAACGACGGCTTCGAGCTGGCCGAGCTGGACCTGCAGACGCGTCGGGAGGGCGACGTGCTGGGGGCGGCCCAATCCGGCCGGCAGTCCGGGCTGAAGCTGCTGTCGCTGCTGCACGACCGGGAGACCATCGAGCTGGCGCGCCGGGAGGCGCAGCAAGTCATCGACAGCGACCCGACGCTGGAGAATCACCTGGAACTGCAGGAGTTTCTCTGGGACGCCTTCGACTCCGAGCGCACCGAGTACCTGCACAAGTCGTGACCCGGGGGCAGTGCCCTAGTCAATCTGCTTGTCGCTGACGTCCGGCCAGGTCCACCACTCCGGCGGCGGTGTCCGCTGCGGCTGGCTCAGCCCGGACCGCCAGGAGTAGAGGTCGATCCGGCCGTCGCCGGGCAGTGTGACGACCAGCCAGGTGCTGTCGGCGGAGAAGGTGATCGTGCTCGGCATGGCACCGGGCGGCAGGGTCAGATTCGGCACCGGCTCTGCCACGCCGTCGGTCAGGTCCAGCACCACCAGGTCCGCCGGATTCTGTGGGTGCAGGTCGGAACGGTAGTACGGATCGGCAATCTCGCGCTGCAGCGCGAAGGCGAGCTTGTGTCCGTCCGGGCTGAGCACGCCGCCGCTGATGCTCGAGCCGAGTGGCAGGTGGTAGCCCCGGTTGGTGGCCTGTCCGGTGCGCAGGTTGAGGCTGCGTAGCGGGCACGCGCCCCACGCCGAGCACGGGGTCGAGGTCCACAACACCACGCCGCGGGATTCGGTGGCGCTGTAGGCCCTGCCCAGCAGGCTGGCCCGCCGGCTGGTCAGGTCATAGCGATAGAGCCGGTCCTGGCCTACCGCCTCCGGCGGTCC
Source organism: Jatrophihabitantaceae bacterium (assembly GCA_045807085.1). Classification (GTDB taxonomy): domain Bacteria; phylum Actinomycetota; class Actinomycetes; order Mycobacteriales; family Jatrophihabitantaceae; genus Jatrophihabitans_A. Next base: position 123,216 of record JBJMIB010000023.1, read on the forward strand.
GGCGGCGGTAGCGATCACCTGGTCGCCGCTCAGCCCGATCACGTTCAGCGCCGGCGGCAACTCGACCGCCGGCGCGGGCCGATCCAGCCGGACCAGCGTGGTGCCCAGCGCGGCGGCCGGCGAGACCTTGGTCGGTCCGGTGTAGGCCTCGGCCCAGACCGCGCCCGCGTCGTCACTGATCAGCCCGTAGATCGTCCGATCGCCGGACACGACCCGTTGGGGTTGGCCGGCCTGCGCCCGAATCACGGTGGCCATCCAGCGCCGCGGGCAGCTGCGTACCAGCACGTAGCTGACCTCACCGGACCGGATCACCTTCGAGGCGAACTGGTCCGGCCGGAGCCGTAAGCCGGGGATGGCCGAACGCCGGCCGGTGTCGACATCGACCAAAGCCGGCGGGGTTCCCTCGACGGGCACGGTCATCCCGGTCGGCTCGGCGACCCTGGTCCAGCTGACCTGTGGCAGATCGACCCGGCTGTCGCACACGCCGGCGCCCCGCGGCCACTGCTGGTACGGGCTGCTGGCAGCGGCGGCCGCCGGTGCCAGGTGCGCGACGGCCGGCGCGGGCAGATGTCCGGACCGGACATGTTGGACGCCGATCGCCACCAGGGCGACCGCCAGCAAGCCGACCGATGCCAGCGCACGCCGACGGCCGGAGCGGGGCGGCTCGGTGTCTTCGCCAGGCTGGTACGGCTCGCCGGGCACCAGATAGATCTGGTCCTCCACCCCTGTCACAGTACGACCGATCGGCCGTGGTGCGCCCGTTTCAGCCCTCAGATCGTGTCAATCGCATGCAGGCCAGCCGAAAACTCGTCGGGCTGCCGCTGCCATCGGGCACTACGCTGCTTGACCGTGACGCGCATCGTGGGCGGGCTGGCCCGTGGCCGGCGCCTGGCGGTTCCGCCTCTGCGAACCCGTCCCACTTCGGACCGGGCGCGGGAGGCGCTGTTCAATACGCTGCGCGGGGAACTGGAGATCGCCGGGGCCCGGGTGCTCGATCTCTACGCCGGCTCCGGCGCGGTCGGGCTGGAGGCGCTGTCCCGGGGGGCGGCGGCCGCCGTGTTCGTCGAGTCGGACCGGCGGGCCGCCGCCGTCCTGGCCGACAACGTAGCCGCGCTCAGCCTGCCCGGCGCGACCATCCGCCGGCTGACCGCGGAGAGCTACCTGGCCGCGGCCGGCGCCGACGAGCCGTTCGATCTGGTCTTCGCCGACCCGCCGTATGCCATGCCGGCGGGCTCGGTGGTCAGCATGTTGCACCTCCTGGTCAGCCACGACTGGCTGGCGCCCGAAGCGGTGGTGGTGCTGGAGCGGTCCGCCCGAGAGCCCGAGCCGGACTGGCCGGTTGAGATAAAGCCCATCAAGCACCGCCGGTACGGCGAGGGTTGCCTTTGGTACGGTCGCCGCACGTAGCAACCCTCAAGCCAAGGATTTCGATGCGCGTGTCCTCGGTAATTCGCAGAGCGGTCTGCCCGGGTTCATTCGACCCTGTGACGAACGGGCACCTGGACATCATCGGTCGGGCCGCCAACCTTTATGACGAACTCGTCGTCGCGGTGCTGATCAACAAGAACAAGTCCAGCCTGTTCACCGTCGACGAGCGGATCGCGATGCTGACCGAGGTGACCGCCGAGTACGGCAACGTCCGGGTCGACTCCTTCTACGGACTGCTCGTCGACTACTGCCGAACCCATCAGATTCCGGTCATCGTCAAGGGCCTGCGCGCGGTCAGCGACTTCGACTACGAGCTGCAGATGGCGCAGATGAACCGGGGCCTGGCCAACGTCGACACCCTGTTCATGCCGACCAATCCGGAGTACAGCTTCCTGGCCTCCAGCCTGGTCAAGGAGATTGCCACCTATGGCGGCGACGTGGCCGCCCTGCTGCCCGACTCGGTACACAAGCAGTTGCTCAGCCGGCTGGCCGAACGCGGCCAGGCCGAACAGGACCGACCGTGACCGACTACACGCTGGCTCGCGCCGACGAGGTGATCACCGAGCTGGTCGAACTGGTGGAAACCGCCCGAACCATTCCGATGTCGAGCTCCTGCGTGCTGCCCCGCGAGCGCACGCTGGATCTGCTGGACGCGCTGCGCGAGGTGCTGCCGCCGGAGCTGGTCGAGGCGCGCCGGTTGGTCGCCCAGCGCGAGGAGCTGCTCAGTGATTCCGAGCAACGGGCGGCGGAGGCGATCCGAACGGCGACCGAGCAGGCCGAACAGCTGCTCGCGGCCGCCCGCGCCGAGGCCCAGCAGCTGGTTGAGGCCGGTCGGGCGGAGCAAGCCCAACTGGTCTCGGCGGCCAGCGTGCAGCAGGCCGCGGTGGCCGAGGCGGCCCGGATCACCGGCGAGGCCGAGCAGTTCGCCACCACCACCCGTAGTGAGGCCGAACAGGCCGCGGCGACCGAGCGGGCCCAGGCCGAGCAGTATGCCGACCGGCTGACCACCGATGCGCAGGACTACGCCACCAGCACGCTGTCCGAGTTGATGGCGACGCTGCAGCGCCTGCTCGGCACTGCCGAGAACGGGCTGGCGGCGCTGCACCGCCGAGAGGACGGCTGACCCCTCGCCGAATCGCTCGCTCGCCGGCGCCGCGGCGCCTCGCGGGCCGCGGTCAACCCGGCGATTCGGTTGTGTCAGGCCGCTCGGGTAGTCTGAACGACGGCCAAATCCATGTCCGGCCGAATTTCGGCGTTTTCGTTTCACAACCGGTGGAGTCAGTGAATCCGCGCAGCCCGTTCGTCCTGGATACTCGGGAACTCGGACGCCGGGCGGGCGGCAGCCGCGATTACCGGCGTGAGGCGCAAGCTCCGGAGCAGCTCGGCCTGGTCATGATCGGGGTGCCGGAAGGTGCTCCGCTCGTGCTGAACGTCCGGCTCGAATCGGTGACCGAGGGCGTCCTGGTGACAGGAACGGTGACCGGCGAGGTGGTCGGTGAGTGTGGGCGGTGCCTGAACGGTTTCACCGATGCGTTGGATGTCGAATTCGTCGAGTTGTTCGCCTATCCGGACAGTACGACCGAGGAGACCACCGATTCCGACGAGATACCCAGGCTCGAGGGCGATCATCTCGACCTCGAGCCGGTGGTGCGGGACGCGGTGGTGCTCAGTCTGCCGCTCACCCCGCTGTGCGCGCCGGACTGCGCCGGACTGTGCCCCCAATGCGGGGAGCGGCTGGACGACCTGCCCGACGACCACAGCCACCAGCAGTTCGACCCTCGCTGGGCCGCTCTGGCGGAACGGTTAGGCACTGATCCTTCAAGCACACAGAGTCAGGAGTAATCGTCGTGGCCGTTCCCAAGCGGAAGACCTCACGCTCGAACACCCGCAGCCGCCGGGCGCACTGGAAGACCACCGCACCCACCCTGGTGACCTGCCCGAACCGGGCCTGCGCGCAGCCGAAGCTGCCGCACACCGCCTGCAGCAACTGCGGCCAGTACGACGGCCGGCAGGTTCTGGCCGTCTGAGCGGCAACGGAAGGCTTGACGGGGGACGCCGGCACGATGGCACACCGGCGATCAGCGCAGCCGGTGTGAGCTACCCATGGTGAGCAAACTGCCGGCTGCCGCGGATCCGGCGGAACTGGCCGCCCTGCTCGGCGTCCAGATGGATGCCGAGTTGCTTCGGCGCGCGCTCACCCATCGCTCGTTCGCCTACGAGAACGGCGACCTGCCGCACAACGAGCGGCTGGAGTTCCTCGGTGACTCGGTGCTGGGCGTGGTGATCACCGAGTCGCTGTACCGACGCCACCCGGACCTGGCCGAGGGCAAGCTGGCCAAGCTGCGCGCCTCGGTGGTGAACATGCGGGCGCTGGCCGAGGTGGCCCGGGCCATCGGTCCGGACGGCATCGGCAGGTACCTGCTGCTGGGCCGGGGCGAGGACGCCACCGGCGGCCGGGACAAGGCCTCCATCCTGGCCGACACGCTGGAGGCGATCCTCGGCGCGATCCACCTGCAGCACGGCATCGAAGTCGCCACCCGGGTCATCCATCAGCTGTTCGACCCGCTGCTGGACGCCGCGCCGTACCACGGCGCCGGGCTGGACTGGAAGACCTCGCTGCAGGAACTCACCGCCGAGCGCGGTCTTGGGGTGCCGGACTACCGGATCACCTCCGCAGGTCCCGATCATGCCAAGTCCTTCACCGCGGCCGCCGTGGTCGGTGACCGGGTTTTCGGCGTGCGGCCCGGTCGGAACAAGAAGGAAGCCGAGCAGGCCGCCGCCGAGGCCGCCTGGCGGGCGCTGGCTGGTGCCAGCAAGGCGGGGGAGCTGCCGGACGAACCGGGCGAGCAGCTACTGTCCGATACCGACGACCTGGCCGAATCCGGTCAGGACGGCGATGATCAAGCTGGCTTGGATGCCTGAACCGCGCCAAGATCCTGAACTGCGAGAAGATGCCTGAACTACCCGAAGTGGAGACCGTCCGGGTCGGCCTGGCCGGCTCGGTCGTCGGCCGCACCATTGTCGCGGTGGACTCGTTGCATCCACGGGCCATCCGCCGGCACTCGGCCGGGCCCGAGGACCTGGCGCAGCGGCTGACCGGTCGGACGGTGAGCTCGGCCGAGCGGCGTGGCAAGTACCTCTGGCTGCCACTGGATGATGGCCCGGACTGCCTGATCGGCCACCTCGGCATGAGTGGGCAGCTACTGGTGCTGCCGCCGGAGCTGCCGGACGGGCCGCACCTGCGCGGCCGGCTGCGGTTCACCGACGGCGGCCCGGAATTGCGGTTCGTCGATCAGCGCACCTTCGGCGGCCTGCATCTGGACGAACTGGTGCCCGATCCGCCGACCACGGTGCCGGCCGGCATCGCGCATATCGCCCGGGATCCGCTGGACAACTATTTCGACGACGAGCGCTGGATCACCGCCGCGCGTAAGCGCAGCACCACGATCAAGCGGCTGCTGCTGGACCAGAGTTCGATCTCCGGGGTCGGCAACATCTACGCCGACGAGGCGCTCTGGCGGGCCCGGCTGCATGGTGACCGGCCGGTGAGCCGGCTGAGCCGGCCGGCGTTGCGGACCCTGCTGGCCGAACTGCGCAGGGTGTTCGCCGAGGCGTTGCTGGCCGGTGGCACGTCCTTCGACTCGCTCTACGTCAACGTCAACGGCCAAAGCGGCTACTTCGAGCGCTCGTTGAACGCCTATGGCCGTTACGGCGAACCGTGCCCGCGCTGCGGTCGCCCGATCGCCCGGATGAAGTGGATGAACCGGTCGTCCTACTACTGCCCGTCCTGCCAGCGCCCGCCCCGGGCGGTGGCCGCCGCCACCGGGTGAGCGGGGAGCAGGTCCGGCTGACCGCATGGGTTTCCGGCCGGGTGCAGGGCGTCGGATTCCGCTGGTGGACCCGCTCGCAGGCGCTGCGGCTGGGTCTGGTGGGCAGCGCGGCCAACCTGGCCGACGGCCGGGTGGAGGTGATCGCCGAGGGTTCCCGGGCCGGCTGCGAGCGGCTGGCGGCGTTGCTGGAGGCCGGCGACACGCCCGGCCAGGTGGACCAGGTGGCCGTCCGGTACGGCCAACCGCACGGCGACCTGACCGGCTTCCGGGAGCGTTGAGAAGACCCGCCGGGGGCGATTTGTTTTACGGGCTACGCGGTGCGACCATTGCACTACCACATCAGATCCCGACCGGCACTCACCGGGTGCTCGCAGTGCGGTACCGCCGCCAGCGAGACCCGTCAGAGAGTGTCGTGAGTCCGTGAAAGGTCGCCACATGGCCAGGGCCCTGCTGGGACATCTCCCCACCGCCGCAGACCTCCATCTCGTCGAGGAGGTCGCCCGCCTTAAAGGCCGGGTTCGCGATCTGGAGGCCGAACTCGCCGAGCTGAAGGCATCCCAGCAAGCCGACCGGCTGCTGGACGAACTGCACCGGATGGCCTCGGACGCCTCCGCGCTGGCCTAGCCGGCCGCCGCGCCCGCTCGGGCTGGCCAATCAGCCCGATCAGCGCTGGTCAAACTCGCCCGGTCAGGGCGCAGCGTCCAGCAATCTCGCCCGGCCAGGGCGCAGCGTCCAGCAATCCGGCTGACGGACGGTAGATTCACTCCTCGACAGCGCTCGATGCTGTCGTAACGATCTGCGAGTCGAACGTTGCCGGAGCCTGCGTGCATCTGAAGTCACTGACCCTGAAGGGCTTCAAGTCCTTCGCCTCGGCCACTACCCTCCGGTTCGAGCCGGGCATCACCGCGGTGGTCGGCCCGAACGGCTCCGGCAAGTCCAACGTGGTCGATGCGATCGCCTGGGTGCTCGGCGAGCAGGGTGCCAAGGCGCTGCGTGGCGGCAAGATGGAGGACGTCATCTTCGCCGGCACCGCCGGCCGGCCGCCGCTGGGTCGGGCCGAGGTGACCCTGACCATCGACAACACCGACGGCGCGCTGCCGATCGCCTACGCCGAGGTGTCGATCACCCGGCGGATGTTCCGGGACGGCGCCAGCGACTATGAGATCAACGGCGAGACGGCCCGGTTGCTGGACATCCAGGAGCTGCTGTCCGATTCCGGCATCGGCCGGGAGATGCACGTAATCGTCGGTCAGGGCCAGCTCGATTCGATCCTGTCGGCCCGTCCGGAGGATCGGCGTGGCTTCATCGAGGAGGCCGCCGGCGTCCTGAAGCACCGTAAGCGCAAGGAGAAGGCGCTACGCAAGCTGGACGCGATGCAGGCCAACCTGACCCGGCTGACCGACCTGACCGGCGAGCTGCGCCGACAGCTGAAGCCGCTCGGCAGGCAGGCCGAGGTGGCGCGCCGAGCGGCGGGGGTGCAGGCCGAGCTGCGCGACTCCCGGCTGCGGCTGCTGGCCGACGATCTGGCCACGCGGCAGGCCGAGCTGGCCGCCGAGGTGGCCGATGAGACCGCCATCCGGCAGCGCCGGGCGCAGGTCGAACAGGATCTCGGCACCGCGACCGTGGCCGAGTCCGAACTGGAACAGGCGCTGGCCGTCGATGCGCCCGCGGTGGCCGCCGCCCAGGAGGTCTACTTCGGCCTGTCCGGGCTCGCCGAGCGGTTCCGCGGCACCCGGACGTTGGCGGCCGAGCGGCTGCGGCACAGCCGGGAATTCGCCGTGGAGGAGCGGCGCGGCCGCGATCCGGAGGAGCTGGAGGCCGAGGCGGCCGAGCTGCGTGAGCAGGAGCGGATGCTGGCAGAGTCGCTGGAGCAGGCTCGGCAGGCACTGCGGCAGGCGGTGCTGGACCGGCAGCAGGGCGAGCGGGAACTGGCTGACGCGGAGCGGGCGTTGATTGCCGCGGCGCGGGCGGCCGCGGACCGCCGGGAAGGGTTGGCTAAGCTGGCCGGCCAGGTGAACGCACTGCGCAGCCGGGCCTCGGCCGGTGGTGACGAGATCGCCCGGCTGGGTGCTGCCGCGGCGGCTGCCCGGGAACGGGCGGCGGTGGCCCGGGCCGAGTTGGAGGCGGCCAGCGGTGAGGTCGGGGCGCTGGATCAGGGCGAACTGCACCTGGACGGCCGGCACGAGGCGGCGCTGGCCCGGCACACCGAGACGGCTGAGCGGCTGGCCGGGTTGGCCGAGCAGCTACAGGCGGCCGAGCAGCAGCGTTCGGCCTGGTCCGCCCGCCGGGATGCGCTGGCACTCGGGTTGACCGGCAAGGACGGCGCCGGCGCACTGCTGGGCGAGGAGGCCCGGACGCCGGGGGTGCTCGGCGCGGTGGCCAGCATGTTGACGGTGCAGCCCGGATTCGAGGCGGCGATCAGCGCGGCCCTGGGCCCGGTCGCCGACGCGGTCGTGGTCGCCTCGACGGCCGAGGCCAGCCAGGCGCTGCACCGGCTGAAGGCGGCCGACGCCGGCCGGGCCGGACTGCTGATCGGCGACCCGCATCGGGTCGCCGATTCCTCGGCCGGTGGTGAGCTGCCGGCGGGCGCCCGCTGGGCGGCCGAGGTGGTCGAGCCGGCGGCACGGCTGCGCGCCGCGGTGGCAACGGCGCTGGACCGGGTGGTGGTGGTCGACACGCTTGCCGAGGCTGAGCGGCTGGTCACCGACCGGCCGGAGCTCCGCGCGGTGACCCGCGACGGGGACTGTCTCGCCCGGCACTGGGCCGCCGGTGGATCTGCCTCCAGCCCGAGCGCGCTGGAGGTGCAGGCAGCGCATGCCGAGGCGGAGGCCAAGGCCGTTGAGGCGGCCGATCAGTGCGCTCGGCTGCAGGCCGAGCTGGCCGACTGGCGCGGCCGGGAGGCTGATCGGCAGGCCGAGGTGGAGCAGTCGCTGGCGGCCCTGCACGAGTCCGACGCCCGGCTCAACGCGGTCGCCGAGCGGCTGGCGGAGCTGGCACAGGCCGAACGCTCGGCGGTCGGCGAGGCCGATCGGCTGGATCAGGCCCGGCGGGCCGCCGAGCAGGCCCGGGACGCGGATCTGACCGGCCTGGTGGAGCTGGAGGAGCGGCTGCGGCTGGCCGAGTCCGAGCCGACCGAGGAGCAGCCGCCGGCCGATGACCGGGATGCCCGGGCGGCTGCTGTCGCCGAGGCCCGACAGGCCGAGATGGATGCCCGGCTGACCGTGCGTACCCAGGAGGAGCGCGTCCGGGCGATGTCCGGCCGGGCCGAGCAGCTGGAGCGGGCGGCCGCCGCCGAACGGGCGGTGCGGGCGTCGCAGGAGCAGGCCCGGCAGCGACGGGCCCAGGCGGCGCTGGTGGCCGAGGCGGTGCACCGGGCCGCCGAGCTGGCGTTGCGGCAGCTGGACCGGGCCTTGGCCCGGGCCGGCGCCGAGCGGGACCGGATCCAGGCCAGCCGAGCCGAGCGGGAGCAGGCGCTGGCCGCGGCGCGGCGCCAGGTCCGCGAACTGGGCGGTCAGCTGGCCGAGCTGACCGACGCGGTGCATCGGGACGAGGTGGCCCGGGCCGAGCAGCGGCTGCGGATCGAGCAGCTGTCGGCCAGGGCGGTGGAGGAGTACGGGATCGAGCCGGAGGCGCTGCTGGCCGAGTACGGCGGCGACCAGCCGGTGCCGCCGTCGGCGCAGGAGATGGCCGAGTACCAGCAGGCACTGGACCGGGGCGAGCAGGTCGTCGCGCCCCGGCCCGGCCCGTTCGACCGGCGGACGCAGGAGAAGCGGGCCAGCCGGGCCGAGCGGGATCTGGCCCTGCTCGGAAAGGTGAACCCGCTGGCGTTGGAGGAGTTCGCGGCGCTGGAGGAACGGCACCAGTTCCTGGCCACCCAACTGGAGGACCTGAAGAACACCCGGCGGGATCTGCTGACCGTGGTCAAGGAGGTGGACGAACGGATCCTGGAGGTGTTCACCGCCGCCTACCACGACGTGGCGCGCGAGTTCGAGATCGTGTTCGGCACGCTGTTCCCGGGCGGTGAGGGCCGGCTGGTGCTGACCGAGCCGGAACACATGCTGACCACCGGCATCGAGGTGGAGGCGCGGCCGCCGGGCAAGAAGGTCAAGCGGCTGTCGCTGCTCTCCGGCGGCGAGCGGTCGCTGACCGCGGTGGCGATGTTGGTGGCCATCTTCCGCGCCCGGCCCAGCCCGTTCTACGTGCTGGACGAGGTCGAGGCGGCGCTGGACGACGTGAACCTGGGCCGGCTGGTGGGCCTGATCGGCGAGCTGCGGGCAAGCAGCCAGCTGATCGTCATCACCCACCAGAAGCGCACCATGGAGGTCGCCGACGCGCTGTACGGGGTGAGCATGCGCGGCGACGGCATCACCCAGGTGATCAGCCAGCGGCTGCGGGACGGCAGCGACCAGCCCAGCGATCGGGCCCTGGTGGGCTAAGGGAGGACATCCTAGCGGCCGGAAGGCCGTGCCGGCTGAGTTCGGCGGCCTGGCGGCACCGGCCGGGGCGTGGCGTTCGCCGAGGCGCCGGGCTGGGAGACTGGAAGCGTGCTCGAGATACTCCTGATCGTCCTTTCCATCCTGGTGCTGGCCGTCCTGGTGACGGCCAGCCTGGTGGTGCCCCGACGCCGTGGCCGCGGTTCGCCGACCGCCACCGAGCCGCGGCCGCCGACCCCGCCGCCCAACCAGGCCGAGCGGGTGGCCGAGCCGGGCGCGCCGACGCTGCCCGAAACGCTGCTGCCGGGAACGGTGCTGCCCGGAACGGTGCTGCCGGAGCAGGCCGGGCCGGGCGAATTGGCGCCGGAGCTGGACACCTTCGAGGCACCGCCGCTGGAGGTGCCGGAGCCGACGGCGGGCCGGCTACAGCGGCTGCGGGCCCGGCTGGCCCGGTCGCAGAACGTCTTCGGCCGGAGCCTGCTGGCGGTGCTGGCCAGGGACCAGCTGGACGATGATGCCTGGGACGAGGTGGAGGAGGTGCTGCTGTCGGCCGACGTCGGGGTGGCCGCCACCCTCGACATCGTCGGGCGGCTGCGGACCCGGACCCAGGTGGCCGGCACCCGCGAGCCGGCCCAGCTTCGTCGGCTGCTGACCGAGGAGTTGGTGGCCGCGCTGCAGCCGGAACTGGACCGCACGCTGCGAACCAGCCGGCACGCCGGCGAGCCGGCGGTGGTGCTGGTGGTCGGGGTGAACGGCACCGGCAAGACCACCACCTGCGGCAAGCTGGCCCGGGTGCTGGTGGCAGACGGCCGGACGGTGCTGCTCGGCGCCGCGGATACCTTCCGGGCGGCGGCGGCCGACCAGTTGCAGACCTGGGGATCGCGGGTGGGGGCCGAAACGGTGCGCGGTCCGGAAGGCGGCGACCCGGCCAGCGTCGCCTTCGAGGCGGTCAAGATCGGCCGGGAGAGCGGGGTGGACGCCGTGCTGATCGACACCGCCGGCCGGCTGCACACCAAGGTCGGCCTGATGGACGAGCTGGGCAAGGTCAAGCGGGTGGTCGAACGGCACGGGCCGATCGATGAGACCCTGCTGGTGCTGGATGCGACCACCGGCCAGAACGGGCTGATCCAGGCGCGGGTGTTCACCGAGGTGGCCGACGTGACCGGGGTGGTGCTGACCAAGCTGGATGGCACGGCCAAGGGCGGCATCGTGATCAGCGTGCAACGGGAGCTGGGGGTGCCGGTGAAGCTGGTCGGCCTGGGTGAGGGGCCGGACGACCTGGCTCCGTTCGACCCGGTGCAGTTCGTCGAGGCCCTGGTCGGCTGACGGTCCCGACGGCAAGGTCGGCTGACGGCAAGGTCGGCTGACGGCCCGGACGGCAAGGTCGGCTGACTGTCAGCCCGGTCTGGCAAGCTATCCACGATTCGCAACCGCGCGAAAGGAACTCCCAGTTGATGAGGACGCGGCGGCTATGAGGGCGCTGTACAAGGCGGTGGCCGGTCCCGGCTTCGAGTTCGTCGAGCGGCCGGAACCGGAAGCCGGACCGGGCGAGGTCAAGATCCGGGTGCTGCGGACCGGCCTGTGTGGCACCGATCTGCACATCGAGGCCTGGGACGCCTGGGCGCAGGGCGAGATCCGGACGCCGCTGGTTCCGGGCCACGAGTTCTACGGCGAGGTGGTCGACCTCGGTGCCGGCGTGCGGGACGTCCGGGTCGGCGACCGGGTCTCCGGTGAGGGACACATCGTCTGCGGCACCTGCCGGAACTGCCGGGCCGGGCGGCGGCAGATGTGCATCCGGATGCTGTCGGTGGGCGTGCATCGGGACGGCGCCTTCGCCGACTACGTGGTGATCCCGGAGAGCAACGTCTGGGTGCACGGACCGGACATCGAGCCCGACGTCGGGGCCATCTTCGACCCGTTCGGCAACGCGGTGCACACGGCGCTGGCATACCCGCTGGTGGGGGAGGACGTCCTGATCACCGGCGCCGGCCCGATCGGGCTGCTGGCCGCTGCGGTGGCCCGGCACGTCGGCGCCCGGTTCCTGGTGGCCACCGATGTGAGCCCGGCGCGACTGGAGCTGGCGCAGCGGATGGGGGTGGATCTGGTGCTGGACGTGCGGACCGCCCGGATCGCCGACGCGCAACGTCAGCTCGGCATGCGGGAGGGTTTCGACGTCGGCCTGGAGATGTCGGGGCACCCGGCCGCGCTGCCGGAGATGATCGCCAATATGAATCACGGCGGCCGGATCGCGATGCTCGGCCTGCCCAGCCAGCCGATCACCGTGGACTGGGCGAAGGTGGTCAGTCACATGCTCACCATCAAGGGCATCTACGGCCGGGAGATGTATGAGACGTGGTACGCGATGAGCGCCATGCTGGCCTCCAGCCCGCCGTTGCGGGAGGCGGTCTCGGCGGTGATCACCGATCGGTTCGCCGCGCAGGACTGGGCCAAGGCCTTCGACACCGCGAGGTCAGGCAGTACCGGCAAGGTAGTTCTCGATTGGACTGAATAGTCTCAAGAAGGGCTGTAGTCGATGTACACAAGCATGCGCGAGGACGTGGCTCGGACGCTGACCGAGATTCGGGACGCGGGTCTCTACAAGCGGGAGCGGCTGATTGGCACCCCGCAGTCGGCGCACATCAACTCCGGCGGGCAGGAAGTGATCAACTTCTGCGCCAACAACTACCTCGGCCTGGCTGATCATCCGCGGATCGTGGCGGCGGCCCGCGACGCGCTCGACCGATGGGGTTTCGGGATGGCCAGCGTCCGGTTCATCTGCGGCACCCAGGACCAGCACAAGGAGTTGGAACGGCGGATGTCGCAGTTCCTGGGCACCGAGGACACGATTCTGTACTCGTCCTGCTTCGACGCCAACGGCGGCGTGTTCGAGACGTTGTTCGGCGCGGAGGACGCGATCATCTCCGACGAGCTGAATCATGCCTCGATCATCGACGGGGTTCGGCTGTCCAAGGCGCGGCGGTTGCGCTACCACAATCGGGATATGGCAGATCTGGAGACCCAGCTCAAGACGGCGGCCGATGCCCGGCACCGGATCGTCGTCACCGATGGGGTGTTCTCGATGGACGGCTACTTCGCGCCGCTGGCCGACATCTGCGAGCTGGCGGAGCGACATGACGCGCTGGTGATGGTGGACGACTCGCATGCGGTCGGCTTCATCGGCGAGCACGGCCGCGGCACTCCGGAGCTGGCCGGCGTGAGCGACCGGGTGGACATTCTGACCGGAACGTTCGGCAAGGCGCTGGGTGGCGCGTCCGGTGGTTACGTGGCCGCGCATGCCGAGATCGTGGAGTTGTTGCGGCAGCGCTCGCGACCGTATCTGTTCTCCAACAGCGTCGCGCCGTCGACGGTGGCCGGATCGCTGGCAGCGCTCGATCTGGTGGCCGGCTCCGGGGAACAGCGGGCCGCGCTGCGGCGCAACGCGGAGCTGTTCCGGCGCCGGATGATCGAGGAAGGCTTCGACCTGCTCGAGGGGGAGCACCCGATCGTGCCGGTGATGATCGGGGATGCGGCCAAGGCGGGCCGGATCGCCGAGGCGATGCTGGCCGAGGGCGTGTTCGTGATTGCCTTCAGCTATCCGGTGGTGCCGCAGGGTAAGGCCCGGATCAGGGTGCAGCTGTCTGCCGTGCATTCCGAGGATGACATCGAGACCTGCGTGCGCGCCTTCGTCGCCGGACGGGCAGCTGCTGAGTAGCCAGGCTCCCACCGGGTGGCTGCGGGTCGGCTGGCTTGGCTGCACGGTCGGATGGGTCGCTTGGCGTTGGTCGCATCGGCGCTCGGCGTGATTGGCGTTTCTCGGGCTGCTGGGGTGGCTGCGCGGTCGGATAGGTTCGCGAACAAGGGCGTCGTTACGTTCTCGAACCTATCCGACCGCTTCGCCCGGACTGGATCCTCCGGCCATGCCCGAGCGCCGGTCGACCTGGCGCGCTCGGACCCCAGTCGCAGCCGGGCCTCGGTCCGCGTTCTTAGCGAGCCGTGCCTCATCCCCGGCCCGGGCCTCATCCAGGCCCTGGTCGTGCTGCGCTCAGAAGGGTGGGTGGTTGGGGTTGGTGCGGTGGGTGAGTTGGCGTTGTCGCTGGCGGTGGGCTGTGGCTAGTGCTTGTTCTGCTTGGGCTTGTTGTTTGTGGTTGTTGGTTTGGGTGGCTTGCTCGATCTCGGTCTTCCACATGGCGATGAGTCGTTCGTAGGTTGCGTCTTCTTTGGCGTGGAGCTGTTCGATGGTCGGTGGTGGTGGCGGCTGGGGTGGTGTGATCTGTTGGGTTTTCGGGGGCCAGTGGGTGGTGGGTGCGCTGGTGTAGGTGTGGCCGGTGTCGGTGGTCCAGGTGAAGGAGCCGTCGTCGTTTCTGACGTAGCTCCAGTTGGTGTCGTGTTTGCATTGGTTGTGCCGCCTACACGCCAGGGCTCCGTTGCAACGACAGGTCGAACCACCTTCGGAATATGGGGTGGTGTGTTCGTATTCGCAGCGGTAGCCGGGTTGGTTGCAGGTGGGAAAGGCGCACACGTCATCCCGGGCGGCGACGAAGTCCCTGAGTCGCCGCGCGGGCCGGTAGCGGTCTTGGCTGATATCCAGCAGGGCCCCGGTGTTCGGGTCGGTGAGCAGCCGGCGCCAGGTGCCGGACGCATCGGCGGCGAGTCGGCGGGCGGTTTCGGCGGTGATCGGACCGTAGCCGGTCAGCTGCGCCGGCTGGTCATCCAAGTTCAGGAGGGTGTCGGCCGAGACGACCACGTTGATCGAGGGCCGCCGCCCTTGCAGCACAGGCAGGGCGTCGGTGGGCAGGCCGGACAGCACCGCGTCGACGAGCAGGTCGGCCCGTTTCTGGTCCATCGTGCGGGGGTCGGTGGCCGGTAGCAGGGTGGCGGCGGCGGTGAGCCGGGTGTAGATCAACTGGGCTTCCGGCGCGGCGAGCACGACCGGCAGGCTGGCCATGCCGTCCTCACCCGGCACGTACCCCACCGTCCGATCGGCCAGCGCCCGCCAGTGGCGTTCCTCGGCGGTCACCGGGTCCAGGGCCAGCGCGGCCCGCCGGGCCCGCTGCCGCAGTTGCGGCACCGTGACGCAGCGCCCGTCCAGCAGCGCCGGCAGCACCGCCGCTTCCAACGCCGGGGCCAGCACCGGATCGGCCGGCAGTCGCCACAGCGCCTCGGCCAGCACCCGGGCATGCTCACCGGAAATAGCGCCACCGGCAACGGCGGCCAGCGTCTGAGGTAACTCCCGGACCAAAGTGCGGGCTTGGGCGAGCTTGCCCTGCGCGGTGCGTAGCGGCACTTGTAGGGCGAGGGACACCGAGTCCTGCGCCAATCCGAGCCTGGAGGTGTCGCGTTCCTGCATCACCGCCAGCACCCGCAACTGAGCGGCTTCGAACCAGCGTTTCTGCTCCTCCAACACAACCAGCAGATCCACCCGCCCGGCCTGGGACAACAGCCCAGGGTCGATCCGGTCCAGCTCCGCGCCGAGCCGGAACGCCGGGTGCTCGGCCAGGGCGCAGGCGAGCAACTCGGCGTCGCCGAGATCCTCGCAGTCGTCCCAACCGTCCATGTGTTCGATTCTAACAGTGACAGGTAGCTCGGTCAACAGAGATTAGCCAGCAACTCAAAGGCTAACCTCAAACGAGCGAGCCGTTACCCAGCAACGCTACCGAACCCCTACGACACTCCCCGTCGCCGCGCTTTTATCCGACTAAACCCCAGGAACAGCGCCCAGATCCTGATAGACCCCCAGCGGATTCCCCCACGGATCGGTCAGGTTGGCAAAGGCGACCAGTCCTGGCAGCCGCTGCACCTCGCTGGGCTCGAACCCCTTCTTGGACAGGATCGCTACCGACTCGTCGATGTCCTCGACCTGCAGTCGCAGCCGGAACGACGCCGGCTTGATGTCCTCACGCCCGGTGGCCAGTTGCAGCCAGGCCCCGGGTGAGATCTCCCACTCATAAAAATCCGGGTCGGGCCCCAGATCCGGGTCTCGGCCGATCAGCGCGCAGTAGAAGGCCAGCGCCTCGTCTCGATTCCCGGCATGTAGCGCAACCGTCAGACCCCGGACGCTCATCTCCGTCATTGCTCGACCCTATCTGGCACCCATGACACTCCGGCATCGAGCCCAGCCAAGATCCAAGGCAGGGTCAACCGAACACCGGATCAGCCGAATCGCTGCCGCGACCGCACCGCCCGGCGGATCACGTCGGTTCCGTCGGTCAACGCGCGGCGGACCTTGGGATCCAGGTCGCCGGCCAGCGTCGCCTCGGCCAACTCCAGCACCTCCGGTGCGGCGCTCAGCACCGGATAGGCGGCCGAGATCACCTGTGGCAGCGCCCAGCCCGAGCGCAGCCGAGCGGTCCCGGGCATGTCGGCGAAGAACCGTGTCACGTACGGCCGGGTGAGTTCGTCCTGCGACTGCTCGAAGAATCCCTCACCGATCGCATACAGCTCGTAGGCCGACAGCGTGCTGGGTTCGGTGAGCTCTCGCCAGGCGGCCTGCTTGGCCGCCGGGTCGGGTCGGGTCGCTTTGGCTCGTGCCGCATGGAGCACGCCGGCGGTGGACGGATCGGCGGCCAACTCCGCGTCGATGTCCGCCACCGTCAGCGCGCCGAGCGCGGCCAACCGGGTGATCAACGCCCAGCGCAGCTCGGTGTCGATGACCAGCCCGGCCGGCACTCCCCGGCCGGCCCGCCAAGCCTGCAGGAGCTCCCGGTCGTCACTCGACCACAGCATCGCTCGTACCGCGGTCAGCTGCCGGTCCGAGCCCGACTCGGCCGCCTCCAGCAGCCGCAGCGCCAGCGCGCAGATCCGCTCCCGCCGCGCCGGCCGCCGGCTCGGCGCGGCATACACCCCCGCGAGCTGCCGGGTGGCGAACTGGAACAGCTGGGCGAGCACCAGCTCGATCGGCTCGGCGGCCAGCGCCGGCAGCAGGATGTCCAGCGCCGCGTCGGGAGCCAGGTCGCTGTCGCGCACCGCGTCCCGGATGGCGTTGTAGACCACCACCCGGGTGCCGTTGTCGGCCAACCGGGGCAGCAGGCCGGCCACCGCTGCCCAGTCGTCGCCGAACCGAATCTTGGCCCAGGTGTCGTCCTGCCCGTCGGCCACCACCAGGCGTAGGTCGGTCGAGGCAGGCAATGTCAGCTCGTCCGACAGCAGCCGGACCGGCTGGTCGAGCACCCGGTTGCCGGCGCCGTCGTAGCCGGCCAGCCGGATCTTGTGCGGTCGGCGGGCCTCGTCCGGCGCCAGCCGGCGGACCGTCACGCCGCCGTCGACCAGTTCGGCAGTCAGCGTGTCCAGCCCGGAGGTGAGCAGCCACTGCCGGGCCCAGTCCGCCAGGTCGGTGGCGCCGGCCGCGGTCCAGGCCGCCAGCAGGTCGGCCAGGCTGGCGTTGCCGTAGCTGTGCCGGGCGAAGTGCTCACGCAGGCCGCCCAGGAACACCTGCTCTCCCAGGTGGGTGGCCAACTGGCGCAGCGTGGTGGCGCCCTTGGCGTAGGAGATGCCGTCGAAGTCGGCCAGCGCCTCGGCCGCGTTCTGGGAACCGTTGCCGGCAATCGGGTGGCTGGACGGCGCCTGGTCGGCCACGCTGCCCCAGTCCTTGCGGGTGATCCCGAACTGGGTCCAGGCCAGTTCGCCCGGGTACCCGGGCATGCCGGCGCAGACCCGGTTACCGAGGTACTCGGCGAACGACTCGTTCAGCCACAGGTCGTCCCACCAGCGCATGGTGACCAGATCGCCGAACCACATGTGCGCCATCTCATGGGCGATGGTGGTGGCCCGGTTGACCCGCTGACCGGCGGTGGCCGCTGATCGGAAGACGAACTGATCGCGCAGCGTCACGCAGCCGGGGTTCTCCATCGCGCCGGCGTTGAAGTCGGGCACGAACACCTGGTGGTACTCGGTCCACGGATAGCGAATGCCGAACAGTTCGTGGAAGGCGTCGAAGGAGGCGCAGGTGATCGTCAGCAGATCCTGGGACTCGTCGTCGAGGTGGCCGGCCAGCGACGCCCGGGCATGCAGGCCGAGCGGGATCCCGTCATGCTCGGCGTTGATCGAGTAGTACGGCCCGGCCACCAGCGTGACGAAGTAGGTGGCCATCGGCTTGCTGGTGGCCAGCCGCCAGTGCCCGTCGGCGAGCCGTTCGGCGGGGGAGTTGCCCAGCACCGTCCAGCCGGCCGGGCAGCGCACCTCGATGTCGTAGCGGGCCTTGAGATCCGGCTGGTCGAAACAGGCGAACCAGCGCGGCGCGGCGTCCAGGAACGACATCGCGTACAGGTAGGTCTGCCCGTCCGCCGGGTCGACATGCCGGTGCAGCCCTTCGCCGTCGCCGGAGTAGCGCATCTGCGCGAGGACCCGCAGCTCGTTCTCCGCCGCCAGCTCCGGCAGCGGCAGCCGGCCGTCGGCCAGGGTGGCCGGGTCCAACGGCCGGCCGTTCAGCTCGGCCGAGGTCAGCTCGGCCGGCCGCAGGTCGACGAAGCTGCTCGCACCGGGCCTGGCCGCCCGGAACCGGATGATGCACTCGGAACGGAACCTTTCGCCGGCCGCCGGCAGGTCCAGCATCAGCCGGTAGCTCTCCACGGTGAGCAGCTCGGCTCGTTCGGCCGCTTCGGCTCGGGCCAGACTGGGCATAGTCGTTGAACCTATCCGGCCGCCGGGGACAACCATGTCGAGCCCCGGCGGTCGCGTTCATCTCGGTGAAACATGGCAGGGCTTCGACCGTAACAGGCCCGCGGCATCCTTGCGGCAGCGCGCTGAGCAACAGCCAACCCCGATCAGGACCGGCAGCTCGCTACCACCGATCGAGCAGACCGCTCACCCACCCGAGCAGAAGGGGAGACCCTTGTCAGGTGTTCTAGCTGATCCGACGTACGTGCCGTTCGATATCAAAAATCTCAATCCCGGCGACACCGCCTGGGTGCTGGCCTCGGCCTCCCTGGTGCTGTTGATGACTCCGGCGCTGGCCTTCTTCTACGGCGGCATGGTGCGGGTCAAGCACGCGCTGGGCATGCTGATGCAGAACTTCATGGCCATCGCGGTGGTCAGCGTCACCTGGGTGCTGATCGGCTTCGCCTGGGCCTTCGGTGGCACCGGCAGCTACCTCGGCGACCTGCACTTCGCCGGCCTACAGCACATCAACGACGTGGTGCCGACGCTCGGCTCGGCGCAGACCATACCCACCACGGTGTTCGTGGCGTTTCAGCTCACCTTCGCCATCATCACGCCTGCGCTGATCACCGGCTCCACCGCCGACCGGTGGAAGTTCGGTGCGTTCGTCGCCTTCGTAGCAGCCTGGTCGATCCTGATCTACGCCCCGGTCGCGCACTGGGTGTTCAACGGCTACGGCTGGCTGAACCAGTCGCTGCACTCGTCCGGCAAGTTCTTCGCCGAGGACTTCGCCGGTGGCACCGTGGTGCACATCAACGCCGGCGCGGCCGGACTGGCGATGGCGCTGGTGCTGGGTCGCCGCCGGGGCTGGCCGCGAGAGAACATGCGTGGACACAACATCCCGCTGGTGATGCTGGGGGCCGGGCTGCTGTGGTTCGGCTGGTTCGGCTTCAACGCCGGATCCGCGCTCACCGCCAGCAACCTGGCCGGGGTGGCCTGGATGAACACCAACACCGCGACCGCCACCGCGCTGATCGGCTGGATCACCGTGGAGAAGCTGCGCTACGGCAGGTCCACCGCGCTGGGCGCCGCCTCCGGCGCGGTGGCCGGGCTGGTCGCGATCACCCCGGCGGCCGGCTTCGTCTCCCCGATCGGGGCCATCTTCATCGGCCTGATCGCCGGCGCGGCGTGCGCCTACGCCATCTCGCTGAAGAACAAGTTCGGCTACGACGACTCCCTCGACGTGGTGGGCGTGCACTTCGTGGGCGGCTGGACGGGCACCCTGCTGATCGGCTTCTTCTCCACCGACGGGATCAACACCCTCGCCAACAAAGGCATCCTGTATGGCGGCGGCGGCAAGTACGGCGGCTGGAACCTGCTCTGGCACCAGGCCGCGGCAGCCGCGGCGGTGACCGTGTTCTCCTTCGCCGGTACGTTCATCATCGCCAAGCTGATCGGCCTGGTGATGCAGAACCGGGTCACCGAGGAGGACGAGGTGACCGGCCTGGATCTGGCCATCCACGGCGAGTCGGCCTACGACTTCGGCCCGCTGGCCGGCTCGGCCGGCCACTACGCTCCGAGCCAGGGGCGGAAGGAGAGTGTGCAGGCATGAAACTGGTGACCGCCATCATCAAGCCGTTCAAGCTGGACGATGTAAAGATCGCCTTGGAGAACCTGGGGATTCAGGGGCTGACCGTTTCCGAGGTCTCCGGTTTCGGCCGGCAGCGTGGCCACACCGAGGTGTACCGGGGCGCGGAGTACACCGTCGACCTGGTGCCCAAGGTACGGGTGGAGGTGGTCGTCGAGCCGGACGACGCGGCCAAGGTGGTCGACGCGGTGGTGGAGGCCGCCCGTACCGGCAAGATCGGCGACGGCAAGGTGTGGGTGACCGAGGTGGAGACGGTGGTCCGGGTGCGCACCGGGGAACGGGGTGAAGACGCCGTCTGAGGTGTCCATCCGGGCGGCCCGGGCGGCGCTGATCGGACGGACCGAACTGATCGGCGCCCCGCTGCGAGCCGAGCTGACCGCGCTGTACGACCGCTGGCTGGCCGGCCTGCTGCCCGACCGGCCCGGGGTGGCACTGGTGGCGGTGGGCGGCTTGGGCCGGCGGGAGCCGACCCCGTACAGCGATCTGGATCTGGTGCTGCTGCACGACGGCAAGACCGCCGGGGTCGGCTTGATCGCAGAGCAGGTGTGGTATCCGATCTGGGACGCCGGCCTCGGCCTGGACCACTCGGTGCGCACGCCGGAACAGGCGATCGCGGTGGCCGGCGAGGACGTGAAAGCGATGCTGGGCATGCTCGATGCCCGGCATCTGGGCGGCGACGCGGCGCTGACCGGCCTGCTGCGGGAGCAGGTGATCTCCCGCTGGCGCCGCTCGGCGCCGGGCCGGCTGGCCGAGCTGCAGGAACTGGCACGCGGCAGGTGGGACCGCCTCGGTGACGCGTCCTTCCTGCTGGAGCCGGACCTCAAGGACTGCCGGGGCGGGTTGCGTGACTGGGTGGGACTACGCGCACTCGCCTCGGCTCAACTGCTGGATCTGGGCGCGGCCGTGCAGGCCGCGAGCACCGCGCTGCTGGACGTGCGTGGCGAGCTGCACCGGATATCCGGCCGTGGTTCGGACGTGCTGCAGGCCCAGGACCGCGACCCGATCTCCTGTGCGCTCGGCCTGGCAGACGGCGACACCGTGCTGCGCACCGTCAACGAGGCGGCCCGGACGCTGGCCTACGCCACCGATGTGGGCTGGCGCCGGGTGGCCGAGCTCACCGCGCCGGCCGGTCGCGGCCTGCTGCGCCGGCTGCGACCGGGCTCGTCGGTCAGCCCGCCGGCCGGCCGCCCGCTGCCGGCGGCGGTTCGGCAGCCGCTGGCCAAGGACGTGGTGGCGCAGGCCGGTGAGGTGGTGCTGGCTCGGGACGCCGATCCGTGGGCGGATCCGGTGCTGGTGCTGCGAGTGGCTCGGGCCGCCGCTACCGCCGACCTGCCGATCGCGCCGTACACGCTGACCCGGCTGGCCACCGAGGCCGGGCCGCTGCCGGAGCCGTGGCCAGCCCCGGCCCGGGCCGAGCTGATCGGGTTGCTCGGCGCCGGCCGGCGAGCGGTCGGCGTATTCGAGGCGCTCGACCAGTACGGGCTGCTCAGCCGGCTGATCCCGGAGTGGGAGGCGGTGCGGTTCCGGGCGCAGCACAATCCGGTGCACCTGTTCACGGTCGACCGGCACCTGATCGAGACGGCGGTACGGGCCGGCCCGCTGGCCGCCGAGGTGGCCCGGCCGGACCTGCTGCTGGTCGGTGCGCTGCTGCACGACATCGGCAAGGGTTATCCCGGTGACCATTCGGTGGTGGGGGAGCGGCTGGCCCACCGGATCACCGCGCGGATGGGGTTCCCGGCGGCCGACGCCGACATCGTGGCGGCGCTGGCTCGGCACCACCTGCTGTTGCCGGACACCGCGACCCGGCGGGATCTGGATGACCCGTCCACCATCGCGATCGTGGCGGCCGCCCTCGGCGGGTCCGGCTCGCTGCTCGACCTGCTGCACCAGCTGACCATCGCCGACGCGTCGGCCACCGGGCCGGCCGCCTGGAGCGACTGGAAGGCCACGCTGGTCGGTCAGCTGGTGCGCCGCTGTCACCAGGTGCTGGGCGGCGGCGCGCTGCCGGTTCCGGAGCCGCCGTCGATGGCGGTACTGCGGCTCGCTCGGGGCGGGGTGACCCGGGTGGCCGTCGAGGGCTCGGACGTGCTGGTCGTGGCGCCGGACGCGCCCGGGCTGCTGTCGGCCGCATCCGGCCTGCTGGCGCTGCACTCGCTGGACGTGCGGGCCGCCGAGGTACGCACCGTGGAGGGGATGGCGGTGAACCGGTTCACCGTCTCGGCCAGGTTCGGTGAGCTGCCGGATCCGGCGCTGCTCAATGCCGACCTGCGACGGATCCTGGCCGGCACGCTCGACCTGGATGCCCGGTTACGGGCCAAGGAGTCCAGCTACTCGGCCGCGGCCTCGGCGCCGGAGCCGCCGCCGCGGCTGCTCTGGTTCGACGACGAGGCGACCGACGCCACCGTGCTGGAGGTGCGCGCCCGGGATGCCATCGGCCTGCTGCACCGGGTCACCGCGGCGCTGGAGCGGTGCGGTCTGGACATCCGGTCGGCCCGGATCTCCTCGCTCGGCTCGTTCGTGGTGGACGCCTTCTACCTCACCGACGCCGACGGCAAGCTGCTCACCAAGCGGCACCGGACGCTGGCCGAGGACGCACTGACCCACGCATTGGCCAGCTAGCCCCCGAGTGCCCGAGCTAGCCGCTTGGACGATGGCTGCTGGAGCCGCCCGGATGTCTCCGGCTTTCCGTCATTCGGGGTCGTCTCTTTGCGGAGCGCTGCCCTGGTGGCTGAGTAGTCCGGGGTGGTGCAGGTGGTTGCGTTGGGGTTGTTGGATGGGATGCCAGGGTGGTGGTTGCCAGTGTGGGATGCCGTTGATCATGACGGTCCGCCATCCTTGCGCGGGTGCCTGGGTGTTGTGGTAGCCGCAGGCGATCGCCATGCTGTCGAGGTTGGTGTGGCCGCCGGTTGCCCAGTCGGTGGCGTGGTGGATCTCCGACTTCGCGGCGGGGCGGTCACAGCCGGGGAAGGTGCAGCCACGATCCCTTGCGAAGAGTGCTTTGCGTTGGCCGGGTGAGGCCAGTCGGCGGCCGCGGCCGTAGGCGAGGATGCCGCCGGTGTCGTCGAGCACGGCGGGCAGTAGACCGCCGTCGATGGCGAGGCGGAGTGCTTCGTCGATGCTGAGGGTGCCGCCGTGGTGGGTGGTGGCCCGGCCGGCGCGGCGTTCCAGGTCGGTGAGGGTCAGGGTGACGATGAGCTGGCTGGGTAGCCCGGCGTGGTCGGGTAGGTCTCCGGTGGCCAGGAGTCGGCGGCCGGCTTCTTCGAAGGCGTCGTGCAGCCGCTGACCCGAGGTCCGCTCATCCGGACCGAGGGCGTCCTCCGGCCGGCGGGCGGCCAGCGGGGTGAGGATGGTATCCCAGATCGCCTGGCAGGCCGGGGTCAAGTAGCCGTCCAGCAGCCCGGTCGAGTCGGGGTTACGCGACAGCGAGAGCCGCCGGTGCGCCTGCTGCAGCCGCCGCTCGTCGGGGCTGGGCCCGTCCGGGTCCAGGTGGGCCAGGATCCGCTGACCGAGCAGCCGCAGGGTGCGCGGATCACTGGTCCGAGCGTGCTCGAGCAGGGTCGATTCCACCGGTGCCGCGTGTGCGGCCCGCTCCGCCGCGGGGATGGCCTCGACCGTCTCGGCGATTGCCGCCGCGTGCTCGCAGCCGACCTCGCCGGCCTCGAACGCGGCGGCCGTGGCGGGCAGCATCGGCTCCAGCGACTCGCCGGTCAAGCTCCGCCGGGCACCGAACCGCTCCACCGCCTGGGCCCGCTTCCGCGCCTCCGAGCGGCCGCAGCGCAGCTGAGCCGCGATCAGATCCGACAGCCCGCGAAAGCCCAGCGTGCCCGGCACACTGCGCGCATTGAGCTCGGCCAACACCGCCAACTGCCGGTAGTGCAGCCGCGCCAGCTCCGCCTCAAGCTCCACGATCTCGGCGAGCAGCTGAGCATCCGTAGCGGTCACCAGCTGCTCGATCACATGTTCGATTCTACCGTACCGAACAGCGATAGGCAAGCCGTACTATTAAGCTTTTGCCTTTACGTTCAAGGCAAAACGCAACTCAGCACGCTAGCCGGCGAGTGCGGCCACCGACCTGCTGCTTCACTTCACCGACAGCCCGCTGTCCTGGTCGGCTCGGCGGACCTCGGCCGGGCCCGGCCCGGCTTCCAGCGGGCTGCGCTACGACCAGGCGGTGGCACCGGAGCTTGCCGGCGATTAGTACTGTCAATGGCGGAAGGGAGTCGGCCGTGAGTTCAGTGCCTGAGGCGTGCGAACACCTGCGGCAGCCGCCCGCCGCCCTCAGCCCACGCGACGGCGCCGGCTGCGAGGAGTGCCTGCGCGACGGCGGTTCGTGGGTGCACCTGCGGCTGTGCCTGAGCTGCGGGCACGTCGGCTGCTGCGATTCCTCGCCGGGACGGCACGCGACCGGGCACTACCGGCAGACCGAGCATCCGGTGATCCGCTCCATGGAGCCGGGTGAGACCTGGCGCTGGTGCTACGTCGACCAGGCAGTCGGCTGAGTTATCGCCCGGATTGCCGGCGCGGCTTATCGAGTTGCTTTCCGGCAGGTGGCCTCGGCAGCATGGCGGGGTGGTCACACTCCAGCATCGCGCCGACATGTTCCTCGATCTCGACAGCGACCCGCGCGAGGGCGGTAGCTCGCTGGGCGACGAGCGCGCCACCTTGGTCGAATTTCTGCGCTGCCAGCGGCTGACCCTGCGGATCAAGTGCCAGGATCTGGATGCCGAGCAGCTGGCCCGGCGCGCGGTCGAGCCGTCCACGATGTCGCTGCTCGGGCTGGTTCGGCATCTGACCGAGGTCGAACGCAGCTGGTTCCGCCGCCGGTTCGCCGGCCAGGACGTGCCCAAGCGCTACCAGAGCGAAGCCGAGCCGGACGGTGACTTCGACGGCGCGGTGGCCGATCCGGCGGCGGTCGAGGAGGCCTGGGCCGCGTGGCGGGAGGAGGTCGCCTTCGCCGAGCGGTTCGCGCAGGACACCGACCTGGACTTCGTCGGATATGCCCGCGACGGCACGCCGATCTCGCTGCGGGAACTGCTGGTGCACATGATCGAGGAGTACGCCCGACACAACGGGCACGCCGATCTGCTGCGCGAGCGGATCGACGGCAAGTTGGGACAGTAGCGAGCCGCCACCCCGTCCAGCTCGGTTGACCGACCGGTCGGTCGGACATACGCTGCCCGAATGCCGCCTGCCGGAATGCCGCCTGCCGGAATGCCGCCTGCCGGAATGCCGGGCCTCGGAACAGCCGACCCGCCCGGCCTGGATCTGGCCCGGCTCACCCGGTGGCTGGACGCCACCAAGCCGGGCCTGCGGCAGGCGCGACTGCGGGCCGAGGTAATCCCTGGCGGCCGATCCAACCTGACCTACCGGCTGACCGATGGCCACCAGTGGTGGGCGTTGCGCCGGCCGCCGCTCGGCCACGTGCTGCCCACCGCGCACGACATGACCCGTGAGTACACGGTCATCTCGGCCCTGCACGGCACGGCCGTGCCGGTGCCCGAGCCCATCTCGCTGTGCCGCGATCCGGACGTGCTCGGCCAGCCGTTCTACCTGATGTCCTTCGTCGACGGCATCATCGTCGAACGTCCGGAGCTGGTGCCCGACCAAGCCACCGCCACCCGGATCACCGAGTTGCTGGTGGACACCCTGGTGGCGCTGCACGGCCTCGACCCGAACGGCATCGGGCTGGCCGAGTTCGGCCGGCCGGCCGGCTTCCTGCAGCGCCAGGTCGCCCGCTGGCACACGCAGTTCCAGGCCTCGGTGCCGGACGGCATGCCGATCGAGCTCGAGGTCGTCGAGCAGCTGCGGCGCACGCTGCCCCGGCAGTCCCGGGCCGGCATCGTGCACGGCGACTACCGGCTGACCAACGTGCTCTACACCTCCGACCTGAGCCGGATCGCCGCCGTGGTCGACTGGGAGATGGCCACCCTGGGCGATCCGCTGACCGACCTCGGCCTGCTCTACGTCTATCACGAGCGAGCTGGCAGCACCGACTCGGTGATGCCGAACTTCCCGTCCGAGCAAGGGTTTCTCAGCCCGGAGCAGCTGCTGCGCCGGTACGCCGAGCAGACTGCCCAGCCACTCACCGAGCTGGACTGGTACATCGGCTTCGGCTACTTCAAGCTTGCGGTGATCGCCGCCGGCATCCATGCCCGCTACCTGCTGGGCAAGACCGTGGGCAGCGGCTTCGAGGTGTTCGGCCGGCTGCGGGACAGCACCCTGGCGGCCGCGGCCGAGCGCATTTCCGGTTAGGAGACAGCCCATGGACTTCCGGCACAGCGAACGGTCGCAGCGCCTGCAGGCCGAGCTGACCCGCTTCCTGGACGAGCGGATCTACCCGGCCGAGGCCGAGTTCGCCCAGCAGGAGCAGGCGAATCGGGCGGCTGGCACGCCGTTTCGAACCCCGGCCGTGCTGCAGCGGCTCAAGCAGGAGGCGCGGCAGCGCGGTCTGTGGAACCTGTTCCTGCCGGACGAGCGGTTCGGCCCGGGCCTGTCGGTGCTGGACTACGCGCCGATCGCCGAGCTGTCCGGCAGGTCCGTCCACCTCGCGCCGGAGGCGATGAACTGCGCCGCGCCGGACACCGGCAACATGGAACTGCTGGCCATGTTCGGCACCGACGGCCAGCACGAGCGGTGGCTGAAGCCCCTGCTGGCCGGTGAGATCCGGTCCTGCTTCTCGATGACCGAGTCGGACGTGGCCTCCTCCGACGCCACCAACATCGCCACCCGGATCGTCCGGGACGGCGACTGCTATGTGGTCACCGGCAGCAAATGGTGGTCGACCGGCGCGCTGCGCCCGGAGTGCACGCTCGCCATCGTGATGGGCGTGTCCGAGCCGGCCGCCGGCCGGCACGCCCGGCACTCGATGATCCTGGTGCCGCTGGACGCTCCCGGCGTCAGCGTGCAACGGTCCACCACCGTCTTCGGCTACGACGACGGCCCGCACGGCGGGCACGGGGTGATCGGCTTCGACGATGTCCGGGTGCCGGCCGACAACCTGCTCGGACCTGCCGGCGGCGGCTTTCCGATGGCTCAGGCCCGGCTCGGCCCGGGCCGGATCCACCACTGCATGCGAGCCCTCGGGATGGCCGAGCGGGCGCTGGCGATGATGGTCGACCGGGCCGCCGAGCGCACTGCGTTCGGCGGCCCGCTGGCCCGGCAGGGGGTGATCCGGGAGTGGATCGCCGAGTCCCGGCTGGCCATCGAGCAGGCCCGGCTGCTGGTGCTCAAGACCGCCTGGTTGATCGACACGGTCGGCGTGCGGCAGGCCGCCTCGGAGATCGCCGCGATCAAGGTGGCCGCGCCGCGGGCGGCGTCCTACGTGCTGGACCGGGCGATCCAGACCTTCGGTGCGGCCGGCGTCTCCGGTGACACCCCGCTGGCCGAGCTGTGGGCCGGCCTGCGCACCCTGCACCTGGCCGACGGCCCGGACGAGGTGCACCTGCGCAGCGTCGCGCGGGTCGAGCTGGCTCGGCGCCGGCCATGAGTACGGTCGCGGAAACCGACACCCGGTCGCGGATCGTGGCCGCCGCCGTGGCGCTGTTCGCCGAGCAGGGCTACGACGCGACCAGCGTGAACCAGGTGGTGGCCCGGGCCGGCGTCGCCAAGGGCGCGCTGTACCACCACTTCCAGTCCAAGGACGACCTGCTCTACGAGGTGTACCGGGAGCTGGTCGAACGGCAACTCGCCGGCCTCTCCGCGATCCTGGCCCGGCGGCTGCCGCCGGCCGACACGCTGCGGGCGATCGTGCATGACATGGTGCAGACCACGGCGGCCCGCTCGGCCGAGGCCACAGTGTTCTTCCGGGAGGGCTACCGGCTCAGCGACGCCAACCAGCAGCGGGTGCGCGCGGCCCGCCGGCAGATCCACGACGCGGTCACCGAGCTGGTACGGACGGCCCAGCGGGCCGGCGAGTTCGCCGCGGTGGCGTCGCCGGAGATGGTCACCTTCACGGTGTTCGGGGTGATCAACGAGCTGCCGGTCTGGTATTCGCCGGCCGGGCCGAAGACCGCCGCGCAGCTGGCGGCCGAGCTGGCCGACCTGCTACTCGGCGGGCTCTCCTCCCACCGACCTGACTCCAGAGGCAGTCGTGAGTGAGCACCGGATGAGCCTGGGCCTCACCATTCCGCAGACCGGGCTGAGCCTGCCCGAGCACGCCGAGCTGATCCGGGCGCTGCCGGCGTGCGGCTACACCGACGTGTGGTCGGCCGAGGCGGGCGGCGTGGACGCGTTCACCCCGCTGGCGCTGGCCGCGGCCTGGCAGCCCGAGCTGCGACTGGGCACCGCCATCGTGCCGGTGTTCACCCGTGGCCCGGCGCTGATCGCGCAGTCGGCGGCGAGCCTCGCGGCGGCCGCGCCCGGCCGGTTCAGCCTGGGCCTCGGCGCGTCCAGTCCGGCGATCGTCCAGCGCTGGAACGGCATCGAGTTCGACCAGCCGTACCGGCGGGCTCGCGATGTGCTGCGCTTCGTCAAGCAGGCGCTGGCGGGTGAGCTGATCGACCAGGCGTACGACACCTTCACCATCCACCGGTTCCGGCTGGAGCAGCCGCCGGCCGAGCCGGTGCCGGTGCTGCTGGCCGGGCTCCGGCCGGGCATGCTGGCGCTGGCCGGCCGGGAGGCCGACGGCGCCATCCTGAACTGGCTGGCCGCCGAGGACGTGCCGCGGTGCGTCGCCGCGGTGGCCAATCCGGCCAGCCGGATCGTCGCGCGGATCTTCGTGTGCGCCACCGACGACGCCGAGTACGCCCGGGCGCTGGCCAGACGGATGATCGCCGGCTACCTGACCGTCGATGCCTACGAGCAGTTCCACCGGTGGCTCGGCCGGGCCGAGTCGCTCGGCGAGCTGTGGCGGCTGTGGGCGGCCGGCGAGCGGAAGGCCGCGGTCGCGGCAGTGCCGGACGAGGTCGCCGACGCCCTGGTGCCGCACGGCAGCGCGGCCAGCTGCGTGGCCCAGCTGCGGGCCTACCGCGAGGCCGGTGTGCAGTTGCCGGTGTTGGCCGTGCTGCCCGGCCCGGAGCCACTCGACCTGGACGGCTGGCTGGACCTGCTCGCCGCACTGGGCGGGCCGAGCTGATGGACATCGCCGGATCGGTGATCGTGGTGACCGGCGCGGGCAGCGGCATCGGCGCCGAGCTGGGCCGCCGGTTCGCCGCCGAGGGCGCGGCCCGGGTGGTGCTGACCGACCGGGACGCCGACTCGGTAGCCGCGGTAGCGGCTCAGATCGGCGAGCCGGCCAGCGCCGAGCAGCTGGACGTCACCGACGAGGCCGCGGTGCACGCCTGCGTACGTCGGGTGCTCGAACGGCACGGCCGCATCGACCTGTTCTGCTCCAACGCCGGGCTGGCCATCGGCGCCGGGTTGGCCGCCGACGAGCAGAGTTGGCAGCGGGCCTGGCAGCTGCACGTGCTGGCGCATGTCTATGCCGCCCGCGCGGTGCTGCCGGCGATGATCGCGGCCGGCGGCGGCTACCTGCTCAACACCGCCTCGGCGGCCGGGCTGCTGTCCGCGCCCGCCGACGCGCCGTACACGGTGACCAAGCACGCCGCGGTGGCGCTGGCCGAGTGGATCGCCTACAGCTACGCCGACCGCAACATCCGGGTCAGCGTGCTCTGCCCGATGGGCGTCGACACCCCGCTGCTGATGACCGGCCTGCGGGCCGGCGCGCCGGGCGCCCGCGCGGTGGCCGCGTCCGGCGAGGTGCTGACGGTGGGTCAGGTGGCCGACGCGGTGCTGCGCGGGCTGGCCGCCGAGAGCTTCCTGATCCTGCCGCATCCGCAGGTCGGTAAGTTCTGGGCAGGCAAGGCCGCCGACATCGAGCGGTGGCTGGCCGGCATGGCAGAACTCGCCAGGCAGACCGGCGCCACCGACCACTGACCGCAAGACCGACCGCGAGACTGACCGCAAGACCGACCGACCGCAAGACCGACGCAGGGAGGAACGCGCAGATGGCAGGAGTGCAGGACCGGGTAGCGCTGGTGACCGGTGGCGCGCAGGGGATCGGAGCGGCGATCGCCGCCCGGCTGGCGGCTGGCGGCGCGAAGGTGGCGGTGCTCGATCTGGACGAGGCGAGCGCCACGCGCACCGCCGAGCAGTTCGGCGGCGTGGGCATCGGCGCCGACGTCAGCCAGGCCGATCAGGTCGAGGCGGCGGTGGACCGGGTGGTCAGCGAGCTCGGCGGCCTGCACATCCTGGTCAACAACGCCGGCGTGCTGCGCGACAACCTGCTGTTCAAGATGTCCGAGAGCGACTGGGACACCGTGCTGGGCGTGCACCTCAAGGGCGCGTTCCTGTGCAGCAAGGCGGCGCAGAAGCACATGGTGCAGGCCAAGTACGGCCGGATCATCTGCATGTCCTCGACCTCGGCGCTGGGCAACCGCGGCCAGGCCAACTACTCGACCGCCAAGGCCGGCCTGCAGGGCTTCACCAAGACCCTGGCGATCGAACTGGGCCCGTTCGGGGTCACCGTCAACGCGATCGCGCCCGGCTTCATCGAGACCGCGATGACCAAGGCCACCGCCGAGCGGGTCGGCAGCACGATCGAGGAGATGCGGGAGCGGGTGGCGTCCACCGTCCCGGTCCGGCGCGGCGGGGTGCCGGACGATATCGCCAACGTGGCCGCGTTCTTCGCCGCCGAGGAGAGCGGCTACGTCACCGGCCAGGTGATCTACGTCGACGGCGGCCGTGGCCTGCTGTGAACAGGGGACGGGCAGCGGTCACGTAGCCTTGAGTCGACTACACGGCATCTGCTAGGGGTTCTCGCGTGTTCGACACTCTGTCCGACCGGCTGCACTCGGTCTTCACCGGCCTGCGCGGCAAGGGCCGGCTGTCCCCGGCCGACATCGACTCGGTCGCCCGGGAGATCCGGATCGCGCTGCTGGAAGCCGACGTGGCGCTGCCGGTGGTCCGGCAGTTCATCGGCGCGGTCAAGCAGCGGGCGGCCGGCGAGGAGGTCAGCAAGGCGCTCAACCCCGCTCAGCAGGTCATCAAGATCGTCAATGAGGAACTCATCGAGATCCTCGGCGGCGAGACCCGGCGGCTGCAGTACGCCAAGCAGCCGCCGACGGTGATCATGCTGGCCGGCCTGCAGGGCGCCGGTAAGACCACCCTGGCGGGCAAGCTGGCCCGGCACCTGAAGCAGGCCGGGCATGCGCCGGTGCTGGTCGCGGCCGACCTGCAGCGGCCGAACGCGGTCACCCAGCTGCAGGTGGTCGGCCAGCGGGCCGGGGTCGCCGTCTACGCCCCGGAGCCCGGCAATGGCCAGGGCGATCCGGTCAAGGTGGCCCGCGACTCGATCGACTTCGCCCAGCGCGCCCAGCACGACATGGTGATCGTGGACACCGCCGGCCGGCTGGGCATCGACGCCGAGCTGATGCGGCAGGCCGCCGACATCCGCGACGCGGTGCAGCCGCAGGAGATCCTGTTCGTGCTCGACGCGATGGTCGGCCAGGACGCGGTGAACACCGCGCAGGCCTTCGCCGAGGGCGTCGGCTTCACCGGCGTGGTGCTCACCAAGCTGGACGGCGACGCCCGCGGTGGCGCCGCGCTGTCGGTGCGTTACGTCACCGGGCAGCCGATCATGTTCGCCTCCAACGGCGAGAAGCTCGAGGACTTCGACGTCTTCCACCCGGACCGGATGGCCTCCCGGATCCTGGGCATGGGCGACATGCTCACCCTGATCGAGCAGGCCGAGCGGACCTTCGAGGCCGACGAGGCCGAGCGGATGGCGGCCAAGCTGACCAGCGGCGCCGACTTCACGCTGGAGGATTTTCTCGAGCAGTTGCAAGCAATCCGCCGGATGGGGCCGATCGGCAACCTGCTCGGCATGCTGCCCGGCGCCGGTCAGATGAAGGAGGCGTTGGCCGCCGTCGATGACCGGGATCTGGACCGCACCGCGGCCATCATCCGGTCGATGACCCCGGCCGAACGGACCGATCCGAAGCTGATCAACGGCTCCCGGCGGCTGCGCATCGCCAACGGCTCCGGGGTGGCCGTCAGCGAGGTCAACAGCCTGGTCGACCGGTTCTTCGAGGCCCGCAAGATGATGTCCCGGATGGCCGGCCTGGGCATGCTGCCCGGCGGCCGGCGGAACAACAACCGCGCCGCCAAGGGCAAGAAAGGCAAGAAGGGCAAGGCCAGGTCCGGACGCGGGCCGACCCAGCCCCGGCTGCCGGCCGGTTTCCCGGGCGGGATGCCCGGCGGTTTCCCGGCCGGCCTGCCGGGCGGCCTGCCCAGCGGTTTCGGCGCCCAGTCAGCGCTGCCACCCGGCACCGAGCTGCCGGACCTGTCCAAGCTGAAGTTCCCGAAGAGCTGAGCCCAGCGATCGGCCCGGCCGGTCAGCTTCCGATCAGCTCAGCGACTGGGCGACCTGCTCCACCAGGTTGAGCGCGTCCTGCAGGCCGTCCTCCATGCCGGAGTTGAGGTGCATGTCCCGGCCGGCCTGGTTGGCGTGCTCCACCAGCAGGGTCAGCAGGGTGCCGCCGGCGCTGTCCTCGAACGAGGCCGTGGTCAGCGCCTCGCCGCTGTCCGGTGCCCCCTCGTAGATCTCGGTCGTCACCAGCCGGGAATCGGGCACGATCTCACGGTATTCGCCGTGGAAGGCCACCTCGAAGCCGCCGTGCGCGATCATCACGTACCGCCAGCGACCGCCCACCCGCAGGTCGACCTCGATGTCGCTGACCTCACCGCGCTCGGCATGCCACCAGCGCCGGATCAGTTCCGGGGTGGTCCACGCCCGGTACACCAAGTGCCGGGGCGCCTCGAACCGCCGGGTGATCAGGATCTGCTCCGGCGCCGGCAGCGTCACCACCGCGGCCCCACTACTCGTTCGCTCGCTCATCTCGTCGCTCCTGTTCCGTGAGTTCGGTCAGCACCTCGTCCAGCAGTTCGAACCGCTCCGACCACAGCCGGGCATGGTTGCCCACCCAGTCGTGGATGGGTTTGAGCGCCGGCCCGTTCAACCGGTAGAGCCGCTGCCGGCCGGCGTCCCGGCAGGTCACCAGGCCCACCTCGCGCAGCACCCGCAGGTGCTTGGACACCAGCGGCTGGGCCAGCCCCAGCCGATCGACCAGGTCGTTCACCGGTCGCTCGCCGCCGGCCAGCAGATCCACGATCTGCCGGCGGCGGGGTTCGGCCACCGCGTTGAACACGTCGGTGGTGGTGGCAGCCCGAGCCATGCCGAACAACATATACCTATATCGGAATGTGTCAAGCCTGGATAGGCTGCGATCGACCGAGCATCAGCCGTGAGGAGAAGCATGACGACCCTGCGCCTGCGCGGCGTCTTCCTGCCGGAGGAGACCGAACGGGACGCCTGGATCGTCGGCGGCCGGCTGACGTTCGAGCGGCCGGGCAGCACGCACGAGGTGGAGACGATCAGCCCGTCCGGCTGGGTGCTACCCGGCCTGATCGATGCGCACTGCCATATCGGCATCACCCCGCAGGGCTGGGCGGACGAGCTCGGGCAGATCGAACAGGCGGTACTGAACCGGGACGCCGGCGCGCTGCTGTTGCGCGATGCCGGCTCGCCGGTGGACAACCGGCACATCCAGCAGCGCGACGAGCTGCCCCGGTTGATCCGGGCCGCCCGGCACATCGCCCGGCCCAAGCGCTACATCCGCTACCTCGGCGTCGAGGTGGAGCCGGACGAGCTGGTCGCCGAGGTGGAGCGGCAGGCGGCGCTGGGCGATGGCTGGATCAAGCTCGCCGCAGACTGGATCGACCGCGAGATCGGCGACCTGGCGCCGACCTGGCCGGACGACGCGCTGGCGGCCGCGATCGGTCGAGCGCACGAGCTGGGCGTCCGGGTGGCCGCGCACGTCTTCGGCGAGGAGGCGCTGCCCGGCCTGGTCAAGGCCGGGCTGGATTCGATCGAGCACGGCACCGGACTCACCGACGACCTGCTGGACGAGGTGGCCCGGCGCGGCATCGCGCTGGTGCCGACCCTGATCAACGTGGACACCTTTCCGGAGATCGCGGACTCCGGAGCGGCCAAGTTCCCCCGCTACGCGGAGCACATGCGTTCGCTCTACGGCACGTCCTGGCAGCGGATCCGGTCGGCCTGGGAGGCCGGCGTGCCGATCTATCCCGGCACCGACGCCGGTGGCTCGCTGCTGCACGGCCGGGTGCGGGACGAGATCGCCGCGCTGGTCCAGGCCGGCATCCCGCAGCCCGAGGTGATCGCGCAGGCGTCCTGGCGGGGCCGCGGTTGGCTCGGCTATCCCGGCCTGGACGAGGGCGCGCCGGCCGACCTGGTGGTGTACCCGGCCGACCCGCGCACCGACCTCGGCACCCTGTTCGAGCCGAGCAGAATAGTGCTACGTGGCAACGTCATCAGCTGAGCGGCAGCAGCTGACGCACCCGCATCGGCGAACCGCGCTGGGCCGCTGGGGTGTCGCGGTGGCGGTCTACCTGATCGCGGTGTTCCATCGCACCTCGCTGGGAGTGGCCGGCCTGCAGGCGGCCGACCGGTTCGACATCAGCCCCAGCCAGCTGAGCATCTTCGTGTTGCTGCAGCTGGGGGTCTACGCGCTCATGCAGATCCCGACCGGCGTCCTGGTCGACCGGTACGGTCCGCGCCGGCTGCTGATCAGCGCGGCGCTGACCATGGGCCTGGCCCAGCTGCTGTTCGCGGTCGCCGCCAGCTACCCGGCGGCGCTGCTGGCCCGGGCGGTGCTCGGCCTGGGCGACGCGCTCACCTTCGTCAGCGTGCTGCGCTTCGCCGCCGGCCAGTTCACCCCTCGCCGGTACCCGCTGGTGGTGGCGCTGACCGGCACCCTGGGCGCGATCGGCAACGTGGTGGCCACCTTGCCGCTGACCCTGCTGCTGCGCGACGTCGGCTGGTCGCCGACCTTCCTGGTCGCCGGCGGGCTGTCACTGGTCAGCGGCCTGGCCGTGTACCTGATGCTGCCGGCCGCGCCGCGCCGACCCGCTCGGCCGGCCGACTCGGCCGAGTTGCGGGCCGCCCTCGGCCGGGTCGGGCAGCGGGTGCTGGCGGCCTGGCGGCTGCCCGGCACCCGGGCCGGCTACTGGCTGCACTTCACCGCGATGAGCACCTCGTTGATGTTCGCCGTGCTCTGGGGCCTGCCGTTCCTGGTGCAGAGCCAGGGCTTCAGCCGCGGCTCGGCCAGCACGCTGCTGCTGCTCAGCGTGCTGGTGGCGATCGCCGCCGGCCCGGGCATCGGCTACCTGATCGCCCGGCATCCGGTGGTGCGGGTGCCGTTGGCGATCGGCAGCTGCCTGGCCACCGTGCTCGGCTGGTACCTGGTGCTGGCCTTGTTCGCCGGCCCGGTGCCACGCGGCCTGCTCATCGCGCTGGTGCTGTTGACCGGCACCGGCGCGCCGGTGTCCGGCATCGGGTTCGCGCTGGCTCGCGACTACAACGGCCCGGCCATCGTGGGCACCGCGACCGGGGTGGTGAACGTGGCCGGCTTCCTGGCCGCGATCATGTCCTGCCTGGTGGTCGGCTGGGTGCTGGAGCTGGCCGGTGCCGACCGGGCCGGCTACCGGTTGGCGTTCTCGGCGGCGGTGACCGTGCAGCTGGCCGGGCTGATCCAGCTGACCCGCTGGTGGCTGCGGGCGCGCCGGTCGGTGCTGCGAGCACTGGCCCTGGACCAGCCGGTGCCGGTCCGAATCGCCCGACGCCGCTGGGATCTCCGGTGATCACCGCCCCCGCTAGGGTCTGTCCATGACTGAGCAGCCATCCAGCGTCGCGATCGTCGGTGGGTATGTGGTCCCGATCGAGGGCGATCCCATTCCCAACGCCACCGTGCTGATAACCGACGGCCGGATCAGCGCGGTCGGCAGCAAGGTCCGACTGCCCAAGAGGACGCCGGTGGTGGACGCGACGGGCAAGTGGGTGCTGCCGGGCTTCATCGACGCGCACGCGCACGTCGGCGTCTGGGAGGAGGGCGAGGGCTGGGCCGGCGAGGACGTCAACGAGATGACCGATCCGGTCGGCGCCCGGCTGCGCGCGCTGGACGCGATCAACCCGGCCGACGCCGGCTTCGCCGATGCGCTGGCCGGTGGGGTGACCGCCTGCGTGGTCAAGCCGGGCAGCGGCAACCCGATCGGCGGCCAGACGGTCGCCATCAAGACCTGGGGCCGGATGGTCGACGAGATGGTGCTGAAGTCGCCGGTCAGCGTGAAGAGCGCGCTCGGCGAGAACCCCAAGAAGGTGTACGGCAAGAAGGACCAGCTGCCCTCCACCAGGCTCGGGGTGGCCGCGGTGATCCGCGACGCGCTG
Source organism: Jatrophihabitantaceae bacterium (assembly GCA_045807085.1). Taxonomy (GTDB): domain Bacteria; phylum Actinomycetota; class Actinomycetes; order Mycobacteriales; family Jatrophihabitantaceae; genus Jatrophihabitans_A. Next base: position 159,387 of record JBJMIB010000023.1, read on the forward strand.
ATGAAGGCCCAGGACTACCGGTCGAGCCGGGACGCGGCGGCTCGCAAGAAGGAGCCGTTCGAGCGCGACCCGGCACTGGAGGTGCTGGTGCGGGTGCTCACCGGCGAGTTGCCGTGGTGCCAGCACACCCACCGCGCCGACGACATCGCCACCGCGATCCGGCTGGCCGACGAGTTCGGGTACCGGCTGGTGATCAACCATGCCACCGAGGGCTACCTGCTCGCCGACGTGATCGCCGAGCGCAACATCCCGTGCATCGTCGGTCCGATGTTCACCACCCGGCCCAAGGTCGAGTTGCGCAACCGCACGCTGGCCAATCCCGGCCTGCTGGCCAACGCCGGCGTCACGGTGGCCTTGACCACCGATCATCCGGTGGTGGCCATCGACTTCCTGGTGCACCAGGCCACCTTCGCGATGCGCGAGGGGATGCGCCGCGACGACGCGTTGCGGGCGATCACCATCAACCCGGCCAGCATCCTCGGGTTCGCCGACCGGGTCGGCTCGCTGGCCAAGGGCAAGGACGGCGACGTGGTGATCTGGTCCGGCGACCCGCTGGATGTGATGCAGCGCGCCGAGCGGGTCTTCATCGCCGGCCGAGAGGTGTATCGCTACGCCGATGGCCAGCGGCTGGTCACCAACCCGTACCGGATCTAGCTTCGCCGTACCGGGGACGCGGCCCAAGACAGGCCATTCGCGCTCGGACTCAGCCCGGATGGCCTAGGCCGGTGGCAGCCCGTTCTGCCTGATCACCTCGGTGTACCAGCGTGCCGAGTCCTTCGGGAGCCGGGCCAGCGAGCGGTAGTCGACGTAGACGATGCCGAACCGCTTGGCGTAGCCGTAGGCCCATTCGAAGTTGTCCAGCAGCGACCACAGGTAGTAGCCCCGGACATCCGCGCCCGCCACGATGGCGTCGTGCACCGCTGCCAGGTGGCGACGCAGGTAATCGATCCGCTGCGCGTCGTGCACCCTGCCATCGACGGTGAGTTCGTCGTCGAAGGCGGCGCCGTTCTCGGTGATGTAGAGCGGCAACCGGGGGAACTCCCGGTGCAGCCGCATCAGCAGCTCGGTCAGGCTGGCCGGTCGGATCGGCCAGCCCATGCTGGTGTGTGGGCCGGGCATCGGGATCGAGAAGGCCAGGTCGGTGCCAGGCCACTCGGCCGGGCCGTCGGTGCGCGCGGGATCGTTCTGCCACCGGCCGGCCGGCCGGCCGCGCAGTTGCTCGGTGGCCGCGGCGATGGTGGTCGGGTTGTAGAAGTTGACACCGAGCGAGTCGATCGGCGCCGCGATATCGGCCAGGTCGCCGTCGGCCACGAAGGCCCAGTCGGACAGGTGCTTGGTCTCGGTCAACAGTTCCGGCGGGTAACTGCCGCGCAGGATCGGGTCCAGGAAGATCCGGTTCGCGATCCGGTCGACGTGCTCGGCCGCGGCCAGGTCCGCCTCGCTGTCACTGGCGGGATAGATCTGACTCAGGTTCAGGGTGATCGACAGCTGCGCCGCGGTGATCGAGCGCAATGCGCTGACCGCCCGGCCGTGTGCCAGGTTGAGGTGGTGCGCGGCGGTCAGCGCCGCGTGCCGGTCGGTCTGGCCGGGCGCGTGCACCCCGGAGGCGTAGCCGAGGAACGCCGAGCAGAACGGCTCGTTCAGGGTGGTGATGCCGGGCACCCGGTCGCCCAGCGCCTCGGCCACCGCGATCGCGAACTCTACGAAGCGCTCGACTGTTTCCCGACTGGTCCAGCCGCCCTCGTGCTGCAGGGCCTGTGGCAGGTCCCAGTGGTACAAGGTCAGCTGCGGGGTGATGCCGCGCGCCAGCAGGCCGTCCACCAGCCGTCGGTAGAAGTCAAGGCCGGGCTGGTTCACCGGCCCGGAGCCACCGGGCACCACCCGCGGCCAGGACACCGAGAAGCGGTACGCGGGCAGGCCGAGGTCAGCCATCAGATCCAGGTCCTCGGTCAGCCGATGGTAGTGATCACAGGCGATCTCACCGGTGTCGCCGTCGGCCACCTTGCCCGGCGTTGCGCAGAACAGGTCCCAGATGCTGGGTAGTCGGCCGTCGGCACGCACCGCACCCTCGATCTGGAATGCTGCCGTCGCCGTGCCCCACACGAAGCCCGGCGGAAATTGGCCGCGGTCACTCATCCCTTGACTGCTCCTTGCATGATTCCGCCGACGATGTGCTTGCCCAGCAGGGCGAACACGATCAGCACCGGGACGGTGCCGTACAGGGTGCCGGCCATGATGATGGATTGTTCCGGCGCGTAGCCGGTGGCCAGGCTCTGGAACGAGACCTGGACCGTGGGGTTCTGCGAGCTCAGCGCGATGATCGGCCAGAAGAAGTCGTTCCAGGCGGTGAGGAAGGTGAGCATCGCCAGCACGGTCATGGCCGGCCGGGCGGCCGGCACCACGATAGCGTAGAAGATCCGGAAGGTGCCGGCGCCGTCGACGTAAGCGGCCTCGATGAGCTCGTCCGGCACCGCGCTGGCGATGTACTGGCGCATGAAGAAGACACCGAACGCGGTGACCAGGGTCGGCAGGATCACCGCGGCGAGGTGGTTGGTCAGCCCCAGCCGGGCCATCAGCATGTAGAGCGGGATGATGCCCATCTGCATCGGCACCATCATGGTGGCCACGCACAGCCCGAACAGCACGTTGCGGCCACGGAAGCGCAGCTTGGCAAAGGTGAAACCAGCCAGCGTGCAGAACGCCACGGTGCCCAGCGTGATGCAGCCGGAGACCACCAGCGAGTTCAGCAGGCCCTTGGTCAACGGCGCCAGCTCCAGGGCTTTGTCGATGTTGCCGAACAACGCGCCACTGGGCAGGAACGGTGGTGTCTTGGCGGCCAGCTCGGCATTGGTGTGCGAGGCCATCACGATGGTGTAGTAGAGCGGGAACACCGAGACCAGGGTGAGCAGGATCAGCGCCAGGTAGGTGCCGACGCCGGCCTGCATCGGCTTGTGGGCAGACCGCCGGGCCGGTACCGCCTGGGCGCCGGCCGGCGCGGCCGAGGCCAGCGGCCGGTGCACGGTGCTGGTCACCGGCTCACCTCCAGCGTCGACGGGGTGGCCGAGATCGGGACGGCCGAGATCGGGACGGCCGAGATCGGAACGCCCAGCCGGTGCTCTCGGCGCCGGGCCAGCCAGAGGTTGAACAGCACCGCCAGCACGATGATCAGGAACATGGTCCAGGCGGTGGCCGAGGCCAGGCCCAGCCGGTCGTTCGTCCAACCCTGTTGGTACATCAGCAGGCCCAGCGTCTGGTACTGGTTCGAGGTGCCGCCGTCCGGGATGCCGTTGTGGTAGAGCAGCGGCTCACCGAACAGCTGGGCGGCGCCGATGGTCGAGACCACGATGGTGAACAGGATGGTCGGCCGCAGGCCCGGGATGGTGACGTGCCGGAACTGTTGCCAGCGGGACGCGCCGTCGATGGCCGCCGCCTCGTACAGCGAGCTGTCGATGGCCTGCATGCCGGCCAGGTAGATCAGCGCGTTGTAGCCGGTCCAGCGCCAGGTGACGATGGCCGAGACCGCGACCTGGGCCGGCCACTTCGAGCCCTGCCAGTCCAGTCTCGGCAGGTGCAGCTGCTGCAGGAACCAGTTGATGACGCCGAGGTCCTTGTCGAACAACTGCAGGAAGATCACCGTGGCGGCGGCCAGGCTGGTCGCGTACGGCATCAGCATGGCGACCCGGAAGAACGTCCGGGCGCGCAGCCGGTAGTTGAGCAGGTGCGCGATGCCGAGCGCCAGGCACAGCTGCGGGACGGTGGAGATGATGCCGATCGTGACGGTGTTGCGCAGCGCGTTGTAGAAGAACTTGTTGGTGAACAGGTTGTGGTAGTTGGCCAGTCCCACCCACTGCTGCTGGTCGTAGGTGGTCAGCCGGACGTTGTGCAGCGACACCCACGCGGTGTCCAGCCAGGGGTAGAGGCTGAAGGCCAGGAAGACCGCGAAGAACGGCACGATGTAGCCGTAGGCGGCCCGGCTGCCCGGCAGGGTCCGGCGCTTGCGGCGCCGGGCGATCCCGCCACCGGCGGCTTCGCTGAGTACTGCCATCACACCACCTGACCTGGTTGGGCGCCTCCTGCCGGGCCAGGACACGTGGCCCGGCAGGAGGGCGTCTTGAGCGACCACCGGCGATCAGCCGGAACCAGCTTGCGATCAGCTGGAATCAGCGTGCGATCAGCCGGTGACCTCCTTGACCGCGTCCATGGCATCGCTGAACGCCTTGTCCGGGTCGGTGCCCTTGGTCTCCACATTGGTCAGCTGGGTGGTGAAGGCCTGCTGGATCTGGGTGTCGTAGATGCCGATCGGCGGGATCTTCATCTTGCCCGCGATGGTGCCGAAGATCTGCCCCACCGGCGCATTGGAGAAGTAGGCCGCGGTGGCGCCCTGCACGCTCGGGTCCTCAGCCGCCTGGCTGCTGGACGGCCAGTGCCCGGCCTTGGTCCACATGGTGACCTGTTGCTGCTTGTTGGTCAGCCACTCGACCAGCTGCTCGGCCGCCTTCTGGTGCTTGGCGGCCTTGGGCACGCCGAGCCAGGAACCACCCCAGTTGGTCGCGCCGCCCGGCAGCACCGGCGCCACGCTCCACTTGCCGGCGTAGGTCGGACCCGCCTGGCCCTGGATGTAACCCATCATCCAGGTGGGGCAGGCAATGGTGGCGAACGCGCCGTTGGTGAAGGCCTTGTTCCACGGGGTGGCGAACTGCTGCAGGCCGGCGGTGATCTTGGCCTGGGCGGCCTGGCTGGCGTAGTTCCAGGCGCTCTTCACGCCGTCGCTGTTGGCCACGTCCGGCTGGCCCTGGGCGTTGTTGTATGCCTCGGTGCCCTGATAGACCGCAGTGGAGAAGATCGAGGCCGCGCTGTCGACGAAGTGGCTGCCGGTCGGCTTGGACTTCGACGCCTCGTACTGCTTGCCGAAGTCGATGTAGTCCTGCCAGCTGGACCACTTGGTGGCCAGCGTGGCGCCGTCGGACGGCAGTCCGGCCGCATGCAGCAGGTCGGGTCGGTAGCAGATCGCCTCCGGGCCGGAGTCGGTGCCCAGCCCGAGGGTCTTGCCGTCCTGGGTGGATGCCTGCTGCCACTTCCAGTCGTAGAAGGACGACTTGAGCGAACTGGCCTCGGGCAACGCGGCGAAGTCCACGAACTGGCTGGCGTGGTTCTGCACCACGTCGGAGACGAAGCCGATCTCGATGCCCTGCACGTCGTCCAGCCCGCTGCCGGAGGCCAGCCGGGTCTTCAGCCGGGTCCAGTAGTCGGCCGACTGCTCGACGTCGTCCTCCTTGATCGTGACGTTCGGGTGCTGCCTGGTGTACTCGTCGTAGAGGCCGGCCTCCTTGAAGCCGAAGGTGCCGAACAGGCCGACCGTGAGGGTGACCTTGGCGTTCGGATCCTCAGTGGCCGATGTCGACTTGCTGGACGAGCATGCGGTGAGTCCGACGGCTGCGATGGTGCCGAGCGCGGCCACCATGCACAGCCTGGTGCGGGAGCGATGGGGCATGGGTCCTCCTGGATGAGCTCCCCGGCCGGGACCTGCCAAGCGCGAGGAACGGGTGGGCACTGGCGTCGCGAGCATGAGAGCGCTCTCACGAATGAAGCGAGGATGCTCGCCGGCCAGGCCGGTGTCAAGCCTTGCGGACCAATTTGTTGTCATCCCAGCGAAACCGCGCCGAAGTTTCCCCGAAATCGGCCCGCAACGCCGGTTTCTCAGCCCTGGTCGCGTAAAGAGCGTGTGAGTCTGACTTGCGAAGGCGGGCCTGAGCGTCGGACCGGTCAGGCCGTTTCCCGCCGGATCAACTCGACCGGCAGCACGGTCTGCCGCTGCACCTCGGCGCCGGCGATGCGCTGCAGCAGCCGGGCGGCCATGGTGCGTCCCATCTCGTTGATCGGCTGCCGGACGGTGGTCAGCGTCGGGTGCGCCAGCTCGGCGTCGCCGATGTCGTCGAAGCCGATCACCGCCACGTCGTGGAAGACCCGGCGGCCGGCGGCGGTGATCGCGCGCATGGCCCCGATCGCGGTCAGGTCGGAGGCGGCGAACACCGCGTCCAGCTCCGGCTCGTCGGCCAGCAGCTCGGCCATCGCGCTCTGGCCGCGGGCGATGGTGAAGTTGCCGTGCGCGACCAGCGAGTCGCTCGCCGGCCGGCCGGCGGCCCGCAGCGCCTGCCGGTAGCCGTCTAGCCGGTCCTGCCCGGCGCACATGTCCAGCGGTCCGGTGATGGTGGCGATCCGGCGCCGACCGGCGGCGATCAGGTACTCGGTGGCCATCGCCGCGCCACCCAGGTTGTCCGAGTCGACGAAGCAGACACCCTCCGGATCCAGCATCGGCCGGCCGCTGAGCACGGTGGGCACCTGGTAGTCCGCCAGCTGTTGTGGCAACTGGTCGTGTCCGTGCAGGGAGAGCACCAGCACCCCGTCCACGTGGCCCCCCGCGGCGTAGTGCAGGAACCGCTTGTGCTCCTCGTCGGAGGAGGCGACGGTGAACACCAGCTGCAGGCCGGCCTCGGCGATCACGCTCTGCGCGCCACGCAGCATGCCCAGGAAGAACGGGTCGGAGAACAGCCGGTCCTCGGTCTCGGCTACCAGGAATGCCACCGAGTCACTGCGTCCGGTGACCAGCGACCGGGCGGCCCGGTTGGGGGCATAGGCGATCTCGCTGGCGGCTCGCTCGACCGCGGCGCGGGCCTGTTCGCTGACGTTGCTGGCACCGCGCAGCACCCGGCTCGCGGTGGCCCGGGACACCCCGGCCCGGGCCGCCACCTCCTCCAGGGTGGGCTGTTGCCGGCCACCCGCGATCACACCGCTCACGGCAGCAGTGTGGCACGCCGATCCGGCGTTTATCCGGCCAACTCATGCCAGCCGGCGGCGGGCCGATAACGCTTGGTGAGGCAAGCGTGTTCACATGGACACCCTGCGTCGAAAAAAGGTATCGTCGGCACGCTCTGCGTGCTATCTCACAAGGGTCTTATGTTGACAAAGTTCCGCCCGCTGCTCGTGTGCGCCGTGCTCTCACTTATCGGATCGGCCGTGCTCATCGCCGGTTCCGCCGGCGCGGCCGAACAGCGGTCGGCGGCCAGGCCGGTCACCGGAAAGCCCGCGGTCCCCGGCACCGGGCAGCTGCGGCGCGGCGGTGCCGCCGGATCGGCGAAACCGGCCGCCGGCATGCGCAACCCGTCCGCGCAGCAGGCGGTGCTGGCCAAGGTCCGGGCACGGCAGGCGGCGATCGAGCGGGCCCGGGTGCCACACCTCGACCCGGCACTGAACGCGGTTGCCGGACTCGTCGGTCCCGGCGGCGACCCGGGAGTGCGGCTCAGCCGGCACGGCACGGTCGAGGTCACCGTCACCGGCAGCGGCGCGGCGGCAGCGGCCCGGGCGGTCGGCGGCAAGGTGGTAGCCGGCTTCGGCGGCTCGACGGTCATCGCGGTGCTGCCCACCCGGTTGGCCGCGCTGGCTGCCCAGCCAGCGGTGGGTGAGGTCACCCAGACGGTGCAGGCGACGCCGCAGGTCACCAGCGAGGGGGTGCACTCCGCCGGCGCCGATGCCTGGCAGGGCGCCGCCGGCTTGGGTGACGGTGGCACCGGGGTCAACGTCGGCATCGTGGATGCCGGCTTCGCCAACCTCGCGGCCGAGATCGCAGCCGGTCACCTCGACGCCGCCCAGGTGCACTACCTGACCGGCTCGGCGCAGGACAAGTGCCTGGACGACTCGACGACCGATCACGGCACCGCGGTGACCGAGATCGTGCACCAGATGGCGCCGAACGCCGCCCTCTACCTGTACTGCGTCGACAACAACATCGGCTTCTCCCAGGTCGCCTCGGAGATCGTGGCGGCCGGCGACATCAAGGTGGTCAACAGCTCGCTCAGCTTCACCGGGGAGAGCCGGGGCGACGGCAACGGCGGCGTCGGCACCACCGAACAGGCCGTCAAGGCCGCCCGGCAGGCCGGCGTGCTGTGGATCCAGTCGGCCGGCAACAACGCCGAGGACCACTGGAGCGGCGTGCTGCGCGACGCCGACGCCGACGGCTACCTCGACATGCCCGACCCGTTCATCGAGCAGCCGTACCGCACCAGCAACGAGGTGGACGCCACCGGCCTGGACCCCCTGGCCTCGGCCGACGTGGTGATGACCTGGGACCAGTGGCCGAGTTCGAGCCTGCCGATCACCCTGATCGTGCAGGAGTACGCCCCGGATCCCTCCGATCCGTCCGGCGCCAACCAGCTGCCGGTCGGCGACCCGATGCAGACCAGCCAGGCGCCCGGTGATCCGGTGCTGGACATCCACCTCCAGAACACCTCCACCACCGAGGCGCACAGCTACGACGTGTGGGTGGTGCTGGGCGCCGGCATCCCGGCGCTGCGCTACGACCTGTTCTACGACGGTGAGGCCGCCCCGTCCTACCTGGCCCATGCCGATCCGGCCAAGGGCGCTGCCGGCAGCGTGTCCCAGCCGGCCACCTCGCCGTACGCGTTGGCGGCCGGCGCGGCGGACTGGCGGGACAACACGCTGGAGTCGTTCTCCGGTCGGGGCCCGACCATCGACGGGCGGGTCAAGCCGGATCTCCTCGGCTATGACGGGGTGTCCAGCAACATCACCGATATCGAGTCCGCCCGCTACGGCAGCGATGGCCAGCCACTCGCGGGCACCACCGGCTTCTACGGCACGTCGGCCGGGGCGCCGCACGTCACCGGCGCGGCCGCGTTGGTCGCGGCCGCCAACCCCGCCATGGACGCCAGCGACATCGAGGCGTTCCTCGAGTCGCGGGCCAACGACGGCAACGCCGCCAACCCACCGGTGAACGGAGCCGGGCACGGCCTGCTCACCCTCGGCTCGACCGACCCCGGCCTGGTGCAGCCGGTCGCCGGCTCGGCCTACTTCCCGCTCAGCACACCGGCCCGGATCGTGGACACCCGGTCGGGGCTCGGCGTCCGCAAGGGCCCGATGCTGGCCGGCACCGAACTCGGCGTGACGGTGCCCAATTCCCTTGACGGCCAAGACTTGTCGCAGGCCACCTCGGTGGTGGTCGAGGTGTCCGGCACGGCGACCAAGGGCGGCACCTTCCTCTCGGTGTACAGCTCGAGCTTCGGTGGCAACGCGACGCTGCCGCTGACCGTGCAGGAGCCCAACGCCACCGTCACCTCGATCGTCAGGCTGAACTCCGGCCACGGATTCAAGCTGCGCAACCAGGCTGCCCAGACCGACGCGCTGGTGACCGTGATCGGCTACTTCGGCCCGGCCGGCGGCAGCGGCGGGCTGGGCTACGTGCCGCTCACCTCGCACCGGTTGCTGGACACCCGGGTGCCGATCGGCGGCCCGAAGGGCCCGCTGCGGCCGAACCAGGCGGTGACCGTGAGCGCCACCACCGGCGGCGTGCCGGCCACCGCGGCGGTAGCCGTGGTGAACATCACCGCGCTGAACCACAAGGCCGGCGGCTACCTGACCGCCTACCCGGCGGCCTCGCCGGCGGTGGCCTCGGTGAACTACGCGGTGCTGTCCCGGCCGAACCTGAGCCTGGTGCCGCTGGTCAACGGCAGGTTCATCCTGCAGAACCGGGTGGCCACCACCGATGCCATGGTCGATGTCGTCGGCTACTTCAGCGACTCGGCCGCCGCCCGGTACGTGTCGCTGCCGGCACCGATCCGGATCGCCGACACCCGCAGCGGTAACGGTGGCCAGCACGGCCTGCTCCACGGCGGCACCGCCTTCGACCTGGACGCGGGCGGGCTCTACGGGGTGCCGTACGAGGTGAGCGGGCTATGGGTCGGGATGACAGCCATCGGCGTGGTGCCGAACTACCTCGCCGGCGCCGGCTACCTGACCATCTACCCGAACGGCACCGCGCAGCCGCACGCGTCCAACCTCGACTTCACCGGCAGCCGGTCCATCCTGAACAACGGCATCGCCACGCTGTCGGCCCGCACCTCGAGCCTGCCGCCGGGCTTCAGCACCGCCGACACCGGCGCCGGCGCCAATGTGATCGAGGATGCCTACGGCTACTTCGTCACGCCGGGCAGCTGAGCCGCGGGCCGACCGGCTGAGCCGGTGGTCCGAGGCACGCCGGGCATCTGGCAGAATGGCCCGTTGAGTACCCACCGGCGTGCGGACCCTCTCACCGAGCGCCGGCGGAGTCCGTTCGGTCGTCGTCGCGGTGTCCCCACCTGCGGCGGCCGCTGAGTCCCTTAGATACCTGGAGAGAACTACACCCGTGGCAACCAAGATCAAGCTCACCCGTGTCGGCAAGATGCGGGAGCCGCACTATCGCGTCGTCGTGGCCGACGCCCGGACCCGGCGCGACGGCCGTTCCATCGAGACCATCGGCGAGTACCACCCCAAGAGCGACCCGTCGATCATCCGGATCGACGCGGAGCGGGCGGCGTACTGGCTGGGCGTCGGTGCCCAGCCGACCGAGGCGGTCACCGCGATCTTCAAGGTCACCGGCGATTGGCAGAAGTTCAAGGGCCTGCCGGCGCCCGAGCCGATGAAGCTGGCTCCGGCCAAGCCCGACAAGCGGACGCTGTTCGACGCGGCGCTGGCCGAGTCCGGCGGCGAGCCGGCTGCCGAGGCCACCACCCCGCGCAAGCGCTCGGCGCCGAGGAAGGCCGCGCCGGCTGCCGCCGAGGCAGCGCCAGCCGCCGCTAACGCGGAGCCCGCACGGTCCGCTGAAGCCGCACCGTCCGCTGAAGCCGCGCCGGCCGAGGCCGCTCCGGCCGCTGAAGCCGCGCCGGCCGAGGCCGCTCCGGCCGCTGAAGCCGCGCCGGCCGACGGTTCGGACAGCTAAGTGCTGCCCGAGGCCCTCGAACACCTGGTGCGCGGC
>JBJMIB010000024.1:0-191623 GCA_045807085.1 Jatrophihabitantaceae bacterium
CGTGTGCGCCTTCCCGACCTGCAACCAACCCGGCTACCGCTGCGAATACGAACACACCACCCCCTACTCCGAAGGCGGCTCCACCTGCAGGTGCAACGGAGCACTCGCCTGCCGACGACACAACCAATGCAAACACCACACCGGCTGGAACTACACCCACAACAGTGACGGCTCCTTCACCTGGACCACCAGCACCGGCCACACCTACACCAGCACCCCCACCACCCACTGGACCAGCAGGCAACACCAGATCACGCCACCCGACCCGCCGCCGCCACCCACCATCGAACAGCTCCACGCCAAAGAAGACGCAGCCTACGAACGGCTCATCGCCATGTGGAACGCCGAGATCGACCAAGCCACCCAAACCAACAACCACAAACAACAAGCCGAAGCAGAACAAGCACTAGCCACAGCCCACCGCCAGCGACAACGCCAACTCACCCACCGCACCAACCCCCACCACCCACCCTTCTGAGCGCAGTAGTGGGCCTTGACGGCGCTCGGCATGGTCGGCATCGGAGTTCCAGGTCCGGGCGGAGCGGTCGGACAGGTTCGAGAACGTAACGACGCCCTTGTTCGCAAACCTATCCGCCCGCGCAGCCAAGCCCCACCCTCAAACCACGCAGCCAGCCAGCTGCCCGAGAACCGCCAACCACGCCGAGCGCCGACGCCAACCACGCCGAGTCAGACAGACAATTCACCTTGCGAAGGCCGGTAGCCTCAATGCTCGTGTCAGATACCCAGCTCGTGACTGCGCCCATTGCCGCCCGCAAGCCGGTCGAACGGTTATTCCACGGTGATCGATTCATCGACGAGTACGAGTGGCTGCGCGACAAATCCAACCCGGAAGTGATCGGCTACCTGGAAGCCGAGAATGCCTATACCGAGGCGAGCACGGCCGACCTGGCTCCGCTGCGCGATCGCATCTTCGACGAGATCGTCAGCCGTACCAAGCAGACCGACCTAACGGTGCCGGTGCGGCGCGGCGCATTCTGGTACTACACGCGCACCGTGGCCGGCCAGCAGTACCGGCTCTACTGCCGAGTGCCGGCCACCGGCGACACACCGCCCGACCTGGCCGATCCGACTGGCCCGACCGATCCGGCTGACGAGGCTGCCGAGGCTGCCGAGGCTGCCGAAGTTCCCAGTTCGAACAGCAGCCGGGCCGATCCGACCAGCGGTCTGGCCGATGAGCAGGTTCTGCTCGACGGGAACCGGGTCGCCGCGGCCTCGGAGTTCTTCAGCATCGGCACCTACAACGTCTCCCCCGACGGCAACTTGCTCGCCTACTCCGTCGACCTGACCGGCGACGAGCGATACACCCTGCGCATCAAGGACCTGACCAGCGGCGAGGACCTGCCCGACGCGATCGCCGACACCCACTACGGCTCAGCCTGGTCGGCTGACGGACGGTTCATCTGCTACGTCAAGGTCGATGAAAGCTGGCGTCCCTATCAGATCTGGCGACATGCCGTCGGCACCGATGCCGCCGACGACGTGCTGGTCTACACCGAGCCGGACGACCGGTTCTGGCTCGGCGTGCAGCTCACCCGCAACCGTGCGGCCATCCAGATCTCGATCACCAGCAAGCTCTCCAGCGAGGTATGGCTGATCGACGCGCACGCCGCCGACTCCGAGCCGGTGCTGGTCGCACCACGTCGCGAGGGCATCGAATACGAGGTCGAGCATGCCGGTGACCGGCTGCTGATCCTGCACAACACCAACCATCCCAACTTCGAGCTGAGCAGCGCCGACCTGCGCCAGTCCGCGCCGGAACACTGGCAAACCGTGCTGGCCGGCACCGATGACCGCCGCCTGCTCGGCGTCGACGCCTTCGCCGACCACCTGGTGCTGGCCGAGCGCCGCGACGGCCTGGCCAACCTCTGCGTGCTGCCCCGTCTCGGCGACGCCTTCGGTGACGAGGAGCCCATCCGCTTCGACGAACCCATCTACCGGGCGGTGGCCGGTGACAACCCGGAATGGCACGCCCGCACCTTCCGCCTCACCTTCGGCTCGATGGTCACCCCCGACAGCGTCTACGACTACGACCTCGACAGCCGGGAACTGCTGCTACGCAAGCGGACTCCGGTGCTCGGTGGCGTGGATCCGGCCAACTACCGGCAATGGCGCGAGTGGGCCGTCGCCCCGGACGGAACTCGCGTCCCGCTGTCCCTGGTCAGCCGCGCCGATCTCGCCCAGGACGGCAACGCGCCGGTCGTGCTCTACGGCTATGGATCCTACGAGCACTCGATCGATCCGACTTTCTCCATCCCGCGGCTGTCGTTGCTCGATCGCGGCGTGCTCTACGTGATCGCGCATATCCGGGGCGGCGGCGAGCTCGGCCGACACTGGTACGACGACGGCAAGATGTTGCGTAAGCGCAACACCTTCACCGATTTCATCGCGGCGGCCGAACACCTGGCGCAGACCGGTTGGACCCGCCCGGAACGGATCGTCGCGCAGGGCGGCAGCGCCGGCGGCCTGCTGATGGGCGCCGTCGCCAACCTGGCACCGCGTGCCTTCGGCGGCATCGTGGCGCAGGTGCCGTTCGTGGACGCGCTGACCTCGATGCTGGATCCGTCGCTGCCGCTCACCGTCACCGAGTGGGAGGAGTGGGGCAACCCGCTGGCCGATCCCGAGGTCTACGCCTACATGAAGTCCTACACGCCGTACGAGAACGTCGCGGCGGTGGACTATCCGGCGATCCTGGCCATCACCAGCCTCAACGACACCCGGGTGCTCTACGTCGAACCGGCCAAGTGGGTCGCGAAGTTGCGCGCGACCGCCACCGGCGATCGGCCGATCCTGCTTCGCACCGAGATGGAAGCCGGCCACGCCGGCCGGAGTGGCCGCTACGACGCCTGGCGGGAAACCGCCTTCTACCTCGCCTGGGAGCTGAAGACGCTCGGCATGGCCGATCAGTAGCGGTTACCCCCGACCTCGGTTATGGCAGCTGGTACTCCACCAGCAACGGCCGGTGATCCGAGGCTTGCCGAACATCGGCCGAGTCGAGCACCTCGGCCCGGATCGGCCGCAGCCTCGGGTCGCCGAACACCGCGTCGATCCGGCGCACCGGCGCCGCGGTCGAGTAGGTGAGGCCGTCGCCGGCACCGACCGCTTCAAAGGCGTCCACCCCGAACTCCGCGCACCGCTGCCAGGTTGCCGAGCCGGGCACCGCGTTCAGGTCACCGCCGACGATCAGCGGAACTCCGGCCAGCCGCTCGGCGGCGAATGCGGCCAGCTCGGCCAGGTGCGCGAGCCGGGGCCCCTCCAGCAGGTCCAGGTGGGTTCCCGCCACCGCGAACTGGCTGCCGGCTAGCTCCAGCATCGCCGCCGCGGCTCCGCGATGATGCAGTTTGGGGTAATCAGAAAAGGGGATATCGAATCGCTCGAGGGTCCGCGCCGCCATCGTGCAGAACAGCAGGTTCGCCCCGGACCGGCGGCCACCGGCAATCCACAACAGACCGGCCCGCCGCGCCAGCGCCGCGCAGGACGCCCGCCAGCGCAGGAACCGCGGCGCCTCCTGGATGATCGCGACATCCGGCCCGGCCGCCCGGATCACCCGCACCACCGCGGCCGGATCGTCCCGCAACGATCGGATGTTGTAGGACAGCAACTTCAAGCTCGTCACCCGCTCATCCTGGCAGCCGCAACCAGCCGGACTACGACCGGCGGCGGGCCAGATCCGCTGCGCCGACCAGTCCCGCGGCCGGCCCCAGCTCGGCCAGCCGCACCTCGGCAACCGGACGGAAGCCACGCCCGGTCAGCGTCTCGGCGAAGGTCTCCCGCGCCGGCCGCAGCAGCAGTTCGCCGGCTTCGGAGACCCCGCCGCCGATCACGAACACGGTCGGGTCGAGGACCGCGGCCAGGTTGGCCAGCCCGCGGCCGAGCCAGCGGCCCATCTCGGTGTAGATCTCCAACGCCGCCTGATCGCCCTCGCCGGCCGCCTTGGTCACCAGCGGACCGGTCAGTGCCGCCGGATTCCCGTCGGCCAGTTCCAGCAGCCGGTGTGCCGCGATCGGGGCGATCGCCGCCAGTTCTCGGGCGTCATGGGCGAGCGCGGTGCCCGAGGCGTACATCTCCCAGCAGCCCCGGTTGCCACAGGCACATCGACGGCCGTCCGGCACGATGCTCATGTGGCCGTACTCACCGCCGACCCCGTACGCGCCGCGATACAGCGTCCCGCCGAGCACCAGGCCACCGCCGATCCCGGTCCCCAGCGTCACCATCACCACCACCGGGGCATCTCGGGCAGCACCGAACCGGTACTCCGCCCAGGCCGCGGCGTTGGCGTCGTTCTCCACCAGCACCGGCAGTCCGGTCGCCTGCACCAGCGCGTCGCGGAGCGGCTCGTTGCGCCAGGCGAGGTGCGGCGCGAACAGCACGGTAGCCCGATCATTGGCGATCCAACCGGCCGCGCCGACGCCGACCGCGCTGATCTGATTCCGGCCGGCCAGTTCGGCAACCACCTCGGCGATGGTCTTCTCGGTCGCCACGACGTCGGTGCTCGGCGTGAACCGGCGGGTCTGGTCGATCACCCGGCCCTGCTCGTCCACCACCCCGCCGGCGACCTTGGTGCCACCGATGTCGACCCCGATGGCCAGTGGCATCTCAACCTTCCTCGCCGGCCGGCTGGCCGGACAGGTCGATCTTCTGCACGTTGTGAGCCGGTCGGTCCGGCCCAGCTCCGTCTCGAGCGGGTCGGTCCGACGTCGGCTCGGTCACCGACCGGAGCAGCCCGGCCAGCGCGCGCTGCAGGTCGGTCATCGCGGCCATCGCCTCGGCCAACCGGTCGGCAAGCTCGCCCCGCTCACCCCGGGCGGCGGCGATCAACTGGCAGAGCGGGCACCAGCAGCACTCGGCGCTGCCGGTGGCCAGCTTGGCCGTCGCCGGATCCAGCGCCACCCGGTGCAGCCACTGCTGCGCGGCGCCGAACAGCCGCGCCGCCTCCTCGCCCAGCGGGCCCGGTTCGGTCATGTCCACCTCGTCCAGCTCGGCCTCGTCCAGCTCCGCCTCGGCCAGGTCGTTGGCGGCACAGTCGCTGTGCAGATCCGCCTCGTCCAGGTCCGTCTCGTCCAGGTCGTTGGCGGCACAGCCGCTGTCCTCATGCCGGCCACAATGCCGGATCCGGCTCGAACAGCAGTCGCAGCCAGCCGTCGGCGACCGACCCGCCGGTCACCCGGCAGCGCCGCAGCACGCTGGGCAACGCCAGGATCCGGCGATGACCGGCCACCGTCACGATCAGGTCGTCGCCGCTGCGACCGGCCGACACCTCGTCCCGGTCGGCCAGCGGCAGCCGCAGGCTGAGCTCGAACTCGCGCTCGCCCAGCGCCCGCACCCGCAACGGCGAACCGGCCACCGGCTCGGCTGCCGGATCCTGGCCGGGCAGCGGGCCATACAACTCGTCGGCGACCGCCCGTAGCGACACCGCGCCGACCGGCTCGTCCGGCCGGTAGCCGACGTTGGCCATCGCCAGCCCGGCGAACGACTCGGCTATCACCGACAGCTGCCGCGCCTGCGCCTGCACCCAGGCGCGCTGCCACGCCGAGCCCGCTTCGGCAGCCGCCGGAAACACCCGGTTCACCACCACGCCGTCCACCTGATAGCCGTAGAGCGCCAGCGCGGTGAAGGTACGCCGCGCCTCGGCGACCACCACCGCTTCCGGCGTGAGCACCAGCCGTACCGAGGTGCATGCCGGGTCGGCCAGCAACTCCCGTACCTCGGCCAGCTCACCGGCCAGCCGCACCACCGCGTCGAACACCGCATCGGGTGGCAGACTGCCCGGCCGGCCAAGCAGCGCGGAAACCGGACGAATGCCCCGGGCCAGCCGCCGGTGGACCGGAAACACCCGGTGCAGATACCAGCCGAACGCCTCCGGCAATGCCAGCAGCCGCAGCGTCTCCGCGGTCGGTGCGCAGTCCACCACCAGCGCGTCCCAGCGGCCGGACACCGCGAGCTCGCGCATCGCCAGCAGCGCCAGCACCTCCTCGATGCCGGGCAGCACGGTCAGCTCGTCGGCAGTGATCGGATCCACGCCGCCCTGACTGAGCAGTTGACGCAGGTAGGACTCGATATCGGTCCAGGCGATCTCCAGGCGACGCTGGCCGTCCAGCTGCACCGCGTCCAGGCCGGGCTGCACCGGCGTCGGCTCGCCGGACAGCGGCCGGCCGAGCGCGTCGGCCAGCGAGTGCGCCGAGTCGGTGGACAGCAGCAGCGTCTTCAGGCCGCGATCGGCCAACCGCAGCGCGGTGGCGGTCGCGGTGGTGGTCTTGCCGACACCGCCCTTGCCGGTGAACAGCAGGACGCGCACCTGAGCGTGAGTCACCGGCCGTTCTCGACCCGCTTCTTCAGCTCCTTGAGCGCGGTATCCATGATCATCTTCTCGGCCTTGCGCTTGAGCATGCCCAGCATCGGGATGGCCAGGTCCACCGACAGGCTGTAGGTCACGTCGGTCCCGGCCTCGGCGGCTCGCAACGTGTAGGAGCCACGCTGGGCCCGCTGCATCTGGCCCTTGACCAGCGTCCAGCTGACCCGCTGGTCGTCCTGCCAGTCGTAGGCCAGCTCATACTCGTCCCGGATGCCACCGGCGTCGATCTTGAACGCGACCTGCTCGGCCCGGCCGTCCGGGCCGGGAACCGTCACCTCACAGGACTTCACCGAGGCCGCCCACTGCGGGTAGGCGCCGAAATCGGCTATCACCGCCATCACCTCGGCGGGTGCGGCGTCGATGGTGATGGACTGGGTTGACTCATCCGCCATGCGCGCCAGGCTACCGTGAGCTGGACGGGCCAGCAGAGCCGCGGCCGAGCGCGGTGGTTTCGCCGATCGGATGGATCTTGGGCCGGGTTACGGCACTATGGCAGGAGTCGATCGGTGCTCCGATGAGCACCGCGAGCGGAAAGGTAGATCCGCGGTGCGCGAGTTGACCATACCCAGCGCCGGGCTTCCGGAGCAGAACAGCGCCGCACGATACGTCTTCGACAACGCCGCCAACCGGCCGGACCTGGTATCGCTGAAGGTGCGCGGCGCCGACGGCGGCTGGGCCGAGGTGACCGCCAAGGCGTTCGCCGACGAGGTGACCGCGGTGGCCAAGGGCCTGCTGGCCGCCGGCATCCAGGCCGGCGAGCGGGTCGCGCTGATGAGTAAGACCCGCTACGAATGGACCCTGTTCGACTTCGCGATCCTCGCGGTCGGAGCAGTCGTGGTGCCGATCTATGAGACCTCCTCAACCGAGCAGGTCGAATGGATCCTCTCCGACTCCGAGGCCGCCGCCGTGGTGGTGGAGTCCGGCGCCCATGCCGCGATGGTCGAGGAGGTTCGCGACCGGGCACCCAAGCTGCGCGCGGTCTGGCAGATCGAGAACGGCGCGGTGGCCGAGCTGACCGCCACCGGCGCGGGCCGGTCCGACGATGATGTGCGGCAGCGGCTGGCCGCCACCCAGCAGACCGACCTCGCCTCGCTGATCTACACCTCCGGCACCACCGGCCGGCCCAAGGGCTGCGAGCTCACCCACCGCAACTTTCTGTCCGAGGTGTCGGAGGTCTCCGGCGGCCTGGCCGACCTGTTCAACGAGAACACCTCGACTCTGCTCTTCCTGCCGATCGCGCACGTGTTCGGCCGGGCCATTGAGCTGGGCGCCATCGCCACCGGTTGCACGCTCGGCCACACCGCCGACATCAAGAACCTGATCGCCGACTTCGGCCAGTTCCAGCCGACCTTCGTGTTGAGCGTGCCGCGGGTGTTCGAGAAGGTCTACAACACCGCGAAGCAGAAGGCGCACGCCGACGGCAAGGGCGCGATCTTCGACCGGGCCGAGAACGTGGCAATCCGGTATTCCGAAGCGCTGGATCTGCGCGGTCCCGGGCCGTTATTGAAGGCCCAGCATGCCCTGTTCGATCGGCTTGTCTACGGCAGGCTGCGCGCCGCGCTCGGCGGCCGGTGCACCGCGGCCATCTCCGGCGGTGCCCCGCTCGGCGCCCGGCTGGGGCATTTCTTCCGCGGCATCGGGGTGACCGTCTACGAGGGCTACGGGCTGACCGAGACCACCGCCGGCGCCTGCTTGAACATGGAGGACAAGATCAAGATCGGCACCGTCGGCCGGCCCGTCCCCGGCATGAGCGTCTCCATCGCCGACGACGGCGAGGTGCTGCTGGCCGGCCCGATCGTCTTCGACGGCTACTGGCGCAACCAGCAGGCCAGCGCCGAGGCGCTGGAGGAGGTCGGCGGCAAGCGCTGGTTGCACACCGGCGACATCGGCGAGATCGACAACGATGGCTTCCTCAAGATCACCGGACGGAAGAAGGAGCTGATCGTCACCGCCGCCGGCAAGAACGTCGCCCCGGCGGTGCTGGAGGACCGGGTGCGCGCGCACTGGCTGGTCAGCCAATGCCTGGTGGTGGGCGACCAGCAGCCATTCATCGCGGCGCTGATCACCATCGATCCGGAGGCGCTGCCCACCTGGGCGGCCAAGACCGGCAAGTCGGGCCTGTCGATGGCCGAATTGGTCAACGACGAGGACCTGCGCGCCGAGGTTCAGCAGGCCGTCGACGATGCCAACAAGGCGGTCTCCCGGGCCGAGGCGATCAAGAAGTTCACCATCCTGCCCTCGGATTGGACCGAGGCCACCGGCCAGCTCACCCCGTCGCTGAAACTCAAGCGCAACGTGGTACTCACCGAGTGCGCCAACGAGATCTCCGCACTCTATTCCGGTCAGGATTAGGCCGAACCGGGGAATAGGCGAAGCCGGGATTAGGCGAAGCCGGGATTAGGCGAAGCCGGGATTAGGCGAAGCCGGGATTAGGCCGATCGGGGATTAAGCCGCTCGGGGATTAGGCCGCTCGGGGATTAGGCCGATCGGGATTAGGCTTTGTTGTTCGGCTTAATCCAGGTCGGCTTAATCCAGTTCCAGGAGCGCGGCCAGCCGGTCCGCGATCCGGTCCCACTGCCAGTCCTGCTCGGTCCACTGCCGGCCGGCCGCGCCAAGTCGCCGCGCGCGCTCGGGGTCACCGAGCAGCTCGGCCAGCGTGCTCGCGATCGCGGTGATATCACGGCCGTCCACCAGCTCGCCGGTGACGTGCGGCCGGACGGCGTCCGGCGCGCCACCCGAGTCGCCGGCCAGCACCGGCAGGCCGGTCGCCGACGCCTCCAGGAACACCATGCCCAGGCCCTCGACGTCCATGCCGAGCCGGCGGGTCCGGCACGGCATGGCGAAGACGTCCCCGGCGGCGTAGTGCTGCGGCAGCTGCTCGAACGGCACCGAGTCGGCGAACCGGACGTGTTCGGCGACCCCGTGCTCGTTCGCCAACCGGTGCAGCCGCTGCCGGTACCGGCCGCCGCCGACCAGCAGCAGCGCCGCGTCCGGCACCTGCTGCCGGACGGCCGGCAGCGCCCGGATCAACGCGTCCTGGCCCTTGCGCGGCACCAACCGGCTCACGCACACGACCACCGGTCGGCCGGTCAGCCCGTGCCGGGCCCGCACCTGGGCCCCGTCCACCGTGGGGTTGAAGGTCTGCGTGTCGACCCCCGGGGTGAGCCGCTCCAACCTGACCCGCGCCGGCAGCACCCGGGCCAGCCGGCGGCGGGTGTACTCGCCGAGATAGGTCAGCACGTCCAGCTCGCCGGCGATCCGCCGCAACGCCTGCCGGCCGCCCGGCAGCATCGCCCAACCGACCTCATGGCCGTGCGTGCTGGCCACCAGCCGGCGGGCGCCGGCCTGGCGCAGCGCCGGACCGAGCAGGCCGAGCGGCGCCGCCGCACCGAACCAGACCACGCCGGCGCCGAACTCGGCCCGGGCGGCCAGCACCTGCCGCCGGGCCGCCGGCGTCGGCACCAGCAGCCCGGTCGGATGGCGACGCACCGGGAACGGCAACTGCGCGTCGAACCGCTCGGCGCCGGGGTAGCTCGAGCTGTACACCGCCACCTGCTCGGCCGGCAGCCGCCGGACCAGCTCCCACAGAAAGGTCTGGATGCCGCCCTGCCGGGGCGGGAAGTCGTTGGTGACCAGCAGCAGCCGGCGATGCGTGGTCATCGCCGGCCGGCTCCCGGCCGGCGCGTCGTCACCCGAGTTGGGTACGCAGGTAGGTCCGCCAGCTGGCGGTGAAGGCCGGCAGGTCGGTGTGCAGCTGTGTCCGCAGGGCAGCCCGCACCGCCGTCGACGGATCCAGCCGGGCATTCCCGGCCACCGTGGTATAGAAGCGCACCAGGCCATGCTGCCCGATCCGGTCGGCGATCAGCCGGCAGGCGAGCCAGGCCTCCTCATACAGCTGGGGCAGCCGGCCGGCGCTGTTGTCGAAGTCGGAGTCGGCGGGCAGCGCCGCCGGTATCCGGCCGGCTCGCACCTCGCTGGTCAGCTCCGCGGCGATGTCCGGCGAGGTGCGGCCGGAGCCCAGATTGCCGACGTAATCGGCGAAACCCTCGATCAGCCAGGTCGGCATCTGGTCATCGGTCTCGGCCCGGGTGGCGACGTGGGTCAGCTCGTGCTGGATCACCAGCCGCCGGCCGGCCGCATCCAGCTGGGACAGGTTGACCGGGTTGAGCACGATCCGGGCGCCGAGCACGGCGGTGGCCGGATTCGCCTTGGGATCCGGGTTCTCCGAGTCGGCGACCGCCACCGCCGCGATGTCGTGACTGTCGGCCTGATCACCGGTCACGGCGGCGAACTCGGCGGCACTGTCCGGCACCAGCACCGCCACCTGCTCGTTCCAGCCGTTCCCCCAGACACTGGTCACCACCGGAATCGAGCGCTCCACCAGATCGGCGAAGGTGGCCAGCTCAGCGCGATGGGCCGGGTGGGCGAGCACCAGCGTGTGCGGGCCGGCGCGTACCAGCAGCGGACCGTAGTCCCACGGCCCGTGCCAGGACGCGCCGCCGGCCGTCTCGGTGTCGGTATCCGCGGCCAGCCGCCAGCCGGCCGGCCGGTGCACCGCGGTCAACCACTCGTCCTTGGCGGTCGGCAGCGGATCCACCCGCCGGAGGCCGTACTGCAGTTGCACGTGCAGCACAACCACCCGGCCGCCGAGCCGGGCCGCGGCCGGCCGGAGCACGCTCGGATCGGTCACCGGCGCCAGCAGTACCCACCGCCAGACCGACAGCGGGACGTCGGCCAGGGCGGCGAAGGCCCCGAGTTCCTGGTTGCGGTAGCCGCTGGCGGCCGGCGCCGGATCCAGCCCGGCCGCCCAGCCGGCCTGGTTCCGGCTGGTCAGCGCGCTGGCGTGCTGGCCGAGCACTTGCAGTACCGCCGCAATCTCGTCCTGACCCGGTGCGGCGGCTGGTCCGGTACTGGTGGAGCCGTTCGGGCCGTTCGGGTCGGTGATCGAGCCGGGGGCGCCGCCGGCCCGATCACGACCGGGCTGGTCCGGGCGGACCGCGACCCAGCCGATGATCCCGGCCAGCATCAGCGTCAGGGCAAGGATGCACCAGCGAATGAGCATCGCGGGCCGAGCCGAGGAGCGGAGCGGGCGGGCGATGAGCGGATGACGCAGCGCAGCGCGACTGCGGGCGAACCGGTGTTGCGCCAGCCGGCGTCGCCCGAGCCAGCGCAGCCCAGTTCGACTCACCCGACCCGAGTGGCTCCCGCGTAGTCCGGCATGCTGGACAGCGAGACGATCTTGACCACGTCACCGCTGGTCGGCGCATGGATGATCATGCCGTCACCCAGGTACAGCGCCACGTGATAGGCCGGCGAGCCGAAGAACACCAGGTCGCCGGGTGACAGGTTGTCCCGCGAGACCGGGCTGCCCATGCCCTGCTGGGCAGCGGCGCTGTGGGGCAGGCTCACCCCGGCGTGGCCCCAGGAGTAGGAGGTGAGACCGGAGCAGTCATAGGCGTCCGGCCCACTGGCGCCCCAGGAGTAGGGCTTGCCGAGCTGGGCACGGGCCACCTGGATGGCCGTCGCGGCGCCGCCGCTGCCGGAGATGGCGGGCGCGCTGAACAGCTGGGTGACGGCGGCTTGGGTGGGCGGCGGGGCCGGGGTGAAGTAGCGGGCTCGCTCGGCCGCGGTCAGGGTGGCCAGCAGTGCCTGGTACTTGGCCACCTCGGCGGTCAGGGCGCGCTGCCGCTTGGTCAACTCGGCCTGCTTCTGGGTGGCCGCCGTGGCAGCGGCCTTGGCTCGCGCGGTGGCCGTGTTCGCCGCCGTGATCGCGTTGCCCGCCATGATGGCGACCTGGCTCTGGTGTTCGGTGAGCAGGTTCATCGTCTGCACGGTCTGCAGGTAGTTGTCGGTCGAGTTGGCCGACAGCAACGCGACCGTGCGGCTGAACGAGGCTGACTTGTACTGCGAGGCCAGCGAGATCGCCAGTTGCTGCTGGGCGGTCCGCAGGTTCTGCTGGGCCAGGTCGGCGGCCTGGGTGGCAGCCGTCACCTGCTGGCGCGCCTTGGCGGTGTCGATCTTGGCCTGGTTCAGCTGCTCGGACAGCTGCTCGCTGCTCTTGGCGAGACCGTGCAGCTTGGCGCTCACCTGCGCCTTGGTCAGCGGTTTCGCCGCGGCGGCCGGTTCAGCGGGGCGCGGAAGCCCGTGGGCGGCGATGGGGACGATGAGGACCGCCCCGAGAACAACGACAGAACCGATCATGGTGCGGAGCGACCGCACAGCACGAGTTGACGCCATTGTTTGGCGGAACTCCTCTTCCACTCGACCGCCTACCGAGTTAGCTGTCGGGTTCGGGCTTGTGGAAGATGCCCTACGGTGCCTACGAGATGACCGCGATGTCGCTGCGGCGCTCCCGTACCTGCTCCGATTCACCCCAGAAAACCTGGGTCCCCGGCTCGACTGGCGCACCCGTCGGCTCTGACGAACCATCGGGCGAACCGTTATGTCGACTCGGCGGTGACTACCGGGTCTTCCGGGATCAGAAGGCTACGAGCCGGTAGGTCCCGGAAAGATTACGTGACGCTGCCCATGCAGATCAATCGCACCCCCGGTGTGTCGTACCGCCGAATCATTCGACGGTGTAGTTTGCCATGATCCGTCCTATATAAAGCCGACAAACTTACTCCCGGTCAGGCGATTGCCGTCTGGCCGTCCTCGGATTCGCCCGTCCTCGCGGCTGGTGGTTCGGTCGGCTCGGTCACCGAATAGGTGGGCACCAGCCGCAGTGGTGGCAGCAGGCCACCGGTGGCGAAGGCGTCCAGGGCATGTTGTTCGGCACTGTCCAGCTCGATGCCACCGGCCCGTGGGCCGAGCAGCACGGCGACCACGCAGTCGCCGCAGGCGATGTCGCGGGCCGCGCAGGTGTCGCAGTCGATCAGCATTGGTTCGGTCCCTCCAGCTGTCCGCCCGGGTCGAACACCCGGACACCACCACCGTAGGAACACCCACTGACAATTTTGCCGGCGCGGCTTCTCTCGGCCGGGTCAGCGCTCCAGCCGGGACAGCAGCACCGCGGCCGGCACCGACCAGGCGCCGGCCGCCCGGGCACTGGCCGCCACCTCGGCATCGGAGCTGGCCACCGCCACCGGCCGGCCGGCCGGCTCGGTCCGCAGCAGCTGCCGGATCAGGTCGTCGGCGAGCTGGCCGTTGGCGCTGAACAACACCCGAACGCCGCGCGGCGAGGGCAGCGCCGCCGCCGCTCCCAGCGGCGCCGTGGTGCCGTCGAAGGCCACCGTCACCTCGGCTCCGGTGCGGGCCGCCAGCGGACCCAGCGAGGCCAGCAGCCGGTTACGCTGATCTGCCAGGGCCAGCGAGCCGTAACCGGCCTTGGTGAGGTTGTAGCCGTCCACGATCAGGTGCAGTGGCCCAAGCTCCAGCAGCCGGTCGAGCAGCGGGCCGTCCACGGCCGATGGCCGGTTGCCCACCGCGGCCGCCGCGGACTCCACCAGGTCGGCCGGCCGGGCTTGCGGATCGGCCAGCGCCAGCTCGCGGCGCAGTCCGGTCACCGCTGCCGAGACCGTCTCCAGCAGCAGCCAGAGCCGGGCGCTGTCGTGATCGCGGGCGGACCGGGCGGCCCGCCGGCCGGCCTCCAGCTCCGCTTCCAGGTCGGCAATCCGCGCGCGGGCCCGGCGCAGCTCGGCTGCCTCGGTGCCGCGCTGCTTGTCCTGCTCGGTGCGCAGCCGGGCCAGCTCGGCGCCGGCCTGCTCGGCCGCCTGGCTGGCCGTTCGCAGTTCCGCCTGGGTCGCGCGCAGCCGGCGACGCAGCTCGGCCAGTTCCTCACCCTGACCGGCCGCGGCGGCTCGCGCCACCGAGCGCGCCTGGTCCCGCTCGGCCGCCAACGACTGGTTGGTCTCGGTCACCCGCGCCAGCTCGGCCCGCAACCGGCCGACGTCGGCGTCCGCGACCCGGCGGCCATGTTCGGCCTCGAGCCGATCGGTGATCTCGGCCAGCAGCTCGGTCCAGCCGTCCGGCCGGGTCAGGTAGACGATCACCGCGATGTCGACCGGGTCGGCCGTCTCCGGCGGGCTGCCGGTGCGGATCTGTTCGGCCAGCTCGGGCGAGGTGTCCAGCACCACCCGCGCCACCGCGGCCCGGAACGGCTCGTCCACGGCGAGCGCGGCGGCGATCTCCGAGGCGCCCAGCCGCAGCCGCTTGGCGGGCGCGAACCGGGCGAACCGGCGTAGCGAGGCGGGTAGTTCGGCGACCGGCAGCCGGCTCATCACCTCCGCCGCGATGGCCACCAGCTGCTGGCGCGCCGGCGCCGGCAGCGGACGCTCCGGCGCACCTTCGACCATCCGGGTCAGCCCCCGTTCTGTTCGCCGAACACTCGATGGCGGTGTCCCGGCGTGGTTTCGTCAGACCTCGCGGCTAGCGTCGCACAGCGTGATCGGTAGCAGCATCAGCCCCACCAGCCCGCCAGCCGCCCGTTCGCCGGCGGGGAGTCCGCCGGCCGCCGGGCGGCTATCGGAACGTCAGGTCCAGCTCAGCCTGGACGCGCTGGACGAGCCGCTGCACGCGATCACCTTCGTGGTGGTCGATCTGGAGACCACCGGCAGCACCGGCACCGATTCGATCACCGAGATCGGCGCGGTCAAGGTCCGCGGCGGCGCGGTGATCGGAGAGTTCGCGACGCTGGTCGATCCGGGCGTGGCGATCGCGCCGTTCGTCACCGTGCTGACCGGCATCACCGACCAGATGGTGGCCGCGGCGCCGACGGTCGCGACGGTGCTGCCGTCGTTCCTGGAATTCATCCGAGGCACCGTGCTGGTCGCCCACAACGCGCCGTTCGACATCGGCTTCCTCAAGGCGGCCTGCAACCAGCACAGCCATCCGTGGCCGAAGCCGGCGGTGGTCGACACCGCGCTGCTGGCCCGCCGGGTGCTCACCCGCGACGAGGTGCCCAACTGCAAGCTGGCCACCCTGGCCGGCTTCTTCGGCTCCGGCACCGTGCCCAACCACCGGGCGCTGGCCGACGCCCGGGCGACCGTCGACGTCTTGCACGGGCTGATCGCCCGGCTGGGCAACCTGGGCGTGCACTCGCTGCCGGAACTGCGCGAGTTCTCCGCCCAGGTCAGCGACGCGCAGCGGCGCAAGCGGCACCTGGCCGATCCGCTGCCGCACGCGCCGGGGGTGTATATCTTCGCCGACTCGCGCGGCGAACCGCTCTACGTCGGCACCAGCAAGGACCTGCGCAACCGGGTCCGGCAGTACTTCGTGGCCTCGGAGACCCGCAGCCGGATGGGCGAGATGGTCGGGCTGGCCGAATCGGTGTCGGGCATCGTCTGCGCGCACGCGCTGGAAGCCCAGATCCGTGAGATCCGGCTGATCAGCGCGCTCAAGCCCCGCTACAACAGGCGATCCAAGAACGGTGACCGGACGATCTGGCTCAAGCTCACCGACGAGGCCTACCCACGGCTGTCGGTGGTCCGCCAGGTCCGGCCGGATGGCGCCCACTACTTCGGCCCGCTGCGCTCGACCCGGCAGGCCGAGCAGTTGCGCGATGCCATTCACGACGCGGTGGCGCTGCGCCAGTGCACCGACAAGCTCTCCCCCGGCCGGCCGGTCCGCTCGGCCTGCGCGCTGGCCGGCATCCATCGCTGCCCCGCGCCCTGCGAGGACGCGATCTCCCCGGCCGACTACGCGGTGCTCGCCGAGACCGTGGTGCAGGCCTGGCAGGCCGATGTCTCGACGCTGATCGCGCCACTGCGCGCCCGGCTGCTGGCACTGTCCGAGGCCCAGCGTTACGAGGAGGCGGCCAGCGTCCGGGACCGGATCGCCACCCTAGTCCGAAGCTGCGCGCGGATGCAGTCACTGACCGCGCTGAGCCGGATCCAGGAGCTGGTCGCCGCGCGTCCGGACGGCAACGGCGGCTGGGAGCTCTCGGTGATCCGGCGCGGTCGGCTGGTGGCGGCCGGCGTCGCCGGCCGCGGCGTGCCACCGATGCCGATCGTGGACTCGCTGCTGGCCACCGCCGAGGCGGTGCCCACCGGCGGCATGGCCAGCATGGCCAGCGTGGAGGAGACCGAACTGCTGCTGCGCTGGCTGACCGAGCCAGGCAGCCGGCTGGTGGCCACCAGCGAGCCTTGGCAGTCGCCGGCACAGGGTGCGGCCAGGCTGCGAAGCTGGCTGGCCGCGGCCGATGCCAGCCGGCGCAACGCCGATCCGTTCGCCGACCGGCGGCGGCTGCGGATCAGCTCCCAGCCGGCACGCCGGACCGCCTGAGCCGAGACGAAACGAAACGTAGGGTTGCCGAGGTTGCTGTGAGGCGCAGCGCTAAATGGCACGGAATTGTTAGCGCTTGTTGGCATTCCCGGCCCCGAAGGGTCCAGACCAGCGGTCCAGTGTGGGTTTCTGCCGCTCGCGAGGATGTTGACGCGATGATGGCCACGCGGGCTTTGACGTGGCACTCGAGAGCTGAGCGAGACCAACGCAGCCGGGCGAATGCCCCCGGCTGCCACGTGCTGCTCCCCCACACCGAGGACGGCGTGCCGGCAACCCGCGCGGCAAGCGGGGGCGGGGCGTCCCCGCCGCACCGCTAGGCGCTGTGGGCGCAACCGCTACACCTCAGGCCTACCGACTGGCCCGGCCGAGGTTTCTCAGCTGCCCCATTTGCAAATCCCCTTTAGCGGTGTAAGTCTTGCGCTGTCGGCCAGCTTAACGGCAGCCTGACATCCGAGGAGGGCGTGATGTCCAGGATTCTCACCATTCTGACCGGTTGCGCGCTGATCGCAGGCCTGCTGGTGGGATTACCGGTCACGCCCGCATCGGGCACGCCGTGCTGGCCTACACCGGGCTGTTCCTATGGCCCCGGCAGCTTCTCGGCGGTCACGCCGGGCACCGAGCGGGTGTTCGACACCCGGACCGGTTTGGGCGGCAGGCTGGGCGCCGTCGCACCCGGGCACACCGTCACCGCCCATGTCTGGGGGGCGGGGACGCCGGCGGCGGTTATCGAGGTCACGGTGCCCGACGCCCCGGCTGGGTCGTTGTCGGTGTACCCCAGCGGCACCGCGTGGAGTGGCCGGGTGACGATGACGCTGGTCAGCGGTGGCCCGATCCAGCAGCAGCTCACCGTTGCGCTCGGCGCGGACGGCGGGGTTACCATCCGCAACAACTCGACTCGGGCCGTGCAGCTGATCGTCGACGTGCTGGGCTACTACAACGCCGGTACGCCCACCGCATACGGCACGTTCGCCGCCCTGGACTCCCGGATCCTGGATACCCGAGCGACAAGCCCGCTGCCCACGAATCACAAGATCACCCTGAGCCTGCCCGGGCTCGGTGGCATCCCGGCCGGCGGAGCCAGCGCGGTGGTGCTGAACATCGCGGTGCTCTCGGCCCGGGCCAACGGCCTGCTGAGCGTCACCGACCGCTACGGCAGCCAGGCCACCGTGCACATGCGGTTCGTCGGCACCCCGGCGACACCGCAGACGATGCAGACCGAGCGGATGGTCACGGTCGGCAGTGACGGCACGCTCACCTTCAGCCAGTCGAGTGCCGCCAGCGTCCAGCTGGTCATCGACCTGATGGGCTATTTCCTGCCAGGCGCGGACGGCGTGCCGGACGTGGACGGCCACTATGTCCCGATAGGCGCGCAACCGATCAAAAACCTGCTGGCGCCGTACGGTGAACAGCTCCAGTTGTACCAACACCAGCCCCTCATCGTGAACCCGGGGTTCTTCGGCTACTGGACGTTGGCCTATAACGTGATACTCACCAACGACCGGCCCGGGCAGCCGGCGCAACTCGGCGCCTACGCCCCGGACTATCCCTGGCACCGCACGGTCACGGTGTCCACGACGCCGGCCGGCCAGACCACCGAACGCGTCATCGGCGCGGGCTCCGAGCAGGTCCTCACGCTGGTCAACCTCACCAGCGCCCAGTCGACCTACCTGCACGGGTATGTGACCGGCTACTACTGGTACTTCTACTGCACCCACAACTGCTGACTTCACCCCGTCCGGCTGCCCGGGCTAAGTCAGCACACCACTCAATCTTTGACGGTTAGCGCGTCGACCCACGCCTTCACCGCGGCTAAGTCCTTTCCGCAGTGGAGCCCCCTCCGCGCGCCAACGGTGCCGACACCGCCGCATAATCCGTGCCACTTACCGCTGCGATTCACACGGGCTGTCGTGTTGGTTGCAGCGCTAAATGGCGGCGCAGGCGGGCGTGCCGACTCGGACGGCCGAGCGGTGGCTGTCGCCGTACCGGTCCGGCGGTTTGGTCGGTCTGGCCTCGCGGCCGCGGTCAGACCGGGTGGCTGAGATTGACCGTTGTCGAGGATGCGATCCGGGCCGCCCAAACCCAGGTCGAGGCATACTTACGCCGCAAGATCACCCCGGTGCAGTTCGTGCAGACCGGCTGCATCGACTACGCGGACGGGTGGCGGCTCGACTGGGATCCGGTGGTGGAGATCGTTTCGGCCACACCGGAGGTCCACGGCGACGGGCAGCCGACCGGTCTATACACCGTTACGTACACCGCCGGGTACGACGTGACCACCGGCCGGCATGGAGCCGATCACCGACTGGATCAAGGCCGCCGCCCAGGTCGCCCCGGTGTCGTGCGGCTGATGGCGGCGAACGGGCAGCGGCTGGTGCGCTCGGTGTCGGCCGAAGGCCAGTCGGTGTCGTACGAGTCGACGCCCAGCACGGACAAGGTGCCGACGGCCGGAGTACGGCCCATGTCCACGATGGACTATTGGCGCAAACGCAGCGTGTACAAGCGGGAGGCCCCTACCCGGTACCCGCATCGCGGCGGGCGCTGGTGGTGACAGCGCTAAGCTAAGTAAGGACACACGGGCCGCCAGGATGATCCTGGCGGCCCGTCTTCAACCGAGGCTCCGGAAGGCGGGAGACGCGGCGTCCGCGTCTAGAACGACGTTGTGCACTTAGAGGAAGTACCTACGTAGCCGCACGCATAGGCAGAGATGCCCGCGTCGTTGACCATCCGAGTGTGGACGTCGGATCCCGACTGAATCTGCTGGTAGTCATAGGCGCCGTTGCTGTTGATCACCTGAACGCCGTCGCCGATCGCCCCATTGCTGATTCTTCCCCAGGCCGCCCGACACGAGGGGCTGTACCGCAACTCGATGAGGCGGCCACTGAGTGTGGTGCTCCGGACCGTTTGGGCGTCCCCAGCACATGATGTGCCATCCGGCCACAGTCCTGTGCAGGACGACCCGTAGCAGGTCGAGAGGGGCGTCACCTTCGAATGCGATGAGAAGGTGCCGGCCGACGCGGGCGAATGCGATGAGAAGGTGCCGGCCGACGCGGGAGCAACCTGAGTCAGCAGCAGGGCAGCACTGACTGCGGCGATACCGGCGATATGCGTGAATTTCATTTGCGCTCTCCTATTTAGAGCTCATGGATTGTTGTTTACCACGCATGCGTGTTTGCTCGCCCTCCGCCTCTCTGACGGCGTGAGGGAGGATCCCCGGGGGCTCGATCTTGCACCCGCACACCAAGGATCCGGAATAGGCGCAACGTCCAAATTGGCATGCCCGAGTACTTCGGTGTGAGTGGCTGGGTTGAAGTGTGTCTGCCCCGCTCGAACCATTGCGCAAGCCCAACACGCCGCCAGGAGCGCACCGCCTCATCGGTCCAGGGCTTGGGGACTCGCTGGTGATGTAGATGGCGTGTTCGGCCATTGCGGCCACCGAGCCAGATGGACCTGCTCGCCCGGGTTCGGAGCCACCGGACCAGGCCGCCGTCCCGTCGCGTGCGTAGTGGATGAAGAACCCGAGGGTCATCGGGGAGCGGCCGGCGCGGTGGATGAACGGAGATCCACTCGCGCCGATAGCGCTAATTACCGCTGCCAAAAACGCGCCACGCTTTCTGGGGCAACTAGGCCAGCGCTTTCGATGAGGGCCGGAGCCCTCAGGCCCCGGGGCGGCCGGCTTCCCGTTGGTGGCTGACAGGTCGTCGCGCAGGGCTTGGGGTCTGAACTGCACTTCGTCATCGACTGCTGCACCGCCCGGTCGTACGGACGCGCCCGCGGGGAGAGCGTCGTGCTTCGCCGGCCCCCGAGTCTGGGCGTTCTCGACCGCTGCCCGGCGTAGCCAAATCTTTAACGGCAAGCCAACCGAATCGTGGCCGGCCGGGTATACAAGGTGTGCATGTCCATGTCATGGCCGACAGCCCGCCGCCGGTGAACGGTCCGGCGCCGGACGACGCCGGGGGGTTTGTCGTCTGGGTCCGGCCGCACTGGCCGGCCATGGCCGGGTTCGCCCGCCGGTTAGGCTCGTCGGCCGACTGGGAGGACGTGCTGCAGGAGGCGCTCGCCGCAAGCTGGCGGAAGCGGCACCAGTTCAACCCCGACAAGGGCAGCGTCCGAAGCTGGTTGCTCGCGATCGTCGCGGATCAGGCGGCCAAACGTTGGCGCCGGCTTCGGCCGATGCCAGAGCCGGACCGATCGATCCGGGCTTCGGAGGAGCCGGCCGTCGCGCTCGACCTCGACCGGGCCATCCGCTCGCTGACCCATCGGCAGCAGGTGGCGGTCAACCTGTACTACTACCTTGGGCTGCCGGTGGCCGAGTCGGCAGTGGTGATGGGCTGCACCGAGGGAACCGTGAAGTCGACGCTGTCGGCGGCCCGCGGCCGGTTGCGCGAGCTGCTCGGAGAGGACTATCGATGACCGACCTACACGAGCTCCTCGAGCGGGACGGCCGCCGCTGGCGGGACGGATTCGCCGCGCCGGATCTGGACGTCATGCTGGGCGAGATCATCCGGCCCGGTCTAAGCCGGGCTCGGTGGGTCTGGCCGATCGCCGCCGCCGTGCTGCTGCTTACCGTGCCACTGATCACTTTGTTGTTACGGTCGAATTCGCATCCCGCTCATCCGGCTACCAGGCCCACGCCGGCATCGAAGCTGCTCGGCTCGGTGCCCTGGACCGGGGTGGCGGTCAGCCAGGGTCACGACGGCCGGTCGGTCAGCGTGTGGGTCGACGCCCAGCGGGCGCCGGACTGGTGCATGGACGCGGGCTTGCCGGTATTGCAGGCCAGCACGGTCGAGAAGCCGGACAAGATCACCATCCAGGTACGCGCCTATCAGCCGGTCCACTACCAGCCACAGACCCCGGCGCCGGGCACACCGCGGGGCTGCTCGGCGGTGAGATGGGGGCCGATTCCGCTGCTGGTGCGGCTGTCCGCGCCGATAGGCCAGCGCAGCCTGGTGGATGCCACCACCGGCCAGTCGCACCCGATCCGACAGGCAGCGGATCTGCCGTCGTTGACCAGCCTGCCGGCCGGATATGTCGATGAGGGCAGTACCCCAGAACTCGGACGGGCGGACAAGGAGACTGTCAAGCAGTTCGGGGTCTTACAGCTCGCCGCCCGCCGCACCTACCGCAACGGCAACGATGGGCTGACCCTCGAGCGCTATCAGAAGAAGCCCACAGTGCCGGCCGCGTATGTGCAGGTGAATGCGACCGGTACGGTGCTGGGGCATCCCGCCCAAGTGGTCGGCGGCCGTGGATCAACACCGGGCCTCGGATCAACAAGAGCGGGTTGCGTGGAGTGGTCCGGCGATGGATACGACTGGCAACTGTGCCCCGATGATTTCGAGGATTACCTACCGAATAGATCATTCACGGCCGCCGAACTGCTGGACCTCGCCAATAGCCTGCGCTGAACGTGGCGACGATGCCAAATACCGCTGCGGAAATCCCGCCACTGAGCGCTGCGATTCACAGTTGCGGTGCCCGCGGCGCGCACCGCCCGGATCGCGGCGAGCCTAGGATGCAACACATGATCACCACCATCGTCATGGTCAGCGTCGAGTCGAACCGGATTCCGGAAGTAGCGCAGGAGATCGCGGACCTGGACGGAGTCAGCGAGGTCTACAGCGTCGCCGGCGACGTGGACCTGATCGCGATCGTGCGGGTACGCGAGTTCGACCGGATCGCCGAGGTCATCGCAGGTCGGCTGAGCAAGATCCCGGGCGTCCTGCACACCGACACCCACGTGGCGTTTCGCGCCTACTCCCGGCACGACCTGGACTCGGCCTTCTCCATCGGCCTCGAGGCGTCCGAGTAGCGAGTAAGTACCTCGGCGAGGCAGCTGCGCCGGGCTACTGGCCGCGCAGCTGTTGACTCAGCGCCACCCAGCGATCGAGGAGCCGGCCGGCCGAGCCGTCGTCCACCGCGGCGGCGGCCGGCGGCAGGCCGTACTCGACGGCCTGCCGCGCCGAGCCCACCATCCCGTCGTAGACCGCGATGGCGGCGGCCGCGTTCAGCAGCACCGCATCCCGCACCGAGCCCGGCTCGCCGGCCAGCAACCGGCGCACGACCGCGGCGTTGTGCTCGGCGTCGCCGCCGACCAGATCGGCCGGCTGGGCCGGGCGGAGGCCCACCGCCGTCGGATCGAGCAGATCCTCGGCCACCTCGCCGCCGGACACCAGCCAGACCCGCGAGGTGGTCGTGGTGGTCAGCTCGTCCAGGCCGTCGTCGCCGCGGAATACCAGCGCGGTGTCGCCCCGGTCGGCCAGCACCCGGGCCATCACTGGAGCCAGCGTGGCGTCGTACACCCCGATCGCGGCCGCGCTCGGCCGGGCCGGATTGGTCAGCGGGCCGAGGAAGTTGAACGGCGTCGGTACCCCCAGCTCCCGGCGGGGCGCGCCGGCGAAACGCATGCCGGCGTGGAACACCGGCGCGAAGCAGAACCCGATGCCGACCTCGGCCACCGTTCGGGCCACCGCGGCGGCCGGCAGGTCGATGGCCACCCCGAGCCGCTCCAGCACGTCGGCGGTGCCGCAGGCCGAGGACGCCGCCCGGTTGCCGTGCTTGACCACGGTGCGCCCGCTGCCGGCGGTGACCAGCGCTGCCATCGTGGAGATGTTCACCGTCTGCGCCCGGTCGCCACCGGTGCCGACCACGTCGACCGCCGGGCCGGTGACCGGCACCGGGATGGCCCGCCGCAGCATCGCCCGGACCAGGCCGGCCAGCTCGTCCGGGGTTTCGCCCTTGGCGCGCAGCAGCACGGCGAACGCGGCCAGCTGCGCCGGGGTGGCCTCGCCGGCCATGATCTCGTCCATCGCCCAGGCGGTGGCCTCGCCACCCACCGGCTGCCGGCGCATCAGCGCGGACAGCAGCTCCGGCCAGCTGTGCGTGCCTGGCATCGACTTATCGGATAACGGGAATCGTGGCCGCGTGCGCCCGCAACGTGTCGCCCACCACGGCCGCCGCGGTCACCGGATCGATCGGCCGGATCATGGTGGCGTCGGCCTGCGCCCAGTTGGCCAGCCAGCGGTCCTGCGGTCGCAGCAGCAGCACGATGATCGGCGGACAGTCGGTGATCTCGTTCTTGAACTGACGGGCCAGCCCGACGCCGCCGGTCGGCTGGGCGTCGCCGTCCAGAATCGCCAGCGCGATGTCGCCGGAGTCGAGTTGGTTACGCACCTGGCTGTAGTTGGAACACTCCACCCACTCGATCCGACCGAGGTCGCCGGCCGCCCGCCGGCCCACCGCGTTGCGCACCTCGGCCCGTACCTCGGGCTGCTGGCTGTAGACCAGGACGGCAATGCTGGTGTCGTTGGCGCGGCTGGCGGCGGTCATGGGTTGATCGTATCCAGCGGCCCGGTCGGCGCCCGGAGCGGCCGGACGGTGGGCGCCGCCGGTGATCATGACCACCGACACGCGAACAGCCCGACCCCAGACCTGACCCGGCCGAGCAGAACCGCAATAATGCAGGGGTGACCTCCACTCAGGCCTCCGCCGAGCGCTTCGGATCGTCGCGGGTGCATTCGCTGACCCGGCCGAACCTGGTCAGCGTCGGCACCATCGTGTGGCTGTCCAGCGAGCTGATGTTCTTCGCCGGGCTGTTCGCGATGTACTTCACGGTGCGGGCCAACAACCTCAGTGTCTGGCCGGGCGCGCCGGCCGAGAACGGCAATCCGCCCCTGCACGTGCACTTGACCGTCCCCTACGCCACCGTGTTCACGGTGATCCTGGTGGCCTCCTCGGTCACCTGCCAGTGGGGGGTGTTCGCCGCCGAGAAGGGCGACGTGTTCGCGCTGCGTCGGTGGTTCGTGCTGACCTTCTTCATGGGCCTGCTGTTCGTGCTCGGCCAGGCCAACGAGTACCGCAACCAGGTCAACGAGTACCACCACCTGGTCAACGGCATACACGAGAGCGGCATGACGCTGTCCTCGTCCGGCTATGGTTCGGTGTTCTACCTGACCACCGGCTTCCACGGGCTGCACGTGATCGGCGGCCTGATCGCCTTCATCTTCTTCCTGGCCCGCACCGCGATCGGCCGGTTCACCCCGGCCCAGGCGACCGCGGCCATTGTGGTGTCCTACTACTGGCACTTCGTCGACGTTGTGTGGATCGGGCTGTTCGCCACGATCTACATCATCCATTGAGGCTCTCGGATGCTCAGCACGCAGCGCCGGCGTACCCCGAAAGGACGTCCATGACCGACGAGATGTCAGACGACTTCGTCGACGCGGACCGCGAATACGGCTTCGAACCGGCCGTGTCGGACAACCTCGACCCGATCAAGTCGAGCCGTGCCGAGTCCGGCAGTGCCGAATACAGCAGTGCGGAGTACAGCAGTGCCGCATCAGACAGTGCCGAGTCCGGGAGTGCCCAACGAGTTGCCCGGCCCGGCCGGCAGCGCCGCGGCCTGCGCCGGCGGTTCGCCGGTTTCGTGCTGCTGGCGGCCACCCTCGGCCTGGTCGGCGGCAGCTACGCGTTGATCGCGCCGTCTTCCGGCGCCGCCGACACCGGCTCCAGCAATGCGGACATCGAGGCCGGCCGGCAGCTGTTCAACACCAGCTGCATCACCTGCCACGGCGCCAACCTGCAGGGTGTCAACGGCCGTGGCCCGACCCTGGTGGGCGTCGGTGGGGCCTCGGTGTACTTCCAGGTCAGCACCGGCCGAATGCCCGCGCCGAACCAGGGCGCCAATGAACTGCGCAAGCCGGCCAAGTTCACCGAGCAGCAGACGCGACAGTTGGCCGCGTTCGTCCAGTCGATCGGGGGCGGCCCACAGGTGCCGCCGGCCGATGAGAAGCTCACCACCGACTCGAGCAAGCTGGCCGACGGCGGCGAACTGTTCCGGCTCAACTGCGCATCCTGCCACGGCACCACCGGGCATGGCGCGCCGCTGTCTGCGGGCAAGATCGCCCCGGATGTGATGAAGGCCAGCGACAGCCAGATCTACACCGCGATGCTGTCCGGCCCGGAGAACATGCCGGTCTTCGGCGACAGCCAGATCACCCCGGAGCAGAAGAAGGAAATCGTCTCCTACGTGCAATACCTGCAGAGCTCCAAGGATCCGGGCGGCTTCGGCCTGGCCCGGATCGGCCCGGTGTCCGAGGGACTGCTGATCTGGACCGCCGGGCTGGGCGTGCTGATACTGGCGATCCTGTGGATCGGAGCGAAGTCGTGAACGAGGGAGCATCGCCGAAGGCGGCGCGGACCGAGCGCGAGCAGGAGACACAGTCGTGAGCGAGGGAGCATCGCCGAAGGCGACGCGGACCGAGTGCGAGCAGGAGACACAGTCGTGAACGAGGGAGCATCGCCGAAGGCGGCGCGGACCGAGCGCGAGCAGGAGACACAGTCGTGAACGAGCGCGACCGGGAGACACAGTCGTGAGCGGCACCGCCGCCGACAACGCGGCCAACGGCCTGACCGCCGAGCAGGTCGCCGAGCTCAGCACCGAAGAGGCGATGATCGCCGGCGCCGAGATCGATGACGTCTTCATCGTGCACCGCCGGGAACGGTTCCCGATCGCCGGCACCAAGGCCGAGCGGCGCGCCGAACGCACCGTCGCGGCCACCTTCTTCCTCGCC
Source organism: Jatrophihabitantaceae bacterium (assembly GCA_045807085.1). GTDB lineage: Bacteria > Actinomycetota > Actinomycetes > Mycobacteriales > Jatrophihabitantaceae > Jatrophihabitans_A. Next base: position 26,161 of record JBJMIB010000024.1, read on the forward strand.
TTCCTGGCCTCGGTGGGCTTCATCGTGGTGTTCTGCGGCGCGGTGCCCTACGAGTGGAAGTTGCCAGGAGAGGGCAGCCAGAACTTCCGCTACTTCACCCCGCTGCTCGGCGCCCTGCTGGGCCTGGCGCTGGGCGCGATCGGCATCGGCACCGTGCTGTGGGCCAAGTGGCTGCTGCCGGAGGAGGAGGTCGTGCAGGACCGGCACGACCGGCCGAAGGACCCCGCCCAGCAGATGCTGACCGCGGCCACCCTGATCCAGGGCTATCACGACACCGGCATCGGCCGCCGCTCGATGCTCAAGGCCACGCTGGGCCTGGCCGGCGGCGCGCTGGCCGTGGTGCCGCTGGTCGCCTTGGTCGGCGGGATGCTGAAGAAGCCGAACAAGGGCCCCGGGCAGAGCCTGTTCCACACGCTGTGGCACGACGGCGTCGCGGTGGTCGACTACCAGGGCCGCCGGATCGGCCCGGCGGACCTGCTGCCGGGCGGCCTGCTGACGGTCTTCCCCGGCGTGCCGGGCGGGGTGGCCGCCGGCGACTCCCCTACCCTGCTGATCCGGCTGCGGCCCGGCCAGACGGTCAAGGCGCGCAATGAGGCCCAGGCCAGCTACCAGTGGCAGGACTACGTCGCCTACTCCAAGATCTGCACGCATGCCGGCTGCCCGGCCTCGCTGTACGAGCAGCAGACCGGCCGGCTGCTGTGCCCGTGCCACCAGTCGCAGTTCCAGGTGCTCGAGGATGCCAAGCCGGTGTTCGGACCGGCCACCCGCAGCCTGCCCAAGCTGCCGCTCGGGGTCGAGGTCGTGGACGGAACGCAGTACTTTGTAGCCAAGGGTGACTATCCCGAGCCTGTCGGCCCGGCGTTCTGGGAGCGGCCATGACCACGGCGAGGAACAACAGCAACCGCCCGACGGTGGCCGGGCCGCGCCGCTTCGACAAGCCGCGCACGCCGCAAGGCAAGGCCGGCAAGTGGATCGAGGAGCGGCTCGGCATCTCCGGCGCCGCCCGCACCCAGCTGAACAAGGTCTTCCCCGACCACTGGTCGTTCATGATGGGCGAGATCGCGCTCTACTCGTTCGTCATCCTGCTGCTGACCGGCACCTTCCTGACCTTCTTCTTCGACGCCTCGATGGCCGAGGTCCGCTACAACGGCTCCTACATCCCGCTCGACGGGGTACAGATGTCGCGGGCCTACGCCTCCACCCTGCACATCTCCTTCGACGTGCGCGGCGGCCTGGTGATGCGCCAGATCCACCACTGGTCGGCGCTGCTGTTCATGGCCTCGATGACCGTGCACATGTTCCGGGTGTTCTTCACCGGCGCGTTCCGCAAGCCGCGCGAGATGAACTGGCTGATCGGGCTCGGCCTGGTCACGCTCGGCCTGGTCGAGGGCTTCGCCGGCTACTCACTGCCCGATGACCTGCTGTCCGGCACCGGCCTGCGGATCGCCGAGGCGATCATCCAGTCCATCCCGCTGATCGGCACTTGGGCGGCGTTCCTGGTCTTCGGCGCCAAGTTCCCCGGCACCGAGATCATCGGCCGGCTCTACATCGTGCACGTGCTGCTGGTGCCGGCCATCCTGGCCGCGCTGATCGGCGCCCACCTGACCCTGGTGATCAAGCAGAAGCACACCGACTTCCCCGGCCCGGGCCGTACCGAGCAGACCGTGTCCGGCGAGCGGATGTACCCGACCTACGGGCTGAAGGCCGGCGGCTTCTTCTTCATCGTGTTCGCCGTCACCGCCGCTCTCGGCGGCTTGGCCCAGATCAACCCGGTGTGGCTGTTCGGGCCGTACAACCCGGCGCAGGTCTCCTCCGGCTCGCAGCCGGACTGGTACATCGGCTTCCTGGACGGCTCCACCCGGCTCTTCCCCTCCTGGGAGATCAGGCTCTGGCACCACACGATCCCGCCGTTGTTCTGGCCGACCGTGGTGCTGCCGGGCGTGCTGTTCACGCTGGCCGGGATCTATCCGTTCCTGGAAGCCAAACTGACCAAGGACCGGGACCGGCACAACCTGCTGCAGCGGCCGCGAGACGTGCCGGTGCGCACCGGCCTGGGCGCGATGGCGATCGCCTTCTACGGCGTGCTGCTGCTCTCCGGCGGCAACGACCTGATCGCCAAGGCGTTCGACATCTCGCTGAACGCGATGACCTGGTGGGGCCGGATCTCGCTGCTGGTGGCCCCACCGCTGGCCTACGCGCTGGCCTACCGGATCTGCCTCGGCCTGCAACGACACGACCGCGAGGTGCTGGAACACGGCCTCGAGACGGGCATCATCAAGCTGCTGCCGAACGGCGAGTTCATCGAGATCCACCAGCCGCTGGGCCCGGTGGACGACCATGGCCACGGCCTGCTGCCCTACGCCGGCAGCGCCGTGCCGAAGAAGATGAACCGGCTCGGCAATCCGAACCGCGCCGGCCTGATCCGGGGCTTCCTCTGGCCGGTCCGGGAGAAGTCCGAGATCGAGGCCGAGCTGCGCGCGTTGCAGGCGCAGGAGGCCGAACGCCGGGAGCGCGAACTCACCGACTGAACCGCGGTTGGCCAGCCGCTACTTCAGGAACCGGAACAGCTGCTCGGGCAGTTCCGCGGGCTCCGCCGCTGGACGGTCCAACCGGTGCAGGCCGACCCGGAAGCCGGCATCGGCCGGCACGGTGAAGTCCAGCTCGGTGAAGCCCCGCTCGGCGAACAGCTGCCGGATCGGCTGGCTGGCATCGGCGTCGCCGTCGCCTCGCCCCCGGGTCCAGATCACCCGGCCACCGGGACAGAGCAGGGCGGGCAGCGCGCCGACCGTGCGCCGGACGTCTGCCTGGTCGATGTTGCCGAACACTCCGCAGGCCAGCACGATGTCAGCCGGTGTGAGCTCGGCGTAGCAGGCCGTCCGACCGGCGTCGCCGGTGATCACTCGCACGCTGGACAATCCGTGGCGAGCCGCTTGGGTCCGGGCTAGGCCAGCCAACTCCGGATCCAGTTCCACCAGCAGTGCCGCCACCGGCGGCGTGCCGCCGGTCTCAGCCAGCACCTCCAGCACATCGCCACCGTCGCCGGCGCACATGCTCAGCAACCGGATCGGATCGCCGCCCGGAACAGCTGCGCGTTCGGCCAGCGTCGCGGCCAGGTAGCGCTGCACCACCCGCCGGCGGCGGGACAGCGCGGAGTTCGGCTCGGCGTACTCCTGGTGCCAGGCCAGCCAGTCCATGACCGCCGATGCCCTGCCGAGGACCTAGCGCAGCGGCGCCCGGTTGCCCACGTAGTACTCGAAGAGCAGGCCGCCCGCGCTGAACAGGATCAGCAGCACACCTAGCAGCACCATCCAGAGCTGGACCAGGGCCAACCCGAGGCCGGCCACCGAGCCGCTCAGCGCGATGCCGATCGGCCAGTAGCTGCCCGGTGAGAAGAAGCCCAACTCGCCGGCGCCCTCGGCGATCTCGGCGTCGTTGCGATCCTCCGGCCGGGCGTCGATACGCCGGGACACGAACCAGAAGAACGAGCCGGAGATGCCGAGCAGGCCACCGGACAGGATCAGCGCCGCGGTGCCGGCCACCTCCACCCGGCCGCCGTCCACCTCGGTCCAGATCGCGTACGCCGCCGCCGTCGCGAAGATGAACAGCATCGTCCAGAGGAAGATCCTCGCTTCGACCTTCATTGCCGTCCCCGCCTACTTGGTGTTGCTGGCCGGGCAGATCGGCGCCTCGGACGCCGACCGGCTCAGCCGGTTGGTCTCGAACGGATGGGTGGTGGTCGCGCACGGGTCCTGGCCGATCGCGGTCAGCGCCTCGCGTTGCCGGGACGGATCGCTGGACGGGATCGAGGCCAGGCTGGTGAGGTACTTGGCATAGTCGGCGTCGGAGACCACCCGTACCTCGAAGTTCATCTGCGAGTGGTAGGTGCCGCACAGCTCGGCGCAGCGGCCGACGTAATGTCCCGTGTGGGTCGCGGTGAACTCGAACTGGTTGGGCTTCGGCATCGGGATCACATCCCGCTTGAACAGGAACTCCGGCACCCAGAACGAGTGGATGACGTCCTCGCTGACCTCGACGATCCGCACCCGCTTGTTGACCGGCAGCACCAGCACCGGAATCTCGGTGGAACTGCCCACGGTCGAGATCGACTTGCCGGCGGCCGGATCCGAGGAGGGGTAGTTGGTGTTGGTCAGCTGCCCGTTCACCATGTTGTTCTTGTACTCGAACTGCCAGTTCCACTTGAACGCGTCCACCTGGACGGTGGTGTCCGGGTTCGGGCTGAGCTTGTCGACGTAGTTCTCGGTGACCGCGGTGAAGTAGAACAGCCCGGCGATGATCAGGAACGGCGCGATGGTGTAGGCGATCTCGATCGGCAGGTGGTACTTGGTCTGGCGCGGCAGCAGGTCATCGGTCTTGCGGTAGCGGATGCAGCACCAGAAGATCAGGCCCCAGACGATGACCCCGACCACCAGCGCGGCCACGCACGACCAGCTCCACAGGGTGCGCATCCGGTCGGCCTGGTGGGTGACGCCGGTCGGCCAGCCGAAGCGCAGCTTGGTCTCGGCATCCTGTGCGGTACAGCCGGTCAGCAAGATCAACGGGGCGATCAGCAGCCCGATCCGGCGCAGGCGGGAACTCCTGGTGCGCCGCGGTTGCCGGCCGCCAAATCCACACGTCCACACGCCCGCCAGACTAGCCGACCAGGCTGCGCGGGAGGCTCGGTGGGGGCGGCCCGACTAGCGTTGCCTTTCATGACTGGCGGTTATCTGGACGCGGCGGCCGGGTTGCCGTGGCACCCGGTGGCGGTCGAGGCGTTGCAGGCCGCGCTGGCCGACGGCTGGGCCGACCCGCACCGGCTGACCGGGCCGGGCCGGCGCGGCGCGGTGCTGCTGGACGCGGCCCGCGCGGCCGTCGCCGCGGAGTTCGACATCCAGCCGGACGAGCTGATCTTCCTGCCCTCCGGCGCGCACGCCCTGCACCACGCGGTGCTGGGCAGCCTGGCCGGCCGGCACCGGGCCGGCCGGCTGCTGGTGCACTCGGCGGTCGAGCACTCGGCGGTGTTCAAGGCCGCCGGCTGGCATGCCGGTCACAACGGCACCGTGTGCGTGGTGCCGGTGGACGGCGCCGGCCGGGTGGATCCGGACGCCTTCCTGGCCGCTGCCCGAGCGCCCGGGGTGGCCACCGCGGTGCTGCAGGCGGCCAATCACGAGGTGGGCACCCGGCAGCCGGTGGCGGAGGTGGCCGCCGGCCTGACCGGGTCCGCCAACCGAGTTGGCCCCATCAACCACGCTGGGTCCACCAACCAAGCTGGAGTGCCGCTGGTGGTCGATGCCAGTCATGAACTGGTGTACGGCCAGCCGCCACCGGCCCCGATCTTCACCGCCGACGCCCGGCTCTGGGGTGGCCCGGCCGGCGTCGGGCTGCTGGTGGTGCGGCGCGGCACCCGCTGGCAGCCGCCGTTTCCGGTGGACGAGACCGAGGCCGGCCGGGGTCTGGGCCCACCGAACGTACCGGTCCTGGTGGCCGCTGCCGCGGCCTTGCGGGCCACCCGAGCCGGCCGGGCCGCGCAGGCCGCGCAGCTGGCCGACTACGTCGAGCAGCTCCGGCGCCGGGTGCCACAGCTGGTGCCGGACGTGGCGCTGCTCGGCCCGGACAGCCCGGCCGACCGGCTGCCGCACCTGCTCACCCTGTCCTGCCTGTACGTCGAGGGCGAGGCATTGCTCACCGAACTGGATCGGCGCGGCTTCGCCGTGTCCTCCGGCTCGTCCTGCACCTCCGACAGCCTGGTGCCCTCGCACGTGCTGGTGGCGATGGGAGCGCTCAGCTCGGGCAACATCCGGATCTCGCTGCACCCTGGCATCGAGCAGCAGGACATCGACCGGTTCCTGGCGGTGCTGCCGGCCGCGGTGGCCGAGGTGCGGGCAGCCAACCCGCGGAGCCAGCCGATGACCACCGCCGAATCAGCCGGATCTCCGGCCGCAGCGCAGATCCCGGTGCTGGACAGCCGTGGCCGGCGATGCCCGCTGCCGATCCTGGATCTGGCGCGGGCACTGCCCGAGGTCGCGGTGGGCGGTGAGCTGGTGCTGCTCGCCGACGACCCGGCCGCTGCCAGCGATGTCGCGGCCTGGTGCCGGATGACCGGCCAGCAACTGGTGGAATGCGATGACCTGGGTCGCTTCCGGGTGCGGCGGCTGCGCTGAGCCGGCCGGCCCGTGGGAAAATCGGTCCCATGGCAGTTCAGATCACCGACATGAGCGTTCAACGCACCGCCATCGAGGGGTTGCTGATCTGCGCCCTGAAGCAGGCCAGCGACGAGCGGGGCGCGGTGCGCGAGTTCTTCCGCGCCTCCAGCTATGCCGAATCGCTGGCCGGCGCCGGCAACTGGCAACAGATCAACGTCACCGAGTCCCGCCACGGCGCCGTGCGTGGCCTGCACGGCGAGCAGATGGTCAAGCTGGTCAGCTGCGTGGCCGGTCAGGCATTCGGCGCCTACCTCGACGCCCGGCTGGATTCGCCGAGCTACGGCGCGGTGGTCACCGCGCGGCTGTCCCCCGGCCTCCAGGTGCTGGTGCCGGCCGGGGTCTGCAACGGGTTCCAGTCGCTGTCGCCCGAAGGCACCCAGTACTTGTACTGCTTCACCGCCGAGTGGCAGCCGGACATGGCCGGGGTCGCGTACAGCCCGCTGGACGACAAGCTCGGCTTCGACTGGCCACTGCCGATCGACCGGAACGATCCGGCCAGCATCTCGGCCAAGGACGCCGGCGCACCGGTGTTCAGCGAACAGCGGCTCGCTGAACATGGCCTCACCGAGCGGGCGCACGGCTAGGCCATGTGCGGTCTGATCGGATTCCTCGCCGCCCATCCCAACCCCGACAGCTCCGCCGAGGCCCGGCTGGCCATCGAACGCTCGCTGATCCAGATGCGCCATCGCGGCCCGGACGATGCCGGCACCTGGTCCGATGACGAGGCGGTGATCGGTTTCCGCCGGTTGTCGCTGATCGACTGGGAGCACAGTCACCAGCCGCTGCCGTACCTGGACGGCCGCTACCACCTGATCTTCAACGGCGAGATCTACAACTACCTGGAGCTGCGCAGCCAGTTGACCGAGCAGTTCGGCGCGGTGTTCGAGACCAACGGCGACGGCGAGGCGATCCTGGCCGGCTACCACTACCTGGGCGAGAAGATCGTCGAGCAGCTGCGCGGCATGTTCGCCTTCCTGATCTGGGACAGCGAGGAGCGGGTGCTGTTCGGGGCCCGGGACTGGTTCGGCATCAAGCCGCTCTACACCTACACCGACGAGCGTGGCTCGTTCTTCGCCTCGGAGAAGAAGGCGCTGCTGTCGGTGGCACCGCACCAGGTCAGTCAGCAGCTGAACACCGAGGCGTTGCAGAACTACCTGACGCTGCAGTACGTCCCCGAGCCTGCCTCGATGCACAGCCCGATCACCCGGATCGACTCCGGTACCTGCTTCACGCTGCGGCCGGGTGAGTTGCCGCAGACCCGGCGCTACTTCCACCCGGATTTCCGGGCGCGGCCGGTCACCCACCCGGCCGCGCTGTACCACGAGATCGCCGACGCGCTGCGGGACTCGGTCGCCAAGCACATGCGGTCGGACTTCACGGTCGGCTCGTTCCTATCCGGCGGCATCGACTCGACCGCGATCGCGGCGCTGGCCAAGGAGCACAACCCGAAGCTGCTGACCTTCACCACCGGCTTCGAGCGGCCCGGCTTCTCCGAGATCGACGTCGCGGCGCAGTCGGCCGAGGCGATCGGGGTACGGCACATCACCAAGGTGGTCAGTGCACAGGAGATGATGGACACCCTGCCGCTGATCGTCTGGTATCTCGACGATCCCGTCGCCGATCCCGCGCTGGTGCCGCTGTATTTCATCGCCCGGGAAGCCCGCAAGCACGTCAAGGTGGTGCTCTCCGGCGAGGGCGCGGACGAGCTGTTCGGCGGCTACACCATCTACCGCGAGCCCATCTCGCTGCGCCGGCTGACCGCCGCGCCGGACCCGGTCAAGCGGGTGCTCGGCGCGCTGTCCCGGCAGCTGCCGGAAGGCATGCGCGGCAAGGACCTGCTGCGCCGGGCCAGCATCGGCATCGAGGAGCGCTACTCCGGCAACGCCCGGATCTTCCGACCGGACGAGATGCGGTCGCTGCTCAAGACCTACTCCCCGCAGGTCAGCTACACCGACATCACCGCGCCGCACTACGCCGCCACCACCCACCTGGACGATCCCACCCGGATGCAGTACATCGACCTGTTCACCTGGCTGCGCGGCGACATCCTGGTGAAGGCCGACAAGATGACCATGGCGAATTCGCTCGAGCTGCGAGTGCCGTTCCTGGACACCGAGGTGTTCGCGGTGGCCTCCTCGCTGCCGGTCTCGGAGAAGATCACCGCCGAGACCACCAAGTACGCGCTGCGCCGGGCGCTGGCCGAGATCGTGCCGCCGCACGTGCTGAACCGGGCCAAGCTCGGCTTCCCGGTGCCCACCCGGCCGTGGCTGGCCGGGGTGATGTACGACTGGGCGCACGAGATCATCAGCTCGGCCGGCACCGGCCATCTGATCGACACCGGCGAGGCGCTGCGGTTGCTGGCTGCGCACCGCGACGGCCGGCACGACTACTCCCGCAAGATCTGGACACTGCTGGTGTTCATGATCTGGCACGGCATCTTCGTCGAGGGCCGGATCCGTCCGGAGATCCCCGAGCCGGTCTATCCGGTCAAGATCTAGTCGGGCCGATGAGACGGCGGCCGGTCGACAGCGCGGCGATCAACTCGATCGGGTACGACGGCGAGCACGCGACGCTGGAGATCGAGTTCGTCGGTGGCGACGTCTACCAGTACTTCCTGGTGCCGGCGAGCGTACATACGCAGTTCCTGGCGGCCGACAGTGTGGGCAACTACTTCGCCGCGCACATCCGAAACCGATACGAGTACCGCCGGGTCTGAGCCGAGCTGGGCGCGGCGTTCGGCATGCATGCGGGCGCGGTTGACACAGTCATCGCGGACCGGCTCCGGACCGGCCGCGTCGCCGCCGCGGTGCAGTCCGTCGCGGCACAGACGCGACGGACCTGCCGATGCGCCTTCTCCTCAGACGCGAGCGGTCAGGTAGGGCAACACCTCGGCAGCGGCCGCGTCGCCGTAGGACTCGGCCAGCCGGTCGCAGAAATCAGCCGGCTTGACCTCGTACTCCTGGGTGCCGACCGTCTCCAGCACCAGGGTGGCCAGCAGGCTGCCGACCTGGGCCGCCCGCTCCCAGGACAGCCCCCAGGTGCGGGCGGTGAGGAAGCCGGCCCGGAACCCGTCGCCAACACCGGTCGGGTCCAGCTTCGACCGTTCCTTGGCGACCGGCACGTGCACCGGCTCGATCTCCCGGCCGGCTATCTCCACCCCGTGCTTGCCCTGGGTGGTGACCCGGACCCCGATCAGCTCGTGCACCTCAGCCTCGGAAAGCCCGGTCTTGGTCTCCAGCAGGTTCTTCTCGTAGGAGTTGGTGAACAGCAGCTCGGCGCCCTCGATCAGCAGCAGCAGATCCTGGCCCGACATCCGGGCGATCTGCTGGGACGGGTCGGCGGCGAACCGATAGCCGAGCTCTCGGCACTCCACCGAGTGACGCGTCATGGCGGCCGGGTCGTCGGCGCTGATCACCACCAGGTCGGCACCGGTCCGCTCCACCGCCGGCCGGAGCTCGATGTTGCGGGCCTCGCTCATCGCACCGGCGTAGAACGAGGCGATCTGGCACATCTCCTCATCGGTCGTGCAGACGAACCGGGCGGTATGCAGCTGCTCGGAGATGTGCACCGACTTGCAGTCGACGCCGTTGCGCTCCAGCCAGGCCCGGTAGTCGGCGAAATCCTCACCGACCGCCCCGATCAGCACCGGATGCTCGCCGAGCTGACCCATCCCGAAGGCGATGTTGGCGGCCACTCCGCCCCGGCGGACCACCAGGTCGTCCACCAGGAAACTCAGCGAAACCTGGTGCAGCTGGTCGGCCAGCAGCTGCTCGGCGAACCGACCCGGAAAGTGCATCAGGTGGTCGGTGGCGATGGAACCGGAGAGAAGTACGGGCATGCCAGGCAGATTACCCGCTGGCGGCGCACACCCCGGCTGCGGGAGCACTCGGAAGTGACCCCGCGAGGGGAGTTTTCGCTAGTGGATCAGCCGCAGAACGAGTTGCCGCAGGCGCAGCCGCCGCCGGCGTTCGGGTTGTCGATCTCGAAACCCTGCTTCTCGATGGTGTCGGTGTAGCTGATCACCGAGCCGGACACCAGCGGCACGCTGGTCCGGTCGACCACCAGCGGCACCGAGCTCGAGGCGTTCGGGATCGGCTGGTCGATCGTCACGTCGCCGTCCAGCGAGCGCTCGTCGAAGAACAGCTGGTACTGCATGCCGGCGCAGCCGCCCGGCTGCACCGCGATCCGCAGGCGCAGGTCGGTGCGGCCTTCGGCGTCGAGCAGCTCGCGGACCTTCAGCGCTGCTTCGTTGGTCAGGCTGACCGGCGTCTGCGCAACATCCGACGGGGTGATCGATACCTCGGTTGCAGTCATTACATCCCCAAACTTGGTTCCCAGGGTGGCACCTGGCGTGGCCGTTCCTAGCGCGCAACCGGGCACAGCCGGCAGCTATTCCATCCTACGGCCCCAGCCGCCCGGACGGCACCAAACCTGCCTTAACCACGCCCGCCGGCTGCTCGGCCAGCCCGCGAACCGTGCCTGCTCAACCGCGCTCGCGGTCCTCGGCCCGAACCGGCTCGACCCGCCTGGTCTCCCGGGCGTCTGGACCGTAGTCGGCCGGCTCGTCCCGGCCGTCGTTCCACAGCGAGTTCTCCTCCAGCACCGGCAGCCGCTCGGTGTCCGGCCCGTCCGGGTACGGCTGGCCTTGTAGCCGGGCTCGGGATTCGGCCAGTTCGTTGTCCCGGAAACCCGGCTCGGCGTCGTCGCGGGCCTGCCGGCGCAGCCGGGACCGCCAGAAGATCGCGTCCAGCGAGAACTTGTCGGCGCCCCCGATCACGAACACCGACAGCGCGACGCCCAGCGCCAGGTCCCCGGAGGCGAACCAGCCGGTGGAGCCGGTGTACTCCTTCACCGAGTTCCAGTCGATGCTGAGCACGATCATGGCCAGCAGCACCATTCCGCCGAGCGCCGCCGCCCGGGTCAGCAGGCCGACTAGCAGCCCCAGTCCGATCGCGATCTCGGCGAACGCGGTCAGGTGGCCGAACAGCGAGGTGTGGTCGGCCAGCGGGTTCAGCAGGCTGCCCAGCGGGGTGCCGTGCTTGGCCGAGGTCACGGCCGCCCGAAAGCCCCGGGTGGCGTTCGGATCCAGGAAGTGCGGGTAGACCAGCTTGGCGTAGCCGGCGAACAGGAACACCGCGGCGAGGTAGATCCGCAGCGGCAACACCGGCCAGCCGTTGGCGCGGCGCCGGCGGGTCGGATCGGCTGTGGCGTCGGTCATAGTCATCTCCTGCTGCCTCCCCCACTGGGCGGCCCGGTGCCCGGACTGCCAACCGGATTGGCAGACTGTGGGATGTGACCGGAACCGATGTGTCTAAGGATGCATATGCCAGCCCCGTCCTGGGCGGTTCAACACACGGTGCCGCCACATCGGCGCGCGCACTGACCCTGCTCGGCCAGGGCAGTGACCCGGCCGCCGAGCGCGGTGTGGAGTGTCCGGGTGAGCTGCCACCGGCATCCGACCCGCGACTGGTGGAGCGGGCGCGGGCGGCGCGGGCCGCGTTGGGGGATCGGGTCTTCGTGCTCGGCCACCACTACCAGCGCGACGAGGTGATCCAGTTCGCCGATGTCACCGGCGACTCCTTCAAGCTGGCCCGGGACGCCGCGGCCCGGCCGCAGGCCTCCTACATCGTCTTCTGCGGCGTGCACTTCATGGCCGAGTCCGCCGACATCCTGACCTCCGACGCCCAGCAGGTGATCCTGCCGGACCTGGCCGCCGGCTGCTCGATGGCCGACATGGCCCGGGAGATCCAGGTCCGCGACGCCTGGGACTCACTCGCCGAGGCCGGCGTCGCCGAGTCGGTGGTGCCGGTCACCTACATGAACTCCTCGGCCGCGATCAAGGGCTTCACCGGCGAGCACGGCGGGCTGGTCTGCACCTCTTCGAACGCCGAGCAGGCGCTGCGCTGGGCCTTCGGCCAGCGGCCGGCCGGCGCCGGCCCGGCGGCCAAGGTGTCGGCCAAGGTGCTCTTCCTTCCCGATCAGCACCTCGGCCGCAACACCGCCGTCCGCAAGCTCGGGCTGGATCTCTCCGACTGCGTGGTGTACGACCCGGCCAAGCCGGACGGCGGTCTGAGCCGGCAACAGCTCCACCGGGCCCGGATGATCCTGTGGCGTGGGCACTGCTCGGTGCACGGCCGGTTCACCCCGGCCCAGGTGGCGGCGGTGCGCCAGCGGGTGCCCGGCGTCCGGGTGCTGGTGCATCCGGAGTGCAGCTACCAGGTGGTGGCCGCGGCGGACCTGGTCGGATCCACCGAGTACATCATCCGAACCGTGCGCCAGGCCCCGGCTGGCTCCCGCTGGGCGATCGGCACCGAGCTGAACCTGGTCCGCCGGCTGGCCAACGAGCACCCGGAGCAGCAGATCAGCTTCTTGGAGTCCACCGTCTGCTACTGCGCCACCATGAACCGGATCGACCTGCCACATCTGGTCCGCGCGCTGGAGGCACTGGTGGCCGGCCGGCCGGTCAACCGGATCGTGGTGGATCCGACGGTGGCCGGGCACGCGCGCACCGCCCTCGACCGGATGCTGGCCCTGCCGGCGTCCTGATCCGTCAACCGCCGTCCCATCGACGAAGGCAGAACCGTCATGAAGAGCTTTCTCCGCCGAAAGACCGCCGAGGTCGCCGAGCCGGCGTCGGAGGAGACCGCCGAGTCCGAACCGACCCTGCGGGGCGGCATGCCCAAGGGCCGGCCGACGCCGAAGCGCCGGCGCACCCGGCCGGGCCCGATCACCCCGGCGCCGAAGACCCGCAAGGAGGCCGTGGCCTGGCAGAAGCAGCACGGCAACTCGCCGGTGGCCGGGCAGAAGCGGCTTACCGGCACCGAGTACCGGCAGGCGGTGCGAACCGGCGAGGTGCTGCCGCGCCGGGACCAGGGGGCGGTGCGCGCCCTGGCCCGCGACTACGTCGATACCCGCCGGATGGCCTCGAACTACCTGCTCTGGCTGTTCCCGCTGCTGCTGGCCGGCTACTTCGTGCCGTACCTGCAGTTGCTGGTGCTGCTGATCTTCCTGGTGCTCGTCGCCGAGTGGATCTACGCCGGTTCCCGGATCAAGCGGCTGGCGGCCGAGCGCGGCCACGCCAGCCGGGAGTCAGCGCTGTCGCTCGGCTTCTACGCCGGCAGCCGGGCCTACTTCAAGCGCAGCTGGCGGCGCCCGCTACCGGTCAAGGAACTCGGCGACGAGATCTGAGCACACCGGTCAGGACGGTCGCTGGTGCGGGGCATTCTCCGTGGTCAGGGCCGGGTCTGTCGCCACGATGGCACCGAGTTCCTCGTCGATCTGACGCATCACCGCGGCCGGGATGCGGACCCCGGCCGCCCTGACGTTCTCGCTGACCTGCTCCGGCCGGGACGCGCCAACCAGCGCGGCCGCCACGTTGTCGTTCTGCAGCACCCAGGCCACCGCCAACTGCGCCATGGTCAGGTCCAACGACTCGGCGATCGGCTTGAGCCGCTGCACCCGGCTCAGCACGTCGTCGTGCATGAACCGCCGGATCATGTCGGCGCCGCCGTTGGTATCGGTTGCCCGGGAGCCGGCCGGCGGCGGCTGACCGGGCTGGTACTTGCCGCTCAGCACGCCCTGGGCGATCGGCGACCAGACGATCTGGGAGATGCCCAGCTCGCGGCTGGCCGGGATCACCTCGGCCTCGATGACCCGCCAGAGCATCGAGTACTGGGGCTGGCTGGAGATCAACTGCACGCCTAGCTCGCTGGCCAGCGCATGACCGGCCCGCAACTGCTCGGCGGTCCACTCGCTGACGCCGATGTAGAGCGCCTTGCCGGCCCGTACCACGTCGGCGAAGGCCCGCATGGTCTCCTCCAGCGGCGTCTCGGTGTCGTACCGGTGCGCCTGGTAGAGGTCGACGTAATCGGTGCCGAGCCGGCGCAGTGAGCCGGTGATGGACTCCATGATGTGCTTGCGGGACAGGCCGGAGTCATTGGGGCCGCCCGGTCCGGTCGGCCAGTACACCTTGGTGAAGATCTCCAGCGACTCGCGCCGCTCGCCCTTCAGCGCCTGGCCCAGCACGGATTCGGCCTTGGTGTTGGCGTACACGTCGGCGGTGTCGAAGCTGGTGATGCCCTCGTCCAGGGCGGTCCGCACGCACTTGACGGCGATGTCGTTCTCGACCTGAGAGCCGTGGGTCAACCAGTTTCCGTAGGTGATCGCCGAGATCTTCAGGCCGCTGTTACCGAGGTATCTGAATTCCATGACTTCGACGCTACTCAGCCTGCTAGGACAACGGCATCGGGCCGTACACCGGATCGCCGTCGCGCAGCAGGACCACGCCCACCACGCCGGCCTCGGCCAGTTCCCGCCACGACTCACCGAGCCAGCTCTCGGCATCGGACTGGCTGCTGAACGAACCGGACGGCTCGGCGGCGGTGCCGTCCGGCTGGTACTGCCAGGTCCAGGTCATCGCCCGGGTCTCCCTCCCCCACGCATCGGGTCGATGCGCGTCGCGGCTAGCGATCGATCGGCCTCACGGTAGCGCCTGCCGCGACCGAGGCGGTTGCTACCGTGTCGGCGCATGCCGACGCCCACCGCGGAGTACCGATGACAGCGTTCCAGTGACTGAGTTCCAGCCGCCGCCCGGATTCAGCGCCGCGGCCGGCGCGGTCGCGGATCCGGATCCGGCGGCCGCGCACGCCGCCCGGCTACGCCAGCGGGAACTGGCCACCCCGGCCGGCTCGCTCGGCATGCTCGAGGAGTTGGCGGTGTGGGCCGCCGGCGTACAGGGCCGCTGCCCGCCCGGCCCGTTCGCCGATGCCCGCACCGTCCTGTTCGCGGCCGACCACGGCATCGCCAAGGCCGGCGTGGCCGGCGATCCGGAGCTGAGCACCGGGCAACTGGTCCGGCTGGTGGCCGCCGGCCGGGCACCGGTCAACGCGGTGGCCGCCGGCCTGCCGATCCGGGTGGTGGATGTCGCGGTGGCCGAGGAGACCGGCTTGCCGACCGGCCATCGGGTCCGCCGATCCAGCGGCCGGATCGACGTCGAGGATGCGCTCGGCGCGGCGGAGGTGGCGGCCGCCATCGCCGCCGGTATGGCGGTGGCCGAGGAGGAGGTCGAGTCCGGCGCCGAGCTGCTGTTGGCCGGCAACCTCGGGGTGGCGGCCGGCACGCCGTCGGCCACCCTGGTCGCGGTGCTTACCGACACCGAGCCGGTCCGGGTGACCGGCCGAGGCGACGGCATCGACGACGCCGCCTGGATTCGCAAGTGCGCGGCGATCCGCGACGCCCGTCGCCGGGCCTGGCCGCACCGCGATGACCCGATTCGGCTGCTGGCCGTTGCCGGCGGTGCCGATCTGGCCGCGCTGACCGGATTCCTGGTACGGGCGGCCAGCCTCGGCGTGCCGGTGCTGCTGGACGGCCTGGTGGCCTGCTCCGCCGCCCTCACCGCGCAGCTGGCCTGTCCCCAGGTGGTGCGCTGGTGCCTGGCCGGCCAGCAGTCCGGCGAGCCGGCGCACGAACTGGCGCTGCGCCGGCTCGGGCTGACACCGGTGCTGCGGCTCGGCGTGGAGCTCGACCAGGGGGTCGGCGCGCTGCTGGCGCTGCCGGTGCTGCGGGCGGCCACCCGGGCGCTTGCCGATACCGCCACCCGGCCGGCGGGCTGATACCGCTACCGGTTGCGGCAGAACCTGCCACTCGGTCGGCGGGCTGACACCGCTACCGGTTGCGGCAGAACCTGCCACTCAGTCGGCGGGCTGACACCGCTACCGGTTGCGGCAGAACCTGCCACTCGGCCGGCGGGTTCGCCTGCCGGAATTAGTGGCAAGATGACTGCAGCCAGCCGTGCTCATATCGGCATCCCACAATCCCCTCCACCTTTCCTTCCGCCCTTCCACACTTCCTTCCGCCACCCCCGAAATTTGGCAGGAAGCAGGAGGTGAGCCCCATGCGCAACTGGATCTGGAACTGACTTCAGGCAGTGTTTACCTGACACCTCCCCGTCCCCCGCCGAGGTGATGGGTCCATGCCGGTCTCAATCGATGCCGAATTGGCGAGGTGTGTTTCTGCCTAGAAAAGGGGCCGATTGAGGTCGGCCTGAATCATGCGTCCTGCTGATCCATAAGATTCATGTTGACTACGTGCATTTCTGTGGATTGAGCTACCGAATGATTTGTGACGGGTTATTCACCGGACGTGCGATTCCACGAACGGCAGCGGCACCACGGTCGCCGCCAACAGCCGGCCACGCACGTCGATCAGCACCCGATCCCCGTCCGGCACCGCGGCGGCGGTGTCCAGCAACGCCAGCGCGACGCCCTGCTTCAGCGTCGGTGAGAACGTGCCGGAGGTGGTGCGGCCGATCTCGGTACCGGCAGCGTCCAGCACCGCCATCTGCCCGCGCGGAACGCCACGATCGGTGACCAGCAGGCCGCGCAGCCTGCGCGCCGGGCCGGCGGCTCGCTCGGCCAGCAGCGCGTCCCGTCCCCAGAACCGGTCCTTCTTCCAGCCGACGGCCCAGCTGGAGCCGGCCTCTATCGGAGTGATCTGCTCGCTCAGATCCTGCCCGTGCAGCGGATAACCCATCTCGGTACGCAGGGTGTCCCGGGCACCCAACCCGGCCGGCATGCCGCCGTGCAGGCGAACCGTCTCGACCAGGGCATCCCAGAGCTGCAACGCATCCCGCCAGGCCGGGATCAGCTCGTAACCGTGTTCGCCGGTGTAGCCGGTGCGGCAGACCCGCACCGGTCGGCCGTCGAAGTCGGCGTCGACATAGGACACGTAGGCCAGCTCGGTCGGCAACGACAGCGCCTGCAGCACCGCCGGCGACTTCGGCCCCTGCACCGCGATCACCGCGAATTGTTCGTGCTGGTCGGTCACCGTCACGCCGTCCGGCGCCGACTCGGCAAGCAGCCCGATCACCCGCTCGGCGTTGGCCGCGTTGGGCATCAGGAACACCTCGTCGTCGCTGATCAGGTAGCTGAACACGTCGTCGATGACGCCGCCGCCGTCCGTGCAGCACAGCGTGTACTGCGCCTGCCCCGGCGCGATCTTGTTCAGGTCCGCGGTCAGGCAGGAATTCACGTACGCCCGCGCGCCCGGCCCAGCCACGGTGGCCTTGCCCAGGTGGGAGACGTCGAACACGCCGACCGCCGTGCGCACCGCGGTGTGCTCGGCAAGCACTCCGCCACCGGTTGCGCTGTATTCGATCGGCATCTCCCAGCCGCCGAAGTCGGCCAGCTTGGCACCCAGATCGACATGCCGATCATGCAACGGTGAACGGCGCAGCTCGGTCACGTGCGCTCCTCCCTCGGGCCGCGCCAGCGGAGGGCCGGCGTGCGGTTCTGGCGGCAACGCTATGGGATCGGCGTGGTGTCCGGGCTGTCGGGTGGGCCATCAAATCGCCGGGTTAGCGACTGGCTGCCCGATGCGGTCACCTAGAGTGGCGCGCATGGCATCGCTGCACCTGGTGGATCAGCAGACGGCACTGTCCGCCGACGTGCTCGTGGTGGCAACGCTGCAAACCGACCGCGGCGCCGTGCTGGTACCGGGCGCAGAGCCGGTCGACGCCGCGCTGGGTGGCGCGCTCGGCTCCGCGCTGGTAGCGCTGGAGGCAACCGGCAGGCCGGACGAGGTGTGCCGGATACCGACGCTGGGCCAAGCTCGGGTGCCATTGGTGATCGCCACCGGTATCGGCCGCGGCAGCCCCGAGGCCCTCGAACCGGAGGCGATCCGCCGGGGGGTCGGCGCCGCCTTCCGCGCTATCGACAAGGCCCGGCGGGTGGCCGTGGCGATCGGCGACGGCACCGCCCCGGAACTGGTCGGCGCGGTGAGCGACGGGGCGCTGCTGGGCAGCTATCGCTTCACCCGGTACAAGTCGGCGGCCGGCAGGGGCCAGCTACGTCGAATCGACATCGCGGTGACCGAGCCAGGCAATGCCACCGCCCGCGCCGAACTGCGCCGTTCGGTGATCGTGGCCGGCGCGGTGAATAATGCCCGGGATCTGGTGAATACCCCGGCCAACCACCTGAACCCGCCGACGCTGGCCGACTATGCCCGGGAACAGTCCGAGGCAGCCGGCCTGCGCGTCGAGGTGCTGGACGAGAAGGCACTGCGCCGGGGCGGCTACGGCGGTATCTGCGCCGTCGGCGGCGGCTCGGCCACGCCGCCCCGGCTGGTCCGGATCCACTACCGGCCGACCCGTGCGCGAGCCACCGTCGCCCTGGTCGGCAAGGGCATCACCTTCGACTCCGGCGGCCTGGACATCAAGCAGGTCGGCATGGCCGAGATGAAGTCGGACATGAGCGGAGCGGCGGCGGTGATCGAGTCCGTGATCGCGGCGGCCAAACTCAAGTTACCGGTGGAGGTCATCGCGACCGTGCCGCTGGCCGAGAATGCGATCTCCGGCCGGTCCTATCGGCCCTCGGACGTGCTGACCATGCGCAACGGCCAGACGGTGGAGGTCGGCAACACCGACGCCGAGGGCCGGCTGATCCTGGCCGATGCCATCTGCCGGGCCTGCGAGGACGCCCCGGACTACCTGATCGAGACCTCCACGCTGACCGGCGGACAGGTGATCGCGCTGGGCTTCCACACCGCCGGCGCGATGGGCACCGAGCAGTTCCGGGACTGGGTGGTGTCCCGGGCGGCCAGCGCCGGCGAGTCGGTCTGGCCGATGCCGCTGACCGCCGACCTGCGCCGCCGGCTGGACTCCCCGGTGGCCGACATCGTCAACGTCACCGGCGACCGGTGGGCCTCCATGCTGATGGGCGGCACCTTCCTGGCCGACTTCGTGGCCGACGGCGTCCAGTGGGTGCACCTCGACATTGCCGGACCGGCCTTCCTGGAAAAGGCCGGCGGCTACCAGCACCGTGGCGGCACCGGATACATCGTGCGCACCATCGTGGCGACGCTGGCCGGCCTCGCCGAGGGCTGACGCGCCGCTGGTTCGGCAGCCCTGCTGGTTCGGCAGCCCTGCTGGTATCTCAGCCCTGCTGGTTCGGCAGCCCTGCTGGTTCGGCAGCCCTGCTGGTTCGGCAGCCCTGCTGGTTCGGCAGCCCTGCTGGTTCCTCAGCCCTGCTGTTTGCGGCGCGCGTTGTAGTCGCGCATCCGCTGCGGGTAGCCGACCACCGCGGCGTCGTAGAGCGGCAATCCATGCCGCTTGGCGAACGATTCGGCACCGCGTGGACCGTCCACCCGACGGCGGGTCCACTCACCATCGTGCGCGACCAACAGCACCGTCGTGTCGGTGACCGTGGTGCGCGGCTCGACGTAGGCCTCCACCCCCAGCCTGGAGCGGATGAACTCCTCCAGGTGGCTGGTGTCCACCCCGGTGCCGGTGCGCACGGTGCCTGGCCGGTCCTTGCGCCGGCCGAACAACCTCATCCCCGCCTCCAACCGCCGTTCGCCGGTGAGCACCGGCCGCTGCGCATATGGTCTCATCGGCTACCGGCCTCGGCTGATAAAGCGGCCAAACACGCGCCGGCTGCCCCGGCCGCCCGGCTGCCACCGGCACGGCACGGAGTGACAAGATAGAGCAGGCCCGGTGCGTTGTGCCGAGCCGGTCTTTTCAAGATCGTATCGGCATCGGTGACTATCGCGGCTTCGAGCCAGAACCGGGAGTACAGAGTCGTGCCAGGCGAACAGAACTTCGACGTCGTCATCCTGGGCGGGGGCAGCGGTGGCTACGCGGCCGCCCTGCGCTCGGCCGAGCTGGGCAAGTCGGTTGCGCTGATCGAGAAGGACAAGGTCGGCGGCACCTGCCTGCACCGCGGTTGCATCCCGACGAAGGCGCTGCTGCACGCCGGCGAGATCGCCGACGGCGCTCGGGAGAGCGCGCAGTTCGGGGTGAACGCCAGCTTCGAGGGCATCGACATGGCCGGCGTGCACAAGTACAAGGACGGCGTGATCAGCAAGAACTGGAAGGGCTTGCAGGGCCTCATCCGCAGCCGTGGCATCGTGATCGTGGAGGGCGAGGGCCGGCTGACCGGTCCGAAGCAGGTCACCGTCGGCTCCGATGTCTACGACGGCACCAATGTGATCCTGGCGACCGGCTCGTACTCCCGGACGCTGCCGGGCTTGGAGCTGGACGGCCGGCGGGTGATCGCCAGCGAGCACGCGCTGACCCTGGACCGGGTGCCGGAGACCGCGATCGTGCTGGGCGGCGGTGTGATCGGCGTCGAGTTCGCCAGCGCCTGGACCTCGTTCGGCACCAAGGTCACCATCATCGAGGCGTTGCCGCACCTGGTGCCGTTGGAGGACGAGGCCAACTCCAAGCTGCTCGAACGGGCGTTCCGCCGCCGGGGCATCGGGTTCAAGCTCGGCGCCCGGTTCGCCGGTGTCGAGCACACCGACTCCGGGGTTCGGGTGTCGCTGGAGGGCGGCGAAACCCTGGAGGCCGAGCTGCTGCTGGTGGCGGTCGGCCGCGGGCCGGTCTCGGCCAACCTGGGTTATGAGCAGGCCGGCGTCGCGATGGACCGTGGCTTCGTCACGGTGGACTCCTACTGCCGTACCTCGGTGGACGGTGTGTACGCGGTCGGCGACCTGATCCCCACCCCGCAGCTGGCGCACGTCGGCTTCGCCGAGGGAATCATGGTGGCCGAGCACATCGCCGGGCTGCCGGTGGTGCCGATCGACTACGCCGGGGTTCCCCGAATCACCTACTCCAGCCCGGAGGTCGCCTCGGTCGGCCTGACCGAGCCGCAGGCCGCCGAGAAGTACGGGGCGGAGCAGATCACCACGGTCACCTATGACCTGTCCGGCAACGGCCGCAGCGCGATCCTGAACACCAAGGGCGCGGTGAAGCTGGTGGCCGAGAAGTCCGACGGCGTGGTGGGCAGAGTGCTCGGCGTGCACATCGTCGGCGACCGGGTCGGCGAGCTGATCGCCGAGGCGCAGCTGATCTACAACTGGGAGGCGTTGCCCAGCGAGGTCGCCCAGCTGATCCACCCACACCCCACCCAGTCCGAGGCGATCGGCGAGGCGCACCTGCTGCTCGCCGGCAAGCCGCTGCACGTGCACGACTGAGCCGCGACAACCGGCCGGCGCCGCGGCCCCGCGGTGACTGCCGGAATGCCCGCGACCACCGAGCTTTGCGAGAACACCGAGAAGGAGCCAGAAGATCATGCCGGTCTCAGTGACCATGCCGCGCCTCGGCGAGAGCGTTACCGAAGGAACCGTCACCCGGTGGCTGAAGCAGGAGGGCGACCAGGTCACCGCTGACGAGCCGCTGCTGGAGGTGTCCACCGACAAGGTCGACACCGAGGTGCCGTCTCCGGCGTCCGGCGTGCTCAGCTCGATCAAGGTGGCCGAGGACGAGACCGTGGAGATCGGCGTCGAACTGGCGGTGATCAGCGAGGACGGCGAGGGTGGCGGCTCCGCCGACGCCCAAGCCGAGGCGGCCCCGCAGCCAGATCCACAGGCCGAGGCGCAGGCTCACCCGGAGGAGTCCCAGCAGCAGGCCGAGCCTGAGCCGGCCGCGTGGAACCGGGATGAGCAGGCGCGGCCGGAGCCGGCCCGGCAGGAAGAGTCGGCCCCGGCGCAGGCTGACCAGGCCCCGTCCCAGGCTGACCAGGCCCCATCCCAGGCTGATCAGGCCCCGTCCCAGGCTCAGCAGCAACCGTCCCAGCCAGCTCCGCAGGTTCAGCAGGCACCGCAGGTTCAGCAGGCACCGCAGGTTCAGCAGGCACCGCCTCAGCCGGCCCCGCCCGCACCGACCCCGGCCGCCCCGGCTCCCGCCGCGCAGCCAGCGGCAGCGCCGGCCGCGCCACCACCGGCCGCGCCCGCGCAAGCCCCGACCCAGGCCTCCGCGCCGGCCGCACACAGCTCGCCGGGTGAGGATGACGAGGTCGCCGGCACCTACGTGACGCCGCTGGTGCGCAAGCTGGCCAGCGAACACGGCATCGATCTGAACACTTTGACCGGAACCGGAGTGGGTGGTCGGATCCGCAAGTCCGACGTGCTGTCGGCAGCCAATGCGGCGGCCGAGGCCCGCGCCGAGGCCGAAGCGGCGGCCGCCAAGCCGGCACCGGCCGCACCGGCAACGCCGACGGCACCAGCCGCGGCGGCCGGCCCGACCGCCGCCGGCCCGGCCAGTTCGGCGGCACAGGCGGCGCAACTGCGCGGGCAGACGGTGAAGCTGTCCCGCCTGCGCCAGGTGATCGCGGCCCGGATGGTGGAGTCGCTTCGGGTCTCGGCCCAGCTCACCACGGTGGTCGAGGTGGACGTGACCCGGATCGCCCGGCTGCGCGATGCGGCGAAGGTCGATTTCGAGCGGCGAGAAGGCGTCAAGCTGTCGTTCCTGCCGTTCTTCGCCATCGCGACGGTGGAGGCGCTGCGCGAGCACCCGAACGTGAACTGCTCGGTGGACACCGAAGCCGGCACCGTCACCTACCACGACGCCGAGCACCTGGGCATCGCGGTGGACACCGAACGCGGCCTGCTGGTACCGGTGATCCACAACGCCGGCGACCTGAACCTGGGCGGCATCGCCCGCAAGATCGCGGACCTGGCCGAACGCACCCGGACCAACAAGGTCTCGCCGGACGAGCTGGGCGGCGGCACCTTCACCCTGACCAACACCGGCAGCCGAGGAGCGCTGTTCGACACCCCGATCATCAACCAGCCGCAGGTGGGCATCCTGGGCACCGGTTCGGTGGTGAAGCGCCCGGTGGTGATCTCCGACCCGAACCTCGGCGAGACCATCGCGGTGCGTTCCATGGTGTACCTGGCGCTGTCCTATGACCACCGGATCGTGGATGGCGCCGACGCCGCCCGGTTCCTGACCACCATGAAGAACCGGCTCGAGGCTGGCGACTTCGAGCGCGACCTCGGCCTGTCCTGACGCCGGGACCGGCCCGTCGACAAACAGGAGCAGCAGTGAAGGTGCTGATCGCGGGGGCGTCCGGCTTCCTCGGCCGGGCGTTGGCCGATGAGCTGACCGCGCATGGGCACACGGTGCACACGCTGGTCCGCCGACCGGCCAAAGCGGCCACCGAGATCGAGTGGCATCCCGAGCACGGGGCCCTCGACCCGGACGCGCTGCGCGGTTACGCGGCGGTGGTCGGGCTGTCCGGCGCCGGGATCGGCGACCGGCGGTGGACTACGTCCTACAAGCGGGAACTGGTGGACAGCCGGGTCAAGCCCATCAGCACGCTGGCCAAGGCATTGGCGTTCCTGCCGCAGGCGCAGCGACCGCGGACCCTCATGAGCGCCTCGGCGGTCGGTTACTACGGCGATCGCGGTGACGATGTGCTGCCGGAATCCGGCGGTGCCGGGGCCGGCTTCCTGTCCGATCTGGTGGTCCGGTGGGAGTCCGCGACGGAGCCGGCGGCCGAGGCCGGGACGCGCGTGCTGACGCTGCGGACCGGCTTGGTGCTCTCAGCACGCGGCGGCCTGTTGGCCCGGCTGATTCCGCTGTACCGGAAAGGGCTGGGCGGCCAGCTGGGCTCGGGCAAGCAGTACCAGCCCTGGATATCGCTGGCCGACGAAGTCGGCGCGATCCGGTTCCTGCTCGAATCCGAGCGGGTACGCGGCCCGGTGAACCTGGTCGGCCCGGCACCGGTTACCAATCAGGAGTTCAGCGCAGAGCTCGGCCGGGTGCTGCACCGGCCGACGGTACTCACCGCGCCCCGGCTGGCACTGCGGCTGGCACTCGGCGAGTTCGCCAACGCCGGTGTGCTGGCCAGTCAGCGGGTGATACCGGAGCGGCTGCTGGCGGTTGGCTACCGGTTCAAACACGACAACGTGCGGTCCGCGCTCGAGTGGGCGGTGGCCAACTAGGCCTGGTCCACCAGCGAGCGGATCCCGCCTGGATCGAACTCGCCTGAATGGCATTCGCATCGGCCGAGTCCTCACCGATCCAGCCGCTGGCTGGCGATTCGCCAGTCCGACCCCGAACGGACGAGCACCAGCCGCAATCGCGTCGGACCGGCCGGTCGGGTCCGGCTACGCACCCGGCCGCCGCAGCTCAAGGTGGCCGATGCCAGCGTCGCGGTCACCCTGACCGATATCGAGCCGGCGAACGATGTGGACGTCGGCGCGGCTGTCCGCGCACTGGCGGCGGTGAGCCGCGGGTTCTGGTAGTCGGTGCGTACGCCGATCAGTCCGCAGCCGGGCGGGACCGCGCCGGTCAGCTGGTTGGTGTCAGCCGCGACCAGCGCCGGTGAGGCGTAGAGCCGTGCCAGCAGCTCAGGCCGCCGCTGGGCGAAGGCCTGCTCCCGCACCGCGTCCAGGGCGGCCAGCACCGGACCAAGTTGGTCCGCCGACATGCCGCTGCCGGGTGGGTCGGCTGCCGGTTCAGCCATCGATGCACCAGCGGCTGGGCGGGTCTCGGCAGCGGCGGGCCGGCGGTGCAGCGCTGGCCAGCCGAGCACACCGCCGGCAACCAGCAGGCCGACCGAGAGCAGCACGGCGAGCCGCGTTGCCGAACCACCCACGCTGCCCAACCGCGGCACCCTGCCCAACCGAGGCACCCTGCCCAGCCAACGCGCGCCGCCCAACCGACGCGCGCCGCCCAACCGAGGAGCGCCGCCCAGCCAACGCGCGCCGCCCAGCCAATCCACGCTGCCCAGCCAGCCCACGCTGCCCCGCCCACGGACTCTGCTCAGCCACCTGGGCGAGCCGGCCGGCCGGCTTGCCTCCCCCAGGCCGCCCGAGCCCTCCGCCAGGCTGCCCGAACGAAGCACCGCGGCAATATCGGCAGGTGGCCGGGGCGGCGTCAACCTGGTCAGGTCAGCCGGCACGAAGCGGAGACCGTTCGCGGACCGGTCATTCGGCTCGACAGAGTTATCGGGGCGGGTGGCGGACAGGCTGCGGTCCACCGACCCGCCACCGGCAGCGCTGGCTTGGGCCAGCCCAAGCGAGCGCTCGGCCGAATGCTTGCCGGCCGGCCGCACGATCCGGCCGCCGGCGAGCACCACCGGGCCCGGCGGCAGCGCCGCTCGCAGATCCAGCGCCAGTTCGGCGGCGGCGCCCCGGCGGTGCGGCTCCGGATCGAGCGCGCGAACCAGCACCTCGGCCACGGCCGGCGGCACCGAGCGCAGCCGCCGGGGCAGGTCGGCGATCTCGCCGGTGGCCGCCACCGCCAGTACCTGCTCGGCGGTCGGTTGTGGCACACCGGGACAGCACCACGGTCCGGCACCGGTCAACGCATGCAACGCCACCGCGGCGAGGGCGAACACATCGCTGGCGATGCCGGCCGGGCCGCCAGCCGCGATCGTCGGATCCAGATACGCCGGGGTACCCAGCGGTGGATCGGCAACGGCGGCCAGCATCCGGGCCAGGCCGAGGTCGGCCAGCTTGGGATATCCGGCCGTGGTGAACAGGATGTTCGCCGGGCTCACGTCACCATGCAGCACGCCGGCCTCGTGGGCGTGTGCCAGCGCCGCCGCGACCGGGCTCACCGTCGCCACCACCTCCGGCGGGGTGAGCCGGCGCCGGCGACGCAGCAGCCCGGCCAACGTGCCGGCCTCGGCCAGTTCCAGCACCAGCACCACCGCCGTGCTCATGGGCACGAAGGCGCGCAGCGCGATCAGGCTGGGATGGTCCAGCGCGGCGAGCAGCACCGCCTCGGTACGCGCCGCTGCCGCCACCGCTGGCGAGTCGATCGGCACCCGCTTCAGCGCCACCCGCTCGCCGCTGGTCAGGTTCCGGCCGAGCCATACCTCGCCCTGACTGCCGGTGCCCAGCAGCCGGTCCAGTTGATATCCCGGCACCGTGAAGGTCATGCCGTCACGGTAGGAGGATCCGCCGTCAGACCTCGGCAGTTATCCACAGGCATGGCAGCAATGCCCGGAGCGGTCGGCCGGCTCCACAGCCGGCGGTCAGCCGCCAGGCTGGCCGCCAGCTCGGATCGGCTACGGCTCGCCCCTGGCCAAGCTCGACGGCCACCAGATCGGACGGCCGATCTCGATGGACA
This sequence comes from Jatrophihabitantaceae bacterium, assembly GCA_045807085.1. Taxonomy (GTDB): domain Bacteria; phylum Actinomycetota; class Actinomycetes; order Mycobacteriales; family Jatrophihabitantaceae; genus Jatrophihabitans_A. The sequence continues at coordinate 52,222 of JBJMIB010000024.1, forward strand.
ACGCCGGCACCAGGATGCTGCGCACCAGCACGGTGTCCAGCAGCACGCCGAAGGCCACCGAGAAGCCGATCTCTGCGAAGGCCACCAGCGGCAGCACCCCCAGCACCGCGAAGGTGGCCGCGAGCACGATGCCGGCAGAGGTGATCACGCCGCCGGTGACGGCCAGGCCACGCAGGATGCCGCGCCGGGTGCCGAACTGCAATGTCTCCTCCCGGACCCGGGTCATCAGGAAGATGTTGTAGTCGATGCCCAGCGCGACCAGGAACACGAACGCGAACAGCGGGAACGACTGGTCCGCGCCGGCGAAGCCGAAGGCGTGGTCGAAGACGAATCCGCAGACCCCCAGGGTCGCCAGGAACGACAGCACCACGGTGCTGATCAGCAGCAGCGGAACCACCAACGCCCGTAGCAGCAGCGAAAGCACCAGCCAGATGACCAGCAGCACGATCGGGATGATCAGGTTGCGGTCATGTACCGACGCGGTCTGCACGTCGAGCGTGGCCGCCGTCTGGCCACCGACCCGGGCGTCGGCGCCGGGCACCGCATGCACCGCCGTGCGCAGCCGTTTGATGGTGTCGTAGGCGTTCTGCGAGTCGTAGGAGTCGGCCAACGTCGCGTTCACGAGGGTGCGGCCGTTGATCGCGGTCACCTGTAATGCCGCTGGGGCACATCCCGAACCAATGAGCGCTACCGCACGGCCGGAACCGGCCGCGGGAAGCTTGCCGTAGTCGATCTGTGGACACACCGAACCGGGCTTGGTGGACACGCCGGGGACCTTGGCGGCAGCGGCGATCACCTCGGCCGCCTTGTCGGCCCTGGTGGTGATCACCGCCGGCGCGCCGGCACCCTTGTCGAACTTGGCGTCATAGATCCGCTGCCCCTTCACCGCATCCGGCGTGCCGGTGAAGGACTGGGCGGTGGTGAGTCCGTTGGTCTTCAACGAGCCGAGCCCGATCAGGCAGAGCAGCAGGATCGCCGTGGCGCCGATCCAGGCGTAGCGGTAGCGACGGCCGATGAGGTCGGCGGCCCGGCCCCAGATCCCGTGGGTGGCGAGGTCTACCGCGTGGTCGGGCAACGGCCGGCGTGGCCAGAACACCCAGCGGCCGCCGATCACCGACAGCGCGACCGGCAGGAAGGTCATCATCATGAACAGGGTGCAGGCGATGCCGACCGCGGCCACCGGTCCGAGGCTCTTGTTCGAGTTGAGTTCGGAGAAGCTCAGGCACAGCAGGCCGACGATCACCGTCACTGCCGAGGCCACGATCGCCGGCGCGGATTCCCGCCAGGCGGTGATCATCGCGTCGAAGCGATTCGGGTACTCGTGTAACTCCTCCCGATAGCGCGAGATCAGCAGCAGCGCGTAGTCGGTGCCGGCGCCGAGCACCAGCACCGAGACGATCCCCTGGCTCTGGCCGGTCAGGGTCAGCACATCGTGCTTGGCCAGCTCGTACAGGATCATCGAGGCCATCCCCAGGGCCAGGAATGCCGAGATGAGCGGGAACATCCAGAGGATCGGTGATCGGTACACGATCAGCAGGATGAGGACGACCACCAAGAACACCGCGATGAGCAGCGCGCTGTCCAGGCCGGAGAACGCGTCGAAGAAGGCGGTGATCAGACCGCCCGGACCGGCTGGCAGCGTGGTGAGCCCGGCCGGTGTCTGCGCCTGGGCGGTAGCGACGATCCGCTTCTCGTTATCGGCCAATCCCTTGAAGTCGACCGCCTTGCCGCTCTCCTTGGCCGTCAGCGGGACATAGATGGATGCGGTGGTCTTGTCGAGCGAGATCTCCGGCGCGGTCAGCTGGGCGCGATCCACCCCGGGCAACGCCTTGATGGCAGCGAAGCCCTTGTTGATCACGGCAAGATCGGCGTCGGTGAGGCCGGCCGAGCGTTGGTAGACCACGAAACCGGGGATCGACTCCACCTTCAGAAAGGCGGTCGACTCGTTGGCCACCTTGGTGGATTCGGCGGAACCGGGCAGGTAGTCCGAATTCTCGTTCTTCTGGACCTGGTTCAGCTTGCTCTGATAGCTGCCGCCGATACCACCGAGCAGGAACGCCACGATGGCGAGGCCGACGATCGCGAAGACCGGAAAACCTCGTGGCAGCCGGCGCCGCCTGGACTCAGCAGGTGGCCGCTGAGAGGGGGCGGCTTCGACTTCCGTCATGCGTTGCTCCTGTCTGCGTGCGGCTGTCTATCCAGCCGTCCAGGTGGTCGTCGCGTCTTTCAGGTGTCGTCGCGGTCTTTCAGGTGTCGTCGCGGTCTTTCAGGTGTCGTCGGGCACTTCGGCCAGCGGCCGGAGCCTGAGCTTGCGGGACTGCGGGTAGCAACACCTAACACCATGACAGCGAGGTCTGACATCTCATATTCATCGGCGTTTCAGGTAGCCGACGGGCACGTATTGTGGATCGGTGAGCAACGGTGAACTTCGCCTCATCCCGGCCGGACTGATCGACTACCAGCATGCCTGGCAGTGGCAGCGGCAGTTGCACGCCCAGCGGGTTGCCGGCGAGATCTCCGACACCGTGCTGCTGCTGGAACACCCACCGGTGTTCACCGCCGGTCGGCGCACCGAAGCATCCGAGCGACCGATGGACGGCACCCCGGTGGTCGATGTCGACCGCGGCGGCAAGATCACCTGGCACGGCCCGGGCCAGCTGGTCGGCTACCCCATCGTGAAGCTGCCGGATCCGATGGACGTTCTCGCCTACGTCCGGCGGATGGAGCGGGTGCTGATCGACATCTGCGCCGAATTCGGGCTCGCCACCTGCCAGATCGAAGGACGTAGTGGCGCCTGGGTGGCCGCCGACGAGCGCGGCCCGGCGCGCAAGGTCGCGGCCATCGGAGTCCGGGTTGCGCAGCGGGTCACCCTGCACGGCTTCGCCTTGAACTGCAACCCTGATCTGAGCTGGTTCGACCGGATTGTGCCGTGCGGCATCGCTGATGCCGGGGTCACCTCGCTGACCGCCGAACTTGGTCGCCAGGTCACCGTGGCCGAGGTGCTGCCGATTATGGACAAGCACCTGCCCGCCCTGACCACCGTGGAACTGGAGCCGCTGACCGCATGACCGAGACCAAGCCCGGCGAGCGCAAGCTGCTGCGGATCGAGGCCCGCAACGCCGAGACGCCGATCGAGCGCAAGCCGTCCTGGATCAAGACCCGGGCGGTGATGGGTCCGCAGTACACCGAGCTGCACCAACTGGTGAAGCGGGAGGGCCTGCACACGGTCTGCCAGGAAGCCGGCTGCCCGAACATCTATGAATGCTGGGAGGATCGCGAGGCGACCTTCCTGATCGGCGGCGATCAGTGCACCCGGCGCTGTGACTTCTGCCAGATCGACACCGGCAAGCCGGCTCCGCTGGACACCGACGAGCCGCGCCGGGTGGCCGACAGCGTGCGGCAGATGGGGCTGCGCTACGCGACGGTGACCGGGGTGGCCCGCGACGACCAGCCGGACGGCGGCGCCTGGCTGTACGCGGAGACGGTCCGCCAGATCCACGCCCTGGACCAGGCGGTCGGGGTGGAACTGCTGATCCCGGACTTCAACGCGGAGCCGGCCCAGCTGGCGGAGGTGTTCGGCTCCCGGCCGGAGGTGCTGGCGCACAACCTGGAGACGGTGCCCCGAGTCTTCAAACGGATCCGGCCGGCCTTCAGTTACCAGCGCTCGTTGGGGGTGCTCTCGGCGGCACGCGCTGCCGGGCTGGTCACCAAGTCCAACCTGATCCTCGGCATGGGCGAGGAGCGGGCCGAGATCTCCCAGGCACTGCAGGACCTGTACGACGCGGGCTGCGAACTGGTGACGATCACCCAGTACCTGCGTCCGTCCAAGCGGCATCACCCGATCGCGCGCTGGGTGAAGCCGGAGGAGTTCGTGGCGCTGCGCGAGGAGGCCGAGGAGATCGGGTTCGCCGGCGTGCTGAGCGGGCCGTTGGTGCGCTCGTCCTACCGGGCCGGCCGGCTCTACCAGCAGGCGCTGGACGCCCGGCGGATCGCCTTGCCGGCAAGCTGACTCCGGGCCGGCTCGGCCAGGATCGCCTTCTCGGGGCGCCGAACGCCTACCGGCGCCGGGAGCTGGCCCGGTTGGCCGCGAGCAGCCCACCCATCGCGCCAGCGAAGCCGAGCAGCACCAACACTGCCCCGCCGGTGAAGCCCGGTTTGACGTAGACGGTGCTTACCCGGCCGGCCTCGACGATGGTCTTCTTGCTGGGCGTGGGCTGCGGCAACGGCCGCTGTGGCTGGCTGGTGGTGTCGGCATCGCCGAGCACGGGACCGCTTGCCGAGGAGCTGGTGGCCGGTCCGGGCGCACCGCCGCCACCGTTGGCCGGGCCGCTGGTCGGGATGCTGCTCGGCCGCGGCTGACCGGTGCTGTGCGACGGAGTGACCGCTGCCTGCGAGCTGCTGTGCGTGGGCCGATGGGTCGGGCTGTGGCTGGCCGACGGGGTCTTGCTGGGTGAGCTGCTCGGGCTGTGCGACGGACGCACCGGCGTCGGAGTGATCGACGGGTGCGGGCCCGGTTGCTGGGAATCGCAGTGCATCGTCACGTCGGCGACGTCGGTGACCTGGCCGTCCGGCGCGATCACCCGCACCTGGTACTTGTAGATCGTCGTGGTGGACGCTGGCTGGGTGATGGTGATCTGCTGCTTGGCCCGTGCGGCGAGTGAGACCGGGATGCCCTGATTCTGCGCTCCAGACAGCGTGCCGTCCTTGCGCACCAGCAGCACGGTGTAGTCGACGGCCGCGTCGTTGTTGTTCACCAGGATCAGGTTCATGCTGGCCGAGTTCGCCGCGCAGGTCACCTGGTGATTGCCGTAGATGTCCGGGTCGATAAGTCCGAACTCGGTCTTGGCGATGTCCTGGCAGCTCGCCGGCAGGGCGAAGTTCTGGTAGACGTTTCGCCCGTAGTCGCGGACGAACACGTGCTGGCCGGCGGCTACCGGGCCGGTCAGCCGGACCAGCACGGCGCTCGACTTCAGCGACACCAGGGTGGGTCCGCCGTCGGGGTAGAGGTCGTCATTGGTCGGGCTGGTGGCAAGTCCGACCTGGTAGATCCGCGGATCGGTCTGGTCGCGTAGCTGGCCGGTGGAGCTCAGTTTGACCTCGACGAAACCGTCACTCTGGTGCCCGTGTTGGCAGCCGTAGCTGATGTCGACAGCGAGGTTCGACAGCGAGGTGCTGGCACCGGCATTGCCCGCTGGGCGGGCCAGCAGCGCCACGGACGCGAGCAGGGCGGCCAGCATCAAGACTGCTGCCACCCAGTTTGCGCGTCGCGAGATCAACGTCTGCACAGACCCCTGCCGGTCCCTCAAGCTAACACCGAGATAACTGTAGCGCGTTACCTCGGCGTAAGTAAATCATCTTCTGACGGGGCGCCTATCCTATTTGCATGGCGCGATCATTGGGGCGGACCAGGGCCGGAAAGCGGCCGGCAAAGCTCACCAAAGCGGAGAAAAAACAGCAACGAGTAGCCCGCCGGCAACGCCGCCGGGATACCTTCGCCCAGCTCCGGCAGGCCTTCACGATGACCCGAAAGGCCGACAACCGGTTGATCCCCTATCTGGTGATCACTGCCGTGGCGGTAATTGCCGTGGTCTATGTCCTGGTATGGCTGGTAACCGGCAGCCTCTGGCTGCCCATCGTGCCGGCGGTGCTGTTCGCGGTGATCGCCGGAATGTTCGTCTTCTCCCGCCGCGCGCAGTCCTCGGCCTACCGGCAGGCCGAGGGCCAACCGGGCGCGGCCGCCTACGTGCTCGGCCAGCTGCGCGGCGACTGGCGCAAGACCGACGCGGTGGCCGGCACCAGCCAGCTCGACGCGGTGCACCGGCTGCTCGGCCGGCCGGGGGTGGTGCTGGTCGGCGAGGGCGCCCCGCACCGGATCAAGCCGCTGCTGGCCCAGGAGAAGCGGAAGGTGGCCCGGGTGGCCGGCGAGACCCCGATCTACGACGTGGTGGTCGGCAACGGTGCCGACGAGGTGCCGCTGAACAAGCTCAACCACCACCTGATGAAGCTGCCCCGCAACCTGAGCAAGGAGCAGGTGACGGCCTTGGAGCGCCGGCTGTCCGCACTCGGCGGCCCGCGCACCCCGATCCCGCAGGGGCCGGTGCCCGGCGGGGCCAGGATGCGCAACGTGCAACGCGCCGTCCGCCGCCGCGGGTGATCCACCGAGCCGCGCGAGCAGGTCACCGAGCCGGGCGAGCAGGTCACCGAGCCGCGCGAGCAGGTCACCGAGCCGGGCGAGCAGGTCACCGAGCCGCGCGAGCAGGTCATTGAGCCGGCCGCCGGCCGATCCCGGCCAGCGCGGTGCCCGGCTCGGGCTGCCGGCCGGCGGCCCGGGCTCGTTGGCGCCGTTCGGTCCACGGCTGCTGGCCTTCGCGATCGACCTGATCGCCGCCGGCCTGGTTGCCGGCCTGTTCGTGCACCGTCCGAACGAATCCGGCCTGGCCGCGCACCTGCCCGGCCAGTGGAGCGTGCTGCCGTGGGCGGCCGACTACCTGCTCGGCCTGCTGCTTTTCGGCCGCACGCTGGGCATGTACCTGACCGGCCTGCGGGTGATCCGGGTGGACGCGCAGGTCGCGGTCGGGCCCGGTCGGGCGCTGGTCCGTACCGCCCTGCTGTCGGTGCTGGTGCCGGCGTTGCTGGTGGACAGCGACCTGCGTGGGCTGCACGACCGGCTGACCGCGACGGCGGTCATTCGGCACTGATCCGGCACCCGTTGACCAATGGAGCGAGCGTCTGATCCGGCACCCGGCTGACCAATGGAGCGAGCGTCTGATCGGCTCGGTAACGTAGCCGAAACAGTCGAGACACTCCACGGCAACCGCCGTTACATATCGTGGCCCCACCTCATGTGCAACGAGGCACTCCCACCCACGAGGCAACCGAAGGACCGCCGATGTTCTCTAGCCCCGACGAGATTCTCAGCTTCATCGCCAACGAAGGCGTCGAATTCGTCGATGTCCGGTTCACCGATCTACCGGGCGTCCAGCAGCACTTCAACGTCCCGGCCAGCGGCTTCACCGCCGACGCGTTCAGCGACGGGCTGCTCTTCGACGGCTCGTCCATCCGGGGTTTCGCGGCCATCCACAAGTCGGACCTGAAGCTGCTGCCGGACCCGGCCACCGCCTACCTGGACCCGTTCCGGACCGCCAAGACGCTGAACCTGAACTTCTCCATCGTCGAGCCGCGGACCGGCGAGCCGTACGAGCGGGACCCGCGCGGGGTGGCGGCCAAGGCCGAGGAGTACCTGGCCAGCTCGGGCATCGCCGACACCGCCTACTTCGGCCCGGAGGCGGAGTTCTACGTCTTCGACGACGTCCGGTACTCCTCCACCATCAACGGCTCGGCCTACGAGGTCGACTCGATCGAGGGCTCCTGGAACACCGGCCGGGTCGAGGAGGGCGGCAACCTCGGCTACAAGACCCGGGTCAAGGGCGGCTACTTCCCGGTGACCCCGTATGACCACTACGCCGACCTGCGCGATCAGATGTCCAGCGCGCTGATCGCGGCCGGCCTCGAGGTCGAGCGGGCGCACCACGAGGTAGGCACCGCCGGCCAGGCCGAGATCAACTACCGGTTCAACACGCTGGCACACGCCGCCGACGACATCCTGAAGTTCAAGTACATCGTCAAGAACGTCGCGCACGCCAACGGCAAGTCGGCCACCTTCATGCCCAAGCCGCTGTTCGGCGACAACGGCTCGGGCATGCACTGCCACCAGTCGCTGTGGAAGGACGGCGAGCCGCTGTTCTACGACGAGACCGGCTACGCCGGGCTGTCCGACCTGGCGCGCTACTACATCGGCGGCCTGCTGCACCACGCGCCGTCGCTGCTGGCCTTCACCAACCCGACCGTGAACTCCTACCACCGGCTGGTGCCCGGCTTCGAGGCGCCGGTGAACCTCGTCTACTCGGCCGGTAACCGGTCGGCCTGCATCCGGGTGCCGATCACCGGCACCAGCGCCAAGGCCAAGCGGATCGAGTTCCGGGTGCCGGACCCGTCGGCCAACCCCTACCTTGCCTTCTCGGCGATGCTGATGGCCGGCCTGGACGGCATCCGCAACAAGATCGAGCCGGCCGAGCCGATCGACAAGGACCTCTACGAGCTGCCGCCGGACGAGGCCGCCTCGATCCCGCAGGTGCCAGGCTCGCTGGACCGGGTGCTCGAGCACCTGGAGGCCGACAACGAGTACCTGCAGGAGGGCGGGGTGTTCACCGCCGACCTGATCGAGACCTGGATCGACTACAAGCGGGCCAACGAGATCGACCCGGTCCGGCTGCGCCCGCACCCGTACGAGTTCGACCTGTACTACGACATCTAGCCCGGACTGGCGTCGTCATTGGCTGGCCAGCTGGGATCACCCAGCAGGCGCTCGCGCTCGCCATGCTGCTCGCACAAGGCGGTATAAAGGTTGCCTCACGCTCTACCCTGGTAGAAAGAAGCCAGCCGGAGGAGTGAACATGGGTCTGAACATCAAGAGCGACGAGGCGATCAGCCTGACCCGACAGCTGGCCACGCTGACCGGCGAAAGCCTCACCGGCGCCATCACGACCGCGGTGGCCGAGCGGCTCGTGCGCGTGCGCGCCAGCCAGCCGGCCTCGGACGCCGACGCCCAGGTGGAGCGGATACTGGCCGTCGCGCACGATATGCGCGTCCGCCTGAGCGGGGAACTGCCAGATCACGACGAGCTGCTCTACGGGGCGGACGGCCTGCCACGATGATCGTCGACACCTCGGCCGTCGTGGCGATCGTGTTGGACGCATCTGACGCCGAACGGTTCGCGCGTGCCCTCGTCGCCGCACCGGCGCGGTCCATGTCGGCGGCGTCGTACGTCGAGGCCGGTGCGGTGCTCGACAGCCGGCGCGACCCGGTGGTGTCGCGCCGGCTCGACGATCTGCTGGACGCGGCGGGGATCGAGCTGGCGCCGGTGTCGGTGGAGCAGGCGCACATCGCTCGCGCCGCCTACCGCGACTTCGGCCGCGGCAGCGGCCACCCTGCCGGTCTGAACTTCGGCGACTGCCTGGCATACGCCCTCGCCATCGACCGGCACGAACCCCTGTTGTTCAAAGGCGATGATTTCTCCCACACCGACGTCGCCGTCGTGGAGGTATGACGCAGGCGTTCAGTTCGACCGGGCCAGGTAGCTGTTCACCGCGACGTTCGCCGAGTTCTCGCCGTTCGCGCCTTGCGGAAGGGCCTGCAGCGCGAACTCGGCGACGACGTCCTTGCGGAACACCAGGCAATGCGTCGAGCCGCCGAACTGGAAGTAGCCGATCTGATCGCCCTTGTTCACGTGCTGTCCCTCGGCCAGCGGCGTGCCTTGCGGACCGACCAGCAGGCATGAGGACACCTCGGCCATCCCGATGGCGACGACGCACATCAGGCCGATCGTCGGGTTGTCGGCCTCGATGAACATCAGCGCGCGGGTCGCGGTGTGCGCGATGTAGCCCTGCGAGTCGTTCGGGCCGGCCGGATCGAAGCCGACCGAGGCAGCCTCGGCGTAGTACGTCCCGGGAATGTGCACGAGCCGGCGGACCGTCCCGGCAACGGGGCTGTGCCAGCGGTGGTACTTGTCGGCGCTGAGGAACGCCTGGTAGACGGTGCCGCCGACGAACTCCTCGACCTGGTTACCCTGCAGCATCTGCCGCAGCGAGTACGGCTGTCCCTTGAGCCAGAAGGTGTCCTGCTCCCGCACGTCCGTCTGGATCGCATAGGGCGCCGACTCGCAGGCGCTCACGATGACCCGGTCGTCATCGGGGCTCGCCACCGGCCGCCGGCCCGGCTTGAACTCACGGATGAAGAAGTCATTCCAGCTGGTGAATCCGAGATAGGGGTCTGCCGGGTCGGTCTGGAACTCGTCCAGCTGGATCTGCCGGCGCGCCTCGGGACTGAACCAGCCGCCCGGACCGTCGTTGAGGACGTACCGCGAGTCGGGGCTGTCGAGGAAGACGGTCCACGCGTTGAGCACCTTGGCGAACATCGCGTTGACCTGCGGCATGGTGAAAGCGGCGAGGCCGGCCGGCGTGATCATCGGGAAGTCGAGGATGGCATTGATCGGGAAGCCGACCATGCCGGTCTCGTTGAACTCCGGCGCGATGCCGAGGACATGGTTGATGACGCGCAGCATCTGCTGGTAATCGGCGATCTTGACGTCGCCGCTGCCGGGCGGCGGCGGGAACAGGGGCTGCTGTTGGAACATGAGCGTGAAGTTCATGGTCATGACCGGATCGATTTCGATCAGGTTCCGGAACTCCGCGACGACCGGATGGACGGGCTTCGGCGTGCTGTGTGCCTCGGCGATCGTCTTCGCCAGCCAGTCATTCAGCCGCTCCGGCTCCCACGGCAGCCAGCCGCCAAGGCGACTGGTGAGGGTCAGCGGGGTCGATGGCGGGTTGGCAAGAGTCATGCCGCTGCTCCATGGGGACAGGGAGGGGGACGGGAGCAGCGTAAGGCCCCACCCTAGCGATGTGAGATAGCGGCGTGTCGTCGCCAGTGACGCCGGGTGATGCCGTCCAGCAGCCGACCGGATGCCGGCACGGGGTGACGATCCGGGCCTCGCGCCGTGCTCAGCGTCCAGGCGCTTCACATCACCGTGCCGTAACGTCGAAGACGTCTGCCGTCGCTAGGAAGGGACGTCGTGAGCACTGCCGTCGGCCGCGGCGTACCCGCACAGCGGACGATGATGGTTTCCGGCTGGCAGGACAGCTTCGCCGCCTGGTGCGGCCGGATCATCGTGCTGGGCGGGTTCTGGTCGCTGGTCAGCCTGATCCTGCGTCCGCTGCGCTGGCCGCACCGGATCGATGACCTGTTCAGCCTGGTCAACCTGCCGGTCGGGCCGAGCCTGTTCTCCATCGCGCTGCTGTTCGTGGTCGGTGGCGCCGTGCGGCGGCGAATCCGGTTCGCCTGGTGGCTGCTGCTGGGCTTCCAGACGGTGGCCGCGCTGTACCTGATCGCGGTACTCAGCGCGGCGCTGGTCAACTACCAGGACGCCCGGGACGTCGGCGTGATGGATGGCGTCGAGCTGCTCGTCAACGCCGGCCTGACCGTGTTACTGGTGGCGCTGCTCTGGCTGAGCCGGCAGGCCTTCTCGTCCCGGCTGGAGCCCGGCGCGCGCTGGCCGGCGCTGGCCGTGCTGACCTCCGGGCTGCTCGTGTCGATCACGATGGCGGTACTGCTGGATCTGACCTTCCCCGACCGGCTCACCGGAATCTGGCGCAAGCTGAGCTGGTCGGTCCGGGTGGCCCTCGGCATCGAGCCGTCCAGCACCGAGGTGGGCTGGCACGGCGAGCACGGGCACCACTGGGTGGCGGTGCTGGCCGGCTTGATCTCGGCACTGGCACTGGTCAGCGCGGCGGTGATCTTCCTGCGATCGGCCCGGGCCAAGAGCTATCTGACGGCGCAGGAGGAGCTGGAGATCCGCCGGTTGCTGCTGCACTCCGGCGAGCGGGACTCGCTCAGCTACTTCGCCACCCGGCACGACAAGTCGGTGATCTTCGACGCCGGGCACACCGCGGCGGTCACCTACCGGGTGTTGAGCAACGTCAGCCTGGCCAGCGCCGACCCGATCGGGCCGGTGGCCGGCTGGCCCGGCGCGATCGGGGCGTGGCTGGCCGAATGCCGCTCGTTCGGCTGGTTCCCGGCGGTGCTCTCGGCCAGCGAGGAAGGCGCCCGGGCCTATCTGGCCGCCGGCCTGAAGGCCCTGCCGCTGGGCGACGAGGCGATCATCGACACCGAGACCTTCACCCTAGAAGGCCCGACCATGCAGCCGGTTCGCCGCGCCGTGCGCCGGGTGCAGCGGGCCGGCTACACCATCACGGTGCACCGGCACGCCGACCTGTCCGCCGAGCGGCTGGCCGAGCTCGACCAGCGGGCCAAGCAGTGGCGGGTGGATGAGACCGAGCGGGGCTTCTCGATGGCACTGGGCCGGCTCGGTGACCCGGCCGACGGCGACTGCGTCGCGGTGCTCGCCCACGATCGGAACGGCGACCTGCGCGGCCTGCTGTCGATGGTGCCGTGGGGCCGGCGTGGGCTGTCGCTGGACCTGATGCGCCGCTCCCCCGAGGCCGAGAACGGCGTGATCGAGGCGATGGTCGCCGAGCTGGTGGCGACCGGCCGGGACGAGCTCGGCATCCGGGCCGTCTCGCTCAACTTCGCCATGTTCCGGGGCGTGTTCGGCGCCGCCGAGCGGGTCGGCGCGGGACCGTTCGTGCGGCTGACCAGCCGGTCGCTCAGCTTCGCCTCCCGGTTCTGGCAGATCGAGAGCCTCTACCGGTCCAATGCCCGCTATCTCCCGCGCTGGATTCCGCGCTATCTCTGCTACGACTCCTCGCTGACCCTGACCCGGGTGGCGCTGGCGGCCGGCACCGCGGAGGGCTTCCTGCCGACCCTGAGCAGCCCGCGGGACCGGGCTCGCGACGACACGGTGGTCTACGAGGGTCACCGGATGCCGCTGGCCGAGGCGGTCGCCGCGTTGCAGCTGGCAGCGCGCAACCCGGCCCGGCCGATCCGGCGGCTCAGCCAGCAACAGCAGGTCCGGGTCGACAAGCTCGCCCGGCTGGCCGAGGCCGGCCGGCCCGGCTATCCGGTCCGGGTGTCGCGCGATCGGGAAATAGCCGACGTGGTCGAGAAGTTCGCCGGCCTCGATGCCGGCACGCACACCGGCGAGCGGGTTTCGATCTGCGGCCGGGTGCGGGCGCTGCGCGACTTCGGCGGCCTGAGCTTCCTGGTGCTGGCCGACGCCGGCGCGCGGATTCAGGTACTGCTCGAACGGTCTCGGTTGGCCCCCGGCGAGCACCAACTGCTGCGCCGCACAATCGACCTCGGCGACTACCTGGCCGTCACCGGCGAGGTGATGAGCAGCCGCTCGGGCGAGCTGTCGGTACAGGCCAGTAGCTGGCAACTGGCGGCGAAGTGCCTGCGGCCGCTGCCCGACGCGCATGCCGGCTTCGCCGACCCGGACGCCCGGGTCCGGCAGCGGCACCTGGACCTGATCGTCAATCCGGACGCGCTGCAGCTGCTGACCAAACGCAGCCTGGTGGTCCGGCAACTGCGGCAGTCCTTCGACCGGCGTGACTTTCTCGAGGTCGAGACACCGATGCTGCAGCCGGTGCACGGCGGCGCGAACGCCCGCCCGTTCGTCACCCACAGCAACGCCTACGACGCGACGCTGTACCTGCGCATCGCCCCGGAGCTCTTCCTGAAACGACTCTGCGTGGGCGGCATGCACCGGGTCTTCGAGCTGAACCGCAGCTTCCGCAACGAGGGTGCCGATGCCACCCACAATCCGGAATTCACCTCGGTGGAGGCATATCAGGCCTACGCCGACTACCTGGACATGCGCGCGCTGACCCGCGAGCTGATCCTGGAGGCGGCCTGCGCGGTGCACGGTGCGCCAATCGCCTACCGGCCCGGCCCGGACGGCACGCCGTGCCCCGTCGACCTGTCCGGTGAGTGGCGATCGGTCACCGTGCACGAGGCAGTGTCGCGGGCCTGTGGCACCGAGATCAGGCCGGACAGCTGCCTGGCCGAGCTGGCCGCGCTATGTCGCGCGCACGGCATCGATCGGCCGGCCGACGCCACCGCCGGCCAGCTGGTGGTCGAACTGTACGAGGCGCTGGTGGAGAAGCAGACCCAAGCGCCGACGTTCTACCTTGACTTCCCGATCGAAACCTCACCGCTGACCCGCCAGCACCGAACCGAGCCGCGGCTGGCCGAGCGCTGGGATCTGGTCGCCTTCGGCACCGAGATCGGCACCGCGTACTCCGAGCTGATCGACCCGATCGAGCAGCGCAACCGGCTGACCGAGCAGTCGCTGCGCGCCGCCGACGGCGACCCGGAGGCGATGCAGGTGGACGAGGCATTCCTCTCCGCGCTGGAGTACGCGATGCCGCCGACCGGTGGCCTCGGGCTCGGCGTCGACCGGCTGGTGATGCTGCTGCTCGGCGGATCGATCCGGCAGACGCTGGCCTTTCCGTTCGTCCGGCCTGGTGGGCGCTAGCCGCATGCCTGAAACCGCAATGCCTGACTGGACGCCGTCCGAGCCACTGCTGGCCGCCCCACCGGCGCTCGGCATGACCGCCCACCCGGAAGGTGGCTGGTACCGCGAGACCTGGCGGCACCCACAGTTGGTCGACACCCCACGCGGCCCGCGCGCGCTGGCCACCGCGGTCTCGTTCCTGCTGCTACCCGGCGAACGCTCAGCCTGGCACCGGGTGGCCTCCGCCGAGCTGTGGCTCTGGCAGGGCGGCGGCCCGGCCCGGCTCACCCTGGGCGGAAAGGGTGAACAGCCTGATCCACAGCCGCCGATCATGCTCAGCGCCGGCTCGCAGCACCTGGTACCGGCCGGCGTCTGGCAGAGTGCCGAGCCCGCCACCGAACGCGCCGTGCTGGTTGGCTGCATCGTCTCCCCCGGCTTCGACTTCGCCGACTTCACCCTGGCGGAGCCGGCCCGGTGAACAGTCCGGGGTAAGAGCCGGACATCGTCGTCATTCTGCGCATCTGCCTGTTTGCACTCGATCAGTCAGACCAAACTTGGAGGCGACATGGAGAAGGTCGACTACGACGCACGCCTGCACACCGTCTACGCCGCCGGCCGGCAGATGTCGCCCGATGCACTCCGAACCTGGACGGCGGCGTTCGCTCGCCACCTGCCGGAGACACGGCCACTGGTTTGGCTCGACCTGGGCTCGGGTACCGGCCGCATGACCCCCGCTTTGGCGAGTGCCTTCGGCGGCCCCGTCCACGGAGTCGAGCCGTCAGAGAAGATGCGAGCTCAAGCCGTTGCCCATGCTGGCCATCCCGCCGTCAGGTATGCGGCTGGGTCTGCCGAGCACATCCCGTTGCCAGCTGCCTCGTGTGACGCAGCCTTGCTGTTCTTCCTCTGGCACCACGTAGTCGATCGCGCGGGCGCTGCTCGGGAGTTGCGCCGGGTCGTGAAGCCAGCCGGCAAGCTCTTCGTGCAGGCGAACCTCTCCGACAGGATGCCTGATGTCTGGTGGTTCCGGGTCATGCCCGAATGGCGGAAAGCCGACACGGCGCAGTTCCGGTCCGAGGAAGAGGTGAAAAGTGACTTCGCCGGCGCCGGCTGGACGCTCGCCTCTCGTGATGAAGTCACCTGGCTTCGCTCGGCGACCCTGGCCGAGGACTTCGAGAGGCTGAAGCTGCGAGCCGTCTCGGTCTTCGAACACCTGAGCGAGGAGGACGTCGAAACCGGCTTCGCCAGGATCGAGGCAGCGCTGCCCGAACTCGACGACGGGCCTCAATACGAGACCAGCGAGCTGCTCGTCTTCCAGCGCTAGCAGCGCTGCCATCAAACGCCTGGCTGGCCTGTACAGCCGCAGCAGCTAGTCGGGTGTCTGGGGCAGTGGGAATTCCGGATGGTGCAGGTGGTTGCGTTGGGGTTGTTGGATGGGGTGCCAGGGTGGTGGTTGCCAGTGTGGGACGCCGTTGAGCATCACGGTTCGCCAGCCACTTTTGGGTGCCTCGTTGTTGTGGTAGCCGCAGGCGATCGCCATCGAGTTCAGGTCGGTTAGTCCGCCTGTTGCCCAGTCGGTGGCGTGGTGGATCTCGGACTTCGCGGCGGGGCGGTCGCAGCCGGGAAAGGTGCAGCCACGGTCGCGGGCGAATAGCGCTTTGCGTTGGCCCGGTGAGGCGAGTCGGCGGCCGCGGCCGTAGGCGAGGATGCCGCCGGCGTCATCGAGCACGGCCGGCAGGACGTTGCCTTGCGCGGCGAGGCGCAGCGCGTCGTCGATGGTGAGGGTGCCGCCGTGGTGGGTGGTGGCCCACCCGGCTCGGCGTTCCAAGTCGGTCAGGCTCATGGTGATGATCAGCTGGCTGGGCAGTCCGGCGTGGTCGGGCAGGTCTCCGGTGGCGAGCAAGCGTCGGCCGGCTTCTTCGAAGGCGTCGTGCAGCCGCTGACCCGGGCTGCGGTCATCCGCGCCGAGCGCGTCCTCGGGTCGGCGGGCCGCGAGCGGGGTGAGGATGGTTTCCCAGATTGCTTGGCAGGTCGGGGTCAAGTGGCCGTCGAGCAGCCCGGTGGAGTCGGGGTTGCGCGACAGCGTCAGCCGCCGGTGGGCTTGTTGCAGCCGCCGCTCGTCGGGGCTGGGCCCGTCCGGATCCAAGTGGGCCAGGATCCGCTGGCCGAGCAACCGGATCGTGCGCGGATCGCTGGTCCGGGCATGCTCCAGCAGGGTCGACTCAACCATGCCGGCGTGCTCGGCACGCTCCGCCGCGGGGATGGCCTCGACCACGTCGGCGATTGCCGCCGCGTGCTCCGGCCCGATGGCACCGGTCGACAACGCCTCGGCAGTCACCGGCAGATTCGGCGGCAACGGCTCGCCGGTCAAGCTGCGCCGGGCACCGAACCGCTCCACCGCCTGGGCCCGCTTCCGAGCCTCGGAGCGATCGCAGCGCAGCTGGGCCGCGATCAGATCCGGCAGCCCGCGAAAGCCCAGCGTGCCGGGCACATTCCGCGCGTTGAGTTCGGCCAACACCGAAAGCTGCCGATACCGCAGCCGGGCCAACTCCGCCTCAAGCTCCACGACCTCGGCGAGCAGCCGTGTATCCGAAGCCGTCCCGAGCTGCTCGATCACATGTTCGATTCTACCGTATCGAACAGCGACAGGCAAGACATACCGTCAAGCTTTTGCCTTTGCGCTCAAGGCGAAACCGCAGCCTGCAACGCAACTCATGCAGCAACGAATCTCCTCATCGCTGCGCCTTTTGCCTTTGTCTCTAAACCCTCAGCCAAACCGCAACCGGCTCAACAACCGTGGCGTGAGCAACCCATCCGACAACCCGAAGTCGACCAGGTCGTCGAAACAGCGCTGGTCGGCGCGGGCGGCCCGGATGCCGGCCTCGATCAGGCCAGGCCAGCCGGACAGCCGGGCCAGCGCGGAGGTGTGCCGCAGATGCCGGCCCAGCCGGCGACGCATGGCATGCCGGTAGCCGAGCCCGGCGTCCGTTCCGGTGCGCACCGCGGCCACCGCGGCCCGGCCGGCCAGCATGCCGGAGACCACCGCGTAGAAGATGCCCTCCCCGGTGAACGGGTTGATCATCGACTGGGCATCGCCGACCAGCAGGATCGGCCCGGGGCTGATCGGCGGCCGGCCGGAGGACAGCGGCAGCCGGTGCGCCCGCAGGCCGGTCGGATCCGACAGCCCGGGCAGCAGCCGGGCCAGGTTGGCGAGCAGATCCGCCCGGCTCAATGGCTGATCCTCGATCACCTCGCCGTAGCCGACGTTGGCCCGGCCGTCGCCGATCGGAAAGCTCCAGGCGTAGGCCGGCCAACGGCCGGCCGCCATGCTGATCAGCTGGGTCCGCTCGGCGCCGGCCAGCGACGGCGCATAGCCGCGGATGGCCAGCGCGATCCTGCCCGGTCGGGTGGCCGGCACCCCGATAGCTCGGCGCACCACCGATTCGGCGCCGTCGGCGCCGATCAGGACCCGGGCGCGCAGCGTGCCGTCCACCAGCACGCCGGTCTGGCAGCGCTGCACGGTACGCACCGAATGCCGGCGGATTTCGATGCCGCGCCGCCGCAGGTCGGCGACCAGCCGGGCATCGAACAGCGTCCGTGGGATCACCCGCACCTGCCGGCGCATGTCCCGGCGCACCTCGATGCCGCCCGGCGAGCGGACCGTCAACCGGCACAGCCCCTGCGTGCCTTCGACCAGCACCGGCAGGTCGAAGCCGAGCTCGGCCAGCGCGTCGGTCGCCTCGTAGGCGATGCCGTCCCCACACGCCTTGTCCCGCGGGAAGTCGGCGCGATCGACCACCAGCACCGAGAGTTCCGGATCAGCCTGCCGAACGGCGGCCGCCGCCGCACAGCCGGCCGGACCGGCGCCCACCACGATCACGTCGTACGGTTCGACCGCTGTCATGGGGTCAGCTTAGGCAGTCGTGGCCGGCGGCTTTGCCTGCCGAGGCGGCGTAACCGGGACGATCCGCGCTGATTGCAGCTGGCCGTTCTCGATCCGCAGCAGGCCCATGCTGCCGACCGGCTGCCGCCGCCGGTCGGTCGGCGAGCCGGGATTGAAGGTGCGCAGGTCGCCGTCGTCGTGGTCCCACGGGATATGCGAGTGGCCGAATACCACCAACCTGGCCGCCGGGAACATCCGGCGAAGCCGGGCCTGCCGGCCGGTCGCCGGGCCGCTGTCGTGCAGCATCGCCATCGGCAGGCCGGCAAGCGTGCACTCCAGTACCGGCGGCGCGCCCCAGGCGGCCACGTCGGGCCCGTCGTTGTTGCCCAACACCGCGCGGACCGGTGCGTACCCGGCCAGCTCGTCCAGCACCGCGGCGGTGCACACGTCGCCGGCATGCAGGATCAGATCCACCCCGCGCAGCCGGCGGGCAACCTCGGCCGGGCAGGACTTCCAGTGCCGAGGCGCATGGGTATCGGAGAGCACGGCGAGGAGCACCAGCCCAGTCTGCCGCCTGGCCGCGTGCATGCGCCTGCTAGCGCGGCAACTGCCGGTCCGCTGAGCGGCCGAGGGGTGTCCGCCGCGCTTCCTTACCGAGGGGTGCGAGAATTGGATGCATGTCGGCCACGACAACTGCCCAAACCTCGGGCAGCGGACAGCAGCCCAAGCCGCACCGCTGGCGGTTCACCGGGCTGTTCCCGGACCGGCTGCTGCACCACCGACCGCCGCGTTTCTGGCAGGAAGTGCTGCTCATCGCCTTCGGCTACTTCCTGTACGGCCGGGTACGCAACCTGGTTCCGGAACACGTCCGGCCGGCCATGCAGCACGGTCGGGCCGTCCAGCACCTGCAGGAGAACCTGCACCTGAGCTTCGAGCTGTCGGTGAACCGGTACGTGGCCGGCCACGAATGGCTGGCCCAGCTGATGGACTACTACTACGCCACCCTGCATTTCGTCGTCACGCCGGCCGTGCTGTGCTGGCTGTTCGTGGCGCACTCCCGGATCTACCGGGGTGCTCGGACCGTGTTGTTCGTGACCTCGCTGCTCGCGCTGGCCGGCTTCTGGCTCTACCCATTGGCGCCGCCCCGGCTGCTGCCGCAGTACGGCTACATCGACACGCTGCTGAAGTTCCACACCTGGGGCTCGCTGGCCGATCCGAAAATCGCCCAGCATTCCAATCAGTTCGCGGCCATGCCGAGCCTGCACATCGGCTGGGCGATCTGGTGCGGCGCCGCGCTTTTCTTCTGCGCCCGGCACCTCTGGGTTCGGCTGCTCGGCCTGCTCTATCCGCTGGGCACCCTAGTGGTCATCGTCGGCACCGCCAACCACTTCTTCATCGACGCGGTGGCCGGCCTGGCGGTGTTCCTCGGCGGGGTCGCGGCGCAGTATCTGATGTCCGGCCGCGGTGCCTTCCACGAGGCCGCCGACCGGCCGGCCGAACTGGATCCGGTCCGCCCCTCGTCGAACCCGGCCCGCCCCTCGTCGGACCCGGCCGGTCCGTCGGCGGACCCGGCCTACCCCTCGTAGAACACCGCCTCGACCACCCGGCGCGCGCGGCGGGTGGCTCGCCGGTAGTCGTCGATCAGCTGGCCGGCCTCGAAACCGGCCCGATAGCCCAGCACCTGCCCGACCGCCTGCAGCGTCTTGCCCGGTTTCGGCAGCTGATCCTCGGCCCGGTCCCGGACCAGCATGATCGCGTCCCGGGCCCGGCTGGCGAACCGCCAGGCCGCCTCCAGCGCCGCGGCGTCGTCGCCAGCCAGCTTGTCGGCCAGCACCGCCGCCCGCAGCGCGTCGAGGGTGGCGGTGGTGCGCAGGCCGGGCACCGCGTCGGCGAACCGCAGCTGCAGCAGCTGCACGGTCCACTCGATGTCGGCCAGGCCGCCCTTGCCGAGCTTGGTGTGGGTATTCGGATCGGCGCCGCGCGGCAGCCGCTCCGCGTCCACCCGGCCCTTGATCCGCCGGATCTCCAGCACGCCGGCCGGTGGCAGGCCACCGGCCGGATACCTGGTCGGCTCGATCAGCGCCAGGAACCGCTCGCCGAGATCCCGGTCGCCGGCCGCGTACCGGGCGCGCAGCAGCGCCTGCGCCTCCCATACCGATGCCCACCGCTGGTAGTACTCGGCGTAGGAGTCCAGCGAACGGACCAGCGGCCCGTTGCGACCCTCCGGCCGCAGGTCGGCGTCCAGCCGCAGCGGCGGATCGGCCGAGGAGACCGCCAGCAACGTGCGTAGCCGCTCGGCGATCAGGTGGGCCCGCCGGTTGGCCTCGGCCGGGTCGGCACCGGCCATCGGCTCGAAGACGAACAGCACGTCGGCATCGGAGCCATAACCGATTTCCCGGCCACCCAGCCGACCCATCGCGATCACCGCGAACCGGACGCCCAGGCCGTCGTCCGGCTGGGAAGCCCGCGCCAGCTCGGCTGCCACCAGCCGGCGGGCGGCGACCAAGCCGGCCGACAGCGTGGCATCGGCCAGCTCGGACAGTCCGATCCGGATCTGAGCATCGTCGGCCAGCCCGAGCAGGTCGGCGAACGCGATCCTTAGCAGCTCCACCCGGCGCAGGCCGCGGATCGCATGCGCGGTCTGCGGCAGGTCGTCCGGCCGGTGGGCCGCGGTGTCCATCAGGGTCTCCAGCTCCGGCCGGCCGCGCGGCACCAGCTGCTGATCGTCGGCCAGCAGCCGCAGCGCCTCGGGCGCCCTGGCCAGCAGGTTCGTGACGTAGCGGGAGGTACCCAGCACCGCTGCCATCCGGGTCGCCACGGTGCCCTCGTCGCGCAGCAGCCGCAGATACCACGGCGACTGGCCGAGCGCGTCGGACACCTGCCGGTAGGCCAGCAGGCCGGCGTCCGGGTCCGGCGCGTCGGCGAGCTCGGACAGGATCACCGGCAGCAGCGCCCGCTGCAGGCTGGCCCGCCGGGAGACCCCGGCGGTCAGCGCCTGCAGGTGTCGCAGCGCGCCGGCCGGATCGGCGTAGCCGAGGGCCGCCAACCGCGCCCGAGCCTCCTGCTCGGTGAGGCGCAGGGGGTCGGTCGGCACTCGCGCCACCGCCTCCAGCAGCGGGCGGTAGAACAGCTTCTCGTGCAGCCGGCGCACCTCCCGCGCGTGCAGCGCCCACTCCGAGTTCCAGACCGCCACCGCATCGCCACGGGCGTCCGGCCGAAAGCCCATTGCCCTAGCCAGCCGGAGCAGCGCCGCCGGCTCGGCCGGCACCAGATGGGTCCGGCGCAGCTTGGCCAGCTGCAGCCGGTGCTCGGCGGCGCGCAGGAAGCGGTAGGCGTCGGCCAGGCTCAGCGCGTCGTCCCGGCCGACATAGCCGCCGTCGCGCAACGCGGCCAGCGCCGGCAGGGTGGCCCGGACCCGGAGCGACTCATCGACCCGGCCGTGCACCAGTTGCAGCAGCTGCACCGCGAACTCGACGTCCCGCAGACCGCCCGGCCCCAGCTTGATCTCCCGGTCGACGAGATCGGCGGGCAGTTGCTCGACCACCCGGCGCCGCATCGCCTGCACGTCGACCACGAAGTCGGGCCGCTGCGACGCGGTCCAGACCAGCGGCCACAGACTCTGCCGGTATCGCTCGGCCAGGTCCGGGTCGCCGGCCAGCGGCCGGGCCTTGAGCAGCGCCTGGAACTCCCAGGTGGACGCCCAGCGCTGGTAATAGGCCAGGTGGCTGGCCAGCGTACGGACCAAGGCACCGGATCGGCCCTCCGGCCGCAGCGCGGCGTCCACCTCCCAGGCCACCTGACCGCAGATCCGCATGGTGTCGCCAGCCAGCCTGGTCGCGGTGGCCAGCGCCGCCTGCTCGTCCGTGCCCGGCGCGGGCTCGGCGACGAAGACCACGTCCACGTCGGAGACGTAGTTCAGTTCCCGGCCGCCGGCCTTGCCCATCCCGATGATCGCCAGCGAGCAGCCGCTGGCATCGACCGGCAGGCCGGCGCGAGCCACCGCCAGGGCCGCCTGCAGGAGGTAGCCGGCCAGGTCGGCGAGCAGCTCGGTGACCGTGACGAGGTCCAGCTCGGCGGCCAGATCCGCGGCCGCCACCCGGACCAGCTCGCCCCGGTACGCCTGGCGCAGCGCCGCCACCGCTGCCCGGCCGGTGCTGCTGGCTGGCCGGCCGGCCGTGCCGGTCACCGGCTGCCGTGGATCGGCGTCGACCGCGGCGGCGATCCGGACGGCGGCCGCGGCCGGGTCGGCCAACGGCTCGCGCAGCCGCAGCGCGTCTGCCGGGCACTGGATCAGGTGCTCGGCCAACGCCGTGGAGGCACCCAGCACGCCCAGCAGCCGGGCCCGGAAGTCCGCCGAGCCGCGCAGCTCGGCCACGATCTCGGGGCCGGCCGCGGTGCCGGCCAGCTCCGCCAGCATCCGCACCGCCTGGTCGGGGTCGGCGGTGCGACCGAGCGCCGACAGCACCGCCGCCGCCCGCTCGTCGGCCGGCGCGTTGGCGACCGGATCCCAGAGCGGCAGTACGTCGCCGGTGAGCGCCACGACCGCTGCGTCAGGCGCGCCGAACCCGATCCGGCTGAGCCGGCCGGCCGGCCGCCGCGGGCTGACCCCGGTCACCGCCCGGGGTGGCCGCGGGCGGCGTGCAGCTCCGCGGCCAACGCCGCCCGGATGGCGGCAGGATCGGTGATCGGCCCGGCCGTGATGGTTGGCGGGCCGGCCATCGGCAGCGTCCGGACCGCCGGCACCGCGGCTGGATCCCGGGCCAGCTCGACGAACCGGGCGGCGAACGGGGTCCAGGTCTCGGCCAGCTGCGGATGCACCGCCACGCATCGCTCGAGGATGCCGGTCAGGTCGTAGCCGGCCAGCAACTCGGCGTCCTCGGCGGCCCAGGCCCGGACGATCTCCGGCGTGGTCTCGATGTGGAACTGGACGCCCCAGGCCAGCCGGCCGACCCGGAACGCCTGCTGTTCGCAGTCCGGCGCGGCAGCCAGCTGCACCGCGTTCGGCGGCAACGCGCTGACCTCGTCGGTGTGCCAGTGCACCACGTCCGGGGTGATCGGCAGCTCGCGGAACAACGGGTCGGTGGCGGCAGCCTGCCGCTTGGCCACCAGCTGCGCCCCGTACTGCGCGGCGCTGCCCAGGCTGATCTGGCCGCCGGTGGCGACGGCCAGCAGCTGGGCGCCCAGGCAGACCCCGAGTACCGGCAACTCGGTGGCGACCGCCGCGGCCAGCAGCGCGCGCACTCGCGGCAGCCAGGGCGCCTCCGCATCGGCCAGGGCGTTCATGCCGCCGCCCATCACGACCAGCGCCGCGTAGCCGGTCAGCTCGTCCGGCAGCCGATCACCGAGCCGAGGTCGCCGGATGTCCAGTTCCGCGCCGGCCTCGACCAGCCAGTCACCGAGCCGGGCCAGCGGCGCGGCGGCGTCGTTCTCGACCACCAGCATTCGGGTATTGCCTGACATGCTGCAAGGCTAGCCGCGCGCTACAGCGCGGGCAGGTAGCGGCGCAGCTCGAACGGGGTCACCTCGGCCCGGTAGTCCACCCACTCGGCTCGCTTGTTGCGCAGGAAGAAGTCGAAGACGTGCTCGCCGAGCGTCTCGGCGACCAGTTCGGAACCCTCCATCGCGCGCAGCGCGTCGGCCAGGTTGTGCGGCAGCTCGGCATAGCCGAGCGCCCGACGTTCGGTGTCCGACAGCGACCAGACGTCGTTCTCCGCGCCTGGCGGCAACTCATACTTCTCCTCGATCCCCTTCAGGCCGGCGGCCAGCAGCACCGCGAAGGCCAGGTACGGGTTGCACGCCGAGTCCAGCGAACGCACCTCGACCCGAGTGGAATTGGCCTTGCCCGGCTTGTACATCGGCACCCGGACCAGCGCCGAGCGGTTGGCGTGCCCCCAGCAGACGTAGGTCGGCGCCTCGACCAGCTGGCCCGGCGCCGAAAAGCCCCAGAGCCGCTTGTAGGAGTTCACCCACTGGTTCGTCACGGCGGTGATCTCCCGCGCGTGCCGGAGCAGGCCGGCGATGAAGGCCCGCGCGGTGGCTGACAGGAACAGCTCGTCGGCCGGGTCGTGGAAGGCGTTGCTATCGCCTTCGAACAAGGACAGGTGGGTGTGCATGCCGCTGCCCGGCTGATGCCGGAACGGCTTGGGCATGAAGGTGGCGTGCACGCTCTGGCTGCGCGCGACCTCTTTGATGATGTGCCGGAAGCTCATGATGTTGTCGGCCATCGACAGCGCGTCGGCATAGCGCAGGTCGATCTCCTGCTGGCCGGGGGCCACCTCGTGATGGCTGAACTCGACCGAGATGCCGACCGCCTCCAGCGCGGTGATCGCCGAGCGCCGGAAGTCGTGCGCGGTGCCGTGGCTCGTCATGTCGAAGTAACCGCCCTCGTCGATCGGCAGCGGTTCGCTGCCGTCGTCCGGCCGGTTCTTCAGCAGGAAGAACTCGATCTCCGGATGGGTGTAGAACGTCAGCCCACGGTCGGCGGCCTTGCCCAGCACCCGGCGCAGCACGTAGCGCGGATCCGCCCAGGACGGCGAGGAGTCCGGCATGGTGATGTCGCAGAACATCCGCGCGGTGTCGCTGGGCCGGCCGTCGTCGCCGGGCAGCACCTGGAACGTGCCCGGATCCGGCCGGGCCAGCATGTCCGACTCGCTGGCCCGGGCGAAACCCTCGATGGCCGAGCCGTCGAAGCCGATGCCTTCGGCGAACGCGCCCTCCAGTTCGGCCGGCGCGATGGCCACCGACTTGAGATAGCCGAGCACGTCGGTGAACCAGAGCCGGACGAACCGGATCTGGCGCTCCTCGAGGGTGCGGAGGACGAATTCCTGCTGGCGGTCCACGAGTGCAGAGTCTGCCCGCTCAGGCTGGCCGGGCGGTAATCGACCCGCCGGGGCCGGACCGCCGGTGCGCCGGCCCAGCTGCCGCCGAGCTCAGGATTGGGCGCCGGTGGAGATCCACTTCGCGAACGAGACGGTCCAGAATCCGGAGTTCCACTCCTGCAACGGTCGGCCGGTGTTGCGGACCTCGACGATGTCACCGGGCCGGGAGTAGTGGTAGAACCACCAGGAGTTGTCCGGTGAGACGTTCAGGCAGCCGTGCGAGGTGTCGGTGTTGCCCTGTGCCCACACCGACCAGTCCGCCCAGTGCACGTATTCGCCGTCGTAGCTGATCCGGACGCCGACCGGCACCGTGGTGCGGTAGGCGTTGGCGCCCTTGCTCAGCCCGAACGAGGCCGAGTTCATGTCGATCTTGGTCTCGCCGTCCACCACCACGTGCGGCCCGGAGTTGGTACGCAGGTCGATCGGCTTGCCGTCGTCGCCGGGGATGCTGGTGTGCTTGCCCATCGAGGTCGCGATGGTCTTGACCAGCTTGCCGTTGGTGTAGACCTTGATCATCTTGGTCTTGTCGTCGGCGATCGAGATGTGGCTGTCGCCCACCTTGAACCAGGTGGTGGCGTCGGCCTGCCCGTAGAGGTCCTCGCCCAGATCCTTGCCGTAGACGTTGGCGGCGATGCTGACCTTGGTGCCCGGCTTGAGGTAGCTGGCCGTCCGCCAGTACACGTCCTTGTTGCTGAGCCAGCTGAAGCCGCCGGTCTGGGCCGGCACGGTGGTCACCTTGATGGCCGCCATGGCCGCCGCCCGATCCGGGATCGGCTCGTCGAAGTGGATTCGGATGACCTGCCCGACGCCGAAGGTGATACCGGGCGGCACCGCGTCGCCGGACGCGGTCTGGATGTAGGGCATGGTCTGGGTACCCGGCGTCAGGGTGGTGAACGAGCGGGATTCGCTGATCACCTTGCCGGCGGTGTCAGCCGCTACCGCGTGCACCTGGTAGGTCTTGCCGTAGCCGAGATCCTCGGCCGAACTCCAGCTCGTCCGGTCCTCGTCGACCGCCCCCTTGATCACCTCGCCGTCGGCGTTGGTCATCAGCACCGAGGAGATCGAGCCGTGCGTGACGGCGACCTTGATCGGAGTCACCGGATTGACATCGGTGGCACCGTTGGCGGCACTGATGGACAGCGCGGCCGGGGTGGCCGCGTTCGCCCTCGGCGCGACGGTGGTGGCGGCCGCCTGGCTGGTCCGCGGGCCGGCCGGGGCGGGTTCCTTCTTCTGTGAGCAGCCGGTGAGGCTCGCCACAAGCGCTACGACGGTCGCCGAGAGCACGACGGCGTTCGGCCGGATACCCACCTGCAACGGTTCCTCTCCCCCAGGCGGCGGCAGATCGCCAACCCCGCGACCATTGTGACCTACAAACCGCCGGACAACCGCATCGGCCGATGACGAAACAATGTCAAACGGATGAGAGGTCGGTGTGCCGAGCGGGTGCGCTTGCGCACACCGGCCGTGGCGCCGCCGGCCGGAGCAGGCAAAATCAAGGCGTGAGCGTGTTACGCATCGCACTGGCCCAGGTCGATCTGGTGGTGGGCGACCTGGTGGCCAACGCCGACCTGGTGCTGCGCCGCAGCCGGCAGGCGGCCGCCGCCGGGGCGCAGCTGGTGGTCTTTCCGGAGATGACCCTGACCGGCTATCCGCCGGAGGACCTGGTGCTGCGGCGCTCCTTCCGGTCGGCCTCGATCGGCCGGCTGGCGGCGCTGGCGGCCGCGCTTGCCGAGGCCGGGCTGGCCGAGCTCGGCGTAGTCGTCGGCTACCTGGACGACACGGACGGAGCGGCGCGCAACGCCGCGGCTTTCCTGCAGGACGGCCGGGTGGTCGCCCGCTACTTCAAGCATCACCTGCCCAACTACGGGGTGTTCGACGAGTACCGCTACTTCAAGGCCGGCTCGTCGCTGACCGTGGTCCGCTTCGGCGGCGTGGACATCGGGCTGACCATCTGCGAGGACGTCTGGCAGGACGGCGGCCCGTTCACCGCCGCCGCCCGGGCCCAGGTCGGGTTGCTGGTCAACATCAACGGCTCGCCGTATGAGTGCAACAAGGACGACGTCCGGCTGGCCCTGGTGCGCAGGCGGGCGATCGAGGCCGGCGCCGCGGTGGTCTACGTCAACCAGGTCGGCGGCCAGGACGAGCTGGTCTTCGACGGCGACTCGTTCGTGGTGGCGGCCGACGGAACGCTGCTGGCCCGCGCCCCGCAATTCGTCGAGGATCTCTACTACCTGGAGCTGGAAGTGCCGGCCGCGCTACCGGACCCACCCACCGGTCCGGCAGCGCCGGACGGCATGGCCATCGAGCGGCACACCGCGCCGCTGGACCCGCCGTCCTGCGACGTCCGGCTGGCCGAGCCGCTCGGCATCGCCGAGGAGCTGTCGGACGAGGCCGAGATCTGGTGGGCACTGGTCACCGGCACTCGCGACTACCTGGCCAAGAACGGCTTCAGCACGGCGGTGCTGGGCATGAGCGGCGGTATCGACTCGGCGGTGGTGGCGGCCATCGCGGCCGACGCGATCGGTGGCGAGAACGTGTACGGGGTGGGCCTGCCCAGCGCCTACTCCTCCGAGCACTCCCAGTCCGACGCGGTGGAGCTGGCCCGCCGGATCGGCGCGCACTTCCAGCTGGTGCCGATCGCCGACATGGTCGAGGCGTTCCTGGCCAATGTGAAGCTGACCGGCCTGGCCGAGGAGAACCTGCAGGCTCGGATCCGGGGCACCACCCTGATGGCCTTGTCCAACCAGCACGGTCACCTGGTGCTGGCCACCGGCAACAAGAGCGAGCTGTCGGTCGGCTACTCGACCATCTACGGCGACGCGGTGGGCGGCTTCGCGCCGATCAAGGATGTGCCCAAGTCGCTGGTCTGGCGGTTGGCCAGGTGGCGCAATGCGCTGGCCGAGACGCGCGGCGAGCAGCCGCCGATCCCGCCGAACTCGATCAGCAAGCCGCCCTCGGCCGAACTGCGGCCGGGCCAGCTGGACTCCGACTCGCTGCCGGACTACGAGGTGCTGGACGCGCTGCTGGCCCGCTACGTCGACGCCGACGCCGGGGTGGCCGAGTTGCTCGCCGAGGGCTTCGATCCCGAGCTGGTGTCCCGGGTGGTCCGGCTGACCGACGCGGCCGAGTGGAAGCGGCGGCAGTACCCGCCGGGACCCAAGATCAGCCTGAAGGCATTCGGCAAGGACCGCCGGCTACCGATCAGTAACCGGTGGCGCGAGGGTTGAGCGTTCCTACCGGCGTCGCTGATACTGGCCGCGGGTGAGCCATCTCTCTTCGACACGAGGTGCACGCCGGTCCCGATCGGGGCACCATGGAGGCGTCCATGACCGCCCGGGGACCGGCCGAGCCGGCCTCGAGGAACCAAAGGGACCGAACATGAGCGAAACGCTCTACGGCGGCACGTCGAGCCGCCGGGTAACCATCCGGGATCTTCAGCAGGCCAAGCAGGTCGGCGACCGCTGGCCGATGCTGACGGCCTATGACTACTCGACCGCGCAGGTGTTCGACGCGGCCGGGGTGCCGGTGCTGCTGGTCGGTGACTCGGCCGCCAATGTGATCTACGGCTACGACACCACCCTGCCGGTCAGCGTCGAGGAACTGCTACCGCTGGTACGCGGCGTGGTGCGCGGCAGCAAGCGCGCGCTGGTGGTGGCCGACCTGCCGTTCGGCAGCTATCAGGCCTCACCGCAGCAGGCGCTGGAGACCGCGGCTCGATTCATGAAGGACGGCGGCGCGCACGCGGTCAAGCTCGAGGGCGGCGCTCGGATGGCGGCGCAGGTGGAGCTGCTCAGCGCGTCCGGCATTCCGGTGATGGCGCATCTCGGCCTGACTCCGCAGTCGGTGCACGCGCTGTCCGGCTACCGGGTGCAGGGCCGTGGTGACGAGGCGGCGCATCGGCTGCTGGACGATGCTCGAACCCTGCAGGAGGCCGGCGCGTTCGCGGTGGTGCTCGAGGTGGTGCCCGTGGATCTGGCCAAGAAGGTCACCCACGACCTGCGAATCCCGACCATCGGTATCGGCGCCGGCGTGGAATGCGATGCCCAGGTGCTGGTATGGCAAGACCTGGCCGGCCTGCGGGGCGAGGGCAAGCCAGCCAAGTTCGTCAAGCAGTACGCCGACCTGACCACGGTGCTGACCGAGGCGGTGCGGCGCTTCGCCAGCGAGGTGCAGGCCGGCGTCTATCCGGGCGCGGAGCACACCTATCACTGAGCCCGGTTGACGTCGTCGGGCAATCACCGAACCCGGGCTGGGTAACAGCCCGGGTTCGGTGCCGTCCGGTGGCCCGCGCCGGCGGCGTGCGGTCCTGCTAGGACCGCTTGGCCGGTGCCTTGCGCGCGGTCGTCTTCTTCACCGCGGCCTTCCTCGCCGGCGCCTTGGCCGCGGCGGCCTTGCGCACCCCGGTGGTCGACTTCGCCGGGGCCTTGGTCGCGGCGGTCTTGCGCACCGCGGTGGTCTTCTTCGCCGGCGCCTTGGCCGCGGCCGTCTTCTTCACCGCGGTGGTCTTCTTCACCGCGGTGGTCTTCTTCACCGCGGTGGCCTTCTTCACCGCGGTGGCCTTCTTGACCGGGGCCTTCTTCGCCGGTGCCTTGGCAGTGCTGGTCGCCCTCTTCGTTGCCGCCTTGGTCGCGCTGGCGGTCTTCTTCGCGGCGGTCTTGACCGCGCCGGTGGTCTTGCGCGCGGCGGTCTTCGCCGGCGCCTTGGCCGCGGTCTTGGCCGGTGCCCGCTTCGTCGCCGCCTTGGTGGCCGGCGCCTTCCTGGCTGTGCTCTTTGCAGCCGACTGCTTCACGGCGGTCTTCTTCGCCGCGACCTTGCGGGGACTGCGGGTTGGTGAAGTCATGCTGTTTGCCTCCTAGTGGGCCACTGATTCGAAGACAGTGGACGATGTAGCGGGGCACAGTGCAATCCGCCACGCCGTGAAGTGCGCCGACTCCACAGTCGGTCGCAGCAGGTACGCAGTCGATATCAGCCCAGGCATTAAGCAGGATTTGCTTTCCCAATATGCCTTTTCTTGATCGGACAGGATTGCGCGGGCTGATAGTGACGCTCGTCCAGTCGGCTCGTCCGCGCCGCCGGAGATCGGCGGCACGCTCTCCCCGCGCTGGTTGATGCGCAGCACCGGCGGGTCGCGGTGGCGAAGCTTCGAATTCATCTCGCGCCTGCGCTCCTCGCTTCTCGACTGCCGAAGATCGTGACGCGGTTTTTCACGCCGCGCAACCGTCTTGCGAAATAATTGTCGAGCGGCGTTTGCGGGCTACTGCCGAATGGTTTAAGAATCGCCTTGACGGACAAGGCGAAAACAATTCAAGACGAAGGCGGCGGACGAGTCGATTCATAAGCCGGGTTCTGTCGCGAGAGACGGATCTCTCGTGGCGACCATCCATCTCGGCTCGCCGTTGCCGACGAGCTCAAGCGGTCTACCCGCAGGCTCGGGCGGGCCGCCCTCGAACGCCTGCGCAGTGGCCCGGCAAGCCGGACCACCTTCTGACCTTGCTCCGGGTGGGGTTTACCTAGCCATGCCGGTCACCCGACATGCTGGTGGTCTCTTACACCACCGTTTCACCCTTACCGGACCAGTCGATGGTGCACGCACCGCCGCCTGGCCCGGCGGTCTGTTTTCTGTGGCACTATCCCGCGGGTCACCCCGGGTTGCCGTTAGCAACCACCCTGCCCTGTAGAGCCCGGACTTTCCTCGGCGATCTCCAATCCAGGAGACCGACGCGGCCGCCTCCTCAACTCGTCCGCCGCTGTCGCAATGGTATCGCCACCGCGCCCGGACCGGCTGCCAATCGGCCAGCGGTGGATCCGTAGCCTTGCCCTGACGAGGCTGGCCGGTCGCCCGGCACAGCCTGCACGAGTTGGGGCCCACCGTGGCCTTTCTCGCCGCGGTCCTCACCTTCGGACATTTGCGCGCCGCTGACGGGGTATTCGACTACCGGGACGGTCGGCCACTCGGCATCGCCGGCTGAGCGCGCGTCGAAACCTCGACCACCGCCGCCGGTTCCGTACGACTGAGCCTTGCTAGAGCCGCTCGGTGAGGTGCCCGGTCTCGTTGAAGGATCGCAGTGACACCACCTCGTCGGGCAGGTAGTCGATCACCGAGATGGCCGCCGCCGCCAGGTACATCCGGTGCACCGAGGCGGCCGGCGCGCCGAGTGCGAGCTGCACCAGCGCCTTGATCGGCCAGACATGGCTGACCAGCACCACCGACCGGCCGGGCTGTGCCTGCCGAATCCGCTCGGCCGCCCGCGCCACCCGGTTGCTGGTGATGGCCAGCGACTCACCGGCCGGCGGCGGCACCGTCGGGTCGGCCAGCCAGTGGCCCAGCTCGTCCGGCCACTTCCGCCGGACCTCCTCGAAGGTGTAGCCGTCCCAGTCGCCGAAGTCGGTTTCGATCAGACCGTCCTCCACCGTGACCGGCAGGTCGAGCCGGTCGGCCACCAGCTCGGCGGTGTGCCGGGTACGCAGCAGCGGCGAGCTGTAGATGGCGACCAGCTCGCCGAACTGTGCGATCCGGTCGGCGGCCTGCCGGGCCTGCGCGACGCCGGCGGCGGTCAGGTCGAGATCGGACCGGCCGGCGAAGCGGCCGGCCACCGAGTAGTCGGTGACACCGTGCCGGAGCAGGACGAGCCGGGTCGGCGGCACCGAACCGGGAACCCAGGCGGCGTTGTTGTTCGCGGCCCGCGGCGCACGCGGCGGCTCGGACCGTCGGGGCGCCGCCGGTTCCGGCTGCTCGAACTCCAACCGCGGCATCGGCGCCGCCAGCCCGTCGGCCGGCTCGGGCAATCCGGCAGCGAGATCCGGCAGCCCGTCGCCGGCATCCATCGCCTGGTTGGCCAGCCGGTCGGCCGCGACATTCTGGGTGCGGGGTATCCAGGCGAAGCTGATCCGCTCGAAGCTGCGCGCCAGCTCGGCGGCCCGGGCCGCCAGCGGCCGCATCGACGGGTGCTTGACCTGCCAGCGCCCGGACATCTGCTCGACGACCAGTTTCGAGTCCATCCGGACCGTCACCTCGCGGGCGCCGAGTTCGGCGGCGGCGGTCAGCCCGGCGATCAGGGCTTGGTACTCGGCCACATTGTTGGTGCGGACGCCGAGGTAGCCCTGCCGCTCGGCCAGCACCTCACCGGTCCCGAGATCGCGCACCAGCGCGCCGTAGCCGGCTGGCCCCGGGTTGCCCCGAGAACCGCCGTCGGCCTCGACGATGACCTGCCGAACGCTCACAGGCCCGACTCGTCGGTGCGGATCAGGATCCGTCCGCAGTTGTCGCAGCGCAGCACATCGTCCGGCTTGGCGGTACGTAACGCGGACAGTTCCGAACCGGCCAGGTCCAGCCGGCAACCCTCACACCGGCGCTTGCGCAGCATCGCCGCGCCGACGCCGCCGCCGGCCTGACGCACCTTGTCGTAGAGCGCGAGCAGGTCGGCCGGCAGGTTCGCGGCAAGCTCGGTGCGCTGTGCGGTCCGCTTGGCCTCGGCCTCGGCCAACTCGGCCAGCACCGCATCGCGCGTGGACGCGGCCGCCGCCCGCTCGGTGGTGACCGTGTCGAGTTCGGTGGTCAGCTCGCGCACCCGGCTGTCACCGCCCTCCTGGCGCTCCATCAGCTCCAACAGCTCGTCCTCCAGCACGCTCTGCCGGCGCGCCAGCGAGCTCACCTCGTGCTGCAGCCCGGCGATCTCCTTGGCCGGCACGCCGGCCGAGGTCATCCGCTGCTGGTCCTTCTCCGCACGCAGCCGGACGGTCTCCACGTCCGACTCCAACCGACGCTGCTCGGCAGCCAGATCGGCCTGGGTGGTTTCGGCCTCCACCAGCTGGCCGCGCAGCTCGGCGGCCCGCCGGTCGCAGTCGGCGATGGTCGCCAGCTCCGGCATGGTCCGCCGGCGGTGCGCCAGCTGGCTCAGCACGGTGTCCACCTGCTGCAGATCGAGCAGCCGGAGCTGGACGAATGGATCGGCTTTCACGTCAGGTATCGGCTTTCGACGGGTGCGGGGTGCTGGTTCCAGTGTGACAGTCAGCGCGCATGCAGCGTCCAGGGGTCGGTCACCAGCTCGGACACCAGCACCTCCAGCCGGTCGAACTCTTCGCGCAGCCGAGCTGCCACCAGATGCAGCCACGGCGCCTCGGTCGCCCAGTGCGCG
This sequence comes from Jatrophihabitantaceae bacterium, assembly GCA_045807085.1. GTDB lineage: Bacteria > Actinomycetota > Actinomycetes > Mycobacteriales > Jatrophihabitantaceae > Jatrophihabitans_A. The sequence goes on from JBJMIB010000024.1 coordinate 85,084, forward strand.
GCGTCCACCAGCGCCAGCTCCGGCAACAGGCCAGCAGCCTCGGCGACCGCCTCCGAGCTGACGTGGTGTTTCAGGTCCGAGGTCAGGTAGGCATCGGCGCCGGCCCGCCGCGCGTCGTCGATGTAGCCGGCGCCGGCGCCGCCGCACACGGCCACCGTGCTGATCAGCTGTTCCGGCCGGCCGGCGGCCCGGACTCCCCAGCTGGTGCGCGGTAGCCGCTGCGCGACGTAACCGGTGAAGTGGGCCAGCGACATCGGCTCGGGCAGCCGGCCCAGCCGGCCGGTGCCGGTGCCGGCCGGCAGCGCGGGCCGCTCGCTGAGTTCGAAGGCGACCTCCTCGTAGGGGTGGGCAGTTCGCATCGCGGCCAGCACCGAGCGGCGCAGGCTGCGCGGCAGCACCATCGACACCCGGTTCTCCGGCCCGCGATGCAGCACGCCGATCTCACCCTCGGCCGGATCCGCGCCGGGCTGGGGCCGGAACTGCCCCACTCCCTCGACCAGATAGGCACATTCGGTGTAGCTGCCGATCGCGCCGGCGCCAGCCTCGGCCAGCGCGCCGATCAGCCGATCGGTGTCGGGCAGCGGGACGTAGACGGTGAGCTGGTCCAGCGCCGGCAGCGGATCCGGTCGCAGCGGCCGGCAGTCGAGCAACGCCAGCCGCTCGGCCAGCGCGTCGGACACCCCACCGACCGCGACATCGGCATTGGTGTGCGCCACGAAGTGCGCCACACCGGCCCGAATCAGCCGATGCAGCAACGCCCCCTTCGCGGTGTCGGCGGCCACCGAGCGGACACCGGACAGCAGCAGCGGATGGTGGGTCAACAGCAGCCCGGCGCCGTTGTCGATCGTCTCGGCGACCGTCGCCGGCACGCAGTCCACCGCGACCAGCACCCGGTGGATCTCGGCTGCCGGATCGCCGCAGTCCAGCCCGATCGCGTCCCAGGACTCGGCGGTGCCCGGCGGATACCAGCCGTCCAGCGCGGCCATCAGTTCGGCGAGGGTGGGCACCCGCAGCACGTTACTTGACCGCAATCGCCGTCGGATGTGGCAGCATTCGACCCGACCTAGCGCCGCCGCCTGGCCCGGGAGATCCGATGTTGTACTTCGACGGACTGTTCGGCCTGATCATGCTCGGGTTGTGGCTGTACTGCATCATCGACGTGATCACCACCGACGGCGCGCGCTGCCGCAACCTGCCGAAGCTGGCCTGGCTGTTCATCGTGCTGCTACTGCCCGAGGTGGGCTCGATCGCCTGGCTGGTGGCCGGCCATCCGTGGCCGGGCTCGGCCGCCGGTGGCCCGCCGCGGCGGGCCGGCACCGGCCGCCATCCCGAGTACGAGCGGCCGGGCCGTCGGGTGGCGGCCAACCCGGACGACGACGAGGAATTCCTGCGCGGCTTGCGCGAGCGAGCCGAGCAACAACGCCAGGAGTACCAGGACCGGCAGGAGCGGGAACGGCTGGCCGAGCTGGAACGGCAGCGGCTGGAACGGCAGCGTTGGGAACAGCGCGGCCAGGACGAGGTCTGAGCAGGCTATCCGGGCGCAGCCGGCATCGAGAGCGCGATCATCGACCCTGATAACGGTCAAGTCGGACGGCGGCCGGCCGATGGGATCCCCGTGCGGTGGTGATGCCGAGTTCGTGCGGCTATCGGGGGTGTGCGAGCGAGCCATCCCGGTGCGCCGGGCCGAGGTGGTGGCCGCGACGGCCCGCTGGGCCGCTGCGCACAGGCCACCGCCTAGGCCTGGCAGGCGCGGTAGGCAACCTGACGGCCCTCGGTGATGGTGGCGTTGCTGGTGGCGCACTGGCTGTCGGCGCCGCTCTTGTCGTACGCCTCGCCGTGGTTGGACGGGTTGCTGACGACGTACCAGTTGACCGATATGCCGTAGCCATCGGCGTACTTGTCGCAGGCCGTGAAGATCTCACCGAGGCTGGCGAAGTGGGCGGTCCCGCGCAGGATTTGGTGGGTGCTGTTCCACAGGCTGCCGCCGTTCGTCGATATCGAACGCCCGTTTGAATCTTGCGGTAGGGTGTTCGCCATGACGGCTGCACTGCAGGGGTCGCTGCTGGACCTCATGGACTCCCCCGCGCTCGGCGCGCTGACCGGCCGCCTGCAGCGGACGCAGCTGACCGGCGGTGCTGGGTTGCCAGGCTCCGCTGGGTTATCAGGCTCTGCCTGGATCGACCTGCGGCCGAACTGGCTCACCGGCGGTGACGAGGTGTTCCGCTCGTTGCTGACCGGCGTGAGCTGGCAGGCCGAACGCCGGCAGATGTACGACCGGATGGTCGACGTGCCCCGGCTGACCCGGTTCTATGCCGAGGGCGCGCCGCTGCCGCATCCGATCCTGGCGCAGGCGCGCAGCATGCTGAGCCGGCACTACCGCGCCGAACTCGGCGAGGACTTCGTCACCGCCGGCATGTGCCTGTATCGCGACGGTCGGGACAGTGTCGCCTGGCATGGCGATGTACGCGGGCATGGCAGGTACCGCGACACCATGGTGGCGATCCTGTCGCTCGGCAGCCCGCGGCAGTTCCTGCTCCGACCACGCGCCGGTGGCGCGTCGCTGCGGCGCACCCTCGCGCACGGCGACCTGCTGGTGATGGGCGGCAGCTGCCAGCGCACCTGGGAACACGCCGTGCCCAAGACCAGCAAGCCGGTCGGGCCGCGAATGAGCGTTCAGTTCCGCCCGCGCGGCGTCACCTGAGCCGCGCACAGCGGCTGCGTCACCTGAGCCGCGCACAGCGGCTGCGTCACCTGAGCCGCATGCCGCGGGCGGCTGCGTCACCTGAGCCGCACGCCGCGGCGTTGCTGCGTGCCGATCCACTGGTCCAGCAGCGCCCACTGCCCGTCCAGCCAAACCTGGATCGCCGCGTCGTCGCGCGGCACGCTCGGTGCCGGATGCAACCACGCCCGGATCCGCATCGGGCGGTCGTCCAGCGGCAGCGCGTCCCACATCTGCCGCGGGTTGACCAACACGTCCAGCCCGGTGTGTGCGACGACCAGCACATCGGTGTCGTCGCGCACCGCCAGCGCCGCGCTGGTGCCGCCCGGTCGCGGTGGCAACACATGACTGCGCGCGCTCACCTGACGCGCTCGCTCCCGCTTGCCGGCCCGCAGCAGCCGCACCACCGAACGCCGATGCCGGCGCGGCGTCCAGTTACCGCCTTCGGGAAACAGCAGCAGCGCATCGTCCGGCGTCAACCCGGCGACCAGACCGGCCACCGCGGCGGCCCGATCCTCACCGGCGCCGGACTTCGACGGCAGGAAGTAGCAGTCCAGCCGGCTGAGCACCACGTCCAGTCCCGGATCCCACTGCAGCGCGCGCTTGAGCACCACCCGCGGGTTGCGGTGCAGCGTGCCGAGCAGCAGGTGCATCAGCGTGAACGAGTCACCCGGCCCGGCATGTCGGGCGAGCACCACCAACGCGTTGTCAGAATCGAGGAGCAGATCGCGTCCGACCAGCTCGACCTGGTAACCGAACAGCGACCGCGCCACGTTGATGAGCTGGCTGAGCGCGCGACCCAGCGCCGCCGAATGCTGCGCACGCCAAGCCCGCACCTCGCGATGTCGACGTGGGCTGCGCAGCCAGTACCACAGCGCGGTCAGCAGCAGCCGTACGTCGAGGTACAGGTACACCGACGCGAACGCCGCGACGCGCAGCAATCGATGCCTGCGGGTGAACGGCGCGAACACACCGGTGACCAGCATCAGCACCGCGAGCAACACCGCGATTGCCGCGGCGACCGGCAACCACAACGGATCGACCAGCATCCGGCGCACCAGCCGCGGTGGCACCCAACTCATTCCGGGCTCATTCCGGGCTCATTCGGCGCTCATTCGGCGCTCTTCCGCGCTCACTCGGCACCGTCGAGGTACTGCGCCGTCGCCTGGTAGGCACGTTCGATACGCGCACCCACCCGGCGCACATCGCGGTAGCGCACGTTCAGCGAACGGATCTCCGGTTCACCGCTCGGCAAGACGTGTACCTGCACCTGCGGACTCAGTGAACCCATCTCCTCGACGAACCGGTTGCGGCGCGCGATCTCGAATGCGACGAGGCCCACCTCCCAGGGCCAGCGCGGCGGCGTCAGCGGGCGCTCGATGCGCCCGACATGCAGCACGTAAACCCGCTCCGCACCGAGTTGCACGGCGCGTCCGACCGGTATCGAATGCACCAGCCCGCCGTCGTAGAAATGCTCGTCACCGACCCGCGCGGGCGGGAACAGTCCGGGCACCGAGCAGGACGCGACAACCGCGTCGACGACCGGGCCTTCGCTGAACCAGCGAGCAACCGAGTTCTCGATGCTCGCCGCAACGCACTCGAAACGTACCGGGAGGTCCTCGATGCGCTCGATCGACAGGTGTTGTTCCAGCAGCCGACGCAGCGGCAGCGACGAATGCAGATGCGTGCGTTGCGCGGCGAGGCGGGCAACCTGCGTCACCACCGAGTCGGAGAACACCCCCGACCTCGACAACGAGGTCCAGAGCGTGCCGAGCCGGTCCACCATCGCAACACTGGGGTCGGTTGCCACCATCGCGCCGTTGAGCGCGCCGACGCTGGTGCCCACGATCAGATCCGGTACGACCTCGCGCGCCAGCAACGCGCGCAACATGCCGATCTGGGTGGCACCGAGCACGCCGCCACCGCCGAATACGAATGCTGTGCGTGCGGCCATCACCGCAGCGTAACGAGTGCGCACTGTCGTACTTATCGTGCGCATTTTTCGTGCGCGTACCCGCGCGCATTACAACGGTGTGCGACAGCGGCTCCGCGGCTACGTTTTTCGGCCTCTGCGAGCGTGCGCACTCCACCGCCGGACAACTCCGTCGTGGACAATCGACGACGCGGCGAGCTAAGTTGGTAAATCAGAAGTTGAGACTTCGGCGAAAACGCCGCCTTGAGTGCCAACTTTTGGTCACCGGTTCCACGGTGACCAACAACCCACGGGTAGCCGGCCGCTGAGCCGTACCCAGGGCGGAACCGCGCGGCAGGCAGAGTCCGCACACAAAGGTCAACAAGTCCGTCTTGTTCCGCCGCCGTCCGCAAACCGGCTGGAGATGAGATGACGCAACCGCGAAAACGAGCCGCTGGTTCGACCGGCTCTGCTCACGCGCGCCGCGACGGTCGCGGCAGCCCGCCGTCACCCGCGCGGATCGCGCGGAGCGCGGCAGAGCAACTGACTGAAATCATGGGCGCCGAGGCCGACTCCATCTCCGGACTCGAGCGCACCGAGAACGGCTGGTTGGTGCGCGTCGAAGTGGTAGAGGTGGCGCGCATTCCCGACTCCACCAGCGTGCTGGCCAGCTTCGCGGTCGAGGTCGACAACGACGGCACCCTGCAGTCCTACCGACGCGAGCAGCGCTACTACCGCAATCAAGCGAGCGACTCATGACACTGCCGAACTCCGCTCGGTACGACTCGCCGAGCCGGTCGGCCGACTCGCTGGCCGACATTCTGGAGCGAGTGCTCGACAAGGGCATCGTGATCGCCGGCGACGTGGTCGTGAACGTGCTCGACATCGAGCTGCTGACGCTGAAGCTGCGGCTGCTGGTTGCCTCGGTCGACACCGCGAAGCAGATGGGCATCGACTGGTGGCAGGACGATCCGTTCCTGTCCCGCGACGCCCGCTCGTTGCAGCAGGAGAACCTACAGTTGCGTCAGCGGCTGGACGAGTTGCAGGCCGGTGCGCAGCCGGTCGGCTCCGGTCAACCGGACGTTGGCGGTGAGCCGCGGTGAGCGACGCGACCGACGGCACCGGTTACTACGTCTACGTCATCGGCCAGACGCGGTTGCTGGCCAGCGTCGACGGGTTGGCGGGTATCGACGACGCACCGGTGACACCGGTGACGCACGGCGAGTTGTGCGCATTGACCAGCGCTGTCAACTTGGCCGCCTTCCGCGCCGCGCAGCAGGCCCGCGAGGTGTCGGAAACCGGTTGGCTCGCGCAGGCGGTGCGTGCCCACGAACGGGTCGCGCTGCGCGCCTCGGATCGCGCAGCGGTGTTGCCGATGCGGTTCGGCACGGTGTATGCGCACGTCGCCGAGGTCACCGCCGTGTTGCGCCGTCACCACCATTCGCTGCTCGCCGAACTGCGCCGGCTGACCGGCGTTGCCGAGTGGAGCGTGAAAGTGCGGTTGGCCGAACCGGCCGGTGGTGCCGAACGGACCGCGTCGACGGACGCCGCGGCCGACACCGGAACGTCCTGGATGTTGGCGCGCCAAGCCGCGTTGCAGGCCCGGCAGCGGCGCGCGGACCGGCTCGCGGCAGGTGTCGAGCAGGTGCGCGCGGCATTGACCGCGCAGGTGCGTGACATCGCGGTGTCCCGTCCGGTCAGCGGTGCTGCCGATGCGGTGCGGATGTGGTTGTTGGTCGATGAACCTGATCGGTTCGCTGCCGCCTTCGAAGCGGTGCGCGCGCGGCAGCACGATGTCGTACTGGAGCTGACCGGGCCCTGGCCGCCATATCACTTCGTGCGCGCCGACACCGTGCACGAGGACACCGTGCGCGAGGACACCGTGCGCGAGGACACCGTGCGCGAGGACACCGTGCACGAGAACGCGGGGTTACGGCGATGACACAACCCGCAAGCCACTATCGCGCACCCGATGACAACTCACTCATCGAGCTGCTGGATCGGTTGGTCGAGACCGGCGTCGTTGCCACCGGCGACGTGCTGCTGGGACTTGCCGACGTGGATCTGATCCGGGTCAACCTGCAACTGGTGCTCGGCGCGGTGGACACCTTGATGGCCGACGACGTTGACCGCTCAATGCACCTCCCGAGCGGTCAACAACCGCCGGTCGCGTACCCGGCGCAGTCGCAACCGGCGCGCCCGGCGCAGTCGCAACCGGCGCATGCGGCGCAGTCGCAACCGGCGCGCGTGGCGCAGTCGCAACCAGGCCGCGGGTCGCAACCGCCATCCGCCACCCAACGACCGAGTTCACATCCGGCGGAGCCCGCATCGTTGCGGCTCGACAGCGCGGATCGCGCCGACCTCGGCGTCGGCGGCCTGCTGGTCGCGGTGATCGAGATCGTGCACCGGTTGCTGGAGCGGCAGGCCATTCACCGGATGGAACGTGGCTCGCTGACCAGCGACCAGATCGAACGGCTGGGCCAGGCCCTGATGGCGCTGGACCAACGCATCAACCAACTCATCGAGATATTCGGATTGCGTTCCACTTCCGCGCTGCCGCCAACCGTTGCCGGCATCGCCCACTAGGAGGAATCCATGACCGCAATGACCGCCATGACGCAGCAACCGAGCCTGAGCCGGTCGCCTCGCTCGGGCAGCCTGTACGACGTGCTCGAGCTGATCCTGGACAAGGGCCTGGTCATCGACGTCTACGTTCGGGTGTCACTCGTCGGCATCGAACTGGTCACCATCGACGCACGCATCGTGGTTGCCAGCGTCGACACCTACCTGCACTTCGCCGAGGCGGTGAACCGGCTCGACCTCACCCAGACCAAGGACAGCAAGACGCTGGACGAGTTCATCAGCGATATGGGCGAGAAGGGCGCCCGGGGCAAGACCCGCGGCGCGGTCAGCGGGGTCACCAGCGCGATCGGCGACGCGGCGCACCGGCTGCGCGGCGGTAACGACGACGAAGACGATGGCAGCAGCAACGGCCGCCAGCCCGCGCGCCGGCGGCCACCGGCTGACCGGCCACGCCGGCGGCGTCCGGCTGAGGCCAACGAAGGCTGATCATGACGGCGCTGTACGTCTACGGAATCGTCGACGGCAGTCGCTCGGCCACGCTGGACGATGTTCAGGCGGTCGGCGGCATGCCGGCCGATGCCATCCGCTGGTTGACCGAGGACGGGCTGCCGGTGAGCGCGGTGGTCAGCCCGGCGCCGGCGGATCTGCGCGGCAAGCGCCGCGACCTGCTGGCCCACCAGCGGGTGCTCGACCAACTCGGCGAGCAGGTCGCGGTGCTACCGATGCGCTTCGGCGTGGTGGCGCCGGACGAGCAGGCGGTGCTGGCCAGTCTGCGTACCAACGTGGACCGCTACGCCGAGTTGCTCCGCGAACTGGCCGGCCGGGTCGAGCTGAACCTGAAGGCGGTGCCGGACGAGCAGCGGTTCATCGCCTCGGCGGCCAACGATCCGGCGGTCCGCGGCGCGATGCAGGCGGCCCGCCGGGACAGCTCGCGAGAGCGCCAGGTACAGCTCGGTCAGGCGGTGGCCGCTGCCGTCGCGCAGCGCCGTCAGCGGTGCGGGACGCAGTTGTTGGACCAGCTCCGCCCGCTGGCCGCCCGCGCGACGCCGCTCGGTGCCGGCGAGCAGTACGTGCTCAACGCGGCGTTCCTGCTCGAGCGGTCGGCGGTGGACGGCTTCCTCGACACCGTTGAGGAGCTGCGCGGTCAACTCGGACCGGCCGTCGAGCTGGTGCTGACCGGGCCGTTGCCGCCCTACAGCTTTGTCGGGGACTGAGCATGGGACTGATCACCGGACTGCTCACCCTGCCGCTGGCGCCCGTGCGCGGGGTGGCCTGGGTGGCCGGCAAGCTGGTCGACGTCGCCGAGCAGCAGCTCTACGACGTCGATGCGATCTACGCGGAACTGCGCGAGCTGGCCGCGGCGCTGGACGACGGCCGGATCACCGAGGACGAGTTCGACCGAGCCGAAGACGTGCTGCTGCAACGACTGCAGGAAGCCACCACTTACCGAAACCGCCCGAACTAGAGCTGGATCACCTCGCCGAAGGAGAAATGGGCCATGAACGAGTCTGCAAAAGTCGGCGTCGCCGTCGCCGGTGGCTACCTGCTGGGTAGGACGAAGAAGGCAAAGCTTGCCATCACGCTGGGCACCTGGCTGCTCGGCAAGCGGCTGAACCTGGATCCGAAGGAGCTGGGCAAGACCGCGCTCTCCCAGCTTGCCCAGCGTCCGGAGGTCGCGAAGCTGACCGGAGACGTGCGCGGTGAGCTGATGCACGCCGGCCGGGCCGCCGCGACCGCGGCGATGAACTCGCGGTTGGAGAAGTTGGCGGAGGGCCTGGAGGCGCGTACCGAGCGGCTACGTAACCGCCAAAGTGCCCAGGACGAGGATGCCGAGGAGGATTACGACGACGAGGACTACGCCGACGACGAATATGACGACGCCGAGGATTCCGACGATTACGACGACGAGTCCGACGACGAAACCGGCGATGAGTCCGACGAGTCTGACGACGATACCGGCGATGAGGTCGACGAGGCTGACGAGGACTACGACGACGAGGACGCCGAGGACGCCGAGGACGAAACCGATGACGAGGTCGACGAAGCCGACGCGGAGGACGACGAGGCCGGCACAGAGGACGACGAAGCCGACGCGGAGGACGACAGCTCGGCCGAATCGGACGCCGGTGACGACGACAGCCAGCAGTCCGGCCAGCCGGCGGCATCGCGGCGTCGTCGACGGCGTTCGGTAGCCGACGACGCCCCGCGTCGGCGTGGCCGCCGGCCGCGCAACGACGAGCAGGACGCGGATTCCGATTCGGATTCGCGCCGACCGGCCCGACGTGCGAACGGCGACTCGGCACCGCGTAAGGCCGCGCCACGCAGGACCGCCCGCAAGGCTGCGCCGCGCAAGGCAACGGCAGGCGCGGAGAAGGCAGCACCGCGCAAGGCAACGGCAGGCGCGGAGAAGGCTGCGCCGCGCAAGGCATCGGCAGGCGCGGAGAAGGCGGCACCGCGCAAGACGGCCCGCAAGGCAGCGCCCCGAAAGGCGACCGCCGAGAAGGCCGCACCGCGCAAGGCGGCCCGCAAGGCGGCGCCCCGAAAGGCGACCGCCGAGAAGGCCGCTCCCCGCAAGACGGCTGGCAAGGCCGCCCCGCGTAAGGCAACCACGCGCAAGTCAGCTGCTCGACCGGCCAAGAAAGCAGCCAGTCGCCGTGGCGCATAGTCCAGCACCGGAGAACACGAAGGATGGTCGATGACCATGGCTCAGAGCGATAACGGAAGACAGGACGGCAACTCGGAGGGCCTGGCCGGCTCGCTGCGCTCGGTGGCGTCCCGGAATCCGACAACGGAACGGCTGCTGCACAGCGCGGAGGGCTACCTCGGCGCGCAGTCGGAGAAGCTGGTGGGCTCGCTGGGCGACAAGGTCAGCGGCGCCACCCAGAAGCTGACCGATGTGGCCAGTGGCAATGCCGAACCAGGCAGCCTGCTGGGCAAGACCGCCAAGAACGTCGCGGAAGGCGATTCGCCGGCCAAGGCGGCGCTCAAGGGGGCGGCGACTGGCGTCACCGACAAGGTGAAGTCGTTCTTCAAGGGCAAGGGCAAGGGGCCCGGCGGCAAGAAGTCGATGAACATTGAGGAGTCGATCGACGTCGGCGTGCCGCTGCGGCAGGCCTACAACCGATGGACCGAGTTCACCGAGTTCCCCAAGTGGTCCAAGGGCGTGCAGAGCGTCAACCAGGACGACGAGACCAAGACCGGCTGGAACGCCAAGGTCTTCTGGTCCAAGCGCAACTGGAATGCCAAGATCAACGAGCAGATCCCGGACGAGCGCATCAGCTGGACCTCGGACGGCCCCAAGGGCACGGTCGACGGCGTGGTGACCTTCCACGAGCTGGCACCGAACCTGACCCGGATCCTGCTCGCGCTGGAGTACCACCCGGCCGGCCTGTTCGAGAAGACCGGCAACCTGTGGCGAGCGCAAGGCCGGCGGGTGCGGCTGGACCTCAAGCTCTATCGCCGATTCGTGATGATGTCCAACGAAGAGGTCGAGGGTTGGCGCGGCGAGATCCGTGACGGCGAGGTTGTCCGCGATCACGACGAGGTGATCGCCGACGAGCAGGACTCGCAGGAATCCGATGAGGACTACGCCGACGACGAAGGCGCCGAGGACGAAGGTGCCGAGGACGAAGGTGCCGAGGACGAGGATTACGGCGACGAGGAGGACTACGCCGACTCCGAGGACACCGGCGACGAGGACTACGCCGATGAGGACGCGGAGGACTACGACGAGGACGCGGAGGACGCCGACGACGAGGGCACCGGCGACGAGGACGCGGACTACGCCGAGGATGACTACGACGAGGACTACGAGGAAGAGGAGGAACCGGCACCCGCCCGCCGTCGGCGTGCGAGTTAGGCGTGCTTATCCAGTGGAAACCAACCCGGACACCGTTGCGTGAGTCCGGCCAGAGCTGCCGACGGTCGCGGGTCGCAGACCGCCGAAGGGAGAACGATGCAGATGGCTGACGAGGATTTCGACAGCGAGTCCGAAACCGAGCTCGAGCAGTCTGAGAGTGAGCTGCACGAACGGTTCATCGCAATAGTGTTGGCGGAGGTGGAACGAGAGCGGTTTCCGAGCAGCCAGCTGCTCGACCTGCTGGAATCGCGCATGTCCCGCCGAGATCGGGTACGAATCGCGAACCTGTTGCTGGACAACCTCGCGGCGCACCGCTACCCCAGCCCGGCCATGCTGCGCCGGGTGGCCCGGCTGGTGGGCTGAGCCGGCCGCGGCATTCGGCACACCGATGCTGGCAAATTCGGCACGGGTAGGCAATGCTTGAGTCCGCACTGGCGAGTGAGCATCCACCGCCAGCTTCACCGTGCCGCATGCCGCGGCCGCTGCGCAGCCGTCGCGGCCGTCCCGCCAATACCGCGGGGAGCCCGACGCCGCGGCTCGCACGGTGACGAAGGAGAGGCCATGACGGCAGACCTCAGACCAACGCTCGACCCGGACGTGCTGGCCGGTTTCGCGGCTCGTGGGATCGGCGAAGCGCAGGCTGCCGAGTTACTCAGCGAGGCTGAGGCCAGACTCACTGCACCGGAGTTGCGGTTCGCGGTCGAGACCCTGACCCAGACCCGGCTGCTGACCTGGCCGGAATGCATGCGGTTCGCCCAGCTGCACCGGCCACTGTCCTGAGCCCCGGCGGGAGGTCGCCGTCTCTCTGCGCTGCAGCCTGATCGCGGCGCGAGCACAAGCAGCACCACGGCCGGCGCGGCAGGTCGTCGCAGGCCGTGGCGCCACGACGTAACCATCAGCTAGCAATCCCCGTGTACTGCTAGTGGATGCCGGGTGCATGCGAGTACCGGAAGCTGTTCGGAGCCAGGGCCGAATCGGATTGCTCTCCCAGCGCCACGATCAACACTGCGTGCCGGCAGCGCCGCGGGTCAGCTTGGCCGGCGTACCGGCCAGCTTGGCGTCGCGCCGGTCAGGATGACCTCCTCGGCGATCTGCCGGAGCTTGAGGTGGGTGTGCTGGGAGGCCACCCGCAACATGTCGAACGCCTGTTGCTCGTCCAGCCGGTGCAGCGCCATCAGGATGCCGATGGCCATGCCGATGCGGCGATTGGACTGCAGTGCCTGCATCAGATGCTCGGCCTTGGCCGCCGAGCTGGCCGCGTCCAGCGCGACGGCGGCATGGTCGGCCAGCACGCTGACGATCTGGACCAGATCGTCGGTGAAATAGCCGGGCGTCGGCGAATACAGCATCAACGCGCCGAGCTGCCGGTCCCCCACCAGCAGCGAGTAGCCGAGCGCCGACCGAACCTGCAGGCCGGTAGCCGCCAACCCGGCGAGGTAGCGCGGCCAGCGGGTCTCGGTCTGGGTGTCGTGCATTCGGACCACGTCGCGGCTGAGCAACGCCGTCCGAGCCGGACCCTCGTCGATATGGCGCAGGACGTGGCCCAGCACCCGGCCGGCGGACTCATCGGTGGTGGCCTGCAGGCTGGCGTGCTCACCCGAGGTGAGCGACCACAGCGTCGCGATGGCGCAGCCGGTCAGCTGCACCGCCAGCTCGACGATGCGCTGGCTGGTTCGATTCAGATCGGTCTGTTCGGCCAGTTCGCGCGCAATCCGCGCAAACAGCTCGGAGCCGTCGAAAGACGTCTCGGTCATGCCCGTTCGCTTTCCTGCTTCGTCGGCCTCGCTCCAGACCGCGGCTTAGTATGCCTGCCCATACGCCAGTCGCCTAGCCAATCGGCAGGCGTGGCGGCAATCCGACCGGCTGCCCGCGCCGAACTACAGAGGATCGCGGCGGCGGTGCCTGCGGTGCGGCGGAAGCAGAACCTGACACAGTGAGCGATATGTGGTCCATCCGCTCGGGCCCGACCGGTGCGGAGCCGGCCGGGGGGCCGGCGGCCGGTCCGGTGCCGGCCGGTCCCGGGTCGGCGCCGGGCGACTCGGCCGAACTGGCGGAGCTGCTCGCCGCGTCCGCGCGGGGCGACGAGCAGGCCTTCGCCGGGCTGTACGACCGGACCAGCGCGCGGGTCCACGGCATGGTGCTGCGGGTCGTGCGCGACCCGGCGCAGGCAGCCGAGGTCACCCAGGACGTCTACCTGCAGGTGTGGCGGGAGGCGGCCCGGTTCGACGCCGGGCTCGGCACGGTGGTGTCCTGGCTGCTGATGATCGCGCACCGCAGGGCGGTGGACCGGGTCCGCTCGGCCCGCTCGGCGACCCTGCGCGAGGATCGCTACGCGGTGGCGCACCCGGACCGCCCGTACGACCAGGTCAGCGAGCGGGCGCACGCGAACATCGAGGCGCAGCGGGTCCGCGGCGCCTTGCGCGACCTGACCGACAGCCAACGCGAGGCGATCAGCCTCGCCTACTTCGGTGGCTACACCCACCGTGAGGTGGCCGCCCAGCTGGACCTGCCACTGGGCACCGCGAAGACCCGAATCCGGGACGGCCTGATCCGGCTGCGAGACGCCCTGGGGGTGACCGATGACTGAGCACGAGCTGACCACGCTGGCGGGCGTCTACGCCATTGACGCCCTCGACGACGACGAGCGGAGCCGGTTCGAGGAACATCTGGCCGGCTGCCCGAGCTGCGCCGCCGAGGTACGCAGCTTGCGCGGCGCCGCCGCCGAGCTGAGCCATCCGGTCGCCAGCCCGCCGCCCGCCACGCTGCGCGGCGACCTGCTGGCCGCGATCGGCCGGGTCAGCCCGCTGCCGCCACGCACCGGAACCGTCAGCGGCATCGGCCACCGGCGGGCCAGCCGCCGGCTCTGGCCGGCGATCGCCGCGGCCTGCGCCCTGGTCGCGGTGCTGGCCGCCGGCTGGGGCATTCAGCAACACCGGCAGCTGACCGAGAATCGGGCCGGCGGGAATCCACTGAGTTCGGTGTTCGACAGCGCCGACGTCACCGCCACCTCCGTGACCCTCGGCCGCGCCGGGCACGCCACCCTGATCTACTCCAAGGCCCGGCAACGGCTGCTGCTGATCGGGCGGGACGTGCCGGCCCCACCGGCCGGCCAGACCTACCAGCTCTGGATGCTCAGCCCGACCGGGGTGGCAACCTCGGGCGGCCTGTTCCAGCCGGATCCAGCCGGCAACGTGCTGGTGCAGGCCAGCGGCGACCTGGCGCACACCGCGCAGATGGGCATCTCGGTAGAGCCGGCCGGCGGCGCGGCACAACCGACCCCCGGGGCGATCGTCGCCGCCGTCCCCATCTGACCTGCGGCTGCGAAGCCGGCTATCCGACTCGCCGCGCGGTTGCCCGCTGCTGAGGCTGCGGATCATCGCAGCCAGATCTGGCTGAGCAACGGTCCGAGTTCGGGACTGCTCTGGTAGTTGCCGACCCGCTGCGACACCACGGTGACGTCGAGTTGGTTGACCAGCGCGACCATCGTGGCCACGTCGGTGAGCTTGCGATCGATGACGGCCCAGGTGGCGCGCGCGGCGCCCGGATCGGTGCCCTCGGCGTGATGCGCCGTGTCAGCAAGGGCGTCCAAACCCCGGTTGCAGTCGCGTGCGGCGAGTAGTCCGGCCCCGACCGCGCCGGTGACGCAGGAGAATAGGTTCAGGTAGAAGTCGGATGCGGCTGGGTAATCCGCGATCCAGCCGGTCGCCTCGACGACCTGCACCCGCGCGCTGGGGTCGGCGAGCAGGAGGAAGTAGGCATCCTCGCTGAGTGTGTGCAGGTGCGCGGCGTAGCCGAGCGAGCGCAGCACATCGACGAGGTAGCTGTTCGTGGCAAGGCTCACCGGGTCTTCGGCGCCGGTTACTGTAACCGACATGCCGCGGCTGCCCGAGGCGGCGACGAGCGCTTGCGCCTTGGCGAAATTAGGACCGGCGTATGTCGCGTCGGGCCAGCCGTTCGAGTAGGGGCAGTACGGCTGGTAGCCGGGGAAGTCAGCCGGGAGCATTTGGCAGGCCGGTGTCGCGCGAGCGGGTCCGCCATAGATCTCGACCACTCTGCGGCGGTCGACGGCGTAGTTGACCGCTTGGCGCACACGAATGTCGTCGAATGGCGGCATTTTAGTGTTGAGGTACATCCACTGAAGCCCGAACGGGTTGTCGGTATGCACCAGGGCGGGGTGCTGCTGCTCGATCTGGTCCAGCGCCTGCCGACTGATCGCATCGCCACGACTACCCGGCAGCTGGACCAGATCCGCGCGTCCGGCGATGGTGTCCGCGATTGCGGTGGCGGGGGCCGAGGTCTTGGCCCAGCGGATGGTGTCGGGGTAGGCCGCGGGCTGGGCGGCGAACGACCACTGAGTGAAGTACGGGTTGCGGGTCAGAACGAACGTCTCGCCCTGCCGGTACTGGGAGATCTGGTAGGGCCCGGTTCCGGGCAGCGGGATCTTGGACTCCACCGCGGGTGCGCCTTGCACGGTTGCTTGGCCGAAGTAGGTGAGCTTGAACAGAAAATCCTGGTCGGGTTCGACCAGGTGAAAGACGACGCTGCCGGTGGCGTCGTTGACGACGACCCCCCGACTCAGGTCGCACCGAGCGGGCGACTCACCGCAGTGCTCGGCGCCGACGATCCCGACCGTGGTCGCCGGACCGTCAGGATAGGTCGCGGCCGTCAAGGACCGCAGCACGCCACGCAGGATGTCCGAGGCCCGCACGGGAGTTCCGTCGGAGAAGCGCACGCCGCGGCGCAGCGTGAAGGAGTATTCTCGCCCGCCGTCGCTGGGTCGCGGCACAGAGGTAGCCAGGTCCGGGACAAGGGTAAGCCCCGCGGGGCCGCCCGCGACGCGGTAGGAGACCAGCCCGTCATAGACCAGGCGGAGCGCGTGCAGCGTCATGGACTGCAGGTACTCGTTGCTCGGGTCGATCCCGACAGCAAAACCAGGCATGGTGGTACCGGCGACGGTCAGCGTCCCGCCCACGTGGGCGATGTCGGCGAACGCCCCCGAAGCGATCCAGACGGACGAGCCCACAGCGACCATCGCCTGCGGTGAGGCGCCGATGGCGAACCGGTGCCGGATGGTGTTCGTCGTCGCGTCGAGTTCAGTGACGGTGCCTTCGTAAGCGTTGCCGACCCACACCCTTCCGTTCACGATGGCGACAGAACTGGCCCCGTCGCCGACAAGCACGCGCGCCACCACGGTCCCAGTACGCGGATCAAGCCGGTCGACGCTCTGCTCATCTGCGTTTGCCACCCAGACCGCGTCCTCGGTCATGGCGATCCCCCGAGGACCGGAACCGACGGCGAGCGGACCGCCAACGTCCTGCCCGGTGCTCGGATCGATCTCGGTGACCGTGCCGTCCTCGCTGTTTGCCACCCAGACCGCACGTGCGCCGACCGCGATCCCGTCCGGCCGCCCGCCCACGGCGATCGGCCTGCCGACCGCGCCGGTAATCGGGTCGATCCGCTGGATCGAGTCGTCGCCGCTGTTGGCAACCCACAATCCGCCCAACCCTGCCGCGATCGCCGACGGAAGCGCCCCCACCGGGATCTTCTCGACGACCGTATTGGTGTCGGTGTTGATCCGCGACACGGTGCCGTCACCGGCGTTGACCACCCAGGCGTCGTGTGCGGTGACCACGACCGCGCTAGGCATGAGCCCGACCGGGATAGTCTCGACCACCCGGTGTGTGGAGGTGTCGACGCGAGCCACGCTCCCGTCGGTGCTGCTCGTGACCCAGACCGTGCCGGCACCGTAGGCGATACCGGATGGGTTCGCCCCGACGATGACCGCGTGATGCAGGCTACCGTCTGCCGAGATCACCCCGACACTGTTGCCGGGCAGCGCGGACAGACTGCTGGTGCGCCAGTGGGTGGCGCGATAGATCGCTATTCCACCGCCAGCCACGAGCACGAGGGCAGCCAGGGCAGCAAATGTGCGTTTGCGCGGGCGCCGGGCGGTGCCGGGCAAGAGGGGCCGGGCCGGTTCCGCTGGAACGGCCGGCGCGGTGGACGGCGCCGCGATCGACGGATCCTGGCCCAGCATGGCCTGGTGCAACTGCCGGAGCGGCGCACTGGGTGCCACCCCGATCTCGTCGTCGAGCACCTGCCGCAAGGCCCGATAGGCGGCCAAGGCGTCGGCCTGCCGCCCGGTGCGGTAGAGCGCGAGCATCCGCTGTGCGTGAATTCTCTCGCGTAGCGGATGGCAGTCGACAAGCTCGTCGAGTTGCGGGATGACACTTGCATGCTCGCCCAGCGCCAGCCGCGCGTCGATCTCGGCCTCGATCGCGCTGAAGCGCAGCTTTTCGAGCCGGCGCGCGTATCCGGAGACGAACGGGAAGTCGACCAGGTCGGCCAACGGGTCACCACGCCACATGGCCAGGGCTCGGCCGAACTCCTCCCGTGCCTGCGCCGGGTTGCCGGCCTCCAGCAGCGCCTGCCCAGAACTCACAAGTCGCTCGAACACGAACGCGTCGATCGCGTCCTCATCCGTGATCAACCGGTAGCCGCCGTTGACGGTGGTCAGGACTGCCCTGGCCTTTCCCCCTCGGTTCGGCTCGAGCGCCTCACGCAGGTGGTGGACATAGGTGTGGATGGTGCGGACGTGTCCGGCCGGCACTCGTTCGCCCCAGATCTCGTCGGCTATCCGCGACACCGACAGGACGGCCGGCCGGTACACGATGAGCGCGGCCAACACGGCACGCTGCTGACGCCCCCCGAGTCGCAGCGCGTCGCCACCCCGCACCACCCGCAACGGGCCGAGGGTCGCGAACGTCAGTCGCTGACCCGACTCGACAGGCGTCTCGGTCATGGCTCGCAGCCCCCGATCGGCTCCCCCAAACACTACCGCCTAACACCAGTCAGACGTCGGCCTTCGTGCCTCCAAGCGGGTTCCAAGCGCGCCGTTCCAAAGGACTTCCAACCCCCTAGGCCGATGCTCGCCATACCCAACCCGGAAGGAAAATGGAAATGAGCAAGCTCACCAACGCACTCGGCGCTCTCGCTGGCATGCTGCTGGCCATCACATCGGCCAGCGGCACCGCATCGGCTGCGCCACCCGACAAGGGCACGTTTCACGACATCAGCACCATAACCTTGAGCTGCGACTCGATGCAGCTATCCGGGACAGAGGTCGCGGACGGTCGGTTCCTCGGCGTCCAACGGGGGCCCGATGGCTTCGTGTACTACCTCGAGGTCTCCACCCACACCATGACCTGGACGAACGTCGCCAACGGCAAGTCGATGATCCAGCAGGCCAAGGGGTTGTACCTCAAGGACCAGACGATCACCGACAACGGGGACGGGACGATCACGATAGCTGACCTCTCCTCGTCGCGGGTGTCGGTGTATGGGCCGGACGGGCGGCTGGCATATCAGGTAGCCGGTGTGGCGACCTACGCGTTCCTCATCGACGACAACGGCACACCCCTGGACCCGACCGATGACACCTTCCTTGCGTCCCTCGGCGTCCTCAGCCAGCACGGACTCGACAACGCTCCCGGCTCCGAGATCCCCGGCACCTGCGCGGAGGCGACGGCGCTGCTGAGTTAGGGAGCGATCAGCGGGCGCGGTCGCGATCGGGTAGGCCAGGTACAGCAGGGGTGGGCACCGGTCGATGACCTGCCGATCAGGCGAGCCGGCGGATGTCCGGGTCAGGCTCGGCGGGCTCGCGGTGGCCGCGACCGGTCGGCAGATCCAGCAGGTGGGCGCCCCGGCGGGCTTTGGTCGCCAGGTAGCTGGCATTGGCGGCCGACAGGTGCAACCGGGTCGGCACCAGCTCGGTCACCCGCACGCCCAACTGGGTGAGCTGGGCGGCCTTGTCCGGGTTGTTGCTGAGCAGCGCCACCTCGGTAACGGCCAGCGCGTGCAGCATCTGCGCGGCCGCGGCGTAGTCCCGCTCGTCCGCGCCATGGCCGAGCGCCAGGTTGGCCTCATAGGTGTCCAGGCCGGTGTCCTGCAGCGCGTAGGCGGCGAGCTTGTCGTACAGGCCGATGCCGCGTCCCTCCTGCCGCAGGTAGAGCAGGTAGCCGCCGGCCTCGGTGATCCGCTCGACCGCCTCGCGCAACTGCCCGCCGCAGTCGCAGCGCTGGCTGCCGAAGACATCGCCGGTGAGGCACTCGCTGTGCGGCCGGACCAGCGGCACTGCCGGCGCGGCGCGCGGTACCGGCGCCGCCGCGCAGGAACCGAGACCCAGCGCGAGGTGCTCGCGCCGGTCGACCAGGCCATCAAAGGTGAACACCCGGGCGCTGGCGGTGTAGCCGTCGGCGAACCGCAACGGCACCGTGACCTGGGTACGGATGGTTGCCTCGGGCAGCGTCGATGTCATGGTTCGCATCAGTCCGCGCAGAACCGGGGTGACAGGGCGTACCGCAACAGCACCACGTCGTCGATCTGGCGCACCTCGGCCAGCACCGCCCGACGCCGCGGATCCCAGGGGAACCGGCCGTCGCCGACGAACCGGCGGGCCCGGGAGTCGCCGACGAAGAACGGCGCCACCACCAGGTGCAGCTCGTCGGCCAGGTCCGCGGTGAGGAACTGGGTGTGCACCGTCCCGCCGCCCTCCACCATCAGCCGCTGCACACCACGCGCGGCCAGGTCCTCGCTGACCCGGCACAGGTCCACCGGCTGGCCGCCGTCGAGCACGGTGGCCACCGAACCGAGCCGGCTGCGCGCCTCGGCCACCGACGCGCTCGCGCAGTAGACCAGCTTCTCGGTGTCGCCGACGGCGAAGAAGTCGGCCTGGCTGTCCAGCCGAGCCTGCCCGGTCACGGTGACCTTGATCGGCTGCGGCGGCAATCCGCGAGCCAGCCGCTCCGCCCGCCGATCGGATGAGCGGACCAGCAGCCGGGGATTGTCGTTGCGGACCGTGGCCGCGCCGACCAGGATCGCGTCGCAGGTGGCGCGCACCGCGTCCACCCGGTCCAGATCGGCCTCGTTGGACAGCGGCAGCCGCTTCACGGTGGCGCTGTCCAGATAACCGTCGATCGACATGCTGCAGCTCAGCAGGGTGTACGGGCGGTCAGCCACCGGCGACGCCTTCCGACAGGCGAGCGGCCACGTCGGGGTTGGACGGCGCTCCAGAACGATCATCCGACGGTACGCCACCCGTCGGCAAGCGCTGGCCGGCCGGGGTCGGCGAGCGGCCAACTCGGCGTAGCCAGGTCGCGGCCAGCACGGCCAGGCCCGGCAGGCTCGCCACCAACACCAGCACGCCGTACACGGTGGCGATGGTCACCCCCTGGCCGACGCCGAGGCCGGCGGCGCCGAACAGCCAGGCCGCTGTCCCCTCCCGAGGCCCCCAGCCGCCGATGTTGATCGGCACCGCCATCGCCAGCAGCACCAGCATCGCCAGCGGCAGCAGTTGCCCGATCGGCGCGGTCGATCCGGCGGTCCGAGCGGCGAGCAGGAAGGTGGCCGCGTGGCCGGTGACCGCCAGCGCCGCCGCCGCCGTGATGCCCGGCCACGCTCGGCTGGCAAGCAGCCCTTCGCGCAGGTCAGCGCGGATGGCGCGCAGCGTCCGCGCCCGCCGGGACGGCCCCTGGCGAGGCAGCGTTCGAACCAGCAGCACGGCGCCGAGCCCGGCCAGCAGCACGACCGACACGACGACCGGCATCGCCAGGCGCACCGGTGACGGCAAGGCCAGCAACACCAGCAGCGCGAGCACCGCCTGCACCAGTTGACCGGCCGCGCGTTCCCAGGCGACCGCGCGCAGGCTCCGGCTCAGGTTGCCGCTCTGCCGGCCATGTCGCACCGCGCGGTGCACGTCGCCGAGCACGCCGCCGGGCAGTGCGGTGTTCAGCAGTTGGGAGCGGTAGTACGCCGCGACCGCGGTACGCAGCGGCACGCCCACCCCCAGGCCGGCCGCGACCAGCCGCCACCGCCAGGCCGAGCACACCGTGGTCAGCACGCCGATGGCGACGGCCGCGACCAGCGACCAGCCGTTGACGCTGGCAAGTCCAGCCAGGATCGGGCCGGTGCCCAGGCGCCAGACGAGCACGGCCAGGATCGCGGCTCCGCCGGCCAGCCGCGCCGCCGCCCAACCGGTCCGGTTCATCCGGGCTGCGCCTCCTCCTACCGGCCGTCGCACGGCCGCAGCCACGGCCTTGCCGATCGACTCGCTCCAGTCGGGAGTACGCAGCTGACCGTGGGTTCGTTCAGCGGGGATCGCCGGCCCGCTACCCGGCGTGGACCCGGGGGCACGACTTCAAGGCTGCTGGGCCGCCACCCGGCGCAGCACCCGCGCGATCGCGGCGGTGGTGCTGTCCCAGCCGGCCAGCTCCGCTCGGCGCTGCCGGGCGGCCTGCCGCAGCCGCTGCCGCAGCTCGGCATCGGTCAGCCAGGCCCGCAGCGCGCCGGCCAGCGCCACCGGATCGGCGGCCGGCACCAGCAGTCCCGGCCGGAAACCGCCGGCAGTCGTGCCGCCCACCGTTTCCGGCAGCCCGCCGACCGCCGGCGCGATGACCGGCAACCCGCGCGCCAGGGCCTCGGTGACCACCATCCCGTAGGTCTCGGCACGCGACGCCAGCACCAGCACGTCCGCCTCGGCGTAGCCGCGGTCCAGGTCGGCACCGGTGCGCGGGCCGGTCAGCCGGACCCGGTCGGCGAGGCCGGCCGCCGCGGCCTGCCGACGTAGCCGCGTGACGAATTCCGGGTCGCGATCCAGCGAGCCGACCCAGTCGCAGTGCCAGGGCAGGTCGGCGACGCCGGCCAACGCGGCGAGCAGCAGGTCGTGCCCCTTGACCGGGGTGACCGCGGCGACGCAGAGCAGCTGATCGCCGGCCGGCGTCCCCGGCGCCAGGCCGGCCGCATCGACGCCCGGCGCGGCCACCTCGACCTGCTCCGGCGGCAACCGGTATTCCTCGAGCAGCCAGCCGCGGCTCCACTCGCTGGTGGTGAGCACGGCTCGGGCCGCGCACAGCACGGCACGCTCGCCGGCCCGGACGGCAACCTGACGCGCGCTCTGACCGGCCGGTTCGACGCCGAGCGGTTCGACGCCGAGCGGTTCGATACCGGCCGGTTCGACGCCGAGCGGTTCGACGCCGAGCGGCAGATGCACCAGCACGACCAGCCGAACCCGGCTCGCCGCCGGCACCAGCAGCGCCGGTGAGCCGGACGCGATCAGCCCGTCGACCAGCAGCACGGCACCGTCCGGGACGGCGGCGATCGTCCGGGCCAGCGCCGCCCGCGCCGCCGGGTCCGGCCACGGCCAGTCGCCGGCCACCGGCTGCTCGACCAGCTGCCAACCGGCCGCCGTGAGCCCTCGGCAGATCCGGCGGTCGTAGGAGTTCCCGCCGCTCGGCCGGGCCGGGTCGTCGATGCCGGCCGGCACGACCACCCGCAGCTCGGTCACAGCGGCCGGTCGTAGCTGGCCCAGGCGATGTGTGACTCGTGCAGGGTGACCGTGATGCCGGCCAGCTCAGCCGCGGGCACGCCGAGCGCGCCGGCCTGCACGCGCTCGGCGAGCCGGTCGGCGATCAGCTTGGCCAGCATCTCGGTGGTGCTGTTCAGGCCGGCGAACGCCGGCTCCTCATCCAGGTTCCGGTAGCTCAGCTGGCTCACCACCGCGTGCAGTTCCTCGGTGGCCCTCCCGATGTCCAGCACGATGCCGTGCTGGTCGAGGGCCGGCCGCCGGAAGGTGGCATCGACCAGGTAGGTGGCGCCGTGCAGCCGCTGGGCGGGCCCGAACACCTCACCACGCAGGCTGTGCGCGATCATCAGATGGTCTCGAACGGTCACGCTGAACACTGGCTGGGCCCTTCGTCGGGGTAGCTGATGGTGTGGCAGAGAGCCGGCAGGGTGCCGGCCGTCAGTCGCGCCAGCACGTCGGGCAGTTCCTCGAAAACCGAGGTACCGGTGCACAGCGCGTCGAACGCGGGGTCGCGCAGCAACTCCAGCGCGAGTGCCAGCCGGTCGACGCTGGTTCGGCTGCCCCGCCGGGCCGGCGAGATCCGGCCGACCTGGCTGGCCCGGATGGCAAGCCGGTTCGAGTGGAAGGCGCCGCCGAGGCCGAGCGGGATCTCGGCGTCGCCGTACCAGCTCAGCTCGAGCACGGTGCCCTCGGGCGCCAGCAGCTCCAGCGACCGTTGCAGCCCGGCGGCGCTCGCACTGGCGTGCACCACCAGATCCAGGTCGCCGGCGGCGTCTGCCGGCGCGGCGAAGTCGACGCCGAGCGCCCTGGCGACGCCCGCCCGGCTGTCGTCGATGTCGACCAGGGTCACCCGAACTCCGGGAATGCCGGCCAGCAGGCGGGCGACGCAGCAGCCCACCATGCCGGCGCCGATCACCGCGACCCGGTCACCGATCAGCGGAGCGGCGTCCCACAGCGCGTTGACCGCGGTCTCCACGGTGCCGGCGAGCAGCGCCCGGGTCGGCGGCACGGCGTCCGGGACCGGGACCACGGCGGCGGCCGGCACGACGTAGCTGGTCTGGTGCGGATACAGGCAGAAGACGGTCCGTCCACGCAGCTCAGCGGGTCCGTGCTCGACCACGCCGACGTTGAGGTAGCCGTACTTGACCGGCCCGGGAAAGTCGCCGTCCTGGAACGGCGCCCGCATCGCCGCGTACTGGCTCGGCGGTACGCCACCGCGGAACACCAGGGTCTCGGTCCCCCGACTGATGCCCGAACACAGCGTGCGGACGCCGACGTCGTCCGGACCGGGTGCCGGCACCGGCACCGGCCGGATCTCGCCGACGCCGGGTTCGCGTAGCCAAAACGCCCGTGCGGTCCGCTCCACCGACTTCCTCCCGTCGTCAGCTTGAATCTTGCTCGATGCCCCCGCTGAACCACACCGGCGGTACCGACGTGTCAGGTGGTAGGCCATGGATACGGAGCCAGATGTGCTGACAGTTCGAAGCGGCCCGGTGATCGGGTTGATCGCGCAGCTGGCGCTGCTCGCGGTGCTCGCCCGGACGCTCGGGTTGACCGCCGCCGGCTGGCTGGTCGGCCTCGGCTGCGGCCTGCTCACCTGCGCGGCACTGTCCGCCGGGCTCAACCGAGCGGGCACGGCGACGCTGGGCCCGGCCGACCGGGTGACGCTCGGCCGGACCACCCTGGTCGGCGGGGTCGCGGCGCTGGTCACCGACGGGTACCTCGGCCGCCCGGCTGTGCCGGCGCTGGTGGCGCTGGCCACCGCCGCGCTGCTGCTGGACCTGGTGGACGGCTGGGTGGCCCGCCGTACCGGCACGGTCTCGCCGCTCGGCGCGCGCTTCGACATGGAGGTGGACGCGTTCCTGATCCTGGTGCTGAGCACGCAGGCGGCTCGGTCGCTGGGTCCCTGGGTGCTCGCGATCGGGGCGGCGCGCTACCTGCTCGCGATTGCCGGCGCGGTGCTGCCCTGGCTGCGCGCGCCGGCGCCGCCGCGCTACTGGAGCAAGGTGGTCGCGGCGGTCCAGGGCATCGTGCTCACCGTCGCCGTGGCGAACCTGCTGCCACGACCGGGTATCAGCACCGCGCTGGCGGTGGCGCTGGCGCTGCTGGCCGAGTCGTTCGGTCGCCAGGTCCGGTGGCTGTGGCAACACCGTCCGGTGCCGGCCGGTGTCGGCGGCGCCGACTGGGAGCTCGTCCTGACCCACCGGCCGGCCGTCGCGGAGTCACCGCGATGTCGCTGATCAGCCGGTGGGACCGGCCGTCGTCGGAGAGCCCGCAGGCGGCGGAGACCGACGCGCCCGGCGCGGACCACGCCGCCGTCGGACGCGGCCGGACGGTGGCGGCCTGGGCCGTGACCGCACTGGCGATCGGGTTGGTCTGGCTGGCGTTGCTGGCGCCCGATCGGCTCAGCCGGCTCAGCATCGGCGCGTTCCTGCGCATCCCGGTCGAGGGGCTGCTGCTGGTGGCGCTCGGGCTGGTGTTGCCCGCCCGAGCCCGCCGGGCCGTGGCACTCATCGTCGGCCTGGTGCTCGGCCTGCTGGCCATCGCCAAGATCCTCGACGTCGGCTACTTCGAGGCCCTCGACCGGCCGTTCAACCCGGTCAGTGACTGGAGTTCGATCGGCCCGGGGATCGGCGTGCTGCGCGATTCGGTCGGTGCCGGCTGGGCCGATGCGGCCGCGGTCGGGGCGGTGCTGCTGGTGCTCGCGGTGCTGGCCCTGGTGACCCTCTCGGTGCTGCGGCTGGTCCGGCTCACCGCCCGGCATCGTGCCGCCTCGGCTCGCACGGTCGGCGCACTCGGTGTGGTCTGGGTGCTGTGCGCCGTGCTCGGTGTGCAGTCCGCGCCTGGCTCGCCGATCGCCTCCACCAGCGCCGCCGGCTTCGCCTATGACCAACTGCATCAGGTGAGCGGCGCGGTGCAGGACCAGCGCCGGTTCGCCGCGGCGCTGGTCGGCAGGGATCCGGCGCGCGACGTTGCGGCCGCGAACCTGCTCACCGGCCTACGCGGCAAGGATGTGGTGATCGCGTTCGTCGAGAGCTACGGCCGGGTGGCGGTGCAGGACACCGCGTTCTCATCGGGGGTCGACGCCACGCTCAACGCGGGCACCGCCTCGCTGCGTGCCGCCGGCTTCTCCGCGCGCAGCGCGTTCCTCACCTCGCCGACCTTCGGCGGCATCAGCTGGCTGGCCCACTCCACCCTGCAGTCGGGCCTGTGGGTCGACAGCCAGCTCCGCTACAACCAGCTGCTGGCCAGCGACCGGTTCACCTTGAGCGATGCGTTCGCCCGCGCCGGCTGGCGCACCGTGGACGACGTGCCGTCCAACACCCAGGACTGGCCGCCGGGCCGGTCCTTCTACCACTACGACACCGTCTACGACTCGCGCAACGTCGGCTACGCCGGCCCCAAGTTCAGCTATGCCACCATGCCGGACCAGTACATCCTGTCCGCCTTCCAGCGGCTGGAGCTGGCCAAGCGGGACCGCGCTCCGGTGATGGCCGAGATCGACCTGGTGTCCTCCCACACCCCATGGGCGCCGCTGCCCCGGCTGGTCGGCTGGCCGCGGCTGGGCGACGGCTCGATCTTCGACGGCATGCCGGCCCAGGGCCAATCAGCCAGCGTGGTATGGCGAAACTCGAACGCGGTGAAGGCGGCCTACGGCCAGTCCATCCAGTACTCGCTGAACAGCCTGGTCTCCTTCGTGCAGAACGCGCACGACGACAACCTGGTGCTGGTGCTGCTCGGCGACCACCAGCCGGCCACCGTGGTCAGCGGGGCGAACTCGGGTCACGACGTGCCGATCACCATCGTCGCCCACGACCCGGCAGTGCTGGACCGGATCTCCGGCTGGGGCTGGCAGGCCGGCATGCTGCCCAGCCCGCAGGCTCCGGTGTGGCCGATGGACACCTTCCGCAATCGGTTCCTGACCGCGTACGGCGGCTAGCGCGCAAACCGGCGGGATCAGTTGCGGGCCAGCGCGTTCAACACCACCGGCAGCTCGACCAGGCCACGCAGCAGGGTGTTGTTCTCCCACTCCAGCGTGTCCGGGTCGGCCGCCAGCTGGATGTCGGGGTAGCGGGTCAGCAGCTTGGTCAGCGCCACCTCGGACTGGATCCGGGCCAGCGGCGCGCCGATGCAGTAGTGGGTGCCGTGCCCGAAGCCGAGGATGCCGGTTGGCCGGCGGGTCAGGTCGAGCCGGTCCGGATCGGGGTAGCGCGAGCTGTCCCGGTGAGCCGAGTTGACCGACAACGCCAGGATCTCCCCGGCCGGGATGGTCACCTCGCCCAGCGTGATCTCCTCCTTGGTGAACCGGAAGGTGGCCACCCCGACACCGCCGTCGAAGCGCATCAGCTCATCCACCGCGCCGTGCATCAGCGACATGTCGGCCCGCAGCCTGGCCAGCTCGTCCGGGTGGCTGAGCAGGCTGAAGATGGAGTTGGTGAGCGTGTGCATCGAGGTGACGTGCCCGGCGATGGTGAACAGGAAGAACATCCCGATCAGCTCGTCCAGCGTCAACCGGTCCTCGTCCTTGCCGCGCAACAGCGCGCTCATCATGTCCGGTCCGGGCTCGACCTGCTTGGACGCGATGCTCGCCTTGGCGTAGTCCATCACGTGGTCGGAAGCCGCCTCGACCACCTCGGGCGGCTGGCCGGCACCGACCAGCTCGACCGCCCACCGGCGGAAGATGGCCTGGTCCTCCGGTGGAACGCCGAGCAGGTCGCAGATGGTGATGATCGGCAGCGGCAGGGTGAAACCGGCCACCAGGTCCACCACCGGGCCGGCGTCGTCGAGGGCGTCCAGCAGGTCGTCGACCACCTTCTCCAACCGGGGCCGGAAGGCCTCCATCCGCTTCAGGGTGAACTCCTTGCTGACCAGCGAGCGCAGCCGGGTGTGCCGGGGCGGGTCACTGTTGAGCATGTGCTGGGACAGCTCGTCGTTGAAGCCGACGCCGGCGTGGCCGTCCTCCTCGACCGGCTGGCCGGAGTGCCGCGCGAACAACTCGTTCATCCGGCTGCCATCCTTGCTGACCCGTGGGTCGGACAGCAGTTGCCGGACGTCGTCGTAGCCGGTCACCAGCCATACCTTGGCTCCGTGCGGGAACACCAGCGGGTGGACCGGCCCCTGGGCACGCAACCGCTCCAGAATGCCGTACGGATGCTGCATGAAGTCCCGGGGCAGGTGCTCGAGGTTCTGCAGGTCGACAGGTTGCGTGGAATCCACAGTCATGGTAGAGACTTCCTGTTTCAGACGATTGCGGGCTTCGTATCAGGAGAGCGGCTCGAACGCCTCTCCTGATACAGAGACCGGAAATAGCGCCAGAGCCGTTCCGTGGTAGCCCGGGGTCGCGAGCCGCCGCGAGTGGCGTGCAAACCCTGCTCGGCCGACGGGCGGTCAGCTCAACCAAAAGGTGGGTCAGGCGATGACCGAAGTGGCAGGCGGCACCGAGTCGAGGCAGCAATCGTCAGACCGACCGCCCGGCGTGATGGCTACCTTCCACCAGACCCCCCGTGCGGTAAAGGCGATCCTGGCCGGCGTCTTCGTCGGCAGGCTGGCCGGCTTCCTGATGATCTTCCTGGTGGTCTTCCTGACCCATCGCGGTTTCTCCTCCGGCCAGGCCGGCTTCGCGCTGGGGATCTACGGCGCCGGCGCGGTGTTGGGCAGCCTGATCGGCGGCTGGCTGACCGATCGGCTGAGCGCGCGGGCGACGACCGCGATCAGCATGCTGGGGTCGGCGGTGCTGATCGTCTCGATCCTCTACATCAACTTCTATCCGCTGCTGCTGATCGCGGTCTTCCTGGTCAGCTCCGTCGGTCAGCTGTACCGGCCGGCCGCGCAATCCCTCATCACCGAACTCACGCCGGCCAATCAACTGGTGATGGTGACCGCGATGCAGCGGCTCTGCCTGAACCTGGGCACCACCGTCACGCCGCTGATCGGCACCGCGCTGCTGACCGTCTCCTACGACCTGCTGTTCTGGGCCGAGGCGCTGGCCACGGTGGCCTACGGCCTGATCGCGCTGGTCGCGCTGCCGCCCGGTTCCCGGCAGGCCGAGTCGGCCGACGAGGCGGAGGGCCAGGTCCGGGTCGGCTACCGGGCGGTGCTCTCCGACTGGCGCTACGTGTTCTTCCTGGCCGCGGTCTTCCTGGTCACCGTGGTCTACAGCCAGTACATCGCCGCGTTGCCGCTGGCGATCGTGGACGCCGGGCTCAGCCTCTGGTGGTACAGCGCCGTGGTCAGCCTGAACGCGCTCATCGTCGCGACCTGTGAGGTGCTGGCAACCAAGTTCGTCCAGGTCTGGCCGATGCGGCTGACCGCGCTGAGCGGGTACGGCTTCGTCGCGATCGGCTACACCGTCTACGCGATCGGGTTGGCGCCGGCGCTGCTGATCCTCGGCACCATCCTGTGGACGCTGTCGGAGATCACCGGAGCCCCGACCACCTTCGCCTATCCCGGCATGGTGGCACCGGTCCGGTTGCGCGGCCGCTACATCGGCGCCATGCAGAGCGTGTTCGGCATCGGCAACGCGGTCGGTCCGATCGTGGGCATCGCGGTGTGGGCCAGCGTCGGCCGCTGGGTGTTCGCCTGGGCGGCCGGGGTGGCGGTGCTGTCCACCTTCTGCGCGCTGATCGGCATGCGGCTGCCCGGCTCGACGCCGGCCCGGGTCAGCCAACCGGTCGCCGAACCGGCCGGCTGAGCCGGTAGCCGGACGGACCGCGGCGCTAGCCCGGCCGAGCAGGCCGAACTGCGACGGGGTTCAGCGAGCCTCGGCCGGCTCGCCGGCCGACTGCTCGAGCTCCTGGCGCAGGGTGGCCCGATGCACCTTGCCCATCGAATTGCGCGGCAGCGAATCCCGGATCTCCATCCGGTCCAACCAGTTCCACGAGGTCATGCCGAGGCCGTCCAGGTAGTCGTTGATCTCGGCCACGGTGGGTGGCGCCCCGTCCGGCACCAGCATCGCGCAGACCAGGTCGGCGCCCGGCGCATCCGGGTCCGGGTAACCGACCAGCGCCACCTCCCGGATCTTGGGGTGCCGGAGCAGGACGCCCTCGACCTCCAGGGTGGGCACCTTGCCGCCACGCTGCCGGACGATGAGATCCTCGCGCCGCCCGGTGATCCGGATCCCGCCCCGGCCATCCGGCCGGGCCAGGTCGCCGGTGTCGAACCAGCCGTCCGGGTCGAGGCAGGCCTGGTAGACGTCCCGCTGATTGAGGTAGCCCAGGCACTGGCTCGGGCCACGCACCAGCAGCCGGCCGATCTCCTCGCCCGGCTCGGCGGCCAGCCGGAACTCCGATCCGCCCACCGGCGAGCCGTCACTGTGCGCGCCCCAGCCGGGCGGATCCGCCGGCTTGGTCACGGTGACCGGGCCGTTCTCGGTCATCCCCCACAACGTGCCCAGTTCCACCCCGAGCACCTCCCGGACCTCGGCGATCAGCTGCGGTGGGATCGGGGCCGAGCCGGTGACCGCCTTGCGCAAGCTGGACACATCCCTGGGGTTGGCCCGCTGCTCGGCGATGAGCTCCTTGAAGAACACCGGGGCGGCGTAGATGTAGCTCACCCGGTGCTCGGCGACCATGTCGAGCAGCACGTCCATCTCGGGGTAGTCCTGCATGACGCTGGTGCCGCCGACCACCAGCGACATGTACGCGCTGAAGATCAGCCCAGCCAGGTGGGTGAGGTAGGACGGCACCGAGACCACCGTGTCGGAACCCCAGCCATAACACAGCGGCAGCGCGGACGCCCCGGCGTAGAGCGTGTTGTGGCTGTGCGCGGCCCCCTTCGGGGTGCCCGAGGTGCCGGAGGTGAACATCAGCATCGAGATGTCGTCGGCCTGCGGTGCGGGCAGCCCGGCCACGGAGTGCCGCTGCTCCCACGCGGTGTTGACGAAGAACTCCTCGAAGTCGATGAACTGGCCGTCCAGCGGCTGGCTCGAGGCGCGCACCACCACCCGGTGGGCCAGCGTGTCCGGCGCGGCATTGGCCAGCCGCCGCACGTAGTCGATGCCGTTGTAGCTGTCGGCCACGAAACACACCTTGGCCGCGGTGTTGGCGAGCATCACGCCGAGTTCCCGAAAGCCGAAGACGGGTGGCAACGCGGCCGCGACCGCGCCGATCCGGGCACAGGCCAGGTAGAGCGGGCTGAGCATCCACCAGTTGGGCAGGTGGATCGCCACCACGTCGCGCCGTTGCACGCCGAGTTCGATCAGGGCGGCGGCGAACCGGTCCACCCACGCGTCGAGCTCGCGATAGCTCACCGTGCGCCGCTGGCTGCCGCCGACGTAGCTGATGATGGCCGGCTTGTCAGGGGTGGTCCGCACCGCCCGCGCCAGGTCGTCGAGGATGGTCTCGCTGCGCCACCGACCGGTGGCCCGGAAGGAGTCGGCCAACTCGGCCGACGGTCGCACCAGGCTGTCCCACATCTCATGCTCTCCGTTCGCCGCTCGGAACGTCAGGTGAGGTTATCTGCACCCTACGGGGAGAAATGACCCCTATCCAAGGCGTTGCCGGTTGCTGTCCCGGCTGCTCGGCCGAGGGCTGCTCGCGCGGCGGCGTTCGCGGGGCGAGTTCGCCGCTCAAGCCATTAGCGGGCCTGGTGAGGTGTATGCGCCAATTGCTGGCTATGGCATGCGGTGTCGGGACCGCGACCTAGCATGAACGTGTCGTGCACCGGCACGGTCGGGGGGTGCGTCCATGACTGACGAGGCGGTGTCGACGGCTGCTGCGGACATCGCACCGGCGCGTCCGTCGACGGCCCGGGCCCGGCTGGAACTGCTCGTCGTCGGTACCGGGGCGCTGGTCGTGTCGCTCACCCAGTCGCTGCTGGTGCCGGTGCTGGCGGTCCTGCCGGCGGACCTGCACACCTCGGCAGCCAACGTCGAGTGGCTGCTCACCTCGACCCTGCTGGTCGGCGCGATCGCGATTCCGTTCTTCGGCCGGTTAGGTGACATGTTCGGCAAGCGAGCGATGCTGCTGATCGTGCTCGCCGCGCTCACCATCGGCTCACTGCTGGACGCGATCACCGACAACCTCGGCCTGCTCATCGCCGGCCGGGCCCTGCAAGGCATGTCGCTGGCCGCGATCCCGCTGGGCATCAGCCTGCTCAGTTCGCTGCTGCCCCGTGAGCGGGTGCCGGCGGCCATCGCACTGATCAGCTCGATGCTCGGAGTAGGCGGCGCGCTCGGCCTGCCGCTGGCCGGGGTGATCGTCGAGCATGGCGACTTCCACGTGCTGTTCTGGGTCACCGCGGCCGCCGGCGGGCTCTGCCTGCTGGCCACCCTGCTGGTGGTGCCCGAGGCGCCCAACCGACCGGGCGGCCGAGTCGACCTGCTCGGAACCGCCGTGCTGGGCGCTGCCCTGGTAGCGCTGCTACTGCCGCTGGCACAGGGCTCGGCGTGGGGCTGGTCCTCGGCGCGGACACTCGGGCTGCTCGCCGGCTTCCTGGTGCTGTCGGCCGGGTTCGTGCTGCTCGAACTGCGCATCCGGCAGCCGCTGGTGGACATCCGTGCCACCGCCCGCAAGCCGATCATGCTGACCAACACCGCGACGCTGATGTTCGGCTTCACGATCTTCGTCAGCCTGATCGGCACCGCGTCCTATGTCGAGGCGTCCCGGCAGACCGGTTACGGCTTCGGCTCGTCCACCGTCGTGGCGGGCCTGTGCCTGCTGCCCAGTGGCCTGCTGATGCTGCTGCTCGCGCCGGTGGCGGCGCGGCTGATCGGCTCGGTGGGCGCACACCGGACGCTGACCCTCGGCGCGGTCATCGTCGCGGTCGCGTGGTTGCAGCGGATCGTGGCCACCGAATCGATCTGGTACGTCGTGCTGGGCAACACGATCGTGGGCGCCGGCACCGGCATCGCCTACGCGGCCATGCCGACCCTGATCAACGGCAACTCGCCGGCCTCGGAGCTGGCGGCGGCCAACGGGCTGAACTCACTGTCGCGGACTCTGGGCAGTTCGCTGGCCAGCGCGGTCGGCGGCAGCCTGCTCACCATCAGCACGGTCACCGTCGCGGGCCTGCAGCTGCCCTCGCTTACCGCCTACCGCGCGCTGTTCGCGATCTGCGCCGGGGCGGCGGCCGGCGCCGCTGTCATCGCGCTGTTCATCCCGGATCACAGCGTGGCCTGAGCCGGCCGCCGGCGAGCCGGAGCGTCAACCCTCTCCGATCCCGGCCGGCTGCTCCAGCTCCTGCCGGAGCACGGCCCGCTGCACCTTGCCCATCGAGGTCCGCGGCAGGCTCTGGCGAATCTCCACCCGATCCGGCCAGTTGTGCCAGGTCATGCCGAGGCCGTCGAGGTAGCTGGTGAGTTCGTCCAAGCTCGGCGGCTCGCCGTCCGGGACGATCATCGCGCACACGCCGTCGGTGCTCGGAAACTGCTTGTCCGGATAGCCGATCAGCGCCACCTCCCGCACCCGCGGGTGCCGGGCGATCACCGCCTCCACCTCGAGGGTGGGCACCTTGGTGCCAAACCGCCGGACGATGAGATCCTCGCGCCGCCCGGTGATCCGGATCCCGCCCCGGCCATCCGGCCGGGCCAGGTCGCCGGTGTCGAACCAGCCGTCCGGGTCGAGGCATGCCTGGTAGAGCTCCTTCTGGTTGAGGTAGCCCAGGCACTGGGTCGGGCCACGCACCAGCAGCCGGCCGATCTCCTCGCCCGGCTCGGCGGCCAGCCGGATCTCCGATCCGCCCACCGGCGAGCCGTCGCTGTGCGCGCCCCAGTCGGGCGGATCGTCCGGCTTGGTCACGGTGACCGGGCCGTTCTCGGTCATCCCCCACAACGTGCCCAGCTCCACCCCGAGCACCTCCTGCGTCTCGGCGACCAGCTGCGGCGGGATCGGCATCGACCCGGAGATCAGCTGGCGCAGGCTGGACAGGTCGCGGGGGTTCTTGCGTTGCTCATCCACCATTGCCTGCACCCAGACCGGGGCGGCGTAGACGTAGGTCAGGCGCTGCGCTTCGATCATGTCGAGCAGCAGGCACAGGTCCTTGTCGTCCTGCATGACGCTGGTGCCACCGAGGATCACCGGCAGGTAGCAGCCGAAGATGCTGCCGGCCATATGCGTCAGGGCGTGCGGAACGCTGGCCACGATGTCGGATCCCCAGCCCCAGCATTCGGGCAGCGCGGTGGCACATGCATACATCGTGTTGTGGCTGTGCACGACCGCCTTGGGTGCGCCGGAGGTGCCGGAAGTGAACAGCAGCAACGCGACGTCGTCGGCATCCAGGCTGACGAGTTCGGGCAGTTCGTGGGTCTGCTCCCACGGCGAGTCGAGGAAGAACTCAGCGAAGTCGAGGACGCCGGCGACCTGCTCGGCCGGCCGGGTGCGCACCACGACCCGATGGGCCAGCGTGTCCGGCGCGACGTCGAACAGCCGCTGCAGGTAGTCCACACCGTTGTAGCTGTCCGGCACGAAGCAGACCTTGGCCGCGCTGTTGGTCAGCACGTGCTGGAGTTCCCGCGCGCCCAGCGGCGGCATCACCGGCGCAGGGACGGCGCCGATCCGGGAGCACGCGAGGTACAGCGGGGTGAGCATCCACCAGTTGGGCAGGTGGATCGCGACGACATCCGCGCGCCGCACGCCGAGTTCCAGCAACGCGGCCGCGAACCGGTCCACCAGGCTGCCGAATTCGCGATAGCTGACGGTGCGGGCCAGCTTTCCGTCGACATAGCCGATGATGGCAGGCTTGTCAGGGGTGTCCTGTGCCGCCCGCCGCAGGTCGTCCAGGACGGTCTGGTCCCGCCACCGGCCGCTGGCTCGGAAGGCTTCGGCCCGCTCGGCGGATGGCCGTACCAGGGTCTCCCACATGTCGGGGGCCTCTCCTCTCGCTGCTCGAAAACGTCAGGGGATGCGGTTATGCACCTTACGGAGCTGAATAGCCGCATCCAAGCTGGCCCAACCCGGCCATCGCGTCGTGCCCCGTCGCATCCTCGGGTAGCCGCCGATCGGTGAGCGCACGGCGTGGAATTGCGCAGCGCTCAGCTCACTGGCAGCTAACCTGACCCCATGACTGGCCCGGCGCCGGCCCGCAACGTATCGGTGCGGATCGACAGCGATTCCGAAGCCGCCCCGGAGCCGGCGGCGCCCGCGATCGAGCTGACAGCGCCGTGCCCTGCCGTGGCCGGGCTGAGCCGGCAGAGCGCGCCGGTCATGGTCGGCTCGGCGGACGACCGGCAGGAGCATGCCGCCGACGCGGTGGCCAGCCGCACCGTCGCCGCGCTGCGTGAGCAGAGCGCGCTGCGGCGACAGGGCACGCTGGGCCAGCACGGCCTGCTGGGCCCAGCCGCCGAGCCGGTCGCCGGGCCGGCCGCACCGCTGGCCGCCCTGCGCCGGCAGGCCGACCGGGCCGTCGGCCGGTCCGGCGGCCCACTGCCGGCACCGCTGGCCGATCAGCTGAGCCAGGCCCGTGCCGGCGGGGCGCCACTGGCCGCCCCCGCCCGAGCCGCGTTCGAGCAGGCCATGGGCGCTGACCTGAGCCCGGTCCGCGTGCATGCCGGCCGGCAGGCGGCCGAGCTGAACCGCCAGGTCGGCGCGCAGGCATTCACCATCGGGCAGGATGTCTTCTTCGCCGCGACGCCCGACCTCGGCACGGACGCCGGCCGGCATCTGATGGCTCACGAGCTGGCGCACGCGGTCGCACCCGAGGCCGGCGGGCCGGTCCGGCGGGCCGTGGTGACTCAGCTGCAGGTCGACAAGCCAGACGGCGAGGACGCCGTCGTGCGGATCAGCGGCGTGTCGATCGTCGGGCGGCCGCCGCCCACCTTCAGCTCCTCGATGGGCGATCACAGCACCGCCTTCACCGTGCATGTCAACGCCGTCCAGCTGGCGCTGATCGGGCATCCGCTGAGCGAGGCGGCCGCCCGGATGCAGGATCTGGTGAACGGCCTGCAGATCGCTCCGGGTGCCAAGCTGGTGGAGAACCTGCCGCCACGCCAGGCTGCTATGTGGCAGGAGGCCTACAAGCGGCTCGTCACCATCCATGGTCGGCTGGCAGCCCCGACCGAAGGGCTGGATGTGACCGCGGCGGTGCAGGAGTACGTGGCCGCCTACCTCGAGCTGCGCGAGCTGGTGCCGCTGAGCACCATCAATACCGGCACGGTGTCGAAGGCAACCTCCGGCAAGGGCAAGGGTGAGGACTGCGACGCGCTGCGTGCCCAGGCCGCTGGGATCAAGCAGTCGCCTGACGCGCTGGGCAACGAGATCGTCGGGCTGCTCGACGTGCGCGCGGTGGCGCTGTCGTGCATCGAGCCGGATCCGGCTCGGCTCGCGGCACTGGCCCCCGGCCTGCCCGCGAAGCTGAATCCCACCGAGCGGGCGCAGCTGTTCGTCGAGCAGCACCTGCGCACCATCCAGACCGCCTTCCCGGGCACGCTGGCCGCGCTGGCCGAAGCCCTCCGCTTCCTCGAGCCGGACTCGTCCCCACCGTCCGGCATGGAGCCGCGGGCGGCGGCGCGGGGCCGGGACGAACTGGCGCTGCCCTTTCTGGCGCCGGACCTGCTGCACCGGATCCTGTTGCCGCGGGCCAGGGCCTGCCTGCTGGAAGAGCTGCCCGTGCTGCAGCGATCCCTGGCCAGCCTGCAGACCGAGATCCGGGCCGCGCAGCCGATCGTCACCGGCTCCGGGCCAGGCAAGCGCAGCCGGGATCCGCTCGACAGCGGCAAGAACAGCAAGGACGGCCAGGCGGCGCTGGCGAAGCTGAAGCGGGACGAGGGGTTCGTGCTGGCCCGGGTGAACGCGATCGAGAACATCCTCGGGCTGCCGCTCACCCCACCCGCCGATGCGCCGGTCAGTCGCTCGGAGTCGCTGGTGCCTTCGGGCGGCAGGAAGTCCGGCCGCAAACCCAAGCGGAAGACCATCCACGATCCGGCCGATGTCGATGAGCGGGTGGCGGCGCAGAAGCACGATCTGGCCGTCCAGCAGGAGATGCGCCTGCTGGCCGCGCCGGAGCCGGCCGAGGAGGACAACGCCGAGGAGTTGGAGGAGGCGGCCGAGCGCAAGGGCTACCTCGCCATCCAGGTGTTGGTCGGTGACGACGGCCGGATCACCGAGGTGCGCTCGGCCGGCCGGCCGCCGTCACCCTTCTCCGGCACGATGGGCGCGCACACCACGGCCTGGACGGTGCATGTCGACCGGGTGCGGCAGCTGATCGTCGGCTCGACCATCAAGCAGGCGCTCGACGCGGTGACGGGCACCCTGGCCACTGAGCGCACGGAGATGGCCGACCGGCTCGGCACGGCATTCTCCTTTCCCGAAAGCCGGCCGCCGGCGCGCCCGAGCGGGTCCGGTGCGCACGATGCCCTGGTCGGTCTGCAGAACGCGATCGTGGCGCATCTGGAAGCGATCAACATAATTCCGGGGGGTGCCTTGTCGGCGGCCGATGTCGGCGGCAAGAGCGAGGGCAAGCATCGGCGGGTGCTGCTGGAGCACCTCGGCCTGCAGCAGTACCAGGGCAAGGCGAAGGCGCACGAGGTCGCCGAGGTGTTCGCCGCGATCGTCGGATTGCTGGACGTCGGCAGCCTCAGCCAGGAGGCCGACGACGAGGGCACCTTCGCCGACCTGCTGATCAAGCACGACAAGAACCCGGCGTTCCTGCTGGCCCAGCAGCACCTGCTCACCATCGAGGCGAGCTATCCGGGTGCGCTCAAGGCAGCGGGGCTGACCCCGACCGCGGCATCCGTCAACAGGGTGCTGAGAGCGGCGCAGCAGGAGAAGGAGAAGGGCAAGTCCGAGGCCAAGCCGAGCAAGCGGCGCAAGCTCGAAGGTTCCAGCGCGGAGGCGGAGCCGGATCTCAGCGGTGAGGATCCGGCGGCTAGCAAGGCCAGCGTGCCGGACGGTGGCAAGGGGCTGGCCAGTTCGGCGTTTGCCTGGGACAGCTCGATCTTCGGAAAGCCGCCGGGCGACGGTTTGTTCAGCAAGGATCTCGACTTCACCGGAAGCCTGCTCGGCGGCCTGGCAAGCACGCTGCCGGGCAGTGGCAGCGAACCGGGGCCGGCCCTCGGTGTCGAGTGGCTCGACGCGGACGGCAACCTGCTCCCCGAGCAGCTGCCGAATTTCCGGGCCGCCTACCTGGCCGACATCGCTCGGCCCGGCACCTACCTTGCCCAGGCCGAAGGACCCATCGTTGCCGACGCATTCGGTATCCGGGTGCATGTCTACCGTGATGCCGTCCCGCCGGGCTTCACCCGGATCGAGAACGTCGGTGGTGGGAACTGCCTGATCCATGCCGCTTCGGACATCCGCGCCGCCATGGCTCTGGAGGCCCGTCCGGTCGCACGCGCCGAGCTACCGGCCCTGCTGGGGCCGCCTGGCCCACGCGCGGTCGCCGGTGGCGAGATCCTGCGGATCCGTGGACTCTTCGCGGCCGGGTTGGCTCAGGAGTCGGTGGACAATGCGGTGCGTGACATCGTGCTGAGCGAGGTGGACGGTCGCGGCACGCCGGGCCTTGGATCCGCGATGCGCCGGCTGCTGTGGGATCAGAGCATGCAGTTCCCGGCCGCGAAGGCGCGTGGCAAGCGGCGGCGGGAGAAGGCCGAGAAGTCCTTGAAGGACAAGGAGAAGGAGAAGGCGAAGGCCAAGGCGGCCCCGGAGAAGCCGCCGGTGGCCCCCGGACCGGTGCTAGCGCCGGTGATCCTGCCGCAGGACACCTACGGCACCGGCGGCCCGGTCAATGCCAACTATGCGCTGCTGCATACCGGCGGAAACCATTACGTGGCGCTGATCCGCACCGGCTGAACCGGCGGTGCCGGCGGCACCGTCGTGACCGGGCCGGCCGGTGCGCGGCCGGCCCGAACACCCGCGATCAGGCGAGATCGAACCGATCGAGGTTCATCACCTTGTCCCACGCGGCCACGAAGTCGCGCACGAACTTCTCGTTCGCGTCGTCGCTGGCATAGACCTCGGCGATGGCCCGGAGTTGGGAGTTGGCGCCGAAGACTAGGTCGACGGCGGTCGCCGTCCACCTGACCTCGCCGGTGGCGCGATCCCGGCCGTCGTAGACGTTCTCGGCCGACACGGAAGCCGTCCACTCCGTGCTGCCGTCGAGCAGGTTCACGAAGAAGTCGTTGCTCAACGTCCCCGGCCGGTCGGTGAGGACACCGTGGTCGGATTGCCCCACGTTGGCCTTGAGGGCACGCATGCCGCCGATCAGCACCGTCAGCTCCGGAGCGGTCAGCAGTAGCAGGTTCGCCCGATCAAGCAGCCGGACCTCGGGCGGCAGCTTCTCGCCGGCCCGCAGGTAGTTGCGGAACCCGTCGGCGGTAGGTTCGAGCACCGCGAAGGACTCGACGTCGGTCTGCTCCTGCGAGGCGTCCGTCCGGCCCGGCGTGAACGGCACCGTGATGTCGTGCCCGGCATTCTTGGCCGCCTGCTCGACGGCCGCGCAGCCGCCCAGCACGATCAGGTCGGCGAGCGAGATCTTCGTCCCGCCAGGCTGTGAACCGTTGAAGTCCTGCTGGATCTGCTCGAGGATCGGCAGCACCCGAGCCAACTCGGCGGGCTCGTTGACCTGCCAATCCCGTTGTGGGGCAAGGCGAATCCGCGCTCCGTTGGCCCCGCCACGCTTGTCGGTGCCGCGGAAGCTGGCCGCCGAGGCCCACGCGGTGCCGGCCAGTTGGGAGATGGACAGGCCGGAGTCGAGGAGCTTGCCCTTCAACGCGGCGATGTCCGCCTCGCCGACCAACTCGTGATCGACGGCGGGCACCGGGTCCTGCCAGAGTTGCGGCTGCGGCACCCAGGGGCCGAGGTAGCGCGACGCCGGACCCATGTCGCGGTGCAGCAGCTTGTACCAGGCCTTGGCGAAGGCCTCCGCGAACTGGTCCGGGTTCTCCAGGAACCGGCGGCCGATCTTCTCATACGTCGGGTCGAGCCGGAGCGCGAGGTCGGTGGTGAGCATGGTCGGCGGTCGGGCCGGCGTGCCATCCTCCGGGTCCGGGAAGGTGTTCGCCCCGGCGCCGTCCTTCGCCTGCCACTGCCACGCACCGGCCGGACTCTTGGTGAGTTCCCATTCGTAGCCGAACAGGGTTTCCAAGAAGCTGTTGTCCCAGGCCGTCGGGGTGGGCGTCCAGGTGACCTCGAGGCCGCTGGTGATCGCGTCGCGGCCCTTGCCACTGCCGTAACGGCTCTTCCAGCCTAGGCCCTGCTGCTCCAGCGGAGCGGCCTCGGGCTCCGGTCCGACGTAGTCGCCGCTGGCGGCGCCGTGGGTCTTGCCGAACGTGTGGCCGCCGGCGATCAGCGCGAAGGTCTCCTCGTCGTTCATCGCCATCCGGCGGAAGGTCTCCCGAATGTCGTGAGCGGCCTTGACCGGGTCGGGGTTGCCGTTCGGCCCCTCGGGGTTCACGTAGATGAGACCCATCTGCACGGCGCCGAGCGGACCGGACAGTTCCCGGTCGCCGCTGTAGCGCTCGTCGCCGAGCCAGGTGTCCTCCGGTCCCCAGAAGATCTCCTCAGGCTCCCAGATGTCCTCACGGCCGAAGCCGAAGCCGAACGTCTGGAAGCCCATCGACTCCAGCGCGCAGTTGCCGGCGAAGACGAGCAGGTCGGCCCAGGAGATCTTCTTGCCGTACTTCTGCTTGACCGGCCAGAGCAGCCGGCGCGCCTTGTCCAGGTTGGCGTTGTCCGGCCAGCTGTTGAGCGGGGCGAAGCGCTGCGCGCCGCTGCCTGCGCCACCCCGGCCGTCGGCGATGCGGTAGGTGCCGGCGGCATGCCAGGACAGCCGGATGAACAGCCCGCCGTAGTGACCATGATCGGCCGGCCACCAATCCTGCGAGGTGGTCATGACCTCGAAGATGTCGCGCTTCAGCGCTTCCAGGTCGAGGGCGGAGAACTCCTCGGCGTAGTCGAAGTCCTCGCCCATCGGGTTGGCCCGGGGCGAGTGCTGGTGCAGGACCTTCAGGTCCAGCTGGTTCGGCCACCAGTCCTGGATCGTCCTCGGCCGATGCTGGCTGGGCTCCGGGGAGGGGATTGCCGGGTTCTCGCTCTCAGACACGTCGGTCGCTCTCCTGTCTCGCTGTTTCTCTTGATGGCTTGTTCGGCTCGCCCGAACAGGCGGGGCATAGGCCCCAGTAGACGACCTCGGCCTCGTCGATGGCGAAGCCGTTGTCGTCGGATGCAGTCAAGCAGGGTGTCTCACCCACGGCGCAGTCGACGTCGGCAATGACGCCGCACGACCGGCACACGACGTGGTGATGGTTGTCGTTGATCCTCGCCTCATACCGGGCGACCGAGCCGGCCGGCTGGATCCGCCGGACCAGGCCCCGTGCCGTCAGCGCGCGCAGCACGTCGTAGACGGCTTGGTGGGAAACTTCTTCGAGGTCCGCGCGCGCGGCGTTGATGATCGAATCGGTGTCGGCGTGCGGGTGCTCGTGCACCGCGGTGAGCACCGCCATCCGTGGACGCGTCACCCGCAGCGCCGCCTCGCGCAGCAACCGCTCGAGTTCCGCAGTCGTGGGCACGCACTGGAGTCTGGTGCATTTTCTGGAGTCAATCAAGTCTCGGCGGGGGCCGCGACTCCTGGGCGGCTATCAGCATGGTCCGTTACAGGCGGAGTATGAGGCGTCAGACTCGGCAGTCCTGGGAGTCGGCGGGACCTCACCGAATATGTCCCGGCAGGCAAGGTTGTGTCGGAAACAGCCTGGGCCGGCAGTGGCGGTGGCACCAGCATCTTCTTCGCTCGGACTGCCTGGCAGGCAGGCCCGGGGTGTGCCTCGACGATCTCGCTCACCTCGATCGCCGAGTCAGCATGTCGTGACGGCGGCTTGGTCAGCTGGGAAGAACCTTCGACACCAACCACGCGACGCCCACCTGTAGGAGGCGGGCGTCGCGAGACTGGCGGTCTTACTACGGGGTCCGATAGTCGGCTGCGCTCCGCGGCTCATCGGCATACGTCCCGACACGGTCATCGTGCCGGCTGGCCAAACCCACTCCGAGCATGATCGTCTGCAGGAGCGCAGTGATCAGAGCCAGAATCAGGCCAATCTCGACGCCAACCTGTCCGCCTAGGTCGGGGCTAATGGCGCCCTTGCCGAGGAAAATGCCCACCGCCAGCAGCAGGCTGGTGGCGGCCAGGGCGGTCGGGATGGCGCTCGGTACGCCCCGGCCAGGCCGGCGCTCCATGGCGCCGAATAGCGCCATCAGACCCGCGGCAAGCGAGAGTCCGATTACTGCGGTGGTTGGCATCTGGAACGCGTAGCCGGAGTACTTGTGCTGGTCCGGGCCGTCGCCGACGTTGAGCCACCTGAGGAAGCCCCAGACGAACATCAATATGCCGAGCAAGCCGGCGATCATGGATAGGGTTCGTTCTCGCTTGAGATCGGACGTGGGACCGGGCGAGGTGGAACTGTAGGCGGACATGATGTCCTCCGGTTGTATACGAGCTGGTCGGGTTCCTCTTCAACCCGGGCAACACCTTGGAACCAGCTGTGATGGCTACAACGATAGCGCGTGGTCGGCCGTCCTCGCTTAGGCGACACTTCAGTCCCAGCCCGATGGGGCCGAGCGGTCGGGGGTAACCGTGCGGCATCGAGTTGGCGACCGACCGAGCTTACGAGCGGTACTCGGGATTGACGAAGTCGAAGCGAGTGCCGGCGTCCCACTCTCGGCGCTGGTTGCCGTAGGCCGGAAAGCCACCCGTGCGCTTGAGCATCGCGGCCAGGTGCATGAGGTTCCAGGTCATGAACGTGGTGTTGCGATTGGTGAAATCGTTGTCGAGCCCGGCGCGGGAGCCGTCCGGCAGCGGGTCGCCATAGCTCGGGCCCGGGCCGGCCTCGCCGATCCAGCCGGCGTCGGCCTGCGGTGGCACGCTGTAGCCGATGTGCTGGAGGCTATACAGGACGTTGGACGTGCAGTGCTTGATGCCGTCCTCGTTGCCGGTGATCAGGCAGCCGCCGACCCGGCCGTAGTAGAGCCATTGGCCGCGGTCGTTCAACTCGCCGGAATGCGCGTACAGCCGTTCGATGATCTTCTTGGTCTGGCTGCTGTTGTCGCCCAGCCAGATCGGGCCGGCGATCACCAGGATGTCGGCGGCCAGCACCTGCGGGAACAGCTCGGGCCACTCGTCGGTCGCCCAGCCGTGCTCGCGCATGTCCGGATAGACGCCGGTGGCTATGTCATGATCGACCGCCCGGAACTGATCGACGGACACCCCCTGCTTGGCCATGATCTCGGCACTGACATCGACCAGAAGCTGGGTGTGGCTGGCCGCCGGCGACCGGGTCAGGGTCGTGTTGATGAACAGCGCGCTCAGATCGGAGAAATTGGGCTTGTCCATGGAGGCCTTCCCGGCGTCGGGCTGACGTGACAGTCGAACCCTAGGGCCACCGACAGCTTCCGGCCGTGGCGTTACTCAATTCGTCAGAACTTCCCCGCGGCGAAGCTCCACCGAGACTTGCGATCGGGAGGTCCAACGAAGACCGGACCCCACTGTCGCCAGCCTCAGGTCTAGGCGAGACGTTCGAACGGTTCCAGATCGACTGGGCAAACCAGAAACAGACCATCGTCTTTGCGATGACACGTCGCCGGATGGGTATGCCCATCCCGACAGTGCGGCCGCGCCTCACCCCGAGTCGGGCCGTTCTCCTCGGCCAGGAATTGCTGCAGCTGGTCGAACACCGGCAACACCAAATCCAGCGGATGGTCAGCTGACTTCGTGTAGAGCTCGATGAACCGCTCGTCGATTCCCGGTAAACCGATCGTGACACCGATGGTGTCGGGCTCGGCCAGGTCGAAGCTGATGGCCCGCAGCTCGCCAGGACCGAACAACGTGGCCAAGACGCGCAGGCAGGTCACCGCGGTGAGCAGGCGATCGTCTTGGGTCAACGAGTTCCTTCCCTTCGACTGTCAACGGCACCATGACCTGGGAACCCACCCTTGACAATCTGACGCTCATCCTCTCGCTCAATATGGGTTGACACGATCGGACTGAACAGCGGCGGCCAGCGTCTCCAGGCTAACCCGGCGCGCCTCGCTATCGCTCGCTTCCGCCGATCAACACGATGTTCACCCAAGCCTGTCACCACCCGGCAGCTGTGGCTCGCAAAGGAATAGAAAGATCGGCGTCAGACAGGGCTCGTTACCCTATGCCTGTAGGTCGAACGGGATGATGCTCATCAGGCAGCCGCACATAGTCTTCATCCCCAGGACCGCGTACCCATATCCGGTCGCACCGCTCGCGCGCCCAGGCGAGTATTTCCGCCTCGTCCGCGCTGTCGTAATCGGCCACGAAGCCGTCCCGGTTCCCCCAGACGGCGTGCCAGAGGCCCGTGTCGCTGAAGCAGATGATGAAGATAGTCGCTTCGGGCTCGTCGCTGCCGGGCTCTTCCATCTCTGCTACCACGACCAGCCGGGCCGCTCGAGGTCGCCGGGGAATTTCAGCGAAGAGCCGAAGCGGTAGATGGCACCGAGACCCCGCTGGGTGGTGTGCGAGACGGGGCTGCGCACGTACATCCAGAAGTAGCCAGGCGCTCCCGGCACCGACCAGGAGAACTCGGTCAGGACGTTGTGGTCCCAGTTGTTGTAGTCGTATGCCTTGTAGCCGTTCGGCCACCAGCTAACGGAGGTGCTGGGTCCGACAACGGGCGTACTCGGCGATACCGCGTAGGTGTGATGGATCATGGAGCCGCCGTGCGACACACCGGCTGCGCCGTTGAACGAGCCGGTGGCGGCGGTATCGGCCGCGGCCACCGCCACAAACGGGCTGCTCACCGGCAGCACGCTCACCAACCCGGCGCTGAGCAAGGCCAGCATGGCGGTACCTGCGCGATGGCGGCACACCTTCGGCGGCTCTCCTATTCAGCTACCCGCAGCATGACTCCGCACGAGACTGCCAGGGTTAGATCGTCGGCCGAAATTAGCACCGCGCTGGCTGCGGTGCCTGCCAGTTTGCGCTATTTCCGAGGCCCTCGTCCCTTACCGACTGACTGCGTGGGCGCTACTGGGATCGAACCAGCGACCGCTCGGGTGTAAACCGAGTGCTCTCCCGCTGAGCTAAGCGCCCGTGCCGGACAGGGTAGCCGAGCACCACCCGGCAGCTATTGTGCGGCCCGAATTAGAAGGATCGTGCCGAACTGGAGGTTCGGGCCGCCCATGCCCGCGAGGCAACCCGCGGCGGCGCTAAAGAACGGCGCCAAGGACAAGGGCACAGCGGCCGGACGTAGGCTGATCTACC
Source organism: Jatrophihabitantaceae bacterium (assembly GCA_045807085.1). Lineage (GTDB taxonomy): Bacteria > Actinomycetota > Actinomycetes > Mycobacteriales > Jatrophihabitantaceae > Jatrophihabitans_A. Next base: position 129,665 of record JBJMIB010000024.1, read on the forward strand.
GTGCTCACCATCCTGCGCCAGCCCCGCTATCTCGGGCTCTGCGCGCTGATGGTGCTGCTCGCGATTGGCTGCGCGGCGGCCGGCACCTGGCAGATCTTCCGGTTCGAGCAGAAGCACACCGCCAACCACCACCTGCGCTCCGACGCCCGCGACAAGCCGACCCCCATTGCTGACGCGCTCGGGCCCGCCGATCAACCACGCAGCAACGGCCAGGCCCAGAAGTTCCGCATCATCACCGCGACGGGCACGTACCTGAACAGCAGGCAAACCCTGCTACGCGGCCAGTCCCTCACCGGCGGCGACATCGGCTACCTGGTGATCACGCCGCTGCGTACCGATCAAGGCATCCTCTTGATAGCCCGCGGCTTCATCCCGCAGGACAACGCCGCCGACACCTCCCCGCCGGTCCCGGCGGCACCCCAGAACACCGTCGAGGTCACCGGCCGGCTGCAGCCGGCCGACACCGGCCAGGACAAGTTCGGCAGGCTCCCCGGCAGCCAGGTGGACACCGTGAACGCCGCCGCCCAGGCCGCGCGCATCAAGGCCCCGGTCTGGAACGCCTACGCCGAGCTGCTCCCCGGCCAGCCCGGCGGCAGCGGCCTGCAGACCCTCCCGGCCCCGGACCTGTCCAACCCCGCCGGCGGCGCCGAGGAACCCCAGCACCTGGCCTACGTCCTGCAGTGGTACCTGTTCGCCCTGCTCGCGCTCGCCGCCCCGGTCATCCTGGCCCGCGCCGAACTCCGCCACGACGATGATGAAGGCCCACTAGACACAGCAGCCCCAGCGGAAGCAGCAGCCCCAAGAACACTCAGCCGCCGGGAGCGCAAGGCCTCGCTGAACGACCGCCTCGCCGGCCGAACGTAAGCCGCCTCAGCCGGCCACCGGCGAGGCCAGCTCGTCGATCGCCCGCAGCCAGACCTCCGGATCCCGGCCGATCCCGATCTCGTTCGCCTCGCTGAACCGGATGATCCCCTCGGTGTCCACCAGGAACGTGCCGCGGTTGGACACCCCGGCGTCGGTATTGAAGACCCCGTAGGCCTGCGCCACCGCCCCGTGCGGCCAGAAGTCGGCCAGCAACGGGAAGTTCAGCCCGTCCCGCTGAGCGAAGACCTTGTGCACGAAACCGGAGTCGATGCTGAGCGTCAGCACCTGCACCCGATCGTTGGCGAAGGCGTCGATGTTGTCCCGCAGCCGGCCCAGCTCCCCGGTGCAGATGCTGGTGAACGCCCACGGGTAGAACACCAGCAGCACCGCCTTGTCGCCGCGGAAGCTCGACAGGGTCACCACCTCGTTGTTCTGGTCCCGAAGCTGGAAGTCCGGCGCCTCACTCCCCACCGGCAGCGGCGTCATGCCCGGCACAGTCATGCCCGGTACATCGGTCATCGTCGGTCACCCTTCCCGCGATCAGCGGATCGGCGGCTCACCAGCCGTGCTCCGGTCCAGTCCTTGCCGATAGGCAACAGCGAGGTCTGGGACAGCCCGGCCGTCGGTGCCGCCTCGGAGATATCGGACGGCTCCACGTAACCGAGCCGGCCGTGCTTGGGCGTGAGCAACCAGATCACCCCGTTGTCGGCCAGCGGCGCGATCGCGTCCACCAGCACGTCCACCAGGTCGCCGTCGTCCTCCCGGAACCACAGCAGCACAACGTCGACAACCTCATCGGAGTCCTCGTCGACCATGTCGTCGTCGATGCGATCCTCGATCGCCTCGCGCAGCTCCTGGTCGACGTCGTTGTCGTAGCCCAGCTCCTGCACGACCATGCCGGGCTCGATGCCGAGCCGGTCGATTAGCGCAGATGTAATTTCCCCGGATCCGGGGGTCGTGCTCACTGCCAGCCTCCGATGCGTGCCACGTGATCAACGGGTCAGTCCCGCCCGGGAGATCACTCGTGTCCCGGTAGATAACCACACTCTGCCCACAACGCAACCGTCCGGGGCACTTGAACACGGCAGTTGAACATGCCTAGCCACCCTGAACAGTTGGCGACGCTTGTGACAGCTGCGAGCGACATGGGGGACACTGGTAACAGGCGTCGGCACGGCCCACCACCCACCGGCGCGGGACAGTGCGGCGAATGGAGAACCATCTATGCCCCGGGATCGCTACAGCATCATCACCGACGGCCTGCCCAACCAGCTGCCGGACATCGACCCCGGCGAGACCCGTGAGTGGCTCGAGTCCTTCGACGCCGCGGTGGAACACGACGGCCGGCAGCGGGCCCGGTTCCTGCTGCTGAAGTTGCTCGAGCGGGCCCGGGAGCGCCAGATCGGCGTGCCGGCGCTGCGCAGCACCGACTACATCAACACCATCCCACCGGAGCGGGAGCCCTGGTTCCCGGGTGACGAGCACATCGAGCGCCGGATCCGGGCCTACATCCGGTGGAACGCCGCGATCATGGTCAGCCGGGTCAACAAGCACCTCGGCGTCGGCGGCCACATCGCCACCTACGCCTCGGCCGCCTCGCTCTACGAGGTCGGCTTCAACCACTTCTTCCGGGGCAAGGATCTGGCCTCGGGCATGGGCGACCAGGTCTACTTCCAGGGCCACGCGGCGCCCGGCATCTACGCTCGCGCCTTCCTCGAGGGCCGGCTCACCGAGCAGCACCTGGACGGCTTCCGGCAGGAGAAGTCGCACGCGCCGTACGGGCTGTCCTCCTACCCGCACCCGCGGCTGATGCCGGACTTCTGGGAGTTCCCCACCGTCTCGATGGGCCTCGGCCCGATCGGGGCGATCTACCAGGCCCGGTTCAACCGCTACCTGGCCGCCCGGGGCATCGCCGACACCGGCAACTCCCACGTCTGGGCCTTCCTCGGCGACGGCGAGATGGACGAGGTGGAATCGCTCGGCGCGATCGGGGTGGCCGCCCGCGAGGAGTTGGACAACCTCACCTTCGTGATCAACTGCAACCTGCAGCGCCTGGACGGCCCGGTCCGCGGCAACGGCAAGATCATCCAGGAGCTGGAGTCGCACTTCCGGGGCGCCGGCTGGAACGTGATCAAGGTGATCTGGGGCCGGGACTGGGACCCGCTGCTGGCCGCCGACCGGGACGGCGTACTGGTCAACAAGATGAACACCACGCCGGACGGGCAGTTCCAGACCTACACCGTTGAATCCGGTGCCTACATCCGGGAGGACTTCTTCGGCGAGGACTTGCGGCTGCGCAAGCTGGTCGAGGACCTGACCGACGACGACCTGCGCAAGCTGTCTCGGGGTGGCCATGACTACCGCAAGGTGTACGCCGCCTTCGAGGCCGCCCGGGCGCACGTCGGCCAGCCGACGGTGATCCTGGCGCACACCATCAAGGGCTGGACCCTGGAGAGCTTCGAGGGCCGCAACGCCACCCACCAGATGAAGAAGCTCACCAAGGCCGACCTCAAGGCGTTCCGGGACCGGCTGTACCTGCCGATCAGCGACGAGGCGCTGGACGCCGACCTGCCGCCCTACTACCACCCGGGCGAGAAGTCCGACGAGATCTCCTACATGAAGGAGCGCCGGGCCGCGCTCGGCGGCGCGCTGCCCAAGCGGGTGAACCGGTCCAGGCCGCTGACCATCCCACCACCGGAGGCCTTCGCCGAGCTGAAGAAGGGCTCCGGCAAGCAACAGGTGGCCACCACGATGGCCATCGTCCGGCTGTTCAAGGACCTCATGCGGGACAAGGGGATCGGCAACCGGTTCGTGCCGATCATCCCGGACGAGGCGCGTACCTTCGGCCTGGACGCGATCTTCCCGACCGCCAAGATCTACTCCCCGCACGGCCAGGAGTACGCCGCGGTGGACCGGGAACTGCTGCTGTCCTACAAGGAGTCCACCACCGGGCAGATCCTGCACGAGGGAATCAGCGAGGCCGGCTCCACCGCGTCGCTGATCGCGGCCGGCACCGCCTACGCCACGCACGCCCAGCCGATGATCCCGTTCTACATCTTCTACTCGATGTTCGGCTTCCAGCGCACCGGCGACCAGTTCTGGCAGTTCGCCGACCAGCTCGGCCGCGGCTTCGTGCTCGGCGCCACCGCCGGCCGGACCACGCTGACCGGCGAGGGGTTGCAGCACGCCGACGGCCACTCCCAGCTGCTGGCCGCCACCAACCCCGCGGCGGTGGCCTATGACCCCGCCTACGCCTACGAGATCGCGCACATCGTGGAGTCCGGGCTGCGCCGGATGTACGGCTCCCAGCCGGAGCACCCGCAGGGTGAGGACGTGTTCTTCTACCTCACCATCTACAACGAGCCGATCCAGCAACCGGCCGAGCCGGCCGACGTGGACGTCGAAGGCATCCTGCGCGGCATGCACCGGATCTCGCCCGGCCTGGGCGAACACGGCCGGCCGCGGGCACAGATCCTGGCCTCCGGGGTGGCGGTGCCGTGGGCGCTGCGGGCCCAGGAGCTGCTCGGCCAGGACTGGGGGGTGGACGCTGACGTGTGGTCGGTGACCTCCTGGAACGAGCTGCGCCGAGATGCGCTGCGGGCCGATGAGCACAACCTGCTGAACCCGGAGGACAAGCCCCGCACGCCCTACGTGGTGACCAAGCTGGCCGAGAGCAGCGGGCCGGTGATCGCGGTGTCGGACTACATGCGCCAGGTGCCGGACCAGATCTCGCAATGGGTTGCCACCCCGCAGCGGGAGTGGAGCTCGCTGGGCGCCGACGGGTTCGGCTTCGCCGACACCCGGGGGGCCGCCCGCCGGTTCTTCCACATCGACGCCGAGTCGATCGTGGTCGGCGTGCTCACCCAGCTGGCCAAGCGCGGCGAGGTCAAGCCGGACGCGGCCAGGCAGGCGCTGGACAAGTACCAGGTGCTCAACGTCGCGGCGGCCGAGGCCGGTTCGGCCGCCGGCGACTCGTAGGGCGCGCGACCTCGCCGACGCCGAGCTGCCGGGCCACGCCGGTCAGCTCGGCTCGGCCCGTCCGATCAGCTCGCGCCACAGCTGGCTGAGCACCTGGCCGAGCGGGGCCTCGACGCGCAGCCGCGCGTACGGGTCGCCTCGGGTCTCGCCCTGATTCACGATCGCCACCGGTATCCCGCGCTGCGCCGCCCGCCGGACGAACCGGAAGCCGGAGGCCACGGTCAGCGAGGAACCCAGCACCAGTAGCAGCCGGCAGCGCTCCACCAGCTCGTAGCAGGCCGCCACCCGCTCGGCCGGCACGTTCTCGCCGAAGAACACCACATCCGGCTTGAGCGGGCCACCGCCGCAGTCCAGGCAGTCGACCAGCCGGAAACCGGCGATCGACTCCTCGGCCAGCTCGACGTCGCCGTCCGGCTTCACCGGCCCGCTCGCCGCCGCGGCCGCCGGGTTCACCTCGACCAGCCGGACGTGCAGCTCGTCCCGCTCGCTGATCGCCTTGCACCCCAGGCAGATCACCCGGTCCAGGCCGCCGTGCAGCTCGATCACCGGATGCGCGCCGGCGGCCTGGTGCAGGCCGTCCACGTTCTGGGTGATGATGCCGGACAGCAGCCCGCGCTGTTGCAGGCCGGCCACGGCCCGGTGACCGGCGTTGGGCTGGGCCCGGACGATGCCCTGCCAGCCGCGATGGCTGCGCGCCCAGTACCGCTGCCGGGCCGCCGGGTGGCCGGTGAACTCGCCATAGCTCATCGGGGTCGCCGGCCGGGCCCGACCGGTCGGACCTCGGTAGTCCGGGATGCCGGATTCGGTGGACAGTCCCGCGCCGGACAGCACCAGCACCCGGCCGGCAGCCACCAGTTCGGTCAGCTGCGCCAGCTGGCGGTCGACGGGTGGTGCGAGCACGAATCCAGCCTATGTCGCCGGCCGAAGTTACTCCGCGGCCATCGCCCACACCATGAGCTCGGCGTCCCGCTCGCCGACCAACCCGGTGCCGGGGCCGCCGTCGGTGATCCGGAGCGCGTCCGCCGGCCCCAACCGCTCGGCCGCCCCGGCGGGCTCGCGCACACCGGCCGAGCCGGTGAGCAGGAACAGATGTACGTAGGGCGCCACCGGCAGCTCGAGCGCGGCGCCGGCGGGCAGCCGGCCGAGGAACAGTTCGGCGCCGGGTTGCCGTAGCCCGATCGGTGCCGGCCGGGCGCCGGAGGCGGCCAGCGTCAGCCCGACCGGTGGCAGCGCGACGTCCACAGCCTGGTAGCGCGGCTCGCCGCCCGGCTCCGCTGCCAACCACATCTGCACCACCCGAACCGGCTCGGCCGCTGACCCGCTGCGCTCGGCGTGCTCGATGCCGGTGCCGGCCGACAGGTACTGCAGCGTGCCGGGTCCGACCCGCCGATCGCCCTCGGCGTCGGAGTGCTCGAGCGTGCCGGACAGCACCCAGGTCAGGATCTCGACTGCCGCGTGCCGGTGCGGTGGGTAGCCCGGCCCGGGCCGCACCTCGTCCACGTTGTGCGCCCGCAGCAGGCCGAACGACAGGTTGGCCGGGTCGTAGTGCTGGCCGAACGCGAACGAGTGCGCCGAGTGCAGCCAGTCGGTGCTGGTGACGGCCCGATCCGCGGCCCGACGGACTTCCCACACGCTTGCCAACACTAAGCTGCGGCCGTGCACCCCTGGGCCGGCCGGGCCGAGCTGAGCGAAGCCACCGTGGCCAACATCGAACGCTCCTCCGGCGCGCTCGCCACCCAGAGCGTGGCCCGGATGGACGAGAAGCTGGCCTGGTTCCGCCGGCTACCGGCCGACCAGCGGTCCTGGGTGACCCTGGTGGCGCAGGCCGGGGTGGCCTCGTTCGTCGAATGGCTGCGCTCCCCCAAGCAGGATCTCCGGCTGACCGGCGAGGTATTCGGCATCGCCCCGCGCGAGCTGGCCCGGCGGCTGTCGCTGCAACGCACCGTCGAGCTGGTCCGGTTGACCATCGAGGTGGTCGAGGAGCAACTGCCCCAGCTGGCCGGCCCGGGTGAGGAACGGGCGGCGGCCGAGGCGATGGTCCGGTTCTCCCGGGAGATCGCCTTCGCTGCCGCCGAGGTCTATGCCAGCGCCGCGGAGAGCCGGGGCGCCTGGGATGCCCGGCTGGAAGCCATGGTGATCGACGGGTTGATCCGGGCCGACGGCTCGTCCGAGGAGCATTCGCCGCTCAGCCAGCTGGCCGCGCTCGGTTGGCGTACCGACGGGCCGGTCACCACGGTGGCCGGCTACGCGCGGCCGGACCGCAAGCCGACCGAGTTGCTCGAGCACGTGCACCGCGCCGGCCGGCGGGCTGATCTGGACGTGCTGGCCGGCAGCCACGGCGGCCGGCTGGTGGTGCTGCTGGGTGGCATCTCCGATCCGCTGGAGGCGGCCCGGGCGGTGCTCGGCGAGTTCGACAACCGGCCGGTGGTGGTGGGCGGGCTGGCCGGCCAGATCACTGGCGCGGCCACGGTCACCGCCGCCGCGCTCAGCGGCCTGCGCGCCGCGCCCGGCTGGCCGAACGCACCGCGGCCGGTGTTGGCCGAGGACCTGTTGCCCGAACGCGTGCTGATGGGCGATCCGGCCGCCCGGGAGCAGCTGATCGAGTCGGTGTACCTGCCACTGACCGAGACCAGCGACGCGATCCTGGAGACGGTGGCCGCCTACCTGGAAAGCGGCCGGGCGCTGGAGGCCACCGGCCGGGCGCTGTACGTGCATACCAACACGGTGCGCTACCGGCTGCGGCGGGCGGCCGAGCTGTGTGGGCAGGCACCCACCGAGGCGCGCGGCGCGTTCACCATCCAGCTGGCGCTCGCGCTGGGCCGGCTGAGCCGGATGGGTCCGGTAACTCACATGCAAATTGGCGGAAACCTTGCATCGGAATGGCTTACATAGGCCCCGCTGCGTAGGCTTGTTGTATCGACCCTACAAAAAGCGCTCCAGAACCCTGTGCGTGGCGTGATCGCCGAGAACGGTTCGGACACGGCACCGTCGTAGGCGTGATTGCCGTCCTGTCTCCCGGTCAGGGGGCGCAGACCCCCGGCATGCTGTCCCCCTGGCTCGAGCTGGACGGCGTGGCCGAGCAACTTGCCGAATTCTCCGAGCTTGCCCAGCTGGAACTGACCCGGCTCGGCACCACCGCGACCGCGGTGGAGATCGTCGACACCGCGATCACCCAGCCGCTGATCGTGGCCACCGGCCTGGTCGCCGCCCGGCAGTTGGGCATCACCGACCTGCCGGCCAACTCGGTGCTCAGCGCCGGCCACAGCATCGGCGAGGTGACCGCCTCGGCGGTGGCCGGGGTGCTGACCGAGCAACAGGCGGTCACCTTCGCCGCCCGGCGCGGCCGGGAGATGGCCGCGGCCTGCGAGCTGGCCCCGACCACCATGGCCGCCGCGCTCGGCGGCGACGAGTCGGTGGTGCTCGCCGCGATCGCGGCCGCCGGGCTGACCGCGGCAAACCGCAACGGTGCCGGCCAGATCGTGGCCGCCGGCAGCACCGAGGCGATCGAGCAGTTGGTGGCCGATCCGCCGGCCGGCGTCCGATTCCGGACCCTGAAGGTTGCCGGCGCGTTCCACACCGAGTACATGGCGCCGGCCGAACGCGAGCTGCGGGCGGTGGCCGAGCAGCTCACGGTGGCCGACCCGCGCCAGATCCTGCTGTCCAACGCCGACGGCACCACCGTGACCGGCGGCCGCACGATGCTGTCCCGGCTGGTCGCCCAGGTCACCCGACCGGTGCGCTGGGACCTGTGCCAGCAGACCATGCGGGCGGTCGAGGTGGCTGCCATCATCGAATTGACCCCGGCCAAGACGCTGACCGGGATTGCCAAGCGGGAGCTGCCGGAAATCCGCGCGGTGGCGGTCAAGACACCGGACGACCTGGCGGCGGCCCGCGACCTGCTGGGCCAGGCGGGCCAGCCGCGGCCGGTGCCGGAGCACGTGATCGCGGCTGCCCAAGGCATTTTCACCCGGGGCCAGGGCCTGGCCGAGGGTTCTGAGGTGCGGGCCGGTAGCCGGGTCGGCACGATCCGCACCGACCACGACGAGGTGGCAGTGGTGGCGCCGGCAACCGGCGTGCTGAAGCAATGGCTACGTAACGACGGAGACGTGCTGGGCGCGGCCGGACTGCCGGTCGCTCGGATGGCCTGAGGAAGCGAGATAACGATGAGCGTTCGCCTGACCCTGCCGGCCCGCACGACCGGTAGCCGGATCGCCGGCCTCGGGCACTACCAGCCGCCGACCGTGGTGACCAACGACGACCTGGTGCGACGCGGGGTGAACACCAACGACGAGTGGATTCGCACTCGGGTCGGCATCGCCGAGCGCCGGTTCGCCGTCGACGAGACCATGCTGGACATGGCGACCTCGGCGGCCAGCAAGGCGCTGGCGCACTCCGGGGTGGACAGTTCGCAGATCGACCTGGTGGTGCTGGCCACCTGCACCAACGTCTTCCAGGTGCCCGGCGGGGCGGCCACGGTCGCCGACCGGCTCGGCATCTCGGCACCCGGCGCCTACGACCTCAACGCCGCCTGCGCGGGCTTCGTCTACGGGCTGGCCTCGGCCGCCAACGCGGTGATGAGCGGGCAGGCCCGTAACGTCCTGGTGGTCGGCTCGGAGAAGCTCACCGACTACGTCGACCTGTACGACCGCAGCACCGGCATCATCTTCGGTGACGGCGCGGGCGCCGCCGTGGTCAGTGCCAGTGACGGCGTCGGCATCGGGCCGGTGGCCTGGGGTTCGGACGGGGCCGGCAACCAGACGATCACCACCGACCCGGCCTCGGTCACGCTGCGCCAGGAGGGTCAGTCGGTCTTCCGGTGGGCGACCTCCCGGATGGCCGATGTGGCCCTGCGTGCCTGCGCGCTGGCCGGCATCCAGACCAGCGAGTTGGCCGCGTTCGTCCCGCACCAGGCCAACCTGCGGATCATCGACTCGATCGCCAAGCGGCTGGAGCTGCCGGCGGAGGTGGTGATCGCCCGCGACATCGTCACCTCCGGCAACACCTCCTCGGCCTCCATCCCGATCGCGCTGTCCAAGCTGATCGAACGGGGCGAGGTGACCAGCGGCGAGCCGGTGCTGATCATCGGCTTCGGCGCCGGACTGACCTACGCGGCACAGGTGATTCTCGCCCCGTAGTGGTACTTGCCCCGGTGACACCGGGGTGTTGGCACGACGTCGGCTCCGCCGGAGCTGGCGACATTGATCGCGCGGCGCCGAACGGGGCCGGGCAGAGAGGCAGCGCACGTGGCATCCAACGAAGAGATCCTGGCGGGCATGGCCGAAATCCTGAACGAGGTGGCCGACGTCGCTCCCGGTGACGTGACCGTCGACAAGTCCTTCACCGACGACCTGGACGTCGACTCACTGTCCATGGTGGAGGTGGCGATGGCAGCCGAGGAGAAGTTCGGCGTCAAGATCCCGGACGAGGAACTGCCGAAGCTCAAGACGGTCGGTGACGCGGTCAACTACATCAGCGCCAACCCGGCCTGAGCCTGCCGGACGAGATCCAGCCCGCAGCCGCGTATCGGCGTGCCGCGGCGAGATGACAGTAGCGAGGGAAGTCGATGATGACCGAAGCCAGCCGCCGTTCCGCTGACCCGGTGGTGGTCACCGGGTTGGGTGCCACCACGCCGCTCGGCGGAGATGTGCCGACCTTCTGGTCGGAGCTGCTGGCCGGCACCTCCGGTATCCATGCCCTGACCCAGGACTGGGCCGCCGACATCGCCGTCCGGATCGCCGGTGAGATGGCGGTCGATCCGGCAAGCGTGCTGCCCCGGGTGCAGGCCCGCCGGCTGGACCGGGCCGAGCAGGCCGCGCTGGTGGCGGCCGCCGAGGCGTGGTCCGATGCCGGCTTCACCGGCACCGCGGCCGAGAACGGGCTGGACGAGTCCCGGGTCGCGGTGGTCATGGGCACCGGCGTGGGTGGGGTGACCAGCCTGATCCATCAGCACGACATCATGCTGGAGAAGGGCCCGGGCAAGGTCTCCCCGCTGCTGATCCCGATGAATATGCCGAACGGGCCGGCCGCCTACGTCGGCCTCAAGATCGGCGCCCGGGCCGGCGTGCACACCACGGTCAGCGCCTGCGCGTCCGGCGCGGAGGCGATCGCCTACGGGTTGGACCTGTTACAGCTGGACCGGGCCGACCTGGTGGTGGTCGGCGGCACCGAGGCATGCGTGCATCCGCTGACCATCTCCGGCTTCGCCCAGATGCGGGCGATGTCGGGGCGCAACGACGATCCGGAACGGGCGTCCCGACCGTACGACAAGGGGCGGGACGGCTTCGTGCTCGGCGAGGGCGCCGGCGTGCTGGTGCTGGAACGGTTGTCCTCGGCGCGGGCCCGCGGCCGGGCGCCGTACGCGGTGCTGGGTGGGGCTGGCATGACCGCCGACTCCTACGACATCGTGCAGCCGGATCCGGCAGGCACCGGGCAGGCCAAGGCGGCCCGCACCGCGATCGAGCGGTCCGGGCTGGCGCTGTCCGATGTCGTGCACGTCAACGCGCACGCCACCTCGACGCCGGCCGGCGACATGGCCGAGGCCAACTGGATCGCCGACCTACTCGGTGAGCAAACCGTGGTATCGGCGACGAAATCGATGACCGGGCACCTGCTCGGTGCCGCCGGTGCCATCGAGGCGGTGGCCACCGTGCTCTCGGTGGTCCACGACATCGCGCCGCCCACCATCAACCTGGACGATCCGGAGGACGGCCTGCGGGTCGACGTGCCGGCCAAGGCACGCGAGCTGACCGTGACCGCGGCGCTGAACGACTCCTTCGGCTTCGGTGGCCACAACGCCGCCCTGCTCTTCCACAAGCTGTAGCCCGGCCTACTGGTCAGACGACCTTGTGCAGTAGCAGAACCGGCGAGCCGTCGCCGGCAAGCCGGTACGGTTCGAGTTCGGCATCCCAGGCCGAGCCGAGCAACTCGTGCAGGCCGTGCGCGAACTCCTCGGCGGACTTGGCCCGGCTGAGCAGTCCTCGAATCCGCTCCTCGCCGACCGCCAGATCCCCGTTGGCGGTCATCGCGCTGCGATGGAATCCACGACCGGGTACGTAGGCGAGCCGTTCACCGTCGGTGGTGGCAGTGCCCTCCTCGGTGACCTCGAAGACCAGCATCGGCCAAGCCCGCAGGGCGGCTGCCAGCCGCGCGGCGGTGCCGATCGGGCCGTACCAGGTGGCTTCCGCGCGCAGGTTGGCCGGCGCCGCGGGCTGGGCAGACCATTCCAGCTTGCAGGGTCGCCCGAGCACCCCGGCCAGCGCCCACTCGACATGCGGCCCGATCGCGGCAGGGCAGCAGTGCATGAACAGCACACCTCGAGTGGCGGCGGCCACCTGAGCACCAGACATCGCGCACCTCCGCAGCTTCTCGGCAACGTCTTCCCCAAGCGTGCCGAGCCCACGATGGTGCTCGCGTTACTAACGGTAGCTATTGTGAACCATGGGAATACCGAAAATCCACTCGACTCGATAAATCAGCCACTCTTGCGCCGGAATTGCCGCTTTGCGTTCGCTTTTCCGTGCGCTTCCTGGACCTTGCCGTCCCGGCCACCCGGCCCGCCCGGACCGTCCTGCTGCTGTCCTCGTTTGCGGTCGAGGGCTTCGCGGAACTGGGATTTCAGGTCGGGGGAACGCTTCTCACTATCCTCGACAGCCATGCTGCCACCCTGGCACGCTTCGGCCGTCGGCTCAATCCGGTTCGCGGCGAGTCGGACCGACTGGCCATCCGGTTGGGCTGCCGCGGCCCGCCGCTAGCCTGGGCAGCATGGCGATGCTGGACCGGATCGAGGTGCGGCCGGGGCCGGGCTACCGTCCCGATGCCTGGTACTTCGACATCCCGGCCATCGCCCGGCTGCGCAGCGGCGGGCTCGACCTCAGCCCGGCGACGGTCATCGTGGGCGAGAACGGCTCCGGCAAGTCGACCCTCATGGAAGCGCTGGCCCACGCCTGGCGCGGCTACGCGCTGACCGGCGCCCAGGTCACCCACTGGTCGCCGCCGGCCGGCGACGAGGACGCCGACCTCGGTCGCCACCTTGGCCTGCGCGGCGAGCGGCCGGCCCCGCAGGGTGGCTGCTTCCTGCGCGCCGAGGCCATGCACGGCCTGTTCACCGCGGTCGACGCGGCCGGCCTGGACGAACGCGCCTTCGGTGGTCGGCTGAACCGGCGTTCGCACGGCGAGAGCTTCCTGACCTACCTGGAGACCCGGACCGCCGAGCGCGGCCTGTTCCTGCTGGACGAGCCGGAGGCCGCGCTCTCCTTCACCTCCTGCCTGCGCCTGCTCAGCCTGCTCGAACTGCTGGTCGAGGCCGGTAATCAGGTGGTGCTGGCCACCCACTCCCCCGTGCTCGCCGCGCTGCCAGCGGCCCGCATCCTCGAGTTCGGCGAACATGGCATCAGCCAGTCGGAATGGGCCGACCTCGAACTCGTCCAGCATTGGCAGGCATTTCTCACCGGTCCACAGCGCTACCTGCGCTACCTGGTTGGCGAGGGGGCCGATGGCTGAGCACCCGGCACCCGGCCGCGACGAGTCAGCCGCCGGCGACCAGCCAGCCGCTAGCGACGAGCCGGCCGCCGGCGACCAGCCAGCCGCTAGCGACGAGGCGGCCAGCGAGGAGGCGGTGGTCAGCCACCGGTCGCTGGCCGGCTCCAGACCGCGGCTGGCCGCGCAGGCCGCCAAGCTGCCGGCTCAGCTGGCCAGCCGGGCGGGGGTCGAGACGGTGTCCGCACTCGCGTTGCTGCGAGCCGGCGCGTTCGGCATCGAGCCCCCGCAGCGGCTGTTGCACGTCCTGCGTGCCTTCCGGGCTCACGGACCGGTCGCCGCCGCATTGGCCATCGCCTGTCAACGGCACCCCACCCGTACCGCCATCGTCGACGAGCGGGGCGCGCTCAGCTTCGCGGAACTGGACGACCGGTCCGCCCGGCTGGCCACCGCGTTGCGTAGCCGCGGCTTCCGCGACGGCGACAGTCTCGGCATCCGCTGCCGCAACCACCGTGGCATGTTCGACGCGCTCTTCGGCGCCGCCAAGCTCGGCGCGCGCACCGTGCTGCTCAACACCGACTTCGCCGGCCCGCAGTTGGCCGACGTCTGCCAGCGCGAGCGGATCGACCTGCTGATCCAGGACGAGGAGTTCGCTGCCGATCTCGGCGGCTACGCCCCCCGACACGGCACGGTGCTGGCCTGGACGGAAGCCGAGGGCGGCGCTCAGCTTCGAGCCCGGGCCGGCGGGCCGCCCTACATCGAGACACTGCTGGCCAGCACCGAGGCCAGCGCGCACCGGCCGGCCCGCGGCCAGCGCATCGTGCTGCTGACCAGCGGCACCACCGGCACCCCCAAGGGAGCGGCTCGCGAGTTCGGCACCTCACTGGCCATCCCCGGCGGTTACCTGTCCCGGATTCCCCTGCAATCGCAGCAGAATGTCTTCCTCGCGGTGCCGGTCTTCCATGCCTGGGGCCTGCTCTCGGCGGTGATCGCGCTGGCGCTGGCCGACACCCTGGTGCTGCGCCGGCGACCGAAGATCGGCGAGGTTGCCGATGCTCTGCACAGCTTCCGCTGCGACACCCTGATCACCGTGCCGATCCTGTTGTCCCGGCTGCTCACCGAATTGGACGAACACCCGCGCGAACTGCCCGCGCTCCGGCTGGTCGCGGTGTCCGGCTCGCCGCTCACCCCGGACCTGGTCGAACGCTGCCACCGGCAGTTGGGCGAGGTGCTGTACAACCTCTACGGCTCCACCGAGGTGGCCTACGCCAGCATCGCCACCCCGGCCGACCTGGCCGCCGCCCCGGGCAGCGTCGGCCGGCCGCCATACGGCACCACCGTCCGGATCCTCGATGACGACGGCAGATCACTGCCGGCTGGGCGGACCGGGCGGATCTTCGTCGGCAGTAACCTGCGGTTCGGCGGCTACACCGGCGGCGGCGGCAAGCAGCAGGTCGGCGGCCTGCTGGCCACCGGCGATCTGGGCCACCTGGACACCGCCGGCCGGCTGTGGATCGACGGCCGGGACGACGAGATGATCGTCTCCGGTGGCGAGAACGTCTTTCCCGGCGAGGTCGAGGAACTGCTCACCGGTCACCCGGACATCGCCGAGGCAGCCGTGCTGCCGGTGCCGGACCCCGACTTCGGTCAGCGGTTACGCGCCTTCGTGGTGCCCACCGGCAACACCGGCCTGGACGCCGAGCAGGTCAAGGCCTACGTCCGGGAACACCTCGCCCGATACAAGGTGCCGCGTGACGTTCGGTTCCTCGACGCGCTGCCCCGCAACCCGGCCGGCAAGGTGGTCAAGCGCGAACTGCCGCACGATTGAGCCGATCGGGTTAAGCCAGCTGAGCCCGGCGCCGCGCTCGCTCCGCTTCCTGCGCTGCCCACTCGATGCTCACTCGCTGTCGCCGAGCACCCGAACCTGGGCGCGACGATCCCGGTCAGGCACGATGGACGGATGACCGATGTCTTCGTCCTGGACGCCGTCCGCACCCCCATCGGCCGCTACGGCGGCGCCCTGTCCGGTGTCCGGCCCGACGACCTGGCCGCGCACGCGCTGCGTTCGCTGATCGCCCGATCGGCACAGCTGGATCCGGCCCGGATTGACGACGTGCTGTTCGGCGATGCCAACGGCGCGGGCGAGGACAACCGGAACGTGGCTCGGATGGCGACCCTGCTGGCCGGCCTGCCCAGCACGGTGCCGGGCGCCACCATCAACCGGCTGTGCGGTTCCGGCATGGAGGCGGCGATCGCGGCCAACCGGGCGGTGGCGGTCGGTGACGCCTCGCTGATGGTGGCCGGCGGGGTGGAGTCGATGAGCCGGGCGCCGTGGGTGATGCTCAAACCGGCAAAGGGTTTTCCGGCCGGCCACGAGGTCATGCACTCGACCACGCTGGGCTGGCGGATGGTCAATCCGCGGCTGCCGGCCGAGTGGACGATCTCCCTCGGCGAATGCACCGAACTGCTGGCCGAGAAGTACGGCATCACCCGGCAGGCCCAGGACGAGTTCGCGCTGGCCAGCCACCGCAACGCCGACGCGGCCTGGCAGGCCGGGCACTACGCCGCCGAGGTGGTGCCGGTGCCCGGCGTCGAGCTGGCTCGCGACGAGGGCATCCGGGCGGACACCAGCCTGGCTAAACTGGCGCAGCTCAAGCCGGCGTTCCGGCCGGACGGCACGGTGACCGCCGGCAACGCCAGCCCGCTCAACGACGGCGCCGCGGCGCTGCTGATCGGCGACGCCGTCGGCGCCGAGGCAGCCGGCCGGCAGCCACTGGCCCGCATCGTCAGCCGGGGCGTGGCCGCGATCGAGCCCAAGTTCTTCGGGATCGGCCCGGTGGCCGCCGGCGAGCTGGCGCTGCGCCGGGCCGGCCTGACCTGGTCGCAGCTGGCCATGGTCGAACTCAACGAGGCATTCGCCGCGCAATCGCTGGCGTGCCTGGCCGAATGGCCGGAACTGGACCCGGCCATCGTCAACCCACACGGTGGCGCGATCGCCATCGGCCACCCGCTGGGTTGCTCCGGCGCCCGCATCCTGGGGCACCTGGCGCACGCGCTGCACGCCCGCGGCGGCGGCTACGGGCTGGCGGCCATCTGCATCGGGGTCGGTCAGGGGCTGGCCGTCGTCCTGGAAGCCTGTTGAATTCCGGCCGCTCGGTATCGTTCACTGCCTCGGCGCTTCCCGCGAGCGGTCAGCGGGTGAACGATTCCGTGCTGTGAAAATGTGACTGGTTTGCGCCGCCTGTCGAGTGGTTGATATTTGATTATTGTGTGAAACTCCACTAATGGTCGCGCCGTCCGAGCTCGTGCGGCGGTCCTGGCTGGAACGGATGCTGGACGTGGTCCGCGAGCTGGGCACCACCCGTGAGCTCAGTCAACTGTTCGACCGGATCGCCGAGGCGGCGGTCGATTTTCTGGAGTTCGGTGCCGCCGCGATCAACGTGGTGGGCCCCGACGGCCTGGTCCGGGTGGCAGCGGTGGCCGGCCCGGAGGAGATGGCGCAACTGCGCGGCGCGACCAGCGAATTGCACTTCTGGTTGGACATGCTGGCGGCTGCGGAGGCCTGGGGTTCGCTGCGCTTCTACAGTCACGAGCAGGACCAGAGCCTGTTCGACGAGATCGCCAGCTGGGTGCCGACGCAAGAAGGCGGCGCCGATCCGGACGCCTGGCATCCCGAGGACGCGCTGCTCGCCCCATTGACCGCGCCGGACGGCACACTGCTCGGGGTGCTGAGCGTCGACCAGCCGACGAGCGGCCGGCTGCCCAATCACGAACAGCGCACCATTCTCGAGATGTTCGCCAGCCAGGCCGCCGTCGCGCTGCACGACTTCTGGCAACGTGAGCGCTCCGAGCAACTGCGCCGCGATGCCGAGCATCGTTGGCAGGTCACCTTCGAGCGCAGCCCGATCGGGGCGGCGATCCTGGACACCGACGGCTCCATCAAGCAGGCCAACGACGCGCTGACCTCGATGCTGGGCTACCAGGCGGATCGGCTGATCGGCACCAACTTCGCGGCCATCACGCACCCGGAGGACCAGGGCGCCGACCAGCCGCTGTTCGCCGAGCTGGTGGCCGGCCGGCGGGACAGCTACGAGATGAGCAAGCGCTACCTGCACGCCGACGGGCAGGTGGTGTACGGGCTGCTGCATGTCGGCGCGATCCGGGACGGCCGCGGCGGCGTGCAGAGCGTGGTGGCCCAGATCAACGACGTCACCCAGGCCAAGCAGGCCGAGGACCGGCTGGCGTACCAGGCGCTGCACGATGCGCTGACCGACCTGCCCAACCGGGCGTTGCTGGAACAGCTGCTGCATGCCTATCTGGCGGCCGGTCAGCCCACCGGCATCCTGTACTGCGACCTGGACCGGTTCAAGACGGTCAACGACAGCCTCGGCCACGACGCCGGCGACGAGTTGCTGGTCGAGCTGACCCGGGTGTTCGCCGCCCGGCTGCCGGCGATGTGCACGCTGGGCCGGGTCGGCGGTGACGAGTTCGTGGTGCTGGTGCCGGGCGAGGACGACACCGAGGAGTTGTTGGCGCTGGCCGAGGAGCTGATGGCCGCGCTGACCGCGCCGATGGCGGTCCGCGGTCACCGGCACACGGTCAGCGTCAGCATCGGCGTAACCATCGGCCGGAGCAGCCACAGCCATCCCGACGAGGTGCTGCGCGAGGCGGATCTGGCCTTGCTGCGGGCCAAACGCAGCGGGCGCACCCGGATCGAGGTGTATGACCCGGCCCAGGACAAGGCGGCCACCCTGCACGATCTGGAACTGGAGCAGGCGCTGCGATCGGCGCTGGCCACCAACCACGGCCTGATCCCGTACTTCCAGCCGATCGTCAACCTGGCCGACAACATCCCGGTCGGGTACGAGGCGCTGATCCGGTGGCGGCATGACGAGGACGGCATGCTGGCCCCGCGCGACTTCCTGCCGATGGCCGAGCAGGCCGGGCTGATCGTGCCGTTGGGCTGGTGGATGCTCTCGGTCAGTTGCCTGGCCGCTCAGGACATCCGGCTGACCGGCGGCTGGTCGCGCTGGATCTCGGTCAACGCCTCGGCCAGCCAACTGGGTCGCGGGCAACTGCTCACCGAGATCCGGCGGGCGCTCGATGCCAGTGTGCTGCCACCGCAGCGGCTGCACCTGGAGATCACCGAGAGCGCGCTGGTGAACGCCTCTCCAGCGGTGGTCAAGGAGGTGCGCGAGGTCGCCGACCTGGGCGTGCAGATCGCGCTGGACGACTTCGGCACCGGCTACTCCTCGCTGTCGCTGCTGCGGGATCTGCCGGTGGCCACGGTGAAGATCGACCGGAGCTTCGTGACGCCGATCGCCACCGACCGGCCTACCCGAGCCATCGTGCGCAGCGTGATCGGGCTGTGCCAGGAGCTGGCCATCACCACCATCGCCGAGGGCATCGAGACCCAGGAGCAGCTGACCTCGCTGCGAGCGCTGGGCTGCAACCTCGGCCAGGGGTATCTGCTCGGGCGGCCTAGTCCGGTGTAGGTCGAAGGTATCAGACAAGGCGCAGCTACTGCGTTCGAAGCCGTGACTCAGCCGCACGCTCGTGATCGGCTTAAAGCCCAAGACAAAGGCGCAGCGACGAGGAGTTGCGTTCTGGCCGTGACTCAGCCGCACACCCTGCTCGGCTTGAAGCCAAAGACAAAGGCGCAGCGACGAGGAGTTGCGTTCTTGCTGTAGCTGCTTTGCTAGGTTGCGGTTTCGCCTTGAGCGGAAAGGCGAAAACTTAACGGTACGGCTTGCCTACCATCGTTCGGTACAGTAAAATCGAACATGTGATCGAGCCGCTCGGGACCGCTACGGATGCTCAGCTGCTCGCCCAGATCGTAGAGCTTGAGGCGGAACTCGCTCGGCTGAAGTTCCGTCAACTATCGGTGCTGGCCGAACTGAACTGTCGCAACGTGCCCGGCACGCTGGGCTTTCGCGGGCTGTCGGATCTGATCTCGGCCCAGTTGCGCTGCAGCCGCACCGAGGCGCGAAAGCGGGCCCAGGCGGTGGAGCGGTTCGGTGCCCGGCGCAGCTTGACCGGCGAGCCGCTGGAGCCGCGCCTTCCGAGCACCGCCGAGGCCCTTGCCGCTGGTGAGGTCGGCTGCGAGCACGCGGCGGCAATCGCCGAGACGGTCGAGGCCATCCCAGCGCAGGACCGTGCCGAGCACGCCGGCATGGTTGAGTCGACGCTGCTCGAGCACGCCCGGACCAGTGATCCGCGCACCGTCCGGCTGCTTGGGCAGCGGATCCTGGCCCACCTCGACCCGGACGGGCCCAGCCCGGAGGAGCGGCGGCTGCAGCAGGCGCACCGGCGACTCTCCCTGACCCGCCTCCCGGATTCGAGCGGGCTGCTGGATGGCCGGCTCAGCCCGGCCTGCCAGGCGATCTGGGAGGCCGTCCTCACCCCGCTCGCGGCCCAGCGCCCGGCCGACGCGCTCGGCCCGGACGAGCGAAGCCCGGGTCAGCGGCTGCACGACGCCTTCCAAGAAGCCGGCCGACGATTGCTCGCCACCGGAGACCTACCCGACCACGCCGGGCTACCCAGCCAGCTGATCATCACCCTGACCCTCACCGATCTGGAACGCCGGGCCGGGCGGGCCACCACCCACCACGGCGGCACCCTCACCATCGACGACGCGCTGCGCCTCGCCGCGCAAGGTAACGTGCTGCCGGCCGTGCTAACCGATGCCGGCGGCATCCTGGCCTACGGCCGCGGCCGCCGGCTGGCCTCACCCGGCCAACGCAAAGCACTCTTCGCCCGCGACCGTGGCTGCACCTTTCCCGGCTGCGACCGCCCCGCCGCACGGTCCGAGATCCACCACGCCACCGACTGGGCTCATGGCGGCCACACCGACCTGAACAGCATGGCGATCGCCTGCGGCTACCACAACACCCAGGCACCCCAACAGGGCTGGCGCACCGTCATGCTCAACGGCATCCCACACTGGCAACCACCAGACTGGCACCCGATCAAACGACCACTACGCAACCACCTGCACCACCCGGAATTCCCACTACCCAAGACACCCGACTAGCTGCTGCGGCTGTCAGGCCAGACTGGTGGCATGTACGACATCGTCGCCGCCGTCTCGACCTGGCGAGCCCAGGGCCGGCCGGTCACCGTGGCCCGGGTGGTCGAGAGCCAGGGCATCAGCTCCAAGGATCGAGCCGCCGCGGTGGCTTGCTCGCCGGGTGAGCCGCTGGCCGGCAGCCTGTTCTCCGGCGCAGGCAACGCCGAGCTACCCGCACTGCTTGCCGAGGCCACCGGACTGATCGACTTCATCGTGTCCGAGCCCGCGGCCGCCGAGGCCGGCCTGGCCTGCGGCGGGTCGGCCCGGTTGCTGGCACAGCCGGCGGACTCCATTCCGGACCGGGCATGGCAGCAGTTCGCCGAGCAGCGGCCGGTGTGCCTGGTTACCGACCTGGCTACGGCCAGCACCGAGGTGTACCTGCCGGCCGACCTGCCCCGGGCGGGCTCTGGCCAAGACGGCGAACGTGCCGAGTTGGCCAGGGTGTTCCGGTCCGGAATCAGCCGGACGGTGCCGCGGGACGACCGGCTGGTCAGCGCGTACTGGCCCACGCCGCGGCTGTTCGTGGTCGGCGACGGGCTGCTCGCCGAGACGTTGGCGGCCAACGCCGCCTTGCTCGGTTGGGCCTGCCTGGTCGGCCTGGAGCTGCCGGGCGAGCTCAGCGCGGCCGACAACGTGGTGGTGCTCAGTCACGATTTGGACGTCTCCGGCCGCGCACTGCGAACCGCGCTGGCCAGCGATGCCGGCTATGTCGGTGCGCTGGGCTCCCGGCACACCCAGGCGGCCCGGGCGGACTGGCTGCGCGCCGACGGCGTGCCGGCGCAGGC
Source organism: Jatrophihabitantaceae bacterium (assembly GCA_045807085.1). Taxonomy (GTDB): domain Bacteria; phylum Actinomycetota; class Actinomycetes; order Mycobacteriales; family Jatrophihabitantaceae; genus Jatrophihabitans_A. The sequence continues at coordinate 150,836 of JBJMIB010000024.1, forward strand.
GATCAGCGCCATCCACGGGCCGGCCGGGCTGGACATCGGCTCCCGGACGCCGGCCGAGATCGCCCTATCGATCCTGGCCGAGATCGTCTCGGTACGGCGTTGACCGTGCGCTAGCGCTGATCGGCCACCCAGGCGCCGAGCAGGCCGCGGTAGTGCGCGATGAAGTGATCGTGTTCGTGCGGCGGGAAGGTGGTGCGCACCGTGTCGACCAGCAGGTCGTCGAACTCCGGGCCGGCCACCCATTCCAGCACCACGTCGTCCAGATGGGCCAGCCGGCTGGCGCAGAAGTCGGCGTACCGCTCGGTATGGAAGTGCTCGTCGGCCAACTGCCGGTACGCCGCGAGCTTGTCGGTGTAATCGAGATCTTCCCGGTCGGCTATGTCGAAGTAGCGCCTGGTGTCCAGGTCGTACCGTGGCCGGCGGCCGGTCGCGGTGCAGAACACCGTCCACTTGACCAGCGCCTTCATCGCCCACGGGAAGTAGTAGTGCAGGCTGGTCAGCGCCACGTCCGGGCAGGCGTTCGCGTAGTCGATCGGATACACCTCACCGCCGGCGACCAGGGTCTCGCAGGAGTTGAACTCCCACCGGAAGAAGGCGTTCACCAGCCGGCCGATGCTCACCACCTCGGCACCGGTCTCGGCACCGAGGAAGTCGTGGCTGATCGAGTAGCGGGCATGCATCGGCTCGCTCGGGTCGAACCGCATCACCATGGTCTCGGCGCCGATGGACAAGCTGCGGGCGAACACGTCGTAGCCCTCGACCGCCTTCTGCAGGTGCATCAGCCGCTGGCCGGACTCGTCGTAGGCGCGGTGCAACTCGTCGGCATCGTCGATCTTGCTCACGCCCACCCAGGCGCCACCGTCGTAGGGCTTCATGAACAGCGGGTAGCCGATCCGCTCGGCGATCTGGTCCAGGTCGAACGGTCGGTTGTACTGGCTTGCGGTGTAGGCATACTTGGCGTGCTCCGGCGGGTTCTTGTACGGCACCAGCACGGTGTCCGGCACCTTCAGCCCGAGCCGCATCATGGCGCAGTAGGCCGCGTGTTTCTCCATACTCTGAAAGGTGAACGGGCTGTTCAGCAGGTACACGTCGTCCATCAACGCGGCCTTCTTCAGCCATTCCCGCGGGTGGTAGTACCAGTACGCGAGCCGATCGATCACCAGGTCGTAGCGCGGCTTGTAGCGCAGGTCGAACGGCTCGATGGTCACCCGCTCCACGTCATAGTGGTGGACGTTCTCACTGCCGTCACTGACCGCGCCGAGCCGGCGCATGATCGTCTCGAACGCGGTCGGCCAGTCCTGCTCGGTGCCCAGCAGCAGTCCGATCAGGTGGGTGGACTCGGTCATATCGGCAGCTCCTCAGCAGAACCGGGGCAGGTGATGGGCAAGCTGCGCCCGCCATGACGGCCAGTCGTGCGGGATGTCGTATCCCCAGAGATCCAGCTCGTGCCGGATCCCCTTCTCGGCCAGGCACTGGGCGAAGGCCCGGGTGCTGGGCAGCGCCCCGGTGGGATCGACCTCCCAGGCGCCCTGCCCGACCACTAGTAGCAGGCTGGCCCGGCCGCGTAGCCAGTCCAGGTGATCGCCGTGCAGGTTTGCCACGTACGACATCGGGTTGTTGAAGTACGCCTCGTTGCCCTGCTCACCCCAGGCATGCCAGGTGCTCGGGTCGTAGTTGCCGGAGAAGCAGAGGGCCAGCGGGAACAGGTCGGCCCGCTTCAGTGCGAAGTTGGCGGCGTGGAAGGCCCCCAGGCTGCAGCCCAGGGTGACGAACTCGCCGGCACCGCCGCAGTCGTCGGAGACCCAGGGCAGCACCTGCTCGATGATCCAGGACTCGTACCGGCCATGCCGGCGTGCCCGCTCCTCGGTCGGCACGCCGCGGTCGGACCAGCTGTAGCCGTCGGCCGAGTCGACGCAGTAGAACTTGACCCGGCCGGCGTCGATCAGGTCGGCCACGCAGCCGATCATCCCGTTGTTCTCGAAGTCCTCGGCGCGGCCCTGCTCCGACGGGAAGACCAGCACCGGACGCCCGTAGTGGCCGTAGGCGATCAGGGAGCCGTTGAAGCCCTCCCAGCCGACGGTGACCCGGTCGCGTCTCATGCTCGATGGCTCTTTGCGATGCTCACTGAGGCTCGCTGGCTCTTCGCGCTAGCGCTCATCGCTGCCTCGCTCCGCTCCTCGGCGCTGCGCGCCTGCGATGCTCACTCGAGCTTGCTGGCTGAGTAGATCGGTCAGCGACGGGTCGAAGGCGTCCCGCCAAGCGGTGAAGTTGTGCACGTCAGCCACCTCTCGAAAGCTCACGGCATATCCCAGTGCGCGCAGGGTATCGGCCATCGCCCGGTTGTTGGCAAGGTTTTCCTCCAGCCCGCCGCAGGTCATCGCCACCGGCACCGGATCCGGATCGGTGACCGCCTGCGCCAGCTCGGCCACGAACCGGGTGATCGGCCGGAACCGGGAGAACCGGCGCTCCTGCGGATCCAGTTCCGGGGTGAAGTAGCTGCCGGACTGCAGGAACAGCGCGCCGAAGGTCCCGGGCGCCGACCGGTGCGCATGCAGCATGGCTAGCGCGCCGAGGCTGGCGCCGGCCCCGATCCGGATCGTGTGCGGAGCCTGCTCGGCCAGCATCGGCAGCAACTCGTCGGTGAGTCCCTTCGCGTAGGCGGGGCTGACCGCGTACCACCTGTTGCGGTCGCCCGGCCCCAGCAGCGCCAGCCGGATCGGCGGCAGCTCGCCGGCCTCGATCAACGCCGCGAGGTAGCCGTGCAGGCCGCCGAGCGAGGCGTACTCCGGCCCGTCGTGGGCCACCAGCAACGGTGCCGGGCCGGACAGGCCGGCAGGTTGCCACAGCTGGCCGCCGATCGAGGCGTCCAGCGCCCGGCAGGGCACCTCGAAGCCGGTGAAGGTGCCCTCGGCCCGCGGCCAGTCGAGCCAGCGCGGCGGCCGGTAGCCGGGGAACTCGATCACCGACTTCTCACCGAACGCGCCCGGCGCCCGGCGCGGGTTGGCCGGGTCCGGCATGGTCTGTCGGTCCCCGTTGCGGTGCTCGATCTCGAACAGGTACTCCATCCGGTCCACCGCCGGCCGGGGCAGCCGCAGCCGCCACATGCCCTGCCGGTAGCGGAAGTTCAACCGGTCCCCCGGCACCCGCACCTCTTGCTGCAGCCGAACCGAGCGCAGCCGGGCCTGCCGGTCGACCAGCCGGAAGGTCACCGCCGACCTGGTGACCGCCGGGGCGCTTGTCGTATCAGTCATCGTGGTTGACCCTAGCCGGACGGGGCGGTTACTTCGACGCAGGCAGATCGCGGCGAGATCTGCGAAGCTGTAAGTCAGGCACCCGGGAGGTGGCGCATGGGCGAGGACGTCGAGAGCACCGAGTTCACCGGCCAGGACCGGCAGCGGTACCGGGAAAAGGTGCGGCGCTGCCTGGACGTGTTCGCCCGGATGCTGACCGAGTCCAAGTTCGAGTTCGAGCGGCCGCTGACCGGGCTGGAGATCGAGTTCAACCTGATCGACGGCAAGCACGACCCGGCGATGAAGAACACCGACGTGCTGCAGGCCATCGCCAACCCCGACTTCCAGACCGAGCTCGGTCAGTTCAACATCGAGATCAACGTGCCGCCGCGGGAGCTGCGCGGCGCGGCCACCGAGCAGCTGGAACACGAGCTGCGGGCCAGCCTGAACGATGCCGAGGAGCGCGCGAACAGCCGGGACACGCACATCGTGATGATCGGCATCCTGCCCACCCTGCTGTCAGAACACCTGACCGGCGAGGCGCTTAGCGACAACGCCCGCTATGCGCTGCTGCAGGAGCAGATCTTCGCCGCCCGCGGCGAAGATCTGCACATCTCCATCGACGGCCCAGAGCGGCTGTCCACCTTCTCCGACACCATCGCCCCCGAGGCAGCCTGCACCAGCGTGCAGTTCCACCTGCAGGTCAGCCCGCAGATGTATGCGCAGAACTGGAATGCCGCGCAGGCTCTCGCCGGGGTGCAGCTGGCACTCGGCGCCAACTCCCCGTTCCTGCTCGGCAAGGAGCTCTGGCGGGAGACCCGGATCGCGCTGTTCGAGCAGTCCACCGACACCCGGCCGGCCGAGCTGAAGGCGCAGGGCGTCCGGCCCCGGGTCTGGTTCGGCGAGCGCTGGATCAACTCCATCTTCGATCAGTTCGAGGAGAACGTCACCTACTTCCCGGCCATCCTGCCGGTCTGCGACCCGGAGGATCCGGTGGCGGTGCTGGCCCGCGGTGACACGCCGCGGCTGCAGGAACTGCGGATGCACAACGGCACCATCTACCGGTGGAACCGGCCGGTCTATGACGTCTATCGCGGCAAGCCGCACCTGCGGGTGGAGAACCGGGTGTTGCCGGCCGGCCCCAGCGTGGTGGACATCCTGGCCAACGGCGCCTTCTACTACGGCGTGCTGAAGATGCTGGCCGAGGAGGATCGGCCGATCTGGACCCGGCTCTCCTTCGCCGCCGCGGAGGACAACTTCTACGCCGGGGCGCGCAACGGCATCAACGCCCAGATCTACTGGCCCGGCCTCGGCGAGGTGCCGGCCACCGAACTGGTGCTGCGCCGGCTGCTGCCGCTGGCCTACCAGGGCCTGGACCGGTGGGGCGTCGCGCCGGCGGTCCGGGACCGGCTGCTCGGCATCATCGAGCAGCGCTGCAAGTGTCACTGCAACGGCGCCGAATGGCAGGCCGCGATGGTGCACAAGCTGGAGCAGGACAACCGGTCGATGGACCGGCGTAGCGCGCTACGCGAGATGCTGGGGCACTACCTGCAGAACATGCACGCCAACGAGCCGGTGCACACCTGGCCGATGTGACGGCTCGTTTCGAAGTAGGCTCCATCTGGGTAAACATTCCATGGTGGCTAAACCGTAGCCAATCGATGCGCGGAGTGCGCGCATTCGGCGAGGGGAAAGCTGCCATGTTCGTGGTTGTCATCACCGACCCGAACGAGCCGTTCGTGCCACCGCGTGCGGTCGGGCCGTTCGACGACTACGACACCGCGCAGGCGTTCAGCCAGACGCTGCTGGATAAGTGGGAGAGTTCCGAGGACCATCCGCCGACCGCGACGGTGACCCGGGTGGAGGAAAGCCAGCCCGGAGTCGTCATCGGCGAGATCCAGCCCTAGGAGCCGCGGCACTGAGGACGATCGGAGAACAGAGATGTCACTTGCCGCCAAGCTGCGCCGCGCACCGGGCCGGCTGGCCGCCGGAGCCTTCATCCTCAACGCCGGCTTGTCGAAGCTGTCCGGCGACGCCGAGACCGCGAAGGCCATCCATGCCAGCGCCAGCGCCAGCTACCCGGTCTTCCAACGGATGCCGGCGCCGCTGTTCCTGAAGCTGCTGGCGATCACCGAGATCCTGGTGGGCTCAATGCTGCTGCTGCCGCTGGTCGGCGCCCCGCTGGCCGGGCTGGCGCTGACCAGCTTCGCCGGTGGCCTGCTCGGGCTCTACGTCCGCACGCCGGGCATGCACGACAGCAGGCTGCGGCCGACCAGGCAGGGCACCCCGATCGCCAAGGACGTCTGGCTGGCCAGCATCGGGCTGTCGCTGCTCATCGACGCCGCGCTCGAGCCGACGAAGCTCAGCTGACGCCGACCAGATCCACCACGAACACGATGGGGGCGTTCGGCGGGATGCTGCCGTCCGGGGTGCCGCTGGCACCGTAACCGAGCGCGGCGGGCAGGATCATGATCCGCCGACCACCCACCTTCATCGGCGCGACCTGCTGGTTGCCGCCGATGCCCTGGGTGAAGCCCGGCACCACCTGCTGCAGCGAGAAGCTGGTTGCCCCACCGTGGTCCCAGGACGCGTCGAACTGCTTGCCGTCGGCGTAGCGGACCCCGACGTACTGCACCGTGACGGTGGAGGTCGGCGAAGCGGCGGCGCCGTCACCGGTGACCAGGTCCTTGACCTCCAGCGCGGCCGGCGTGCTACCGGACTTGGCCGAAACCTTGGGTTTGCTGGCCAGATCGCTGGCGCCGTCCACCGCCACGTCGTTGAAGGTGAAGCTGGCCGCGGCACTGCCGGACGTGCTGCCGGCACCGGACTGGGTGGCGGGCTTGCTGCTGCTGGAGCAGCCGGATATCACAACCGAGACTGCGGCGAGCACCGCGAACAGTCCGGTGCTGACGGCAGATCCGGTATGGCGGCGGGACACGAAGGCTGACTCCTGGGTTGACGACTGCGTGGATGACTACCGAACCAGGCTAATAGGCGTGGCTGCGGCGAACGGCATCGGCCACCACCGCGTCCAGATCGCCGGCCTCGGCATACACCGCTCGCTGGTGATCGGCACCGGTGCCGGACTGCTTGATCCGGTCCAGGCCGGCTTCCACCTCGGCCAGATCTCCGTTGCGCCGTAAGGCCGAGGTGACCCGCTCGACCAGCTCGTCGATCACCGCCCAGGCCGACTCCTGCCGCCCGGTCAGCGGGTGCACCAGGTTGCCGCCGGTCCCCCAGCGGGCCGCCCGCCAGGTCGCGGCACGCAACACCGGAATTCCGATCGGCGCCGGCGGCTGGCCGTCGGCTGCCTGCCGGTGCGCGGTATCCACCAGGGCGCGGGCCAGGCCGGCCAGCAGCACCGCGTCCCGGACGTCGGTGCAGACATCGGCCACTCGGATCTCCACCGTCGGGTAGCTCGCCGACAGCCGGGCGTCGAAGTAGATCATCCCGTCATCCAGGGCCGCTCCCGAGTCGAGCAGGCGCTGCACGGCGGCGGCGTAGCCGGCCTCGTCGCCGAACAGCTCGGTCGGGCCGGCCGACGGCCAGCGGCCCCAGAGCACCGTGCGGAAGCTGGCATAGCCGGTGTCCTGCTGTTGCCAGAACGCCGAGTTGGCCGACAGCGCCAGCAGCACCGGCAACCAGCCCCGGATCCGGTCCAGCACCGCGACCCCGGCGGCACGGGAGTCCACCGAGACATGGATGTGCTGGCCGCAGGTCAACTGCTCGCGGGCCAGCAGCCCGAACTCCGCCGCCATCCGCAGGTACCGCTCGTCCGGGGTGGAGTGCGGTCGCAGCTTGCCGGGGTTGGTGGCGATCGCGGCGATGTCCACCCCGTGCGCCAGCGCCGAGCGCCGGGCGACCGCTCGCCGCTCGGCTAGTTCGGCACGCAGCTGACCCAGTTCCGCGCACGGGCTGGTGGCGGTTTCCACCTGCTCCTGCTTGAACTCGTGCTCAACCGGCTGGCCCGGCCGCAGGTTGCTGGCCTGGTCCACCACCCGGCCGCCGAAGGGCACCGCGGTGCCACTGTCGCGGTCGAGCAGCAACAGCTCCTCCTCGACACCGACGCTTCTCATACGTTTCAGTGTGCCGGCTCCGCGATGTCGGCTTCGCGGTGTCGGGTTCAGGATGCCGGTTCGGGCGTCGGCTTCAGGCCGGCGCCGCTGGCGGCGACCCGCAGCACCTCGCGCAGCATGGCCGGGGTGAGCCGCCCGGTGAAGGTGTTCTGCTGGCTGACGTGATAGCTGCCGACCAGCAACAGTGGCGATTGGCCGTGCGAGGGCTGCAGGTTCACCACCGCGCCGTGCCCGAACACCGGCCGCGGCCGGGGCAGCTGCCAGCCGGCCGAGGCAAGCACCGGCAGCAGCGCCTGCCAGCCGAAGCCGCCTAGCACCAACACGCTGCGCAGGTTCGGCTGCAATAGCTGCAGTTCGGCGGCTAACCAGGGCCGGCAGGTGTCCCGCTCGGCCGGCGTCGGCTTGTTGTCCGGCGGCGCGCAGTGCACCGGCGCGGTGATCCGTACCCCGAACAGCGCCAGCCCGTCGCCGCGATGGCTGGAGGTCGGCTGGGACGCCAGGCCGACCGCGTGCAGCGCGGCGAACAGCACGTCGCCGGACCGGTCGCCGGTGAACATCCGGCCGGTACGGTTGCCGCCGTGCGCGGCCGGCGCGAGCCCGACGACGGCCATCGAGGCATCGGCCGGCCCGAAGCCGGGCACCGGGCGTCCCCAGTAGTCCCAGTCCGCGTACGCGCTCCGCTTGGTCACCGCGACCTGCTCACGCCAGGTCACCAGTCGCGGGCAGGCGCGGCAGTCGGCGACCGCGCTATCAAGCTCGTCGAGGGACCGGACCGGCATCCGGCGATGGTATCCGGCCGGCGCTTGGCTAGCCTCTGACGACATGGAGCATCTGCTGCTGTCGCTGCACGTCCTGTTCGCAATCTTCGCGATCGGCCCGCTGGTCGGCGCGGCCAGCACCGCCGGCCGCGGTATCCGGGCCGGTGATGGCGCGGCGGTGGCCACCGCGGCGCGCACCGTACGGATCTACGGCTACCTGTCGCTGCTGGTCGCGCTGCTCGGGATGAGCCTGGTGCGGCCGAAGTGGGACGCCAAGTTCAGCTACCTCTGGGTCTGGCTCTCGGTGGTGCTGTACCTGGCGGCGTTGGCGCTGACCCTGGCCGTGCTGGAGCCGAGCCTCCGCCGGGCCGCCGGCCGGCTCGCCGGCGCCGCCGAGGCCGGCGCATCAGGCACTGCCGGCGCATCAGGCACTGCCGGACGATCAGGCGCTGCCGGACGATCAGGCGCTGCCGGCGAGGTTGGGCGGGCCACTGCGGCCGGTGGCGTCATTGCGCTGCTGTTCGCGGTGATCGTCTTCCTGATGGTCTACCAGCCGCACTAGCCGCCGGCTCAGGCCCGGTGTCGGCCACCACCACGTCGACGGCGGCCGAGCAACAGCAGGCTGAGGCCGGCCAGCAGCAGGCCGGCGCCCAGCGCGGACGGATCTCGGGTATCCCGGCCGGTCTGCGCCAGCCCGCCGGAGCCCGCCGCCGAGCCACCCGGCCCGGTGCCGCCGGATCCGGTTGCGGTGACCGCGAGCACCGCCGAACTGCTCGCGGCCGGGGTGGCCGAGCCGCCAGCGGTCAGGCTGGCCACGTTGGTGATGCTGCTGCCGGCCGGCGCGGAGACCGACGCGGTGACGGTGATGGTGCTGCTAGCACCGGCCGGCAGCGGCGTGCCGCGCACGCAGACCACCGCCTGCGCGCATTGCCAACCGCCGTCCGAGGCCTGCACGGTGCGCAGCCGCAGCCCGGTGGGCAACTGGTCGGTGACCGTGAGCAGTTCGGCGCTCGGGTTGGGGCCGCGGTTGCCGACCGTGATCCGGTAGGTCGCCAGGTTGTCGGCGTAGGAGACCAGCGTCTTGCTGATCGCCAGCACCGACAGCGGGCTGACCGGCGCGCTGTCGACGGCGGTGGCCGGCGGTGAGCCGGCGCCGGTCACCGTGGCGGTGTTCTCGAGCTGGCCGGTTGCCGGGTCGTAGGCGCTCGGCAGCACCTGCACCGCGAGCACCAGCGAGGTGCTGCCGCCGGCGGCCAGGGCGCCCGGATAGCCGCAGGTGACGGTGTCACCGGCCGCCGCGCAGGTCCAGCCGGTGCCGGCGCCGGCGGTGTAGGTCAACCCGGCCGGCAGGGTGTCGGTGAGCACCAGCGGGCCCGGGCTCTCGGTGTCGCCGGTGTTGTCGACGGTCAGCCGGTAGTGCCCGGTCGCGCCGACCTGGAAGGTCTCCAGGTGGGCCTTGGTGAGCCGCAGCGCCGCCTGTGGCGGCACCGTCACCTGATCGGATCCGGTTGCGCTGCCGGGCAGATCCGGATCGGTGGAGGACACCTGCGCGGTGTTGGTCACCGCCGGGTAGGCCGCCGCGCCGACCGTCGTGCTCAGCGTGATGTCCGACGCGTCCGCCCCGGCGGCCAGTGTGCCGGCCAGGTCACAGCTCAGCACGCCCGCGCTTGCCGCGCAGGTCCAGCCGGCGCCGGTGGCCGACAGGTAGCTCAGCCCGGCGGGCAGCGGATCGGTCACTCGTAGTTGGTCGGCGACGGACGGGCCGGCGTTGTGCACGCGCAGGCTGAAGTCCAGGCCCGCGCCGACGCTCGCGCTGCCGGTGTGCTGTTTGAGGATGCTCAACGCGGCGGTCCGGGTCACCGTCACGGTGGCCGTGTCGGTGCCGTCGCTGCCCGGTGTCGGCACGCTGGCGGCCGCCGAGTTGATCTCGTCGCCGGCTGGCGCGCCGCTGTCCACCTGCACCTGCAGGCTGAGCGGTGGCGCGGCGGCCCCGGCGGCGAGCCCCTGGGCCAGCGTGCAGGTCACCGTCTGGTGGTCGGTGGCCGACGGCGCCGACGGCTCCGGCGAGGCGGCGCAGTCCCAACCGGCGCTGGCCGAACGGTAGCTCTGATAGCCCGGCAGCGTATCGGTGACGGTGACCGGGCCGGCGGCGTCGGAGGGCCCGTCGTTGCGTACCACCAGCACCCACTGGTAGCCGTCGCCGGCCTGCACGGTACCGGTCTTGGGGGTCTTGACCAGGCTGAGCCCGGCGCTGGCCTGCACCGGAACCGGCACCGGCGCCGGGTTGCTGCTGCTGCCGGGGGTGGCCGCGCCGATGACCGCGGTGTTGACCACGGTGGTGCTGCCGGCCGGCAGGGTAACCGGGATGCCGGCCGAGACCAGCGCGTGCAGGGTGATCGCCGGTGCGCTGCCGCCGGCCGCGATGCCGGCGCGGCTGCAGACCACGTCCTGGCCGGCCGTCGTGCAGGACCAGCCGGTGCCGGCGTAGCTGTCCAGGCTGAGGTAGTTCGGCAGCGTGTCGGTCACCGTCACGCCGAGCGCGTCGGACGGCCCGGCATTGCTGGCGATCAGCTGGAAGGTGGCGTCGGTGCCGGCCAGCACCGGGCTGGCCGAGGTCAGAGCCTTGGTCAGGCTGAGGGCCGCGCTGGTGCTCACCGTCACCGGATCGGTGGCGGCGTTGTTGGAAAGGTCCGCGTCGGCGGTGCCGCTGGACACGTCGGCGGTGTTGACGACGGTGGACGGTCCGACGTCCGAATTCACCGTGGTGGCAAGGTCGATCGCCGCCGCATCGGCACCGGCGGCGAGGCCGGCGGCGAGCGTGCAGGTGACCGTCCGGCTGGCGCCGTCGTAGCCGCAGGACCAACCGGTGCCGCTGGCGCTGAGGTAACCCAGGCCGGCCGGCAGCGGGTCGGTGACGGTGATCGGGCCGGTCACGTCGGACGGGCCGGCGTTGTGCACGGCGAGGGCGTAGCCGAGCCCGCCACCGGCCATGGCCGGGCCGGAATCGGTCTTGCTGATCGACAGATCCGCCACCTCGGCGACCGCGGAGTTGTCGGTGCTGCTGTTGTTGCCGGGCACCGGGTCGGTGGTGCCGGCCGATACCGTCGCGGTGTTGACCGCCGGACCGGTGAAGTTGCTGGCCAGGTTCACCGTGATGGTGAAGTCGCTGCTGGTGCCGGCCGGCAGCGAGCCGAGGTAGCCACAGGTCACGGTGGCCCCGGCGGCCGCGCAGCTCCAGTTCGGATCGGCCGAGGCGAAGCTGGCGTAGTTCAGCCCGGCCGGCAGCGGATCGCTGACCTGCACGCCGGCCGCGTCGGACTCGCCGGCGTTACGCACCTCGATCCGGTAGTCGGCGGTGCCGCCGGCCACGAAGGTGCTGGTCAGGTGCTGCTTCTGCAGCTGCAGGTCGGCCTGGCTGGTCGGGGTGCGAGTCGCGGTGGCGGAGTTGTTGGCCGGCACCGGGTCGGCGGTGGCCGCGGCCACCGTGGCGGTGTTGGAGACGGCGGCGGTCTGGCTGGCGGGCAGGTTCACCGTCACGCCGATCGCGGCCGGGGTGGCGCCGACCGCCAGCGGCCCGGGCAGGCTGCAGTGCAGGGTGGCGCCGATGGTGCCGGCCGGGATCGGGGTGCAGGTCCAGCCGGCGCCGCCGGCCGAGACGAAGCCGGTGCCGGCCGGCAGCGGATCGTCGACGGTGATCGGGCCGGCCGCGGCGGACGGGCCGAGGTTGCTCACCGCGAGCTGGTAGCTGATCGGGGCACCGGCCAGGAACGCCGCGGAGCTCACCGTCTTGGTGATCTTCACATCTGCCGAGGCGGCCACCGTGGCGGTCGCCGAGCCGGTGTTGTTGGCCGGGTTCGGGTCGTAGGTGTGGGCGGTCACCGACGCCGAGTTGGGCAGCCCGGTGCCGGCCGGCACCGACGAGTCGAGGTTGTAGCTGACGGTGATGACGCCGAAGCTGGCTCCGCTGGCGAGCGTGTCGGCGGCCGAGGTCCGCTGGCAGCGCACCGGCACGGTGCTCTGGCAGGTCCAGCCGGTGCCGGCCGCGAGCACGTTGCTGACGCCGGGCGGGGCCGGGTTGTTGAGCGGCTCGGTCACCGTGAACGGTCCGGTGGCGGTGTCCGGGCCGTTGTTGCGCACGGTCAGCAGGAAGCTGCCGGTGCCACCGGCCAGCGGGGCGCTGCCCACCGCCTTGGTCAGCTGCAGGTCGGCCGAGCCGAGGTGGGCGTTGGCGCTGGCCGCCCCGGCGGTGTACTGGCCGCCGGCATTGCCGGTGGCGCCGGTGGCGTCCCGGGCGTTGGCGGTGGCGCTGTTCGTGTGGTTCACCGTGCTGCCGACGCCGGGCGAGCCGACCGCGCCGGGCTGCGGGGTGGCGGTGTAGGTCACGGTGAGGTTGGTGCCGGTGTTCAGGGTGCCCAGGCCGGTCCAGGTCAGCGTCTGTACCGCGCCGGCAGTGCTGAGGGCCGGATCCTGTTGGCTGGCCGGGCCGCCGTTGACGACCACCTGCGCGCTGCCGACGTCATAGCTCCAGTTGGCCGGCAACGTGTCGACGACCCCGACCGCGTAGGCGGTGCCGGCGCCGCTGTCGGTGACGGTGAGCTTCCAGCTGAACGACTCGCCGAGATAGCCGGTGCTGCCGGCCGGCATCGTCTTGGCGGTGCTCACCCGCGGGAACTTCGGGGTGACGGTGACCTGCGACTGGCCGCCGGTGTAGTGCCGGCCGGCCGCGGCCAACGAGTCGTAGCCGGTGACCCGGGCGGTGTTGGCCAGGCCGCCGGTGCCCAGGCCGGCCGACGGCGCCAGCTGGGCGGAGTAGCCGAAGCCGAGGCCGGCATTGCGGGCGAGCGGGCCGGCCACCGACCAGCTGATGGTGCCGCCGCCGGAGCCGGTCTGGCCGCTGATGCTGCCGCCGCCGGAGATCGTGAGTGGGTCGACCAGCACTCCGGTCGGCACGGTGTCAGTCACCGTGACGTTGTAGGCGGCGCTGGTGTTGGTGGTGTTGGCGTTGGTCACGGTGACCGTGTAGTTGAACGACTGGCCCGGTTGCGGCGTGCTGTTGCTGACCGTCTTGCCGATGCCGAGGTTCGGCTCCAGCACCGTGACGGTGGCCGTGACCGTGGCGCTGACCTGGTTGAAGCTGGCGCCGGCGCTGCTCGGCGCGGCCCGGGCCGCGGTGTCCCAGCCCACGTGCAGCTGGTTGACCAGCGGGGCGCCGGCGAAGGCGGTCGCCCGGTCGGCCACCCGGGCGGTGTAGCTGACCCTGATGGTGCGCTGCTGGGTGGCGCTGGCCACATCGCCGAGGTACCAACCGATCACCGTCGACGAGCTCGGGCCGGCGGTCGGGCTGAGCGCGCCGGCGCTGGTGACCGAGCAGGCGCTGGCGTCGGCGTTGGTGCAGCTGACCGAGGTCTGGCTGATCGAGTTCTCATCGATGCCATTGGGCACCTGGTCGATCAGCGACAGGTTGTAGAAGTTCACGCCTGGCGGCAGCACCGCCGAGGCGGTGTAGCTGACGGTGTCGCCGATGGTGGCCGAGGTCGGGGTGACCGTCTTGGCGGCGGTGGCGCCGGCGATGCTGAGGCTGCTGGTGGCGCTGGCGCCGTACTGCCGGCCGGCGGGGTTGCCCGGGTCCAGCGGCGAGCCGCGGCCGCCGGCCAGGCTGTTGCCGGAGACGGCCGCGCTGTTGACCAGGCTGGTCTTGCCGGAGACGGTGGGATCCACCGTCGCGGTGTAGGTCAGGGTGAGCGTGCTGCCACCGGCCAGGTCGCCGAGGTTCCAGGCCAGCACGGTGAACCCGGTCGCGCAGCCGTTGCTGCCGTCGCCGGCCACCGGGGCGGCGGTGCTGACCCCGGCCGGCAGGCTGCCGTAGCCGGCGAAGGTCAGCCCGGTCGGCAGGCAGTCGCGCAGCCAGCCGTCGTGCAGCGGCGGCCGGCCGGCCGGGTTGCTCGGCTTGACCGTGTAGCTGATGGTCTGCCCGCCGGTCACCGAGCTGCCGCCGTTGTTGGTCTTGGTCAGGCCCGGTGCGGGCTCCACCACGGTCACCGTCGCGGTCGCCGTCCGGTCCGGCAGCGCGCTGCCACCGCCGGCCGCGCTCTGGCTGCCGAACCGGGCGGTGTTGGCCAGCGCCGCGCCGTGGGCGTTGCCGACCAACTGGGCGACCGTGGCCAGGATGCTCATGCTGAACACCTGATCGGTCGCTGTCGTGTTGTCATAGCTGGCCGGGAAGCTGATGGTCGCCGGCGCGACCGAGGAGAAGCTGACCCCCGCCGGCAGCGCGGCGGTGCCGGCCGATCCGGCGTCCGGCCGGTAGCTCGCGGTGGCGCCGGTCAGCGTCAGCCCGCCGGGCAGCGGGTCGGTGAAGCTGGCGTTGAACACGCTGGTGTGGGCCGGCACGGTGGCGCTGACGGTGAAGCTGACCTGCTCACCGATGGTGGCCTGGCTGCCGGCGACCGGGCTGCTCTCGGCACCGGTGTTGCCGGCCTCGCTGATCGCCGAGACGACCCCCTTGGCCACCGCGACGTCGGGCAGGTAGACGTCGGAGTTGTCGGCGGCGGCCGGCGCGTCGTACTGGGCGGCCGGCACGGTTGTGTCGAGGTTGCCGCTCGGGTAGTAGGTGGTGCTGCCGGGCAGGTCGTTGTCCACCGTGTAGGACCGGACCGCCGCGGTGCCGGTCAGCACGGTGGACACGCTGCTGCCGGCCGGGATGGTCACGGTGTAGTCGAAGGTGTGCGTCGCGGCCGCGGCAAGGGCGCTGCCGTAGCTCCAGACGATCGCGGATTTGCTGGTATTGCCGGTGAAACTCGGCTGAGCCGGGTCGCCGGGGTCGGTGCAGCCGCCACCGTCGGAGATCGCCGAGACCACCGCGCAGCCGATGCCGGCCGGCAGCACGTCCCAGACCGTAAGGCCGGTGATCGGCACGTCGTTGGCGTCGGCGGCCGAGCCGGTGTTGCTGGCATCGATCCGGAACGTCACCGCATCGCCTTCGGCGACCTGCAGGTGATCGGTGTCGGCGGGGTTGACCGGAGTCGAGCCGTTCACGCTGGCCACGCCCTCGGTCAGCCCGACCGGTGGGGCGGCGGCGACCGAGAAGTCGACGCCGTCGCGCAGCGACTGCGCCACGCCGGCCGAGTTCGTGCTGCGCAGCTTGACGATGTTGCCGGGCTTGTCAGGCGTGGGGCCGCTGGCCGCCTCGGCGATCAGCGCGCTGAACCGGACCACGAACACCGCGCCGGCCGGTACCTCGGTGGAGCCGTCCGCGCTGGTGGCACCGAGTTGCCAGCTGAGCACGCCGGTGCCGGCACCGGCGGCGTCGAAGTTGATCTGGGCCGGGTCGAGCGTGTTGGCGGCCGGATAGCTCACGCTGCCCGGCTGGTAGCTGGTGTTCGCCGGCAGGAAGTCGGTGAGCACCGCGTTGCGGGTCTGGTTGGCGGTGGCGAACGGCACGCTGACCTGGAAGCAAACCCGATCGCCCTTGCCGAACACCGGGTTGCCGGTGCCGTAGCCGGCCACGGCGCAGTCCATGCTGGCCGTACGAGCGGCCACCGTCTTGGTCAGCGTGCCGAGCCCGGTGGTCTGGGTGGCCGCGCTGCCGTCCCGCACGCTCTGGTTCCCGGTGACTCCGGTGGCCGGCACCGGCGCCGAAGTGCCTTGCTCGACAACGGTGTTGGTGAAGCTGTCGCCGGCCGCCGTCGGTTCGCCGGCCAGCGCGCCACCGGTGTAGACGGTCCGGTCCCGGCCGGAGTAGCTGATCACGACGCTGCCGTCGGCCGGCACGCTGATCGGCGTGAACACCACGGTGAAGGTGCCGTCGGCGTTCTGGGTCACCGACTGGTACGGCAGCGACGGCGCGAGGCCGGCGCCGGAGTCACATTCGGCCGGCGCGCCGGTGACGTAGTTGCGCACGTCGTCGACCGGGCAGAGGCCGTTCGGCAGGGTGTCGGTGATGGTGATCGCGGAGTTGCCGGTGTACTCCCCCGACTCCACCCGCAGCGTGTAACCGGCCAGCTGGCCGGCGACGAACTGGGCCGGTGTCACCGACTTGTGGATCCGCAGGTCGTTGGCGGTGACCGCGAAGCTGGCGTCGTCGACGACCGCGCTGCTGGTGCCGCCGGCCACCGGGCCGGTGTAGCTGCCGGCGGCGTGCGCGTAGTTGACGACAGCCGTCGCGGTGCCGAGCTGCCGGGTGGCCGGGCCGGTGTTGTTGTCCAGGTTGGCGGCCTGGCCGCCGGAGGCCGGGGTCGGGCCGCCACCGCCGAAGAGCACGTTCTGCCGCAGCGGGATGCCGGCGGCGTAGGCGATGGTGGCGACCTGGCCGGCGGCCAGCGTGCCGAGGTTCCAGACCACCTTGGTGTAGCTGCCGGCCGGGTAGGACACGCTGCCGTTGGCCGGCGGGTTGCTCACCGTGTCCACCGAGGCCGGCGCCGGGCAGCTGCCGCCGACCGCCGGCGTGGCGGTCAGCGGCGGCGCGCCGGGGTATTCGACCGCGGCGCTGTTGTCGAGCTGCCCGCAGCCGAGGAACTCCTCGGCCGCCGGCAGGTAGTCGGTCACCGTGACGGCGTTGGTGGCGGCTCGGCCGGTGTTGCTGACGGTGAGGGTGTAGACGGTCGGGTGGTCGTGCACGCCGCGCAGCAGCTTGGCCTCGGTGCTGGGCTCGGACTTGGTGATCCGCAACGCGGTGATCGTGGTCGCGGTCTGGTTGCTGGTGGCCGCCTGCACGCTCGCGTTGGCGATCGGCACGCCGGAGGCGTCGAAGGCCGGCACCGTGCGCGGCGCGGTGCTGGCGTAGCCGTTGCCGGTGTTGCGCACCACCGCGCCGACCGGCAGGGTGCTGCTGTTGGCCGCGGTACTGAAGCCGACCGCCGCCGTCGAGCCGACCTGGAGGTCGGCGACATCGGACCAGATCAGGGTCTGCCGGCCGGTGACCGGGTCGGTGTAGATGGTCGGGTCGCCAGCGTCGGCCGGCGTGCTGGAGCCCGCGGTGTAGCTGAGCCCGATCGGCAGCACGTCGCGGAAGCTGACGTTGTACTCCGGCTGCGCGCCGGGGTTGGCGGCGGAGTTGCTCGCGGTCAGGGTGAAGCTGATCGACTGGCCGGCCAGCGCGGTGGCCGAGGCCTGCTTGGTGATCGCGATGGCGGCGCTGCCCACGGCATGCAACGGCGCCGGCGGCAATGCCACCGCCCCCAGCAGGACGAGCGTGATGGCCAGTGGCGCAGCCAGACGAGCCGAGCCTCTGTGCACGTACTGCTCCTGACCGTGAGCGCAGCGTGGCGCGTCAATTCTGCGTTAGTCCAGCTAACCGGTCAAAGACCGCTACCGGCGAGTCGTCCCCCTATATCGGCCACGCACGCGGAAAGTGGAGCGATTTGGTGCTGGGCCACCACATCGGTCGGTTGGCTCAGCTGACCCGCAGGCCGTCCAGGGTCATCCGGATCATCGCGTCGGCCAGCTCGCCGGCGTGCGCGCCGCGCTCCGGCCGGTACCACTCGATGATGGAGTTCACCGCGCCGAACAGCAGCCGGCTGATCAGCCCCGGGTCGATGTCGGAACGCAGGTCACCATCGGCCGCGGCCTGCCCGACCAGGTCGCTGACGAACCGGTCGAACTCCCGCCGGCGTTCCAGCGCCCGCAGCTCGACGGCGGTGTTGCCGCGTACCCGCAGCAGCAGCGTGACGTAAGGCAGTTCTGCGACCAGCACCTCGATCGCTCGGCGCACCAGCTGTTCCAGCCGGGCGATCGCCGGGCCACTGACCACGCCGGGTTCGGTGGTGATCGCGAACAGCGCGTCCAGCGCCCGGTCCAGGGCCAGCCGGAGCAGCTGCTCCTTGGACTCGACGTGGTGGTAGATCGAGGACTTGCCGATGCCCAGCCGGGCGGACAGATCCTCCATCGAGGTGCCGTCGTAGCCGCGCTCGTTGAACACCGCCACCACGACCGTGAGCAGGCTGTCCAGGTCGTAGCCGGGCCGGCCACGCTTGACCGACCGGGCCAGCGGCCGGCTCGGGTGCGGAGTCGGCCCGTTCGACGGGGCCGGGCCGACCGGCGGCCGGGCGGTAGGTTCGTCCGCGGAACTCATGGCTCCTCTTGTCTGTGCTTGTGCTGTGGCGCGCTGTGCCGGTGGTGCGCGGGCACCGGCGACGATATCCGAACGGGCCTTGCGGTTATGGCGCCCTTAGCAAACATTCTGCCTGGTCGCCGGAATTGCCCACGCCGTGGCGGTCGGCGAGCGGCCCTCCGGGCGGCAGCTGCCTTGTCCACGGCCGGGACGGTGCGGCAGACTCGACGGCAGCGAACAGCCGTTCGGTATGGGAGGTTTCGCGCCAGATGTCAATGCTCGACGGGCTGGAAGCCATCGAAACCGCCTCCCGGGACGAGCTGGCCGCGCTGCAGCTGGACCGGCTGCGCTGGTCGTTACGGCACGCCTATCAGAACGTGCCGCACTATCGAGCGGCCTTCGACGCGGCCGGGGTGCATCCGGAAGAGCTGCGCGAGCTGGCCGACCTGGCGCGATTCCCGTTCACCAGCAAGGCGGATCTGCGGGACAACTACCCGTTCGGGATGTTCGCGGTGCCGCGCACGGAGGTGGCCCGCATCCACGCCTCGTCCGGCACCACCGGGCGGCCGACGGTGGTCGGCTACACGGCGGCCGATGTCGACACCTGGGCTCAGCTGATGGCCCGGTCGCTGCGCGCGGCCGGCGTCCGGCCGGGTGACCGGGTGCATGTCGCCTATGGGTACGGGCTGTTCACCGGCGGATTGGGCGCCCACTACGGCGCCGAGCGGCTGGGTTGCACGGTGATCCCGATGTCCGGCGGGATGACCGAGCGCCAGGTGCAGCTGATCACCGACTTCGAACCCGAGGTGATCATGGTGACGCCGTCGTACATGCTGACGATCCTGGACGCGATGGTGCGGGCCGGCCTGGATCCGCAAGGATCCTCCTTGCGGATCGGGGTGTTCGGCGCCGAGCCGTGGACCGAGCAGATGCGTGCGGAGTTGGAGGGCCGGCTCGGCATCGACGCGGTCGACATCTACGGCCTGTCCGAGGTGATGGGGCCCGGCGTGGCGCAGGAGTGCGTGCAGACCAAGGACGGCCTGCACATCTGGGAGGACCATTTCTATCCCGAGATCATCGATCCGGTGAGTGGTGCGGTGCTGCCTGATGGGTCCGAGGGCGAGTTGGTCTTCACCTCGCTGACCAAGCAGGCGATGCCGGTGATCCGTTACCGGACCAGGGACCTGACCCGGTTGCTGCCTGGCACCGCGCGCACCATGCGGCGGATGCGGAAGATCACCGGCCGCAGCGACGACATGATCATCCTGCGCGGGGTGAACCTGTTCCCCACCCAGATCGAGGAGTTGATCCTCGGCATCGAGGCGCTGGCACCGCGGTTCCAGTGCGTGCTGGAGCGACCGGACCGGTTGGATCAGCTGACCGTGCTGGTCGAATCGCGGGACGGCGTTTCGCCGGACGGCCGCTCGGCGGCCGGTGAGTTGCTGCGGCAGCGGGTGAAGGACCGGATCGGGGTCTCGGTCGAGGTGCGGGTGCTGGCCCCGGACACCATCGAGCAGTCGATGGGCAAGGCCCGCCGCCTGATCGACAAGCGCCCGCGCCCCGAGTGAACGGCCGTGAACCGGAATCCCGAGTCTCGTAGGGCTATCTGAGCAAACGAACCTGGATCGGTAGGTCTAGTTCTGCCCATGCGCGATCGGCTGTCAGCACCTCGGGTGGGTCGCTGCGTACGGTCAGGGCCAGGCAGCAGCGGTCGCCGAGGGAAAGTGAGCGACCGCCAGGCAGCGAGCGCAAAGCGCCGGCCAGTTCGGCGTCCTGCTCCAGAACCGGCGCAATTGTCACGCCGGCCGCGGCGAGGAGTTCTCGCAGGCGAACAACCTCGATATCGGCATCGACGAGCTTGCCGATGACTTCGGCGAGGTTCGCGGTGCCGAGAACTCCCGAGTCGAGGCTGGCGGCGACCAGGTCCGCGCCTGGTTCGTCCTGCACCAGGGCCAGGATCGCTGATGCGTCCAGGACCGTCATTCGGTGCTGGCGGCCAGGCGGCGCTCGGCTAGCAGTTCATCGACGAGGGATCGCCCTATGGGTAGTCCCGCGCCGAGTTGGCGCAGCTCGGCGACGGCATCCTGTTGGCGTTCGAGCACCAGTCGCGGCCCGGACAGATGCAAATGCAGCCGATCGCCCGGGACCAGCCCGAGTGCCGTCCGCACTTCGGCGGGTATCACCAGGCGGCCCTGCTTCCCCAGCACCAGCGTGGCATCCATCGGCATATCATGCCACGGTTACGACGAACATGTCATGGCGTTTGTCGACCCGAGCCGGCGTTCGTTTTCCCTGCGCGTCGGGCGGTGACCCCACACCGACTGGCTTCGGCAACCTCGCTAGTCCGTAATAAGCCCCCTGACGACAGCCGGACTTACGATCGGGACAGATACGCTTCCCTCATGACAGACGGTGAGACTCCGACTCCTGACGCGGCACACTACGAGCCATTCCCGCCGTTCACCAAGTGGGAAGAGACGCCGTTTGACCAAACCACCTTCGCGCGCTATAAGTCGCTGTTGGAGGACACGAGGGCTCAGGCCGATGCCGAGACGCAGCAAGAAGCCCTACGGATTGCGTCACGCTCAGCCGCTGTTGATACCGGAGCCATCGAGGGCCTGTATGACGTCGATCGAGGCTTTACCGCAACAATCGCGGCCAAAACTGCGAATTGGGAGCAGGTTATTGGCGCGAGAGGGGAATCAACGAAGCGTGCCATCGAGGATGCTATCGCTGCATATGACCTGGTTCTCGACGGCGTTACCGGCAGTCGAGGTCCAATCACGGAGGTCTGGATCAAGCAGTTGCATGCAACGATTTGTGCCCACCAGGATACGTACAGGGTTATTACCAGTAACGGCCCGCAAGAACAAGCACTGCCAAAAGGAAGTTATAAGCAGTACCCAAACTCTCCGATTAACCTGAAGACGGGCAGACTTCACGCCTACGCCCCACCTCTAGATACACCGCCCGAAATGGCAAGGCTCATCCAGGAAATCAATTCCCATGCCTTTCTAAACGCGCACCCAGTTGTTCAGGCTGCTTACGCGCACTATGCCTTCGTCTGCATTCATCCGTTCGCGGACGGCAACGGTCGCGTCGCTAGAGCGCTGGCCTCGGCATACCTATACCGGGATCCAGGTGTTCCTCTTGTTGTGTTTGCAGACCAAAAGGGTGCCTACCTGGACGCATTGGAAGCAGCAGACGCTGGGGTGATAGTTCCGTTTTTGAACTTCATGAGCGCGCGGGCAGTGGAAGCCGTTGAGATGGTGCGAATGGAGGTTGGAAGAATACCTATTCGCAAACGACGCGAACAGATCCTAGCCGAAATGAAGGGTTCATTGGAATCCAACATTGGGATGTCACACTTGGAGGTAGATGCGCTCGGTGGACGTTTACTCGACGACCTAAATGCGGAGCTCGCGAAACAGATCGCTGCAACGGTAGTTCCGGCGGGAATTTATTTCTCATTGTCTTTACAGACTGGCGATCCAGGATTGCAGCTGCCAGGATACCGACCAGTTCTAAGTTCCCTCAGGTTCATCTTGCTGGCGGCTGCTAGCAGGCCGCCGGCAGAAACTCAGGTTTATCACCGATTCGTTGCTCTTGTTGGTCAGCCGGGCGCTCCTGGAGCAAAATTCGTATTGCTAGGCAGCCACGGGGATAGGCTCGACTTAGAATTGGAGCAAGTTTACCCGGCTGTGTCCAGCGTGACGGCCTGGAGGATCGCGGCGTTTGCTGAGAATAGCCTGACGGCCAGTCTTGGAGAGTTACAGATCCTGATTGATCAACGTCTGCGCCAAGCTGGATACTTGTAGGCATTGACTTGAACTAGCAACATAACTCGGTAGCCGGCTGGTGGGCCCGTCGTCCACGTGTGGGCGGGCGAGCTGTGGTGGGCTCGGCCGTCCATCGGGTGGGCGAGGGGTCTAGCCGGGCGGTCGGTGTCCTCGGCAGAGCTGGTCAACCAGGCTGCTGAGCGGCACGCCGAGGGCGTGGGCTACCGGTGCCAGGTGTCAGTGAGCCTCGGGTGTGGCCGGTTCGAGATTGATCAGCACGGTGCGGGACAGGCCGGTGAGGTCGGCGAGTTTGTCGTAGGTGAGGCGCTTGTCGGCCCGGAGGCGGGACAGTTCGTGCCGGAGCGGTTCGTGGTTTGGCTCTGGCGGTGGCGGCTCACGTGATCAACCTTGGCGGTGGAGGATGCTTGACCGCAGTACAGATTGTTGACCTTCTTGATGGCACCGGACCGTCTACGGACGACCCAGCCGAGGCCGCGAGCGCGCACCCGTTCTGCGACTTGAATCCCGACCGGATCGGGCACGGCCTGTACTGCATCTCCAGGCCGATCGCATGGCAAGCGGTCGCATCGAGCGAGCAGGGCAAGACGGTGAATATCACGTGGACTTCGCTGCGCTGTGGCCGTAGCTCGACGCGCATAGATCGCCGCCGCGCGCGCTGTCGTCACAAGGGGGCAGCTTAACGATCAGCGGGCAACCTATAGGTCCTCTGCTGCTTGAAGACCAAACCGGTCTTCGGCCCGCCGGCGGTGCCCGAACCATTGATCAACGACACACGCGCACACGAGCGTTATGTCGTTGCACTCGGCGGCCGTTCACTGAACGATGGCAGTCGCCAGCGTGTGCATCCAAACAGAGGAGACGGCTCGTGGGCAGGCTTGCTGACTTCGTCCTGCGCTACCGCAGGTGGGTGATGGCCTTCTGGGGCCTGGTGCTGATCGCCGGCATCCTGCTGGCCGGCAAGACCACCAGCCGGCTGACGGTCGACTTCTCGCTCCCCGGCCAACCTGGCACCGAGACCGCCCACCAGATCAAGGCACTGCTCGGCAACGGCGGCGACACCAACCCCTACCTGGTCTCGGTGACGCTGCCGCCGGGCCAGCAGTTGACCGGCAATGAAGCCGCCGTCAACAGCACCTTCACCGCTGTCGAGCAGCACGTTCCGGACGTACGGGTGATAGACGAGGCCAACACCGCCGACAAGGCATTCCGGACCACCGATGGCCGGACGGCCTATGCCATCGTGTTCTACCGGTTCAACCCCTCCCCCACCGCCAAGTTGCAAACCGACGCCATCCGGGCCGCCGCCACGGCCGCCGCGCCGGCCGGCTCCACGATCGGTGTCACCGGCGAGGATGCGCTCGCGGTCGGCGACTCCACCGGCGGCCCCGGGGTGGTCGCGGAAACGCTGCTCGGCGCGCTGGGCGCGCTGATCGTGCTCACCTTCGTCTTCGCGTCATTCCTCGCCCTGCTGCCGCTCGCGGTTGCCGCGGTCTCGATCCTGGCGACCTTCCTCATGCTGCTGCCGATCACCTATCTCACCGATGTCTCCTTCATCGTCGAGTTCCTCATCGCGTTGATCGGCCTCGGCGTGGCCATCGACTACTCGCTGCTGCTGGTCACCCGGTGGCGGGAGGAACGCGATCACGGCCGGGAGAACCATGAGGCGGTCCGGGTCGCGATGCAGACCGCCGGGCACGCGGTGCTGTTCAGCGGCGTCACGGTGGCGATCGGCCTGCTCGCCCTGATCGTGCTGCCGGTCCCGTTCATGCGCAGCATGGGTTACGGCGGCGCGCTGATCCCGCTGGCCAGCGTGGCCACCACGTTGACGTTGACGCCGGCGATCCTGGGCGGCATCGGCCCCCGGGTCGACTGGCCCAAGCTTCGCCGGGAGAACCGGGCCAGCCGGTTCTGGAGCCGCTGGGCGGCGTTGGTGGTCCGGCGCCGGTGGGCGGCCGCCAGCGCGGCGCTGATCGCGCTGTTCGCGTTGGTCAGCGTGTTCCTCGGCATCAAGATCGGCCTGGCGTCCTCGAGTTCGCTGGCCTCGAACGGCCCCGCCTACGAGGCATTGCACACCCTGGAGCAGGGCGGGGTGTCGACCGGCGCGCTCACCCCGATGGAGGTGCTGGTCCGCTCCGACCAGGCCAGGCAGACCGCGGACCGGATCGCCGGGGTGCCGGGCGTCGAGCACGTCTACATCTCCACCGCCCCCAGCAGCAACCGCGCCGGCCAGACCGTGGTGATCGCCGTGCCCGAGTCGGAGACGGTCAACTCACACAGCATCGGTGTGGTCAAACGGGTGAAGGCCGCGGTGAACGGGCTGCCCGGCGTCGTCGGGGTCACCGGGGTGGGCGCGGCTCAGATCGACTTTCTGCATGCGGTGTACGGCAACTTCCCGCTGATGCTCTTCCTCATCGCGCTCCTCACCTACATCCTGCTGGCCCGGGCGTTCAGGTCACTGCTGCTGCCGCTCAAGGCGGTGCTGCTCAACATCGTCTCGCTCGCGGCGACCCTCGGCCTGATGGTGCTGTTCTGGCAGGACGGGCACGGTTCGACGGCGGTCTTCGGCATCGAAGGCACCGGCGCGGTGACGTTCTGGATCCCGTTGATGATCTTCGCGTTCCTGTTCGGACTGTCCATGGACTACGAGGTATTCATCCTTTCCCGGATCCGTGAGGAGTACGACGCGGCGCGCTCCACCGACGCCGCGGTCATCGAGGGGATCGGCCGTACCGGCAGGCTGGTGACCAGCGCGGCGCTGATCCTCTTCCTGGCCTTCGCCGCGCTCGCCTCGGGACCGGGCACCGACCTCAAGACGCTCGCCACCGGCCTCGGGATCGGCATCCTGCTTGACGCCACCGTCGTCCGGGCGCTGCTCGTACCGTCGCTGGTTTCGCTGTTCGGGCCCTGGAACTGGTGGCTGCCAGCCCCGGTGGCCCGAATCCTGCGGGTAGCACCGTCCTATCCGCACTCCGAGCGTGACGAGCCGCGCGAGCCGGTGACCGCGGCACGGTAGCTGAGACCTACCGGGTTCAGCCCGTCGCGAGCCGGTTGACCAGCGTGTCGAACAAGCCGGGCAGCCGGGCCGCGGCCGGCACGATCAACGGCCGGCTCAGCCGGTTGCCGGCCGCCAATATCAGCGACTCGGTCAGCGCCCGGTAGCCGCGGGTGGCCTGCCGCCAGGCCTGCTCGTACGCCGCCGGCCGGTCCGCGGCCAGGCAGTCGGCAAGCCGGCGAGCGGCGAGCAGACCGATCGACAAGCCCTCCCCCGTCAGCGCATCCACATAGCCCGCGGCGTCGCCGACCAGCAGCACCCGGCCGGCCACCCGCGCCGAAACCCGCTGCCGCAGCGGCCCGGCGCCCAGCACGCCCACCTCGCCACCGGCCGGCAGCCGGCGGCGCAACCGCGGAAAGCCTTGCAGCAGAACGTCAAACGGCTGCCGCCGGCCGGACAGCAGCGCCACCCCGACTTGGCCCGGCCCGGTCGGCGTCACGTACGCCTCCGCTGCCGGGCTCCAGTGGACCTCGACCAGATCGCTCCACGGCGCGACCGCGAAATGCTGCCGCTGACCCCACCGCGGCGGCCGCCGGCTCGGCCGATCAAGGCCCAGCTGACGGCGGATCGGCGAGTGCAACCCATCGGCCGCGACCAGGTAGCGTGCCCGCCGACCCGCCGCCGAGACCGACAGCGCGTCCTGCTCGACGGCCGAAACCCGGCACTGCTCGACCGGAATGCCCGCGCCCAGCACGGCCGAACACAGGCTGGCCTGCAACTCGGTCCGCCGTACCCCGCGGCCCGGGCCGGCACGAAACCGCGCATCGACCGAATGCCTGGCATCCAGGTACCGGATGCCGGCGATATCCCAGCCGGCCGGCCGCACCCCCAGCTCGTCCAACGCTCGCACCGCGGCTGGCATCAGTCCCTCACCGCAGGCCTTGTCGATCGGGCCGGCGCGCTGTTCGAGCAGCTGGACGGACAGCCCGGCCCGCTGGCAATAGAGCGCCGTGGCCAGTCCGATCGGGCCGCCGCCGACCACCAGCACGTCGATCACGCGGCGGCCAGCCCGGCCAGCGCCCGGTTCTCCACCCGGATTCGCACGGTGAGCAGCCATGCGTTCAGCACGGTGAACGACACCGCGGTGATCCACCCGGTGTGCACCAGCGGCAGCGCGGCGCCTTCGGCGATCACCGCGATGTAGTTCGGATGCCGCAGCAGCCGGTACGGCCCGCCGGTCACCCGGCCGGCACCCGGCACGATGACCACCCGGGTGTTCCACTGGCGCCCGAGGGTGGCGATGCACCACCAGCGCAGCGCCTGCGCCAGCAGCACCACGGCCAGCATCGGCCAGCCCAGGGCCGGCAGGAACGGCCGGTGCCCGAGCCACACCTCCAGCAGGCAGCCGGCCAGCAGGCCGGTGTGCAGCAGCACCATCACCGGGTAGTGCCCGGCGCCGGACTCGATGCCACCGTGTTCGCGGCTCCAGGCCAGGTTTCGTTGCGAGACAACGAGTTCGGCCAGCCGTTCCAGGCCGACCGCGAGGATCAGCACCAGGTACCAGGTCATGGTTACCAGCGCAGCAGCACGAGTTCGCTGCAGAAACCAGGCCCCATCGCCATCAGCATGCCGGGACTGCCCGGGGCGAAGCTGCGCTTGTCCAGCGTGTCGGCCAGCACATGCAGCACCGAGGCCGAGGACAGGTTGCCGACCTCGGCCAGCGACCGCCAGGTGATCTCCAGTGCGTCCGGCTCAAGCTCGAGGGTGGCGCAGATCGCCTCGATCACCTTCGGGCCACCGGGGTGGCACACCCAGCCGGCCACCTCGGGCAGCGACAGCTGGTGCGCGCGCAGCAGTGACTGCACATCCGCGCGCAGGTACTTCTCCACCAGCACCGGCACCTCGGCATCCAGCACGATCTTCAGCCCGGAGCTGCTGACGTCCCAACCCATCGTGCGTTCGGTATCCGGGTAGAGGTGGGTGCGCGAATCGACCACCCGCGGCCCGGCCAGGCCGGCCCGCTCGGCCCGCTCGTTCCCGATCGCCACGACCGCGGCCGCACCGTCGCCGAACAGGCCGCTGGCCACCATGTTGGCCACCGAGCGGTCGTCCTGCTGGACGGTCAGCGAGCACAGCTCGACCGACACCAGCACCGCGACCTGATCCGGCCGGCTGAGCAGGTAGTCGTGCAGCCTGGCGATGCCGGACGCGCCGGCCACGCAACCCAGGCCGAACATCGGGATCCGCTTGACGTCCGGACGAAGGCCCACCCGCGCGGCGATCCGGGCATCCAGCGACGGGGCCGCGATACCGGTGACGGTGGTGAAGACGATCAGGTCGACCTCCGCCGGCAGCACGCCCGCCTCATCCAGCGCCGCGGTCAACGCATCGGCACCGAGCCGGGTGCCATGCTCGATGAAGGCGTCGTTCTTCGCGCCGAAGTCGGTCAGCGCGCAGGTCTGCGCCAGCGGCAAGGCGAGGTAACGCGTCCGCACCTTGGCGCTGCGGTGGAACCTGCGCAGCAGCGCGGCCTCTCGGGCGGTTCCGGTACATACCCGGGCGAACGCTTCGGTCAGCTCGTGTTGTGGATAGCGATGCTCGGCCAGCACTCCCCGCGCCGCGGCGATGGTCGTCATCGATCCAGGGTATGCGGCCGGCCGGCCGGGGCGGCCTTATGCTCTCGGGCGTGCGCATCCGGGTGCTGGAACTGGCCAAGGCGTGCCACCCACAACCGACGGTCGCGGTCACCGCGCTGACCACCGTGCTGTTCGCCAGCGCCGGCAACACCGCGCTGGCCTGCCTGGTCGCAGCGCTGGCGATCGGGACCGGGCAGCTGTCGATCGGCTGGTCCAACGACCTGACCGACCGCGGCCGGGACGTCGCCGCGCACCGCTCGGACAAGCCGCTGGCCACCGGCCGGCTCACCGCCCCCGACCTGCGCATCGCCTGCCTGGCCGCCCTCGGGCTGACCGTGCCGTTGTCGCTCGCGCTCGGCTGGCTGCCGGGCCTGGTGCACCTCAGCGCGGTGGCGGCCGGCTGGCTCTACAACTACCGGCTGAAGTTCAACCGGCTCTCGGTGCTGGCGTACCTGTATGCCTTCGGCTCGCTGCCGATCATCGCCACCACCGCGTTGGGCCACCCGCACCTGCCGCCGTACCTGATCGTGCTGGCCGCCGCGCTGATCGGCTCGGCGGCGCACTACGCGAACGTGCTGCCCGACATCGCCGACGACCTGGCCGCCGGCGTCCGGGGACTACCGCAGCGGGCCGGACTGCACGGCGCGACCGCGGCTGCCTGCTCCGCCAGCTTCCTCGGCACCCTGTGCGTGCTGCTGAGCCAGCCGGGTTGGCTGACCGCGGCCGGGCTGGTGGCGGTGGTCGGGGTGGTGGCGCTGGCCGCCCGGGCGGCGGCCCGGGACCGGCCGGCGGTGGTGTTCAACGCGATCATCGGCTGCGCGGCCATCAACGTGGCTCTGATCGTTGCCACCGACGCCCTGCGCTGAGGCGGAACCCGCGCCGCGCCCGGCGACGGCTAGGAATGCTGCTCCCGGTACTTCATCTCGGCCTCGTAGAGGTGCCGTTGCGCGCCGAGCGCGGTCCGTACCCGCTCCTCCAGCTCCCGGAACACCGACCAGTACTGCGCCTCGTACCCCTCGACCACCTGGAAGGTCCACATGCCGGGTAGCACGTCGCGGCCCACCAGCTGCCGGTTCAGTTCCTCGGCGAGCTCGGTGTGGCCGGCCGCCGCGAGTTCCGCGCAGGCTTCCTGCAGCAACCGGTCCGCGGTGCCCGACCGGCGGTGGAACTCGTACAACTGGCCGCGGGCGTACTCCACCGTCTCCAGCGCCTCGGACAGCTTGCCCAGCGCGGCGACCGTGGCGTCGGTCATGCCGTCAGGTCGCCTGCGCAGCGGGCCGTCGGTTGGTGTCATCTTGTCTGCTCTTTCGTCCATCGGGTCTTTCGTCCATCTGCTCTTTCGTCCATCGGGTCTTTCGTCCATCTGCTCTTTCGTCCATCGGGTCTTTCGTCCATCGAGGTGGCACAACGCCGTCCAACCTAGCCAGCACCGAGGACCGTTCGCCGCGAGGCAGGCGGCAGCGCCACGCCGCCGGCGAATATTCGGACGCGATTGTCGGTGGCGTGCTCTAGCCTGCCGTGCATGGCAGAAGTCATCACCGCCAGCGGATTGGTCAAGACCTATGGCCGGCTGCGGGCGCTGGACGGGCTGGATCTGGCTGTGCCGGAAGGCACCATCCTGGGCCTGCTCGGGCCGAACGGGGCGGGCAAGACCACCGCCGTCCGGATCCTCACCACGTTGCTGAAGCCGGACGCCGGCAGCGCCACGGTGGCCGGCCTGGACGTGGTCAACCAGCCGGGCAAGGTGCGCGAGAAGCTCGGACTGTCCGGCCAGTACGCGGCGGTGGACGAGTACCTGACCGGCTACGAGAACCTGCAGATGGTGGGCCGGCTGTACGGGCTGTCCCGCGCCGACGCCAGGCAGCGCGCTCGCGAGCTGCTGGACCAGTTCAGCCTGTCCGACGCCGCCGACCGGCCGGTGAAGACCTACTCGGGTGGCATGCGGCGCCGGCTGGACCTGGCCGGCGCGTTGGTCGCCAGACCACCGGTGCTGTTCCTGGACGAGCCGACCACCGGGCTGGATCCACGCAGCCGCAACGACATGTGGGAGGTGATCCGCGACCTGGTGGGAAGCGGCAGCACCCTGCTGCTGACCACCCAGTACCTGGAGGAGGCCGACCGGCTGGCCGACAACATCCTGGTAATCGACCACGGCAAGGCGATCGCTCAGGGCACCGCCGCCCAGCTCAAGGACCAGGCCGGCGGGGCGCGAATCGAACTGACCGTCGCCGAGCTGGCCGACCTGGGGCCGGCGCGGGAGATCCTGGAGCGGTTCGCCGACGGGCCGGTCGAGGTCGAGCAGCATTCCCGCCGGCTGGTCGGACCGGTCACCGGCGGCTCGGCGACGCTGGTCGACGCCGTGCACCGGCTGGATTCGGCTGGCATCGTGGTGCTCGACGTCGCGCTGCGCCGGCCGACCCTGGATGAGGTGTTCCTGAAGCTGACCGGGCATCGGTCCGAACCGGAGTCCGAGCCGCGGCCGGCGCTCAGCAGCCGCGGGGATGGACCCGGCCGATGATCTCACCGCAGGCAGGAGGAGCGAGATGACCGCGACCAAGACGCTGCTGGACGGCGCGATCGTCGCCAAGCGCAACCTGATCAAGATCAAACGAGTGCCGGACCTGCTGGTCTTCACCACCATGTCGCCGATCATGTTCATCCTGCTGTTCGCCTATGTCTTCGGCAGCGCGATCAACGTTCCCGGCATCAACTACCGGGAGTATCTGATCCCGGGCATCTTCGCCCAGACGGTGATCTTCGGCGCCACCATCACCGGGGCAGGTCTGGCCGACGACATCAAGAAGGGCATCATCGACCGCTTCCGCTCGCTGCCGATGTCGCGCTCGGCGGTGCTGGTCGGGCGCACTAGCAGCGATGTCGGCAACAACCTGCTGGTCATCGTCATCATGTCGATAACCGGCCTGTTGGTCGGTTGGCGCATCCGCAGCTCCGCCGGCGAGGCGCTGGCCGGCTTCCTGCTGTTGCTGCTCTTCGCCTACGCGATCTCCTGGGTCATGGCATGGGTCGGCCTGCTGGTGCCGAGCCCAGAGGTGGTCAACAACGCCTCCTTCATCGTGATCTTCCCGCTCACCTTCGTGGCCAACACCTTCGTGCCGACCCAGAACTTCCCGGGCCCGCTCAAGCCGATCGCGAACTGGAATCCGGTGTCGTCGGTGACCCAGGCCGCCCGAGACCTGTTCGGCAACACCAGCCCGAACGCACCGGTGCCGCAATACTGGTCACTGCAACATCCGGTGATCTACACGCTGGGTTGGGTGGCGCTGCTGCTGGCGGTGTTCATTCCGCTGTCCGTCCGGCAGTACAAGAAGGCGGCCAGCCGCTGAGCTCAGCCTGACCACTCGCGTGAGTGCACCGAGCTCAGCGCGGCAATGCTGGTGAGCCAGCGCGACAGTAGCGTCGAGCGACGGCTGAGGTGCCCGACCAGCGCGCGAACGCAGCGCCGGCTGAGGACCCTTGCTAGCCAGCCGCCCGGCTGCCCGGCGGTCCGCGCGGACCGTCGATCCGCCCGGGCCCACCGTCGCCCCGATCGCGATGTGGGGGGTCGATGGCCCGAGGCGGCCGCGGCGCAGCAGGCCGAGCCGGTCTCCCGCCGAACGCAGGCTGGGCTGGCAATCGAGCCCTGATCCCGAGCCTTCTCCGACCGTTCGGCCCACCCTGCGTCGGACTCCTCGCCATGGGCCGACCGCGACAACGTCCCCTCGACGAACTCCGGCGACTCGCCCTCGACGAATTCCGGGGACTCGCCCTCGACGAATTCCGGGGACTTGCCCCACCGGGTTCGCGGCGATTCGATCCGCTCCGCCGCCGCGGGTGGCCGTGGCCGCCGGCCGGCCGTACCCCGGCCGGCCAGGTACTGGCTGGCCAGGTATCCGACGTCAGACGCCTGCGGCTGATCGTCCCATCGGCGACCGAACCGGCCGGCTATCACGGTGGCCAGCGGCTCCGAATCCAAGGCGCTATTCACCGGCGGCAGCAATTCCGGATCGTGCGCCAGGATCTTGCGATGCGTATCGGCCAGTTCGCCCGACGGCTCCAGGCCAAGCTCATCGGCCAGGTAGGCGCGGGCGCGCTGGTAGGCGGACAGCGCCTCGGCCTGCCGCCCGGACCGATACAGCGCGATCATGTATTGCACCCACAGCCGCTCCCGCAGTGGATGCGCCGAGACCAGGGCGTCCATCTCGGCGACCAGGTCCGAGCCGAGACCTAGTTTCAGTTCCGACTGCACGCGATTCTCCACCGTGTTGAGCCTCAACTCCTCCAGCCGGCTGGCCTCGGTGCGCAGCAACGGAACGTCGGCGAATTCGGCATACGCATCGCCGCGCCATAACGCCAACGCCTCCCCCAGGTGCGACCGGGCAGCCATCGGATCGTTGCGGGTCAGCGCGTGCCGGCCGGCCAGCGCCAACTGCTCGAACCGGGACGCATCCACTGAGAGTGGATCGGCGCGCAACAGATACCCCGGTGGGGTGGCAACCACCAGTTGGCCGTGGCCGAACCGGCCGGCAACCGGCGTCAGCGCATGCCGCAATCGAGACATGTAGGTGCGCACCGTGCGCTCGGCCGACGGCGGCGCGTCGCTCGACCACAAGCTGGCGACCAGCGCCGACAGGCTCATCACCTGGCCCGGCCGAGCCAGCAGCAGCGCCAGCAGCGTGCGTATCTGCGGGCCACCTACATGCACCAGTCCGTCACCGGCCCGCACCTCCAGCGGGCCTAACGCCCCGAAGATGGGGTCGGTTTCTTCGGCACGGAAATCGGGATCGTGCCCAGCACCGTAAATCGGCATATTTCTCCTGCCCGGCACCACCGGGTCCAGTCAGATGTCCTTGCGCGCGGACATCCACCAACCTGGCTTCCTGCCTCCGCAAACCACGATCCTGCACCCCGGAAGCATGTCCACACCACGTACCGAAATCGACGGCTCGTAGCGTTCATGCAGGTTAACTCATAAAGACCTATTTCTGGCGTTAACCAAAATCGCCACGTCAAAGCCCGCTAAGGCTCCGATTGGATCTCCTCGAGCAGGTGATCGGCGCTCAGGGCGTAACCGCTGGCTGCCGATCGCGTTGTTTCAACTGTCGACAGGCCCCGTTTTCCGGTGCGCCGCAGCCATCGGAAGGGTCGTCGGTCAGCTGGCGCAAAGAGCCGCCGGGCCCTTCTACGACCGTGACTTAGCCTGCGCTGTCGATGGATTGTCGACTGAATATCGACCAATCATCGACAACTTGATGCTGCCTTGTCGGTCGATCGTGGACGGGCTGCAGCCACCGACATGCACGGTTTCACCGCGGCTCGTTTTCGCCGGATGCGGGCTAGCTGTCCGCTCCTCCCCCGAAATCTCTGATCGGTGAGTAGACGTCGCCTGTCGCCTGGAATGACTGCACCGCACGTTTCGAAATGAAAGGACGGCACAATGACGGTCACCGCCCTCGTCACATCTGAGCCGCGGCCGCGCTTTAGATCGGCTCCCGCCATTGGCAGCCGTTCTCTCGACGCGCTGATTGTCAGGGCGTGCGCGGCGGATCCGGATCCGGCTGCCTGGCAGGAATTGATGCGCCGCTACGGCCGACTGCTCCAGCACACCGCGCGCCGGGTCGGGCTGAACGACAGCGACGCCGCCGAGGTCGTACAGCTGACCTGGATCCGACTGTGGGAACGCGGGCATCAGATCCGCGAGCCGGAGAGCCTGCCGTCCTGGCTGACTGCCACTGTTCGGCGGGAGAGCCTGCGGGTCGCCATGAAGGGCAAGCGGTATCTGCTCAGCCCCGATCCCGCCACCGAGCAGGGCAGCGGGTTGCCGACCGGCGCGGCCGACGTGTACCCGATAGACGGTGAGTACGAGCCGCTGCTGGAGCAGGCGTTGAGCCGGCTGCCACCGGTGCACCAGCGGCTGATCCGGATGCTGATGTCCGACACCTGCCCCAGCTATGTCGAGGTCGCCGAGAAGCTGGGGTTGCCGGTCGGCAGCATCGGCCCGATGCGAATGCGTGCACTGCGCATCCTGCGCGATACGCCCGAACTGGCCGACGGCGCCCGGTTGTATCACCGCTGACCGTTCAGCCGCTCTAATCCGTTGAGGTAACGCCGCGCACGTGCACCTCTATCTCGACGAATCAGTCCCACAGCCACGTCAAAGGAGTTGCCGCATGGCCATGGCCGACCCCTGCCTGACCGGCGTTCGCGCCATGCGAGAGCAGGCTTTCGGAGAGCTCGCGGCAGCGATGCCGGCAGCGAATCTGGATGCGGCTGCCCGATGCGGCGAGCGGCTGCGCGCCGCGCTGCCACATCAGGACAAACTAGATCGAAACCTGGTCATGGTGGCGTATGGCGGCGGGAAAGACAGTGCGTACACGCTGGCCTTCGTCCGCGCCATGCAGCTGATCCTCTACCGGTCGGTGGGCAGCACCTTTCGACTGCGGGTGGCCACCAACCGGCACGCCGGCATGCCGCGCGCGGTGTTGGAGAACATCGACCGGGAGTACCGGGCGCTCCGGCTGCCGGCCGATGAGGCCTGCGAACTGCTGCTGATCGACGGCGACGAGGTGAGCGAGTTCGACGTCGACTCGCCGCAGCGCCCGCACATCGTGCGCCGCAACCGGGTCGACATCCTGATGACCGGCCACCGCACCTTCGGCGACGGCCGGCCCACCTTCTGCAATGCCTGCAACCTCAGCGTGGTCAACGCCCTCGGCCTGGCCGCCGGATACGGTGCCGGCGCCGACCTCATCATCACCGGCGACTCGAAGCAGGAACAGCGCCAGTACACCCTCTGGGTAGGTCGGCTGGCCCGGCAGCTGGTGCCGGACCGCGCCGCGGTCGGTGTCGGGCTGGGCCGTTTCCTGTCCACCGTCGACAACATCGCCCAGACCTACTTCGCCGACATCCACGGCGAACAAGCCGCGATCGCCGAACGACGGGTCCGGCACGACGTGCCGGAGCGGCTGCGGTTCTTCTCCATATACTCCGACACCGAGTACGCCTCCGGCGACCATATGGAGCTGCTGACCGGCTTCCTCGGCTTCGAGTTCGACGACATCGCGTTCAGCTTCACCGAGTCCGACTGCGGCAACCCGGCGCTGATGGCCCACCTGCGCGGCCTGAAGTGCGAGCGGGTGTATCAGCGCCCGTACGCCGAGGGGATGCGGGAGTACGTCGATTTCGCGGTCGGGCTGATGCGCAGCAAGGACTTCCCGGACCAGCTCATCGAACAGGTGCAGGCACGCTACGCCAGCCCGGCGGCGCTGGCCGAGATGCGCCAGGCCGCCGAGGTCTACGCCCAGCAGACGTTCGGGCTGACCGAGGCGCAGCTGGTCTGCCTGGTCTACTCGCCGTTCGCCGAGAAGGGCGCCGGATTGGCGGGGTTCCTGCGGCGCGAGCACCCACGGCTGGCCGACTCGCTCGAGGAGATCCAGCTGCTGCTGGCCGACCAGCTGCCGGACGCGCCCGAGCTGGTCGCGGAACTGGAGCGGATCAGCGGGCTTTCGATGGCGCAACTGCGGCTGCTGTACCGCAGCTCGCTGACCGGCCGGCGGGCCGGCGAGCGGGCCGGCATCATCGACGCCCTGCTGGCCGACGACCCGCACAAGGCAGTCATCCAGACCCGGCACAGCAGCGACGGGCCGGCCACCGCCGAGCAGATCTCCGGGCGGTAGCCAGGCAGCCGGCAGCGAGCCGGCGCGTATCCGATCGAACGAAGCAGAGGGAGAAGCCGGTGAAACTGCTGGCGCTGGAGGCCGTGCAGAACGGCGCGTACTACCTGTCCCGCTACCAGCGGCTGCGGGAGTTCGGTGCCGACCTGTTCGTCCTGAACGGGCTCGGCGAACCGGACTACTGGCTGGCCGAGCGTTATCGGATCGCCGGTTCCAAGCACATCGACGACATCATCACCGCGGCCAAGTCCTGGCATGCCGAGCAGCAGTTCGACGGTGTGCTCAGCTTCTCCGAGTCCGCCGTGGTGGCCGTCGCCGCGACGGCCGAGGCGCTCGGGCTGCCCGGCATCGGCGTCGAGGCCGCTCGGACCAGCCGGAACAAACTGCTGATGCGGCAGGCGCACGAGCGCGCCGGGGTGCCGCGGCCGCGGTTCCGGTTCGTACCCGACCTCGAGGCCGCACTGGCCGCGGCCGCCGACTTCGGCTACCCGGTGATCCTCAAACCCACCCTGGGTGCCGCCAGCAACTTCGTCTTCCGGGTGGACTCGCCGGCCGCGCTGACCGAGCGGTTCGCCCAGGCTCGCGAGGGCATCGAGCAGATGGCCTGGTACCGGATGGAGCCCGACGGACTGGATCTCGGCCCGCATGGCCTGCTGATCGAATCCTTCCTGGACGGTCCGGAGTTCCTGACCGAGGCGCTGATCTGGGACGACGAGGTCTACCTGGGCTCGGTGGTGGACCGGGTCACCGTCGAGGGCGACACCTTCGACGACGACGTGCACCGCGCACCCACCGCGCTCGCACCGGAGCAGTTGGCCACCGTGCACCGGGTGATCAGCGCGGCGGCGCGTGCCCAGGGCATCCGGCGCAGCGTGATGCATGCCGAGGTGCGCTTCCATCAGGGCGAGCCGAACCTGCTGGAGATCGCCGCCCGGCCCGGTGGTGGCGGCCTGGACTACTTCGCCAGCATCACCGCCGGCTACTCGCCACTGCGAGTGCTGATGGACGTGGCGAGCGGGGTGCGGCCGCAAGTGAGCCATTACCAGCCCACCGGTGTGCATGCCGCCGGCTTCTGCCTGCTCAGCCCGGCCGGCCGGATCGAGCAGATCACCGTGCCCGCCACGGTCACCGAGTCGGAACGGGTCTTCTTCTTCAAGCTCACCGCGAAGCCGGGCGATCTGGTCCGCCGGCCACCGGAGGGCAACAACATCCTGGGATTCCTGTGCACCACCGGTGACTCGTTCGCCGACGCGATGGCCACGGCACGCGAACTCGCCGGCCAGATCGAGGTGCGGATGTCCGACCCACCGGGCGAGCCCGTCCCGGTGACCCACCACAACGACAGCGAGGAGCAGGGCATGCAGTTGTCTACCGTCGTGGCCGCCGCGGCCGATTCGGCGGCACCGGCCGCGGCCGGCCAGCAGACCGCGGCCGACCTGGCGGAGGCCGCCGATGCGACCGGTGGCGGCTCGCCTGTCCGCGGTGGCAGCGCCGCCTGGGCCTGCCATCCGGGCTTTCCGCCCTCGACGATCTTTCCGTTCACGCCGCCGGAGCGGATCGGCATCCGCAACCTGTTCGAGTTCCAGGTGCTGATGTACCGACCGCTGTACTGGCTCGGCCGCGACGGCACGCTGGAGGTGGACTACGACCTGAGCCTGGCCGAGCCACCGGACTGGGACGCCGACGGGCGCACGGTCACCATCACCCTCAAGCCGTGGCAGTGGTCCAACGGCGAGCCGGTGTGCGCGGACAACGTGATGTTCTGGGTGAACATGATGGTGGTCAAGGGACCGCGCTACGGCTCGTACGTGCCCGGCCTGTTCCCGGACAACCTCACCTCCTACGAGAAGATCGCGGAGAACAAGGTTCGCTTCGTCTTCAACCGGGCCTACTCGCGCAGCTGGGTGGTGATGAACCAGCTCAGCCTGATCACCCCGATGCCCAAGGCATGGGACCGCACCGCCGATGACTGCCCGGCCGACGCCTCGACCAACCTCGCCGACATCCCGGCGGTCTATGACTACCTGGTCTCGCAGAACGGCGAATGGACCTCGGAGGACAACAGCATCCGAGCCGGCTGGCCGAGCAGCCCGGTCTGGAGCGTGGTGAACGGGCCGTGGCGGCTGGCCAAGTTCGGCCTCGACGGTGAGGTCAGCTTCGTCCCGAACGAGCACTACTCCGGGCCGAACAAGCCTTACCTGGACGAGTTCCGGCAGGTGCCGGTGGTCTCCGATGCCAGGCAGTACGCCACCCTGCAGGCCGGCCCGCGGGCGCCCGGCGCGATCCAGGTCGGCTACCTGCCGTACGGGCTGGACGTCGGCCTGGTGG
Source organism: Jatrophihabitantaceae bacterium (assembly GCA_045807085.1). Lineage (GTDB taxonomy): Bacteria > Actinomycetota > Actinomycetes > Mycobacteriales > Jatrophihabitantaceae > Jatrophihabitans_A. Next base: position 188,374 of record JBJMIB010000024.1, read on the forward strand.
CCGGCGGCGGCAACCCGCTGCGGGAGAACTTCCGGCTGGTGCCGCAGAACGTCTACTCGGTCAACTACCTGCCGATCAACTACGGCAACACCACCGGGGCCGGTCAGATCCTCCGGCAGGCCTACGTCCGGCAGGCGCTGCAGTCCTGCCTGGACCAGGACTCGATGATCCGGGACATCTTCCACGGCTACGCCTACCGCACCGATGGACCGATCCCGACGCTGGGCAGCGATCCGACGTCCCGACCGCCGGTCCGCTGGCCGTTCGACATCGAGGCCGCGCGCCAGCTGCTGACCGACAACGGCTGGGACGTCAGCAGCACGCCGGCGACCTGCGTCCGGCCGGGCGACGGTCCCGGCTGCGCCGGCGAGGGAATCGAGGCCGGCACCCCGCTGTCGTTCACGGTGCGCTACGTGGACGGCAAGGAGGCGCTGACCCAGCTGATGCATCGGCTGCGGGCCGACGCCGCGAAGGCCGGCATCGAGCTGCGGCTGCAGGCCATCTACGGCTCGGTGATGGTCGCCGAGGACCACACCGAGGGTCCGCGCAAGCACCTGTGGGAGATGAACTGCTGGAACGGAGGCTGGGTGTTCTACGGCAAGGCAACCGGTGAGCTGATCTTCAAGTCCGACGCCGGCAGCAACTGGGCGCACTACAGCGATCCCAAGGCCGACGAGCTGATCGAGCAGACCCTGCTCAGCGATGACCCGCACGCCATGTCGGACTACTACGACTATCTGGCCGAGCAGGTGCCGGCCCTCTGGACACCCGGGTTCCCGCTGCGGTTGCTGGAGATCGCCAACAACCTCGGTGGGGTCGAGCCGGTCAACCCGTACGGGATGATCAACCCGGAGAACTGGTACTACGTCGGCGATGCAGCCGGGGACGCCCGATGACGCCGCGGCTCGCCGTCCGGCGGCACTACCTGATGTGCCCGCCGACGCACTACGACGTGATCTACTCGATCAACCCGTGGATGGACCCGAGCAAGCCGGTCGATACCCGGTTGGCCTACCTGCAGTGGCAGCGGATCCACGACATCTACCTGGAGTTGGGTCACCGGATCGACCTGCTGCAGCCGCTGCCCGACCTGCCGGACATGGTGTTCACCGCCAACGGCGCGACGGTGCTGGGCGGCCGCTCGCTGGTGGCACGCTTTCGCTACCAGCAGCGGGTGGGCGAATCGCCTGCCTACCTCGACTGGTTCGGCGCCCGCGACTTCGCGGTCCGCCAGGCCGACAGCATCAACGAGGGCCAGGGTGATTTCCTCGCCGTCGCCGACCTGCTGCTGGGCGGCACCGGTTTCCGTAGCGACCCGGCCGCGCATGCCGAGAGCGAGGCGTTCTTCGGGCGACGGGTGATCGGGCTGACCCTGGTGAACGCCGACTACTACCACCTGGACACCGCGATCGGGGTGCTCGACGAGCGCAACATCATGTACTACCCGGCCGCCTTCAGCCCGCAGAGCCGGGCGATGCTCGCCGAGCTCTTTCCCGACGCGGTGCTGGCGAGCGCCGAGGATGCGGCGGCGTTCGGGCTGAACGCCGTCTCCGACGGCCGTCATGTGGTGTTGCCGTCCGGGGCGCCGCGGCTTGCCGCGCAGTTGCGCGAGCGAGGTTTCGAGACGATCGGCGCCGACGTGTCGGAACTGCTGCGCGGCGGCGGTGGCGTGAAGTGCTGCACGCTCGAACTGGGGCTGGCCGCCGAGGCGGCACCAGCTGACGATGGCGCACCAGCTGAAGCTGCCGGGCCGGCTACGACCGGTGCCGCGTGAGCATGCCTGCCGCGCCGGCCGGGACCGCCCCGCCGGCCGAGGCGGTGCTGCCGGAAACCACGGTGCTGCCAGAGGCCACGGTGCTGCCAGAGACCGCGCTGGCGGACCGGACCGGGTTGCCGGCCCGAGCCGGGGGCGGCGGCCTGTCGGTGCTGGTGACCACGGTGGCCTCGGACTCGCACACCTGGAACCTGGTCTTCCTGCAGCTGGCGCTGGAGGAGTTCGGGCATCGGGTGCGCAACCTGGGCCCGTGCGTGCCACCGGAGGAGGTGGTTGCCGAGGCGCTGCGCTGCCGGCCCGACCTGATCGTGGTGAGCACGGTCAACGGGCACGGGCTGCGGGACGGCACGCTGCTGATCGGCCAGCTCCGGGCCTGCCCGGCGCTGGCCGAGCTGCCGGTGGTGATCGGCGGAAAGCTGGGCATCGCCGGGCCGTCCGGCCAGCAGACCCGGGCTCGGCTACGGGCCGCCGGCTACAACGCGGTCTTCGAGGACGGTGCCGGCACGGAGGCGCTGAGTTCACTGGGTCAGCTCGTCCGGGTGGAGCAGCCTCGGTGACCATCGTTATCGGCACGGCGCTGTCCTTCGGCGACGTCGTCACCCGCGCCCAGCAGGCGGGCCGGCTGGTCGTCCAGCCGCGGATGGGGATGAGCGACCCACGCGCCATGCGGCACGGCCTGCTCGCCACCAAGCACGCGGCGGCGACCACGGTCGGCACCATCACGCTGGACAGCTACACCCGGATCGGGGCCGAGACGGAGGCGGCCAGGGCGGTCGCGGCCGGCCGGGAGCTGAACGGCTACCCGCTGGTCTCACATCAGCTGGCGACCACCGCGGCGGTCCTGGACGGGGTGGTGAGCCCCAGCTTCCCGGTGCAGATCCGGCACGGCTCCCCATGCCCGGAGGCCATCGTGGCCGCGTTGATGGCCGCCGGCCTGCATGCCACCGAGGGCGGCCCGGTGTCCTATTGCCTGCCCTACAGCCGGGTGCCGTTGGAGGTCGCGACCGCGAGCTGGGCGCGCAGCTGCGAGCTGCTGGCCGGCCTCGGCGGCAGCGGGGTCGAGCCGCATCTGGAGAGCTTCGGCGGCTGCATGCTCGGCCAGCTCTGCCCGCCCGGCCTGCTGGTCGCGCTCAGCGTGCTGGAGTGCCTGTTCTTCCGCCAGCACGGGGTGCGCAGCGTGTCGCTGAGCTACGCCCAGCAGACCAGCCCGGACCAGGACCGGGAGGCGGTGTTCGCGCTGCGCCGGCTGGCCGACGAATTGCTGCCGGACGCCGACAGGCACATCGTGATCTACACCTACATGGGGGTGTATCCGCGTACCCCGGCCGGTGCGGCCGGGCTGCTCGCCGAGGCCGCCCGGCTGGCGGTCCGGACCGGGGCCGCCCGGCTGATCGTGAAGACCGCCGCGGAGGCGTACCGGATTCCGACGGTGGCCGAGAACGTGGCGGCGCTGGAGTCGGGGGGGGGGGCGGCCCC
>JBJMIB010000025.1:0-125068 GCA_045807085.1 Jatrophihabitantaceae bacterium
ATCGAAGCATTCTGGGGTCGCATGCAGACCGAACTCCTGAACCGCCGGCGATGGAAGACACGCCTGGAACTGGCCAACGCGATCTTTGAGTACCTCGAAATCTTCCACAACCGGCAGCGCCGCCACAGCTCCTTGGGCTGGATGACACCGACCGAATTTGAGAAGATCCACAACGACACCAACGTGGCCTGACTCGCAAACCCCGAAGTCAACGAGCGGGGACCAGATCACCTGGATCAACTCACGGGGTCCTGCTACGCACCTTGCTGAACAACTTGGAGCAGGAGCAGCGGGCCAATGCGCAGAAACTCGGCACGCTGGATGCGCGCATCACCGAAACCAAAGCAGTCCTGCGCAGAGAAGTCAGCGACGAAGTCAAGAAACTGGCGACCGACGGTCTCCGGCTGCAGGCGGCTGGACTATTCCTTACTCTCGTCGGCACCGTCCTGGCTGCTATTGGGTGATCGAGGCACAAGGGTCAGACTACTGTCGCCGCCTGGCGCGAATCTAAAGATCAGGTTGAAAAGATTCCGCCCACTTCACGAACCGTAATATCGCGAAACATAGCAGTACCGTTCCAGACTCGGAGGTAGAGACTGCGAGCGCATTCCGATCCAGTTTCTATCGAGCCCAGCACGTGACCGTCAACAGTCGCGGACGCAGCACCGTCTCGCACCCTTATGGCCCATCTGTGCCAGGAGCCATCTATCTGTACAGGGGTGCCATCCGTGAAGTGCGTGATCGGATCAATGTAGCCCGATTGGTTGTCGGCGCTGTCATAGGGAAATAGCGGTGTGCGAACAGCGTGGAATCCACCGTCGTACTGGAAGGCTCGCCCGTGCGGAACGCCGCCAGCGTTTACGGCAACTCCAGGACCGATCGCGTAGCCGGACGGTGAGCCTGGCGTGGCCACCCACCGCGCGTCAAGGGATACCTCATAGTCACAGGGCTTGACAGTGGCTACAGCTCCGTACCATCGCATCAAGCCAGGCCCGGTGGCGGTGGTCAGTGCACCGGTACCGGCAGTCACGGAAGTATCTCCTACCGGACGCCAGGCGTGGGCGCTTAGTGTTGCCGCCTGACTGGCCATCACCTGATGCGACCAGCGTGCCGGGATGGACGGGAAGACGACGGCCAGCAGGATGCTCACGACTGCCGACGACACTGCCGCCAGAAACGACAAAGTAACGCCCTTTGCCGGGCGTACAAGCTTATGCATGATGATCTCGTCAAGGCTCAATCTGTAAACGATTCCCGGTGCTCCGTAACTGAAGATTACCCTCTCGGCGATACCGCAAGCGGCTAAGCCAATGGCATGGTCCAACGGATCGGTCCGGGAGCTCCAACCCCCAAAATAGACTCACATATAGACGTTTCGCCTATTACGGGAAATCCTTCCACGCCAAGGGGCCCTCGGCGCTAACTTGTCGCCATGCTGGCTAGTTGGGGGTTCCGTAAAGAGACAGCTGCGCCGTCGCAGGCGTGTACACCACGCCCGAAGGGCAGTCGCCGAAATGAGCCTGCGCAACTTGCCACGGCCGCTAAACCGCCGGCGCGGTGGCTGACATACCTCGGCCTCATTACGGCGTTCATCACCGCCGTCGTCAGCATCACGATCGCCGTCGCTACGACTCGGAGCAACCACCAGTTCGAAAAGGCGCAAGCGGCTGCGCAGGCCTCGGCCAGCCAGCAACAAGCTGCTCGCGAGCGTAAGTATGTGGCCTACCCCAAGCTTGAGACGGACCTGGCCGCTTTAGACGACGTCATGGTGAACTGTTACGCCTATTTGATGATGCCGGTTGATTCAGGCCAGAAGTACATCACCAACCCCGCCGATCAGCAGGCTTGGATAGAGCAGCATCTGGTTACTCCAGTCCGGAACGCCTCGAACCGCCTCTACGGAGACTCCCGGACGCAAACTTTCGACCTTTCGTCGGCGGTTGAGAAGTTGCTCAAGGACATGCAAGAGCAGCAGTTCGAGTCCGCTGATACCTGCAAACATTTCAACGACGTCATGCTCCAGTGGGGAAACGACCAGGGCCCGGTTGCGCGTAAAGATGAGACCACGGTGAACCAGGAATTCACTAAGCAGCTGGGTTACCTTGAAAGCGAAACAACCAAGATCACGGACCAAATCAACCGCGAACTCCAGACCGACTGATGGACGGCAAGAAAGGCACCCGACTGCCCCGCAGTTTGCGAGTACGCCGGGCACGCCGTGAGCAGCTGGTCGGCCAGACAGCGCGACGCTCTGCTGTCCAACTGCCCATGCCGCCGTCACCGACTCTGCCGCCCCACCCCGCGCCCGCGCCCGCGCCGAAGTCTGCATCTGATACAGCGCTGCGGTGGGGACTAGGTCTTCTAGCTGCCGTCATGTGCGCCTTGTCGCTCACGCTCGGGGTCACGACGGCCAAGCACACGCTGGCCCTATTCCGCGAGCCACCGACCCAGCGTGCCGTCGGCTTCGTCACCATCGGCTTCGACGCCGATGATGGTCAAAGTCTTGGCGTCGGAATTGAAGAAGACATCGATACCCGGCTAGGTGCCGATGCCGTCACCTACACGCTGCGATTTCCTAAAGAGGCACTGGGGAAGCAGTGGGCTATAGCGCTGATCGGCTCTGCCACCTTGTCGGGAATCACAGTCGACGACTTCCGGCCGCAGGCGCTCAAGGCCACCGTCAGCAGCTATGCCTGCTCGGCACCAGGCGGCTGCCAGCTGATAAGAGGTCAAACACCTACCACTGGACCGCTACAAGGGACGGGTTCAGACACCTACTGTGCAGGCAAATTTCTGACACCGTCCGCCGAGATGGTTCGCATACGAGGCACCGGTCAGCTCTCTGTCGACCGGCCCGGCGACCGTAAAGGCATCCTGATACTGCCGGACCCGCCGCAAGACAATGCCCTCAATGACGTGATCACTGATCCAGACACCCCCCACGTCGTTGACGATGGCTTTCAGCAGGCCGACACAAGTTTGTGTAAACGGGTTGAGTACGACAACAAGTGGGAAGTTGCCACGGCACTCCCAACACCTGACTACGTAGCTGCCGGTGAGGTCGCGTGGGCGTCAAGCGTGACCCAGAACGAGTTGGCCGTTGATGCGGATACGCCTGTCTTGACGCTACGACGTACCGACCTCGCCACCAGACAGAACCTGGGAATCGTCAAGATCGGCATCGAGTTCGCCTTACTCAGCGGTTTCCTGCCCGTCCTTCTGGAAAGCGTCCTGCGCGGACTAATTGGCCTCTGGCGTCGCCTGCCTTGGGTGCATTAGCGCTTCTGTGTTGGAGAGGCCCTCGCCTTCCTCAATCAGCTGGCGCTGCCTGTAGAAACTTCGCCGACGTCCACTGCTCGACCACCCAGAGCACACTCTCGCCGTCAACCGCTGAGCCAATGGCGCGCACGAAGTCCTTCTTGCTCTGCGGCGATGGCAAGCGTGCTTCGAGAGGTGTCTCTTTGTCGCTCGGCCGCCGCCGAACGGAAACCGCCGTTAGGTATTCACCACGGTCGTTACGGAGCGGACCAAGGCAAGCCCGTTCCCGGCGGGCACGGGACTCGTTCCGCCAGTAGGGACGCTCTTGGGCCACGTAGAAATCGAGGTCTGCTGCGAAGCCTAGCGCCGGCGCGGGGGACGATGTGCCCAAGGGAAGCAGGCGATAGCTCACCGGGGTTGGGAGCAGGTGGTCGTCCCGCCTTGAACAGTCCGGGTGTCCAGCGCAGCGTGATGACATGCCGGACGCCAGGCTCAATGAATCGACCCTCGAACTCAAGACCACGAAACGGAGCGTTGGTGACGCCACCAGCTCTAATCGCTCGGTTGATCCCGTCGCGATTGATGCCGTACTTGTAGAACAACGTCTCGTGCGTCTCGTTTGGACCGTGCAGGCTAATCTTGGCGCCGGACAAGGGCGCGTAGCGCGGGACGAGGTAGAAGTCCGTCCTAGCTGCGCAGAAGCGCCAAGCGTAGGAGATGACCTGACTCGACCAGTCAAATGCCACGACGTTCAAGGCAGGCCGCTTAGTCATCGGTTGGTGCCTCGTCTAAGGAGGAAAGCCTGGTTACTGACGCCAAGGTCGACCAGCTGGCGCGGCGCTCCGCCGTAACCACCGTGGTGGCATCGGTCGTGCCGTACTCGATCTTCGGACTGTCGTCATCCCAAGTGACCACCGGATGCGGAAACTCCTTGAACACGCCGATCTTCGCTTGGACCCAGCCCCATTTAGCAGCGGCGTCGATCACCAGCTCTAGCTGCGCCCGGCGAGCGTCTTCTTCGCGCATTATTGCCGCTGGGTCCCGGGACTTCTCGACCTGGAGTTCATCCGATATCGCGATGGCATCACTCAGCCCAACTTCGGCTGAGACCTCAGCGGCGGGGCTTGTTGTATCTTCTAGGTCTGCAGCGGTGCGGCTATCCCCAGGGACCATGATCAACTGCTTGCCGTGTTCGGCGAGCGCTCTTGTCGACTTCGGGTCCATCTTGATGTGACTGTTGCCGAAGAACTGAATCTCTCTAATCCGGTCGCGGAACATGATCATGGCAATCAGGAGCACAAAAAGAACCCCGAAGCCCAGGTAGACGGCACCATTCACCTGCTTAGGGTAGATCGACAGTAGACAAACGACGGGTTAGCACAAGCTGTCTGGGACTCGAAGATGACCAGCAAGGCCGGACGCCTACTAGCCTAGTCGTTCAGCTGATAGCCCTTACCCTCAATTCACCTCACCGCCGACGAGCCACCGCTAACCAACTTCAATCGACGTGCTGGCCCGCGCGGTCATGTGACACCTTGGTTTGCGAGTTTTTCCGGCCGTTCCATCTCATAGAGCTGATCATTCTCGCTCCGCCGAGGGGTTATCCGTTGTAGCAGACGTGAGCCTTCACCCCAGGGGTGGCGTTGATTTGCATATAGTAGATGTTGGCAGGTGCGATGACAGAGGCGTACCCGGTTGGGCTTGACTGGTTATGATCTTGGATGCTTCCATCAGTGTGCCTGAGGTACCACCAGAACCTTGGGCCGCCGGTATCGATAGTCCATCCACTGGCGTATTCGGCCGTTGTCTGCGCGTACCCGCTCGAGAGCACGGTGAGGTCCTGGCACCCATTCGCCGCTACGGCTGACGGCATCCCTGAGGTGATGCTGATCCCCGTGATAGCAAGAGTCGCGGCCACAGCTGCCGTCGCCCTCTTCCGTGAACCGACCATCTCGAACCTCCTACAGGTCATACATCTACATATGTGGCCTCAAGTCTGCATCGCTCAATCCGTACCTTCAATGGGCATTCCGCCCCTTACGGAAGGGATCAACAAACCCGCATAACGGCTCGCCACCGCCCAGGTAAACCCGAACTCCGAGACTGGACACACCTCATGCACTCTGGCCCCAAAGCTGCATCGTTGATGGCAAGTTGACAGGCCAGACCGCGACCTGCTGCGCGTCGTGCGACAGACTGCTACTCAGCACAGATTGGTATTCACTGCCGCAGCCGCACCTGGCGCTAAGCCAGACAGACGTTTATCCCCGAGAATCCGGGGCTTGTTTGGTGGAGCTGAGGGGATTCGAACCCCTGGCCCCCTCGATGCGAACGAGGTGCGCTACCGGACTGCGCCACAGCCCCCAACCAGTCAGCTAGGTTACCAGCCAACCTGGCCGCCCGCGCGTGGCCCCAAGCCGAGCCAGCCCGGCGAGCAAAGCCGCTACACCGCCCGGCGCATCGCCCGCTCGTCGTACTCCTCTTCGACATACAGCCCGGTCAGGTCGATGGTGTCGGCCATCCCGCGTAGCTCGATGTCCTCGTCGTCGATCCGGACCGCCGCCGTCTCGGCCTGGTGGCTGAACCGCTCGCTGACCTCGTACCCGGAAGGCTGCCGAAGCCCGGAGCGCTGCAGTCGCGACTGCCTGCGCTCGCGGTCGCGCAGAGCCTGGTTGCGCAGGAACAGCAGGTAGCCACCGAACGCGCCGGTGAACAGCAGCGCGACCAGCCAGGCAAGCATGCCGCCGGCGGCAACCGCCCAGAGCAACCCGAGCAAGGTTCCGGTCGTCAGTATCGTCAGTGAGCGCCGACGCCGGGCGAGCATCTGCCGCCGGGCCTCGGAAAGATCGGCGTGGCTGAGTCGGTCTGGATACAACGTTGCCTCCATCGCAGCGGGTACCGGGCGTCGGCCGGCCGCCGCGCGCAGCGCATGGCCGGGCACGAACACCTGCGCGTGCGGGTCGAGTCGCGGAGCCTCGTCCGGTTCGAGGTCCGCCTGGGGCGCCGGTCGGGTCAGCGTGGCCAGGGACCGCCTGGCGGCCAGGGCTCGCATGGCCGAGCCGAACCGGGCCGCCGACCGTTCGCCGGCGCGGTCGTCGTTGCGCTTGACGAGCATCGGGATGACGACGATCAACCAGAGGACGGCAAGCACCGACACCGTCATCATGGGTGAGAACATCTGCATCTCCCGTCACACCTGTCACATTCTCCGGACACGCTAGGGCGCCACTTCGGTCACGCCGCGCAGGCGCGCCGTATCAACATCAAGTACTGGTTTAGAGCTGGCCCGGTCGGGGCCTGGCCTGCGCCGGTTTCGGCCGCCTACCCGGGCGGCACCGGCAACGCGGCTAGCCGAGACAGCACCGGCGCGTCCAGCCGTTCCTCGGCCGTGATGGCATAGGTCAGGTGGTCCCGCCAGGCGCCGTCGATGTCCAGGAAGCGCTCGTGATAGCCCTCCCGGCGCAACCCCAGCTTCTCCACCACCCGCAGGCTCGCCTGGTTCTCCGGCCGGATATTGACCTCGACCCGGTGCAGCCGCACCTCGGTCAAGCAATGGTCGATCACCAGCGCCAGCGCGGTCGGCGCGATGCCCCGGCCGGCCACCCGGTAGTCGATCCAGTAGCCGACGCTGCAGGACCGCAAGGCACCCCGGATCACATTGGACACGCTCATCTGGCCGACCAGCTGGTCGCCGTAGCAGATCATGAACGGCAGCATCGACCCGATCCGGGCCGCCGACCGCATCCGGGACAGCGTGCGTCGGAACTCAGCGGGCGTGTTCCGTTCCCGCCAACTCTGGCTCGAGGTCGGCTCCCAGGGCGCGAGCCAGGCCACGTTGGCTATCCGGCTGCGGCTCCACGGCCCGGCATCCGCACGCCGCGGCGGCCGGAGCGTCACCGGACCTGCGGTCAACACGGCTGGCCAGCCCGGATGCAGGGCCACCATCTCAGCGTTGGGCGAGCATCAGCGGTTGCACGCTCACCCGCGAGCCCGGCACCACCTCGGTGACGTCCTCATCGATGACCACCAGGCAGTTCGCGGCGGCGAGCGCGGCAACCAGGTGCGGCCCCTTGCCGCCGACCAGCGACACCGAGTAGCGCCCGTCGGGCTCCCGGTGCAGCAGTCCGCGCCGGTACTCCCGCCGGCCCTCGGCGCTCTCGATACGTTCCAGCGCGGTCGCCTGGATGGTCTGCCGGTGCAGCGTGCGCTTGCCCAACAGCTTGCGGATGGCCGGCCGGACGAACACCTCGAACGACACCAGCGCCGCGGCCGGGTTGCCGGGCAGGCAGAAGATCGGTGTCTTCTCCCGGCCCAGCGTGCCGAAGCCCTGCGGAGCGCCCGGGCTCATCGCGACCGAGGTGAACTCGACCGAGCCCAGTTGGCTCAGTGCCTGCTTGACGATGTCGAAGGCCCCCATGCTGACCCCACCGGTGGTGATGATCAGGTCCGCGCGCAGCAGCTGCGAGTCCAGCGTGTCCAGCAGCCGGGCATGGTCGTCCTCGACGATGCCGGCCCGGTACGCCTCCGCTCCCGCGTCCCGGGCGGCGGCGGCCAGCATGTAGGAGTTGGTGTCGGCGACCTCGGCGTAGCCGGGTCGGGTGCCCACATCCACCAGCTCCGAGCCGGTCGCGATCACCACCACCCGGGGGCGCGGCTGTACCAGCACCCGGTCCCGGCCGACCGCGGCGAGCAGCGCGATCTGCTGCGGACCGAGCGTGGCGCCCGGACCGAGCGCGGTGGCACCGGCCGCCAGATCCTCCCCCGCTCGCCGGACGCATTCGCCGGTACGAACCCCCCGGCGGATCGATACCCGGGCGACGCCGCCATCGGTGTCCTCCAACGGCACCACCGCGTCGGCGCCGGGCGGGATCGGAGCACCGGTCATGATCCGCATGCACAGCCCCGGGCCCATCCCGGACACCGACCGGGTGCCGGCTAGCACGTCGCCGACCACCGGCAGCAGCACCGGCTGATCGGCCGAGGCCAGCTTGAGATCGACCGCCCGCACCGCGTAACCGTCCATCGCCGCGTTGTCGAAGCCCGGCAGCGGCGCATCGGCAATGACCTGCTCGGCGAGCAGCAGGCCCTGCGCGTCCAACAGCGTCAACTCGATCGGGTCGATGCTACCGATGTTCTGCAGCACCCGGCTGAGCTGATCGTCGACCGTGCGCCGCCGGACCCGTTGCGGTGCCGCGATCTCGGGCACCTCCTCGGTCGGCAGGTCACTGTTGTCGTCGGTCACCTGCTCTGCCGCCCTCCGTCCGCCTCATCCGTTCGTGCCGGCCGTGGTTGGCCGGCGGCCTCTGCTGCCTCCGGTAGACGTCTGCCTGCCGCGGTCAGCCGGCCGACCCGCCGCTCGGCAGATCGGCCGCGAACTTAGTCAGCCAGCCGGCGAACTCCTGGCCCAACTCCGGATGCTCGCAACCCAGCCGAACCACCGCCTGCAGGTAGTCGAGCCGGTCACCGGTGTCGTAGCGTCGGCCCGAGAACACCACACCGTGGATCGGCACCCCATCCTGCCCCAAAGTGCGCATCGCATCGGTCAACTCAAGCTCGCCGCGCTTACCCAATTCGGTGCGGCGCAGCGCATCGAAGATGCCGGGCGGCAATACGTAGCGGCCGATCACCGCCAGATTGGACAGTGCCTCCTCCGGTTTGGGCTTCTCGATCAGGGTGTCGATCTCGATCACGCCGTCGATCACGTCGCCGGCCGGTTTGATGCTCCCGTAGAGCGAGATGAACCGCCCCTCGACCTCGATCAGGCCGACCACGATGCCGCCGGTCTGCGCCTGCACGTCCAGCATCTTCGCCAGCAACACGTCCCGCTCGTCGATGATGTCGTCGCCGAGCAGCACCGCGAACGGCTCCTGGCCGACGAACGCCTCGGCGTAGGACACCGCATCGCCCAGTCCACCCGCCGTCCGCTGCCGGACGTAGTGCATCCGAGCGATCGAGCTGGACCGGCGGATCCGCTCCAGCCGCGCGGAATCACCTTTCTTCTCCAGGGCGGCCTCGATGTCCGGAGCGGCGTCGAAGTGGTTCTCGATCGCCTCCTTACCCCGGGCGGTCACCACCAGGACGTCACCCAGACCCACCCGGGCCGCCTCGGCGACGATGTACTCCAACGCCGGCACATCGACTACCGGCAACAGCTCCTTCGGCACCGCCTTGGTCGCCGGCAGGAACCGGGTGCCGAGTCCGGCGGCCGGGATGACCGCCTTGCGTGCCCGTCGGGAGTTCCGCTCGCCGGCTACTGGGGCGCCTGCGGCAGGAGTGTCGGCGTCGGGGGGCCTCGTCATAACGCGAGACTAGCCAAGTGAGCGACAAGGATTCACTCCGAGCGTCGGTCCGGGCTGCTCGCTCGGCCATGCCGGCCGAGGAGCGGGAGACGGCTCGGCAGGCGATCCGGCGCGCGGTGCTGCGGCAGTGCCGAGAGCTGCCGTTACCGGCCGGCAGCCGCATCGCTGCCTACGAGCCGCTGCGGACCGAGCCGGGCTCGGTGGAACTGCTCCGGGATCTGCGAGCGGCCGGCTATCAGGTCATCGTGCCGCGCACCTTGCCGGATCGAGACCTCGATTGGCTGCCCTGGACCGAACCTGCCGCCACGCCGGCCCAGTCCCTCGGCAGGGATGCCATCGGCACCGCCGCTCTGGTGCTGGTGCCGGCTTTCGCGGTCGACCTGGCCGGCCGGCGACTCGGTCGCGGCGGTGGCTCCTACGACCGGGCCCTGGCCCGGGTGCCGGCCGGCACGGTGACTGCCGCGCTGATCTTCGCCGGCGAGCTTGTCGAGCGGGTGCCGACGGCGGCCTGGGATCAGCCGGTGACCGCCGTGGTGAACCCCACAGGTTGGCTGGACCTCACCAGGACTGGACGCCGGAACACCTGATACCGCACCATGGTTAGCAGTCATATAGGTAGAGTGCTAACGCGGAGCCAGCCGTGCTCGACCCGCCGGACCGGTCGGGCAGGAGGCGATTCGTTGGCAGAACCAGTTTGGCAGAACTGAGATGAGGTCAGGCGGCAATGCCCACATACCAGTACGCGTGTACCAGCCAAGCGTGCGGGCTGCAGTTCGAACGGGTGCAGGCGTTTACCGACGCCGCCATCACCGACTGCCCGGACTGCTCCGGGCGGGTTCGCAAGGTCTACGGCTCGATCGGGGTGGTGTTCAAGGGCCCCGGCTTCTACCGCACGGACAGCCGCGACACCAAGACCGCGGAGTCTAAGGCAACCGATTCATCGACATCCTCCTCGGAGAGCACCGGCAAGGCGGGCGGCGCTGACACCGCGAAGCCGTCCACTGGCGGCAACGCTGCAAGCAGCTCCGACGCTAAGCCGGTGGCAGCCGCCGCAAGCTGAGCCGAACAGATTTGTGGATAACTTTTCGGTTATCCACAAATCTCTTTCCGGCCCTTGTTCGGGCCGGTCCAGGCAGCAAGGTGGCAGACGTGATTCCCACCTCGCTCCACGCGCCGTTGACCTATCTGGCCGGCTGGCCACGCCGGGTCGCGGCGCTGTTATGCCTACTCATCGCGCTGGCCCTGATGCTGACCAGCCATCACCCACCGGCAACCGCGACGGTTCCCACCGTGGTCGCCAGCCACCCGGTGCCGGCGGGCGCCCTGCTCGGTGAGCAGGATCTCTCGCTGGTGGCCTGGCCGGCCAGGTCGGTGCCGGCCGACTCCGCCCACGCGTCATCGTCCGTTGCCGGTCGGCGGGCGGCCGCCAACCTCAGCCGGGGCATGCCGGTCACCTCGGCCGACCTGCTGGAGCCCGCGATAGCCGCCGCCCTGGCCGAGGGGCAGGCCGCCACCACCGTGGTGCTGGCCAACCTCAGTCAGCTCGCGATACTGCGCATCGGTGACCGGGTGGATCTGTATCCGAGCATGGACACCGGCGTGCCACCCGGCTCCCGGCCAACCGGCTCACCCATCGCCCAGGCCGCCGAGGTGCTGAGCATCCTGCCGGCCTCCGATACGGCGCCGGATGCCAAGCCAGCCCTGGTGGTTGCCACCGGCCGGACGGCAGCAGCCCAGCTCGCCATCCAGGGATCCGGGTCGTTCCTCGCTACTCTTGTCCAGCCGCCATAAGCCACGGTGATCCGCAGAGGCCAGCAGAGAGGCAGCGAGACATGATCAAAGGCTTTCGTGACTTCATCATGCGGGGCAACGTCTTGGATCTGGCCATTGCGGTGGTGATCGGCGTCGCGTTTGCCGCGGTGGTCAGTGTCTTCGTCTCCGCGCTGGTGAAGCCGATCATCAATGCGTTTCCCGGCGCCTCGGTGAACGGCTGGGGGTTCCACCTGCGCGGCGGCGACCTCGCCGGGCCGACGTTCATCGATGTCTCCTCGATCATCAACGCCATCATCGTGTTCCTGGTCACCGCGGCCGTCGTCTACTTCCTCGTCGTCGTGCCGGTGACCAAGCTGCAGGAACGGCGGGCCCGGGGCATGGCGCCGGAGCCGGACGCGGTGCCAGAGGAGATCTTGCTGCTGCGCCAGATTCGAGATGCGTTGGGCGCGCGCCCGATGGACGGAACCGCCGGCCCGACGCCACAACATCCGCTGGACTGAATATCCGTTCCCGGTGATTGGGTCCGGCCGCTAATCCTCAGCCGTGGTGCGGTGGCCGCTCGTCCAGGTACCAATCGTCCTCATACCGGGACGATCCGTCTCCCCAGCCAACATCGGTCTCGTCGCCAGACCGGTCAGGCAGGACCGGCGGCCTGGCGCCAGCAGATTCGGGGTGGCGGGAGCCGGCAGGGGAAGATGATGATGGACCTTCGACGGATTCGTCGTCCGACGGTTCATGAGATTTGTCGGTGGGCACGGCCATCAGCTCAGTGTGCCGGGTTCGCGACAAACCCACGAGGAGGCCATCGCGGTGTTGGACAAACTGAAGAAGCTCGCCGGACAGGCCAAGGAGAAGGCCGGCCCACTGGCCGGACAGGCCAAGGAGAAGGCCGGCCCACTGGCCGCGCAGGCCAAGGAGAAGGCCGGCCCACTGGCCGGACAGGCCAAGGTACGCGCGGTTGACCTGGCCGGTAAGGCAGCGCCAGCGGTATCTCAAGGCACCGACAAGGCAGCCGAACGCATCGACAAGGCGACCGGCGGTCGCTACAGCAGCCACCTGGCCAAGGTGCAGGGCGCGGTTCATGGCACCGCCAGCAAGGTCGCCGCGGCCGCATCGAGTCAGCGAACCAGCGCGGCCAGCAAGGTCACCGATCAGGCCACGGACACCGCAACCACCGTGCCGGTATCACCGTCCGGAGCACCGGCACCCACTGCCGACCCGGTCGTGACGCCCACCGCCGACTCAGCAGCCGGCACCACCACTGACGCGGTGATTACCGATCCGATCGCCGCGGCACCTACAACTGACACCGCCACCGGGCAGGAGTCCGACAGTTCTTGATGGCTTCCGAGGTCACCGTCCGGTACTGGGCCGGCGCCCGCCGGGCGGCTGGCCGGGAGTCGGAGCGGATCACGGCAGTGGACGTCGCGGATCTGCGCGCCCAACTGCGGCGGCGGCCCGAGTTGGCAGCCGTCTTGGCCGCCAGTTCGGTGCTGGTCGATGCCACCCGAAGCGAGGACGATCAGGTCCTCCGGCCAGGCTCGGTGGTGGACATCCTGCCGCCGTTCGCCGGCGGTTAGGGCTGTCGGCGGTAGGGCAGCCGGCGGTTAGGGCGGCCGGCAGTTAGGACGGGTGCGGCTAGTCCGGCCAGGCAGCCGGCGGTTAGGGCGGGGTGCGGCTAGTCCGGCCAGGCAGCTGGGGCTGCTGGACGAGCAGCGGCGCGGACGAGCGCTAGGGGCAGTTGACCCACTCGTCGGTGCCGTCGTCGAAGACCTGCCGCTTCCAGATCGGCAACCTGGCCTTGGCCTGATCCACCAGCCGCTGGCAGCTATCGAACGCCTGCTTGCGATGCGCCGCGGTGACCGAGGCAACCAGCGCGACGTCGCCGATCGCCAGTACGCCGACCCGGTGGCTGATCGCCACCGCGATCACCGACTCCTCGGCGGCGATCTCCTCGGCGACCTCGAGCAGCACCTTGCCCGCCGTCGGGTAACAGCTGTACTCCAGCTCGACCACCTGCCGACCGTGATCGTGATCGCGCACCACGCCGCAGAAGGTGACATCGGCTCCGGCGGCCGGCGACCGGACGGCGGCGGTGTGTGCCGCCACATCCAGCGGCTGGTCGGAGATCTCGGCCAGCTTGACCTTCACACGCCACCTCCGGCCCGGTGGTCACCGCCGCCGACCTGGTCGAGCACATGCCCGACCAGCGGCCGCAGCACCGCGATGCCGTCCCGGACACCACCCGGCGAACCGGGCAACGTCACCACCAGCGCATCGCCGATCAGGCCGGCCACGCCGCGAGACAGCACCGCGGTCGGGACCTGCTCCACATTGGCCGCCCGCAACCGCTCCGCGATGCCAGGAATCGTGCGATCCAGCAAGGGCGAAACCGCCTCCGGGGTGACGTCGGTAGGCGTCACCCCAGTGCCGCCGGTGGTCAGCACCAGCCTGGCTCCGCCGGCCACCGCGGCACGCACCGCATCCTGGATCGCCGTCACCTGATCCGGCACCACGACCTTGTCCAGCAGCCGGAAACCCCACTGGGCGACCGCCTGGGCCAGCAGCTCGCCGGATTGGTCATCGCGCACTCCGGCCGCCGACCGGTTGGAACAGGTGATGACGACGGCACCACTCATCCGCGCCGCCACTCCCCTCGCCGGCCCCCGACCTTGTGTTCCAGCCGGACGTCGGTCAGCGTCGCCGCCCGATCCACCGCCTTGACCATGTCGTACAAGGCCAAACCCGCGGTGGTCACGCAGGTCAACGCCTCCATCTCCACCCCGGTCCGGTCGGCGGTCCGGACGGTCGCGGTGATGTCGACCCGGTCCTCGCCCGGCGCCAGCTCCACGGTCACGCCATGGATGGCGACCGGATGGCACAGCGGAATCAGCTCCGGCGTGCGCTTGGCCGCTGCGATACCGGCGATCCGGGCCACCGCCAGCGCATCGCCCTTCGGCAGCTCCGCCGACCTCAGCAGCTCCACCACGGCGGCGGTGGTCCGGAAGACCGCGGTAGCGGTGGCCTCCCGCACCGTCACATCCTTCGCCGAGACATCCACCATTCGGGCCGCGCCGGTGGCATCGATGTGCGTCAGTTCCACCCGGCCAGCGTACGGCGTCCGGGCCGCACCGCAGCCGGCCCCGCGACGGCTCCGCTGCCGCCCCCGCAACGGCCCCGCTACCGGCCCGGCAACGGCCCAAGAAAGCAGCTGCTCGCAACCACCTGGCCCCCGCGGCGTCCGGGCGTGGTGGCTACGCCTGCCGTGTCGCCGGTCACACCGAGAACGGAATAGTTGAGTATTCAACCCAGTTCCGCCGAGGTAAGCCCCGTACTCGAAGGAGTCTCTATGACCGCCGTTCTCGACCAGGCCAGCCAGCTCGAACTGGAGCCGACCGCGCAGGATCTGCTGTTCCGGGAAGCCCGAACCGCCAACAAGTTCACCGACGAGCCGGTGACCGACGAGCAGGTTCGCGCCATCTACGACCTGGTCAAGTTCGCCCCTACCTCGATGAACCAGCAGCCGCTACGGATCGTGCTGGTCCGCGGCGACGAGAGCCGGGCCAAGCTGGTCAGCCACCTGAGCGATGGCAACAAGGCCAAGACCGCGGCGGCGCCGCTGGTGGCGATCCTGGCCGCCGATGTGAACTTCCACGAGGAACTGCCCAAGGTCTTCCCGCACTTCGCCGGCGCCAAGGCGATGTTCGAGGCCGACGATGCCGCCCGCGAGCAGACCGCCCGGTTCAACGCCGTGCTGCAGGTCGGCTACTTCATCCTGGGGGTCCGGGCCGCCGGCCTGGCCGCCGGCCCGATGACCGGGGTCGACGCCGCCGGCATCGACCGGGACTTCTTCCCCGACGGCGAGCACCGCACGCTGGCCGTGGTCAACCTCGGCCGGCCGGCCGCCGAGGGCGCCTGGTTCGACCGGCTGCCCCGGCTCGACTTCGACGAGGTGGTCAGCACCGTCTGAACCGGAACCGGCCGACGAGCGCGGAAACGAGCCCAGCGGGCAACTCGCCGACCGGATAGGTTCGCCAGGTGTCCTACGCCGAGGAGCTGACCCTCGACCAGTTGGCCGGTGATCCGCATCCACATTGGCATCGGCTGCGTGCCGAGGCACCGGTGGTGTGGGTGCCGGCGCTGGCCGGTTGGGTGGTGCTGACCCACCAGGCAGCCTCGGCGGTGCTGCGGGACCCGGCCACGTTCACCGTGGCCGACCCACGGTTCTCCACCGGGCAGCTGTTCGGGCCGTCGATGCTGTCCACCGACGGCCCGGAACACGCCCGGTTCAACGCCGCATTCGCGCCCGGCCTGCGAATCGGGCCGGTCCGCGGCCGGTTCGCCGATTTCGTCCGGTCCGAAGTGTCCCGGCTACTGGCCGCACGGGAATCGGATCGACGGGCCGAACTGCGCAGCCAGCTCGCCGCCCCCTTGGCGGTGTCGGTGATGCGCTCGCTGCTCGGCCTGTCCGACATCCCGCCGGACGTCCTGCTCGGCTGGTACTCGGCGATCGTGGCCGGCGTGGATCGGATCAGCGCCGGACTCCGAGCCGGGCCGGCGGCCGAGCGGGCACATGCCGAGCTGTCCGAGCGAATCGGGGCGGCGGTGACCGAGCGCCGGGCCAGCCTGGCCACCGAGGACCTTTCCACCGCCGAGGTGGTCGCCAACGCCGGCATCCTGCTCTTCGGTGGCATCGAGACCACCGAGGGCATGATCGCGATCGCCGGCTGGCAGCTGCTGCGGCGCTCCGAGCAGGCCGCCGTGGTCAGGCAGGATCCGGCGCTGATCCCAGCGGTCATCGAGGAATCACTGCGGCTGGAACCCGCGGCCGCCCGGGTGGACCGCTACACCACCCGTGCTGTGTCGCTGGCCGGCGTGCCGATCCCGGCCGGTGACCTGGTGATCGTCTCGCTGTCCGCCGCCAACCGGGATCCGGCCGTCTTTGACGATCCGGATTCCTTCGACATCGACAGGACGAACGCGAACCGGCAGCTCGCCTTCGCGGCCGGCCCGCACTACTGCATCGGCGCGCACCTGGCCCGCCTGGAGACCCAGGCCGTGCTCACCGAACTGCTGCGCCGCAACGCGGTGCTGGTGGCCACCGAGAGCGACCCACCAGCGGGTCTGGTCTTCCGCAAGCCGGCCAGGTTGACCGTGCGGTGGTGAATCGAGTGCAACCAGAAGCAAGACGCTAACCAGCAGCCGGTCGCCAGCGGGCGTGCCGGGTACCCGGATCCGGCTCGCGGATCAGCGTCAGCCGCGGCCGGGGGCCGTCGGTGCGGCCGGCCGGCGGCTTGCGGCGGCCGGGGCGGTACTGCACCGGCCAGTCGGCCGCGGGCCCCGAGTACTCCTGATCGGCCGCGGCGTGCAGCGTCCACTGCGGGTCGTAGAGGTGCGGCCGGCCGATCGCGACCAGGTCGGCCCGGCCGGCCAGCAGCAGCGAATTCACGTCGTCGTAAGAGGAAATCGCACCGACCGCGATCACCGCGACCCGGTACCGCTCGCCGATCTCGTTGCGGATCCGGTCCGCGTACGGCGTCTGGTAACTGCGTCCGTAGGCCGGCTGCTCGTCCTTGACCACCTGCCCGGTCGAGACGTGGATCGCGTCGGCGCCGTGTTCGGCGAATGCTCGGGCGATCCGCACCGCCTCCTCGACGTCGTTGCCGCCCTCGTACCAGTCGGTTGCCGAGATCCGCACGCTGATCGGGCGGTCGGCCGGCCAGGCGGCCCGTACCGCGTCGAACACCTCCAGCGGGTAGCGCAGCCGGCCGGCCAGCTCACCGCCGTAGCTGTCGGTCCGCCGGTTGGACAGCGGGGACAGGAAGGAGGACAGCAGGTAGCCGTGCGCGCAGTGCAACTCCAGCAGGTCGAAGCCGGCGCGCGCGGCTGCCTCGGCGGCCGTCACGAACTCGGCCTTGATCACCGCCAACTCGTCCTGGCTCAGCTCTCGAGGTACCTGGTTCGCCGGCGAGTAGGGCAGCGCGGACGGCCCGACCACCTCCCAGTTGCCGGCTGGCAACGGCTCGTCGATGCCCTCCCACATCAGCCTGGTGGAGCCCTTGCGCCCGGAATGGCCGAGCTGCATGCCGATCTTGGCGCCACTCTGCCGATGCGTGAAGTCCGCGATCCGGGCCCACGCCCGTTCCTGCTCCGGCGTGTAGATGCCGGCACAACCTGGGGTGATCCGTCCGGCCGGCGAGACGCAGACCATCTCGGTCATCACCAGGCCGGCGCCGCCGAGCGCCCGGGCGCCGAGGTGCACCAGGTGAAAGTCGGTGGGCATGCCGTCGGCGGCGGAGTACATGTCCATCGGCGAGACCACCACCCGGTTCTTCAGCTCCAGCTGACCGAGCCGGAACGGGTGGAACATCGGCGGGCAAGTCTCCACCCGAGCCGGCGCAATCGCTCCACGTTCGACCTCGTGCCGGGCGAACCAGTCGTCCATCTCGGCGACGAACTCGGGATCGCGCAGCCGCAGGTTGTCATAGGTGATCCGGCGGCTGCGGGTGACGATGTTGAACGCGAACCGCTCCGGTGGCTGGTTCACGTAGTGCCCGATGCTCTCGAACCAGTCCAGGCTGGCCCGGGCCGCGCGCTGGGTGGACAGCACCACCGGCCGGCGCTCGGCCTCGTAGGCGGCCAGCGCGGACGGCACGTCCGGATGCTCGTGCAGGCAGGCCACCAGGGCCAGCGCGTCCTCCATGGCCAGCTTGGTGCCCGAGCCGATCGAGAAGTGCGCGGTGTGCGCGGCATCGCCGAGCAACACCACGTTGCCGTTTCGCCAGGTGGCGTTGGAGATCGTGGTGAAGCTCTGCCACTTGGAGTTGTTCAGCAGGATCTGGTGGCCGTCGAGGATGTCGCCGATCAGCTCCTGGATCTTGGCGACCGAGCCGACGTCGCTGACCCCCGGCGGGAAGTTCTTCGAGGCCGACTCACCGAACCCGGCGCGCTGCCAGACGTCGGAGTGCATCTCCACGATGAAGGTGCTGCCGGTCGCGTCGTACGGGTAGCCGTGCACCTGCAGCACGCCGTACGGGGTCTGGCAGATGTAGAACTTGAAGGCATCGAAGACAAGATCGGTGCCGAGCCACATGTACTTGTTGCGGCCGACCTCCAGCGAGGGCTGGAAGACGTCGGCGTACTTGGTGCGCATACCGGAGTTGGCGCCGTCGCAGGCGATCACCAGGTCGTACTCGTGACTCAGCGAGTCGACGTCCGGCGCCTCCTGGCAGAACTCGACCGGCACGCCCAGTTCGGCGCAGCGTTCCTGCAGCAGTTGCAGCAGGATCTTGCGGCTCATGGCGGCGAAGCCCTGGCCGCCGACGGTAGTGCGGCCGCCCCGATAGTGGATGTCGATGTCGTCCCAACGGGCGAACTGCTCGGCCATCCGGGCATAGATCACCGGGTCGGCATGCTCGATGCCGCCCAGCGTCTCGTCGCTGAAGACCACGCCGAAGCCGAACGTGTCATCCGGTGCGTTGCGCTCCCAGATCCGGATCTCGGCTTGCGGATCCAGCGCCTTGGCCAGCGCGGCGAAGTACAGCCCGCCCGGGCCGCCACCGATCACAGCGATACGCATGCGTACTCCTAGTGCGCGGCTTCCGGTTCGCGCAGCCGGTATCGCTGCAGCTTGCCGGTGGCGGTCCGCGGCAGCGCCGCGACGAACTCAATGGAACGGGGATACTTGTAGGGCGCGATGGCCTGCTTGGTGAAGTTCTGCAGTTCGAGGATCTTCGCCGCATCCTGCGCGGCGCCTTCGCGCAGGACAACCGCGGCGTGCACGATCGAGCCGCGTTCCAGATCCGGACGGGCCACCACCGCGCACTCGACCACGTCCGGGTGCTGCTCCAGCGCCCGTTCGACCTCCGGCGCGGCGATGTTGTAGCCGGAGGAGACGATCATGTCGTCGCTGCGGGCCTGGTACCAGAAATAGCCGTCGGCATCGCGGGTATAGGTGTCGCCGGTGATGTTCCAGCCGTGCTGGACGTAGTTGGCCTGGCGGGGGTCGGCGAGGTAACGGCAACCGGTCGGGCCGATCACCGCCAGCCGGCCCGGGGTGCCGTCGAGCACCGGGTTGCCGTCGGCATCGAGCACCGCAGCGCGGTAGCCGGGCACCACCCGGCCGGTGGCGCCGGCGCGCGCGTCGCCGTCGGCGGCGGAGATGAAGACGTGCAGCAGCTCGGTGCTGCCGATGCCGTCGATCAGCTTGATGCCGGTCTTGGTGTGCATCTCCTCCCAGACCGCCTTGGGCAGGTGCTCACCGGCCGAGATGGCCCGGCGGATGCTGCGCAGCCGATCGTGCTGGCCGGCCCGCAGGATCGCGCGGTAGGCGGTCGGCGCGGTGGACAGCACGGTGGCGCCGAATCGCTCGACGATCTCGGCCAGTTCGACCGGGGTGGCCCGCTCGATCAGCAGGGTGGCCGCGCCGACCCGCATCGGAAACACCAGCAGGCCGCCCAGGCCGAAGGTGAAGGCGAGCGGCGGCGTGCCGGTGAAGACATCCTCCGGCCGGCCCTGGACCAGGTACTTGCCGAAGGTGTCGGCGATCGCCAGCAGGTCCCGGTGGAAGTGCATGGTTGCCTTCGGGATGCCGGTGGTGCCGGAGGTGGCGGCCAGTATCGCGACGTCGTCGGCGGCGGTCGCCACGTTGGCGAACCGCGTTGGTTTGCCGGCAATCCGCTCGGTCAGGTCCTCGGCGGTCGAGCCGCCGTAGACCAGCATGGTCAGCCCGGTGGCGGCCGCCACCGGAGCCAGGTCGGCGGTGAACCGGTGGTCGCACAGCGCCAGGCTGGCCCCGGTCAGCTCGACCAGCGCGGTCAGCTCGGCGCTGCGCAGCAGCGGCACCGTGGCCACCGCCACGCCGCCGGCCTTGAGCACGGCGAACCAGCAGGCGACCAGCCACGGATTGTTCGGCCCGCGCAGCAACACCCGCTGGCCGGGCAACAGGGCAGCCTCGTCGACGAGGTAGTTGGCCAGCTGGTTGGCGCGGGCGAGCAGCTCGCCGTAGGTCCAGGTCTCGGTCGGGCTGAGCAGCGCCACCCGGTCGGCGCCGTGCCGGCGGATCACCTCGTCCAGCAGCTCCGCCGCGCAGTTGAGCCGCTGCGGATAGTGCAGCTCGGGCAGCTCGAAGATCAGCTCCGGCCACTGCTCCGGCGGCGGCAGGTGGTCCCGGCAGAACGTGTCCAGGTGCGCTGACGGCGAGAGCTCCATGTTCGACCCCTTCTGACGGACCGCCCTGCCAGTATGCTCGGGCCGAGCTCAGCCGGGGATCTCGGCGATGCCCTGCAGCTCGACCAACGCGGCCTCGTCCCACAGCCGGGCCACCCCGATACCGGCCATGGCCGGATACTCGGTGCCGGCCAGCCGCCGCCAGACGGCGCCGATCTCGCCTGCGTGCCGCCGGTAGTCGCCGATATCGACGAGGTAGATGGTGACCGTCGCGAGGTGCTCCGGCGAACCGCCGGCCGCGGCCAGCGCGGTTAGCAGGTTGGTCAACGCTTGCTCGAACTGCTCGACGATGTTCGTGCCGACGAGGACGCCGGCGGAGTTCAGCGCGGTCTGGCCGGCCAGGTACACCCGCGTGGTGCCAGCGGCCCGCACCGCGTGCGCGAAGCCGGACGGCCTGCCTAGCTCGGCCGGATTGACCCGCTCGATGCTCATGACTGCACCGCTCCCCCGTCGATATTGATGCCCTGGCCGGTGAGGGCGGCGTTGGCCAGGCAGAACCGGACCGCCTCGGCCACCTCGGCCGGATCGATCAGCCGGCCGATCGGCTGCCGGCGGGCCAGCGTGGCGCGGGCCTCGTCCGGGCTGCGTCCGGTGCGGGTGGCGATCTCCGCGATGCTCTGCTCGGTCATCGGGGTGTCGACATAGCCGGGACAGACCGCGTTGACGGTGACCCCGGATCGGGCGTATTCGGCCGCCGCGGCCCGTACCAGTCCCAGCACGCCGTGCTTGGCGGCGGTGTAGGCGGCGACCTGCGCCTCGCCCCGCTTGGCCACCACCGAAGCGATCACCACGATGCGTCCCCAGCCGGCCTCGGTCATCGCCGGCAGCGCCCGGCGGATCAGCCGGAACGGCGCGGTGAGGTTGAGGTCCAGCATCTGGGCCCAGTCGGCGTCCGAGGTTTCCACGACCGGCGCCGCGATCCCGGAGCCGGCGTTGCTGACGAGCACCTCGACCGGGCCCCAGTGCCGCTCGATCCGGTCGAACGCGGCCTCGACCGCGTCCGGGTCGGTGACGTCGGCGGTCACGGTGAGCGCCGGGCCGGTCAGTTGTTGCGCTACCCGGTCAAGCGCGGCACCGTCCCGGCCGAGCAGTGCGACCCGGTGGCCGTCCTCTGCCAGCGCGGTGGCGATGGCCGCGCCGATGCCCCGGCTGGCACCGGTGACCAGGCAGGTACGAGCGGTGCTCAGTTTCCGGTCCAATTCGGCGGCCGGCGCTCGTTGAACGCGGCGTGGAACTCGGTGTGGTCGTCGCTGGTCATCAGCAGCGCCTGGGTCATCGCGTCGAGCTCCATCGCGCCTGCGAGGGACATGTCCAGTTCGCGGGTGATCAGCGCCTTGGTCTGCGCGTAGGCCAAGGTCGGTCCGTCGGCCAGCCGCCTGGCCAGGGTGGCTACCGCGCCGTCCAACTCGTCGTCGGCGACCAGCTGGGAGACCAGGCCGTACTTGTCTGCGGTGGCCGCGTCGATGGTGTCGCCCAGCATGAGCAGCTGGGTGGCTCGGCCGGCGCCGACGATGCGCGGCAGCAGGTAGGCCGCGCCCATGTCGCCACCGGACAGGCCGACCTTGGTGAACAGGAACGCGAATCGGGCGGACTGGCTGACCACCCGGAAGTCCGAGGCGAGCGCGATGACCGAGCCCGCGCCGGCCGCGATGCCCTGGATGCCGGAGATGATCGGGACTGGGATTTCACGCATGGCGCGGATCAGGTCGCCGGTCATCTTGGTGAAGCCCATCAGCTCGCGCGGCCGCATCTTTATCAGCTCGCCGATGATCTCGTTGACGTCCCCGCCTGCGCAGAAGCCCTTGCCGGCGCCGCGAATCACCAGCACCTTGACGTCTTCCCGATAGGGCAACTGGAGCATCAGGTCGCGCAGGTCGGCGTAGCTTTCGAAGGTCAGTGGGTTTAGCTTCTCCGGCCGGTTCAGGGTGACGGTGCCGATGCCGTCGGCCACCGCGAAGTCGAAGTGCTGCCAGTCGTCGGTGAGTGGCACGGAGGCACGGAACCGGTTAGCCATCTGCTCAGTCCTCTCGCCGGGTTGCGGCCTCGACCAGCGAGCGCCCGATGATGGTGCGCTGCACCTCGGAGGCGCCCTCGTAGATCCGCGGCGCCCGGACGTCGCGGTAGAGGCGTTCGAGCAGGTGGCCGCGTTGCAGCGCCCGCGCGCCGTGCAGCTGCACGGCGGCGTCGACCACGAACTGGGCACTCTCGGTGGCGAACAGCTTGGCCATCGCGGCCTGTCGGGTCAGCTGGGCCGGCGGTGCGCCGGCGTCGTAGGCCGAGGCGGCGGCGTAGACCAGCAGCCGGCTGGCCTGCACCCGGGTCGCCATCTCGGCAAGCAGGTGGCTGACCGCCTGCTGATCGCTCAGCACCCCGCCGAACGCCTGCCTCTTTGTTGTGTGCTGGATGGCCGCATCGAGTGCGGCCTGCGCCATGCCGACCGCGAACGCGCCGACGCTGGGCCGCAGCAGGTCCAGGGTGCGCATCGCGATCTTGAAGCCTTGGTCGACCTCGCCGAGCACGTCTTGCTGGCTTGCTCTGACTCCGTCGAAGGTGAGCCGGCCGATCGCGTGCGGGGCCAGCAGGTCCAGGTGCTCACCGGTCAGACCGTTCGCGTCGCCCGGGATGACGAACGCGGTGATGCCCTTGGCCCTTGTCTCTGCGGTCGTCCGGGCAAAGACGGTGTAGACGTCGGCCTCGGGAGCGTTGGAGATCCAGGTCTTCTCACCGGTCAACCGCCAACCGTCTTTGTCTTCGTCGGCTCGGAGTTGCAGGGCGGCGGCGTCCGAGCCGGCTTCATTTTCCGACAGCGCGAAGGCGGCGACGATGGTGCCGTCGGCCACGCCTTTTTGGTATTTCTGGTTGATGCGCTCGTCGCCGAACAGGACGAACGGGTAGCTGCCAAGGGCCTGCAGGGCCAGCGCCGTCTCGGCCTCGGTACTGACCGAAGCAAGGGTCTCCCGGAGCAGGCAGAGTTCCATCACGGCAGCCGACCGCTCGCCAGTGGGGTTATCGGAAAAGAGCCGGCTGAGCAGGCCGTGCTCGCCCATCGCTTCGAGCAATGGCCGGTTGACGTGGCCCTCTTCGCCGCGCTCGGCGAGGGGCAGCAGGTGCCGTTCGGCGATCTCCCGGACGTGTTGGGCGTACGCGCGTTGCTCGTCGGTGAGCGCAAACGCAGACATGGTCTCCCGAGTCTTTCCACGGCCCGGTCTCTAGCAGGCTGGCTGAGCATAGCGATTTGCTGGCACGCGAGGAGTCAAGGGAGCCCTCGCAATAGGCCGTAGAGCGAGTCAGCAGGGTGCGGGCGGCCGGAAATGGCTCCTCACGAAATGAGATACTGGGCGCGGCACGCACCAGCGTCCATCGGTGCCGGGCGCGCGGAACTCAGTCAGAGCCCGCGTCTCGGTCCGGCCCTCGTAGCTCAGGGGATAGAGCGCCGGACTCCTAAGCCGGGCGTCGCAGGTTCGAATCCTGCCGGGGGCACCAAAATATGCCATTTTCGAAACCCGGCCTGAGAAATCAGAGTCGGGGTTTTTGGCGCTGTCGGCCATGAGGCGCTGGAAGTCCTCGGCGAGCAGGGTGGACCAGGGCTCGCGCAGGGTGCTGCTGAGGACTTCGATGCGGTCGTCGCGTCGGCCGATGAGGAGTTTGGAAGAAGCTCTGGTTGGCGTAGCGGCGTACCTGTGGGCCGCCTTTGCGGTAGACGTCGTGGACACGGTCGACGTGGGCGAGCGCATCGTTGAGGGTCTGTTCGATGCGGGCGTAGACGGTTTCGGCGGTGCTCAGGACGGCTGTGGTTTGTTTGAGTTCGGCGGTGATGCGGTCTTGTTCTTCGCGGCCGAGGTCTTCGGGGATGGCACCGTTGACGACGCCTCGGGCTAGGCGTCGGCGCTCCTGCTCGAGTTCGGCGAGGCGTTGCTTGGCCCAGCTGATCTCCGGTTGGGAGCGGCGGTGCTGGTGGTCGAGTTCGGCGCGTAGGCCGTGGCGGATGATCTCGGCTTGGGCCTCAGGCATTCGGATGGTGGCGTAGTGCCGTTCGACGGCCTTCTCGACCGCTTCTACTTGCATGTAGGGCTGGCGGCAGTCGCTGCGCCGTTGTTGGCGTCCGAGGCAGAAGTAGTAGAGGTAGCTGCCTTTGGCGTTGGTGATGCACAGCCGGTAGCCGCACTCGGCGCAGTAAACCGATCCTTTGAGGTAGTGGTGGTGGACCCGCTGCTTCTCTCCTGCGCGGCCGTGGGATGCGAGCAGTTCTTGGACGCGTTCGAAGAGGGAGTCCGCGACGAGTGGCTGGTGTTTGCCGGGATACTCGACGCCGTTGAAGCTGACCATGCCGATGTAGTAGCGGTTCCTGAGCATGTCGTAGACGTGCGAAGGTTGGACGGGCTCGGGCATCTTCCGGCCGTGCGGCGGCGCTCGCAGTCCCTTTTCGCCGAGCGCCTCGGTGAGGCCGCGGATGGTCCAATCCCCGCAGGCGTAGGCATCGAAGGCCCATTGGACGAGCGGGGCTCGGTCAGGGTCAACCACGACGGTGCGGATCTCCCGACCGTTATCCCCTCGACGGCGGGTGTTGAGGTAGCCGAGTGGTGCGCGGCCGGGTGTGCCGCCCTGCACGGCCTTTTGGGTCATCCCCTTCATGGTCTCGGTGGCAAGGTTCTTGGAGTAGAACTCCGCGATCCCGGCCATGATGGCGTGCAGCAGCTGCCCAGAGGGTGTCTCGTCGATGTTCTCCTTGACGGAGACGAGTTGGGCTCCGGCCATGCGGAGTTCAAAGAGAATGTTGGCGTCATCGCGGCGATTGCGGGCGAAGCGGTCGACCTTGTCGAGGATGACGTAATAGATGTCGCGCTGGTCCCGGATCCGGGCGAGCATGCGTTGGAAGTGCGGTCGTTCGGCGGTCTTCGCGGACTCGCCTCGGTCCATGTAGATGTCGACGACCTCGGCTCCGAGTTGTTCGGCCTTGCGTTCGCAGGCCTCGCGTTGGGCGGGTAGTGAGTAGCCGTCTGCGTCGTCGGTCTGTGCCTGTTTCAGGGTGGAGACCCGCAGGTAGATGACGGCGCGTTTGACGAGCCTGGTCTCCGAGGTGGTAGCAAGTGCGCTGCTCATGCCGCGCTCCGTGCAGGTAGGCCTTCGCAGCGAGCGTCGGGCCGGGTAAGGCCGATCTGGCGCAGCCGGAAGGTCATGGCGGCTTGGGAGACATCGAAGTGACGAGCGAGACCGCGGCTGGACTGCTCGCCGCTTCGCCAAGCCCGTTTGACCTTCAGCCGGGGCATGAGCAGACAGCCGGCGAAGTAGTCGCAGACCTGCTCGGCTCGTTCGCTGCTGGTCATCGAACTTGTCGCGGGGTAGAGGATGTCGATGAAGGGGTTGTCGAGGATGTGCTTGAACTCGTGAGCGAGTGAGAACCGCTGGCGGGCGCGGGATTCGGAGCCGTTGAGGACAATGAGCCACCGACCCCGGCTCCACTGAGTGGCACCCGATACCGGAGCGGGGCTCATGCGCTCCACTTGCAGCCGCGGCAAGCCCGAGATCGCGATCTCGGGAAGCGCATCTGCCTCCACGTCAGATAACGCGAGAAATTTGCTTGCCTGCAGTTCCGCTAGTCGCAAACTTTCGGTGAATGTGAGGGGACGGATCGGCATGAGATCACGCAGCGTCCCGATTATCGTCGGCATGGTCGGCTACTTTCTGATATTTATCGGCGAGCAGGCGAAAGTGTGATTCCAGCTGGCCGATCGCCTCGTCGGGCAGCTGGTATTTGGCCCTGAGGTAGGGTGCGAATCCCGGGAGACCGTGCCCGTCGCTGAGGCCTGCGATGACGTAGAACTCCTCGACATCGACACCCAGCCCGCGCGCCACTTTCATAACCGAGCGTGCATCCGGGGCGGTGTAGAGGCCCTGTTCGAGCCGGGATAGCCAGGTGGGATCGACCCCGGCCGCCCGCGCGGCCTGCCGCAGTCCGAGGCCGCGTCCCTGCCTGAGCCGATGGACGTGGATGCCCAGGGCGCGGTAGCCGTTGGTCTCGCTGAAATTGTCTCTACCCTGCCCGTTCGGCATTTCTCAATTCCTTTCTTAAGTTTGGTCCTATTCTATTCCTTTCGTCGACGGAGATCGACAATAATTTGCCGAAAATCCGGTCCCATAAATGCGTTGGAATTGGCATTGGCGAGATGGCCGGGAAGGGCACATGCGGTGTCCTTCCCGGCCTGTGTTTCACGCGTCGGGCTTTGCCTCACCCCCTCGTCGTTGGCAGGCTGAGCCGGCTTCGCTTCGGCGCTGGGGCCGAGCAGGGCCTGAAGCGCCGCGCGGCGGGTGGTTACCTCGCGGTCGACCTGCTCGAGTGCGGCCTGGGCCTGGGCGGCGAGTTCGCCGTTGTCGCGACGGCGACCGATCGAGTCTTCGACGGCGGTGCGGATGGCCTCGGCCAGCGACACCCCATCGAGCCCGGCGACGAGGACGAGTTGGGCGTGCAACTCGTCGGGCAGTCGGACGGCAAGCGTCTTGACGCTGCCGAGCGGTTGTTCGGTCATGGTGCTACCTCCTCGGTGTGGTTGCGGCCGGCCCCCTCGGATGGGTGACAAGTCGGCCGCAAGGCACCGACGAGGCGGCACCGGCTCACGCTGCTCGCTCGGCGGCACGAGCAAGTCGTGCCTCGGCCAGCTCGACGTAGGCGGGGTTGAGTTCGATGCCCAGCCAGTCCCGGCCCAGCTCTTGGGCGACCTTTCCCACGGTGCCAGTGCCGAAGAAGGGATCGAGCACCACGCCGGGCAGCGTGGGAGCGCCGCAGCCGCACGGCACCAGGTCGCCGACCTCCCGGACGGTACGCCACCGATTGCGGTAGCCCCGCACGAAACGGTCCCGGCTCGTCGGTTCGACCAGCCCGAGCCGCCGCACAGAGACGACTCGTCGCCACGGCTGCCCACAGCCGGTACAGACCGCCTCCGGGCAGGTAGCAAGGAGTGGGCGGCGTACGAGCGTCGGCGGGAAGGTGGCGAAGTGTGCGCCGCGGTAGCCGTGTGTCGGGATGGTCCAGACGTCACCAGGATTCTTGCCGAGCCGGTGACCCTGCCGGCCGCTCTCGTCGAGCCGGGAAAGACCGGTGTGGGTGCCGGCGAGCGGCGCACGCCACGTCTCCTCGGACTGGCTCCGTACATGTTTTCGGGGTGGGGAGGTGAACGGCTCCCGGATCACGTCCAGGTCGAAGAAGTAACGCGGCGAGCGGACCAGGAAGTAGATGACCTCATAGGTCAGGGTGAGCCGGTCACCGACCGAGGTGGGCATCGGATTGGGCTTGGCCCAGATGACCTTGTTACGCAGGATCCAGCCGTCGGCAGTCAAGGCGAGGACGAGCCGTTCCGGCGCCAGAAGCAGTCCCTTGGCCGGAGCCCCATAGCGCGGGTGGCGGGAGAAGGCGTCGCCGAGGTTGAGCCAGAGCGAACCGGCCGGTTTGAGCAGCCGCGCCAGCCGCGCACAGACCGCCCGCAAGTTGTTCACCCACTCCTCGACGGTCGGCTCTAACCCGAGCTGCCCGGCCACGCCGTAGTCGCGCAGCTGGAAGTAGGGCGGTGAGGTAATGACGCAGTCGATCGAGCCGGTCGGAAGGTCAGCGAGCCGGTCCAGGACGTCCCCGACCAGGATGGTGTTGCGCGGTGATGTCATATCGCTGCTCCCTTGAGGATCCGGCTCACCGCCTCTGCGCTCGTCGCGGCAGCAAACAGCGGCCAAGCCTCGACGGGCGTGCGCCCGAATGCGTCGATCAAGACGGCATGCCTTGCCTCGTCGGGCACGATCCACAGCACGCGCGGGAAGACGCCCGTCGCGCTCTGTTCCCGACCGGATCGCCAGTACTCGACGTAGCGGCGCAACTTCCGGTCGAGCGCCGGACGGGACTCCGTGGCCCGGTCGAGCTCGATGAACCAGCGGTCCTCATACCGGCCGAGCGCGAGCACCGCTTCGGCGTCCGGCTTCAACACCACCCGCGCACCACCTGCACCCACGAAGGGACGCCAGCAGGCCGGCTCGGTGCGGAACTCGACCAGCGCGACACCGT
Organism: Jatrophihabitantaceae bacterium; assembly: GCA_045807085.1. Taxonomy (GTDB): domain Bacteria; phylum Actinomycetota; class Actinomycetes; order Mycobacteriales; family Jatrophihabitantaceae; genus Jatrophihabitans_A. The sequence continues at coordinate 28,603 of JBJMIB010000025.1, forward strand.
TACCAGGTACCCCGCGCGGCTTCCACGAGCTGGACGAAGACTTCGGTAACCGCGAGCGAGTGCGCCAGAAACAGGTAGCCCACGGCCCACGGCCGCTGCGGACGGCTCATGCCAGCTCGGGTCGGAATCTTCGAATCAATTGACGAATCGGGACGCGCCAGGTACACCGTGCAAAGTCTCTTCTCAACGATCCACGTCGATGCATCGAAGGTGCGCTCCGTCATTGCCTTTTCTGACTATGCCACTCGCTGACCTGCACCCGTCGTACCCTTGATCTAGAGGGCTAAGGAGGCCTCATGTCAACGCATGGGCGCGGCATGTCGGACGGCGACCAGTCGCTGCCTTCAGAGCCGGCCCGCGGTGATCGACGTGAAAGGCTCTGGGTTCGATGGCCTGTGACCTATACGGCCGTGCTAGGCGCTGCTCTCACGGTTAACCAAGTCCTCGGTCTTTTCAACTGGATGCTACTCACCGGCCTCGGGCTACTCATTGGCAGCGTGTTAATCCTGATCACGCTGCCACGCAGGAGCCGCCGCCGGCACACCCTGACGGTTGCCTTCGCAGTGGTAATTCTCACGGTGGGAGTCGCAATCGGCGTATGGGGCGGCTGGGATAAATACCGTGGACCACACCTCAATCGTGAAACGAGCCTAGCCCTATGTTCACAAGACATTGCCCCTTGTCGAGCTGAGCTGACGAAGCTCAAGCGCGGGACGTCCGTAACGCAGGTCTGCTGGGAACAAGGCTTCTGGTTAGGCTCGTCTCGCAGATACTTCTACCTAGAGGCGGGACACCAGGGTGGTTACGGCTTTCCGATCAGTGTTTCGAACCAGCAGGGTTCGCCGCCATGTCAGACGGTAGCTTGGATGCGAGTTGCCAATTCCTTCTTGCGCAATACGAAACTACACTTGAGCGTAAATTCGTCCGGCAAGCTGGTGAGGCCAGCGCCGGGCCCTGAGTTCTGGTCGCTATTGATGCAGCAATGGACGCAGGCGCTTGGTCAAACGCCCCGGTGCTTCGCCGCCTCGGCAGCAGCGACACTCGCGTGCTATCAGAAGAACCGTCTTATCAAGGCCAGCCCGCTCAGCGAAATTAAGCGTGGCGATCTGATCTTCGCAAGGTGTGGCAACGCGTCGATTGAGCTGTTGGCGTTGGGCGATAGCTGGGCAGCTCTGCTCGCGAGCCCGAGTTCGAACCTTGTCGCTACCAGGCTTGCCAACGTGGAGTGTGCCATGATCGGAGCAGTACCGCGGGCCGTGATTGAGTCGACATCCTAGAACGCAAGTCCAGTCGCCTCTACCGGCCGACCGCGACACCAGTCGCGTATCTGCCAATAACTCCAGGCTGATCTCTCAAGCACCTCAGTGAGTGCAATCCGTGTGCGGAGACCTGGGTGGCTTGGCGTACCGGGGCTGGCCCTCCCTTTTCCAGCATGCGGAGGTAAGGCCGTCACGCTTGGCCGCTGGCACCAAGGTCGTAAACGGTTCATCAGCTCACACCGCTGACAGTGGCGCGCAGCCCGGTGGAGGTTGTGTCGACATTGGCTGCCCCGTCCGAGCAGGTATCCGTAACGCTGAGCCGCCCTCCTGGGTTGCCGACTTCATAGACCGTAATGATCTTTCCGAAGGTTGCTGTGAAGGTGATGGTCAGGGCCACAGAGTCGCCAGCATGGACGGCGACCGCCGGAAAGTTGAAGTAAGTATCACCGGCCGCGACTGTGGTCGCGGTAGCCCGCACGCTGCCGTTAACGCTGAGCGTGGCGGTCGTTGTTACCTCGGGAGCCGGGTCGATCTGAACCTTGGCCTGGGTAAGCGCAGCTACGCCGGTTCTCACAGTGAAGGTCTGGATTACCGTTCCACCCGGCATCGACTCTGGTCGAGCAGGGTTACCCCGGCAAATCGGCAGACCAGGCTTCGTCACAGTTCCGTAATTGTCAAACGCTACAACCGGATTGCCACCAGGCTGCGGTGACGCGGTGGTCGGAGGCGGCGATGTAGGTCCTGGCACTGCGCCGATAGTGAAGGATACCGGGCCAACTGATCGGCCGGTAGACGAATCAGTAACAACGGTCGTGTATGTTCCGCTCGGATCTCCGGCACAAGGCCAGCGCCAGACAATAGTACCGTCTGCATGGACGGTGCCAGAGGATCCGGCGCCGAGTGGATAATTTTGGCCGTTGGGTCGTGTGGCTGAGACGGTGTAGTGCCCACTCGATGTGAATCCCGATGACTCGCTAAGCAGAGTGCCTCCTTCACTAGTGCAGCTACCAGTGACGCGGAAGACGAGGGGGCCAGAGGGTGCAGGGCCCCCTGTCGGGATAGTAGGAAGGGTTTGCACCGACGGCGGCAGGGGAAAGTTCCAGTCGAGCTGGGTGTCGATTACGTCGGCCAGCATGCTGCCCTCAGCATCAAGGCCGGCTTGCTTGGGATGGTATGACCCACTCCCATAGTCAATAGACGACAACCCGTTGATCCATGAGTCCGCCGAACAGAGGTTATGCCGTCGGCCGCTCGATGGTTCGAACAGACGTGGGTCAGAACGACTGATGCCGTGGCTGCCGCCACTATTCACATCCAGGAATACCAGATGAACGCCACCCGGATGTTGGGCATTGACCTGGGCAACATCCTCACCGATAGTTGCGTTGAGATCGCCAGCCAAACCGCGGAGCTCTTCGGCGTCAGCACGAGAAATGCCTTGGCAGACGTCGACGAACTGAGGCAGGCCGGTCCACTGATTAGGGTCTTCGATAAGTTCTGGGTAGCCAAGTACGACGATATTGCCGCCAGGATTGACAACCTTGTTCGCTACGTTGGTTAGGAAGTCGCGGTACTTGCTCGTGAGGGTATCTTGGATGCGTTGCCGAAGCGTAGAGTCGGCAGGGCACATATGGCCATGGCCGGAGTCTGGCGCAATGTAGTTGGCGTCACCCGGGCCGATCCATCCGATGCACTGCTGAATGATCTTCGCGAAGTCGATATCGTCACCGCCGAAGGTGAAGGTAACGAGGTCGTAAAGACCGCTACCGGCCTGGCGAGAAAAGAAATCTGACGTCCTGGCGCTGGTACAGGCTACGAAATTCAGCCCCCCGGTAATCTGGACTTGCCTGGCCTGCTGCACTTGGGCATACGCGACCTGAGCGTACGCCGCCGAGTCGGTGCCTGGTGCCCTAGCGCAGGTGCCCGTCGAATGCGGCAGGCCCTCACCAGAGGAGTACGAATCACCCGCGGCTAGCCAAGTTATTGGGCGGCTCGGTGGTACACCAGAGGCGATGCTGTCCATGAGGCCCGCTGCTGCCGCGATAGCTAATCCGGCCGCGATGATAATTCGCGTGCTCAGACGTGGCGACCGACGCCTGGATGATCCGCGCCCGACAACTCTCGTTGCCATGTCAGACTCCGATCTGAGTCAGTCGCTGCGAGGTCACACCGACTACGTCATGGAGGATGTGGCTGTCCTGTTTGGATGAACACGGTGTTTGCATCGCGAGTTCGTGGACCTCATCGAGAATGAGCTCTGCGAGCAGCGGATCCGGCAGCCCTGCGATCTGGTTGGTCAGTTTGTGGTCGTCGGAGTGGATCAGGCTGAGACCGGTTCGACAAGTACTCGCCACGAACGTCTGGTCGAGGGCCGTTGCTGCGCGGTGCAGTGTCAGTAACTCGCTGCCGGCGCCCAAGAGATATTCCCTCGTCGCGCGCGCTGTCGATATGACAGGTGGCTTGAGCGGGTAGGCGAAGGGTTGCTGCGTCGGCCGCACCGTCGGTGCTGCCGATGAGGTCGTTGAGGTCTTTCCGGCAGCTTGAGGCTGGGCACCTTGGCGAGCCGGCGAACGCCACAACCCGCTGGTAAGTAGTGCCAGAGCTATCAGGAGCGCTGCTGTTCCAACCACCCAGTTCCTACGCCGAACCGTCGCCGGCCAGTGGCGCCAGGGACCGACATTGTCACGTGCCCTAGCCCCTAACGCGTTGATGCGCCGCTCGGTATCAGCGTCGATGCGTGCGCGGATCACTTGAGCTTCGCGTTCAGCCTTATACATGGCCAATTCCGCCCATACCGGAGCGTCCTTGCCGGCAAGGTCAAGCGCTTCGTCTTGTTGACGAGCCGTCCGTCGACGGCGGTCGAAGTCAGACTCAGGCAAGAGGCCCTTCATCAGGGCGACCGCTAGATCGATGATGAAGAAGAAGATTGGCCATAGCCATGCGAACGTATCGTGTTTGAGCAGCGTCCAGAGGGCGTCGCTCTGAGCGACCAGCCCGGTGTTGGCGATGTCGGCTGCGACGCCGTTCTTGATTTCGTCGTTTAGCTTGGCGATGGCAGTCGCGTTGGCGTTCTTCTGTGCCGTTAGATCGGCGCTAATTGCGTTTACGGTATCGTCGTGAAGCTTGCGTGCCGCTGGCATGTCATAGTTTAGGTAACTCTCGTAAGCCGTCTGAAGTGAGTTTGCAACATCGCCGCGGCCGCAAGCGTCGCCATTTGCGGCCTTGGTTCCATTGACGCAGAGGCGGTCATCAAGCCATGCCTTCTTACGTCGATCGAGCTCTTTTTGAGCGTTTGTCAGCGCCGTGTCGGCAGCAGCGATCTGCTTGATATCGGCCGTCGCCTGTTGTTGAGTGGCTGCGATCTCAGCCGGGTAAGGAGAAGCGTCTTTGATCTTCTTAGTATCAGCGGCCACAGCCGCCTGGTTCTTTGTTGCCACCATCTGCTGGAGAGTGCTGCGATCCATCACGAGGATAGTTGCGTGCGATATCACTAGACCCATAGCTAGCGAAACCATTCCTCGTGTCATGATCACGCGCGCGCGAGCCCCAGCCGTGTCCCTCGTCAGCGGAGTCGATGTAATAAGCAGGTCGATACTTAGGATGATCGTCGAGATGAGCATGCCTCCGGTGAGGGCTGTCGGCCACGAGGCATGCAGATTGCTATGAAACGCCAAAGTCGTAGCGACTAGCGCCCAGGTCGCCACAGTGAGCACGAGGATGCCCGCGGCCACATGTCGGAGGATATTGTTCGATTCAAGCGGGTCATTAGGGTCAGCACCGCCAAGCACTGCAACACGCATCCGCAGGCTCATCCACGACTCCAGAGGCGCTTGACACGCTGGGAGCCAGCAACCCTCATGGTCCCCGAACAGGCCATGCGGGCCGAAAGCCCTAGGCTCTGCTCGCCTAGAAGCCGGTCTTTGAGCGGAAACAAGATCAATCTCAACCGCTGTCGCGCGGCTGTCAAAGCAGACATAAAAGCGCCATCCCCCGTTAGGTCAAGACGGCATCAAAGCGCAAGTCCGCCGCGACGCGCCAGAGCCCAACGCTTCGAAAAGTACAACAATTTCACATCGTGACTCAGGGTGCTTACTCCGCGCACGGAGCGTTGCCCCTAGCCAAAAGGCGACGGTGTGCAGCGAGGTGCCAGAATCTTGGAACTGCCCTAGCAGAGTGCTCATCCCCTCATAGGTTCGACCCCAGCGCGTTTAGCCGCGCAGGTGTGCCCTTACGGGCAGCACTCAGCCGGACGGCTATCAGGTAGTACAGGGATGACGTAGGTCAGTGCGATCGCCAGGCGTCGTAATGCGCCTGATCGACGAAGCGGGGGGCGGCGGCAACCTGAGCCTGGCATCCGCACCGGCATAGCCGCTCTCCGTCCGAGTTGGCTGCGACCTGTCCTTTCTGAGCAATCTGCTTTATGATTGTTTTACCGAATTGCCCGTTCGTAAGGTGCTCGACCAGGGGCACATCTGAGGAGCCGAGGTGGCTCTTTCGAACTGGCGAGCTGCCTGACGTCGATATCGACCCGTGACGTCACCCGCTGTCTGCGCACGTCCTCTGGGCTCGGCCGGAGGCTAGTGCTCGGTCTCGACGGCGGGTGTGCCGAACAGGCCGGTCAGAGTCACGAGTCGTGGACGACGGCCCCCGGCACGTCGCAGCTCGTTGATCCGCCCCCGCAGGTAGTCGATCGTCGTTTCGGCCCAGGGCTCCTCGCTGCCGGATGCGAGCGCGATCGTGTCGGCATGGATCGTCGCCGCGAGGTGCACCAGCTTGTTCAGGGATCGCCGGTTCTTGAGGGCCTTGGGTGAGCGCTTCGCTTCGGCGACGAAAAGCTCGCCGTCCACGACGGCGATCAGGTCGATCTCTATGGGCTCTCCGGTTTTGTCCGCGAGTCGGAAGTCGAGCTCGGGAACGTCGGCGTAGTGCGGTCCCTTCGCCGCGAGGTGCGCTGCGGCGAGGAGCGGGACATCGCCGTTGGCGCCCATGACGTCGCGGAAGGTGCCATGGAGGCTGTAGTACCAGGCTGGCTCTAATTGGTCTTCGGTCCAGCTGCTTCGCGCAATGTCAGTTCGATTCGCGCAACGCCGGCACTGGTACTGCTGGCCGAGATCGTCGATGGCGTGGAAATCGCGACCGTTGCAGTATCCGCATCGCAGCAGGACGCCACGCCGCAGTGCACCGGCATTGAGAAGGCGATCGAGAGTCTCGCGCGAGCGGGCGGCGTCGTATCCGAGCACGCGTTGGCAACCATTGAAGGTAAGGACGTTCCCGAGGCCGGTCACGCGCAGGCCGTCGTGATCGGGAAAGTCGCGGTCGGCTGACGTCGGGCGCGCGAACTCGCGCAGCAGCGGGTGGATCTGCGGCAAGACGCTGATGAGGTCTTTCCGGGTTCCGATTACGTCGGCGCACACCAGGGCGCTTCGCCCAGCTTCGGATAGCTCGACCGTGTACTTCGGCGCGACCATCGCAGCGGTCCACTCAGCGAGGCCGGGAAACCGCAGCATCGGCTCTGCAATGCTTTGCCGCAGGGTCGCCGCCGCGGCGACGAATCCCATGTCCATGGGGTCGTACGAGATTCCGGCTCGGCTGGACCTCACTACCGTCCAGTCGTCGTCGCGTACAAGAAGTCGTTCGCCTGGCAGACCGCGCCCGGCGGGCGCGGAGCGTGGGCGCAGATCGACGTCGACCTGCCAATAGGGCCTGCTCCCCGGCTTGGCCTGTATCGACTGTGGGACTTGCGCCGGGATCTTCGCAGCGATCTCAATCGACCCGTCCGAGCCGGTGCTGATCGGGAAGGTGAACCGGAGGTCGAAATCGTCGGGCACGAACGCGAGATAGTGCGTCGGCTCGAAGCGGAGTCGGCTCGCTTCTACATATTTGATCTTCGGACGTTCGGCGAGTACTCCGCCTCGGGCGTCGGCAAGCGCTGCCTCGACCCTCGAACGGACCTCGTCCGAGCTCAGGGTCGCACTGGTCGCCACGAGCACGCCGGCGTCGCGCTCAAGGTCGAGCGAGGCGGACATGATGCAGTTCCCGACGATCTCGCGCGACTCGGGAGCGGCGAGCAGCGGGTCGGGGATCCAGATGGCTGAGGAGTGTCCGCCCATTCGATCCCACGTCATAGCTAAAGCGAAGTCGTCTGCACTGTCGCCGAGCACGATTAAGCGGCTAGGTCGCCCGACCAACCGGTAGACCCACCCAAGCCCGGTTTCCGTGGGCGACCATGCGTCGGGGTTGATCGGATGGAAGGCGGTCCCGATCGAGCCTGGCGCGCGAGGCGTCGGTTGGCCCGACACGACGAAGTTCAGCAGGGCGCGCTCGACGTCGTCGACCGAGCCGGGTACCTCGCTAGGGAACGGCAGTCGCGGCCTGGTGGTGAAGCCGGACCGGAGCCCGAGCAGCAAGCCGACTACGCCGGTCGGCGTGGGGCTAGCGAGGTCCCCGTCTACTTCGTCACTCAGCGGTTCCGCCGTTCGGAGCCAGCGACTCTCCTTGTTCGAGTCGATCGACTGAGCTTGTCGGTAGGTCGTGTCACCGCGGCCGACAATATATGGACTACACGTCGCGGCTATGTCGTCCGACTTGGTCGTGAACGCGTGCTGGGCCGCCAGGAAATCGACCATCTCCTGTGGCTGATCCTCGGGCCGGGCGCCGATCCCCAGATCCCACAGCTCTCGCCGCGTGTACGCGAGACCCACGACATGGTCGGGGTCGTACGCCGCGAGCGCTCGAAGAACCACATCTGACGTCGCGTCTGCGTCGGCGGCAACGATCGTGAAGCCCGACCCGGCCCACGTGCGCGAAGCCACATAGAGCGCCACGGCCGCGTGACTCATCCACATCTCGTCGCGCGGAATCACAATCGCTACGCGCGGACCCCGGAGGCCCACAGAGAACTGTCGGTATCCGGCCAATCGTTGGGCCTCGCTCAGCACATTGGTCAGCGTAGGGATGGGAGCCGCAAACGCCACACAGCCTCGCCGATAGGGAGCGACGTGTACGAACGCAGCATGTTACCGACGTGCCCGAGCGCGAGCCCGGGCGGCGACGCTTGGGTCGACCGCCGGGTCGTGGTCAACGGCGTGGGTCGACGATGTGTTAGGCGGAAAGCCCGAGCAGCGGATCGCAGCCGCATGGGCACCCTGGCGAAGGACGGCAACATCAGCCGCTACTCGAGACGATAAGCAACTCCTAGGACGGTCTGTCCGAATTGCCGGTTCGAAAGACTCTCAATCAGGGGCACATCTGGGGAGCCGGGGCGGCTCTTTCAAACCTAGCGAGCTACGACACCGCGCATCCTGCCGCCGCAGTTCCGTCTTCCGTCGCCGTCGATCTTGGGTAAGACGGGCTTGGATCCGTGACCATCGACCATCGACTCGAGCAGTTCGACGCAGGAGACCCAGGTCATTGCCCGGCGATCAGCATTGCCCGGCAGAGCAGCTACTTGCTGGGTTGCGGGACGTGGCAGCTTACCTTGGGATTCGCCCCGACGTAGTTTAATGGGCCGGCGAGAATCGTGACGATCACAGTGCCAGTGTGGGCACAGTTGGACGGGGAACCGCTGTAATAGTGGCGCTGTCCGGCCGCGATTGCCCCGATGATGAACCAAAGGATCAAAATGATAGCCAAGAGACTGCCCAACCCGGAGCGTCGTGTGTAGCCCGGCCGATTAATCGTCATAACCGGGATATACCCGAATCGGCGTGCGGCTATCCGCGGCGCAATGCGCGGTCTTGGGGCTACACGATGCGGTAGTTGATTTGGGCCGCGGCGGCGAGCAGGTGGCCACGGAGGCCGGGGTGGTTGAGGGGCAGGCTGAGCACGGGACGATCCGGGAAGCTGTCCGCGGCGTGCGTGAACAGGGTGACGGCATCGCCCCCGGTCGTCGAGGGGTGATGCCAGAGCCCGTCGAGGTCGGGACGGGCCGAATGGATGGCGCGGGCCCACGCCCGGCAGTGGTCGCGCCGACCCGCGTTGATGGCGTGAGACGCGCCAGCCTGGATCGGCCAGCTGCCGGTCAGGTCGAGCAGTGTCAGCGGGCGAGCCGGCGACCACGCGGTGAGGTACGGCGTCCCACGACGGATGTTGATGACACGCGTGCGCTGGAACACCTCGGCGAGCGCGGTCGGGACGCTCAGCGCGGCGTAGCTGGCACCACGGTCCTGCTCGCGCGGCCGCGGCTCGTGCGGATCGAAGCGCATCGTCGCCGCCGGCCCCCAGTAGCGCAGCCGGTTCCACGGGACGACGTGCTCGCCGCTGGTTCGGTGCATGCGCCAGAGCACTTCGGCGGTGTCGAGCACGCGGTCGTGCTCGGGCGGGAACTGCAACTCCCCCGGCTCGGGAGGGAGCGGCAGCTTCACCACCTGTCGAGATCCTCGACCACCGCGACGACCGCCCCGACGTCGCCGCCACCGATCAACCAGTCACGTGGACTCACCGGCTCGCCAACCACGACGAGGTCAGGGTCTGGCGTCGTCATCAGCCCGGCGACCTCGAGCGGGTGGACGTCAGTCGGGAGCGCGGCCAGCACCGCGCGCAATCCGGGAATCGCGTCGTGGTGCGTGAACTGCCAGGTCGGCAGCCGTAGCCCGCCACCGATCTTGAAGCCATACAGCGCACGATCGCGCACGCGATGGCGGACCCGCGAGCCGTCGACCTGCAGCAGCTTCGCCACCTGCTCCACGGTCAGTGACTCTCGCGTCTCGTCGGCCAGGTTGGCGGACGAGGCCCGCAACACCGCTCTGCGTACCGAGTTCGCGTCGCCCCCCGGCGCGATGATCTCGCCGTGCCAGCGCAAGATTGACTCATCGGCTTCAGTGAGCCGGGTCGCAGATACGTCCGGCGCAGCATGGAGGTCGCGCGACAGCTCCTCGACGAACTCCTCCTCGCCCACCCCGAACGGCGCCAGCAGCTCGGCAAGCGTCACGCCACACCTCCTGCCCGCACAACATACGGCACCGCCGTCAACTGTGCGCACCTTAGATCGGCTGCCAACCCGAGTACCACGAGCTTCGCAGTATCGTCTGCGTGAGCGCCGATGGTCTGCACGCCGAGCAGCGCGCTCGCCACTGAGCTGGCTCAGAATCGGAACCGGGTCAGGCCTCCCGGTTCGACTGAGGAGACCACCGTCGCCGAGCGGGGTTCGATCCGGTACACATTCCACGGCGGCGGTCCCTGCGACGGCGCGTTGAATGGAGCCGTGATCCCGGAGCCGCTCTCGTCGGGCTCCGCCGGCCAACCCTGATCTGCCCAAGCCTTGGCGATGCGCGCTACGGCGGCAGGGTCGGTCACCCGCGTCGCGTCGCCCTCGAACACCACATCGGCGTCGCGAATCGATATCGCGACGGAGCACCGCCGGTCGCGAGCTACGTTCCGCCCCTTCCGGGTACCGGTACCTGTCTGGAACCAGAACGTGCCGTCCAGCCACAACGCGCCAACAGCGGTCACATGCGGGCTGCCGTCCTCGTTGACGGTGGACAACCACGTCGTGCGCGAATTCAGCGCATCCGGAGCCGGTGCCAAGCCCGCGTCCAGCTTTTCGACGATGCCAGCCCAATCCACCGGCGGCAATCCGTCTGCCTTACCGAGATTGATGATTTCCATAACCCGAAGGTACTTTCGCCACGCGGTGAAGCCAACACTCAGCCACCAAGCGTTTCTACCGGGCAACCGGGGAACGACTCCGCATCCAGCGCGGCCGGCTCGCACCCCGAAACGCCGACTCTTCGGAAAAGCCACTCCCGGGCCACCACCAACCCTACGACCGCCCAGGCGCCAGCGCAGCAACCCTGACCGCCAAAGAACGCCAACCGCACCTCTTGACAACAAAGAGGCCTCGATCTGCGCGCAAGCAACGGCGGTGATCGCGCGCGGCTGAGTGTGTCGGTACCCAGCGCGCTGGCAGGTCTGCGCGAGTGCGAGCATGGCGGGGTGGAGTACGACCCGACCCAGTACCTCGGGGCTGCTCCGTACTATCTGCGCGGGCGGCCGGCCTATTCAGCCGATCTTCCGAACGTTCTGGCTGACGAGCTAGGTCTGGACGGGACCGGCCATCTGGTGGACGTCGGCAGTGGGCCTGGGACGGTGGGAGTGCAACTGGCCGGGTTGTTCGACCGTGTCACGCTGCTGGAGCCCGACCCGGGCATGCTCGCCGAAGCCAGCTCGCACGCGGCGGCCGCAGGGTTGAGTTCGATCGATTTTGTCCGCGCGACCGCGGAGGAACTGCCCGAGCTCGGGTTGAGCCCGGTGCGGGTGGTCACCTTCGGGCAGTCCTTTCACCGTACGAACCGGCTCGTCGTGGCCGAGGCTGTGTATCGGCTGCTCGAGCCGGCCGGGTCGCTGGTTCTGATCAGCCACGACCCGACCCGGCCGCCGCCCCCAGCGCCCACGGGCACCTCGCCGATCCCGCACGAGCAGATCCGCGAGCTGATCACGACCTTCCTGGACTCGCAGTTGCGCTCGGGCAACCGGCTCGTCGCCGACTACAGCGTCGAGCGGTTCGAGCAGACACTGCAGCGCACTTCGTTCGGCACCCCGCGCGTTCTATTCGCCCCGGGTCGCCCGGACATCGTCCGCGACGTCGATGGTGTGATCGCCGGCTGCCTGTCCATGTCCTATGCCGCCCCGCACCTGTTCGGCCCACGCCTGGACGAGTTCGTCGCCGCACTACGCGAGCTACTTGAGCGTCACTCACCGACCGGGCGGTTCTGGGACTGGCCAGGCGACACGGAGATACTCATCGCCACCCGCGGCTGACCACTGGCACCGGCCGACCACTTAGTACTCCTGGTCCTGCCAGTCGTCGAACCGGCCGGCGACCAAGTGCCGCCCGTTACGGATGAGCACCCGGCCACTATGCAATCCCGGCCAGGAGGTGCCATCGTGTTCGCTGGCACATAGCTGGGCACTTAGCTAGGGAGGGCCGATGCCGAGCGTCGATGAGATCCGAGACGGTCAGCGAGCGAGGTGGGCCGGGCTGTCCGCGAGCTGGGAGAAGTGGGACTCGGTCATCATGGATCAGCTGGGCCCGGTCGGCGCGGCGATCATCGAGCGTCTGGACATCGCGGAAGACCAGCAGCATCTCGACATCGCCGCAGGCACCGGTGAGCCGGGTTTGAGCATCGCGAGACTGGCGACGAAGGGACGCGTCGTGCTGACCGACCTCGTCCCGGAGATGCTGGAGATAGCCACCCGACGAGCCAGGGCGCAGGGGATCGCCAACATCGAGACGAAGGTGTGCAGCGCCGATGAGCTGCCGTTCCACGACGCCACCTTCGACAGCGTCTCGGTGCGTTTCGGGTACATGTTCTTCCCCGACGCGGCCAAGGCGACGGCCGAGTTCGTACGCGTGCTCAAGCCGGGCGGACGTCTCTGCTCATCGGTATGGGTCAAGCCCGAGGAAAACCCGTGGACGACGATCACCATGCAGGCAATCGCGACCGAGGTGATGGTGGCGCCACCCGACCCGGACGGACCGAACATGTTTCGGTGCGCCGCTCCGGGATATGTCAGTGCCCTGTACGAGGGCGCGGGGTTGCGCGACGTTGCCGAGTGGGACGTCGACGTCGAACTCGTGACGCGATCGGCCGCAGAGTATTGGGAGATGATGAGCGAGCACGTCTCGCTCGCGGTCGCGGCGCTTCAGCAGGTCGACGAATCAGCGCGGGAGCGAATTCGGGCACACGCTATTGCCAAGGTGAGCGCGTTCGAGAAGGACGGCATGGTCCGGGTTCCGGGCGTGGCGCGGTGCATCGTGGGAACGAAACAGGACGCGCTCCGGCGCTAGCCGAACAGCGGCTGGCTGCTGAGATCGGCCCAGGTGGCATCCAGCGTCGCCCGGTCCGGGGTGGCCAGCACCACCCAGCCGAGGCGCGTTCGGAAGTCCTGGTGGGCGTTCGGCCGATCGCCGGCCGATGCGGTGACCTCCGCAAGCCGCACCCCCGGCGCCGCTGCCAGCAGCTGCTCGGTGGTCGGTACCCGCCGTAACTCGGCCAATCCGGGGTGGGTGAAGAACCGGATACCCGCGACCTGGCCGAACTCGGCGGCCAGTCCGGGTGGATCGCTGGCCTTGCGCCCGATGGCCAACTCCACGAAGACGTCGGCCAGCGACACCCCGGTGCTCAGCCGGACCAGATTGGTGATCTCATCGCCCGGCAGCCGAGCCCCCAGCTCCACCACGACCGGCATGCCCTGGCAGATCCGGAACTCCAGATGGAACGGTGAGTTGTCGACCTTGAGCGCCTGCGCCACCGTCGCCGCCCAGCTGGCCAGCTCTCGCAGCCGCGGCGCCGGCAGGTCGGCGGGCACCGTGTGGCCCAGTTCGAGGAAGATCGGCGGAGCTGACAGCAGTTTCTCGGTGATCGAAACCACCGTGGCGACGCCGTCGGCGACGTACCCCTCGGCGCTGTACTCCGGTCCGTCGAGATAGCTCTCGACCAGGATCTCCGGACCCAGCTCGTCGCCGGGGTTCAGCTCGTCGCCGAGGCCCAGTTCGTCGCCGAGGTCCAGCTCGGTTTCGGCACCCAGCGCCTGGTAGGCGGCCTGCAATTCTTCCGGGCCAGCCACCAGGGTGACGTGCACGCTGCCGGCCGCTCGCGGCGGCTTGACCACCACCGGATAGCCGATCGCCTCGGCCGCCGCCATCGCCGCGGCCGGCGAGGAAGCCACCCGGAACCGCGGCACGGCCAGGCCGGCCGCGGCCAGCGCCTGCCGCATCAGCCGCTTGTCCCGAACGCACTCGGCAACCGCCGGGTCCAGCCCGGGCAGGCCCAGGCTCGCCGCGGCGTTGGCAGCGGTAGCGACGTAGTACTCGAAACCCGGCAGCACCCCCAGCACGTCCTGACCGTCCGCGATCTCCTTCACCATGGCGAGCACCGCGTCTTGGTCGTTGGTTTCCACCTCGCACAGCGTCGCGGTGCCCTCGGCGATCGCGGCCGCCGGGACCATAAGATCCTGCCGCTGATGGGAAAGCACGATCGGGTGCAGGCCGTGCCGGCGGGCGGCATCGATCAGCAGCAGGCCTGCCGTGACCGGCTGGATAATGATGACAGCGGGCATACCTACTCCTCTGACGCTCTGCCGAGGCAGCATTTCCTGGCTCACCACCGGTTTCTGTTCACCACCGACTCCTGGCTCACCACCGGTTCTGTTCACCACGCCGGTTTCTCCCGAAGGGCCGCTCGGCCGCCGAACTCGTGCTGCTCGGTCGGCTTGGTGCCGCGTGAGATCCGCCAGGCAGCGGCGACCGAAGCCAGCGCGAGCAGCCCCATGGCGACCCAGCTGAACCGAAGGCCGAACCGGCCCACCAGCGCCCCGATCAGGAATCCGGCAAACGGCATCGGCAGGAAGCAGGCGAACGCCGTGGCCGACATCAGAGCGGAGTACCGGTCCCGGGGAATCACTCGAATGCGCACCGACCTGAGCACGATCGCGACCACCGAGTCACCGAGGTAAGCCACCGTAAGCAGCGCGGCGAACAGCAGCACGGACGACGACAACGTGGCGACCACGCCGACCGCCCCCGTCGCCACCGCCATCGGCCACAGGCACCGGGCGTAGCCGAACCGGCGCATCGCCAGCGGGGTCAGCAGGATCGTCAGCAGGGAGACGGCCCCACCGGTTGAGGTGATCAGCGATGCGGTGCGCGGATCGTGGTGATAGATCAACCCGACCACCGAGGCCAGGGTCGACAGGATGGTGGCCAGCACCAGGTTGGTCGCCATCGCGGTCAGCATGGTGGCCCGCAGCAACCGGTGGCCGAACACCAGCCGGACCGCGTCCACCGATTCGCGCACCGCCGAGTGCCCGGCCACCACCCCGGCCGCCCGGTCGGTGTCCTGATCGGCGGCAAACCTGACCGTGCTCATGCCGACCACCATCGCCAGGCTGTAGCCGGCGAGCAGGACGGGTATTCCCAGCAACAGCACGGCGCCGCCGATGGCGGGGCCGCCGATCAATGCCGCCTGATCCACCGCGCCCAGCCTGGACTGAACCACCTCGGCCGAAGCACCCTGGTCCACCAGCGTGGCGGCCAGCCGCTCGTTGGCGACGAAACCGAACTCGACCAGCCCCGCGCTGAGCACACCGCAGGCCGCCAGCGCGATCGCGGTGACGGCGTCCGAACCGGCGAAGAGCAGCACCGCCAGCAGCCCGAGCAGCCCGATCACGAACCGGGCCACCCAGGCCGACCGTGCGGACCGGGCCGCCCCGAACCGATCGATGACCGTGCCGCCGAAGAACAGGAACGCCAGCCGCGAGGCCCATTCGAGGCCGAACACCGTCGCGGACACGCCCGGCCGGCCGGTCACGATGAACAACGCCGCGGGCACCGCGAACTGGAAGGCCTCATTGACGAAGAGATTGATCGATCGGTCCACCAGAAGCGCCGAGAACCCGATCGGGCGGATCCCGGTCAATCGCATGCTAAATCTTCACACAACAGCCCGTTCGTCGCGCAGTGCGCATTTTCCGCGGTTGAACACCGAGCGTGCCAGCTCGTACCGGACGGCACCGGCAGGCTGGGCCTTAGCCGAGGGGCGAGGCACTCACCCAGGCGCAGCGCAGTGCGCCCCTTCGAACCCGCATAGTTCGAAGGAGCGCATCACGATGTGGGCCCAACCTAGGTTGTCAGTGAGCGATGTCGACGACGATCCGGTCGGGTGATCTGAGGATGAAGGCGCGGAAGTTGGCGGGATGGCGGAGCCCGAGCAGCACCATGGTGGCCCCGTCGTTATAGACGCCGGTGATCTGAACCGTCTTCAGGTTGGCCAGCCCGGGACGCAGCGTCCAAGGCCCTTGGTAGCTGCTTGATGCGGTGTACACGCTGCCGTGCTCCAGGTCCACTCGAAGCGCGCCGTCCATATAGCCCACGACGTAGCGCAGGCCCGTATTGGGG
The DNA here is from genome assembly GCA_045807085.1 of Jatrophihabitantaceae bacterium. Lineage (GTDB taxonomy): Bacteria > Actinomycetota > Actinomycetes > Mycobacteriales > Jatrophihabitantaceae > Jatrophihabitans_A. Next base: position 44,758 of record JBJMIB010000025.1, read on the forward strand.
CCGCGGAAGTCGAAGACCACCCGGTCATAGGTCGGGTGCGCACCGGTGCGGATGCCGACGAGGCTGGCGTTACGCTCGTCGCCGAGCGGCGAGTATTGGCGTGCGCTCGAGGTGGGCGCGGGCAGATCTTGGGCGATGTCGATGACCAACCGCGTCGGGTGCCGCAGCTCGAAGACCCGGAAGCCATTGCGGTCACTCACTCCGACGCCGTAACCGAGATAACCCTCGAAGTCGTCGAAGACCTCGACGTCGCGAATGGTCGGCAGGGTGGTCGGCCCGGGCACCCGCGGTACGTGGACCCAGTCCACCGAGTTCAGGGATACGGCGAGGACGGCCGCGCCGCGAATGGGCACCCGCCGGCCGGACTCGGCATAGACCGCCCTTTCGTAACGGATGAAATAGTTGGGCATGGAACCCTGGATGTCGAACACCATCCGGTCATAGGCGGCGTGCCGGCCGAGCCGGATCGCCGTCACGACCGGCTGCGGCGGTACCCGTTGCTGATGGGTAACCGTCACCGCCGACGTGCTCGTCGGGGCAGGCAGATCCGAGGTACCGGCGGTGGCCGGCAGGGCGATCGCCAGCGGCGCCAGCAACGCCGTCGCCGCCACCGAGATCTTTCTGAACGTACCCATCACGATCACTCCCCCCTGGTCGAACACGAATTGCCTCTGCTAGGAAGACGTCCGGCGTGGCCCGGGGTTGCAAGCCGGTGATACCGCCGCTCATGGGCCGATCGAGGCGCATACTGAACCCCGGCGACGAGGAGGCTCGGGTGTACTGGGTGGTGACGCTGCCCCTGCTGGGGCTCGGGGGGTACCTGATGTATCGGTGGTACAAGCGGGCCGACGACATCGAGGAAGACTCCGCGTACCTGTACGAGAACGCGCAAGGTCCGGGATACGGCTCGAAGTTCCTGAACATCCTGCTCGGCCGCAACCGCGACTGACAGCCGCCTGAGGCAGGATGGCCGGGTGATCGGCATCCGGTGGCGGGCAGTGCTGGCGCTGCTGGTCATCCTCTGCGCCGGCTGCACGCAGGCCCCGACAGCTCCGAACCAGACCAGCCCGGCTGTCGCCTCGTCTTCGGTCAGCAGTCCGGCCAGCAGTCCCCTGCCCACAACGAGCAGCGCATCGGCGGCACGGCCAACTCCAAGCAACTCGCCCAGCACCGTCGGCCAGCTACCGCCGCTGTCCGCCTCGGCACGAGCGGCCGGCCTGCTCGACATCCGGACGATCGTGCCGGACGCGATCGTGGATTTACGTTATGCCACCAGCAATAACTTCGTCGGTGTGCCGCTCTACCCGGCGACTGCGCGCTGCCTGGTGCACGAGTCGATGGCGGCCGGCTTGCGCACGGCCGCCGCTCGGCTCAGGCGCCTCGGCGACGTCCTGGTCTTCTGGGACTGCTACCGGCCGCACTCGGTGCAGGTGCGGATGTTCCAGATCGTCCCCAACCCCAACTGGGTCGCCCGGCCGCGGGCGTACGCCCGCAGCCACGAAGCGGCCCGCTCGGTGGATGTCACGCTTGCCCACGCGGCCACCGGCCTGGCCTGCGCAGCCGCCCAGCGCATCCAGGGGCATTGCCTGCTGGACATGGGCACCGGCTTCGACAACTTCACGCCCGCCGCCTACGCCTTCGCCACCGGAGTCGGCGCGCGGGCACAGTCGAACCGCGCGGTGCTGCGATCAGCCATGAGTGCCGGCGGCATCGTCGTCTACTCCGGCGAGTGGTGGCACTTCGACGGGCCCGGGGCGCTGGTCGGGCGGCCGTTCCTCGACGTGCCGGTCGACTGAAGCGTCCGGTTGAGCTGAACTACTCAGCCCAGGTTGGGTAGTTGTCGGGATCCGCGCGGCAGTGCCGAGCGGCAGGCTCTGGCATATGGACATCACCTCCGCGAGCGGCGCCCTCCAGGCGCGGTTGTTCGACACCAGCGATGCTGCACGCCGGTTGGCCACCGTCCGCGCCCGCAACGCCGGCCGGGTCGTGCTGCAGTTGCTGCTCGGCGTGCTGGCCCTCGCGCTCGTCCGGGTCGCGGCCGCCACGATCGGTCGGCGACCGGCCGGCCTCGCTAACTTGAGCCGGTTCGGTGGCGCGCTGGTCGAGCTCGCCGGGCCGGCCGCCGCGGTCCTCACCGCGGCCCGGGCGCGCCGCGCCGTCCCGGCCTACCGATCGGCGACGCGGGACAGCCACCCGTGGCGGTCGGCCTGGGAAACCGGGCGGCTCACCGGTTACCTCCAGGCGCTCCCGGTGCTGGACAAGGCCGGCTACGTGGACCGGTACCCGGTGGCCCAGCGCTGCCGCGGCGGACAGCTTCCGGCCAACGGAGTCGAGATCGACGAGTCCTCCGGCTCGTCGGGCCGCCCGTACCAATGGGTGCGCTCACGGGCCGAGCTGGACCAGGTCGAGCGCGGCCTGGCGATCCAGGCGGGCTGGCTGCTGCGCGGCCGCGAACACGACCGGGTCGTGGTGCTCAACTGCTTCTCCATGGGCGCCTGGGCCACCGGCTCGTCGGTGACGGCCGCGCTGCGACGCCTGGGCGCTATCAAGTCGTGCGGTCCGGACGCCGACAAGGCACTGGCCGCCATCGAGCTGCTCGGCCCGGACGCCTGCTACGTCGTCTGCGGCTACCCGCCGTTCCTCGCCACCTTCCTCGACGCCGCGGCCGCGCGCGGCCTGGACCTGTCCGGCCACGAGCTGTGGGGGTTCGTCGGCGGCGAGGGCATCACCGAGGTGCTACGCGGCCGGCTGCAGCGCGTCTTCCGCCGGGTGCTGTCCGCCTACGGCGCCTCGGACCTGGACATCGGCGTGGCCGGTGAGACGGAGCTGACGGTGGCCATCCGGCAGGCGGCGGCCGCGAACCCGGACCTGGCACAGGCTCTGTTCGGCCACACCGGCCGGCTACCGATGATCTTCCAGTACGACCCGTCGACCTACCACGTCGAGACGATCGGCGGCGAGCTGGTCATGACCGTCACCCGAGGGCTGCTCTCACCCCGGGTCCGCTACGCCGTGCACGACGCCGGCGGATCGCTCAGCTACCGCGCCGCGCTGGCGATCGCCGAGGCGCACGGGGTGCGGCTGCCCACCGGTGGAGCCGCCCGGCTGCCGTTGCTGTACGTGGCCGGGCGGGCGGATTCCACGCTGTCGCACATGGGCGCCAACCTCTACCCCGAGGATGTCGACGCGGCGCTCGGCGCCTTGGCCGACGAGCATCCGGAGTTCGGCCTGGGCGCCTTCTGCCTGGAACTCGTCGACGCCGCCGACGGCACCAGCACGCCGCGGATCCACGTCGAAGCCCACACGGCGCGGCAGCCGATCAGGTAGCGGCCGGCATCGCCAGCTGGCTCGTCACGCACAACCGGGACTGGGCGGCCGCCGCCGCCGAGGATCCGCGCGCGCTGGCCTTCGACATCCGCCTGGCCGCACCGGGAAGCGGCGTATTCCAGGCCAACACCGACCGCATCAAGCGCCGCTATGTCATTCGCTGACGCGGCGTACCGCACTGACGCAATGTCCTGTGACCGAAAGGTAACCACGATGGCCAACTCCACCGCTGCGGAGACGATGCCCGCCGGCGACCTGCTCGCCGCCACCCTGCCGGCCGCCCACCGGCGGGTGCTCACCGCCACCCTGCCGGCCGCCCACCGGCGGGTGCTCACCGCCGCGCTGCGCGCCCCGAGCGCCCACAACGCACAACCGTGGCGCATCCACCTCGGGGACGGCCGCTACGAGCTGCACTACGACCACCACGACTACCTGCCCGCGGACCCCGAAGACCGTGACGCCTACCTGTGCATGGGCGCGTTCTGCGAGACACTTGCGCTCGCGGCGGTGCGCGAGGGGCTGGCCGCCGACCTGCGCCTGGTGCTGGAGCGCACCGGCAACGATCTACACGTGGCCGATGTCGAGCTGCGCCTCGCCGAGGGTGCGCTGGGCGCGGCCGCCGACCCGCTCGCCGTCGCCGTTGCCGGCCGGGCGACGAACCGGTCCCGATACACGAACGAGCCACTGCCCGCCGGGTTGACTACCGCGCTGCACGAGCTGCGCTGCGTGCTCGTCCCGACCAAGCAGGTGACCCGGATCGTCCGGCGCGCCTCGGCGCTGTCCTGGCGCGACCGGCGGTACGTCGGTGACCTTCAGGCCTGGATCCGGGCCGATCCGGGCACGCCCAGCGGGATGACACGGAGCCAACTCGGCCTGGCCGGCTACGAATGGCTGGCGCTGCAAGGGGCATTCCGGCTGGGCCGGCTGCCCGCGCCACTGGCCAGGGTTTACAGCAGCCGCGACCTCCGGTTGCTCGGCGAGGCACCCGCCGTCGCCGTGCTGTGCGCCGACTCCGACCGTCCCGCCGACCTGGTCGAGGCCGGCCGGCGGCTACTCAGGGCTTGGACCGTGATCTGTGCGCACGGGTTCGGCTACCACCCGCTCTCGATCGCCATCGACCGCCCGGACACCCGGCCGGATATCGCCGCACTTGCCGGTGATCATGGCACCCCGGTCGCGCTGTTCCGGATCGGCCGGCCGACCGAGCCGGCAGCGGCGAGCAACCGGCTCGAACTCGCCGACGTCCTGCGCGACGCCGCTACTCGGCCAGGCCTTGCTCGATCGCCCATCGGGTGAGCTGCACCTTGTTGTGCAGCTGGAGCTTTCGCAACGTGTTCTGCACATGGTTCTGCACCGTCCGGTGCGACAGCACCAGCCGATCGGCGACCTGCCTCGCGGTCAACCCCTTCGCGACCAGGCGGAGAATCTCGGTCTCCCGATCGGTCAACCGGGCAAGATCATCGGTCGGCGCCAGGGCCATCCGGCGGAACTCGCCGAGGACCAGGGCGGCCAAGCCCGGTGAGAACACGGCCTCGCCGGCCGCCGTCCGGCGTACCGCGTCGATCAGCTCGGCCGGAGCCGCGGACTTGATCAGGTAGCCGCGCGCTCCGGCCTTCGCGGCAGCCAGCACGTCGGCGTCCTCACCCGAGGACGACAGCATCATGACCCGAATCGACGGATCACCGCGCACCAGGTCACCGGTCGCCTCGACGCCGGTCATCCCGGGCAGTTGCAGGTCCATCAACACCACGTCGGGCCGAGTCGCCGGTGCCAGCCGGACAGCGGTCTCGCCGTCACCCACGCAGGCCACAACCTCGAAACCCGCATCGATCAGGTCGCGCTCCACTGCCCGACGCCAGATCGGATGATCATCGATGATCATGACCCGGATCGCCGCGCCGGCCTCTTCGCTCATCGCACCGGACCCTTCGACGCATCGACCGGAATGCTGATCTCGACCTCGGTCCCCTCGCCAGGGGTGGAGCTGATCCGTACCCGACCGCCGAACTCGGCGACCCGTCCCCGGATCGACCCAGCCATCCCCAGCCGGCCCTCGGCGGCGGCTTCCTCGAGCCGGTTGGGCCGGATCCCGCCTCCGTCGTCGCGGATGGTCACCGCGACCTGATCAGCCAGCTCCTCGACGAACACCCACGCCATGGCAGCTTCCCCCGCGTGTTGTTCGACATTGCGTACTGCCTCACGCACCGCGGCCAGCACCTCCGCCGCGAGCTGCGAGCGCACCAGCACCGGCGTGTCAGGCACCGAGACGACCACCCGGGCCGAGCGCAGCGCGGTGAGATCGGCGGCAATGTTGCGCTGCCCGGTCGGCGTCGGCGCCAGCGCCTGACTGGTGATCAACGCTCGCAACGCCGCCTCCTGAGCGGCGGCCTCCAGCGCCAGCTCGGCCCACTCGCCACCGGCCGCGATGCCGCGCCGATGTACCAGCCCGAGCACCTGCAACACCCCATCGTGGATCGAGCGGGTCAGCCGGTCCCGCTCGGCCAACCGGGCCCGGTCGGCGGCCGCCGCCGCGCGTTCCCGCTCGGCACGCACCGTCACCGTCGCCAGATAACCGGCAATCCCGCCGACGATCACCAGCAACACCCCGTTGGCCAGCGTCCGGCCGTCGTACCCCTGCCGCACGACCACACTCGCCCCGAACTGCACCAGGCCGGCCAGCACGCCGGCGGCGCCGCCGAGCAGCAGCCCCACCTCGATCGCCGGGCCCGCCGCCCACACCGAGGTCAGGGTCGGCATGCCGCCGTGGAACTCACTCGGCTGCTGTGCCAGCCGGCTGAGCACCGTCAGCACGAGGCAGACGACCGCATCGGTCAACACGAAGCCGATCCGGTGCGCCCGGCCCGTCGTCGCGCACGCCGCGACCACTCCGGTCACCAGCACCATCGCGATGCCGACGCCGAAGGCCACCGCGGGTTCGGCATAGAGATCCCGCCAGCGGACTATCAGGTACCCGCAAAACACCAGGGCGGCGATCCGAAACACCGCGGCAGCCCGCCACAACGACAGCAGCACACCGGTCACTGGCGGCCGCCGGCGGTCCCGGGCCGGTGCTGTCATGCCTCGGCAACCCCTTCGCAGCGCATTGTCATGATTCGATCATGCGGCAAGCGAAGACCGCGATCAGGTAGGGACACCTGCGCGAAGCAGGGTCCCGCTGGTCCGCGCCGATGGCCAACACTCAAGTGCCTGATGAGATGTGACGGATGGGACCGGCGGCGACCTAGCACCCCGTCGGTACCTTTACGCCCTCGAGTTATCGCCATCTTGTATCAAGATCGTTGACCGGTTCTCTTTGCCGGGTATAGCGTGCGCGCTTGCGCTGGGCTGCCGAGCGCCAACCACGGGGGGTGTGGCGGTGAGCACCACTGTCTTCAATCGTAAGTCTGGATCGCTGCTTGCGATCGTCGCGATGATCCTGGCAATGACGGCCGCCGTGGTGGCGACCGCGGCGCTCAGGGCGAATCCGGCGGGCGCGGCCCCGGCGCCATCCGTGGTGAAGGACGTCAGCGCGAACTCGGTCGGTTCGGGAGTGCTCTTCGGCGGACGTGACGAGGCGCTCGCGGTGAACCCTGTCAACTCGAACATCGTGCTCGCCGCCGTAGAACTCGGCGGCGTTTGGCGCTCCACCAACGCCGGCGCGAACTGGTCGCACGTCGACAGCCTGCCGTTGACCTCGATGGACGATGTCGAGTTCGCGGCCAGCGATCCGAGCCTTGTCATCGCGACCGGCGAGTACGACGGCACCGCGTCGCAGGTCAACGCCGAGATCTATGTCAGCCGCGACGGCGGCGTCGGCTGGACGCGGGCGAACACGACATCGTGTGGTGGCAACTCACGCAGCGCGCACAAGATCGCCTTCGGCTCCGGCACCCCCGGCAGCCTGCTCGTGGTCGTCGCGACGGACTGCGGACTGGTCCGCAGCACCGACTCGGGCGCAACCTGGAGCAACGTGTCGCCGGCCGGAGTCGGCAGCCAGTTCTGGGACGTACACATCACCGGAACCGGCCCGAACTTCACCGTGGATACCTGCGCGAACACCGGGTTCTATCGCGCGACCGACGGCGGCACGGTCTTCACACGCAACTCCACCGCCTTGAACGGCGGGTCGGTTCCCTGCCGGATCGCCACCGCACCGACGAACAACCAGGTCGTCATGCTGTCGTCCTACTCGCCGAACCCCTCGCCGGTGGATGGCCTCTGCATGGGCGATCTGCAGGAGTCCGACAACGGCGGGACCTCCTTCACCGACCTCAATGCCACCCAGGACGGCAACTGCCGGCCGGCCCTGGTGAAGACCTCCGGCTCCGGCGGCTGGAGCGGCGCGGCGAACAACTTCGAGGTGTTCTTCGGCACCGACTCGAACTGGATACACGAGCAGTGCGATCTGAACAACCTGCCCGGCTCGACGGCGTGCCCGGTCGGAAACGGCAATAACGGCGGGTCATTCTCCGACTACGACTCGAGCATCCAGGCTGTCCACAATGCTCCGGACTCATCCGACCTCGCCTTCGACGCGAGCGGCTGCCCGTTCCTCTCGGCGGGCGACGGCGGCGTGTTCGCGACCACCAACGGCTGCACCACCAGCCCGGCGTTCACCGCCTCCAACGCCGGTCTGCACGGCCTGCAGGCAACCGCCAACGCCGGCTCGTCCTACACCGGCCACACCGACCTGTACTTCAGCACGCAGGACAACGGCATCTGGAACACCGGCGACGGCGGCACCAGCTGGTCCCAGCAGGGCCCGGACGTCTACGGGGTGTTCGCCGACCAGGACGGTCCGCCTTCGCAGGTGATCTACAAGGAATGCTGCTTCATCATCGGCGGGCAGCCGACGTCGAGGCTCTTCACCAACAACGAGGGCATGACCAGTCAGGGCACCCTCAGCGCGCCGCCGGGTAATCAGCCGGCATTCGGCAACATCCTCGGTGCCCAGTTCGGCTACCAGCGTTACGCCCTGTTGACCGCCGACAACACGCCGACCTGGCGGATCTACGTGACGACGAACAATGGCGGCAGCTGGACCCAACTCGGCAGCGACCTGCCGGCCGGCAGCAATCCCGCGCAACTGCTTGCCTCCGGCACGGCCGCGGCCCCGACGTTCTACCTGCTGAACAACGTCGGCGGAACCCGGAGCGTCACCCGGATCACCGGGCCGCTGACCAGCGGGGCGACGTTCACGCCGATCGGCTCGGGCCTGAGCAACCCGACCCGGATCGCGGTCAGCCCGAGCGACCCGCTGCGCCTGTACGCCGAGGACGACGGCCCGACACCGGCCATGATGCGCAGCATCAACGGCGGCGCGTCCTTCATCCAGGACGCCACCCTGACCGGCCTGATCACCGCCGCCGGGCAGTACTCGCTGCCGGGCACCGTCACCGCGATCGGCCTGGACGGCAACAGCAGCACGGTGCTCGTCGGCACGATCGACAACGGCATCTTTGCCTCGACGAGCGGTGGTGCCACCTGGGCGCAGCTGCGCGGCTCGACCCAGATCTCCCGCTCGACGGGCTTCTTCTTCGACGAGAAGACGGGCAAGGCCTACACCGCCAGCGCCGGTCGCGCCGAGTGGGAGCTCGACCTGCCGCATGCCGACCTCTCCATCACCAAGACGCATTCGCCGGACCCGGTGATCGCCGGCCAGCAGTTGACCTGGCACATCACCGTCAAGAACAACGGTCCGGACGCGTCGCCGGACGTCACGGTGACCGACACGCTGCCCAGCCACGACAGCTACCTGACGAACAACCTGAATCCGCCGGCAGGTTGCACGGCCGCCGGGCAGACCGTCACCTGCTCGGTGGGTGACCTCAGCAGCGGCCAGTCGGTGAGCTTCAACCTCGTCACCCTGGTGGCGGCCAGCACCGTCGCCGACGCCGGGTCGCCCACCAGCATCACCAACACGGCGAGCGTGGGCAGCGCGGCGGTCGCCGACCCGGACAGCAGCAACAACACCGCCTCGGATACGGCCGTGATCAACGACTCGGCCGACCTGCAGGTCACCAAGCTGTGCAAGCCGGACACCACGGTGCTGGCCGGGACACCGGTGAACTGCACCGTGTTCGTGGACAACCACGGGCCGTCCGACGCGCGCAGCGTCGTCATCGACGACACCAGCCTGTCCAGCGGCTCGTTCACCATCACGAATGTCGCGGTGACACCGGGGCCGACGAGCTGCCTGGTCAGCAACGTCACCGGCGGCAAGAGGATCAGCTGCTCGGTCGGGAATCTCGCGGCCGCCTCGACCACCCAGGCCGGGCGGGTCAGCTTGACCTACACGATCACGGCGAACGACGGCCAGGACATCGATAACCTGGCCAGCGTCCGCGGCGACACACCGGATCCCGACCCGACGAGCAACAGCACGAAGGTCAATCTGACGGTCAGCTCGGTTGCCGACCTCGCGCTGACCAAGACCGCGCCAGCCAGTGTCGTTGCCGGTACGTCGCTCAGCTGGACGTTGAGCGTGCACAACAACGGTCCTTCGGCGGCGACCAATGTCACCATCACCGACACCGTCCCGGCCGGGGTCAGCATCACCTCGGTGACGATGTCCGGTGCGTCGTGCAGCGCAGGGGTGCCAGGAGATTCGACGCATCCGACGATATGCACCCTCGGCACGCTGCCGGCCGGCGCAACGTCGTCGACGATGACCGTCAACGCCACCGTCAACCCGTCGACGACGGGCGTGCTGCACAACGACGCCAGGGTCGGCAGCGCAACGTTCGACAGCAACAACTCGAACGACCTGGCGCACACCGACACGACGGTCACCGTGTCCTCGGCCCTCTCGGTGACCATCGCGGCCACCCCGAACCCGGTCACCGCGGGCACCGCACTCAGCTACCGCATCACGGTGGCGAATGCGGGCCCGTCGACCGCGACCAGCGTCGCGCTGAGCGACGTGCTGCCCGCGCCGCTGACGTTCAACTCGACCGGTGGCGTCGGCGTCTGCGGATTCCAGACGAACACGAACACGGTCAGCTGTCAGCTACCGAGCCTGGACCCGGGCCAGAGTGAGGACACCTTCATCTACACAACGGTCAAGTCCTCGACCACCCTGGCAACGATCAGCGATACCGCGACGGCAACCAGCAGCGGTGGCGGCAACGCGACCGGCTCGGTCACCACACCGGTCCAGACCAGGGCGGATCTGGCGATCACGCTGGCATCGGATCTGAACGTCTACAAGCCGTCAACGACGATCCACTACCAGATCACGATGACCAACTACGGCCCGTCCGACGCGCAGCACGTCGTGATCACGCAGGCGCTGCCGGCGGTGAAACAGGGCAAGTACGTATCCAACAACATCGGCTGCCAGCCGCCGTCGGGCACCACGCTCACCTGTACCGCGCCGGCGGTTCCCGCACTGGCCACGGTGCCTGCCGGGGGTGTGGTCACCTTCCAGGTGAACTTCTTCATCACGGGGAACAAGGGCACGATAACCTCGTCGGCCGCCGTCACCTCGACGACGACCGACCCGGTGAACACCAACAACTCCTCCACCAGGGTGGTGACCGTCAAGTAGGCTCGTCCCGACGTAGGGGAGAGGGGCTTCGGATGCGATTTCCGGTGGCCCCTCTCCTGCTCCTCGTGATCGCCGGGTCGCTCGGCATCGGCACCGCCGGCGCCGCGCCGCTGCCGACGATCACTGCCGATCCCGGCTACGGACCGCCGTTGACCACCGTGCAGGTGACCGGACGAGCGTTCTGCACGTCCTGCGGCCCGGTGGCCCTCTCGGTGTCGGCACTGAACGTCGACACCGCGCCGGTGCGCGCGGACGGCACCTTCAGCCGAGTCGTCCGAATCCCCGGCTCGACCCGGCCCGGGGCGGTGACGATCGCAGCCACCCAGGGCACGGCCACGGCGCGCACCACGTTCACCGTTACCGTGTTCCAGCCCGCGCCGACGACGTATCCGGCACCGAAGACGGTGCCGGCACCCGGAAATCTGCCCAGCGGCGGCGCGAGCGGCACGCAGGCCCAGACGACCGCTGCCCCGACGCCCGGGCCGTCAACGGCCTCGCCGCGTCCGTCAAGCGGCACCACGAGCACGACCACGAGCCCGAACGCATCGGGTGGCCAGCCGACCACCGTCAGCCCGGCGGCAGACCAGCGGTCATCCGCGAACAGCTCGGCCTGGCCGATCGCGGCAATCGTCGTCCTGGCCGCACTGCTGGCAGCCGGCGGCACCTTCTGGTGGCGGCGGCGTCACCAGAACTGAGGCAGTCGAGACGATGGCCCAATACCCTCGGCCATCGTGAGGCAGTTGCACAGACTCAGCCAGTTTGCGGATCGAACATCCGCAACCGGTTGCGGGCCGCGACATAGCGCAGATCGCGAACCTCGTCCTCGCTCGGCTGCGTCGTGAACACCACGGCCAGGTAGCGATCGGTTTCGCCACCTGGCCGTGGCAGCAGGCGCATCGCCGTCCAGTCCGGGTCGCTGGCCAGCAGATCCCGGCGAAAGCCGGCCACCCCCGGGCAGGCCTGCACGCACTGCCACTGCCCGCTCCGCAACCGCGCGGCTATCCACGCGTCGGAAGCATCGGCGAACTTACCAGCCGCGGCGCCCCAGAACAGCAGCCAGTACTCCACCCGCCAAGCTTAGGACCGCCCGTCCGCCTCCTTGAGGCTGGGCCGGGCAGGGACGGTGTGCCGGGCGGTTGGCCCGGCCTTTGCGATTAGCCCATCGCGTAACGGCAAAAGCGGGCCTTCGTTGGTCCTTGCGAGCCGCCTTCGCGGCCGTCACCGCCGAGCTAGGAGGCCCCGTTCGTGCGCCGTCTCGTACCTGTCGTAGTTGCCGGATCCTTGCTGGCGTTGGCACTGGTGGCACCGGCCGGGGCGACCAGCCCGCTGCGGTACGTGGCGCTGGGCGACTCCTACAGCGCCGCGTCCGGCACCCTGCCACCGGACCTGACGGCGCCGCCCGACTGCGCCCGGTCGACGGTCAACTACCCACACGATATCGCCGCGCGGATCGGTGCGTGGCTGATCGACGTCAGCTGCGGAGCGGCCGAGACCAAGGACTACTTCGCGGCCCAGTACCCGGGCGTCGCGCCGCAGCTGGACGCGCTGCGGGCCGACACCCAGCTGGTCACGATGACCATCGGCGGCAACGACAGCGGCGTATTCATCGATGCCATCGCCGACTGCGGCACCGCCGGACTGGCCACGCTCGGGCAGGGCAGCCCGTGCCAGGACCGGTACGGCTCGTCCTTCCAGGACACGATCACCTCGACGACCTACCCGGCGCTGGTCAACGCGCTGCGCGCGGTGCGCGCCAGGGCACCCCAGGCCCGGATCGCCATCCTCGGCTACCCCTGGATCATGCCCGAGACCGGTGGCTGCTTCCCCCAGATGCCGGTGGCCGCCGGCGACGTGCCGTACGTCCGCGGCATCCAGGCGACCCTGAACGACGCGGTCAGCCGGGCCGCCGCGGCAACCGGCGCCAGCTACATCGACTTCAGCGCGGTCTCCGAGGGGCACGACGCCTGCCAGCCGATCGGGGTCCGCTGGATCGAGCCGGCGCTGGCCGGCACCAATCCGGTGATCGTGCACCCGAACGCGCTCGGCGAGTCCCGGATGGCGGCGCAGACTCTGGCGGTGCTACAGCTGGGTTGAGCCGTTACCGCTGCTGGTTCCCGCGTCGAGCCGAGCCGTGGGCCGAGCCAGCAAGCGCACCATGGTGGGGCGGGTCAGGGCAACTGCTGGGCGTACCGCGGTGCCGTCGAGCGGGTGCACGAACAGGGTGAAGTCGCCGGCCGGGGCGGCTAGCTCGCGAAGGTGTTCCAAAGACGCCTCGACCGTGTCGTGGCTGTCGTACTCGCTGAGACCGTGCCGGCATGTCCACCGGCCGTCCTCACGCTCGATAGCTCGATAGAACCATGCCATGCATCTATCGTCGACAGCCGATGGCGGGTCTGCGAGGGCCTAAAGTCCCGATTTGTTGAGCCGTCCGTCCGGGCCACGCCGCTCCGGCAGGTAGCCGAGGTGGCAGCCGGATCAGCCGCGCGAGCGGACAGTCCCCGACCGGACCGGGCCGGGCCGGGGCCCTGCTCCCCCGATTTTCCCACTACCCAGCGTGGCGTAGAACAAGAGATCGACCGGTGGCATCGCGCATGCCTCCGGTCGACTCCTGAGGCCGGAGACTGTTTTCCGACCTCACCACGATGGTCATCGAGCGGGGGTCGGTGGTCCCACAGGCCAACGCCTCCTATTTCCAGGCCGAAGGTCCCGAGTGAGCGAAACCGGTCACCAGCATCCCGACCGTCCGCAGGCTGACCGAGCTGAACTCGGCCGCCGGTAACCCGCGCTCTGCCGAACAGCATTCCGCCGCCCGCCCGGCACGATGAGCGCCAGGCGGACGGCGGAATGACTAACTGCTACGGGGTGGGATCGGCGAGCGCCGCGCCCCGGATGTCGCTGTTGCCGAACGTGGCCGGGCACGAGGCCAGCACGTCAGGCGCAGCGATCGGTGAAGCGGTGTACAGCGATGCCCGGTAGGCGTCGATGGCTGGGCAGTCAGCAGCATTGCTGGTGTCGTTCCAGACCCCGACCATGCCGGCGTTGGTTGCCGAGCCGTAGACGTAGTCACCGAGGAACTCCGCGGTCAGACCGTTCTGGCTGCTGCCCCGCGGGTCACCGTTGGCCGAACGGTCCAGCTCGGTGAACGCTCCCGGCACCCCACCGCTGACATCGGCATGCAGCACCACGCCCACCAGGTTGCGCGGATCGGTGGTGTTGTTCCGATACGGCGTGGTGTAGGCGTTGTACACCAGGTAGAGATCGCTGCCGTTCGGGGACACCGCCGGCGCGGTGTAGAACGGACGATCACCGGCGGCCACCGGCACCACTATCGGGGTGGCCCAGTTCTGACCACCGTCGGTGGACCAGGTGAGCATCATGTGCTCGTTGTTCAGCCCGTCCCGGCCGTCCGCCCAGCTCATGAAGATCTCGTCGGTGGCCGGGCTACCGGTCGGTCGGCCGTTGGCGATGTCCACGTTCGGACCAGCCGCCAGGTCGATCCGGGCGCCGGCGACGCCGTCCATCACGGGCCGGCCGAGCACCGGGTCGAACACACCCGGCGCCACCACCGGCGTGACCAGGGTCGGACCGACGAAGTGCACGCCGCCGTCAGTGGACCGGTACATCATCTGGTAGGACACGCCGTTGCGGGTGCCGATGCCGAAGACGTAGACGTTGCCCTGGCTGTCGGTGCGGATGGTGCAGCCGTCCGGCTGGGTGTTGTTGCGGTTGTCGGTGGCCGGCCCGACCTGCTTGGTGGTCCAGGTGCTGCCGCCATCGGTCGAGGTGGCCACCGTCAGCGGCGTCGGGAGCGCGTTACCGTGGCTGTTGCTGCGGAACGAGGCCCAGCAGGTGTAGACGTTGCCGAAGAACGGACTGGACGCGGCGTTGTCGGCCCAGATCTGTTCCTTGTCGGAGAACGTGGTCGAGGACTGCTTGGAGACGACCACCGGGCTCTGCCAGGCAGCGGCGTTGCTGGCCGCGGCCGCGGTCGCGTCGTCGGTCCGGGAGACCGCGATCGCTTCGAAGCCCTTGATCGTCTCGTCGGTGCGGGTGGAGCCGAGGTTCGAGGCGAGCGTGGCGTAGTAGAGCCGCGCCCCGTTGTCCCAGGAGAAGTGCCCGGACGAGTCCGGCCGCGGTCCCCAGGTAATCGCCGGGTCACCGTCGGCGACCAGGCCGGCTTCGTAGTAGCCGGGCAGCGTGCCGATCGGGCCGACGTGCGGGGTGCACGGCGCCGGGCCTAGGCAATCCCGGGCGGTCCAGCCGGTGTAGGTCGGCTGGGTCCAGGAACTGCCGCCGGTGAAGGAGAAGTAGATACCGGAAACGCTGACACCGGGAGTGAACGGGCAGGTGTTCGGCGCGCCGGCGGCGCATGATTCCATGTCGATCTCGTCGTTGGATCCGGCCGCCACCACGTTCGGGTCGATGGGGTTGATCGCGACGGTCGGCTCATTCTGCTTGTTCTGCGAGAACGGCGTGGGCGGGCTGCCCACGGAAACCAGCTGATCGGTGGGCGGAGCCGCCGAGGCGACTGACACTCCGGTCAGCGCCGCCGCCAGCGCTACCGCCGCCAGCACAGCCAGATAAGCTTTCGGTCTTGCCATCTTGCCTCCCCCTTAAGACGACGGCCCGGAACCCCCCGAAATGCGGGCTGTCAGGCCCTGATTGGTGAAGCCTCCCCCGTCAGGTCCGGTGCCGCAACCCTTGGTCCCCGGCGGTCGCGCCAGGGTGCGCTCCGCTTCTCAATCGCGGGAGTAGGCGTCCAGGCCGGCCAGCACCTGCTCGGCAAGCATCCGGTCACCCTCGACGGCGACGACCAGCTCGTCCGGACGCAGCCGGCCGGCGGCGATCCGACACAGGTCGACGGCATCGGCGACGAGCGTGAAGTCCGGATCGCGCCCGTCATCGCCGGGATCCAACGGAACCGTGAAGCAGCCACCGGCCACCCCGGTGAGCACGAAGCGCGCGGTACGCCCGGGCGCGTTGCTGCCGCGATAGGCCAGCGCCTCCGGCAGCGCCACCATCAGCCGGCCGGACATCAGGGCCATCCGCTCGGCATCCAGGCCTGGTCGTGATCGGCCGATAGCGGCGCAGATGTCCATCGAGTGCGCCCACAGCTCGAAGGTTCGCATCACCAGGAATCCGGACACGCTGATCCGAAGGTCGTGGAAGCTGACCAACCGATCCGGGTCGCCGACGGCCGCGGCGGCACTCACGGCGCTGGCGGTGTCATGCCACTGCCGAGCCACCTGGCGCGGATCGGTCGTGGCCAGTTCGTCGATGACCGGCCGGGTAGCCGCCACGTGATCCGGTATCGGCGGCAGCGAGCCATCCGACTGCAGCCACCGGACCGACAACCGCTCGACGCCGACCAGGTGGGCGAGGAGATCCCGAACCCGGCCGTGCTGCGGATGCGCCGGCAGGTTCCAGTCCGCTTCGGACAGCGAGTCGAGCAGCCGGCGCAGGTCGGTGATCGTGCGGCGGAAGGCATCGGGCGGGTCGCATGCCGTCGCGGCGGCTATCGGCCGGCCGGCCGCGCGTCGTTCGGTGGCGCGGTACAGGGTCGCGGCGCGCAGGCCGGCTGGCGGCTCGGCGGCGGCCAGCTCGGCCAGCCCGGCACTGGTCTCGGCCATCGCGAAGGGAAAGGTGCCAATTCGGAGCTCGCTGTCGGCCTGCTCGTCCGGCTCCAGGGCATCCAGCGCGAGCAGCGCGGTCAACTCCTCGTCGAAGGGCTCCACTAGATCGCCGTCCGGATCTCATCGCCCAGTAGCGCCCGCAACCTGCACATCGCCAGCCGCAGCCGGGACTTGGCGGTGCCCTCCGGAATCTCCAGCGCGCGTGCCACCTGCTTGTAGGTGAGACCGTCGAAGTAGGCCAGCTCGACCGCGACGCGCTGCTCGGCCGGCAACTGAGCCAGGCCGGCAGCCAGCCGCGCCTTGTACCACTGCCTGGCCGCGGCATCCACCACCCCGGACTCCGGACTGTCCGTCGTCTCGGCGAACGGGGCTGCCGCCTCGGTGCGCGTGCGCCGCTCGTTACGGCGGACCTCGTCAACGGCCCGGCGGTGCGTCACCACCGCCAGGTAGGCACGCACCGAGCCGCGGCTGAGGTCCACCCGCTCGGGCAGTTCCCAGAGATAGCTGAACACCTCCTGGGTGATGTCACGCGCCAACTGCTCATCACGGGTCACCCGGCGAGCCAGGCCGAATACCAGCCCGGCGTGCTGGTCGTATACAACGCCGAGGGCCTGCTCGTCACCCGCCTCAATGCGGGCCAGCAGCTGCGCGTCCGGCGGGTCAACAGCGGCCACTGGCGAAACGCTACCCGGTTGCGGCCGTGTCGTCAGGATCACCGAGCGATTCGCGTGGCGAGCCGGTCCGGATCACTCATATTCCGCCCGATTTGCCGAATCGAGCGCCGGTATCAAGTGATCCGGCATCGCCTCATCGTACGAAGTACCGCCATACCGACGCGGCGAGAGGACCAAGCATGGCCAGGCCAGTTCAGGATTCAACACGCGCGCACGCCGTGGTGATCGGAGCAAGCATTGGCGGCCTCGCGGCCGCCGCCGCGCTCGCCCAGTCCTACCAGCGGGTGACCGTCATCGAGCGGGACACCCTGCCTGCCGGCCCCGACAACCGGCGCGGCGTGCCGCAGGGCAAGCACGCGCATGGCCTGCAGCCCGGCGGCCTGCTAGCGCTGGAGAAGCTGCTGCCCGGCATCACCGACGAGCTGATCGCCCTGGGTGTGCCGTCCGGTGACCTCAGCCTGATCGGCAACTGGCTGGTCGGCGGCGGCCGCCTCGCCCGCGGCCCGGCTGGTGTCCCCGGTGTCGGTGTCACCAGGCCATTCCTGGAGCACCGAGTGCGCACCCGGGTCGCCGCGCTGCCGGGCGTGACCATCCTCGACGGCGTCGAGGCGCTGCGTCCGATCACCGACGGCCCGAACCGGATCAGCGGGCTCGAGGTCGGCCCGACCGGTGGTGGCCCGACCGAACGGATCAGCGCGGACCTAGTCCTGGACGCCACCGGCAAGGTATCCAAGCTGCCGCGCTGGCTGGCCGATCTCGGCCATCCGGTGCCCGCCGAAGAGCAGGTGCACTGCAAGATGGCCTACCTGAGCCGGCGCTACCAGCTGGCCGACCCGGACGCGATGAAGGGTGATCTGGTCACCATCATCACGCCGGCCGCGACGCCGCACTTCGGGGTGATGATCGCCCAGGAGGACGGCTCCCACATCGTCACCCTCGGTGGCCTGCTCGACTCCGGGCCGGCCCGCGACGACGAGGCCTACCTCGCCTTCGCGGCCAGCCTGCCCGACCCGGCGATCGCCGACGCGCTGGTCGGGGCCACCCCGCTGACCGAGCTGCAGCCCTCGCACTTCCCGGCCAGCTGCCGGCGTCGCTACGACAAGCTGCGCAGTTTCCCGGCCGGCCTGCTCGCGCTCGGTGACTCGATCGCCTCGTTCAACCCGATGTACGGCCAGGGCATGACGGTTGCCGCGCTGCAGGCGGTGGCGCTGCGCGACCACCTCGGCAAGGGCCCGTTGGACGCGCGGAAGTTCTTCGCCCGCGCGCACCGGATCGAGGACGTCGCCTGGAAGATCGCTACCGGCGGCGACCTGCGCTTCGACGCTGTCGAAGGCAAGCGCACCGCCAGCGGCAAGCTGATGAACCGCTACCTGGACAGGCTGACGCTGGCCGCGCGTACCGACCCGGTGCTCAGCCGGCAGTTCCTGCTGGTCGCCGGATTCGTCGAGGGGCCCGAGTCGTTCTTCAAGCCCTCGATCGTCCGGCGGGTGTTCGCCGGCGGCCATGGCCGGCAACAGCAGCAGCAGCCGACCGAGCAGGTCGCGATCGGCTGAGCCGCTGCCCAGCGAGATTGCGCAGGCCAGATTGCGCAGGCGAGATAGCGGAGGTTAGCCACCGTGGCGGTGGCGAACTCTCCGCAATCCGCAACCTTGGCGGGTCAGTGCAGGTGTTCGAGGACGAGGTCCTTCAGCACCACCATCATCAGGCCGAGCGCCCCCGCGATCGCGGTGGCGAGGATGAGACGCCAGGTGCGGAGTTGGGCGGCGCGTGCCGCTCGCCAAGCGTGGGTTGCCAGCAGCAGGATCGCGGTGGTCATTGCGATGTCGGCGGCCTCCAAGGCGGTGGCCCCGGATACCCGTGCTATCAGCAGCGCCAGCAGTGGCAGGAAGGAGCTGCTCACCAACGGCCAGGTGCTGGCCAGCGCGCCGCGGATCGAGCCCCAAGTCGGCAGCCGACCGTCATGGACCTGGCCGGCCAGAGCTTCGGCGTACTGCTCGGCGAGCCAGTACACGATCAGGGTCAGGACCACGGCCACCGCGGTGGTGAACGTGGTCAAGGTGGCAGGTAGGGCCTCCAACAGGGCAGCGGTGATGATTGCCCCGTAGATGCCTGACGCCAGCCGCCGGGATGCCGGGGCGGCCGTTTCGGTCTCCGTTTCCGACTCGCTGGGACGGTTCACCGATCGCCTCCAGGAAGGCTCGGCCGGCCGCGGCCGACGGTGTGTCGGCCGGATTCGGAGGCCGGGCGCTCACCATGTTCGCGCCTGCGCTAGCCGCGGGCCATCACCCGCCGCGGGTGAGCGGACCGGCGCTGTGCGTACTGTGAATCGATGGGTCACCTGCTGGCCGGCATCCTCGAGTTGCCGGCACCGCTGGCATTGCTGTTGGTCTTCCTGCTGCCGGCGTTGGAGGCATCGGCGTTCGTGGGCGTGATCCTGCCCGGCGAGATCGGCGTCATCCTCGGTGGCGTGCTGGCCAACCAGCACAAGCTCGCCCTCGCCGCGGTATTGGTCGCCGGCATCGCGGGGGCGGTGATCGGTGATTCGGTCGGCTATTGGGTCGGCCAGCGGTATGGCGAATCATTGCTGTCGCGGATACCCAATCGCATTCTCAAACCCGAGCACATCGGACGGGCCGAGGAGACGATTCGTCACTTCGGCGGCAAGGCAGTGTTCCTCGGCCGCTTCACCGCCGCGCTGCGTGCCCTGGTGCCGGGCATGGCGGGCATGAGCCGTATCCACTACGGCCGATTCCTCGCCTGGAACATACTTGGTGGCGCGGTCTGGGCGGCCGGCTTCGTGCTGCTGGGATACCTGGCCGGCAGCCAGTACGCCCGCATCGAGCACTACGCCAACTACCTCGGACTCGCGTTGTTGGCCGCCATCGCCGCCTTCCTCTTCGTACGCCATCGGCGGGCGCGACGGACCGTCAGCTCACGTTGAACGAGGTGTCGTCCAGCACGAATGACGTTTGCAAGGTGGAGTCCTCCGCGCCGGTGAACTTCAGCGTGATGGTCTGCCCGGCGTAGCTGGGCAGGTTGAAGGTGTGCAGGTTGTAGCCGCTGTTGGCGTTGAGGTTCGAGTACGTGTAGAGGTTCGCGAGCACGGTGCCCGAGCTGTTCAGCACCTGCAGCTTGAGCGTGTCGTACTTCGTCGTCGTGGTGGTCTCGGCGGTGTCGATGTGCATGTAGAAGTTGAACTGGTAGTTGGTGCAACCGGTCGGCAGGGTGACCGACTGGGACAGCGTGTCGGTGTGCGTGGTGCCGTAGCCGTCCAGCCAGGCATCCCAGCTACCGGTGCGAGGTGGTTCGTTGGTCTTGTTCGCGATCACGCCGGTGGTTGCCGACCACGGTGCCGCCGTGCCGGTCTCGAAGCCGGGGTTGCCCAGCAGTTGCGAGGCCGCGCAACCGCTTGTTGGTTTCGCGCTCGCCTCGTTGCTCTGCGGGCCCTCGCCGAGGGAGTTCACCGCACTCACCTTGTAGTAGTAGGTCTGGCCGTTCGTGAGGCCGGTGTCGGTGCAGGAGAGCACCACGCCCAGGCCGCCGCAGCCGCCCGAGGTGAGCAGCGTCTCGCTGCCGCTGGCCGTGCCCCGATAGACCCGGTAGGACGTGATGGCCACGCCACCGTTGCTTGCCGGAGCGGTCCAACTCAGCGACGCCTGGGCGTTACCGGCGGTCGCGGTCAGTCCGGTGGGAGCACCCGGCGGCGTCCCGGCGATCGGCGAGGCGGTGATGCTGACGGTCGAGGTGGCCGTCTTCACCGGTGAGGAGTGGTCGGTGACGGTCAGGGTCGCGGTGTAGGTGCCCGCCGTGTTGTAGGTGTGGCTGGGGTTCTGCGCCGTGCTGGTCGCCGACCCGTCGCCGAAGTTCCAGCTGTAGGAATAGGGCGGGGTGCCGCCGCTGGCGGTGCCGGTGAACGCGACGCTCAACGGGACCTGGCCGGAGGTGGGCACGGCGGAGGCGCTGGCCGCCAGCGGGTTGCCGACCGCGCTGACCGTCAGGGCGACGGTCGAGGTGGCCGTCTTCACCGGCGAAGAAGTGTCGGTGACGGTCAGGGTGGCGGTGTAGCTCCCGGCCGAACCGTAGGTGTGGCTGGGGTTCTGGGTGGTGCTCGTCGCGGACCCGTCGCCGAAGTTCCAGCTGTAGGAATAGGGCGCCGTGCCGCCGGTGGCCGAGCCGGTGAAGGACACGGTCAACGGCGCGTTGCCGGTCCTCGGGGTGCCGGCCGCGGTGGCCGACAGCGGCGTGCTGCCCTGGACCCAGAAGTCCTCGAGCGGATCGCCGAGTGCTGCCTGATCGGCCGTCGTCATCGGATACGTGCCCAGGCCGAGGTTGTTGTTCGGGTCGATGATGCCCGGGTGCACGTTCTCCATCACCCGTTCCATCGCGGCCAACACGTTGTTCGTCGTGTAGGCGACGTGCGTGAGGTAGTGCTGCTTGGTGTAGAGCGGCGAGCCGATGACCACGAGCGGCACCCGGTAGGTGTTGCTGACGTGGTCGGGGCCGTTGCTGCCGTTCTGGGTGTCATCCTCGGTGACGATGATGACGGTGTTGTCCTTGTAGGACGCGTTACCCATGATCGAGTCGACGATCTGCTTGGTGACCGAGTCGTTCTTGGGGATGTCCTGGTAGGTGCCCGGGTGGTCGTTGAACAGCTCGACGTAGGAGTAGGCCGGCAGGCCGTTCGCGCTGACGAAGTTCAGGAAGCCGGTGCCGATCGTCTGGTCGTCGTCGTTCTGACCCTTGCAGGTGTAGTTGTTGTAGGCGATCTCCTCCGGAATGCTGGTGCCCGGGCGGTTCACCGGCAGCACCTCGGGCTTGCCGGTGCCCGGGTTGCGCCACTCCCCGCTGCCGGTGTTGAGCATCCAGTAGAAGTCGCCGTTCATCACGAAGGTGTACGGGCTGGTGCCGGTGGCCGCGCCGGTCTGGCTCGCGCACGGGTCGGTGCCCTCACCGGCCGGACCGGTAACACCCTTCAGGAACCGGTCGAACTGCGTCCCACCGGCGGTCGGATAGCTCTGCTGCTGCGAGCTCGAGGCCGACTGGGCGGAGAACAGCCACCAGTGGTTCGGGCCGCTCGGCGGCTGGGTGCCGGTGCTGTAGGCGTCGGCCAGCGAGTAGGTCTTTGCCAGCGTGTGCAGGTTGGGCACCGAACTGATGTGGTTGGTGCTCTCGACCTGACCGTTGCAGCCGGCCTGAACCGTCGTCGCGCAATCGCCGAGGTAGTCGTCGAAGGTGTGGTTCTCCCGGTAGAGGATCACGAAATGGGTGAACGGCGGGAAGTACGGAGCAAGCGGGTTGCTCGGCGCGGCGGCGGCTTGGCCGGCCTTGGGGCGCGTCGTTGGCTGGGTCCTGGCCGGGAAGTCACGCGGCTGCGGGAACTTCGCGAACTCGACACCATTGGCGGCGAACTTGGCACCGGTGCAGTTGTAGTCATCAGGCCGGTACGTCTGCGGGCGCGAGCCTTCCGGAAGGTCCTTGGCATCCTCTGGATCGGTGCCCGGATTCCAACCCTTCAGGGTGCATGAGCCGACGCCGGTCGCCGGGTGGCCGCTTGCGCCCGCCGCCTGACCGCCGGGGAGCCCGGCCGCGGCCAACGAGACGGTCAACAGCACACCCGCTACCCCCGAGGCCGCGAACTTCCACCGCATCATCGACACTCCTCAAGGGCCGGGGCGTGATACTTACCTGATCACCGCTCCCGAATCGTCCTGATAAGCCGATTCCGCGTCAAGTGTCCAGAAGAGATTCAGAGCTAAGGGTCAGCTGAACTCCTGGACCAGCCGCTCGGCGTAGAACTGTTCCCACGGCGGCCCGGACCCGGCCGCTGGGTACTCCCGGTCCAGGCTGACCAGCTGGAAGGTCAGCTCGCTGCGCACCGGCCGGCGGCCGAGCAGTTCGGGCAGCTCGGACAGCCTGGTCAGCCAGTCGGCATACCAACTGGCCCAGTCATCGTCGGTGCCGTCGGTGATCCGATACACCCGATGGTGGGTTTCGGCGGCTTCATGCAGTAGTTCGCGGACCTGCTCGATCGGTTCGGGCATTGGCTTGACCCTTCGCCATGGCTGTGGAGCGACCTGGCCAGCTTGGCACCCGTGTCCAGGGTCCAGGTACGGTCGGCGACGTGACCGGACCTGGAACACTCGACTGGCGCCCTGCCACCGCCGATCTGGTGGCCGAACCGGTGACCGCCGCCATCATCGGCTGGCGATCCGACCTGCTCGCCGCCCCGATCGATCCGGCGCTGGCCGATACCGCTGCCTTCTGCGCGCACTACGACATCGAGCCGGCCGACTCGGCCAACTGCGTGGTGATCGCCGGACGCCGCAGTGAACTCACCCGGTACGCCGCCTGCGTGGTGTTGGCGACCACCCGGGCCGATGTCAACGGCGTCGTGCGGCGGCGGCTGGACGCGCGCAAGGCCTCGTTCGCGCCGATGGACGACGCGGTGGCGCTGACCGGCATGGAGTACGGCGGCATCACCCCGATCGGCCTGCCTGCGGGCTGGCCGGTGCTGGTCGATCGCGCGGTGCTGGACCGCGACATCGTGGTGATCGGCAGCGGGTTACGCAGGTCGAAGATTGCCCTGCCGGCCGCGGCGCTGGCCGAACTGCCCGGCGCCGAGGTGGTCGGCGGCCTGGCCGGTTGAGCCGGCGGCCTGGCCGGTTGAGCCGGCGGCCTGGCCGGTTGAGCCGGCGGAGCGGCCGCGCGAGGTCAGGGCAAGCTTCGAGCAGGCGCTGCGCTGAGCGCCGAGCCGGCCGCCGCCGAACTCTCGTGCACCTCGTGCCTGGCGTGGCTCAGGCAGTGCTGGCCACCGCAGCTGGCACAGGTGGCTCGGGCGGTGGCCGGGCAGGAGCCGGCCTCGCAGTCACCGTAATAGGGCGTCGGCCCATACTTCGGTGCCGCCGTGGTGTCCATGAATACCATGCTTATTTCCCTTCGCGGCAGGCCAAGCCGAGCCTGGCCGCTGGTGCTACGTGCCTCACTTGCTGTGCGGCAGCTTGACGTTGCGATCGAGCTTGGACGTATCCGTGCCCGTCTTGGCCTCCTTCGCCTTGGCTGGCTGCTTGACCTTGCGAACCTCGCGGCCACCCTTGTTCTTTCCGGACATCTGCTGCTCCTCTGGGTCGGTGACCGGCTTGACGCGATGATGCGGGCCGGGGTCAGGATGTGTGGCTGAAGTCGATCCGCTTGATGGAGTCGAGCGGGATGACCGTGATCCGATCCTCGGCCGGCCGGTAGCCGACGTACCCGTCCGCGCGCAGCCGCCGGGTCACCTCCTGGGCGAACGAGGGCAGGTCCGGGCCGAACCGGGCGTAGTCGCCGTGCAGCGGCCACAGCTGGTCTGCGGTGAAGTCGACGGTGGCCTGCGCGGTGAGGTGAATCGTCACTCGCCGCTCGCCCGGGGTAGCGGCTGCCCGGTGCTCGCCGGTCTCATATTGCTGGTTGATCATCAGCTGCCGAGCCGGCCGTAGCGGTCTCGGGTGAGCTTCCGATGAGTCATCTGACTGCCTAGGTGACCCGCGCGCGAGTCGATCGTTCGCCGGGGACGAGCTGACCCTGCTGTCAGCAACGCCGAGCCTGACCGGCAGCATCATCCTACGCGGTGCGGACCGCCTGTGCCCGAGTCAGTGGGTAGGCCGGTTTTCGCCCGCCGGCAGCCCATGGCGCACGCCTCGATAACGGGCGTTAGATGAAACGTCGGGATACCCCGCTTCACCTTGCGCCGCCCGATCGCGCGGGGGTACAGCTATGAGGGCCCGATCCTCCACCGAGAGGGGCCCACGGTGACCGCCATGTCGTCCTCGAACTTCCATTACGGCTACCCCACACCGGGACCGCAGGATCCGACACCGCAGAAGGTGATGGACCATGTGTTCTTCCTGTCCAAGGCCGGTTGGAAACAGGCCCGGGAGCAGGAGCAGTTCGATCACATCGTGGTGGGCAGCGGCTTCTGTGCCCTCGCCTTCGCCGAGCGCACCCTGGCTGCTGATCCGCACGCGCGGATCCTGATCATCGAGCGCGGTCCGTTCTTCCTGCCGGAGCACTTCCAGAACCTGCCGCTGCCGTACAACCAGACCCTCGGCGGCCTTTCCGAGACATTCCCGTGGACGCTGGCAGCGGCAACCGCGAACCAGCCGGCCGGCAACATCTCCTGGCAGCACGGAATGGTTCCCTTCTTCGGCGGCCGCAGCATCATGTGGAGTGCTTGGTGCCCCCGCCCCGAGGTCGAGGAGATGCGCGACTGGCCGCGGCCGGTGATCGAGGCTGCCCAGCAGCACTTCGCCGACGCCGAACAGCTGCTCAATGTCATCCCGGCCGACAAGATCGACCAAGGGCTGCCGCCGGCGACGTTGGCTGTCGTCAACACCGAACGTCCTGTCTACGCAATCATGCAGAAGGCACTGCAGACGATGCTCGCCGACAACCTCGACAAGGTCGGCTCGGCGACCCGCAGCATGCCCGCCCCGCTGGCCGTGGCCGCTGGCGAAGCCGTGGGCCTGGACTTCGCCAAGTTCTCCACGCCCTCCCCGTTGCTCGGCCTCGTCGACAGCCAAGCGCGGCTCGCCGCCGCTGGCACCGGCAGCCCGCTACGGATCGTCAGTGACTGCAGGGTCAATCGGGTGTTGCAACAGGGCGGCCGGGCGACCGCGCTGGAAACCTCGCGCGGGGTGGTCAACATCGGCGACGCCAACCTGATCCTGGCGATGGGGACCTTGCCGCCGGCGACGCTCGTCGTCAACTCCTTTCCACAGGTACCCGGGGCCGGCGAACGATTCACCGCGCACTTCATCACCTCTGTGGTGGCCCGAGTACCGCGCGCCGACTTCGCCTTCGCCGGCGAACTGGCCGACCTTGAGCTGGCCGCGATCTACCTCGCCGGCAAGAGCGAAGCCGGAATGCAGTACCACGTGCAACTGTCGGTGCTGTCAGACCGAAACCCAATCGCCAATGCGCGCAAGGCTGAACGCTATGCCCCGGACGTCGTCGCCACCGCCTCGCTCGCTCAGCTCTGTTCCTCCGAGGACTACCTGGTGTTCGTGTGCGCGGTCCTCGGAGAGTTGGACGAGGCCAATCCCGATAACCATTTCCGCTTCACCGGCGGGGCCGACCCGACCACCAACTTGATGCTCCAAGTACTGGCCAACGACATCGACGCCACCACCTGGGACACCATGGACGAGGCCACCTTCCAGATGCTGGAACGCGTCTTCTCACCGGCCGGCGCCGAACATGTCCAGTACTGGCACGGTGACCCGGACAGCGGCAACTGGGGCGAGGAGCGTCCGACCATCCCGCAACGCCGGGTCCCCGCTCTGGTCCATGAAGGCTCCACCCTGCGGATCGGCGGCACCGCCGAGCTGCCCGTGGATCTGGACTATCGACTCAACGGCGTGGCTAACGTGTACGTGACCGGTGGCTGCCTCTGGCCGAGCGGCGGCTCCTGGAACCCCACCCTGACCATGGTTGCGCTGACCCAGGATCTCGCCGACAAGCTCAGCGCCAACGCCGGGCCCGCGAGCTGAGTTGGGCTGGCAGTTGGTCTGGTAGGAAAGGCGGATGGAGTCGAGTGAGCTGAGCCGCCGGTTCGCCGGCCTGACCACCGCGCACCTGGCCGACGCCTGCATCAGGGCACGGGTTCCGGTTCGATGCGGGCCGGCCGGCATCCGGC
This sequence comes from Jatrophihabitantaceae bacterium, assembly GCA_045807085.1. GTDB lineage: Bacteria > Actinomycetota > Actinomycetes > Mycobacteriales > Jatrophihabitantaceae > Jatrophihabitans_A. The sequence goes on from JBJMIB010000025.1 coordinate 71,611, forward strand.
AGGTGCTGATCGGTGGCCGGGTGGCCGGCCGGGTGGCGCCGGTCCGGCACGTCGGCAGCGTCGACATCTTCCTCGAAGCGCTGGTGGAGGCCGAGGCCGGTGATGTGCTGGTGGTCGACAACGGTGGCCGGCTGGACGAGTCGTGCGTCGGCGACCTGGTGGTGCTGGAGGCGGCCGCGGCCGGCCTGGCCGGCGTCGTGATCTGGGGGCTGCACCGCGACACCGCCGATATCCAGGCGATCGGCCTGCCGGTCTTCAGCCTCGGCTCGATCCCCACCGGCCCGTTGCGGCTGGATGACCGGCCGTCGGACGCCTTGCGGGCGGCGCAGGTCGGCGACTGGACCGTCGGACCGGCCGACCTGGTGCTGGCCGACGACGACGGCGTGTTGTTCCTGCCGGCTGCCCGAGCCGGCGAGCTGTTCGGCATCGCCGAGACGATCCGGGACATCGAACGCGGCCAGGCCGAGCGGATGCGGGCCGGGACGCCACTGCGCCAGCAGGTGCGATTCGAGGCCTACCTGCGGCAGCGGCGGCAGCAGCCCACGCTCACCTTCCGCGAACACCTGCGCGGCGTCAGCGGGGCGATCGAGGAATAACGACACGATCAGCCGTCCGCTATCGGGGACGGGCGGTCCGGAGTAGCATCTGGCGGCCATGAGCTCGCAGCAATCGCGGCAAGATCGGGTGCTGCGTCCGACCCGCATCCTCGCCGCCTGCATAATCCCATTTCTGCTGGTGGCGTTCTGCGTGCTGTTCCCGGTGCCCACCGATACCCGGCGGCTGTTCGCGTGGCAGATCCGGCCGACCATGTCGGCCATGGTGCTCGGGGCGGTGTATCTCGGGGGTGCCTACTTCTTCCTGCGGGTGCTGCTCGCCGAGCGGTGGCACACCGTTGTCGGAGGCTTGCTGCCGGTCGGCTGCTTCGCCAGCCTGATGGGCATCACCACGATCCTGCATTGGAATCGGTTCCTGCACGGCAACGTGGCGTTCTGGCTCTGGGCCGGCCTCTACTTCACCACCCCGTTCGCGGTGTTCGCGGTGTTCGCGCTGAACCAGCGCGAACACCGACCTGGCTCGGCCGACGAGCTGGTGCTGCCGCGCATCGCCGCTGTCGCCATCCTCGCGGCCGGCTGCCTGTCGGTGGCCACCAGCGCAATGCTGTATCTCTTTCCAGTCACCGCGATCCACAACTGGCCCTGGCAGCTCACTCCGCTGACCGCTCGCATGATGGGCGCCATCTTCGCCCTCGGCGGAGCCGGCCTCGGCGTGCTCGCCGAGCGCCGGTGGAGCGCGGCCCGCATCCCGCTGCAGGTGGCCGCGCTGATGCTGGTGCTGATCGTGCTCGCCGGAATCCGGGCGCATGCCGAACTGGAGCCGTCGAGGCCGCTGACCTGGCTGCTCGGCGCCGGTTTCGGGATGGCCCTGCTCGGCATCGGAGCGCTCTACCTGCGGATGGAATCGGTTGCCCACGGCCCCAGCCCGGCAACGCCGCCGGTGGCGTTGCCGGGTTGAGCACCGTAACGCCGCCGGTGGCGTTGCCGGGCTGAGCACCGCAACGCCAGAGGCGTTGCCGGCTTGACCGGTCAGGTACCGGTGGCCAGCGCGTGCACCACGTTCAGATCCTGCTGCCCGTATCGCTGCAGCGGTTCGATGTAGGTGCCCTCGACGACCTCGTTCCAGCTGATCAGGCCCCAGGCGTCCGGCACCGTCCTGGCGTTACCGGCGAACAGGGTCCGCATGGTCTGACCGCCGTTGCGGGGCACGCAGTTCGTCCCGCCGGCAAGCTGCTTGTCGTATCCCGGGCTGAGCGGGGCGATCCAGGCCTTGCGCGAACCGTCCGGGTTCTTCACCGAGCTTCGCACCGCGTTGGCCAGCGTCGCCAACTGGCTGAAGGACTGCGGATTGCGGTACGGGTCCTGGGAGGACCAGTAGTAGGCGTCACCGTCCAGGTAGGCCGCGCGGGCCGCGGACCAGCTGGACTCATCACCCAGGATCCGGAAGGTCGATCGGTAACGGCTGGCCACCAGCTGCAGGCTGGCCGCCGAGTACTTGCGGCTGCCCTGCCAGATCAGGGTGGGCCGGGCGGACTGGCTGCGGTCGAAGGCGGCATCGGCGGCGTAGTGACCGCGCAGGTAGGCCAGGTCATTGACGATCGAGGACAGCGGCAGGATCGATGCCGAGGCCTTGTAGCTGATCCACAGCTTGAACGGCACGCCGGCCCTGTTGATCGCGTGCACCGCGTCCACCACTGCCTGCAGCCGCCGGTTGTACGGGTTGCTGGTCACCAGCTGGCTCGCGGTGCCGGATCCGGCCCAGTTCACGATGAATCCGCTGAGGCCAGCCGCGGCGGCCTGCCGGACATCGAGGGCGATCCGACCGGGATCGTCCTGGCTGAACAACGCGGTCGGCACGTCGGTCAGCGTGTTGCCGGCATAGTTCGTCACCGGGTTGCAGCCGGTGGCGGCCAGCCTGGCCGGCAGCGGCAGCGGCGTGCTGTTGACCGGGTATTGGCTGCCCAGCGAGTTCACCCAGTGCGACTTGCTCCACCACAGGTAGTAGAAGGCGAAGATCTTCGGCTTGGCCGCGGTCTGGGTGGTCGCTGAGACTCGGTGGTCGCCGGTGCCGACCACGGCCGCGGCGCCGATGGCCAGGATGGCGAGCAGCGCCGCGAGCCGAGGCGGAAATGTTCGTCTGGATAGGGCGTGGCTGGTCACGGGGTGGGTTCTCCGTTATCGGGTGGGGGCATCCGTCGTCTGGAGTGCGATTTCCAGTTGTGATCGATGGCTACTGGTGGGGGATCCTGCCTTGGGCAGGCTGGGCAACCCGGCAGACGTTAGCGGCTGATAGGCCAAGATCGCCAGCCGCCGCAGCCAATTCAGCTTTGATTCGGCCGCTCCGCGATCGGGCCGGCGATCGCGTGCAGGATGTCGCTGGCCCGGATCGCGGGGTCCGCGGCGAGGTCGTCGGTGGCCTCGTCCGTGGTCGCCGCGGCCCAGCTGGTCAGCTCGATCAGTGCGCGCACCCGCTGCAGGCGGTCACGCATGTCCTGCAGCTCGACAGCCTGACTCAGCAGCAGGTCGGTGAGTGACTCGACGGTTGCCGAGCAGCCCGAGGCTGGACCCTCGACCGTGCGCAGCCGGCTGATCTCCGCGGTCAGCTCCTTGACCACGGCGATAACAGCGGGATCGGCCAGCGGCACCGATGCGGCCAGCTCACTGAGCAGGCGGTCTTCGTTGGATTGACGTTGATCCACAGTCACATCCTGATCGCTCTGGTTGAGGACGTTACTCTCCTGTCGGTGCCTTCTCCGCGAACCTGAGGTTAACGGCGGCCATGGCTCGGTAACGTTCGACCCGCCGCGGCGGTTGCGGATCGTCCCGCCTCGCCGCTCGATGGACGGTTTCCCCTAACAAGGATTTAGCGCGACAGCTCCGATTGTCGGAATTCGGGAAGCCTTGTATCTGAACCGGCTTCACATAACTCATCTCTTTGTCATCGAGTTTCTCTGAACTTCATCTGCAGTTCGACCAGAGGTTGATGGTATGGCTACTTACCGTCAATGCTTTTCGGGACTCAAGCTACAGATGGTGAATGAGAGTCCGTGGATACCAGCGGAAAGACCGCCAACGGGACAGCTCGCTGATGAAGTTTCGGCAATGTAAGTAAGCAGCTTGAAACCTTTACGGTCCCGCTAGGTGGTTGCTAGTTTTCTGTTGCAGCCCCCGACGTTCGGTTGGTGTTCGAACAGCGTTTACCTTCCGACCACGCGTTGGCCGGCTGTTGACTCCGGGGGGAGCACTACATGACGGGAATTATCGATCCGGCGCGCCTTGATAACGGTCGGCGACCAGCAATTCCCCAAGAAGACAAAGTTCCAGAAGAACTCCTTACGGCCGGAATGGCCAAATCCATCTGGTTCACCGTTATCGTGCCGACCCGCAACGAGGCAGGGAACATCGAGACCCTGCTGAGCCGGCTCAAGGCGGGGATCGGCGATGCCCCGGCGGAGGTGCTGTTCGTCGACGACAGCGATGACTCCACGCCGGCGGTCATCCGATCGGTGGCACGCAGTGCCGGGCTTCCGGTGCGGCTGCTGCACCGGCCGGCCGGCAGCCGGCAGGGCGGCCTCAGCGCCGCGGTGATCGAGGGTCTGCGGGCCGCCCGTGGCTCCTGGGCGGTGGTGATGGACGGCGACCTGCAGCATCCGCCGGAGCTGGCGGCCAAGCTGGTCGCGATCGGCCAGTCCCGGGAGCTGGATCTGGTGGCCGCCACCCGCTATCAGGGCTCCGGTGACGCGGGCGGGCTGCCCGGCGGATTCCGGCGCGGCGTCTCCAATCTCAGCACCGCGCTGACCAAGGCGCTGTTCCCGCGCCGGCTCAGCCGGCTGTCGGATCCGATGTCCGGTTTCTTCGCGATCCGGCTGGCGGCGGTCAATCCGGCCCGGTTGAACCCGACCGGGTTCAAGATCCTGCTGGAGATCGCGGTCCGCCAGCCGCGGCTGCGGATCGCCGAGGTGCCGTTCACCTTCGGCGCGCGGCTGGCCGAGGAGAGCAAGGCCACCGTCCGGGAGGGTCTGCGCTTCCTGCACCACTTGCTCCGGTTGCGGCTGATGGTGCTGCGCCAGCAGGTCCGGCGCTCCTCCACCACCGCCTGGCAACAGCGGCTGGCCCGGCTGTTCGCGTTCGGCCTGGTCGGGCTGTCCGGCGTCGTGGTCAACACCGCCGCGCTGTGGATGTTCACCCAGCCTGGGGGTCATCACTATCTGGTGGCGGCAGTGCTGGCGACCGAGTTCTCCACCACCTGGAACTTCGTGCTCACCGAGACGCTGGTGTTCCGCGGCGCGAAACCGGGCACCCTGTTCGGCCGCGGCGTGCGGTTCTACCTGGTCAACCACGTGGCCCTGCTGCTCCGGCTGCCGCTCCTGGCGCTGCTGGTCTCGGTGTTCGGGCTAGGTGTGCTGATCGCCAACGCGATCACCCTGGCGCTGCTGTTCCTGGCTCGCTTCGTCATCGCGGACGCGGCGATCTATGCCAAGTCCGAAACGATCCCCGGCTACGTCAAGCAGCCGATGCGGATCATCGTGGACCCGGCGCCGCATCCGGTCGCCACCTCGAACGGGACCTCGAACGGCACCGGCAGCGGCTCGATCGTCCCGGCCGTGACCCGGACGCCGGCCACCGTGCGCCGGCACCTGCCCTACCGGTACGCCATCGACGGGCTGATCACGGTGGGCTCCCAGGTGCCGCTGCCGGAATTGGAGTACTTCCGGGCGCAGTGGGTCGGCGCGGACGTCGACATGGCGGTCCGGATCGGCCGGGTGGGCAGCTCGCCGGTTCGCTCGCGGGCGCTGATGACCCAGTACACCTCGCCGCCGGCCATCCGGTACGAGGAGCACCTGCGCCGGCTGGGCGCCAACTTCCACGTCGAGATCGGCAATCCCATCGAGGTGGTCAGCTCGCCCTCACTGGCCAGCTCGCCGCACGTGCTCTACACCAACGTGATCGAGGCACTGCTGCGGTTCCTGGCCGTGTCGAAGGGCCAGATCCTGCTGCACTCGGCCTGCCTGGAACTCGACGGGCACGGCCTGCTGCTCTCGGCCCGCACCGACACCGGCAAGACCGGCAGCGTGCTGCGGCTGATCCGCGAGTTCGGCGCCCGGTTCCTCTCCGACGACATGACGATCATCGCGCCGGACGGCACCGCCACCTGCTTCCCCAAGCCGCTGACCATCAGCCACCACACGCTGCGGGCGGTGCAGGCCGGCGACCTGACCAAGTCCGAATGGCGACGGCTGCAGCTGCAGAGCCGGCTGCACTCCAAGGAGGGCCGCCAGTTCGGCATGCTGCTGGCCAGCCTGAACATCCCGATCATGGGTATCAACTCGATGACCCAGCGGATCGTCCCGCCACCGAAGTACGACGTGGACCGGCTGGTGGACTGCACGGTCATCCGCAACACCACGGTGCGCGACCTGTTCGTGATCGAGCGTGGCGAGCCCGGCCTGGCCGACATCGAGTTCACCGAGGGCATCGACACCCTGGTGGAGAACACCGATGACGCCTATGGCTTCCCGCCGTTCAGGCAGATGGCGCCGTCCATCGCCATCGGCGAGTCGGACTACGCCGAGTTGCGAGTCCGGGAGCGCCGCCTGCTGGAGGAGGCGATGCGCAACATCCGGATGCGCCGGCTCGGCTCGAACACCTTCTCCTGGGCCCAGGACATCGCCGAGCTGCTGAGTTCCGGCACGGCAGCTGGGCCGGCCGCCACGCTGACCCGGCCGCCGGCCGCCACGGCTGCGCTATGACCACTCGGTCGGTCACCGAGCCGGCCGGCGGACCGCCAGCACCGGACTACCCGGCGACGGCCGGGGACCCGGTCGAGGCGCAGGCCGAGCCTGCTCAGCGAGCCGACCGGCGATGGCTGCCGGTGGGCGGCCAGCTGCTGGTGCTGACCGCCATCATGGCCGTCGCCGCGCTGTTCCGGTTCCGGGAGCTCGGCGCGGTGGGCTTCAACAGCGATGAGGCGGTCTACACCGGCACCGGGGCATCGCTGGCCGGCAACGAGTCGATGCGCTCACTGTTCCCGATCTTCCGCGCCCACCCGCTGCTGCTGCAGCTGGCCATCTCGTTCACCGAGCACGGCCGGGTGACCGACTGGGCGCCCCGGGCGATCACCGCCGCGGTCGGCGTCGGCACGGTGCTGGCGACCTACGCGCTGGGCCGCAAGCTGTACGGTCCGGCAGCCGGCCTGATCGCCGCCGGGCTGCTCGCGGTGATGCCGTACCACGTGGTGGTCAGCCGCCAGGTGCTGCTGGACGGCCCGATGACGCTGCTGTCCCTGCTGGTGCTGTACTGCATCATCCGCTACAGCGAGTCGGCGGCGCTGTCCTGGATGCTGGCCGCCGGCGCGGCGCTCGGCGCCACCGCGCTGTGTAAGGAAACCAGCATCATCTTCATCGGTGGCCTCTACGCATTCTTCGCACTCACCCCGAGCGTGCGGATCCGGCTGCGGCACGTGCTCGCCGGCTTGGTGGTGATGGGCGTGGTGATCGTGGCCTTCCCGCTGTCGCTGGCCGCGTCCGGCCGGGCCAACACCGGCCAGCACTACCTGCTCTGGCAGCTGTTCCGCCGTGCCAACCACGGCTGGTCCTTCTACTTCCAGCAGGTTCCGCCGGCGCTCGGCTGGCTGGTGCTGGCCTTCGGCCTCGGTGGCCTGGTCTGGTTGCGCCGGGAGAACACCTGGCGGGAACGGCTGCTGCTCTGCTGGGCGCTGGTGCCGATCGCGTTCTTCACCGTCTGGCCGGTGAAGGGCTACCAGTACCTGCTGCCGCTGGCGCCGATCGCCGCGATCCTGGCCGGTCGCACCATCTGGCGGATCGGCAGCGCGTCGCTGCTGCGCGGCAACCGGACCCGGGCCGTCGCGGTGCCGGTGCTGCTCGCGCTGCTGGTGGCCGGCTCGCTGGCGGTCGTCAGCTGGCCGAAGCTGTCCGGCAGCGGCAGCACGCTGGCCGGCACCGGCGGGGTGGCCGGTGGCCGGGAGGCCGGCCACTGGCTGGCGGCCAACGTGCCCACCGACGCCACGCTGCTCACCATCGGCCCGTCGATGGCGAACATCCTGCAGTTCTACGGTGGTCAGCGGGCCTACGCGCTGTCGGTGAGCCCGTCCCCCAACGGCCGTAACCCGTCCTACCTGCCGGTGCCGAACCCGGATCTGTCGATCCGGCAAGGGCAGTTCCAGTACCTGGTGTGGGATGCCTACACCGCCCGCCGGACCCCATCGTTCGCCAGCAAGATGGCCGAGCTGGTCAACCGGTTCCACGGCATCGCGGTGTACACCGCGACCTCCCGAACCGGCCCGGCGGGCAACCCGACGCCCTACCCCACCGTGGTGATCTACCAGGTGAGGCAGCGATGAGCCGGCTGGGTCGGCGGCTGCTGCCGCTGGCTGCCGCGCTGGCACTGCTGGCCGCGCTGACCCCGGCCAGCCCCGCCCAGGCCAGCACCTGGAACGGCCTGACCGCCACGCCGATCAAGCATTTCCTGTTCCTGTTGCAGGGTGACCGCAGTTTCGACAACTACTTCGGCAGCTACCCCGGCGCCGACGGCATAGCGCACGCGACCTGTCAACGCCAGGCCGGCGGCAAACCGGCCGACTGCGTCAAGCCGTTCCCGCTGCACGGCACCGCGCTGCCACCGCTCGGCGCGACCGCCTCGGTGATCGAGAAGCAGTACGACAACGGCAAGATGGATGGTTTCGTCTCGGCCCTGCAGTCGGTCGGCCGGGACGGCAGCAAGGCGATGGGCTACTACGACCAGCAGGATCTGCCGGCCTACTGGCGAGCGGCCAGCCAGTACGTGCTCTTCGACCGGTTCTTCTCCGCGACCCGGGACGGGGTCCGCTCCAACCGGGCCTACTGGGTGTCGGCGACCGATGCCGCCGCCTCTGCCGACAGCCAACCGCTCACCATCTTCGACCAACTGCAGGCAGCCGGCATCAGCAGCTGGAAGTTCTACGTGCAGAACTACCGCCCGGTGGACGGACCGCAGGTCGGAGGGACCGCCAGCAACACCCAGGATGCCGCCGTACCGCTGCTCAACTACCCACGATTCACGAGCAATCCGGCGCTTCGCTCGCACATCGTCGACCTCGGCCAGTACTACCAGGACCTGCAGCAGGGCACCCTGCCGGCGGTCGCCTACTTCGCCACCTCCGGTTCCAGCGAGCGGTCGGCCCGATCGATCAGCGAGGGGCAGAGCCTGGTCACCTCGCTGACCGGTCAGCTGATGCTTTCCCGGTTCTGGTCCAGCTCGGCGTTCCTGCTCTCCTACGACGGCACCGGCGGCTTCTACGATCACGTCCGGCCGCCGCAGGTCGACGGGCACGGCTTGGGCTTGCGAGTGCCTGCCCTGTTGATCAGCTCCTTCGCCCGGCGTGGCATGGTCAACCACATCACCCTCGACTACACCAGCGCGCTGTCGTTCATCGAAACAAACTGGGAGCTCGAGCCACTGGCCACCCGGGAACGGCTGGTCGGCTCGCTGCAGTCGGCCTTCGACTTCACGTCACCACCACGGCCACCGGAGCTGATCGCGAACGGCTCACCGCCGACGCCGCAGGGCAAGCTGGGATCAACCGGCATCGTCTACCTGAGCTACGGCGCGGCGCTGGCGGTGGTGGCTGCGACCGTCGGCTTTGCCTTCGCCCGTTCGCGGGTCCGGCGACCACATCCCGTGCTGCCCGCCACCGTCGAAACGGTGGCCCCATTGAGGATCGGAGCTGACCGCCGATGAGATCCCCATCGTCGCGCAGGCGAACACTTGCGGTGCTGCTGGCCTGTGGCGCTCTCGTGGTCGGAGCCGGCCTGCCGGGCGAACTTGCCGCGGCAGACACCAGTTCGACCAGCCCCAGCGACACCGCGCCGGCCACCGACACCGCGCAACCAAGCGACACGGCGTTGGCCAGTGACACGGCACCGCCGACTGACACCGCGCAGCCGACCGACACGGCGCTGCCGAGTGACACGGCACTGCCGAGTGATACCGGCCAGCCGAGTGACACCGGCCAGCCCACCGACACTGCCGCGCCGACCGACACGCCAGCGCCCACCGACTCGGCCACCCTGCCGGTAAGCAGCGACCCGGGCAGCCCACTGCCCTCGGACACCGCGAGCCTGCCGAACTCCGCGCCGCCGACCGGCCAGCCGTCGGCAACCGGCCAGCCGTCGCCGCCGCCCGTCACGGTCCCGATCGGCCCGGTCGGCGTTCCGCCGCTGCCCGGTGTGCACACCAAGCCCAAGCACCCGCACAAGCCGATCACCACGGTGCACCGGCTGCGGGTGCCGTCCCGTCCGCATCCGCACCGCAAGCCGTGGCCGATCACCCTGACCATCAAGACGGTGCCGAGCCTGGCCAATGTGGAGTTCGCCTTCGACGGCCGCTGGGTCACCACCGACCGGTACGGGGTTGCCACGGTGACCGAGGAGCACAACCTGGCATCGCACACGCTGCGGATCGGTGACCTGGGCCAGGAGGACACCGGGCTGAAATTCCGGTTCAGCCGCTGGGTCGGCCAGCGTGACCCCGATGAGCAGCTGCTGACCACCGTCACCGGGCTGCCGATGCGAGCCGACGCGACCATCTATGCCGCCATCGCCGCCCAGTACCCGGCCACCCTCCGGGTGGTGACCCAGCGCGGCGCCGCGGTGCTGGACTCCGACATCAGCTCGATCACGGTCCGGGCCGGCACCGGTAGGCTCAGCGTGCTCACGCCGGGACAGCAGAGCTGGTTGGACGGGATCGTGCCGTCGTTCCAGAAGAACGTGCTCTATGCCCAGCCGGTTGGCTACTCGGTGCAGTCGGTGGTGGTGCGCGGTAGCAACGTGGTCGATGCCGGTCGCCAGCACTTCGACGTCACCAAGTCCTCGACGCCGACACTGACCGCGCTCTTCTTCGACCTGACGATCACCGGACGGGATTCGCTGTTCGGCCGATCGTTGGGCAGCAGCGCCACCCTGCGCTACCCGGACGGCACCGAGCTGGTCGTCGACCTCGGCCGGGCGCACCAGGCCACGGTGTTCAACCTGCCCCGCGGCAAGTACCAGGTGACGCTGTCGGCAGCGGATTCGATCGTGTCCACCGCCAAGGTGCGGCTGTCGCGCACGATGGCCTACCAGGCCCGGGCGGTCACCGTGCTGGATCTGCTCACCGTGCTGGTCTCGGCGATGCTGGTCGCGGTGCTGCTGCTGGTGCTGGGACGCACCGACTGGGCCAGGCGGCTGCTCGCCCGCGGCCACCTGCCCCGCGGCCGGTGGTCCAGCCGACGGGTCGCTGACGGCACCATCGCGACACCGCTGGAGAAACTGCTGCGATGAGCTGGCCAGGCGGCGCCCGGATTCGGCGACTCGGTGCGGTGGTCATCTTGCTGACCATCGCCGTCGCCGCATGCTGCGCCGCCGGCACCGGACCTGCCGCGGCTACCGGCGGCCCGGTGGCTACCGGCGGCGCGGTGGCTACCGGCGGCGCGGTGGCTACCGGTGGCACGCCGGCAGCGGCTGGCCCGACGCTGACCTCGGCGCCGTTGTTCGCCTACTACTACCAGTGGTTCGACCCGAACTCCTGGAACCGGGCCAAGATCGACTACCCGCTGCTCGGCCGTTACTCCAGCGACGACGTCGACGTGATGCACCAGCAGGTCGAGTGGGCCAAGCAGGCCGGCATCACCGGTTTCATCGTCAGCTGGAAGAGCACCGAGCTGAACAACCGCCGGCTGCAGTCGCTGATCAGCGTGGCCGCGCAGGAGAAGTTCAGATTGGCGATGATCTATCAGGGGCTGGACTTCTCCCGCCAGCCGCTGCCGGTGGCGCGGGTGGCCGCCGATCTCAGGTTCTTCGCCCAGCACTTCGCGCCCAACCCGGTGTTCTACCGGCTGGGCGGCAAGCCGCTGACCATCTGGAGCGGCACCTGGGAATACGCCGCGGCCGACGTGGCCAAGGTGACCACGCTGGTGCGCTCGTCGATGCTGGTGCTCTCGAGTGAGAAGAGCGTCGCCGGCTACCAGCGGATCGCGCAGTGGACCGATGGCGATGCCTACTACTGGTCCTCGGTGAACCCGGACACCAACAGCAACTACGGCAACAAGCTCGATGACATGAGCCAGGCCGTCCACGCCGACCAGAAGTACTGGATCCCGCCGTTCGCCGCCGGCTTCGACGCCCGGCTGGTCGGCGGCGCGCAGAGCGTGGACCGTAAGAACGGCCAGACCATGCGGGCCGAATATGCCACCGCGCTCAACTCCTCACCGGACCTGCTCGGGCTGATCAGCTGGAACGAGTTCAGCGAGAACACCTATATCGAGCCGTCGCAGAAGTACGGCGATGCGTTCCTGCGGCTGCTCGGCCAGCTCCGCCAGGCCGCACCGCCGGCGCCGGTGGTGGGCACCGACTCCAGCGACCCGGGCAGCACCGCCAGCCCGACCGAGGGATGGCCGGCCGCGCTGCGCCTGCCGCTCTTCCTGCTCGCGCTGTTCGGCTGCGTGACCGGCCTGGGTTGGTTGCGCCGCCGGCGCCGGGCATCGCGGCAACCGCCTAAGCAACAGGCACCGACCTATCACCTGGCTCGTCGCGACTGACCGCCGACGACCGACAGGCACCCCACCGAAAGGTTCAGCAATGGGAGTTGGCAGTTTCAGGTATGCCGGCACGGGGAACTCCGCGCGGCACCGAGCGGGTCGAGTGCGACCGTCGAGGACCCTCGGCGCGCTGGCCGTGCTGACCCTGCTGGCCGCGCTGGGCGTGCTGGCCGGCGTGCTGGTCAGCGCCCGGCCGGCCGGCGCCGCGGCCAGCAGCCAGCTCCTGCGGTACCCGTACCTGACCGACCTGACCAGCTCTTCGGTCCAGGTCAGCTTCGACACCAAGGCGAAGGTCGCCGGCGCCGCCGGCGCGGTGCGGTGGGGATCGCCGAGCGGCAGCACCGGTTGCACGCTCAGCTCGTCCTCGGTGTCCAGGCCGACCAACACCGTGAACGCGCCGATCACCGTTGCCGGCGTGACCGAGTACCAGACCTCGATCACCATGTCCGGCCTATCGGCCGGCACCAGCTACTGCTATCGCGTCTACACCGGCGGCAGCAGCCCGGTGGACCTGCTCGGCACCGACCCCGCGCCCCGTTTCAGTACCCTGTCGTCGGCCACCTCGCTGACCTTCGACGTCTTCGGGGACTGGGGTGACACCAGCATCGGCGGCGGCGCCGGCCAGGCCAAGCTGGACTCGCTGATCGCCAGCAGCGGCGCCCAGTTCGCGGTGTCCACCGGCGACATCGCCTACCCGGACGGCACCCAGACCAACTACGGCAACCTGATCGCCACCGGCACGGCCACCAGCGAGGTGTTCGGGCCGTCCTTCTGGAAGGCGCCGGGCGCGAAGATCCCGCTGTTCTCCACGACCGGCAACCACGGCCGCACCTCCACCTACCTGCAGAACTGGCGGCAACCGACCACGGTGGCCAACTCCAACGGCAGCTACGCGATGCAGACCTACTCCGGCCTCGACAACACCGTCCCGACGTCCTACCCGGCCAACTGGTACGCCTTCTCCGCCGCCGGCGCCCGGTTCTACCTGCTCACCGCCGACTGGGCCGACAACAACACCGGCAGCGCCGCGAGCCCGTACCAGGTCGACCGCGACTACCACTGGCAGCCGACCAGTGCGGAATACCAGTGGCTGAAGGCGGATCTGCAGGCGCACCCGGGCGGCCTGAAGTTCGCGTTCTTCCACTTCCCGCTGCGCTCCGACGACTCCAAGGAGCCCTCGGACTCCTTCCTGCAGAACGACCCCAACAACCCGGGTTCGACCAGCACGCTGGAGGGCCTGCTCCGCAACAACGGCGTGAACCTGGCCTTCAACGGCCACGCGCACATCTACCAGCGCAACGTCGCCCCGCCCGGTGGCGTGACCAGCTACGTCACCGGCGGCGGCGGCGCGGCGCTGGTGCCGGTGGACAAGTCCCACTGCAGCCCGACCACCGCCTACGCGATCGGCTGGGCGAACACCAGCGCGGTGGGCAGCAAGTGCGGTTCGGCACCGGTGCCGGCCTCCTCGGCGCAGGTCTATCACTTCCTGAAGGTGAGCATCAGCGGCAGGAGCGTGACGGTCAGCCCGGTCAACTCCGCCGGCAACGCCTTCGACGCGGTGACCTACAACTTCGCCGCCGACAGCACCGCACCGGCGGCACCGTCCCAGCTGCTGGCGGTATCGGCCGGCACCGGGGTTGGCCTGTCCTGGCAGGCCAGCACCAGCGGTGATGTCAGCGCGCAGGATCTCTACCGCAACGGCAGCTACCTGGCCACCGTGCCGGCCGGCGTCCTCAACTACACCGATGCCAACCCGGTGGCCGGCGCGGCGTACACCGTCCGGGCGCACGACCTGGCCGGCAACCAGTCGCCGAACAGCGCACCGGCCTCGGTCGGCAGCGGCAGCGACAGCACGCCGCCCAGCACGCCGACCAACCTGACCGCGACCGCCACCGGAGCGACTTCGATCAAGCTCACCTGGTCGGCCAGCACCGACAACGTGGGGGTGACCGGCTACCGGCTCTACCGCGGCGGCGCGCCGCTGACCACCGTTGCCGCCTCGGCGCTGAGCTACGTCGACAACACGGTCAGCCCGGCCACCTCCTACAGCTACACGGTGGCCGCGGTCGACGCGGCGGCCAACGCCTCCGGGCCGAGCGCGCCGGCCTCGGCCACCACGCCGGCCAGCGGCGGCGGTGGCAACCTCACCTTCACCGCGACCGACGACGCCACCATCGATGCCACCAATACCGCTCAGAACGCCGGCACGGCCATCCGGCTGACCGCCGACGGCAACCCGGTGAACGACTTCCTGGTGAAGTTCACCGTTTCCGGCACGACTGGTTGCGCACTGAGCAAGGTGACCCTGCAGCTCACCGCGGGTACCAGCATCAACAACAACTCGGTGCGGGGCGGCAACTTCTACCAGGCCGCCAACTCCAGCTGGACCGAGGGCTCGGTCACCTGGTCGGGCGCACCGGCCACGGTCGGCAGCCCGCTGGCCAGCCTCGGCGCGGTCAGCCTGGGCGAGACGGTGTCGGTGGACGTTTCCTCCGTGGTGACCGGTAACGGCACCTACAGCTTCCGGGTCAGCACCACCAGCGGGGACGCCGCCGCCTACTTCTCCCGCCAGGGCAGCACCACCCAGAGCCCGCGATTGGTGGTGAACTGCTGATGACGATGGGCGCATCCGGCGGGGCCGATGATCTAAGATCCCTTCAACAGGTCGAGTCGGAGCTCGCGCAGGGGGTGCGCATCCGCGACCGAGGGGGCTGGCGCCCATGACCGCACGACAAGTTGCTTCCGCACATGGCCCGCCACTGTCCCGGCGGGACGGCGGCGCGCTGCGCGCGCTGGTGGTCGACGACGAACGCCAGCTTGCCGAGATCATCTCCGACATGCTGCGGCTCGAGGGCTGGCAGGTGGCCACCGCGCTCGACGGGCGATCGGCGCTGCAGGCCCGCCAGCGGCTGGTGCCGGACGTGGTGATCCTGGATGTCAGCCTGCCGGACAGCGACGGCTTCCAGCTGCTGGCCGAGATGCGCAAGGCCCAGCCGGAGCTGTGCGTGCTGTTCCTGTCCTCCCGGACCGCGATCGAGGACCGGATAGCCGGCCTGCGCGCCGGTGCCGACGATTACGTGACGAAACCGTTCAGTTTCCAGGAGGTACTGGTCCGCCTGCAGAGCCTGGTCCGCCGGTCCGGGCTGACCAGCTCGACCAGCGAGGTGTTGCTGCAGGTCGGTGACCTGGTGCTGGACCCGGCCACCCGCGAGGTCCGGCGGCAGGGCCGCTCGATCGAGCTGACCGCCACCGAGTTCGAGCTGCTGCGGCTACTGATGCTCAACGCCGGCCGGGTGGTCAGCAAGTCCGAGATCCTGGAGGGTGTCTGGGGTCAGGGCTTCGCGGTCCAGGGCCACATCGTCGAGCTGTACATCAGCTACCTGCGCAGGAAGGTCGACGCCGGTTTCGCGCCGATGATCCGCACCGTGCGTGGTGTGGGCTACCTGCTGCGCGCGCCGGAATCATGACCCGACCGGCGCTACCGGATCGGCCGGGCGGGAACCGCTCGGCCGCGCCGGCCAGCACCGGTTCGGATAGGGCGGCCCGGCCGGCCCAGCTGACCAGGCCGGCCGGGCTGCGACCGAGCGACCGGCCGGACGGCCCGGCCGGGCCGTGATCCGCCGGCATCGCGGCCTGCTGGTCGTGCTGAGCCTGCTCATGCTGTGCATGTTGGTCGCGGCGCTGGTGGCCCCCGCGCTGCTGCGCCGCTCGCTGACGCACAACCTCGATCGGCAGGTCGGCGCGGCCAGCGATCGATACGCCGCCCTGCTGGCCGATCTGGGCAGCGGTCAGGAGGCCGATGACAGTTTCGACCGGACACTGGGCCCGACCGCCGGGGCGTTGGGCGCAACCCTGGCCGGCGGCCGGCTGGAGTCGATCGTGGTCGTCGGGCGCAACGCCCCGGTGCCCAGCCAGGTCGGCGACCGGCTGGGCTCGCTGCCCACGCTGACCGTCATCCAGGCCGTCCACCTCGACGGCCTGGGCGGTTACCGAGTGCTGGTCCGCGCCGGCGGGGCTGATGAGTTCGAGGTGGTCGGCCTGCCGGTCCGGCCGGTTAGCCAGTCGATCCGCCGGCTGCTGCTCGCCGAGGCGGTGCTGCTGGTGCTGCTGAGCGCAACGCTGATCGGCACGGTCGGCTACTTCCTCCGCCGGGAGAGCGCCGCCGCCGTCCCCGCCGGGGTACCCGATCAGGCCGGCCTGCGGGCGCTGATCGCGGAGGCGAGTCACGAGCTACGCACCCCGGCGGCGGTGATCCACAGCTATGCCGAGCTCGCCGAGCAGAGCACGCCGGCGCTGCCGGCCTCGGTGGACCACGCGCTGCACCGGATCGAATCCGAGTCGGCGCGGATGGGACGGATGGTCGAGGACCTGCTGGTGCTGTCCAGGTTCGAGGGCGGCTACCGACCGGAGCTGACCGAGGTCGATCTCACCAAGCTGGTCTTCGACGCCGTCGACGACGCCCGGGTGACCGGCCGGCAGGACCGCTGGGAACTGGCCACCCCGGACCAGCCGGTCGAGGTGATCGGCAACGCCAGCTGGCTGTTCCAGGCCATCACCGCGGTGCTGGCCAACGCCCGCGCGCACACCCCGCCGGGCACCACCGTCCGGCTGACGCTGCGCCGCCTGGCCGAGCAGGCTGAGCTCAGCATCGCCGACGACGGACCCGGCATCCCGCCGGAGATCCTGCCCAGCGTGTTCGAGCGGTTCGTCCGGTCCGGCGACGAGGCTCGGTTCGACGGGATGGCCGGTGTCGGGCTCGGCCTGTCGGTGGTCCGCCAGATCGTGCGGGCCCACTCCGGGACGGTGTCGGTGGACAGCGGCCCGGACGGCACCGAGTTCGTGCTGCGGCTACCGCTCGCCTCGACGGGACCGCAACACCGCGACCGGCCCGAGCCCGGGTAGCAGGGTGGCCAGCGTCAGGGCTGCAGATCGGCCAGGTCCTGCTGGCCGGCGATCAGCTCCTCGGACAGCTGGTCGAGGGTGGTGCCGATGCCGTAGGCATGCGCGCGGAGCAATGCCAGCGCGTCGCCGGCCTGCAGCCCGTACCGGGTCATCACCATGCCCATGGCGATCCAGACGTGGGTCCGCTCCCGCGCGGCCGGCCCGTGCAGCCAAGCCGGCTGCGGCTCGTCGGACAGCATACGGCCGGCGCTGCTCATCGCCCGGGCCCGCTGGAAGGCCTCGGCGACCTGCGAGCGCACCGCGGTGGCATCGGCCAGGCTCACCCGCTGCAGCATCGGCGAATCGGTGAGGTACAGGTCGAGCGCGCCGTGGGCCGCCGTGGTGATGGCCAGCGGCAGCGAGATCACCGCCCCGTACGGGGTCTGGGCGAACAGCTCCTGGCCGTACTCCGGCCATGAGCCGAAGATCTGGTCCCGGCCGGCCACCACCGTGTCACCGCTGCGCACCGCCTGCAGGCACGGGCCCTGGCCGGTGGTGAACTGCAGCCGCTCGGCGCAGCTGGCGTCGGCGTCGCTGGCGCCCAGCGGTACCCGGAAGTCGTCATAGATCAGGCTGATCCCGGCGCCGGCCACCGGCAGCACGGCGACGCAGGCGCGGGCCAGCCGGACCGGCATCAACTCCGGATCGGCGGCGTCCTGTTCGCCGGCCGCCAGCCAGGCGTCATGGAACTGATCGGCGATATCCTCCGACGGGCTCTGCGCCGGCGGCGCGCCGCTCTCGGTACGGTCCCTACGAAGTTTCTTGGTCAACCACATCATCGACATATGCCTCGGCTGGGACGGCCCGGCTGTCGATTCAGCCCAGCATCAATCTAGTCGAATGGGACGTTCGCCGCTCGGCCGGCCACATTCGATGGCCGGGCGGCCGCGGTCGGCGGCTGCTCGGCGCGGTCGGTTCGGCGCCGGCTGGCCCAGTACCACTGACCTCGCGCCATAATTGACCACTCGGCGGGCAGCCGCCCGCTCGAGGCGATGGCGGGAGGAACCGGGTGCCGGAGCCCCTGACCCGGCGGTTGTGGCAGCACTACGAGCTGATCCACGACCTGATCTACTTCAGCCAGCAGGCGCGGGACGGCGCGACCGCGCTCGGTCTGCGCGGCTTCTGGATGGGTTATTTCGCCTTCCGGCTGGCACCGCTGGGCGCGCTGGATGCGGCGGCGGCCACCGCCGTCTGCTACGGCTTCCATCCCAGCCGGGTAGCTCGGGCGCTGCCGGATGCCTGGCGCTATGCCGACCCGGCCAGCGTCGTTGCCGCCCGGCAGGCGGCCGCCGACCAGGCACTGCGCGCGGTGCTCGGACCGGCCGCCGAGTCGGCCGAGCTGGCCGAGGCGGCTGAGCTGGCCTGGGCCGCGGCGCAGCAGGCCGACATCGCCGGACGACCGCTGGCCGCCGCCAACCAGGCGCTGCCGCGCCCGGAACTCGCCCATGTCGCGCTGTGGCAGGCGAGCACCGTGCTGCGCGAGCATCGCGGCGACGGCCACAACGCGGTGCTGATCAGTCGGGCGCTCGGCCCGCTGGCCGCGCACCTGATCAAGCTGGCAGCCGGTGAGTCCGACGAGCAGTTGCTGCGGATCGGGCGGGGCTTCACCGACGGCGACTGGACGGCCGGCCGGCGGGCGCTGCTCGACCGGGGCCTGCTGGACGAGGCGGGCCGGCTGACCGAGGCCGGCGAGCGGGAACACCAACTGGTCGAGGAGCTCACCGATACCGCCTCGGAGCGGCCCTGGCAGGCGCTCGGCGAGCCGGATTCGCTCCGGCTGCTGGCGTTGCTGCGGCCGCTGGCCGGCACGGTGGCCGGCAGCGGGGTGGTGCCGGCGCTGAGCCCGGTGGGCGTCGTCCGGTCCGACTGAAGGGCAGCGGTAACCGGCTCGCGGAAAGGCATAAATTCGGCCTATGGTGGCTTGCCAGCGGCGGTACGGCGTTGGCCGCAAAACCAAGTCAGAGTCCGGTTTGTCCTCGACGCTCATTCGGGCAGCATGCTTTACTACTTTTTCCCTTTGACTACGGAAGGCTGTCATGGGGGAAACTAGCCGGAAAGATGCTGTCAGTGATGGATGGTGATGTGATGACCGCGCTCCCCCAGCAATCCGGATCTGCCCCGATGGACACGGAGATACCCGCGGCTGGCCAGCTTGCCATCGACGGCGGCACGCCCACCCGGCTGATCCCGTGGCCGACATACGACAAAGGCGCGGTATTCGTTCAACCGGAGGACGAAGAAGCAGCGCTGCGCGCCGTCCGCAGTCATTTGTACTTCCGGTACGACTATCGCGAGTACGCCGAGACCGAATGCGGTCAATTCGAGCTGGAATTGTGCGAATACTTCGGCAGCCGGCACGCGCTGGCGGTGACCAGCGGCACCGCGGCGCTGGCGATCGCGATCATGGCTGCCGGCATCCCGGCCGGCTCGCTGATCGCCTGTCCCGGTTTCACCTTCGCCGCCACCCCGAGCGCGATCGTGCTGGCCGGCTGCCAGCCGCTGCTGATCGAGGTGGACCAGAACCTGCACCTGGACATCGACGACCTGCGGCAGCGCTGGACCCCGGAGATCAAGGCGATCATGGTGGTGCACATGCGCGGCTTCGCCTCCGACGTCGAAGCCTTGGCCGAGTTTGCCGCCGAGGTCGGGGTGCCGCTGTTCGAGGACGCGGTGCCCGCGCTCGGCGCGAAGCTGAACGGCCGCAAGCTGGGCACGTTCGGCCTGGCCGGCGCGTTCAGCACCCAGTCGGACAAGTCGCTGAACAGCGGCGAGGGCGGCTTCCTGCTCACCGACGACAGCGCGCTCTACGCCCGCGCGGTGGTGCTGGCCGGCGCCTACGAGGGTCGCTGCCGCCGGCACTTCGGCGGCAGCGAGCCGCCGCTAGACACCGACCTGGCGCTGCCGCTGCTGAGCATGCGGATGGATGAGATCCGGGCCGCCCTGCTGCGCTCAGAGCTGCGGCGGCTGCCGGTCCGGCTAGCGGCGTTTCGGCGCAACTACCGATACGTCTCGGCCGCGCTGGCCCGGCTGCCGGGCATCGAGATCCGGCAGCCGGTGGCGCCGGGGGCCTACCTCGGCGAGGCGTTCATCTTCCGGGTGCCGGGCGGCAACGCCAACTGGTTCGCCGACGCGCTGTGTGCCGAGGGCATCGACGCGCGCAACCTCGGCTCGGCCGGTGACGCCAACGTCCGGGTGTTCTGGAACTGGCGGTTCCTGTTCGATGCCGCCGACATCGCCGACATCCAGGCCCAGTTGCCAGCCACCACCGGATACCTGTGCGACGCGGTGGACGTGCCGTTGTCCTCCTCGCTGGAACTCACCGACTGCGACGACCTGATCAGCGCGGTCCGCCGGGTGGCCGGTGCCCTGTCCGAGCGCTGCGAACCGGCGGGACTGCTGACCCGGCCATGACCGCGGTCGAGGAGCGGCAGGCCCGGCCGCGGACCGCGCTGGTCGGTCCGTTCGGCGGCCTCTTCTTCGGCTATGTCGGTCTCACCGCGGCGATCCCGGTGCTGCCCGGCTTCGTCCGGGACCGCTATGGCGCGGCGGACTTCGTGGTCGGGCTGGTGGTCACCGCCACCGCGCTGACCGCGCTGCTGGTGCGGCCGATCGCCGGCGGGCTGGCCGACACCCACGGCCACCGGATAATCATGCAGCTGGGCGCGCTGATCATCGCCCTCGGCGGCGTGGCCTACTTCCTGCCGATCGGGCTGCCCGGCCTGATCGTCGACCGGCTGTTTCTCGGGGTGGGCGAGGCGTCGCTGTTCACCGCCGGCGCGGTCTGGACCGTCTCGCTGGCCGCGCACAACCAGCGCGGCAAGCTGATCGGCCTGTACGGGGTCAGCATGTGGGGCGGCATCTCGGTCGGCACCTTCCTCGGCGCCCTGCTGCGCGACATCAGCTACAACGCGGTCTGGACGCTCTGCGCGGTGTCGCCGCTGATCGGGCTGGCCCTGATCAGCTCGGTGTCGGCGCCGGCGAAACCGGCCGCGCCGGCCAAGCGGGCCGGGCTGATGCTGCGCCCGGCGCTGACTCCCGGATTGGCGCTGGCACTGGCCGCCGGCGGCTACGCCGCGCTGGCTGCCTTCGTGGTGCTGTACCTGCAGTCACGCGGCATCCACTCCGGCGTGGTGGTGCTCAGCTGCTTCAGCGCGGTGTACGCCGGCACCCGGCTGGTGATCGGGCACCTGCCGGACAAGTACGGCCCCCGCCCGGTCGCCGCGGTGTGCGCGATCGGCGAGGGGGTCGGCCTGCTGATCGTCGCGCTGGCGCCCAACCTGGCGGTGGCCATCGTCGGCGGCCTGGTGATGGGCGTCGGCTTCTCGCTGCTGCACCCGTCGCTGGCGCTGATGGTGATGAACCGTACCGACAAGTCCCACCAAGGTGCGGCGCTCGGTGCGTACACCTCGTTCTGGGATCTGGGCCTGGCGGTCTGGGGGCCGCTGGGCGGTACCGTTGCCGGCGTGCTGGGTTACCAGGCCGTCTTCGTGGTCGCGGCCTGCTCCACTGGCATCACCGCCGCGATGGCGCTACTGATCGCCGAGCCGCGCAGCCAACCAGCGGCCGTGGCCTAGATGGGGGAGCGTGTGGACCAGCCGGATCTCACCGTCCTGTGCATCACCGGGTGGTGTCGCAACGGCAGCACCATCCTGGGCAACGTGCTCAACGAGGTGCCCGGTTTCTTCCACGTCGGCGAGATCCACTTCCTCTGGAAGAACTCGGCCGGCCGCGGCGTGAACAACCTGTGCGGCTGCGGGGCCACGCTGACCGAGTGCCCGATCTGGTCGGCGGTCCTCTCCGTGGGACGCCCGGCCGGCACCTCGCCGGAGGTGCACGCCGCCGAGGTGATCCGCCGGCAGCAGGCGGTGGTGCGCACCCGGCACACCTGGCGGGTGCTGCGGCGCGGCATCGATTCCGCCGACCTGCGCGCGCACGCCGAGCTGATGGGGGCCGTCTACGCCGCGGCCGCCGAGCGCTCCGGTGCCCGGGTGATCGTGGACACCACGAAGATTCCCGGCGAGTCGGCGCTGCTGCCGCTGCTGCCCGGGATCAAGCCGTACTTCGTGCACCTGGTCCGAGATCCGATGGCGGTGTCCAACTCCTGGCGCTCGCCCAAGGACTACGTGTACACGATGTCGGCGGCCAAGAACACCGCGTACTGGCGCGCCTTCAACATCGCATCCCGAGCGATCCTGCGCCGGTATCCGGACCGGTCGATGCTGCTGCGCTACGAGGACTTCATCGCCGATCCGGCCGGCACCGTGGACACGCTGCTGCGAATGTGCGGTGCGGACCCCACCGACAGCCCGGTGCACGGGCAGACCGTGTTGCTGCACACCAACCACACGGTCACCGGCAACCCGGACCGGTTCCGTACCGGGGAGACGGTGATCCGGCCCCGGGACGATTCCTGGCGCACGGGGTTGCCCCGCTCGGCCCGGCTCGCCACCATGGTGCTGGCCTGGCCGATGGCCTGGCGCTACGGCTACCGTCATCCGGACTGGTGGCGGGTTCGGCGGTCGCCGACCCCGGCACCGAGGGAACCGGATTGGGAGGGCGGAACCGTTGGATCTGGGGCTTGACGGCAAGGTCGCATTGGTCGCCGGTGGTTCCAGCGGCTTGGGCTTCGCGGCGGCCCGCGAGTTGGCGCGCGAGGGCGCGCACGTGGCCATCGGCGCCCGCAACCCCGACCAGCTGAAGCTGGCCGTCAGCCAGCTCGAGGAGGTGACCGGCACCAACCGGATCACCGCGACCAGCGTGGACGTGACCGATCCCGAGGCGGCGCGAGCTTGGGTCACCGGGGTAGCCACCGAGTTCGGCGCATTGCATGTCGTGCTGGTCAGCGGCGGCAGCCCGCCGATGGGATGGGCCAGCAGGTTCGAGCTGGCCGACTACCAAGCGGCGGTGGCCCAGACGCTGTTCCCGGCCGTCGGCCTGGCGCTGGCCGCCGTGCCGCACATGCGAGCGGCCGGCTGGGGACGGCTGCTGTTCATCGCCTCGGAGACCGCCGTGTCGCCGGTTCGATCGCTGGTGCTGTCCGGCGTCGCCCGGGCCGGCTTGGTTCGCTTCGTCCAGGGATTGGCCGCCGACGTCGCTCCGAACGGCATCACGGTCAACGTCGTGGCCCCGGGCACAGTGCACACCCCGCCCCTGATGCGGGCGGCCGCGCGGCTGGCCGGCCCCGGCGCGACCGACGACGAAGTGGCCGAACGGCTGGCCGCGATGGGCCATCACAGCGCGATCGGCCGGCTGGGCAAGCCGGAGGAGATCGCCGCCATGGTCGCCTTCCTGGCCAGCGAGCGGGCGTCTTTCATCACCGGTGCCGTGCACCTCATCGACGGCGGTGCCAGCCTGATCGGTCCCGACGCCCCGCACCTGGCCCCCGGTATCTTCAGCTAACCCGCCGAGGCCCTAGCAGCATCGAGGAAAGGAACCATAGGGATGAGCACCTCCTTCACCGAGGCCGACGTCGAGGGATTCTTCGATCAGACCACCCAGACCTACCTGAGTTTCTGGGACAGCGAAGGCGTGTTGCACACCGGCTATTTCGCCGGCGAGGACGACCGGGACTACCGCGCCGCGGCGCAGCGGACGTCCGACATCCTGGCCGCCGACGCCGGCATCACGGCCGAGTCCTCGGTGCTGGACGTCGGTTGCGGCTGCGGCAACTTCCTGCTCCACCTGGCCGAGCACTACGGCTGCCGGGGCGAGGGCCTGGACCTGAGCATCGAGCGGGTGAAGTTCGCGAGGGAGCAGCTGGCCGGCGACCGGGCCGCGCTGAACCTCGCATTCACCCACGGCTCGGCAACCAAGATGCCGTACTCCGACGGCACGTTCAGCCACGTGGTGAGCCAGGACGCGCTGTTCCTGGTGCCGGACAAGCCGCGCAGCCACGCCGAGGTGTTCCGGGTGCTGCAGGACGGCGGCATCTTCGCATTCTCGGACTTCCTGCAGCCGACGAGGGAGATCGGCGAGCGGGCGCGCACCCACGTCTATGACCGGGTGCGCTGGAGTGAGGGCTATTCCTTCCTCGACTACCAGGCGGCCCTCGCGCAGGCCGGCTTCGAACTGCTGCTCGCCCGCAACCTGCGCAGCCAGATCCGCCAGACCTACGGAGTGCTCCAGCAGATGGCGGCGCAGCGAGCCGAGACGACCGAGGATCCCGCGGCGCGGGACTGGATCCTGACCTTCGCCGACTCCTGCTCGGAGATCCAGGCGGCCATCGACCGCGGCGAGTTCGGCTGGGGCATCTTCGTCGCCCGCAAGCCCGGCTGAGCCGATCCGCATCCGACGTCGCAACCCGAGCGAAGGGACCCCATGCAGCTCACCGAATCGATCATCGAGGCACCCCAGCGGCCCTCGCCCGGCCGGCTGGTTGTCGAGGCCTACCAGCGAGACGGGCTGGACGCCCGGGTCGACTTCGACTACACGATCACCGACTCGGTGGGCAGCTTCCGGCGCAAGCCACGCCGGCCGACCCGCTACCTGTTCAAGAACGTGGTCTACCTGTCCGAGCAGGGGCGCCGGGCGTACTGGCACGAAAGCACGGCCACGCCGGACGAGCCGGCGGTGCTGCACGGCGAACAGCGGCGGGAGCTGGCCAACCACTTCCACGCCACGCCGATCCCGCCGCTGCTGACCACCACCGGCTGGGTGCGGATTCCGCCGGGGCTGGTCGAGGATCCGGCGGCCTTCGAGTCCTTCGTCAACGCCCGGTTGATCTTTCGGCTGGGCACCGCGGAGAACCACACCCTGTTGTGTGCCGAGGGCGGCCTGCTTACCCTGCCGCAGATCAACCGGCTGACCGGTGCCGCGCCGTTCGGCTCCAGCATCCTGGCCGCCTGCAACGAGGTCGAGCAGATGGGCTGCACCGCCGACGGCCTGGTGCTCAACCCACTGGACTACTACCGCTACCTGGAGGCCGGCCGGCTGATGCAGACCCTGGAGGACAACGGGGTGTTCATCGTCCGAACCCGGCTGGTGGAGCCGGGCGTCGCGCTGGTCGGCGACTTCGCCCACGGCGCCCAGCTGTTCGACGCCGGCCGGTCCACGATCCAGTTCGCCGAGCCGCCACCGGGCACCTTCGCCGAGCCGGGCATCGCGCTGAAGGCGGAGATCCACGAGCGGCCGGTGGTGAACCTGCCGTTCACCTTCCACCTGGTTAGCTTGTAAGCCGGTGCCGGGCGGCTTGGCCGGCAAGGCCGCGGGCCGGCCCGCGGGCGGCGAGGACGAGCCGGACGTGCTGGTGATCGGGGCCGGCATCGCCGGGCTGTGCTGTGCCCACTTCCTGCGGCAGGCGGGATACAGCGTGACCGTGGCGGACCGGGCAGCGGTCGGCGACCCCAGCGCCTGCTCGTCCGGCAACACCGGATTCCTCGGAGCCGGCGCCGGACCGCTGGACGGAACGCTGCTCGGCGGCATGCGCTCGGCAATGCGGCCGGACGACCGGCTGGCGCTGCCACCGACGCTGGACCCGGATCGGCTGCGCTGGTTCTGGCACTGCCGGCGAGCCGGCCGCGACGGCAGCGTGCGGCTGCGCTCGGCCACGGCGATCCAGGCCCTCAAGCAACGCAGCCAGCAGCTGATGGACGAGCTGGCCGGCCTGGGCTACACCGCCAGCGGCATGGTGCACGCCTACCGGACGGCGGAGGCCTTCGCACTGGCGTTGGCCACCCTGCCGCGGCTGGTCGCAGCCGGCATCCCGCTGCGGAAGCTGTCCGCCGACGAGCTGCGCGAGCTGGAACCGGATGCCGAGTTCACCATCGCCGGCGCGCTGCACAACCCGGTCGCGGGATTCTTCGCCACGCCCGACTTCACCCTCGCGCTGGCCCGGCTGCTGGTCGAGCGCGGCGTGCGGATCCGCCAGCACAGCCCGGTCGACGGCTTTCGGATGTCCGGCGGGGCGATCGCCGAGGTGCGGACCGGTAGCGACACCATCCGGCCGCGTGAGGTGGTCATCGCCGCCGGAGCCTGGTCAGGCCAGCTGACCCGGCTGCTCGGCCTGCGAGTGCCGGTGCAGCCGGTCCGCGGGCACTCGATCACCGTGCAGGGGCCGGAGAACGCGCCGCGCCGGCCGGTGCTGCTGGTGGAGGGCACGGTGGCGATGCGCCCGCACGGCGACCGGCTGCGGTTCGGTGGCGACCTGACCCTGATCGGCCTGGACGCCGGCATGTCACGGCGCCGGATCGCCCGGCTGCTGGCCACCGTGCACGACCATCTGCCGACGCTGCGCTGGACCGGCCAGCCGGAGGTGTGGACAGGTTTTCGGCCCTGCACGCCGGACAGCCTGCCGATGCTGGGTCGGGTGCCGGGCTATGCCAACCTGACCATCGCGACCGGGCATGGCCACTCCGGGATGGGCCTGGCCCCGGCCTCCGGCGAACTCATCGCGCAGCTGCTCAGCGACCGGCAGCCGCTGATCGACCCGACCCCGTTCCGGCCGGATCGCTTCCTGCCGGCTCGCCGGAGGAGTTCCTGATGCCGCAACCGACCATCGGCGTGCTCTGCCTGGAGACCGCGTTCACCAAGATCCCCGGGCACATTCGCAATCCAGCGACGTTCGACTTCCCGGTGCGCTACCGGGTGGTGAGCGGCGCCACTCCGGACCGGGTGGTCTCTCAACGCGACCCGGCCCTGCTCGAGCCGTTCTGCCAGGCCGCCCGGGAGCTGGCCGCCGAGGGGGTGGCCGCGATCACCTCCGGCTGTGGCTTCCTGGTGCTGTTCCAGCGGGAACTGGCCGACGCGGTGAGCGTGCCGGTGTTCGCGTCCAGCCTGCTACAGCTGCCGATGGTGCACCGGATGTTGATCTCGCGGCAGAAGGTGGGGCTGTTGGTGGCCCGGCGGGCTGCCCTGACCCCGAGTCATCTCGCGGCCATCGGCGCCGAATCCGTGCCGATCAGCGTCGTCGGCCTGGACGGCTCGTCGGAGTTCCGCGAGGTGATGATGGAGGGCCGGCGCACCGAGCTGGACGTAGAGCGGCTGCGTGAACAGGTGCTGGCGGCCGTCGAGCCGCTGGCGGCCGAGCCCGAACTGGGCGCGGTGGTGATCGAGTGCACCGACGTGGTGCCGTTCGCCCAGGACATCCAGCGGCGGCTGGGCGTGCCGGTCTTCGACATCGTGACCCTGACCAATTACGTGTACGGCACGCTGACCCGCGGGCCGTTCCGCTAACGGGAACGCCCCGCGCTCAATGGGCATTAAGCCCCCGCGGCCGGGCTCAGTGGGCATCGAGCCGGCGCGGCCGGGCTCAGTGGGCGTAGACCGGCACCGGTAGCTGGGTGTGCAGGTGGATCAGATTCACCTCGAGCAGCAGGTCGCGCCGGCTGAGCACCTCGGCCGGGGTGCCCTCGGCCACGATCCGGTGCTGTTCGCTGAAGACCACGCACCGGTCGGCGATCCGCTCCAGGCTGTCCAGGTCATGGGTGGCCAGCACGATGGTCTTGCCGGCCTCGGCCAGGTCCTCGATGAGACCGGTCAGCCATTCCGAGGTGCGCGGGTCCAGCGCCGCCGTCGGCTCGTCGAACAGCAGCACCTCGGGGTTCATCGCCAACACGGTGCCGATGGCGACTCGCTTCTTCTGCCCACCCGAGAGCTGGAACGGCGCCCGTTCGGCCAACTCGCCGATCTGCAGCAGCTCCAGCACGTCCTCGATCCGCCGGTTGATCTCGGCCAGGCCCAGGCCCAGTTGCAGCGGCCCGAAACTCAACTCCTCCCGCACGGTGGGTGAGAACACCTGGGCGTCGCTGTTCTGGAAGACGAAGCCGATCCGGGACCGGAAGCCGGCATTCATCTGCTCGTCCTCGAGGCTGTCCTCGGTGACCGGTTCGCCGTAGGCGGTGACCGTGCCGCCGGACGGGAAGATCAACCCGTCCAGGATCTTGAGCATGGTCGACTTGCCGCAGCCGTTGGCGCCCAGCAGCGCCAGCTTCTCCCCCCGGTGCACGGTGAGATCCACCCCGTCCAACGCGACGAACCGATCCAGATAGCTGTAGCGGACGTCCCGGCAGACCAGGATCGGCTCGCCGGTCGGCGGCACCGGCGGCCGGCCGTGCACCGAGTCGGGATGGATGTGCCGAATCTGCTGGACGTGTACGTGCTCGCCATCGTGCACGGGCTCATGTCCGTTCAGGTGTCCATGCGCGTGGTCAGCCACCGAGCATCCTCTCTCCGACGAGCAGCGCCGCGGCGATCACGGCCGCGAACAGGACGAAGGCCAGGTCGGCGCCGCCCGGCCGAGGCTGTGCCAGCACCCGGGCGTTGCCGCGGTAGCCGCGAGCGGTCATGGCCTGATGCACCTCTTCGGACATGGCCATGGTTCGGCCGAGCAGCGCGCCGGCCGACGCCGAGACGAAGGCCCTGGCACCCCGGTCATGTTTCTCGGTGCCGATCGTGCGGGAGGCCCGCGCCTGGTACATGTCGGTCACCGAGCCGAGCAACAGGAACAGGTACCGGTAGGCCATCCCGATCACCAGGATGAACATCCGGGGCACGCCGAGCGCCCGCAGCGAGGCGAGCAGCCGGGTCCACGGCGTGGTCAGTGCCAGCAGCACCACCAGGCTGATCGAGGACGCCACCCGGCACACCACCAGCGCCGCCGAGGTCAGGCCCTGGCTGGTGAAGCCTTCCGGCTGGCCGTGCCAGTGCCACAGGGTCAGCACCACGTCCCCACCGGTCACCACGCTCAGCGTCGCCGGGATCAGCACGATGCCGGTGAAGATCGGCACGAACAGCCACACCCGCTTGATGAAGAAGCTCACCGACAACCGGCTGAGGCCGGCCAGCCCGAGGGTCAGCGCGTAGAGCACCAGCAGCGCCGGGATGGTACGCAGGAACGCGCCGGCCACCACCAGCCCGAGCAGCCCGATCACCTTCGCTCGCGGCTCCAGTTTCTGCAGCAGGCCGGGGGCGGAACTGGTGTCGTCGGAGAACATCACCTGGCGGAGCAGATCCGCGCCGCCGGTGAGCGTCTTCTGCACGTAGGACCCCTTGCGCCGCTTGCCGACGCAGCCACATGGGCACAACGCGGCCTCCTTGGCCAGCAACCAGCTCGGCGTCCTGGTGGGCGCGCTCATCCGAGCCGGCCCACGGTCACGGCGACACCCCAGCGAAAGGTGACTCCGGCACGTCCCGGGGTTCGCGCCGGGCGCGGGAGATCCGCAGCGCCAGGTAGGTCACCCCGAACACCACCAGCGCGATCACCGCGATCCCGACCACCGCCGAGAGCAGGTAGCCGAGCGCCGGATGCGCGTCGTTGCCGAAGTCATAGCCGTTGAACATCGCGTGGTGCCAGAAGCCGTTGTACTTCTGCAGCCCGGTCGGCACCGCCGACAGGTGGGTCTTCTTCAGATCCAGGCGATCCGGCGACTCCTCGCCGAACGCGCCACCGGGGGCCAGCAGGCCGATCGGGGTGAGCACCACCATCGCGACCACCGCGATCAGCGCCAGTTGGATCGGCTTGAGCCGGCTCGGCCGCCGGACCCGGGCAGTGTGCTCGTCCACCGGCGCGTTCGGGTGGTTGATCCGCAGCAGTGGCAGGTTGGCCCGCTGCAGGTAGCCGATCACGCCTCCGGTGAGCACGGCCTCGACCGCTCCGGCCACCGTCAGGTGCGCCAGCATCATCGCCGGAATCGTCTGCGACAGGTGGTAGGGCGAGTACAGCGGCGCACCCTGGGCGTTGTGGAACAGGTCCGGCTGGATGCCCAGCTCGATGGCGCAGGCCAGCGCGGAGGCGTTCAGCCCGAGGTAGCCGCCGATCGCGGCGGCCACCGCCCGCCGGCCGGCGGTCAGGCTGGCCCGGCCGGCGATCAGCCGGTACACCCCGTAGCCGACGAAGGGCAGCACGATCGCCATGTTGAAGACGTTCACGCCGTAGACCAGCACGCCGCCGTCGCCGAACAGCAATGCCTGGAAGGCCAAGGCCACGCTCACCGCGATCAGGCCGGCCCAGGGCCCGAGCAGCACCGCCACCAGCACACCGCCGATGGCGTGCGCGGTGGTGCCGTCCGGGATCGGGATGTTGAACATCATGACCAGGAAACACATCGCCGACAGCATCGCCAGCGTCGGCACCTGTCGGTTCTTCACCCGCTTG
This sequence comes from Jatrophihabitantaceae bacterium, assembly GCA_045807085.1. GTDB lineage: Bacteria > Actinomycetota > Actinomycetes > Mycobacteriales > Jatrophihabitantaceae > Jatrophihabitans_A. The sequence continues at coordinate 101,768 of JBJMIB010000025.1, forward strand.
CGCACCTGCCGGGAGGAGGCCGCCACCATCGGGGCCACCACCGCGTAGCCGACCGCGCAGGTAGCCGGGGAGAGGTACCCATCAGGTATGTGCACGAGCGCTCCCTGGGGTCGGTCGGACCGGGCGAGACCTCTGTTGCCGGCAGTTGGCGCACCCTTGTTGCCAGTACTTGGCAATAGCGTATGCCTCGGCTGACCGAATGGGAAGAGGTCCGCGAAACTGACTATCAGATCTACGGATAGATTTCTAGTCCGGGGACATCGCTTGACCGGCTGCCGGCCCGGGTTGTAGGTTCGCTGATAGTCTAACTAGCTGACGAATTCTCCCGTCCGAGGAGCCCGCATGCGACTTTCCGGGCCGCTGCTCACGCCCCCCGCGATCGCCGCCGTCGAACTCTGGCTGCCGCCGCACCGTGACACCACGGCCAGCGCGCTGGCCGCCGGCCGGCTGGACGCCGAAACCGCCGACCGGCTCCGCTACACCGCGGTGGCCGAGAGCCGCGACCGGTCCGCGCCGGAGATGGCGGTGCTGGTCGCCACCAAGGCGCTGGCCGACGCCGGCTGGGCCGGGGACGAGCTGGATCTGCTGGCGCACGCCTGGACCTACTACCAGGGCCACGACTTCTGGGCGCCAGCCAGTTACGTGGCGAACCAGCTCGGCGCGGTGGACGCGGTGGCGCTCGGCATCCAGCAGATGTGCAACGGTGGCGCGGCCGCGCTGGAGGTCGCGGTCAGCCGGATGATCGCCGACCCGTCGGTGAACCGGTGCGCGGTCACCACGGCGGACCGGTTCAGCGCGCCGGCCTTCGACCGCTGGCGCGGTGACTACGACCTGGCCTACGGCGACGGGGCCACCGCGCTGCTGCTGGACCGGACCAACGGGCCGTACCGGTTGCTCTCCATCGCCTCGGCAGGCCGGGCGGACTTCGAGGTGATGCACCGGGGCAACGCCGCGTTCAGCGACGCGGCCGGCCGCGCCGGCACCATCGACGTGCGCAGCGCCAAGCGCAGCTTCATGCAGTCCGGCGCCGAGGAGGTGTTCGCGGTCGCGCTGCGCGAGTCGGTGGTCCGGGTGGTGCACCAGGCGCTGGCCGAGGCGGATTTGACCCCTGACGACCCCCGGGTGCGATTCCTGACGCTGCCCCGGCTGGGCGTGAGCACGCTGGCGGAGTTCTTCGCGCCGGCGGTGCGCGATCTCGGCAGCCGGCACCTGGAGGTGCTGGACCTGGGCCGCGGCACCGGGCACCTGGGCGCCGGCGACTCGGCGGCGAACCTGGCCGAGTTGCATGCCGGCAACCGGCTCGGCTCCGGCGAGGTCGCGCTGCTGCTCAGCCTCGGTGGTGGCTTCACCTGGTCATGCATCGCGGTCGCGGCCGAGTGAGCGAGGGTGCGTGAAGGATTGGCGAGAAAGGACCGCATTGTCATACTTGATAACCCGCGTCCCGTGCTCCGGAGGAGGTATCCGGTGGTAGACAGCAGCAACATCCTTGTCGTCGGGGCCGGCGTGATCGGCCTCAGCACCGCTGTGTGCCTGGCCGAGGAGGGCCTGCCGGTGCGGGTCCGGGCCAGCGAACCACCGCCGGCGACCACCTCGGCGGTCGCCGGCGCCATCATCGCCGGGCCGGTGGTGATCGAGCCGGTGGCCGAGGCCGTCCGGTGGAACCAGCGCACGCTGGCGGAGTTCACCGCGCTGGCCGGCCAGCCGGCGACCGGCGTGCGGCTGGCCAGCGGCCGGATGGTGCTCAGCGCCGGCGACGGGATTCCGGACTGGGCCAGGTCGCTGGCCGGTTTCCGGCCGTGCACGCCGCGGGAGCACGCCGGCTACCCGGTGGCGTTCTGGTTGGACTCGCCGATCGTGGACATGCCGCGCTACCTCGACTACCTGACCCGGCGGCTGGCGGCGGCCGGCGGCGAGCTGGAGATCCGCCCGGTGTCCGGGTTGGCCGAGTTGGCCGACGAGGCCTCGGTGGTGGTCAACTGCACTGGCGTCGGCGCGCACCGACTGGTCGGCGACGAGCAGGTCAAGCCGGTCCGCGGCCAGCACGTGATCGTGCGCAATCCAGGACTCACCGAGTTCTTCTACGAGCAGGGTCCCGGCCCGATGATCACCAACTTCCTGCCGCACGGAGAGCGGCTGGTGCTTGGCGGCACCATCAATCGCGGCGATGCCAGGCTGGCGCCGGATGCCGAGCAACAGGCCAAGATCCTGCGCCGGTGCGCCGAGGTCGAGCCCCGGTTGGCCGGCGCCGAGGTGCTCGGTGTCGAGGTCGGCCTGCGTCCCGGCCGGCCCCGGATCCGGCTCGAGGAGGAGCGGCTGAACGGCCTGCGGGTGATCCACAACTACGGCCACGGCGGGGTCGGCGTCGGCATGTCCTGGGGCTGCGCGCGGGCCGTCCAGGACCTGCTGGTCGGCGTCACGATGTCCGGGCGCGGCTGAGCGAGGCGAGCAGACGATGTCGCTCCCGCGACGGCCGCCGCCGGTGCTCGGCATCCTGTGCACCGGCTTCTTCCTGATCGACTTCGACCTGGTGGTGATCAACCCGCTGCTGCTGCCGATCTCCCGGGACTTCGGCATCAGCCTCGGTGCCGCGACCTTCGCGCTGACCGGCTACCTGTTGCTGTTCGGCCTCATGCAACCGGTACACGGCGTCATCTCCGACGCGATCGGCCGGGTGCGGGTGCTCCGAATCGCCCTGTTCGGCCTGGCCGCGGGCAACGTGGTGGCCGGCTTGGCGCCGAACCTGGGGCTGCTGATCGCCGGCCGGGCGACGGCCGGCGCGTTCGGCGCCGCGATCATCCCGGTCAGCATGGCCTACGTCGGGGACCGGGTCGCGGTCGAGCATCGGCAGCGGACGATGGCGACCCTGATGTCCTGCAGCGCGCTCGGCGCGGCGGCGGCAACCATCTGCGCCGGGGTGCTGACCGACCTGGTGAATTGGCGACCGGCCGTGCTGCTGGTCGCGCTGGTGGCCCCGGCGCTCGCGGTGCTGTACCGCCGGTTGCCGGAGGCGGCACCGCCCTGGGCCGACCAGCCGAGCGTGGCCAGCCGGATTCAGCGGGTGTTCGGCATCGGCTGGCTGCGGTTCCTGATCGCCTTCACCTTCGTCGAGGGCGCGGCGATGGTGGGCTTCTTCAACTTCTTCAACGCCGCGCTGCAGGTGCACGGCAAGAGCATCGTGGTCGCCGGCCTGGTGACCAGCACCTACGGGTTGGCGGCGGTGGCCGGCGGGATTGCGGTCCGGGTGCTCGACACCAGGCTGTCCGGCGCCACGATGTTCGGCGGCGGCACCCTGCTGTTGTTCCTCGGCTACCTGGTCGCGGCGAACAGCCAGACGATCGACGCGATCCTGCTGGCCAGCGTGCTGTCCGGCTCGGCGCTCGCGGTGGCCCAGTCCGCGCTGCAGGCGTGGGTGCTGGCGGCCACCCCGGCACCGGTGCGCGGCACCGCCGCCTCGCTGGTCGCGTGCTCGGTGTTCACCGGCGCCGCGGTCAGCACCGCGCTGGTCGGCGGCCTGGCCGGCGCCGGCGACTTCGGCGCGCTGTTCTCGATCGCGGCCGCCGTCACCGCGTTGGTGGCGGTTGTCGGCACGCTGGCCCGGGCTCGGTTCTCCCGGGCGCCGGAACCGGTGACCACCGGCTAGCGAGCAGTACTCACCCCCCGAGGAAATCACAAGGAGGAGCGGCACATGGCACTGTTCGCGGTGATCGCCAAGCGGGCGCCGATCGGCATCGGCATCGACGAGTTCCAGCAACGGCTGGCCGAGGGCTTCCAGTACACCCAGCAACTGCAGGACAAGGGCGTCATCAAGCATCGCTGGATCCTGGTCGGGGCCTCGGCCGGGCTGAACATCTACGAGGTCGACTCGCACGCCGAGCTCATGTCGGTGCTCTACAACAGCCCGGCCGGGCTGCACCTGAACTTCGAGGTCTACCCGATCATCGAGCCACCCAGCTACGACCCGACCGCCTACACCGAGCAGCACGAGGGCTGAGGTGTGACCTCGCCGGGCCGCTCAGGTCGGCTCCGGCGCCGCGAAGAAGGCCCGCTGGATCTGGTTCAGCGACCGGAAGTCGTCGATGTCGATCGTCTCGACCTCGATCGGCCGGCCGGCCAGCCGCTCGATCAGGATGATGAACTCCAACAAGGCCATCGAGTCGATCAACCGGTTGTCGATCAGGTCGTAGTCCGGATCGATCTCGGCAGCGTCCGGGTGCCGAGCGCGGAGCCAGCCACTGACCTGGTCAAGGCCGGGGTGCATCGACTGATCCTCCCGCTCCGGCGGGCAGCGCCACCCCGGCGGTGAGCGCCACGCGACGGGCGGCGGCGCGCACCGCCGCCAGTGCCGCCGGCCAGCTGCCATAGCGGGTGTGCAGCACCGACAGCCAGCGCTCCAGCCCGAACGCCGCGCAGCTGGTGAAGACCGGCGCGCCGGTGTCGGCCAGCCGGATGTCGCAGCGCTCACCGAAGAAGTTGCGGTGCACGTTGACCGAGGCGATGGCCAGCCCCTCCACCACGAACTCGTGCTTGACCGGCGCCAGCTTCTGCAGCAGCGCGCGCTGGCCGCCCCGGTCGTAGAACGGGTCGGTGGCCGCGTCCCGGCTCATCGGCAGCTCCAAGGCGGCGCCGAAGGCCAGGATCCGGTCGCTGAACCGGCGCAGATGCTCGGCGGTGAACTCGTTCGAGCCGAGCGCAACGACCTCGCGCATGTGGAAGCCGACCAACCGGCGCAGGCCCTCGTAGTACTCCTCCCGGCGAAAGCACCGACCGAGCACGGTGACGGTGCGCGAGGCGGCCAGCCGCCGGCCCTGCAGATGCAGGTACACGGCGAAGCAGGCCGCCGACGGCAGCCCCAGCTCGGCCGGCTCCAGCTTGTCCGGCGGGAAGTCCAGCAGCTCGGAGCCGTAGCCGATGCCGCGCCGGTCCAGGTCCAGCGCGCTCACCACGAACGCGTGGTGCGGGAAGTTCTCGTAGAAATCCAGCTTGGCCAACGCCGCCACCGGCAGCACCGGCGGCAGGATCACCGACTCGGCGCCGGCGGCCACTCCCCAGCCTTCGAAGACCGAGTCCAGGGCCCGCAGCACCGCGGTGGCCCCGCCCCGCAGCGCCTGCAGGCCGTTCTGCTCGGTCGTCGTGCCGTGCTCGGTCGTCGTGCCCTGCTCGGTCGTCGTGTCGTGCTCGGTCGTCGTGTCGTTCGCCACCCGAGAACCTCCTTCGCGCTTGGCGGCGCCGTCCGCCTCAGCTGCGGACGACGCCGGCTACCAGCCGCGCCACGTCCCGGGCGCAGCCCCAGGACAGCCCGACCGCGATCCCGCCGTGGCCGTAGTTGTGGATCACCCGGGCACCGTCCACGGTCTGCTCGGCCAGCCGGATTCGCGCCCGAGCGGCGCGCAGGCCGACCTCCACCGCCTGGATCCGGACACCGGCCAGCCGCGGCTCGATCGCCACGCACCGGCGCAGGATCGCCTCGGTCTGTGCCGGATCCGGCCGCAGGTTCCAGTCCTGCTTGCCGTTGGTGCCGCCCAGGATCACCCGGTCGCCGTGCGGGAAGAAGCTGACCGATTCCGGGCCGGGGTTCTGTTCGAAGAAGAAGTCGTCCAAGCCGGGGTTGTCCACGACGACGTGCTGGCCGCGCAGCGGGAACACCGCCGGGTCGTCGGCGAGCCGGCGGGCGCCGACGCCGGTGCAGTTGATCACCACCGGCGCCTCGGCGGCTGCCTCGGCCAGCGAGGTCACCGTGCCCAGTTCGACGGTGGTTCCGGCGGCGGCCAGCCGATCGGTGAGGTAGCCCAGGTAGCGCGGCATGTCGACCAGCGGCAGGTCCATCCAGAACGCGGTCGGAAAGCCGCCCCGCTCGGCCTCGGCGCAGTGCCGGAAGCCGGGCAGCTGCCGGGCCCATTCCAGCGCGCCCAGATCGTTACGGTTGGCCAGCCGGCCCCGCGCCACCCGGACGCCGGTGCCCGGATCGGCGGCCAGCTCGACGAAGGTGGCCAGGCTGGCGCGGTGCCACTCGGTCACCTGCTCGATCGGATCCCACTTCGCCGCCGCCTCGGCCGGTTCGGCGATCACCGGGCCACCCAGGATCGCGCCGGCCACCATAGAGGTGGTGCGCGCGGGCGGCTCACTGGCCCGTACCCGGACCGGGTGCCCCTGCTCGGCCAGCACGACCGCGGTGGTCAGGCCGACCACGCCGGCGCCGATCACCAGCACGTCTTCCCGCTCTGCCACGGTCAACTCCTCTCCATTTCGGTCCTGGCCACTCCCCCGACCAGGCATCACCCGGCTGCGCAGATCCGCTCCGGCGTTATTCGCGCCGGACCGCCACGCACGACCAGGTGTATCCGTTGCCGGCGCTGAGCAGCAGCGCCACCTCGCCCGGCGCCAGCCGGTTGCCGGCGTTCAGGTCGGCGAGGTTGGCGATCACATCGCCGGCGCCCAGATGGCCGGTCCGCCGGCCGAGGTCCAGCACCTCGGTGTGCGGCAGTTCCAACTCGCGCACCGACGGCTCGTAGAACTGCGCCAACGCGCCGGCGCCGATCCGAGGCAGCACCAGGTAGCGCAGCCGCCGGTCGGCCGGCGTCAGGCCGGCATCGCTGAGCGCGGTCAGCACCACCTGCCGCACCGACCGACGCAGCAGCATGACGAACCGCGGCCAGCCGCCGCCGGCCCGGAAGTACAGCTTGGTCCGGCGTGCGCTGATCCGTTCCCGGGCGGTCCGTGGTGCCGGGCTGAACGGGTCGTCGCCGCGGTACATCACCTCGTAGTCCGGCGCGCTGGTCGAGGCGATGGCCAGCAGCCGGTACGGCCCACCCGAGCGGTCCAGCAACAGCGCGGTGCCGGCATCGCCGTAGGCCACGTCAATATCGCCGTACCAGCGGTCGAAGCCGGGCTCGCCGAAGCAGTCGGCGGTGGTCACCAGGCAGCGTTCGACGGCCGGGTCCAGGGCCAACCGGCCGGCCGCCAGTTCGAGCGCGGCAACGCTGCCGTTGGAGGTCTGCTGCACGCCCACCGGGGTGGCCTGCTGGGCGCCGACCCCACTGGCGACGAAGTGCGGGGCCGACCAGAAGTCATGGCCCTGGTGGTAGAGCCAGGAGTGCACGGTGAGTCCGAGATCCGCACCGTCCCAGCCGGCCTCGGCCAGCGCCTTGCCGGCGGCCAGCACCGCCAGCTCGGGTGCCGCCCGATCCGGACTTTCGGTCAGTTCCAGGTAGCCGAGCCGGTCGGCGGTCTCCTGGTCGAGCCGGCCGGCCGCCACCGCGTCCGCCACCCGGGTCCGGCCGGCGGGCAGCCAGAGCACGGCAGCAGCGATGCCTGGCGGCTCGGCAAGTGGTGGGGACAGTCGCAAGTAGGGGCCTCGAAAGACATATCGTCAGCAGATAAGATCGTCAGTATCACCTACGATAGAGTAGGCGCCGACGTGGGGCAATGCTTCGCCGCACCCGTCTTGCTGCCGGCTCTGGCTGAAGGAGGCAGCGTTGGTCGAGCAATCCGCCGGCGACCATCCGCCGGTCCAACTCCGGCCGATCGGCTACGTCCTGACCGGCTTCACCGATCCGGCCGAGGCACCGCCGCAGGCCACCGAGGCGTTCGCCGAGGCCGGCCAGGTGGTGCTCTACGACCGGTTCGCCGAGGGCCTGACCGGGTTGCCGGGCCAGCGCTATGTCTGGCTGATCAGCTGGCTGCATGCGCAGCCGGAGGAACAGACCACCGAGATGCTGGTGGTGCCGCGCAGCATGGAGGCCACCGGCGGCCGCACCGGCGTCTACGCGACCCGCTCGCCGCACCGGCACAACCGGCTCGGGCTGAGCCTGGTGCGGGTACGCAAGGTGGCCGGCAACGTGATCGACTTCGACGGCGTGGACCTGGTCTCCGGCACCCCGGTGCTGGACATCAAGCCGTACGGACGGGGTACCGACAGCCCACCGTGATCAACGCCGGCAGTGCGCGAGGCGGTGCGATTGGCGGCATGAGGGGAACTCGGCGCACCCGTCGTGTCGGACTGCGAATGCGTCGACTCCGGGCTGCTCGGCACGACGGCCGAGAGCTGCTCGCTCAGCGGGTGGTCAGCGCGCCGCCGTTGACGTGCAGCACCTGGCCGGTGATGAAGCGGGCCTCCGGTGTGGTCAGGAACCGCACCGCGCCGGCGATGTCGTCCGGCCGGCCGGGTCGGCCGAGCATGGTCTCGGCCACCCGGGCCTCGAAGAAGGCCGGCGGCATGCCGTCGCCGAAGAACTCGGTCTGCGCGATGTAACCGGGCGAGACCACGTTCGAGGTGATGTCGCGCGGCCCGAGCCGCTTGGCCAGGTGCAGGTTCCAGGCGGCCAGCGCCGCCTTCGCCGCCCCGTAGGCGCCCTGCGCCCGGTCGGTGGCGAACGAGCCGATGTGGATCACCGCGCTGCCGCCGGCCAGTTGCGGCTCCAGCGCCGCGGTGGTCAGCACCGCCCCGAGCAGGTTCGACTCCAGGTCGGCACGCCAGTGCGCGGCGATCACCCGCAGATCCGCCGAGCCTGGGCCGGTGAAGTTGCGGGTGCTGCCAGCGTTGTTGACCAGCACGTGCACCGGGCCGGCCACCTTGTCCCGCAGCACCGCGACCTGGTCGGGGTCGGTGGCATCACAGACGATCGGGGTGACGTCGGCACCCAGGTCCGCGGCATTCAATTCGGTGGCGGCCGCCTCCAACACCTCGGCGCGGCGGCCGGTGATGTAGACCCGCCCGTGCTCGGCCGCCAGGGCCACCGCGATGGCCTTGCCGATCCCGGTGCCACCCCCGGTGACCACCGCGGTACGCGTCATCGTCTCGCTCCTTCCTGCATGAGGCCTCGATCCGGACCGTCGAACGCGCTAGCTGGCCACCCCGTAGGCCCGCGCCTCCATCAGGTCGTGGCCGAGGAAGCCGTCGTGCGGGCTGACCGCGCCGGCCGAGTAGGTGGGCAACGCGCCCAGCAACACCTTGCGGATGGACGGCTCGCGCAGCGCCTGCTCGGCCAGCGCGCGATCGGCACTCAGCACGGTCAGCGACAGCGTGTTGCGCAGCGGCGCCAGCCCCAGCTCCCGCCGCCAGGGCAGGATCCACACGCAGGGGAAGGGCAGTTCGATGCCGGCGCCGGGATGGTCCGGCCGGTCGCAGAGCAGTACCGCCGGCCGCAACGCCGCCGAGCCGTCGCCCAGATCGGCCAGCACGCCGTCCGGATAGCGGGCCGCCGCGACGTCGACCGCGCCGGCCAGTTGGCCGTCCAGCTGGGCCCGCATGCCGGCCGCGGCCGCCAGCGACAGCACCGGCAACTGGGCCCGCGCCGACTGCGGCGGTGCCGGGGTGAGCCGCGCCAACCGCTCGGCCACCGCCTCGGCGAGCTCCCGTGGGTCGGCATCGGTGAACACCGCGCTGGCGTTGGTGCAGCGCATGCCGGCGTCGTGGCCCACCGAGTCGCAGATGGTGTCGATCACCGCCTCGGTGATCGGCCCGGAGTGCAGCAGCTTGGACCGGCCCGGCCCGCGCCGGATCACCGACCGGTCCTGGCCGTAGCGGGCCATCGCCGAGTCGCCGCCGAACACCAGGCTCAGGTCGGCCGCCTGTACCAGCGCGTCGCCGGTGCCATGCCCACCCGGCAGCAGCGATAGCGAGGCAGCCGGCGCACCGGCCGCCAGCAGCGCGGCGATCATCCGGGCCGGCGTGAACGGATCCCGGGTGCCCGGCCGCACCACCACCTGGTAGCCGAGCGCCACGGCCAGGATCCACTGGCTGTGGGTGCCCGGATTGTTGCTGGGCGCCACCACCGCCAGCACGTCGCCCCGGCGTACCCAGACCGGGGAGATCTGGCCGGCCGGCACGCTGTCCCGGACCCCGACCGGACGCTCGGCCCGCACCCGGTCGCTCATCTGGGCAAAGGTGTTCTCCATCTCGACCAGGGCTCGTCGGGCCACCGTGATCGGGATGCCGGCGCAGCGCGCCTGCAGCTGGCAGTACTCCTCGGCAGTGAGCTCGTTCAGGACGGCCTCGCCGAACAGCTTGCCGGCGCTGCGCAGCACGTCCTCGGCGGGCGCCGGTCCGCCGGCGGACCGGCGCATCTCGGCCACGGTCAGCCCGGCCAGCAACGGCGGGGCCTGGTGCACCTCGGCCAGCGGCGTGCCGTCCACGCCGGCCAGCTCGGCCACCTCGGCCGAACCGGTCGGCCGGCCGCACCGGATGATCGAAACCTGGTAGGTCATCAGTAGACCCCCTCGACGATCACCTGACCGGTGGTCTCGGCCGGCCGCACGCCGGAGAGCTCGATACCGCGGGGGTGGCCGATCGGGCTGCGCCGGGTAGCCATGTCCCGCTCCATGGTCGGCGGCAGGAACAGGTCCCGGGTCAGCGTGGCGACCTTGACCCGCCCCTCCACGCCCTCGGCCACCGGCTTGCCCGGATCCGCCGGATCGACCAGTTCCACCAGGCTGAACGGGTAGAACGGCCGGAAGATGCAGTTGACCGGATCGCCATCGCGCCGGACCCGCTGGGGAGCGACGCCCATCATCGTGTTGCCGTACGCGCCGCGCACCAGGGCGTCCGGAAAGACCTCCTGCTCCAACAGCCGCAGCGTTTCCGGACTGGTGCTGGTGCCGCCCCAGATGATGCCGCGGACCTTGTCCCGCAGCGGTTGGCTGAGGTCCGGCCGGGTGGCCATCCGCTCCAGGATGGGTGGGGTGGAGGAGATCGCGCGGATGTCCTGGCTGACCAGCACGTCGCGGACCTGGTCGAGGATGTGGCTGATGTAGCGATCGAAGTCCTGGTGCCGGCCCTCGGCCCGGCAGCGCTTGGCCCAGCGCGGGTCGAGGTCGATGAAGTAGCAGAGCATGCCGCGCAACTCGGCCAGGTTGCCGATGTTCTTGGCCATGATGTGCGGGCCGGTGGGCCCGACGTGCAGCCAGCCGCCACCATCGCGCGGGAACCCTTCGCGGTCCAGCTCGAGGCTCTGCCACTCGACGTTGCGCCGGCGCGAGGTGGCATCCACGATCCGCTTCGGGGCGCCGGTGGTGCCGCCCGACTCCTGCACGTTGAACCGCTGGCCGGTCCGGCTGCCGCGCGGGATCAGCTCGGTGGCCGGGATCATCGACCAATCCACGCTGATGGCGTCGAACAGCGCCAGATCCTCCACCGTGCGCACGTCGGAGATCGGGTCGAAACCCAGCTCGGGCAGGCGCCCGATCCAGTACGGCGTGCCGGTATCCGGCGAGAAGTGCCAGGCCATGGTGGCCCGCACCAGTTCGTCGGCGTCCGGGATCTGCTCGACGGGTGCCTCGAACAGGGTGTGGAAGTCTTCGCGCATGTCAGCTCGCTAGATAGTCAGTTCAACGGACTACCTTCACGATGCCCCACTGCTAGGCAGAACGCAAGACTCGGCCCGCCGGCTCTTAGTGGCTCAGTCGGCGAGCACCTTCACCAGCAGGTCCCGCAGGGTCTCCCGCTCGTCCTCGGAGAGGTTGGTCAGGAACTGCTCGTGCACCGCGGTGGTCAAGTCCTTCAGCTCGACCAGTCGCTCCTTGCCGGCCTCGGTGAGATACAGCGCGAACATCCGTCGGTCGCTGCCCCGGCGCCGTTCCAGCAAGCCAGCGCTCTCCAGGTCATCGGTAAGCGCGACCACGGTGGTCCGATCGATCCGCAGTCGCTCTCCGACCCCGCGCTGGTTCTGGCCGGGTTCGGCCTCGATGGCGCTCAGCACGCCGAAGTGGCGCATCGTGAGCCCATGCGGGTGCAGCATCTCCTCCGCCATGGTGGTTACCCGCTGAGCTGCCTTGCGCAGCAAGAAGGCATGCCACACCGAAGTGGCGGGTGACAAATCGAGCGGCATTGCTTGCCCATCTACCAACTCGGACGTCTCGGATATTAAGCTCACAAAGGAAACCCCGTCAGTCTCATCTGCGCGGACGCCACGCCATTCGGCGGCGACGTTGTGAACCATAAGCCGATGTCAGCTTACGGGTTGAAACCCCCTCTTGACGAGACCCTGACTGTGCCAGACACTGACCGTCACCGATTTAGATAATACGTCTAGCGGTCAGTCAGCAGCACTGAGTATCTCGGGCTCGTCGGAGGAGCGACCGTCTTGCCACACGTCCTCGAATACGTCGATCCGGTAACCGCCGCCTCGGGATACCTGGTCTATGACCGGCAGGACTGCCTGCTGGCGGCCGGCGGCTGCCGGGTGCAGCCGGGGCTGACGGTGCAAACACTGACCGAACTCGCCGAGCGGATGACGCTCAAGCAGCGAGTGCTCGGCCTCAACGTGGACGGTGCGAAGTGCGGCATCGACTACGACCCGCAGGCGCCGGGCAGCTGGCAGCTGCTCACCCGGTTCCTCGAGTTCCTGCGCCCGCAGCTGGAGACCCGATTCAGCATGGGCTGCGACATGGGCACCCGGTTCGATCAGCTGGAACAACTGGCCCGGGGCGTCGGCATCGCCTCGGTCAAGGGCGCCGTGCAGTCGGCGCAGGGATTCTCCGATGAGGAGTTCCACCGCCGGCTCGGGCTGCTGGACGCCCGGGTCGGCGGCTTCACGATCAGCCAGCGCCGAGCCGGGCATGCCCTGGCCGCCGCCGCGGTCACGGCCGCCCGGCACGCCGGCTACCGGCTCAAGGGCCTGCACGTCGGTCTGCAAGGCTTCGGCAACCTCGGGCGGGCCGCGGCCTGCTCGCTGGCCCAGTGGGGCGCCAGGGTCACCGCGATCGGCGACGAGCACGGCTGCGTGCTGGACCCGCGCGGGCTCGACATCAGCCGGATGCTGCGGTCCGACCCGTGCTGCCCGGTGGTGGACATCCTCGGCCAGCCGCTGCGGTTGCCCGCCAACACGCTGTGCAAGCTGCCGGTGGACGTGCTGGTGCTGGCCGCCGCCGAGGACGCCATCTCGCTGGAGGATGCCGAGACGCTGCCGGCCCCGGTGGTGGTGGTCGGCGCGAACTGCGGCCTGCGGCCGGCGGTGAGCCAGCGGCTGACCGATCGCGGGGTGCTGGTGGTGCCCGACCTGATCGGCGGCTGCGGCGGCTCGGCGTCGATGGAGGCGCTGTTCGGCCCGGTCAGCACGCCGTCGCCGGACGACGTGCTGCGGCTGCTCGAGGGCCTGGTGGACGAGCTGGTCACCGACGTGCTCTCGGCCGCCCGCAGCCGCGGCCTGCCACCCAGCGCGGTGGCCTACGACATCGCCGCGGCGGCCGCCGTCTACCCGGACCGGCCACCGTACGGCGCAAGCCCATATCTGCCCTCCGGCCCCCGGCCGCGCGGTGACCGCGCCGCCCGGGCACGCCGCGGTTCAAGCCAGGGAGTGATCCGGTAGTGACCACAGTCCAGCGCGAGTCTCAAGACTGCCTCCACGAGCGCAGCCACATCGTCGACTCCGCCTTCTACGGCCGGCGCTACAGCACCGCGGCCACCCGCCGGATCTTCTGTGACCACTGCCGCTTCCAGCGCTGGCTGGATGTCGAGGCGGCGCTGGCGCAGGCCGAGGCCGACCTGGGCATCATCCCGGCCGAGGCCGCCGCCCGGATCAGCAAGGCCGCCCAGGTGCAGTTGCTGGATCTGGCGCAGGTGCAGCAGGAGATCCAGCGGACCGGGCACTCCCTGGTGGGCCTGCTGCGGGTGTTCCAGTCGGTCTGTGAGGGCGATGCCGGCGAGTACATCCACTACGGCGCAACCACCCAGGACATCCAGGACTCCGGCCAGTCGCTGGAGATGCGCGACGTGCTGGACGCGCTGGAACTGGTGCTGCGCGACCTCCTGGTGTGCCTGGTGGAGCTGGCCGAGACGCACCAGGACACCGTCGCGCTCGGACGCACGCATGCCCAGCCGGCGCTGCCGATGTCCTTCGGGGTCAAGGTGGCCAGCTGGCTGGACGAGGTGCTGCGCCACCTGGAGCGGGTCGAGGCGATGCGGCCGAGGGTGCTCACCGCCCAGCTGTTCGGCGGCGTCGGCACGATGGCCGGCTTTGGCGAGCAGGCGTTGCCGCTGCTGCAGGGCTTCGCCGGTCGGCTCGGCCTGTCGGTGCCGCTGGTCGGCTGGCACGTGGCCCGGGACCGGATCGCGGAGTTCGTCAGCACGCTGGCGATGGTGGCCGGCACCATGGGCCGGATCGCCGACGAGGTGCGGATCCTGTCCCGGCCGGAGTTCGCCGAGCTGGAGGAGGGCTGGCAACACGGCAAGGTGGGCAGCAGCACCATGCCGCACAAGCGCAACCCGGAAGCCTGCGAGCAGGCGGTGGTGCTGGCCCGGCTGGCAGCCGGCCTGGTGCCGACCGCGCTGGCCGCGATGAGCGGCGACAACGAGCGGGACTCCCGCTCGCTGCGGCTGGAGTGGGCGGTGCTGCCGGAGGCGGCGCACTACGCGCTGGCCAGCTGCGAGATCGTCCGCACCGTGCTGGGCGGGCTGACCGTGCACACCGGCCGGATGTTGGAGAACGTGCAGGTGGTGGCCGAGCAGGTCGCCACCGAGGGCCTGATGTTGGCCCTCGGGCAGCGGATCGGCAAGCAGTCGGCGCACGAGATGGTCTACGAGCTGAGCCAGACGGCCCGGCGCGACGGCATCTCGCTGCGCGAGCTGGTGCGGGCTCACGAGGCTGGCGCACTGATCGACGACGAGGAGCTGGCCCGGATCTTCGACCCGGCCCAGTACCTGGGTCAGTCCGGCGAGCTGACCCGGCGCGCGGTGGTGTGGGCCCGATTCAGGCTGAACGGCCGGGCCAGCGCCTGATGGGCGAAACCATCCTGCTGCCGATGCCGCACTTCGCCAGTGTGGTCGGCCACGTGGTGCGCAAGCTGACCGGCTTCTACCTCGAGGGCGAGACTCCGGAGCGCAAGGCCTTCGGCATGCTGGCCGGCGTCTGTGGCCCGAACGGCTATGCGGTGACGGCGGTGTTCCCGCTGCTGATCAACCTGCGGGCCGATGAGCAGTACCGCCAGGACATGGACGACCTGGTGGACGGCTACGCGATTCCGTCGGAGACCCCGAACGCCCAGCGCGGCTGGATCGCCAGCCCGGCCGAGCTGATGGCGATCGAGGAGATCTGTGACGCGCACGGATGGTTGGCCTTCGGCAACTACCACACCCATCGAGTGCCCTGGGACCACGATCCGGTCCGGGATACCTGCACCAGGCTGGACCGGACGCTGGCCGCCGACAGCGGCCAGTGGACCTTCATCGTCTCGGCGGTGGATCTGCACCGGCCGTCCATCCGCGCCTTCTACGAGGGCGATAACAACCGCGAAGCGACCATCCGGTTCGCTCCCGAGTTTGCCAGCACCCATCCTGGGAGAGAGGTCTGTCGATGAGCACGGCATATTCCGAGGTCGCCCGGTTCCACGGCCATGAGTGCCCCGGCATGACGGTCGGCCTGCGGGCCGCCGAGCTTGCCGTCGCCCGGCTCGGGCGGCACAGCGAGGACAACGAGTTGATGGCCACGGCCGAGACGATCAGCTGCGCGGTGGATGCCATCCAGCTGATCACCGGCTGCACCTTCGGCAAGCGGAACCTGGTCCACCTCGACCACGGCAAGAACGCCTTCTCGTTCTGGCGGCGCTCGGACGGCGCGGGCATTCGGGTGTCGGCCAAGCCGGGCAGTGCCGCCTACCGCGGCGAGGAGATCTGGCAGCTGGCCGAGAAGGTCGAGGACGGCACCGCCAGCGCCGACGAGCAGCGCCGGTTCGGTGAGCTGCAGGCGGCGCGGATCCAGCGGATCCTCACCGCGCCGGCCGAGGACATCCTGCTCGTCGAGGAGCTGCAGGGCGAGCTGCCCGAACGCAGCCGGTTGCAGCCGACCGCGGCGTGCGAGGGCTGCGGGGACCAGACCAGCACCGCGATCCTGCACTTCCACCGCGGCCGGATGCTGTGCCCACCCTGCCACCTGGACGCGCACGGCGGCTCGTTGCCGGCCGACCACTCGCACCACGACCACTCCTACGCGGCCAATGCCGGACACGCGCACGGTCATTCGCACGGCGAGAACGGGCACTCGCACGCGGAGCACGCGCACGCGGGTCATTCGCACGGCGAGCACTCGCACGCGGAACACTCGCACGCGGGTCATTCGCACGGCGAGCACTCGCACGCCGAGCACGGGCACGGGCACTAGCCAGGCCGCCGATCATCGCGCACCGACTCTCCCCCGTCTTGGTGCGCGATGATCGGTCCATGACAGCTGACGACGGCTACCTGCTCGACAACCGGCAGGCCGAAGCCGGCCGCCGCTTCGACGCGATGGCCGAGCTGTTCAACCCGACCACCTTCGGCCATCTGCGCGCACTCGGCATAGCGCCGGGCTGGCGGGTGTGGGAGGTCGGCGCCGGCGGAGCCAGCGTGCCGGATTGGCTGGCCGGCCAGGTCGGCCCGTCCGGTCGGGTACTGGCCACCGACATCGACTTGTCCTGGTTGGAGCCGGCTGCCGGCCGACCACCCGAACGGCCGGCATACCAGGCGCTGCGGCACGATGTCGCCGCCGACCCGCCGGTGGCCGGTCCGTTCGATCTGGTGCACGCCCGGTTGGTGCTGGTGCACGTGCCGGACCGGGCCCGGGCGCTGGCCGCGATGATCAGCGTGCTGCGACCGGGTGGCTGGCTGCTGGTGGAGGACGCCGACCCCGCCCTGCAGCCGCTGGCCTGTCCGGACGAGTTCGGCCCGGACCAGCGACTGGCCAACGAGCTGCGCCGCGGCTTCCGGCAACTGCTTGCCGAACGTGGCGCGGACCTGGGTTACGGCCGGACGCTGCCCCGGCTGCTGCGCACGGCCGGCCTGACCGGCGTCGCGTCCGACTGCTACTTCCCGGTGGGTGGCCGGCTGTGCGAGCAGCTGGAGCTCGCCACCATCTCCCAGCTGCGCGGCCGGCTGATCGAGGCCGGGTTGGCCAGCGAGCAGCAGATCGAACGGCATCTGGCCACGGTGGCCGCCGGCGGGCTGGATCTGGCCACCGCTCCGCTGGTGTCGGCCTGGGGACGCACGCCGACCGAGGCATGAGGTGGCGTAGGTGGGGTAGGTGGGGTGGGGTAGGTGGGGTGGGGTGGGTGAGGTGAGGCCGGGTGGGTGAGGTGAGGCCGGGTGGGTGAGGTGAGGCCAGGTGGGTGAGGTGAGGCCAGGTCAGTCCAGCTCAGCTCAGCCAGGTCAGCCCAGCTCCGCCAGCTCGGCCTGCGCCGAGGCCACCGCCTGCTCGGCCCGCTCGACCGCCCGGCCGGCCCGCTGGTGTTCCCGTTCGGCGGCCGTGGTCGCCTTCGCCGCCCGTTCGGCGTCCTTGCGGGCAGCGGTCAGCTGCTGCTCCAGCTGGTCGATCTGCTCGACCAGCTCGCGGTGCCGGGCTCGGGCCGCGTCGAGTTCCTCGACGGCCCGGTCCAGCGCGTCCAACGCCTCGGTGTGCGCGCGCTCGGCGCGGGCCAGTTCCCGTTCGGCCGGCTTGCGGTCGGCGCTGCGATCCGAGCTGGCCTTGCCGGCTCCGGGAGGCGATTTGCTCGGCTCCTTCGGCAGATCCGGCACCGCGGTGAGCCGGCGTGGCACCGCCACCGCATCGCCGATGTCGACCGCGCCGAAGCCCGAGTAGCTCAGGGTCGCGGTCAGCCGGCCGGACAGCACCGCCTGCTCGGCCGCCTCGTCGGCGATGGCGGCCTCGAAGGTGGCCCGCAGCTGGTCGAGCACGCTGTCGGTGACCGGCCGCCGAGCGGCCTTGCGGGCCAGCGTGGTGAGTTTGCCCAGCACCTGCTGGCGGCGTTCGGAGAGCTCGCGCAGTTCGCTGCCGCGCAGATGCCGGTGCGCGTCGCGCAGCGCGCCGGCCAGCGTGGTCAACTCGGCCACGGCGGCCGGCTGGCTCCGTACCAGCAGGTTCACCAGCGCCGCTGCCTGCACCGGCTTGCGCAGCTTGCTGATCTGCCCGGCCAGTTCGCGGTCGCCGTCCGATCGCGCCTGACCGGCCAGCTCGGTCCGGCGCTGGCCGAAGCCGTCCAACTCATCCGGCCCCAGTGCGTAGAGCTGGTCGGCCGCGGTGTCCAGGTCCATCGAATGCCCGGCTCGTCGCTAGCCGAGCTGCTTGCCCAGGTGCCGCGCGAACTCCGCGCCGGCGTAGAAGCCGAACGGCGGCACCTGCTGGTAGCCGGCGGACTGGTACAGCGCGAGCGCCTCCGGCTGCTTCAGGCCGGTCTCCAGCAGCAGCCAGCGCATGCCGTGCTCGGCGGCACTGCGCTCGAAGTAGGCCAGCATCACCCGGGCGAAGCCGGCACCGCGCATCCGCTCGGTGACGTACATCCGCTTGAGTTCGGCGGCCGGGGCGGCCCAGCCGGTCGCGGGATCCTCGGTGGGCAGACGCCGCCAGCCGCCGATCGCCACCGGCTCGGCGTCGCAGTAGCCGACCGCGAACAAGCCGTCCGGTGGGTCGAACTGGCTGCCGTCGATGTGCGCGCCGTCCCGGCCGCCGTAGCGGACGACGTACTCGGCCTGTAGCTCCTCTATCAGTGTGCCGGCATCCGGGTGCCGATAGCCGAGGTCATGGATTTCCAGTTCTGCCATACCCGCATTGTGCTGCATGCCAGGTCGGACCGTGGTCGACCTCCCTCGCCGCTGGATTGCTCAGCGTGACGAGCCAACCACCTTTGGTCATAAGCTAAATCAAGTTGCTAACGGTAGCTTGACATGAAGTCAGCGTTAGGGGATTGTGCGAGTACCGCCTTCGGACGGCGGTCGGGTGAGTGATGATCCGTCGGGCGACCTGGTCGCCACGGCCCGGCGGGGAGCAGGGCGAAACCGACACCTGATGCCAGACACCTCGGGGGGCTAGCCGCATGTTCGGCAACAGTAGAACCAGGCATCGCGCCCTGCTTGCCGGCAGATGACCCGGCGAGCGGCCTGGCCGACGCTGACCGTGACCATCCTCGCGTTGCTCGCGGTCCTCGCCGTGCTGCTGTTGACCGGCAGCCGAAGCGGCGCGAGTGCCCGGTTCAGCCTGGCCACCAGCCCGTCGGTGATCTCACTGACCGCCGGGGACGGCGCCGACCTGGTGTTGACGGTGACGGCCGCGGCTGGCTTCGACGCGACGATCGCGCTGAGCACCACCACGCTGCCGCCCGGCGTCCGGCTGGACCTCGACCGCGGCTCCGTGCCGGTGTCCGGCAACCGGCCGCCGGCCCGGATTGCCGGACGGCTGAGTACGAGCAGCTCGGCGGCAACCGGCGCGGTCGGCATCGAGGTGATCGGCCGGGCCGGTGCCGCCTCCGCGACCGGCCTGATCCAGCTGCACATCCAGCCCACCGGCATCACCGATCTGACCTACCCGCCGCCGACCCCGGTCGTCGGCACCCAGAACGCCAGCTTCAGCGTCTCCGGCGCCCCGCACGGCATGCTGGCACCCGGCCAGCTGCTGCCGATCGACCTGCGGCTGGTGAACGCCAACCCGTTCCCGCTGAGCATCAGCGAACTCACCGTTGCCATCGCCGGCACCAGCAAACCGGCTTGCCGGCCGGAGAACTTCTCGATCGTGCCGTACCGCGGCGGTTACCCGCTGCGGCTGCCGGCCGGCAGCACCAGCACGCTGTCGTCGCTGCGCGTGCCGGCCGGTCGTTGGCCGCAGTTGCACATGGTGCACGCGCCCAACCGCGACGCCTGCCGAGGCGTGACGGTCCGGCTCCGCTACACCGGAGCGGGATCGGGATAGCGGGGAACGGCCTGGCTTTCCCGCCTGGTCGGCAGCCCGATGGTGACCATCACCCCACCACCGGGGGTGTCGTCCAGGCTGATCGTGCCGTGCATCGCGGCCACGAACCCGCGCGCGATGGCCAACCCCAACCCGACCCCGGCGCCGGTGCTCACCGCCCGGTCGTCCCGACGCTGGAACGGCTCGAAGACGGTGGCCCGGGCCGCCGGCGCGATGCCCGGGCCGCGGTCGATCACCCGCAGCTCCACCAACTCACCCTGCTGATCGGCCCGCACCCGGACCCGGGCCCCGGGCGGGGAGTAGCGCAGCGCGTTCTCCAGCACATTGGCGATCACCCGTTCGGCGAGCCCGGCATCGGCCAGCACCTCTGGCAGATCCGGCGACACCGCGACGTCCACCGCCGCCGGATCCGCGAGGCTGCCCAGGGCGCGGTTCACCAGATCGTCCATGCCGACCGGCCGCAGGTCCACCGACAGCGCACCGGCCTGCAACCGGGACAGGTCCAGCAGGTTGGTGACCAGCGCGGTGAGCCGGTCCAGCGCCTGGTCGGCGGTGGCCAGCAGTTGGCCGCGGTCGGCGTCCGTCCAGCGCACCTCGTCGCTGCGCAGGCTGGACACCGCGGCCTTGGCTGAGGCGATCGGGGTACGGAGGTCGTGGCTGACCGCGTTCAGCAGCGCGGTCCGAGCCCGGTCGGTCTCGGCCAACTCGCGGGCCGCCGTGGCGGCCTCGGTGAGCTGCCGCTGCCGGTAGGCGACCGCGACCTCGGTGGCGAAGGCGGCCAGCATCCGCTGGTCGGCCGCGGCGAGCTTGCGGCCGCGCAGCGCGAGCGTCAGGTCGTCGCCGATCGGAACCTCCGCGTCGGCCTCCGCCGGGCGCTGGCAGGCCGGACCGCCGACGCTGGCCAGCAGCTGCCAGCTGCCACCCAGCCGGGCGTCGGGCTCCCTGCGCAGCAGCGCGACGCTGCTCACCGCGAAGGTCTCGGCGACTCGCTGCAGCAGCGCCGGCAGCGCCTGCTCACCGCGCAGCAGGCTGCCGGCCAGGGTGGCCAGCGTCTCCGCCTCGGCGTTCGAGCGGGCCGCCTCCAGGTTGCGCCGGGCGGCCTGGTCCACCACCCGGGAGACCAGCAGCGCGATCAGCACGAAGACCGCCAACGCCAGCACATTCTCCGGCTTGGACATGGTCAGCGTGTGCAACGGCTCGGCGAAGTAGAAGTTCAGCAGCAGGCTGGCCACCACGGCGGCCAGCAACGCCGGCCAGAAGCCGCCGATCAGGCTGCAGATCACCACCGCCAGCAGGAACAGCAGCAGGTCGCTGCCGAAGCTGAGATCCGCCCGGAACCGGCTGCAGAGGCCGACCAGCACGGCCAGCAGGACGGCGGCGACCAGCAGCCCACCCAGTCGCCGCTGCCGGCTGAGGCCGCTGGTCAGCGTGGGCAATACCGTTGCCTGCCGGACGTATTCATGGCTGACCACGTGCACATCGATGGTGCCGGACCGGCGGATGATGATCATTCCGGTGCCGGGCCCGGTGAGCGCGGCCGCCAGCGGATGCCGGCGACTGGCACCGATCACGATCTGGGTGGCGTTCTTGGCCCGGGCGAACTCGAGCACCGCGTCGGCGACCTGCTCGCCGATGATCGAGTGGAAGCTGCCGCCGAGCGATTCCACCAGCAGGCGTTGGGAATCCAACGAGGCGACGGAGGAGCCGACCAGCCCGTCGCTGCGCGCGATATGCACCGCGAGCAACTCGCCGCCGCCTGACCGCGCCGCGATCCGGGCGGCCCGACGGATCAGCGCATCGCCTTCCGGGCCGCCGGTCAACGCGATCACGACCCGTTCTTTGGTCTCCCAGGTGGTGGCGATGCCATGTTGTTCCCGGTAGCGCTGCAGCCCCTCCTCCACCCGGTCGGCCAACCAGAGCAGGGCCAGTTCACGTAACGCGGTCAGGTTGCCGGGCCGGAAATAGTTGCTCAGCGCGGCATCGATCCGGTCCGGCGGGTAGATGTTGCCGTGCGCCATCCGGCGGCGCAGCGCCTCCGGGGTCATGTCCACCAGCTCGACCTGGTCGGCCGCTCGGATCACCGCGTCCGGCACTGTTTCGCGTTGCGGCACACCGGTAATCGACTCGACCACGTCGTTGACCGATTCCAGCTGCTGGATGTTCAGGGTGCTGATCACGTCGATGCCCGCCTCGAGCAGCGCCTGCACGTCCTGCCACCGCTTGGCGTTGCCGGCACCCGGCACGTTGGTGTGGGCCAGCTCGTCGACCAGCGCCACCTCCGGGTGCCGCCTGAGGGCCGCCGCGAGGTCCAGCTCCTCGTATTCGCTGCCCCGGTAGCTGATCAGGCGGCGCGGCAGCACCGGCAGGTCACCGACCCGTTCGGTGGTGTGCTGGCGACCGTGCGCCTCCACGAAGGCAACCAGCACGTCGGTGCCGCGGGCCAGCCGGCGATTCCCCTCGTCCAGCATCGCGTAGGTCTTGCCGACGCCGGGAGCGGCGCCGAGATATACCCGCAGCCGACCGCGCTGTCCCATCGAGGCACTCCCTGCCGCCGGCGTTTCGCCCGCGAGGCTCACTCTACGACGACGGCCGGTCCGGCCCGCGCGATCCAGCTCTCGCCGGCGAACGGGTTATGCGCGAAAGGCATGAGCGAACCGTGAAGATACTGGCCCAAGCCGGGGGCGACTATCGCCAATCGTGGCAGGTGCCGATTCTGCAGCGTGCTGGTGCCGAGTCCGGGCAGCGTGCTGGTGCCGAGTCCGGGCAGCGCGCGCTGGTGCCGATTCTGCAGCGCGCCAGCATTGCCGGCCGTACCGGCCGATGCGGTGACCGAACGTGCCGCGGGTTGCACCTTGCTTTGGATGTTCGGTTGGGCGTGGGCAGTGATTTGAAAAGCGCAGCGACGAGGAAGTGTCGTAGGTCTTCGGTAGCGTTACTGGGTTACGGCTCGCTCGTTTGAGATTCATCCGCTATTTGTTGGCTAATCTCTGTTGACGAGGCCACCTGTCACTGTTAGAATCGAACACATGGACGGCCCGGACGGTGACTTGAGCGACGCGGACCTGCTCGCGTGCGCCGTGGCCGAGCATCCGGCGTTCCGGTCGGGCGCGGAGCTGGACCGGATCGACCCTGGGCTGTTGTCGCGGGCCGGGCGGGTGGATCTGCTGGTTGTGTTGGAGGAGCAGAAACGCTGGTTCGAGGCCGCTCAGTTGCGGGTGCTGGCGGTGATGCAGGAACGCGACACGTCCAGGTTGGGGTTGGCGCAGGATTCGGTGTCGTTGGCCTTGCAGGTGCCGCTGCGTACCGCGCAGGGCAAGCTGGCCCAGGCCAAGACCCTGGTCCGGGAACTGCCCCAGACCCTGGCCGCCGTTGCCGGCGGCGCGATCTCCGGCGAGCATGCCCGGGTGCTGGCCGAGGCGCTGTGGCGGCTACCGGCCGACCCGGTGCTGGCCCCGGCGCTGGAGAAGGCGGTGCTGCCGGCGCTGCTGGACGGCCGCTGCGTCACCGTGCCGCAACTACGGCAGCGGGCCCGGCGGGCCGCGATCGCCCTGGACCCGGTCACCGCCGAGCAACGCCACCAGCGGGCCTTGGCCGACCGCACCGTCGGATACCTGCCCGGTGAGGACGGCATGGCCAGCCTGCCCGTCCTACTCGCCGCCCC
>JBJMIB010000026.1:0-1630 GCA_045807085.1 Jatrophihabitantaceae bacterium
CCTGCTGGCGGTCTACGTCCGGTCCCGCCGCCATGCCCTGGGAGCACCCGAGGCCTACGTACGCAAGGCGATCGTGAACGCGGACTTGTCCGGCCGGCGGCGGCCGGGTCCACCGAACTAGTCAGCCAGATGACCACCGAGATGACGCCGATACGTGCTGGATGAGGCGATGCAGACGCTTCCAGCACTCCTTTGCGTCATCTCGGTGATCTGTGAGTGTCGTAGCGGTGCTCCTGGGTGGGGGCTCCGTCAGGCTCGGTGCCGGCGACTATTGCGTGACTCTTCGGTGATCCGGCTGCTTCGGCATGCCTTGCAAATGACTTGTCCGTGGTGGTCGCCGGCACCGGTCTGACCCACCTGCTGGCCTGATCAGAAGCCTGTCCGCCTGCCGGCGTGACTCATCACAGATATGCCGCTCGGTGACTCCACTCAGACCGGTGCCGACACCCGCACCCGACGAAGGAGAGCAGGTATGCCGAGTCTGGCAGACACCATCGACGCCGTGATCGGTGTCGACACCCATCGCGACAGCCACACCGCGGAGATGGCCAGCAGCACCGGGCAGGTGCTCGGCACGCTGAGCATCGACAACGCGGATGCGGGGTTTGCCCGGTTGATCGAGTGGGCGACCAGCATGATGCCCGGACCGCGGCTGCTGGCCGCCGTCGAGGGCACCCGCAGCTACGGCATCGGCGTATCCCGGGCGTTGAGTGCGGCCGGGATCCCGGTGATCGAGGTCGAGCAACCCAGCCGCAAGAAGCGGCGCGGCAAGGGTAAGTCCGACCTGATCGACGCCCACCATGCCGTACTGACCGCGCTGGCCTGTGACCCCAGCCGGCTGGCCACACCACGCGCTGACGGGGACCGGGAAGCACTACGCATACTGCTCGGCGCCCGCGACGAGCTGACCGGTCACAAGACCGCGGTCAGCAACCAGCTGAAGGCGCTGCTGCTGACCGGCGACGACACCGACCGCCAGCTGGCCCGGCGCCGGGTGTCCGAGCAGCTGTTGACGACCCTGATCCGGCGCCGCCCCCCGCGCAACGCCACCCGGATGCAGGCGGTCCGCCAACACGAACTGCGTCGCCTCGCCCAGACCGTGCTCGACACGATCCGCCAGCTCACGATCAACAAGCGGCAGCTGCGCGAGATCGTCACCGACATGGCACCCGGGCTGCTCGAGCAGTCCGGCATCGGGCCGGTGTCCGCCGCCCAGAGCATCGTCAGCTACGGCCAACCAGGTCGGGTCAACAATCAGGCCGCGTTCGCCGCACTAGCCGGCGTCAGCCCCCTCGAGGCCAGCAGCGGCCGCACCGTGCGCCACCGGCTCAACCGCGGCGGCGACCGCAAACTCAACCGCGCGATCCACACCATCGCCGTCAACCGGATGCGCACCGACCCGACCACCCGCGCCTACGTCACCCGCCGCCGCGCCGAAGGCAAAACCGACCGCGAGATCCGCCGCTGCCTCAAGCGCTACATCGCCCGAGAGCTCTACCGCACCCTTGACAACACATAGGAGCGTCAACGGAACCGGAAGGGCTTGGTCAGCAAGCAGAACAGCCCTGCTGGTTCCGTTGATCAAGGCTTGGTGACCTGACGCCTACTAGCGTGGCCGGGTGAGTGAAAC
>JBJMIB010000027.1:0-343253 GCA_045807085.1 Jatrophihabitantaceae bacterium
CGCCCTTGGGCGTGACCTTGCCGACCAGCACGTCCCCGTCCTGGACCTCGGCACCGATGCGGATGATGCCCCGCTCGTCCAGGTCGGCCAGCACCTCGTCGGAGACGTTCGGGATGTCCCGGGTGATCTCCTCGGCGCCCAGCTTGGTGTCCCGGGCGTCGACCTCGTGCTCGTCGATATGGATCGAGGTCAGCACGTCGTCCTGCACGATGCGCTGGTTGAGGATGATCGCGTCCTCGTAGTTGTGACCCTCCCACGGCATGAAGGCGACCAGCAGGTTCTTGCCCAGCGCCATCTCGCCGTTGTCGGTGGACGGGCCGTCGGCGATCACCTGGCCGACCTCGACCCGGTCACCTTCGCCCACGATCGGCTTCTGGTTGAAGCTGGTGCCCTGGTTGGACCGGGCGAACTTGGACAGCCGATAGGTGTTGCGGGTGCCGTCGTCGGCCATCACGGTGATGTAGTCGGCAGACAGCTCCTCGACCACGCCGGCCTTGTCGGCGACCACAGCGTCCGCGGCGTCGACCGCGGCGCGCAGCTCCATGCCGGTGCCCACCAGCGGGGCCTCCGAACGCAGCAGCGGCACCGCCTGGCGCTGCATGTTGGCGCCCATCAGCGCCCGGTTGGCGTCGTCATGTTCCAGGAACGGGATCATCGCGGTCGCCACCGAGACCATCTGGCGCGGTGAGACGTCCATGTAGTCGACCTCGGCCGGCTCCAGCAGCTCGACCTCGCCGCCCTTCTTGCGGCACAGCACCTTGGTCTCGGTGAACCGGCCCTGGGCATCGATCAGCGCGTTGGCCTGGGCGATGGTGTGCCGGTCCTCCTCGTCCGCGGTGAGGTAGGCGATCTGGTCGGTGACGGTGCCGTTCTCGACCCTGCGGTAGGGGGTCTCCACGAAGCCGAAGGCATTCACCCGGCCGTAGGAGGCGAGCGAGCCGATCAGGCCGATGTTCGGACCTTCCGGGGTCTCGATCGGGCACATCCGACCGTAGTGGCTGGGGTGCACGTCGCGGACCTCCATGCCGGCCCGGTCCCGGGACAGGCCGCCGGGGCCCAGCGCGGACAGCCGCCGCTTGTGGGTCAGGCCGGCCAACGGGTTGGTCTGGTCCATGAACTGGGACAGCTGGGAGGTGCCGAAGAACTCCTTGATCGAGGCCACCACCGGGCGGATGTTGATCAGGGTCTGCGGCGTGATCGCCTCGACGTCCTGGGTGGTCATCCGCTCGCGGACAACCCGCTCCATCCGCGACAGGCCAACCCGAATCTGGTTCTGGATCAGCTCGCCCACGGTGCGCAGCCGGCGATTGCCGAAGTGGTCGATGTCGTCGGTCTCGTAGCCGTCTTCGCCGGCGTGCAGCCGAACCAGGTACTCGATGGTCGCAACGATGTCGTCCTCGGTCAGGGTGCCCGAGTTGATGTCGACGGACAGCTCTAGCTTCTTGTTGGCCTTGTACCGGCCGACCTTGGCCAGGTCGTAGCGCTTGGGGTTGAAGAACAGGTTCTCCAGCAGCGCCTGCGCCGACTCCTTGGTCGGCGGCTCGCCCGGACGCAGCTTGCGGTAGATGTCCAGCAGCGCCTCGTCCTGGCCCGGGATGTGGTCCTTCTCCAGGGTGGCCAGCAGGGTCTCCGACCAGCTGAAGTGCTCCCGGATCCGGTCCGAGCTCCAGCCCAGCGCCTTGAGCAGCACGGTCACCGGCTGGCGACGCTTGCGGTCGATCCGGACACCGACGGTGGAGCGCTTGTCGACGTCGAACTCCAGCCAGGCCCCCCGGCTCGGGATCACCTTGACCGAGAACACGTCGACGTCGGAGGTCTTGTCCAGGTTGCGGTCGAAGTAGACACCAGGCGAGCGGACCAGCTGGCTGACCACCACCCGCTCGGTGCCGTTGATGACGAAGGTGCCCTTGCGGGTCATCATCGGGAAGTCGCCCATGAACACCGTCTGGCTCTTGATCTCACCGGTGGTGTTGTTGGTGAACTCCGCGGTGACGAACAGCGGCGCCGCGTAGGTCATGTCCTTGTCCTTGCACTCCTCGATGGAGGCCTTCACCTCCTCGAACCGAGGTGAGGAGAACGACAGCGACATGGAGCCGGAGAAGTCTTCGATGGGCGAGATCTCACCCAGGATTTCCTCCAGGCCGGAAATGGCGGCGACGCCGGAGTTGTCGTTGGCCACCCTTTCCTGCCAGGCGTCGTTGCCGATCAGCCAGTCGAAGGATTCGGTCTGCAGGGCCAACAGATTGGGAACCTCGAGCGGCTCCCGAATCTTGGCGAAGGAGGTGCGGATTGGTGCTCCAGGGATTCCCTGGACGGTGCCGGTTTCGGACTTGCCGGGGCGAGTGACTGCCAAGATGCGTCCTTCCGAGGACTATGTGCCACCGTTGCGCCGGCCGCTGGCAGCCCGACCGCCAAGGACAGCGGGCCGACTACCGGCGCAACTCCTGATCTGCACGCTGGCCGGCAGACCACCAGGCTCCGGTCCGCTCGGCGAATCCAGCCGAGACAGCAGGAAGTAGGCCCGGTACGGGCCGTCGGTGGTTTGAGGGCAGCGCAAATTAGCAGTTTAGCCTCTCCGGGCATGCCTGTCCACACCACCTCAATGAGGCGGCCATCACGCGACGGCGATCACTCGCCTGCCGCTGCGGCCGGGGACCGGCCACCTACCAGCGCTGGCTTGGGTCAGGGCCCGGATAACCGGCCGGATCGGCCGTTCAACCGGGCGCCTGTGCGCTGCCGCGCGGGCGCTGCTCAAGAAAGGGTGCCCTGGCAGAGCATCCGCAGTCAAGCATTTCGCCGGACTTTCGCCCGACTGAGGACAAAGTTGCGTCCTGGCCGCCGGCTCAGATCTGGTCGAACTTGCTGACCAGCCAGTGCCCGGAGACCAGGTTGAGGGTGGCCCGAACCCGGAACAGATCGGTGCGCGGCGCGCTCAGCGAGCTGTTCGTGACCTTCTGCTCGCCGAACACCACCACCGTCACCTGCTGGCCGTCCGGCGATACCGCCTCGACCCCGGCGCCGTCGGTCTGCGCCTGCACCACCGCCTTCACCTTGACCGCGGCCGGCTTGATGGTCCGCGCCATCGCGGTGGTGTAGTCGGTGGCCGCCCGGCCGGTCAGCTGGGCCCTGGCCTTGGCGACATCGGCGTCGAAGGTGGCGTAGTCGTAGGACAGGATCAGCGGCACCTCGGTCTTGGCCGCCGACAGCGCCTGGTCCCGGTCGCTGACCGAGCCCGCGCCGGAGGACAGCCGGGCTGCCAGCACCAGCGCCCCGGCGGCGGCCAGCACCACCAGGCCGAGCAGCAGCGCCAGCCACCGTGGCGCCCGCCGGCCGGCCGAGCGCTCGGTGGCGGGGTCGGCGGTCGGCGCGGTCCGGGTGGCCAGGACGCCGGATTCGACGGTGGCCAGCGCGGTCTGGTCGCCGGCCCGGTTGGCGGACCCGGGCTGAGCGGTCGGGTCAGGCGGCTCCGCCGGGACGTCAGCGGGCACTGGCATCGGACGGGTCGGGCGCGGCGACGGCCGGCGCGCCTCGACCCCGGCGGCCGCCGCCCGCCGGGCCCGGGAGGTGGGCGACGGGCCCGGCAGCGGGCGGCGGGAACGCTCCCCCTCGGCCATGTCGGTGGGCAGGCCGACCTCGACCGAGCCGTCCCGGCTGCCAGCGGCTGCCGGCTCGGCGGAACCCGACTGCCCGACGCCCGGATCCCCCGGATCGCCCGCCACGGGGTGCTGCCCGGTCATGAGATCGAGAGCGATTCGAGGTCGTCCATCAGCCACTTGCCGTTGACCAGCTTCATGCTGATCTGGAACCGGTTGCGGGCGGTGGTGGTGGCCTTGCCGGCCGCATCCACCCGCTGGGTGTCCGAGGCCACCGCGACCACCGCCGAGTTGCCGGCGAAGCTGACCAGCCCGGCGCCGGACACGGTGGCCGCCGCGCCGATCTTCTGGGCGGTCAACTGCGCCTTCAGAGCGGCCTTGTCGGCCTCCCACTGGGTCCGCTTCGCGGCGGTCAGGCCGTCCAGCGCGGCCTGGAAGTCGGCGTCGAAGCTCTTCAGCCGGTAGGTCTGGATGTTGATTGCCTCCTGCCGGGCGGCGCTCACCGCCGCGTTCTCGGCCCCGGTCAGCTGGGCCGCGCCGGAATGCCGGCCATTGACGCGAACCTTCGCGAGCACACCGGCGGCCACCAGCAACAGCACCGCGAGGCAGGCGAGCAGCCACACCACCGAGCGCGGCACCGTGCCGGCGGCTTCAGACCTGGCCATCGGCGCCGTCCGGACGGCTCGGCGGCCAGCTCGGCGCGCTGGCTGACTCGGTCATGGCAAACCTCTCCACCCTGCGACTGGCCCCGGTCTCAGTGCAGCCCGCCGGTGAGCAGCGCCAGCCACGAATTGTCGGCCAGCACCCCGTCACTCGCCATCGAATCACCCAGCTGGAAGAGCCGCGGCGAGGTGCCGCCGGACTGCGGGACGGCACGCGGATAGAAGGTACCCCCGCCGGCTGTGGTGATCGGATCGCCACCCGGTGCATGCTGCGCATCGCGGATGCCGGTGGGCGAACTCAGCGGCAGTGCGCAGTGTGCCGCGGTGTTGGTCGGGGCCGGCCCGGTCTGGCTCGGCTTGCGGATGGTGGTGCCGCCGTAGCCGGCGGTGCAGGACGGCGGGTCGTCGACGTTGACCACCAGCCCGAAGTGGGCGGTGCCGTCACCCGGCGTGACGGTGAAGCCGCCGGCCTCGGCCGCCGGGTAGATCAGCAGGATCTGCTCCACGCCGCCGAGCCGGGAGACCAGCACCTGGTTTACCGACGTCAGGTTGGCCAACAGCTGGTCGAGGTCCGACCGGTTGCTCTGGATGAACTGGTTGACCGTGCTCAGCTCAGACGGTCCGCTGGCCAGCAGCGCGTTCAGGTCCGGATCGCTCTGCTTGAGCTGGCTGGTGATCAGGTTCAGGTTGCGCGCCCAGTCCTTGATCGCCGAACCGGAGTCCAGCTGGGTCTTCAGCACGATCTGGCCGTCATCGATCAACTTCAACGTCTCCGGCAGCGCCTGCCGGGCGGCGGCCAGCAGCTGGTCGCCGGAGTCCAACAGGGCCTGCAATGCCGGCCCACGGCCGTTGAAGGCGGTGCCGAGTTCGCTGACCACCGTGTTCAGCCTGGCGGAGTCGATGTGGGAGACCAGGTCGTCCAGGTTCTGCAGCAGCACCTGGGTGGCCAGCGGCACCTGGCCCGGCTTGGCCAGCACCGCGCCCTTGGTCAGGTACGGGCCCTGATCATCGGTGGGCTCGAGGTTCACGTACTGCTCGCCGACCGCCGAGCGGTCGGCGACGTAGGCCTGCGCGTTCGCCGGGATGGCCGGCGAGGAGCAGCTGTTCAGGCGCAGGTCGACCCGCACGCCACGCACCTTGTTGCCGTTCGGATCGGTGTAGTCGAGCAGGTGCAGTTGGCCGACCCGGCCGACGGTGACGCCGCGGTAGGTCACCTCGGCATTGGTGAAGATGCCGCCGGAATCCGGGAAGTTGGCGCTCACGGTGCAACCGTTCGGGCCGAACAGGCTGTCGCCGAGGCCGACGTAGTCGAATCCGACGTAACTGATGCCGAGCAGCGACAGCACCACGAATACCAACAGCTGGATCTTGGTCGAAAGGCGGATCACCGGCGTTCACCCGCCGCGGTGACCGGCCGCCGGGCGCTCATCGGCCACCACCCAGGCCGGTGATGGCCGTCGCCCCGGCGCTCTGCCCGGTGGCGCCGGCCGGCAGCGTGACCGGCGCCGGCTTCAGCAGGTTGCTCAGCAGGTCGGACAGGTTCAGATCCATGGACAGGTAGAGGTTGGTGTAATCACCCTTCACCCCGTTCACCGACGTCTTCGGGAACGGGAAGGTGGCCAGCAACTCGAACGACTTCGGCAGCGCGTCGCCGGCCTTGGTCAACTCGGTCATCACCGGGTCCAGGCTGCGCAGCGAGGAGACGAAGTTGTCCGTCGAGCCGTTCACCACCGCGACCGCCACCCCGCTCAGCCGGTCCAGGCTCTTGAGCAGGGTCACGAACTGATCCTTCTCATCGGCCAGGATCCGGATCGCCCGCGGCATCGTGTCCAGCGCTCCGGCCAGGATCTGCTTCTGCTGGTTGAGCGTTCGTACCAGCGTGTCGAGGTTGTCGATCGCGGTGAGGATCCGGGACTTCTGAGCATTGAGGGTGCCGGTGAACGAGGTGGCCTGGGCCAGCAGGTTGCGCACGTCACCGGTGTGGCCGGAGAGCGCCTGGTCCAGCTCATGGGTGATCGTCTTGAGCTGTTCCAGCCCACCGCCGTTGAGCAGTAGCGACAGCGCGCCCAGCACCTCCTCCACCTCGGGGGTCTGCCCGGTCCGTCCGATTCCGATGTGTGGGTAGCGATAGCCGCCATGCGACGCGTCGGCGAGCGGGATGGGATCGGCCAGTTCGCCGTCGGGCGGGTAGGACAGCGAGACGAACTTCTCTCCGAGCAGCGAGGTCTGCCGGATCCGGGCGTAGGCGTTGGCCGGCAGCCGGACGTCCGAATTGACCGCGACCTGCACCTCGGCCACCCAGCCCACCAGCTTCACCGACTCCACCTTGCCGACCGTCACGTCGTTGACCTTCACCGCCGACTGCGGCACCAGGTCGAGCACGTCGGAGAAGTCGATCAGCACGTGGTACGGGTGGCTGCCCAGGTCCGCGCCGCCGGGCAGCGGCGCCGAGTACAGGCCATGGAAGCCGCAGCCGGTCAGTGCCAGGCTGCCGGCCAGGGCGATGGCCGCCGCGCGTAACAAATGCCGCATCACGGACCCCCCAGCGGCGGCAGCGGGATCAGCGGGCCGCCCGAGGGCAGGCCGTTGCCGGTGAGCACCGGCAGGCCGCCGAGCACCTTGGCGATCTGCTGGCAGGTCTCGGCGATCACGCCGGTGCTGGGCAGGTGGCCGGT
This sequence comes from Jatrophihabitantaceae bacterium, assembly GCA_045807085.1. Taxonomy (GTDB): domain Bacteria; phylum Actinomycetota; class Actinomycetes; order Mycobacteriales; family Jatrophihabitantaceae; genus Jatrophihabitans_A. The sequence goes on from JBJMIB010000027.1 coordinate 6,931, forward strand.
GGACACCAGCGCGGAGCAGATCACCGCCGGATCCAGCGGATTCTGCAGGCCGCCCATGTTGTCGCGGGTGTCCAATGTGCCGGACGTCGGGTTGTAGGTGTGCGCCAGGTTGGACACCGCGACCGGCGCCACCGCGAAGATCTCGTTCAGCGCCGCCTTCTGGTTGTTCAGCACGCCGACCACGTCCTTCAGCCCGACCACGTCGGCGTGAATCGACTGGGAGTTGTTCTTGATGAAGCCGGCGATGTCGGACAGCGCCTGGCTGAGGTTCTTCAGCGCGGCCGCCAGCGAACCGCGCTCATCGGCCAGCGCCGCGGTGACCTGGTCCAGCTGGTCGTTGAACTTGCGGATCTGGGCGTCGTTGGCGACCAGGGCGTCGGAGAAGACCTGCAGGTTCTTCACCGTGCCGAACAGGTCCTGTCGTCCGTTCGCCAGCGTCCGCACCGCCTTCGACAGGTCGGTGATGGTGCTACCGAGGGCCTGGCCGTTGCCGTCCAGGTTGGCGGCGCCGACGTCGATCAGGTCCGACAGCGGCCCGTTCGCCGACAGCGCGCCGGAGTTGGCACCCCGCGGCCCGAGGGCGGTGTTCAGGGTGTTCAGCGCGGCGTAGATGTCATCGAGCTCCACCGGCGAGGCGGTCTGGCTCTGGCCGATGGTGGCATGGTCAGGGAGGGCCGGGCAGCGCGAGTCGCAGGACGCCATGTCCAGCAGCTGTACGTAGCGGTCGGACACCAACGACGGTGGGATGATGGCGGCCCGGACCACCTTGGCATCGGCCGGGTAGTCGGGCAGGTTGACCTTGCGGTCGTACTTCATGGTGACCAGCACGCTGCCGCCGACCGGCTTGACCTTGCTGATCCGGCCGATGGCCACCCCGTGCAGCCGCACCGAGGAGCCGGGGTAGAGACCGACGGCCCGGTCGAACCGGGCGGTGACGGTCTTGGTGGGTCCTGGCAGCAGCAGGAACAGCGCCGCGCCGAGCACGATCACGGCCACGATGCCCACCAGGATCAGCTGGGAGACCCGCCTGGGCAGCGCGCGCATCACTGGCCGACTCCGGTCAGCGTGCCGAGCACTCCGCCCGCGGAGAAGTTCTGGATGTAGGTGTCGAACCACCTGCCGTTGCCGAGGGTGTTGGCGAAGACCCGGTAGAACGGCGCCAGCAACGCCAGGCCGCGGTCGAGATTGTCCAGGTTCTTGGTCAGGATGCTCAGCACGCCGTGCAACTGGTCCAACGCCGGCTGCAGGGTCTTCTGGTTGTCGGCGACCAGGCCGGAGATCTGCAGCGCCAGCGCGGAGGTGTTCAGGAACAGCGTGCGGATCGCCTCCTTGCGCTGGTTGAGCTCGTCCAACAGCAGGTTGCCGTCGGTGATCAGCTTGCTGATCTGGGCGTCCTGGTCGGCCAGCACGCCGGTCACGTCGTTCGCCCGGGCCAGCAGGGTGCGCAGTGCCTGGTCGCGGGAGGCGATGGTGTTGGACAGCCGGGACAGCCCCTGCAGGGTGCTGCGCACCGAGCCCGGGGTATCGGCGAAGGTCTGGGCGAGCGTCTCCATCGACCGGCCCAGCTGGGTGGTGTCGATGGCGCCGACGGTCTTGGTCAGATCCGAGAAGGCCGGGTAGATGTCGTACGGGGTGAGTGTCCGGTTCAGCGGGATGGTCGAATCGGCCTGCTGCTTACGGGTGCCGGCCGGATCCAGCTCCAGGTACTTGCGGCCGAGCACCGTCTTGATCTTGATGATGGCCTGGGTCTGATCGCCGACGAAGGCGTGCTTGACCCGGAAGCTGACCTTGACGTCCTTGCCGTTCGGCCCGGCCAGCCGCACCCCGGTGACGGTGCCGACCTTGACACCGGCGATCCGCACCTCGTCGTCGGGTTGCAGGCCGGAGGCCTCGGAGAAGATTGCCGAGTACGGGGTGCCGCCACCGATGATCGGCAGCTTGGCCGCGTTGAAGGCGGCCCACAGCAGCACCGCGATCACCACCAGGCCGATGGCCCCGATGGTGGTCGGGTTGCGCGAGGCGAACGAGCGGCCGCGCGGCGCCCGCTTCAGTCCCCTAGCCATCGGCGGCCCTTCGTCGCGCCGTCGGCGCTGGCGGCGTCATCGTCCGGGCCGGCATCAGTTGCACCTCGCCGGCGGGAAGATCGGGTTCGGGCTGACCGTGACATTGCCCGGCAGGGTCACCGTGCCGCCCATCGAACACAGGTAGAAGTTGAACCAGGACCCGTAGGTGGCGGTCCGGGTCAGCGTGGCCACCTTGGTCGGCAGCCGCTGCAGCACGCCGTCGATGGTGCTGCCGCCGGCGTTCAGTGTCTGGGCCAGGCCGGTCAGGTCGACCACGTCCTGCTTGAGTTGCGGACGGGACTTCTCCAGCAGGCCGGCGGTGGCCGAGGTGAGGTTGTTGATGCCGGTGATCGAATCGCCGATGGTGCTCCGATCGGCGGCCAGGCCGGACACCCAGCGCTGCAGTTGATCGATCAACTCGGCCAGCTTGGCATCGCGCTGGCCGACCGTGTCGAGCACCGAGGACAGGTTGTCGATCAGGTCACCGATCGCCTGGTCCTTGTCCGCGATCGCCGAGGTGAGCTGCGCGGTCTGCTGCAGCAGCGTCTCCACCGTGCCGCCCTCGCCCTGCAGGGTCTGGATGATCTCCATCGACAGGTCGTTGATCTCGGACGGGTCGAGCCCGACGAACAGCGGCTTGAACCCGGCGAACAGGGTGGACAGATCCAGCGCGTCCTCGGTCTGGTTGAGCGGGATGGTGGATTTCGGACGCAGGTCGGTCTGCGCCACGCCGGGTATCTCGCTGCCCTCCTCGACGGCCAGGTAGCGCTGACCGACCAGGTTTCGGAAGCGCAGCTTGGCCCGCGACCAGGTGGTCAGGTTGCGGTCGCTGGAGAGGCTGAACTTGACCCTGGCCACGAACGGCGCGGTGGCCTGGCCGGCGGTGCCGGGCGCGCGTACCAGTGAGATGCCCTCGATCGAACCGACCCGGACGCCGGATACCCGCACGTCGTCGCCGGTCAGCAGGCCGGTCGCGTCGTGGAACAGGGCGTAGTAGGTGTTGGCCTTGCCGTACCCGGCGTTGGTGATGGTGGCGGCCAGCACGTAGGTGGCCAGCGTGGTCACCACCAGGAAGGCGACCAGCTTGATCAACGGCGACAGCAGCCCTCTCATGTCACCGCCCTCCTTGTTCGAGGCGAATACGTCTGGCTCAGCACCATCGCCTCTTCCCGCGAGCGCTCATCGGACACTCGTTCCGCTCCTCGGCGCCCGAGCGCCTGCGATGCCCGCCCGCTCACGACACCTGCACCGTGCTTCCGCGCAGCAGCGGGGCGGCCAGCAGCGCGGCGATGGCCGGCACCTTGGCCGGGTCGTCGCCGTACTGGCCGGACAGCAGTGTGTCGATCAGCCGTATCTCGGCGGCCGAGCCGACACCGGCGGTGTTCTTGCCGCTCGCGTCATAGGCGGCCCGGTCAGCGGCCGGCTGGCCGGGCAGGGACTGCGGGGCACTGTTCGGCGCGCCGTCGGCGAACTGGACCCCGGGGAACGGCACCGCCGGCTGCGGCAGGCCGAAGCAGTGCGGGCCTCGCAAGCCGGCTGCGGTGATGTAGCGCGGCTCGTTGCCGTGCACGTACTTGCCCTGGCTCTTCACCAGCTCCAGCGTGATGTGCAGGCCGGGTTGGCCGCCGCCGAAGGCCTGCTCCAGTCGCGGCTCCAGGTCGGCGAAACCCTGCGCCATGCACGGGTACTCCGGTGAGTACTGAGCCAGCAGGGCCAGGATTCGCGCCGAGGACGCCGAGACCTGGATCAGGTAGTCGCCGTTGGCGTTGAGGAACTCATCCAGCGTGTCGGAGGTGGCGGTGGCCGCGCTGAGCAACTGCCGCAGCGCCAGTGGTCGCTGGGTGATGGTCCTGGCGGTGGTCTGCAGATTGTCCAGGCTGGCCAGCAGATCCGGCGCGGCGTCGTTGTACTCCAGCGCCACCTTGCCCAGCTTGTCCAGATCGTCGGCCAGCTCCGGCACCTTCGGGTTGAACTTGGTCAGGTAGTCGCCGAACGCGGCCAGGTTGTCCCCCAGCTGCTTGCCCCGGCCCTGCAGGGCGGTGGCCAGCGCGGTCAGGGTGACCTTCAGGTCCTCCGGGTGCAGGGCGAGCAGCACCGGATACAGGTCGTCGAGCACCCGCTCCACCTCGATGGCGTCCTTGCCGCTGGAGATGGTGGCGCCAGCCCGGATCGGCTGGGCGGCCGACCCGGACAGGTCGGTCGGCACCTGCAGGGCCACATACCGCTCGCCGAACAAGGTCTTGGGCAGCAGCAGCGCGGTCACGCCGGCCGGGATCAGCTTGGCCCGGCCGGGATTGAGCGCGAGCCTGACCCGAGCCCGGGTCTCCGGCTGCTGGCCGGCGCTGGCCGGCACGTTGTAGGTGCTGATCGAGCGCACGCTGCCGATCACCACGCCACGCAGCTTGACGTCGGACCGCGGCTGCAGCTGGGCGCCGGTGTGGTCGGTGTCCAGGGTCACCATGGTGACCTTGGTGAACACCTGCTGGTAGGCGGCCACCGACAGGCTCACCAGTCCGGCCAGCACGGCGAGGAACACCAGCCCGTACAACCGGACCCGGTACCTGGCCATCCTGGATTCGCGCGCCATGGCTCAGCCCGCGATCCGGACGGTGGTGGTGGCTCCCCAGATGGCCAGGGAGAGGAAGAAGTCGACCACGTTGATGGCCACGATCGCGGTCCGGACGGCTCGGCCCACCGCGACCCCGACACCGGCCGGCCCGCCCTTGGCGGTGTAGCCGTAGTAGCAGTGCGTCATCACGATGACCACGGCGAACACCAGCACCTTGAAGAAGGACCAGAGCACGTCGGTGGGCGGCAGGAACAGCCGGAAGTAGTGGTCGTAGGTGCCGGTCGACTGGCCGTAGTAGGCGGTCGCGATGGTCCTGGTGGCCAGGTAGGAGCTGAGCAGGCCGATCACGTACAGCGGGATCACCGCGATGAAGCCGGCGATCAGCCGGGCGGTGACCAGGAACGGCAGGGACGGCACCGCCATCACCTCGAGCGCGTCGATCTCCTCCGAGATCCGCATCGCGCCGAGTTGGGCGGTGAACCCGCAGCCCACCGTTGCCGACAGCGCCAGGCCGGCCACCAGCGGGGCGATCTCCCGGGTGTTGAAGTAGGCGGAGATGAACCCGGTGAACGCGCCGGTGCCCAGCTGGTTGAGCGCCGCGTAGCCCTGCAGGCCGACCTCGGTGCCGGTGAAGAAGGACAGGAAGGCGATCACGCCGACCGTGCCGCCGATCACGGCCAGCGCGCCGGTGCCGAAGGTGACCTCGGCGAGCAGCCGGAGCACCTCGCGCTTGTACCGGCGGATCGTCCGTGGCGTCCAGGCCAGCGCCTTGACGTAGAAGACGAGTTGCTCACCGAGGTCGTCCAACAGTTCGACCGGACGCCCGGCGGTCTTGCGTACGGCGGTGAGGGCCATGGTCAGGACCCCTTCGGCGGGACGACCTGGAAGTAGACCGCCGTCAGGATGAAGTTGACGAAGAACAGCAGCAGAAAGGTGATCACCACCGACTGGTTGACCGCGTCACCGACGCCCTTGGGGCCGCCGCCGGCGTTCAGCCCCTTGTAGGAGGCGACCACCGCCGCGATCAGGCCGAAGATGATCGCCTTGAACTCGCCGGCGTACAGGTCCGGCAGTTGCGCCAGGGCGGAGAAGCTGGCCAGGTACGCGCCAGGCGTGCCGCCCTGCAGCACCACGTTGAAGAAGTAGCCGCCGGCCACGCCGACCACGCTGACCAGGCCGTTCAAGGCCGCCGCGACCAGCATGCAGGCCAGCACCCGTGGCACCACCAGGCGCTGCACCGGCGAGATGCCGAGCACCTCCATGGCGTCGATCTCGTCCCGGATCTTGCGGCTGCCCAGGTCCGCGCAGATGGCCGAGCCGCCGGCTCCGGCGATCAGCAGCGCGCACACGATGGGGCTCGCCTCCCGGATCACCGCCAGCACCGATGCGGCGCCGGTGAACGACTGGGCGCCCAGCTGGCGGGTCAGCGTGCCGAGCTGCAGTGCGATCACCGCGCCGAACGGGATGGCCACCAGCGAAGTCGGCAGGATCGTGACGCTGGCGATGAACCATGCCTGCTGCACGAATTCCCGGCCCTGGAAGGGACGGCGGAAGCTCAGCCGGACCACGTCCAGGAACAGTGCGAACAGCCGGCCGGTCTGACTGATCCCGGCGGTCAGCGAGTAGGAACTCATGCGCGGGGCCCACGTGACTCGGCCGTTCGGTCGGCACCCACCGGCTGCGCGGCAGGCTCCTCCATCGGCGTCGGCGGCTGAGCGCCGCCGTCCCGACCAGCACCGTCGAGGCGCTGCTGTCCGTTGTGGCGGCCGATGTCGTTGTGCTGCGCGGCGTCCGGTGACAGCGATTGTCTGATCACCGCCTGGGCCGGTGCCGGCAGGGTGTGCAGCAGCTCCAGCACCCGCTGCTGGCGGCGGGCGGCGGCCCTGCGTTCGGGCAGGCCCGGCGATGGTTGCAGCTGCGGCGGGACGCCGCCGCCGGTAGCGCCCTTGGGACCGGTGCCCGGCGCCGGCACCTCGTCCTCGGAGATCGAGGCGAGCTCGGCCGCCACCTGACCGGCGTCCTTCTCCTCCGACATCCCGATCGGTCCCTCCCTGCGGCCGTTCAGGAACTGCTTGACGACCGGCTCCTGGGAGGTGAGCAGCACCTCCCGTGGACCGAACATCACCAGCTCGCGCCGGAACAACAGGCCAAGGTTGTCCGGCACCGTGCGAGCGGTGCCGATGTCGTGGGTGACGATCAGGAAGGTCGAGTCGGTCTGCGCGTTGAGGTCGACGATCAGCTGGTTGAGATAGGCCACCCGGACCGGATCCAGGCCGGAGTCCGGCTCGTCGAACAGGATGATCTCGGGGTTGAGCACCAGCGCCCGGGCCAACCCTGCCCGCTTGCGCATGCCGCCGGAGATCTCGCCCGGCAGCTTCTTCTCGGTACCCTCCAGGCCGACCATCTCCAGCTTCTCGGTGACGATCCGCTTGATCTCGGACTCGCTCTTGCGGGTGTGCTCACGCAGCGGGAAGGCGATGTTGTCGAACAGGTTCATCGAGCCGAACAGGGCGCCGTCCTGGAACAGCACGCCGAACAGCTTGCGGGTCTCGTACAGCTGGTGCTCGCTGCATCGGGCCAGGTTGACATCACGGATGAAGATCGAGCCGCGGTCGGGCTTGAGCAGGCCGACCAAGGTCTTCAGGAACACCGATTTGCCGGTGCCGGACGGACCGAGCATCACGCTGATCTCGCCCGGCGGCAGGGCCAGGGTGACGTCTCCCCAGATGACCTGCTTGCCGAACGACTTGGTCAGCCCCTCGACCGTCACCTCGATACCCATGCGGCTCCTCCCGCGATCAGGCACGCTGCTAGCCGAGAGGCTCCGCCGTTTCTCGCGGACGAACCGGCGCCTGACGGATACAACGACTCCTGCGCCCTCTGGTTACCGGCAGGTAAAGGGAGCAGGCCGGACTAAACGCGAACCTTAGTACGGCACATATGGCCTGGGCTGCCGGGGCCCGGCTTCGCGCCCTCGATGTCGCACAGACCGCGCACAGTCATTGCCTGGCGGCTGGGAGCAGTCAGGGGCGGCCCGCATGATGCGGGCCGCCCCTGACTTGGGGGTGCTGCGGGACTACTTGACGGTGACCGAGGCGCCGGCGCCCTCAAGGGCGGCCTTGGCCTTCGCCGCGGCCTCCTTGTTGACCTTCTCCAGGACCGGCTTCGGCGCGCCGTCGACCAGGTCCTTGGCCTCCTTCAGGCCCAGGCTGGTGAGCGTGCGCACCTCCTTGATGACCTGGATCTTCTTGTCACCAGCGGCCTCGAGGATGACGTCGAACTCGTCCTGCTCCTCGACCGCCTCGGCCGGGGCGGCCGGGCCGGCCGGGGCGGCAACCGCGACCGGAGCGGCGGCGGTGACGTCGAAGGTGTCCTCGAACTGCTTCACGAACTCCGACAGCTCGATGAGGGTGAGCTCCTTGAACGCGTCGATGAGCTCTGCGGTGCTGAGCTTCGCCATGGTGGTGGCGTCCTTTCTGTTATCGCCGGGATAGCCGGCTGGGGTTGGTAGTGCTTACTCCGCCGGCTCGGCGGAAACCGCGGTGCTGTCCTCGGCGGCAGCCGGGGCGACATCCCCGGCAGCCGCTTCGGTACTGGCCGCTTCGGTACTTGCCACTTCGGTACTGGCCGCTTCGGTACTGGCCACTTCGGTCGCGGGCTCTTCGGTCGCGGACGCGTCGCCGCCAGCGGCCCCGCGCTGCTTCTCCTCCAAGGCGGCGGCCAGCCGGGCCACCTGCGACAGCGGCGCCTGGAACAGGGCCGCGGCCCGGGTCGGCAGCGCCTTGAGCACGCCGGCCACCTTGGCGAGCAACGCCTCGCGGCTCTCCAGGTCGGCGATCTTGCCGACCTCGGCGGCCGACAACGCCTTGCCCTCGTAGAAACCGCCCTTGATCACCAGCAACGGGTTCGACTTGGCGAAATCGCGCAGGCCCTTGGCCGCCTCCACCGGGTCGCCCTTGACGAAGGCGATCGCGGTCGGCCCGACCAACAGGGTGTCATCGATCGCCACGCCCGCCTCGGCGGCCGCCCGCTTGGTCAGCGTGTTCTTCACGACCGCGTACGTCGTCTCGCTGCCCAGTGCCTTGCGCAGTTGACTCAGCTGCTTGACGCTCAGCCCGCGGTACTCGGTGAGCACCGTGGCAGCGGAGGAGTTGAAGTGGTCGACGATCTCGGCGACCGCGGAAACCTTCTCGCTGTTCGGCATGTTCCTCCTCTCGTATTCGCTCAGGCTGGTCCTCAGCGGTACGAGGCCGAACAGGCCCGTGAACGACGAAACGCCCCGGCGCAGGGGCGCCCGGGGCGTACAGCAGCACGCGTGCCGGCCATCCTGCGCGGGCCGCTCCGGCGCTCGCGGAGCTGTTAGGTCACATGCACGCATGCGACGACCAGCGGTCTTCGGGTGGATCGCCCCAAGAGTATGCGACGGTTCGGCCGGCGGCCAAATCCGTCGCGGGCCGGCCGAACCGTCCCGACTCAGCCGCGTCCGGCTCAGCCGCGTCCGGCTCAGGCCTGCCAGGCCGCGCCGACGCAGACGAGCGGCGCGGGCAGCTCATCGCTGACCGCGCACGCCTCGGCCAACGCCCGGTCGGATTCGATGCCGTCGGCCAGTGCCTTGTGATAGCGCAGCATCACCTCCGCGGCTACCCGATCGTGCACCTTGGCCACCCCGGAGATCACGCTGCGGGTGCCCAGGTGCAACAGCACGCTGGTCAGGCCGAGCGCCTCATCGCCCGGACGGATGGTGGCCTGGCCGAGTTCGCATGCCGAGAGCACCACGTGCTCGGCCGAGCCCGCGCTCTGGTCCAGCTCGTAGGCGAAGACCGGTCCGTCGGCCAGCCGGACGGAGGAGAACAGCGGGTTCTCGGCATTGTGGGTGCCGTGCGCGGCCAGGTGCACCAGCCGAGCCTCGGCCAGCGCCGCCTTCACCGCGGCCCGGTTCGCGGCCACGCCGACCACCGCCGAGGCCTGCGACCAGAGAGCGGCCACGGAGGCCGCCTCCGTCTCGGCGTGGGCCAGTCCCGGACCGGCGAAGGTACGCATCGCGGCCGCGCCGTTCACCGGCCGACCGGTCGTCCGGTCAGTGCGGGCCAGCAACCACGCGGTGCCGGACGGCACCACCACCACCGGCCGGCTGCGCAGCGACGGCAGCAGGCCCCAGGGCAGCACGGCCAGCGGGCCGGTAGGTGAGAGCACCAACCGGGAGTCGGGCAGCTCGAGCGGGCCGACGATGGCGCGGTCGATGCCGTCCAGCGAGCGACGCAGGCTTCGGCGCACCGCGTTCGCGATCGGTTCCGGCAGGCCGCCAAGGGCCAGCATGTCCAGGTCGGCACGAATCCGCCGAATCCATTCGAACACCGGCGCGGCGGCCCCCAGCGCTACCAACCGCAGCCCGGCCGGCGAGGCCACCAACCCGTGCAGGGCCCGCTCCACCTCGAAATAGGTGACACCGACCGCCGCCGATTCGGCAAGGCAGCCAAGGATCTCATCGGGGCTGGCCGCTCGCTCGGAGTCGCCGGTGCCCTGCCAGTGCCAGGACTGGGCGCGCAGCAACTGCTCGATCTCGGTCATCCGGCGTCGGCCACCGGCCACCTTGGCCGCGGCGGCCGGATCCGAGGACAGCCCGCGCAGCTCCTCGGTCAGCCGGCGTAGCTCGGCGAGCAGATCGGCGACCGCCGGATCGTCCGGTGCCACCACCGGCTGGATCCGGCTGGAGGTTGCCCGGCTCAACTCCACCGCGGCCAGCACCGCGCGCGGCCGGCCTTCGGCCAGCGCCAGGCTGACGTTCGCCTCGGCCAGCGCCCGACCGTGCACCGCGCCGGCGGTCTGCACGTCGATGCTGCCGAACCGCGCCTGGTGCCTGGCCAGCTCCGCCAGGCCGGTACGGATCTCTCTTCTGGCAGCGGTCCGATCCCCGTTGGCCCAGTGCAGCCGGCCGCGTACCAGCCGGGTCTGCAGCCGGGCCGAGATGGAGTCGCCGCCGCGGATCATGCCGGCGCCGCGGGCCACCTCGCCGGCCTCGGCGACCAGACCGGCACGCAGCAGCGCCTCGGCCGCGATCAGCTGAGCCGTCCGGGCCTGGGTGTTCAGCAGCTCGGTGCGGTACTCCTCGGCCAGCCGCAACGCCACCGGGGCCAGCCGGCGACCGGGCCGGCCGGCGGCCAGATCGGCTTGCAACAGCAGCAGCTCCGCCTCCCGCCGCCCTCGCTCGTTGCCGCGCCTGCGGAACCGGTCCCGGGCGCTGCTGGCCAGCCGGCGGGCGGCGGCCACCTCACCGTCCAGCAGGGCGCATTCGGCCCGGGCCAACTCGACCTCGCCGACATCCTTGAACAGCCGCGCCGCCCGGAACAGCTCACCGGCCCGCCGCAGCGATGCATCGGCATCGCGATGCAAGCCGGCTTCGATCATCACCCGAGCTCGGTCGAGCAGGATCACGGCGGCGGAGACGTCGGCGTCCAGCTCCAGGATCTCGTCCATCATCCGCAGCCCGGTGGCCAGATTGCCGGCGAGGAACTCCAGGTAGCCCAGGTTGTGCTGGGCCTTGGCCTCCGCGGTCGGGGTGTGCTGATCCCGCGCCACCTGCACCGCCTGGGTCAGGTCGGTGCGGGCGCTACGCAGGTCGCCCCGGAACAGATGCGTGGTGCCCCGGTTGAGCAGGATGGAGTAACTCATCGCCGGGTCCACGTGCTCGAGCAGATCGACCGCCGCGTTGAGGTGGTTGAGCCCGTCGGACACCTTTCCGCCGCGCACCAGCATGAAACCGAGCTGGTTGTCCAGCCACGCCTGCAACGCCGGTTGCTGGGCGGTGGAGACGTGCGGCTGGGCCTGGGTCAGCGCGGCCAGGCCCTTGGCCAGGCCACCCAGTTCGGACTCGCTGGTGGCGATGCTGATCCAGATCCGGGCCGACAGCTCGGCCACCTCCGGGCGGCCGTCGGCCGCGGGCACCGCGTCCAGCGCTCCGCGCAGCAGCGGCAGCGCGCGAGCGGGCCGGCCGGCGTTGTTCTCAGCGACGCCGAGCCGGTGCAGCCGGCTAGCTTCGCGAAGCCCCGGCAACCGCCCGCGTGCAGACACCAACCAAGCTCATCACGCCAGCGATGGTCGATCAAGCTTGACCAGGGTGCTGACCGCCTCCCAGCCTCGACCCACCGAAACCGAAACGTCCGATTCATCCAGCGTGCCCTGAGCGATCAGGTTCTGCGCGATCTCGCCGGCCAGCACCGGCGCGGCGAACGAGGTGCCGCTCCAGGTGGCGAATCCGCCGGTGTAGTCGTCCATATCCATCGTGGAGCGGATGCCCTCGCCGGGCAGGGTGAACCGAGCGCTGGGCTGCAGCGAGGCGTTGAAGGTGGTCGGCATCGTGCTCACCACAGCCACTCCGACCCGGTGACAGCTGACCCACGGGCCGGCGTTGCTGAACAGCGCGATGGTCTCGCCGTCCGGGTTGTAGGCACCCACGCTGGTCACCGGCACGCAGTCCGGTTCCGGCGCGAACACCGGACCCTGCTTGTTCGGGAAGAAACCCGCCGGGTACATGTGCCGAGGCGAGGAGTCGTTGCCCGCCGAGGCGACCACCGCCACCCCTCGCCGGCCCAGTTCCTGCAGCGGCGCCAGCAGCAGCTGGTCGAACGCCACGTCCGACGGAGACTCGTGGTAGTAACCGAGCGACATCGACACCACGTCGATCAGTAGCTCCGGACGGTTCAGCCGGCGACCCAGCTCCTGGCGGAAGACCAGCCGGTTGACCGCCCGCAGCAGGTCTCCCTCGGCCACCACGCCGTCGCTGTACATCACCCGGACGGCCAGCAGGTTCGCATCCGGGCACATCTGGCGGATGATGCCGCAGATGAAGGTGCCGTGGCCGGCATCGGAGTCCAGGTCCGCGACCAGCGGGTTGTTCAGGGTGCCGGTCTGCTCCGGCGCGGTCGCCGGATCGGTCAGCCCGATCGGCAGCCCGAGCACGTCCGGGTCCCGGTCCACGATGCTGGCCGGCAGCCAATGGTGCTTGCCGGCGCCGGTGTCGAGAACCGCGACCACCGGCCGCCGGGTCGTCATCACCGGATCGGCACAGCGATTCGGCGGCGCGCCCAGCCATTTCACCGGTGCCCGACCGCCACAACCAGGTAGCCCGTACTGGGCGACCACGCTGCCACCCTGCATGAACGGGCCACCCTCCATGAACGGCCCACCCTCCATGAAGGGGCCGCCCTCCATGAACGGGCCGCCCTGCATGAACGGGTTACCGGCGATGAAGGCGCCGTTCCGGCTGCCGGAAAGCAGGTGCTCCAGGGTGACCGCATCGGCCCGCGGGTCATCCTTGGCGAACTGAGCCCGGTACTCCTGCAGCACAACCCAGGCGTCCGGCGGCGCGGACGGCTCGTGGTCGACGCCGGACAGCGCGATCCGATGCAGCAGGATCTTGCTGGCCAGCTCCTGCAGACCATGCCGTTGCGCCAGCCGGTGCAGTTCCTGGTCGACCGGCAGATACCTGGCCCGCAGCCGAAGACGCTCCAGCACGCCGGCCATGAGCGGCCGCACGGTCTCCAGATCGCCATCCCGAACCAGCAACTGAGCACTGACGTAGACGGTTGCCCGAACCTTCGGCTGGGTCGCGGTGCGAACCGCGCTGGTCGGATCCAGCACCCGGCCGCCGTGCCGGTTGAGCATGTACGCCGGCGGATTCAGGCTCGGCTCCTTGCGCATCGGCCGGCTGGAGTGTCCGTTGGGATCTGGGCTCATCGTTTCCTCATCTCATTCGCAGACTCGCGTTGTCGGCGCCGACAACGCGGACTTTCCGGGGGTCAGCGCCAGGGGTGGGATGGGGATGGCTCGGATCTCGGGGCTCAGATCTCTACGGCGGGGGTCGCGACCGGCAGCGCGTCGGCCGATTGTGGGCGGATCAGAAATCGGGTCAGCGCATGCTCGACGTCGGTGAAGACGAACCGGCCGTCCTCATCGGCCGGAATCTGACGAACCTGACTGCCTTGATGCAGTTCGACCAGGCTGACGCCGCCGGGCGCGATCCAGCCGTCGATCCGCACCCGGTCGGGCCCGTCGGAGCTGATGTTGACCGTGGTGGTGAAGCTGTCGCTGGTGAACGTCAGGGTTTTGACGGCGCTGGTCGGCTCGGCTCGGGCGGCCAGCAATTCGCCGGAAACCAGCTGCAGTTCGGCCAGTTCGACCTCCAGCGCATCCAGGCTGATCGCGAACTGCAGTCGATCCGCCAGATCCACCGGCACCGGATCCAGCTGCTCGTAGAGCTGCTTGATTCGGGTCAGCACCTCACCGTCGTAGGCGTCCAGCGGCTCGTTGGCGAGCGACTCCCACGATTCTTCTTGTGGAATGCCGGAAATGTTCATCGAGGCTCCCATCGAACATCAGCGGTCAAGGAAGCACGCAGCTTCGCCAGGCACCGGCCCCGGGTCGGACCGATACTGCCGACCGGCATCCGCAGCGCGCGGGCCAGTTCGGCATAGTCGGGACGGTCGGCATAGGCGATCACCCGAAGCAGTTCACGGCACCGTTCGGGCAGGGTCGCGATGTGCGACCACAACAGTCGCTGGTCCGCATCGCGCAGCGTGACGTTCTCCGGCAGTTGGTTGTCCGGGGTTGTCACGGCATCCTCGTCGATCTCGGTCGGGGCCTGCCGGGTCTGGCCGCGCAATACCCGCCAGGCTTCTCGTTTGGCGGCTACCAACATCCACTGCAGGACCGCCCGGGAGTCGCTGATCGTGTCGGCGTGCCCGACCAGGGCCAGCCAAGTGGTCTGCAGCACGTCCTCGGTGGACTCGCGGTCCAGGCGCTGAGCCCGCACGGTATGCCAGAGGATCGGAGTCAGCAGGGCAACCAGGTCGCCCATCGCGGCGGCCTCGCCGGCACGGTAGCGCTCGAACACTTCGCCTGCTCGACTCGCGAGCGTGCCCTGTTCGGCTTCGGCATTGATCATGGCAGCCATCCAGATTCGCAGACTCAGCTAGGCGCTCGGCCTGAGATGACCAGAGCTGTTTTGAGCCTAGGACTTCCTCCTCCGTTCACAGAGAGATTTAGCCGCCGGATCTGATACATGTCCGCGACCGAAACAGACGTAACGGACGGCAGCTGGCTGCGCGTCCGGCCGTCGAATTTTTTTCTTCGCCGACAGGTATCAGCAGAGCCGGTCGGATCTCTTGACTGGCGACGGAAGCGAGCGGTGGCCAGCGCTTTCATTCGGGGGGATGAACCTGGCAACTCCGCGGCACGGGCATGGGCGCCCGGCCACCGCCCTCCGCCGAGGGTATGCCTGCCTGCGACCTCGTCGCCGGCCGGCCGCCGGTGCCGGATGGGTCGGGGGGAGCCGATCCGGCGCCGGTCCGGCTACCTCGACATCGATTCGCCGGCGGAGCCGCCGAGTCCGATACGCCTGTTAGCTGAGCGGGGCCCGGCCGGCTGGCTGCCGCGGTCGCGGACCCGGATCGGGCAGCGGCGGGATCTCCAACTCCAGCGGCGTGCCAGCGGTCAGGATGTGTGACCGGCCGTGGTGGCCGATGGTGATCGACGCCTGCGCCGGGTGCTCGATGGAGTATCGGACCCGATCCGCGGTCGAGGCCACCCGGACCTTGCAACCATGCCAGCGAACGGTGAACTCCAGCCGGTGCACGGCGGCTGGCAGCCGAGGGGCGAAGGTGAGGTTTCCTTCGTGATCGCGCATGCCGCCGAAGCCGCATACCACCCCCAACCAGGCACCGGCCAGCGATGCGACGTGCACGCCGTCTCGGGTGTTGTGTTCCAGATCCTCCAGATCCATCAGGGCGGCTTCCCGCACATAGTCGTGCGCCAGCTCCAACTGCCCGACCTCGGCAGCGATCACTGCTTGAGAGCAGGCTGATAGCGAGGAGTCTCGGACGGTCAGGGCCTCGTAGTAGCGGAACGCTTCGGCTTTCTCGGCCGGGCTGAACGAGTCCCCGCACCAGTGCATGGCCAGCACCAGGTCGGCCTGTTTGACCACCTGCTTGCGGTAGATGTCGAAGTACGGCCGGTGCAGCAGCAACGGGTACTCGGCCAATTCCGCCGAGGTCTCGAAGTCCCACCGCTCACCCCAGGTGGAGTTGCGGAACTGCTGGGGCATGCCCTGCTCGTCCCGCGGCACCGCGATGGCCTCGGCGGCGGCCAGCCACCGCTCGGTCTCGGCACGCGAAACGCCTAGCAGATCCGCCTCGGCCGCCAACTGCTGTGCGGTCAGCGCGGCGTAGCGCAGGTTGCGGGCGGCCATCAGGTTGGTGAAGGTGTTGTCCTCGACCAGCGCGCTGTACTCGTCCGGGCCGGTGACACCGTCGATGTGGAAGCCGCCATCGCCGCCGAAATGCCCCAGGGCCAGCCAGAGCCGAGCAGTGTGCACCAGCAGCGGCAGCGCGCAGTCGCGCTGGAACTCCTGGTCGCCGGTCCATTGCACGTACCGGACGGCAGCCAGCGCGATGTCGGCGTTGACGTGGAAGGCCGCGGTGCCGGCCGGCCAGTACGCTCCGCACTCCTCGCCCCGAATCGTCCGCCAGGGGAAGGTCGCGCCCCGCAGGCCGAGCAACTGGGCTCGACTGATCGCCAGATCCAGAGTGGATTTCCGCCAGTGCAGCGCGCCGGCCACCGCATCCGGCGAGGTGGCGGTCAAGACCGGCAGCACGAAGGACTCGGTGTCCCAGAACGCGTGCCCGTCGTAGCCGGGGCCGGTCAGGCCCTTCGCCGGGATGGCCCGGCCCTCGGCCCGGGCGCCGGCCTGCAGCACGTGGAACAGGCCGAACCGGACGGCCTGTTGCACCGCCACGTCGCCGTCGAGTTCGACGTCGGCGCCGTCCCAGAACTCGTCCAGGTACTCGCGCTGCTCGGCGACCAGACCGTCCCAACCGGTGTGCACCACGGCGGTCAGCGCCGCGTCCACCTGATCACGCAGCGCGGCGGCCGAACGCTCGCTGGACCAGCCGTAGGCGACGAACTTGGTGAGGGCCAACCGCTCCCCCGGTTGCAGCAGGGTGCCCACCGTGGTGCGTGCCCAGTCCGGCTGCAGGTAACTGTGCACACTCATCTTGGCGTCGCAGTCGATCAGGTGCTCGGCGGCGGCGGCCAACCGCAACCGGCTCTGCCGGGTCCGATGCACCAGCATGGACCGGCTGCCATCCAGCAGCTGGTCCTCAGCCTCCAGCGGGTGCTCCAGCACGGCTGCCACCCGCGGGTCGTCGGAGGCCGTCGGCACCGACTCGTTGGCGACCAGCTCGGACTGCAGCACCACCCGGGCCGGATCGCCCACCGCCGCCACCTCATAGTGGATGGCCAGGATGGCCCGCTGGGTGAAGGAGACCAGCCGGGTCGAACGCATCCGCACCACCTGCCCGGCCGGCGAGGACCACTCGACCTCCCGCAGCAATACGCCGGCCCGCAGGTCCAGCACTCGCTCGTGCCGCAGCAGCTTTCCGTAGCGCAGGTCGAACGGCTCGTCGTCGACCAGCAGCCGGATCAACTTGCCGTTGGTGACGTTGACCACCGTCTGGCCGGACTCCGGATAGCCATAGCCGGCCTCGGCGTAGGGCAGCGGGTGCTGCTCGTAGAAGGAGTTCAGGTAGCTGCCGGGCAGCCCATACGGTTCGCCTTCGTCCAGATTGCCGCGGACGCCGATGTGCCCGTTGGACAAGGCGAAGACCGATTCCGCCTGGGCCAGCTTGGTCAGCCGCAGGCCCACTTCGCGGACCTGCCACGGCTCGGCCGGGAACTCGGAGTCGCGGATCACGAGGTGGCCTCGAGCAGTTGCGCCAGGTCGGTCACCACCACGTCGGCGCCGTACGCGGTGAGCTCGGCGGCGTGGCCCACCCGGTCGACTCCGACGACGTAGCCGAACTCGCCCGCTCGGCCGGCGGCCACCCCGGCCAGTGCGTCCTCGAACACCACGGCCCGCGCCGGCGGCACTCCGGCCAGCGCCGCGCCGGCTAGGAAGGAATCCGGTTTGGGCTTGCCCGGTATGTGTTTCTCGGCCAAGGTGACGCCGTCGATACGGCCCTCGACCAGCCGGTCGAGCCCGGTCGTGCGCAGCACCAGGCCGGTGTTGGCGCTGGAGGAGACCACGAACCGGCGCAGGCCGGCCCGCTCGGCAGCCTGCAGGTATTTGCGCGACCCCTCGAACACGAGCACCCCGTCCTCGGCGATCCGCCGCTGTACCTCGGCGTTCTTCCGGTTGCCCAGCCCGTACACGGTCTCCTGGTCCGGCCCGTCGCCCGGCTGGCCCGCCGGCAGGTCGATGCCGCGCGAACGCAGGAAATCCCGCACCCCGTCCTCGCGCGGCTTGCCATCGACGTAGCGGTCGTAGTCGTCGTGCGGATCGAACGGCGTGAAGCCGGCGCCGTCCCGCACCCGCAGGAACTCATCGAACATGTGTTTCCAGGCCGCCGCGTGTACCGACGCGGTGTCGGTCAATACGCCGTCAAGGTCGAAGAGGCACACGTCGATGTCGTCCGGCAGGCCGAGCCTCATGTCAGCTACTCCATCCATCCGTCGCACGCACGACCGGCCGACCGACCGACCAGACCAGTATCAAGCTAATCGGGCCGGCCGTCAGGACTGCCGTCGTCATGGCCCTCGGCCCTCGGTGTCGCTTCCGGGCCCGGCTGCTGTCGGCGCAACGAATCCGCCACGAAAGGTTGGGTAATCTCCGCCACGCGGGGCTTGGCACTCTGTCGGGGAGAGTGCTAATCTCTCGATCAGCACGGAGCTGCCCGCCAGGGTGGCGGGTGGCATCGACGAGTGGTTCATGTGGAGGTGAGCTGCCGTGCTTCGCTTCGACCCCTTCCGTGATCTCGACCGCATGACCGAACAGCTGCTCGGGGCTTCGTCCGGCCCTGCCCGGGTACCGCGGTTCATGCCGATGGACCTCTACCGGTCCGGCGATCACTACGTCCTGCACGCCGACCTGCCGGGCATCGATCCCGGCTCGGTGGATGTGCACGTGGACAACGGCACACTGACCATCCAGGCCGAGCGCAGCAGCCGCGGCGAGCAGGACGTCCAGTGGCTGTCCAACGAACGGTTCACCGGCACCTTCCAGCGCCAACTGTCGCTGGGTGAGGGCATCGACACCGATGCGATCAGCGCGACCTACGACAATGGCGTGCTGTCGGTGACCATCCCGGTTGCCGAGCGGGCGAAGCCGCGCCGGATCGAGGTGTCCGGTCACTCCGGCCGCCAGGTCATAGAGGCCGGCGAGCAGCGCGTCAACGAGTCCAGCACGGTCTGACCGGCCAGCCGCTGCGCGCGGCGGCCCCTCCTGAGAATCGGCGTTGGGCGCACGGCAACGCGCGGCCGTGCGCCCAGCCATCCTTACTTGACCACCTTCAGCTGGTTCAGCTTCGGGTCGGCGGCATCCGGAATCACCATGCCGGCGGCCACCCCGGTCCGCAGGTAGGACAGCACCTCGGCATTGATCCGCTCCCCCGGCAGCAACGCTGGAATGCCCGGCGGATACGGGGTGATCTGCTCCACCGAGATCCGGCCAACGGCCTCCTCGGCGGGCACGTCCACCGACTCGGCGAAGAACGCCTCGCGCGGCAGCATGGCCGGCTCCACGTCGAACGCCGACGGTTCCGGCAGGTCGATCGGCTTGGCCCGCGGCAGCTCGCCGGCCCGCTCGACCAACTGGCGCAGGGCATCGACCAGTCGGTCGGCGGTTTCGGCTGAATCCGCGTAGGAGAACTGAGTGCCGATCCGGCGGTGGTCGGACAGCCCGACGTTGATCCGCTGCTCGGCCCGTAGCCAGTCCGCCGCTATATAACCGGAAATACCCAACGCTTGCAGGTCAATTGTGATCTGTAGTGGATCCAGCTCGTGCGCTGCCTCGGCACCGAGCAGCTCGCTCGAGAGCACGTGCAACCCGTCCAGCGCCTCGATCCTGGACCGCGTCTGCCGAACGAGCTCCAGCGCAGTGCCGAGCAATTGGTGGCCCTGCTGCACCATCTGCCGCCGCCAACCGTCCATCGCCGCGTACAGCAGCACGTTCGGGCTGGTGGTGGCCAGCATGTCCTCGCATTCCATCAGCCTGACCGGGTCGACCAGTTCACCCTGCAGGTGAAAGACCGAACCCTGTTCCAGGCCGGATCCCATCTTGTGGATCGACACCACGCAGACGTCCGCGCCGGCATCCATCGCCCAAGTGGGCAGTTCGTCATGGAACGGCAGATGCGCACCCCATGCCTCGTCCACGATCAGCGGCCTGCCGTGCTGGTGACAGATCTCGGCGATTACGGCCAGCTCGCCGGAGGTGCCGTACGGGGTCGGGCTGGTGATCAGCAGGCCAGCAGCTTCCGGATGCTGCTGCCAAGCCCGGCGCACGCTGTCCGGCGACGGCGGGTGGGCAAGGTGCAGTTCGGCGTCCCAGCGCGGAGGCACCCAGACCGGTTCCACGCCGGCCAGCACCAGCCCGGAGATGACCGACTTGTGGGCATCCCTGCCTACCAGCAGTGACTGGCCGGGCGCCGCGACCGCCAGCATCGCGCTCTTCACCGACAACGACGAGCCACAGGTGGAGAAGAACGCGTGCTCAGCACCGACCGCCTCGGCCATCAGCGTTTGGGCTTTCTGGATAAGCGAGCCGGACGATGAGCGGTCATCCAGTCCGGACGTGGCGAGCACGTCGGAGTGGAAGACGTCAGCGCCGAGCGCCGCGAGCACCCGGGGGTCGGTGCCCCGGCCCTGCTTGTGGCCGGGTGGCGTGAACGGCAGGTAGCCCAGCCGCTTGTACTCGACGAGGGCGTCCAGGATAGGACACTCGGACTGATCGACCATTGGATCTGCCTCACGCAACTCGGGCGTGGCTGGCGGGTTCAGCCCTCTTCACGGTAGCGCCTGCCGCCGCGGCCCGATGGACACAGCTCCGCCCGGCTACCAGTGCGGTAGCCGGGCGGTGCGAGTCGGATCCGGCGATCAGGCCGAGACGGTGTCTTCCAGCAGGTTGCGGGTGCGGTTGACATCCACCGGGATGCCCGGGCCCATGGTGGTGGAGAAGGTGACCTTCTTCAGGTACTTACCCTTGGCCGCCGCCGGCTTGGACCGCAGCACCTCGTCCAGCGCCGCGCCGTAGTTCTCCACCAGCTTCTCCGGCTCGAAGGAGGTCTTACCGATCACCAGGTGCAGGTTGGACTGCTTGTCCACCCGGAAGGTGATCTTGCCACCCTTGATGTCGGTGACCGCCTTGGCCACGTCCGGAGTCACGGTGCCGGTCTTCGGGTTCGGCATCAGCCCACGGGGGCCGAGGATCCGAGCGACCCGGCCGACCTTGGCCATCTGATCCGGCGTGGCGATGGCGGCGTCGAAGTCCAGGAAGCCCTCCTGGATGGCGGCGATCAGGTCGTCACTGCCGATCCGGTCGGCACCGGCGGCCTCGGCCGCGGCGGCCTGCTCCCCGGTGGCGAACACGATCACCCGGGCGGTCTTGCCGGTGCCGTGCGGCAGGCTGACGGTGCCGCGCACCATCTGGTCAGCCTTGCGCGGGTCCACCCCGAGCCGGATAGCCACCTCCACGGTGGCGTCGAACTTGGTGGGCGAGGTCTGCTTGGCGACCTGCGCCGCCTCCAGCGGGCTGTACATCCGGCTCGGATCCACCAGCTTGACCGCTGCCTGGTATGCCTTGCTGCGCTTTGCCATTGTCGTGCTCCTCATCGAACTCGTGGTTCTCGCGGACGCCGGCCTTCGGCGCCCTCCCACTGCCGCTCGGCGGAATGCCGAGCCTCGGGTGGCGGTCGGTTACCCGGCCGGCTGGCCGAGCACCGGGACCGACTACTCGACGGTGATGCCCATCGACCGGGCGGTGCCGGCGATGATCTTGGCGGCCTGGTCCAGGTCGTTGGCGTTGAGATCTTCCATCTTGGTCTGGGCGATCTCCCGCACCTGGGCCATGCTGACCTTGGCCACCTTGGTCGTGTGCGGCTCGCCGGATCCCTTGGCCACGCCGGCCGCCTGCAGCAGCAGCTTGGCCGCCGGCGGGGTCTTGGTGACGAAGGTGAACGAGCGGTCCTCGTACACCGAGATCTCGACCGGGATGACCTGGCCGCGCTGAGACTCGGTCGCCGCGTTGTAGGCCTTGCAGAACTCCATGATGTTGACGCCGTGCTGGCCGAGCGCCGGGCCGACCGGCGGTGCCGGATTGGCGGCGCCCGCCTGGATCTGCAGCTTGATGATCGCGGAGAGCTTCTTCTTGGGAGGCATGGCTATCTCTTCTTCTGATGGGCTGACGGGCTCGGACTAGATCTTGGAAACTTGGCTGAACGACAGTTCCACCGGCGTCTCGCGGCCGAAGATCGACACCAGCACCTTGAGCTTGGCGTGCAGTGGGTCGATCTCGTTGATGGTGGCCGGCAGCGTCGCGAACGGACCGTCCATCACGGTGACCGACTCGCCGATCTCGAAGTCGACCACCTCGACCGGCGCCGCGGCACCGGTCGAGCTGGCCTCGCCGGCGTTCGCCTTCCCGGCTGCCGCGGCCTTGTGGGTGGCTGGCGCCAGGATCTTGATGACCTCGTCCATCGACAGCGGAGACGGCTTGGAGGTGGCGCCGACGAAGCCGGTCACGCCCGGCGTGTTGCGGACCGCGCCCCAGGAGTCGTCGGTCAGCTCCATCCGGACCAGGATGTAGCCGGGAAAGACCTTGCGGTTGACCAACTGGCGCTTGCCGTTCTTGATCTCGGTGACCTCTTCGGTCGGCACCTCGACCTGGAAGATGTAGTCCTCCATGTCCAGGGAGGAAATCCGGCTTTCCAGGTTGGTCTTCACCTTGTTCTCGTAGCCGGCGTAGGAGTGCACCACGAACCAGTCCCCGGGCGCGCGGCGCAACTCGGACCGTAGCTGCTCGATCGGGTCGAGCTCCTCCTCGGCCTCGGCGGTGGCAGCCTCGGCGGTGGCATCCTCGGCGGCGAGCTCCCGGAGCTCCTCACCGGCTTCGGCCGAGGCGTCCGCCCACGCCGCGTCGGCCTGCTCCTCGGCTGCCTCGTTGTACTTCTCCTCGGCACTGACGCCGTACACCTCGTCCTCGACCTCCAGGCTGGGCAGCCCGTCGTCGAGCCGCGGCAGGTCGTCGGCCGAAGCGGGCGCGCCGAACTGCTCGTCGGTCGATCCGGCATCGTTGCGGAACTCGGTCACGGCTCTCTTTCCTCGTTGCTCTTCTTCACCACGCCACCACGGCGCGTACGGCCTGGGCAGTGTGGTCGGCTGCCGCGGTGTTCGGCTAGCCGAACACCGCGATGACCAGTTTGGCGAGGCCCAGGTCGAGCAACGCCACCACGGTAATCATGATCACCACGAAGACCATGACGACCAGGGTGTAGGTGGTCATCTCCCGGCGGGAGGGCCAGAGCACCTTCCGCATCTCCGAGACGGTCTCCCGGATGCGTCGCTGCAACGCCCGAAGCAGCATCGGCAACCAGCGCCACAGCAGGCTCAGCCCACCGCCACCGCGGCGATTTTCCCGGTCCGGGCGCGATGCCGGGGCCGGCGCTGCCTGTGTCTCAGTCACCGTTTCTCCTCTCGGGCGCCGGTACGGATGCGGGCATGTCGACCCACTCTTCCGATCAGCGCTGCTGGCGCAGGGGCGACAGGACTCGAACCTGCAACCGCCGGTTTTGGAGACCGGTGCTCTACCAATTGAGCCACGCCCCTTCAAGCGTCCGGCCAGTCTGCGCGACGCGCAACCCGGTCGGCCACCGAAGGTGGCCCCAAGCCGATCCGGACCAAGCGCATGAGCCACGCAACTCGCTACGGTTGGCAGCAGGATGCGCGCATGCTTGCGCACGGCCGACATGGGACCCGAGTAGCCAGTGTAGAGGCTGGGCCAGCCACCGCCAAAAGCTCGCCCGGCGGCCAGCCAGCCGGCCTGGAAACCGCCTCGGCCCGTTCTCGGCGGCTCAGCCCACGACGGCAACCGGCGCCGCCGTCTGGGACCATTGCGGGCATGGGTACCCGCATCTCCGACCGGATCGCCGCGATCGCCGAATCGGCCACCCTGGCCGTCGACGCCAAGGCCAAGGCGCTCAAGGCCGCCGGCCGGCCGGTGATCGGCTTCGGCGCCGGTGAGCCCGATTTCCCGACGCCGGACTACATCGTGGAGGCGGCGGTGGCCGCCGCCAGAGATCCGCGCAACCACCGCTACACCCCGGTCGCCGGGCTGCCCGAGCTGCGCGCGGCGGTGGCGGTCAAGACCCTGCGCGACACCGGCTACGCGGTGTCGGCAAGCCAGGTGCTGATCACCAACGGGGGCAAGCAGGCGGTCTACAACACCTTCGCGTCGCTGCTGGATCCCGGCGATGAGGTGCTGCTGGTGGCGCCGTACTGGACCACCTACCCCGAGGCGATCCTGCTGGCCGGCGGCGTGCCGGTGCCGGTGCTGACCGATGAGACCGCCGGTTACCTGGTCCGGCCCGAGCAGCTGGAGCAGGCTCGTACCGGACGCACCAAGGTGCTGCTGTTCGTCTCGCCGTCCAACCCGTCCGGCGCGGTGTATCCACCCGAGCAGGTGGCGGCGATCGGCCGCTGGGCCGCCGAGCACGGGCTGTGGGTGGTCACCGACGAGATCTACGAGCACCTGGTCTATGGCGGCCGGCAGAACGTGTCCATCGCCACCGCGGCCCCGGAACTCGGCGACCGGCTGGTGGTGCTGAACGGTGTGGCCAAGACCTACGCGATGACCGGCTGGCGGGTCGGCTGGCTGATCGGACCGCCGGATCTGGTGCAGGCCGCGAGCAACCTGCAGTCTCATGCCACCTCCAACGTGGCCAACGTCTCGCAGCGGGCGGCACTGGCCGCGGTGTCCGGCGACCTCGCCGCGGTCGCCGCCATGCGGGACGCCTTTGACCGCCGTCGCAAGACCATCGTGGAGATGCTCTCGGCCATCGACGGGGTGTGCTGTCCGGAGCCCGGCGGCGCCTTCTACGCGTACCCGCAGGTCAAGGGCCTGCTCGGCCGACCACTGCGGGGCCGGACCGCGAGCAGCTCGGTGGAGCTGGCCGAGCTGATCCTGGACGAGGCCGAGGTGGCGGTGGTGCCCGGCGAGGCATTCGGAACACCGGGCTACCTCCGGTTGTCCTACGCCCTGGGCGATGACGATCTGGTGGAGGGCATCAGCCGGATTCAGCGGCTGGTCGCCGAGGGCTGAGGCTCGGCGGCAGCTGGCCGACCGGCCGGCTGCGCCTACTCGCGCCGGGCAGGCTGAAGCGCCTACTCGCGCCGGGCAGGCTAGCCGACCAAGTCCGCATATTCGGGGTTGTCCCGGATGTAGTGCGCGACGAACCAACAGGCCGGTTCCACCCGGTGACCGCGGCCTCGAATGTCGTTCAGGGCGAACTGGACCAGCCGTCCGGCATAGCCCCGGCCGCCGAAGGCCGGATCGGTCTCGGTATGAGGCAGCACCACCACCTCGCCGCGCTGGTAAAAGCTTGCCAAGCTGACCCGGTGGCCATCCAGGTACGCCTCATAGCGCCCTTCGGCGTCGTTGCGAACCAGGCTGAGTTCCTCCTCGGTCACGCCAGCCGCACCTTCGCCCGAGCCCTGGCCAGCACCGTCTGGCCGGCAACCACCGCGGTCAGGTCCACCTCCGCGGTGCGGCTGGCCTCGTCGACCGACCGGACGTTGCCGGAAACCTCGAGCTGAGTGGCCACGCCATGCTCCACCACCACCGGCCGGGTGAACCGGGCGCCGTAGGCCAGGACGGCACCCGGGTCGCCGACCCAGTCGGTGACCACCCGCACCGCGGCGGCCATGGTCAGCATGCCGTGGGCGATGATGTCGGGCAGGCCGACCGCCGTCGCGGTCTGCTCGCTCCAGTGGATCGGGTTGAAGTCACCGGAGGCGCCGGCGTACTGGATCAGGCTGGCCCGCTCGATCGGAAAGGTCTGGCTCGGCAGCTGCATGCCCACCGCCACCTCGGCGACCGATCTCGTCATGCCGCTTCCCTCCGTTGGCCCAGCGCGTCCCGACAGCCCTCGCGGCGCCTGGACGAGGCTGTCGCAGTGAGCAGTGTGCCCATGCTCAGGCCTCACCAACCACCGGCGCCGGAGCCTCCGAGCGCGCGGTGCCACGGGCAACCAACGTCGAGATGGCGGTCACCACCAGCTCGCCGTCCACCGTGAATACCTCGCCGCGGGTGGTCAGGATCTCGTTGCCGCCCACCGCCCGGATGGACTCCACGGTGCTGCGCACCTGCAGCACGTCACCGGCCTGGATGGGCCGCTGGTACTGGAACTGCTGCTCGCCGTGCACCACCTTGGAGTAGTCCAGGCCGAGGGCCGGATCCCGGATCACCTGGTGGCTGGCGCGCATCGAGACCACGATCGGAAAGGTTGGCGGCGCGATGACGTCGGAGTAGCCGAGCGCCCGGGCCGCGGCCCGATCCCGATAGATCGGATTCGAGTCACCGATCGCGTCGGCGAACTCCCGGATCTTCTCCCTGCCGACCTCGTACGGCGCGGTCAGTGGGTAGCTCCGCCCTACGAACGACTGATCCAGCGGCATGGGCGCACGGTATCCCACGCCCCGGACCGGACGCGGTGGCGGTGGCGGTGGGCACAAACACGCAGCTGGCGCCGTCGAGACTCGACGACGCCAGCAGGGTGGCTGGAACGACCTTCAGCGGGTCTCGCGGTGATCAGTGTGCTTGCCACAATTCGGACAGAACTTCTTCAAGTCGAGCCGGTCCGGGTCGTTGCGCCGGTTCTTCTTGGTGATGTAGTTGCGGTGCTTGCATACCTGACACGCCAAGGTGATCTTCGGTCGTACGTCGGTGGCTGCCACTTCTCGTGCCTCTCATGCGATCGTGCTCGGTATTGATTCGGTAGCGAGGGCCGGACTTGAACCGGCGACACAGCGATTATGAGCCGCTTGCTCTACCAGGCTGAGCTACCCCGCCCTTGGTGGTACTCGGGCGTCCCATCTTCAGACTCCAAGACCGAGCCCCCTTACGGAATCGAACCGTAGACCTTCTCCTTACCATGGAGACGCTCTGCCGACTGAGCTAAGGGGGCCTGCTTCGCCGGCCGGTCAGTGCTGAGCGAGCCCACCACCGCTGCCGGCGAATGCCGGACGAACTCTACCCGACCGCCGAAGCGATCTCGAAATCGGGCTCCGCCAGCGGCCGTCGCGTCCACTCGCCGGCTGCCGGTCGCCGGCAAGGCTGCGCGGGCACATAAAAGCCTTGGTGATCGCACGGGGGAACGACCACCAAGGCGATCCAAGTATGAACCCTGGGTAGTCGCTTGGCAACCCCTCGCGACCACTTTATCGGGTGTATTTCCGGCGGCCAGGGAACCCGACCGGACGGTGACTGCAACGCAGACACCAAAAAGACTCGACCCCCGAGGGCTGCTCGGAGGGTCGAGGTCGCGGTGGCGGCTGTTGGATTCGAACCAACGTAGGCAGAGCCGGCAGATTTACAGTCTGCTCCCTTTGGCCACTCGGGCAAACCGCCGCGCGTCCTACCGTAGGACCCGATGGTGGGCCGGCCGGTGAGTTCGTGCGCAGAACAAGTTACACGACCGGACGCGGGCCACCAGCCCCGGGTCCGGTCGGCCGACACGGCACGCGCTACCGTTTCTCTCCAGTTACGCGCGTCGCGCCGCGCCTGCCGGCGGGCCGGCGTGCCCAGGCCACGAACAGCTGGCGGCCCGCGGCCGGCAGCAGCAGGGAGTAGCGATCGCCATGGCCGATTCATCCTTCGACGTCGTCAGCAAGATCGATCGGCAGGAGGCCGACAACGCCCTCAACCAGACCGTCAAGGAGTTGTCCCAACGGTTCGACTTCCGGGGCACCAACGCCTCCATCCAGTGGTCCGGCGAGTTGGGCGTGACGCTGCGCGCCGACACCGAGGAGCGGGTGTCGGCCGCGCTGGAGGTGTTCAAGGAAAAGCTGGTGAAGCGCTCGATCTCCCTCAAGTCGCTCGAGGCTGGTGAGCCCAAGGCGTCCGGCAAGCAGTACGTGATCGCCGCCTCGCTCAAGCAGGGAATCAGCGCCGAGATCGCCAAGAAGATCGCCAAGGACATTCGAGACTCCGGCCCCAAGGGAGCGCAGACACAGATCCAGGGCGATCAGCTGCGGATATCGAGCAAGAAGCGCGACGACCTGCAGGCGGTCATCGCGATGCTGAAGGCCGGGGACTACGGGGTAGCGCTGCAGTTCGACAACTACCGCTAGGCCGGCCGAGAACAGCGCGCCGGGCCGGCCCCGCCGGTGAACCAGAGAGGCTGAATGTGAAGGGCATAGTGCTGGCCGGAGGCGCCGGAACGCGCCTGCACCCGATCACCCGCGCGGTGAGCAAGCAGCTGCTGCCGGTCTATGACAAGCCGATGATCTACTACCCGCTCTCGGTGCTGATGCTCGCCGGCATCACCGAGATCCTGATCATCACTACGCCACATGAGCAGGACCAGTTCGTCCGGCTGCTCGGTGACGGCAGCGAACTGGGCATCAGTTTCAGCTACGCGGTGCAGCCGGAACCGAACGGGCTTGCCGAAGCGTTCCTGATCGGGCGACAGCATGTCGGCTCCGACAGCGTGGCGCTGGTGCTCGGGGACAACATCTTCTACGGCCATCAGCTCGGGCAGTTGCTGGTCGAGGCCGCCGGCCTGCGTACCGGTTGCCTGCTGTTCGGCTACCGGGTTCGCGACCCCGAGCGGTACGGGGTGGCCGAGGCGGACGAGGCCGGCCGGCTCATCTCGATCGAGGAGAAACCGCTCACCCCGAAGTCCGACCTGGCCGTGACCGGGCTGTACTTCTACGACAACGACGTGCTGGCCGAGGCCGCCGCGCTGACCCCGTCCGACCGTGGCGAGCTGGAGATCACCGACCTGAACAACCGCTACATCGGCCGAGGCACCGCGCGACTGATCGACCTGGGTCGGGGCACCGCCTGGCTGGACACTGGAACGCACGACTCACTGCTGGAAGCCGGCCAGTTCGTCCAGGTGCTCGAGCACCGGCAGGGGGTTCGAATCGCCTGCCTGGAGGAGATCGCATTGGCTCGCGGCCTGATCTCACCCGAACAAGCCCTGCGACTTGGCCGCGCGCAGGGCAAGTCGAGCTACGGAGAGTACGTGATCGAAGTGGCAAACCGCTCTCTGACCGGAAGGCGGTGAGATGGACATTTCCGCACTTGAACAGTTGCTGGCCGCTAACGCCGGCTACGTCGAAACCTTCGCCGGTCCGCGGCCGGTCCAGCCGGCGCTGCGGCTGGCCGTGGTCGCCTGCATGGATTCCCGGCTGGCGCTGTTCGGCGCGCTCGGCCTGCGGATCGGCGATGCCCACCTGATCCGCAACGCGGGCGCGCTGGCCACCCCGGACGTACTGCGCTCGCTGGCCATCAGCCAGCGCAGGCTCGGCACCCGGGAGATCGCGGTGATCGGCCACACCGACTGCGGGATGTCGAACTTCGACGATGCGGCGTTCCGGGCCGAGCTGGCCGCCGAGAGTGGTCAGCAGCCGGACTGGGACGTTCCCGGCTTCACCGATGTCGCGGCCAGCGTCGCGGGCTCCGTCCGGCGGATTCGCGGCTGTGGCTGGCTGCCACATCGGGAGCTAGTGCGCGGCTTCGTCTTCGACGTCCGGACCGCCCAGATCACCGAAGTCGAGTGACGGCTGCTGGCCGACCACCTGCCCGGTCCGGGTGAGTCCGCTCCACACCGGCAGCCCGGCGGCCTGCCAGCCTTGGAAACCGCCCGCCAGGTCGGCGGCATCGATGCCGAGTGAGCGCAGGGTGGCCGCCGCCAGCGAAGATGTGTAGCCCTGCGAGCACAGCACGATCCAGCGCTGGCCGGGCGGCGCCGGCACCCGGCTCGCCGAGCCCGGATGCAGCCGCCACTCAAGGTGGTTGCGCTCGATGATCAGCGACCCGGGGATCTCACCTTCGGCGGCCCGCTGCCAGGCCGGCCGGATATCGACCAGTCGGGCCCCGGCGGCCACCGCGACCCGCGCCTCGGCCGGCTGCAGCCGGGACAGCCCGGCCCGCGCCACGGCCAGCAGCTCCTCGACATCGCGGTACGGCGCCGGCTCGGTCACGCCGCGGGCTCGCCTCGGCCGGGCAGCCGCACAGCCGGCTCGGGGTGGTCGGCGGCCAGCGTGAGCAACGGGGTCAGCGCGCCACCAGCATCGAGGTCGTAGAAACTCATGCTGGTCAGCGGCGGGGAGTAGGCGTGCACGCTGACTGCTGGTTGGTCGCTGCGGTTGCGCACGTCATGAACGTAGTGCGGGCCGAACCCGGCGCTGTCGCCGGCACGGCGCGCCACCTCGAGCAGCGTGCCAGCTGGAGCCGGCTGGTGGACGGCCTCGGCGAGCTCGCCGGCCAGCACCGTGAACGCGCCCGCCGAGCCGCCGTGGTCATGCAGGTCGGTGCCCTGAGACGGCAGCCAACTGATCAGCCAGAGGTCGACCCGACGATCCCGGTAGAGCCGCTGGTGCCATCGCTCGGCCTCGGTGTACCGCACGTACGGGTAACGGCCGGCCGCCACTTCGTCTGCGACAAAGCGGGTGAAATCGAGAAGTTGTATCGGATTCAGGACCAGCGCCGGATCGAGCCGGGAACGGGCGTGCGACATCGGGACTCCGAGCAGAACTGACGGACAGGGCTGGCGTGAGCTAGCTCTGTCGACAGTGCTGATCGAAGGCGTCGGCCCGGCGGGTGCTCCAGAAGATGACCTGCCAGAACGGCAGCGCGACACGTGAACCACGCGCTCGCCGTTTGCCTGCCATGACCGGAAGTATTTCAGAGGGGGTGGCTTGGGTACTAGCTCGCCCAGCGGAAGGATGCCATCAACTGGTCGAACCGAGCCAGCAGGTCCTGGCATTCGCAGCCGGCGCTGAACTCGGCCAGCAGGGCCAGCTTGCCGTCGGGCGCCGGAACCACATACCGGGCGGCGCCGATGCTCTCGTCGAAGTCGATGAGCTCGGCGACCGGCGAGTTGGCATCAAGCTGGGCGCAGTCCACCGGCTCGTCCAGCAGGCCAACGCTGAGGATGGCGCTGGCCGGCACGATGTCGTCCTCGCCTATCACCGCGGTGCTGAGCACCGCGACGACCGGCGTGCCGCCAATTTCTTCCGGAACGGAACCGTCTCCCGGGGTAGCGATCAGCCAGTCGCGGCAGTCGAGCTCGAATGCCGGCAACTCCAGCGCGTGGAGTTCACTCTCCATGGCGCCCCCCTTGCTCGTGTACTCGGCGCAGCGCGACCCTGCATTGTTAATCGGCTGCCTGATGGTGGTACCCGCGGCGGCAGGCTTCTAGACGTGCTACGTGAAAGTCCGAAGCCAAACATCGGTTTATCGGAGCCTCGCGCTGGAGGAAAAATACCATCCGGAATGCTTTACAGCCAGCATTGCGAGAAGAAACCTTCGCGGTGGTCGGTTTACCCCGAAGTACAGCTGACGCCAAGCTCACGTCAACGAACATGCTTGCCGGTAAAGGGCATTGGCGAACCCGACCGAACGGTCTGAATCGGACGTAGGGCGGTAGAGAGCCTCACCGGATAGTAGCTGCGGATGCAACAGTGTCGTTTGTCTTTTCATACTCGGCGACGATCCGCTCGATAGTTGTAGCCGTTTCCGAGAGGAATGACTGCAGGTGAGATCGGTGCACTCTGCAGTCGTTCTCCACTCGGTGTAGATGCCCGGTCAAGTCATGATCAAGAGCATCGGAATGAACAAATCCGGAGTGTCCGCCCACCCGCTGAGCAAGTTCACGCAAGTCGCGCGCCAACCTGCGCATTCGATCGAAGTCGACCGTGATCATGACATCTCCGGCAGTCAGCATATTTTTGTCACGCATAGTGGCAAACATTAGAGCGACCGGGTTTCGCTCGGCTATGGTTATCCACAGCAGCGTGCCGGTCTCCGCCAGCCGGTGAGGGCAATACCACGGCAACATCCCGGCGTTACCTCTCTACCATGGAACGGGCGATCCGAGTTCGGACACCGGCATGCCCCACCGTCGCGGCACAGGAGGCGTACTTCCACGCATGTCCACACAAGTTCAGCAGCTGGATCGAGTAGTCATCCGAATCGCCGGCGACTCCGGCGACGGCATGCAGCTCACCGGTGACCGGTTCACCCAGGAGACCGCCAACTTCGGCAATGACCTCTCCACCCAGCCGAACTTTCCGGCCGAGATCCGGGCCCCCGCCGGCACCCTGGCCGGCGTCTCTTCATTCCAGCTGCACTTCGCCGACCACGACATCCTGACCCCGGGTGACCGGCCGGACGTGCTGGTCGCGATGAACCCGGCGGCGCTGAAGGCGAACCTGAACGACCTGGCCAAGGGCGCCACCATCATCGTGGACACCCGCGACTTCACCGAACGGGCCCTGGCCCGGGTCGGCTGGACCAGCAATCCGCTGACCGACGGCAGCCTGGATTCGTTCACGGTGCACGCGCTGGACCTGACCCAGCTGACCTTGGATGCGCTGGGCGCGCAGTCGGACCTGTCCCGCAAGGACGCCGGCCGGTGCAAGAACATGTACGCCCTCGGCCTGCTGTCCTGGATGTACTCCCGTCCCACCGAAGGCACCATCGCCTTCCTCCGGGACAAGTTCGGCCGCAAGCCGCAGATCGCCGAGGCCAACGTGGCCGCGTTCAGGGCCGGCTACAACTATGGCGAGACAACCGAGGCCTTCGGCATCTCCTACGAGGTGAAGCCGGCCGCGCTGGCACGCGGCACCTACCGCAACATCGCCGGCAACCTGGCACTCGCGTACGGCCTGATCACCGGCGCGCAGCAGGCCCAGCTGCCGCTGTTCCTCGGCGCCTACCCGATCACGCCGGCCTCCGACATCCTGCACGAACTGTCCAAGCACAAGCGTTTCGGCGTGACCACGTTCCAGGCCGAGGACGAGATCGCCGGCATCGGCGCCGCGCTCGGCGCCTCCTTCGGTGGTGCGCTGGGGGTGACCACCTCGTCCGGGCCGGGCATCGC
The DNA here is from genome assembly GCA_045807085.1 of Jatrophihabitantaceae bacterium. Classification (GTDB taxonomy): domain Bacteria; phylum Actinomycetota; class Actinomycetes; order Mycobacteriales; family Jatrophihabitantaceae; genus Jatrophihabitans_A. The sequence goes on from JBJMIB010000027.1 coordinate 39,498, forward strand.
GCTGAAGGCCGAGACGATCGGCCTGGCGGTGTCGCTGGAGCTGCCGCTGGTGGTGATCGACGTCCAACGTGGCGGCCCGTCCACCGGGTTGCCGACCAAGACCGAGCAGTCCGACCTGCTACAGGCGATGTTCGGACGCAACGGCGAGGCGCCGGTGCCGATCGTGGCACCGCGGTCGCCGGCCGACTGCTTCGACGCCGCGATCGAGGCGATCCGGATCGCCACCCAGTACCGGACGCCGGTATTCCTGCTCTCCGACGGGTACCTGGCCAACGGATCCGAACCATGGCGGCTGCCGGACCTGGCCGAGCTGCCGGACCTCACGGTGCGGTTCGCAACCGAACCGAACGGCACGGACGGGCAGTACCTGCCGTACCTGCGGGACCCGGAGACGCTGGCCCGGCCCTGGGCGGTGCCCGGCACGCCCGGCCTGGAGCACCGGATCGGCGGTATCGAGAAGGCGGATCGCACCGGCAACATCAGCTACGACCCGGATAACCACGACTTCATGGTGCGGACCCGGGCGGCCAAGGTGGCCGGAGTCGCCGTGCCGGATCTCGAGGTCGACGACGTCGACGGCGCGGCCACCGTGCTGGTGCTGGGCTGGGGCTCCACCTATGGCCCGATCGGCGCCGCCGTGCGCCGGGTACGCCGGGCCGGTTACCAGATCGCGCAGGCGCACCTGCGCCACCTCAACCCCTTCCCAGCCAACCTCGGCGAGGTGCTGGGCCGGTACCAGCGGGTGGTGATCCCGGAGATGAACATGGGTCAGCTGGCGCTGCTCGTCCGAGGCCGGTACCTGGTGGATGCCATCTCGGTGACCCAGGTCCGCGGCATGCCGTTCCGGGCGGCGGATCTGGCCGACATGCTGCAAGGCCTGGTGACCCATGGCGAGTGAGCATCGCATCGCCGCCGGCGAGCGGAGCGGAGCGAGTTGGCAGCTCGCGAGTGAGCATCGCATCGCCGCCGGCGCGCACGATTTGGTAGTGAACGACGAGCGGGGGCAAGGGGTATGAGTCCGTCCGAGCTGGGGCTGAAGGCGAAGGACTTCAAGACCGACCAGGAGGTCCGCTGGTGTCCGGGCTGCGGTGACTACGCCGTGCTGGCCGCGGTGCAGGGCTTCATGCCCGAGCTCGGGGTGGCCCGGGAGAACATCGTGTTCATCTCCGGCATCGGCTGCTCGTCCCGGTTCCCGTACTACATGAACACCTACGGCATGCACTCCATCCACGGCCGCGCGCCAGCCATCGCCACCGGCCTGGCCACTACCCGGCCGGACCTGCACGTGATCGTGGTGACCGGTGACGGCGATGCGCTGTCCATCGGCGGCAACCACCTGATCCACGCGCTGCGCCGCAACGTCAACCTGACCATCCTGCTGTTCAACAACCGGATCTACGGCCTGACCAAGGGCCAGTACTCACCGACCAGCGAGACCGGCAAGATCACCAAGTCGACGCCGTTCGGCTCGGTGGACAACCCGTTCAACCCGATCTCGCTGGCTCTCGGCGCGGAGGCCACCTTCGCCGCCCGGACGCTCGATTCCGACCGCAAGCACCTGACCGAGGTGCTGCGCCAGGCCAGTGCCCATCAGGGCGCGTCGCTGGTCGAGATCTACCAGAACTGCAACATCTTCAACGACGGGGCCTTCGACCTGCTCAAGGACTCCGACACCCGAGGCGAGTGGATCATCCCGCTGGAGCACGGCCAGCCGGTCCGGTTCGGCGATAGCCGGGCGGTGGTCCGGGATCCGGCCACCGGCAACCTCCAGGTCGAAGACAACGTCGCGGCCGACGATCCACGGGTTGTCGTGCACGACTCGCACGCCGCCGACCCGTCCTACGCCTTCGCGCTGTCCCGGCTGTCCCAGGCCGACAGCCGGCTGTCACCGATGGGTGTTTTCCGGGACGTCGAGCGGCCCAGTTATGACCGGTTGGTGAACGAGCAGGTCGATCTGGCCAAGCTCAAGGGCCCCGGCGATGCGGGCGCGCTGACCGAGTTGCTGCGGGGCAGCGACCCGTGGACGGTCAACTGAGCTAGCGCGACTGTTAGCGTCGGCTCAGCCGGCGTTGGGCCGGCCGGCGTTGGTTCAATCGGCGTTGGCTCAGTCGGGGTCGAGTCAGTCGGGGTCGGGTCAGTCGGCGTTGGTTCAGCCGCGCCGCGGCCAGGACCTTCGGGTGCCGGCCGCTACCAGTAGCAGTCCGGCGGCCGCGATGGTCACGAGCACCAGTCGTGCTGGTGCATTGCCCACTGACAGGCCGGCGGCCGCGAGGGCGATGATCGGCGTGGCCGGCTCGGTGATGATCCGGTGCGGCAACGATGACAGCGAGCTGGAACTGCCCGCTGGTTTGCGGGTCGGCTTGTGGCCGGCCGGTTGGCTGGCCTGATGGGTGGAGCTATTCGGACTCCCGGCCTGGCCGCTGGGCTGCTGGCCGCCTTGCTGAACGCCAGTGAATTGACCGCTGGCGATCGGCTGCCCGATGTCTGACTCGCCGGCCACCGGCGGTCCGGCTGGCTGGCCGGCTGCTTGCCGGGCCGCGGCCAGCTGACGGGCAGCGAGTTTGGCGGCCTGCTCAGCGGCTGCCTGCTCAGCGGCGGCCTGCTCAGCGGCGGCCTGTGCCGCGATCTGCTGGGCGCGAGCGGGCACCGCGGCGGACCGGTTGGCGGGGACGGCGTCGCGGGTGGCCGCTTGGGCCTCGGCAGCGGCCTGCTTGCGATCGGCTCGGTTCTGTCTTGGGTCCGGCTTGCCCTGGTGCTGAGCGGCGGCGTGAACGGGCCGGGATGGGTGCGTTGGGCCGGCCTGGTGCTTGGTCGCTTGGTGGGCAACGGCCTTGCTCGCGGCTGGACGGGCGGCGTCTTGGCGCACCGCCGCCGCCTGGCGAGCGGCTGCCTTGCGAGCCGCTGCCCGGTGCGCGGCAGCCTTACGAGCCGCAGCCTTACGCGCGGCCGCCTTACGCACGGCGGCCCTACGTGCCGCTGCCTGGCGAGCGGCCGTCCTGCGTGCGACGGCCTTGTCGGCGGCGCTCTGGCGGGCGGCCGACTGGTGGCTGGTGGAAGCTGCCGGAGTCCCGGTCGACTGCGGGGTGCGTGCGCCGGCCGGTTCGGCGGTGAGCAGCAGCACCAGGACGGCCACGAGCGCGCCGAAAACCACCAGCCGACCTCGTCGTGCCGAAGCCGCTGGCGTCGCTCGATGTCGACCTACCGCCACCTGGAAATTCACCGCCCTCTTCCTTGCTACTTATCGGCCGGGCGCTTGCGCACTTGACCGGACGGCGTGTGCAATTTGCGTTAATCTACCCGATCGGCCAGCGGACTATACGAATGCGGCGAAGCGATTTTCCTTGTGTCGTATGGGAACCTCGTCACCAGAACGGCCAGCATGGTGAACCGCCGAACCAGCGAGCGGCTCGCCGCCCGGTGGGCTGAGCCGACCGGCTAACCGCGCGCCGAGGCGCGCTCTCCAGCGCGTTCCCGCTGCTCCACGAACCGGCTCGCCTGCGCATCCAGCCCCACCATGAACTCGGCCAGCTCGGCGCGGGCCCGCTCCCCCGCCGGACCCAGGTCGGAGCGCTCGAAGACGTTCCAGAATTTCAGCACCGGCGCCACCACCGCGTCGTGGTGCAGCCGCAGGTCATAGATGCCGGCCTTGGCGATGGTCACCGAGTTGCGGATGAAGTCGGGCATGCCGGCGCCCGGCATCTGAAAGCCGACCACCTCGTCGCGCACGGCGGCCATGGTGGCGTCCGGGGCGATCTCGAACGCGGCCTCGACCAGGTTCCGGTAGAAGACCATGTGCAGGTTCTCGTCCTGCGCGATGCGGGCCAGCAGTTGTTCGGCGATCGGGTCTCCGGCGCTCCGGCCGGTGTTGCGGTGCGAAACCCGGGTAGCCAGTTCCTGGAACGAGACGTAGGCCAACGCCTGCAGCGGCGTCTTGTCGCCGGAGTCATAGCCTGCGGCCATGTGCACCATCCGTAGCTCTTCCAGCCGGACCGGGTCGACGGCGCGAGTCACCACCAGGTAGTCGCGCAGGGCGATGCCGTGCCGGCCCTCCTCGGCGGTCCACTGGCCGACCCAGGAACCCCAGGCGCCGTCCCGGCTGAACCGGGTGGCGACCTCGCGGTGGTAGGACGGCAGGTTGTCCTCGGTCAGCAGGTTCACCACCAGCGCGGTGCGGGCCACCGGATCCAGCCGGGACTCGTCCGGACTCCAGTCGCTACCGCCGAGGAACGCGAAGTTGCGACCCTCGCTCCACGGGATGTAGTCGTGCGGCTGCCAGGGCTTGGCCACCGACAGGTGCCGGTTCAGGTTCTCGGCCACCACCGGCTCCAGCTCGCAGAGCAGGCCGGCGACCGGCTGGTCAGCCGGGCCGCGGCCGGTCATCCGCTGCGCTCCACCACGTGATCGGTCAACGCCTGCAGGGCCGCCCGCGCCGGCACGTCCGGTAGCGCGGTGAGTGCGGCGCGGGCCGCGTCCGCGTAGGCGTACACGGTCTCGCGGGCCTGGTCCAGCGCGGCCGAGCCGCGGAGCAGGGCCAACGCCTCGGCATGCTCGGCGTCGTCAACCAGCGGCCGGCTGACCAGCTCACGCAGCCGAGCCCCGGCCGCCTCAGTCGAGCGCAGGGCGTAGAGCACCGGCAGCGTCTGCACCCCCTCGCGCAGGTCGGTGCCCGGCGTCTTGCCCGACTGGCCGGTCTCGGAGGCGATGTCGATGATGTCGTCGGACAGCTGGAACGCGATGCCGACCTGCTCCCCGTAGGCCCGCAGGCTGTCGGTCGTGTCGGAGTCGACACCGGCGAACATCGCGCCGAACTGGGCCGCGGTGGCGATCAGCGAGCCGGTCTTGTCGGCCAACACCGCCAGGTAGTGGTCGATCGGGTCGACGCCGGGCTTCGGACCGACCGTCTCCCGGATCTGGCCGATCACCAGCCGCTCGAAGCAGCGCGCCTGGATCCGCACCGCCTCCGGCCCCAGATCGGCCAGGATGATGGACGCCTGGGCGAACAGGTAGTCACCGGTCAGGATGGCCACCGAGTTCGTCCACCGCTCGTTGGCAGCGGCGGCACCGCGCCGGACGGTGGCCGAGTCCATCACGTCGTCGTGATAGAGGGTCGCCAGGTGGGTCAACTCGCAGACCACCGCCGAGGAGATCACCGCCTCGGTATCGCCGCTGCCGAACTGGGCGGCCAACAACGACAGCAGCGGTCGGAATCGCTTGCCGCCGGCGTCCACCAGGTAGCGGGCCACCTCGGCGACGAACTCGTCCTCGGAATGCACGGCAGCCCGCAGCGTGGCCTCCACCGAGCGCAGGCCGTCCCGGATGGCGGCTTCCAACTCCGGATCCTCGAAGGAGAGGCCGACGCCGTGCAACGCCGTAGTGGTCACCCCCGTAACTTAGCCGCGTTGTCGGCGAGGTCGATCAGCGGTTGCGGGAAGACGCCCAGCGCGACCGTGACCAGAACGCCGACCAGGATCGGGATGTAGGCCAGCACGGTCGGCACGGTCACGGTCGGGCCGTCCTCGGCCGGCTCGGCGAAGAACATCATCACCACGATGCGCAGGTAGAAGAAGGCCGCGATCGCCGAGGTGACCAGCGCGATCACCACCAGCGGCGCGGCGATGTGGTAGGCGGCCCGGAACACCACGAATTTGCCGGTGAAGCCGCTGGTCAGCGGGATGCCGGCCAGTGCCAGCAGCAGGAAGGTGAAGGTGGCCGCGAACAGTGGCGAACGCCTGGCCAAGCCGGACCACTGGGACAGGTGGGTCGCCTCGCCGTTCGCGTCGCGGACCAGCATCACCATGCCGAACGCGGCCACCGTGGTGAAGCCGTAGGCGGCCAGGTAGAAGAGCACGCTGGACAACCCGGCCTGATCCAACGACACCAGGCCGACCAGGATGAAACCGGCGTGCGCGATCGAGGAGTAGGCCAGGATCCGTTTCAGGTCGGTCTGGGTCAGCCCGACGACCGCGCCGACCACCATCGAGGCGATCGCCACCGCCCAGATCAGTGGCCGCCAATCCCACGCGCTGACCGAGAATCCGACGTAGAACACCCGCAGGATGGCTCCGAACGCGGCGATCTTGGTGCACGAGGCCATGAACGAGGTGACCGGCGTCGGCGAGCCTTGGTAGACGTCCGGCGTCCAGGAGTGGAAGGGGGCGATGCCGGCCTTGAACAGCAGGCCGACGATCAGCAACCCGAAGCCCAGGTAGAGCAGGCTGTCTGACTGGCTGGAGCTGTTCTGCGCGGCCAGGATGTCGGCCAGGTCGACCGAGTTGGCGTAGCCGTACAGCAACGCCACCCCGTACAGGAAGAAGGCCGAGGCGAACGCGCCGAGCAGGAAGTACTTGATCGCCGCCTCCTGGCTGAGCAGGCGGCGCCGGCGGGCCAGGCCGGCCATCAGGTACAGCGGCAGCGAGAGCACCTCCAGGGCCACGAACATCAGCAGCAGGTTGTTGGCCGCCGGGAAGATCAGCATGCCGCCCACCGCGAACAGTGTCAGCGGGAACACCTCGGTCTGGATCCGGTCGCCGGTGGCCAGCCGGCGCTCGGCCGGCGAGCCGACCGTGACGGCTGCCGAGGCCACGATGGCACCGCCCGGCTCCACACCGCGGTCGGCGATCAGCAATATCGACAACACGGCCATCACCAGGATGGTGCCCTGGATGAACAGCGAGACGCCATCGATGGCCAGCGCCCCGGACGCCGTGGTCTCGGACCGGTCGTGCAGCAGGATGACCGCGATCAGCGCCGCGATCAGCGTGCCCACGGTGAGGCCGAGCTGGGCGGTGTAGCGCAGTCCGCGCGGCACCAGCGCCTCGACGAGCACCCCGACACAGGCCGCGCCGAGCACGATCAGGATGGGCGCCAGCGCCGAGTAGCTGATCGACGGTGCCTTGATGAAGGTCGTCGGATCACCCGCCGCGGCGGTGACGGCCGTAGCGCTCAGGCTCAGCGGGCTCACTTGGGTCCTCCGGGCTGTGCCACGTGCTGCGGCTGTGGATCGGTCTGGCCGACGTCGTGCAGGGTGTAACCGATCGCCGGGTTGATGATGTTGATGATCGGGCGCGGGTAGACGCCGAGCGCCACGATCAGCACGATCAGCGGTGTGATCGCGAAGGTCTCCCGCAGGTTGAGGTCGCGGAAGCTTCGCACCCGATCGAGCACCACGCCCTGCATGGTGCGTTGGTAGAGCAGCAGCACGTACAGGGCGGCCAGGATGATGCCGGCGGTGCCGATGACGGCGATCGTCTTGTGCCGGGTGAAGGTGCCCACCAGGGTCAGGAACTCGCTGATGAAGGTGGCCAACCCGGGCAGCGCCAGCGCGGCCAGGCCGGCGATCAGGAACGCGCCGCCGAGGCGCGGGGTGATCCGCGCGGTGCCGCCGTAGTCACCGATCTGCCGGCTCTTGCCACGCGCCACCACGAAGCCCACCACGATGAACAGCAGGCCGGTGGCCAGGCCGTGGTTGACCATGTAGAGCACCGCGCCGGTGCCGCCCTGGGTGGTGAAGGCGAAGATGCCCAGCCCGATGAAGCCGAAGTGCGCCACCGAGGTGTAGGCCACCAGCCGCTTCATATCCCGCTGTCCCATCGCCAGGAATGCCGCGTACAGCACGCCGATCACCGACAGGATCAGGATCGGCTTGGCGAAATACCGCGACGCCTCCGGGAACAGCGGCAGGCAGTAGCGCAGGAAACCGAAGGTGCCCACCTTGTCCAGCACACCGACCAGCAGGGCGGCGCCACCGGCCGGCGCCTCGGCGCCGGCGTCCGGCAGCCAGGTGTGGAAGGGGAACAGCGGAGCCTTGATCGCGAAGGCGAGGAAGAAGCCGAGGAACAGCCACTTTCCGGTGGCGCCGCCCGGCACTCGCCCGACCAGGTCGGCGAAGGCGAAGCTGGCGGTGCCGCTGCTGATATACACCCCGATCACGGCGGCCAGCATGAGCAGGCCGCCGACCAGTGAGTACAGGAAGAACTTCACCGCCGCGTACTGCCGGCGCGGGCCGCCGAAGCTGCCGATGATGAAGTACATCGGCACCAGCATCGCCTCGAAGAACACGTAGAACAGGAACACGTCGGTGGCGGCGAACACCCCGATCATGAACACCTCGAGCACCAGCACCAGGCCGAAGTAGGCCCGCGGCGAGCGCTGGTACCCGATGGTCTCCTCGGCGTCCTCGAGTGAGTCGAAGGAGTTCCAGGAGGCCAGCACCACGCATGGCACCAGCAGTGTCGCCATCAGGATCAGGACCAGCGCGATGCCGTCCAGCCCGAAGGCGAAGTGCACCCCGAGATCCTTGATCCAGACCCAGGAACCGACGAACTGGAACCGCTGCGCATTGCTCCCGGTGTCGAATCGGAAACCGAGGATCACCGCGTAGGCGAAGGTCAGCAATGAGAACAGCAGCGTCACCTGCTTGGCGACCAGCTCGCTGCCGCGCGGCATCGCGAAGACCACCATGCTGCCGATCAGCGGCACGGCAAGCAGCCCGAGCAGGGACAGGTTGTGCATCAGGAGAACCTCACCCCGAGCAGGACCGCGAGCACCATCGCGGCACCGGCCAACATGGACAGTGCGTAGGAGCGGACGAAACCGGTCTGCAGCCGGCGCAGCCGGCCGGAGCCGCCGCCGAGGCCGGCGGCCAGGCTGTTCACCAGGCCGTCGACGCCGCGGTTGTCGAAGAACACCAGGCCGCGGACCAGCCACTGGCCCGGCCGCATCAGCACCGTCTCGTTGAACGCGTCGGCGTACAGGTTGCGCCGGGTGGCCACCGTGACCGCGTTGCCGGCAGGCTGGGTCTGCGGCACGTCCCGGGTGGCCAGCGCGGCGCCGGCGACGCCGAGCACCACCACCACGATCGTGATCACGCTGAGTATCACGGGCGAAATGGTATGCACGCCGACCTCGACCGACTCGCCGACCGACGGGCTCAGCCAGTGCTGGACACCGCCGCCGAGGATCAGCAGATAGCCGCCGCCCAGCGACAGGACACCGAGCAGCAACATCGGCAGCCGCATCACCGCCGGCGCCTCGTGCGGGTGCACGTCATCCTCCCAGCGGCGCTTGCCGAGGAAGGTCATCACCAGCGCCCGGGTCATGTAGGCCGCGGTCAGGCCGGTACCGAGCAGCGCGACGAGACCGAGCAGGTAACCGGAGGTGCCGCCCTTGTCGAAGGCGGCCTCGATGATCTTGTCCTTGGTGAAGAAGCCGGTGAACGGTGGGATGCCGATGATGGCGATCCAGCCGCAGATGAACACCCCGAAGGTGACCGGCATGACCCTGGACAGCCCGCCGAACCTGCGCATGTCGATCCGGTCGTTCATGGCGTGCATCACCGCGCCGGCGGACAGGAACAGCGCCGCCTTGAAGAACCCGTGACCGAGCAGGTGGATGATGCCGATCGCGTACACGCCCTTGCCGAGCCCGACGGCCAGGAACATGTAGCCGATCTGGCTGACCGTGGAATAGGCCAGCACCCGCTTGAGGTCGTCCTGACCGAACGCGCACAGGCAGCCGTAGAGCAGGGTGATGGCGCCGACGATGGTGACCACGGTGCGTGCGGTCTGGCTGAGGTCGAAGATCGGTGCCGAGCGGACGATCAGGTACACCCCGGCGGTGACCATGGTTGCCGCGTGGATCAAGGCCGACACCGGGGTCGGGCCCTCCATCGCGTCGGGCAGCCAGGTCTGCAGCGGGAACTGACCGGACTTACCGCAGGCGCCGAGCAGCAGCAGCAGCGCTATCGCCGTCACCGGGCCGCTGCCCAGGCTGCCGACGCCGGCGAAGACGTGCGCGAAGTCGGTGCTGCCGAGGTAGGCGAACATCAGCATGATCGCGATGGACAGCCCGGCGTCACCGACCCGGTTGGCGATGAATGCCTTCTTCGCGGCGGTGGCCGCCGACGGCCGGTTGTAGAAGTAGCCGATCAGCAGGTACGAGGCCAGGCCCACGCCCTCCCAGCCGACGTAGAGCACCAGGTAGTTGTTGGCCAGCACCAGCAGCAACATCGCCGCGATGAACAGGTTGAAGTAGCCGAAGAACCGGCGGCGGCCCTCGTCGCGATCCAGATAGCCGACCGCGTAGATGTGGATCAGCGAGCCGACCCCGGTGATCAGCAGCACGAAGACCATCGCCAGCGGATCCAGCAGAAAGCCCACGTCGACCTTGAAGCCGCCCACCGCTATCCAGCTGAACAGGTGCAGGTTGCGCTCGCGGGCGGTGCCGTCCTCGTCCTTGAGCGAGAAGAACAGGTAGACCGAGTAGACGAAAAGGCCCACCGGGACCAGCGCGCCGAGCAGGTGGCCCCACCGATCGGCCCGGCGGCCCAGCAACAGCAGCAGGGCGGCCGAGGCGGCCGGCACCGCGACCAGCAGCCAGGCTGCGGATTGGATCCCGTGCGCGGAATTCAATTCCCCAACTCCCTCAGTACTTCAGGAGGTTCGCGTCGTCGACCGAGGCCGATCGGCGCGTCCGGAAGATGGACATGATGATTGCCAGGCCGACCACGACCTCTGCCGCGGCCACCACCATGACGAAGAACGCCATGATCTGCCCGTCCAGGCTGCCGTTGATGCGGGCGAAGGTGACCAGCGTCAGGTTCACCGCGTTGAGCATCAGCTCCACGCACATGAACACCACGATCGCGTTGCGCCGGACCAGCACGCCCACCGCGCCGATCGAGAACAGCGCGGCGGACAGGATCAGGTAGTAGGTGGGGGTCATGAGCCGAGTCCGTCTTTCCGCGCGGCGGGGTGATAAGTCATCGGCCGAGCACGTCCGTCCGGGAGGCGATACCCATCAGCGCTCCAGCTCCCGGATGCTGACCGGACCGCTCACGTCGATCGGAGTGCCGCCGAGCAGCGACTCGTGCGCGATCGAACCGTCGGGCAGCAGCGCCGGGGTGCCGATCGCGCCGCCGGAGGACAGGTGCCCGGGGCCGGGCAGGGGCTGGGGCCGGCCGGACCGGAACCGTTCCAGGGCCAGCGAGCGCTGGCTGCGCCGGGGACCGTCCCGCTCGATGTGGGCCAGCACCATCGCCCCCACCGCGGCCACGATCAACAGCGCCGAGGTGAGTTCGAAGGCGAACAGGTACTTGGTGAACAGCAACTGCGCCACCGCGTTGACGTTGGTGCCGCCGTTGGCACTGTTCACCGAGTCCAGGTTCTTCACCGGCTGGCCGTTGAAGGCACGGCCGATGGCCACCGCGACCAGCAGCGCGAAGGCGATTCCGACCAGCAGCGCGGCGACCCGCTGGCCGCGCAGCGTCTCCACCAGCGAGTCGGAGGAATCTCGACCGACCAGCATCAGCACGAACAAGAAGAGGATCATGATCGCGCCGGTGTAGACGATGATCTGCACCAGGCCCAGGAACGGGCCCTCCTCGATGAGGTAGAACAATCCCAGGCAGCCCATGGTGGCGACCAGCGACAACGCCGAGTGCACCGCATTGCGCAGCAGCACCATGCCGATCGCGCCGATCAGGGCGATCGGGCCGAGTATCCAGAACGCCCATGCCTCGCCGTTGCTGACCTGGTTCGGGTCGGCGGCCAGGATCAACTGGGTTGCGCTCACGGGTGGTGACCTCCGACCTCGATCGCGTCGGCGGTGATCGGCCGACCGGCGACGTTCGCCGCGCTCATCGGGGGCGCATCGTCCCGGCGCGGGGTGTAGTAGACCGACTCGTCGTCGCCGAGCCGCATCGGGTGCGGCGGCGCCTCCATGCCGGGCAGCAGCGGCGCCATCAGCTGCTCCTTGGTATAGATGAGATCCTGCCGGTTGTCCAAGGCCAACTCGTACTCGTTGCTCATGGTCAGCGAGCGGGTCGGGCATGCCTCCACGCACAGGCCGCAGAAGATACAGCGCAGGTAGTTGATCTGATAGACCTTGCCGTAGCGCTCACCGGGTGAGTACCGCTCCGCCTCGGTATTGTCGCCGCCCTCGACGTAGATGGCGTCGGCCGGGCAGGCCCAGGCGCACAGCTCGCAGCCGATGCACTTCTCCAGCCCGTCCGGATGCCGGTTCAGTACGTGCCGCCCGTGGTAGCGCGGCGCGGTCGGGAAGACCTCGAACGGGTATTGCTGGGTGTAGACCTTCTTGAACATGGTCGAGAAGGTCAGTCCGAATCCGGCGGCGAAGCCGGCGATGTCGGTGCTGGGCTGGTTGAACGGATCCTCGTTCAGCCGCTTGACCGACAGGTCGCCGGCTGCCGGCAGCCGGGAGCCGATGGCCGGTGCGGCGGCGCCCCAGTCGGCCGGCACGGCGGCGCCGGTCGGGTTGGCCGCCAGGTCGGCCCGCGGCTCGGAAGCCGCGTCGTCGGCGGGTAGTTGGCGGTTCTCAGCCATCGATCGGTCCCCTGTCGTTGCTGACCGGTCCGGTGCTCCCCGGCCCGGCGCCGAGCGGCGCCGGGCTGACCCCAGCGCTGACCAGCCGCGGCGAGGAGGGCACCACCAGGTCCATCGGCGGTATCGGGAAGCTCGGCCCCTGCGCTGCCTCCTCGGCCTCCTCGGCTTCCTGCTCGGCCTGCAGCCGGTTGGTTCGAGCGCTGTCCGCCGCGGCCCAGATCAGGCCCACCACCACCAGCGCGCCGATCACCAGCGCGATCACCGCCGCGGTGTTCCAGTCGCGCGCCCGCAACACCCGCATGGTGGTGATGACCATGATCCACAGCAGATTGACCGGGATCAGCACCTTCCAGCCGAGGTGCATGAACTGGTCGTAGCGCAACCGCGGCAGGGTGCCGCGCAGCCAGACGAAGCCGAAGATGAACAGCACCACCTTGGCGGTGAACCAGAGCACCGGCCACCAGCCGGTGTTGGCGCCGTGCCAGAGCGAGAGCGGCCAGGGTGCCCGCCAGCCACCCAGGAACAGCGTGGTGGCCAACGCCGAGACGGTCACCATGTTGATGTATTCAGCAAGGAAGAACAGGGCGAACTTCATCGACGAGTACTCGGTGTGGAACCCGCCGACCAGCTCCGACTCGGCCTCCGGCAGGTCGAACGGGGCCCGGTTGGTCTCGCCCACCATGGAAACCAGGTAGATCGCGAAGGAGAGGAACAGCGGGATGCCGTTCCACAGGTTGTGCCGCTGGTAGTCGACGATGCCCGAGGTCGACATGGTGCCGGCATAGAGGAACACCATCACCATGGACAGCCCCATCGCGACCTCGTAGGAGATCATCTGGGCCGCCGAGCGCAGGCTGCCGAGCAGCGGGTAGGTCGAGCCGGACGCCCAGCCGGACAGCACGATGCCGTACACACCGAGCGAGGAACAGGCGAAGACCACCAGCACGCCGACCGGCAGATCGGTCAGCTGCAGCGGGGTGTGGTGATGGAAGATCGACACCACCGGACCGAACGGGATCACCGAGAAGGCCAGGAAGGCAGGCACCACCGACAGCACCGGGGCTATCCAGTACACCGGCTTGTCGGCCAGTGTCGGGATGATCTCCTCCTTGAAGGCAAGCTTGATGCCGTCGGCCAGCGACTGCAGGGTGCCCCACGGTCCGACCCGGTTGGGGCCGATCCGGTTCTGCATCCGGCCGACCACCTTGCGCTCGAACACGATCGAGAACAGGGTCATCACGACCAGGAAGGCGAAGACGGCGACCACCTTCAGCAGGACCATCCAGATCTTGTCGTGGCCGAACAGCGCCAGGGTGCTGTTGCTGTCGGTGGCAGCCAGCAGAACGCCATGCATGGTGTTTACGCCCCTCCGTCCGGTTCGACCCGCTGCACGGTCACCTCGACGCCGTGCGCCGCGCCGAGCATGCCGTCCCGGTGGCTGGCGGGCAGCCACACGGTATTGGCTGCGCAGGCCTCCTGCAGCTCGACAGGCGCACTCACCGAGCGGCCGGTTGCGGTGATCGTGACCAGATCCCCGTCGGCCACCCCCAGATCGGCAGCGGTCTGCTTGGCCATGATGGCCCGCAGTGGCTTGGCGGTGCCGGCCAGGTTCGGCTCACCGTCCAGCAGCGAGCCGCGGTCGATGAGCTCCCGCCAGGTGGCCAGCACCAGCCCGGGCCGGCCCGCCGAGGCCCCAGGCACCGCGACATTCGGAACCGGCACCCGGATGCTGGTGACACCCAGCAACTCCAGCTCGGCCCGGGCGGCAGCCGGCGTCGGCAGGCCGAGGTCGACCCCCAGCTCGTCGGCCAGCGCGTTCAGCACCCGGCCGTCGGAAAGCTGCCCGGTGCCGGTCAGGGTCAGATCGAACGGGCGTCGCCGGCCCTCCCAGGTGACGTACCGGCCGGCCTTCTCGGCCGCGGCTGCCACCGGGAACACCACGTCGGCGTAGTCGGTCACCGCGGTCCGGCGCAGCTCCAGGCTGACCACGAAGCCGGCTCGGTCCAGGGCCGCCTCGGCGGCGGCCTGGTCCGGCAGGTCGGTCAGCTCCACACCGCCGACCAGCAGTGCGCTGCCGGCGTTCGCGGCGGCCAGGATGCCGCTCAGATCCCGGCCGGTGGTCGGTGGCACGTGCGCGTCCCAGATCCGCTCCACCTCGACCCGGGCGGCGTCCTCGGCCAGCGGCCGGCCGCCGGGCAGCAAGGTGGGCACCGCACCGGCGTCGAGCGCGCCGCGCTCACCGGCCCGACGCGGCACCCAGCCCAGCCGAGCGCCGGTGTCGGCAGCCAGCCGGGCCACCGCGCTGAGCGCGCCCGGCACCGCCGCCATCCGCTCGCCGACCAGGATGATGCCGGTGGTCAGCGACTCCTTCAGCTCCACCGGCAGATCGCGCACCGCGGCCGCCTCCGCGCCGGGCACGGTGGCGATCAGGGAACCGTCGAGCTTGGCCAGGCCGCGAGAGGCCGCCGCGGCGATCGAGTGCACCACCGTCCGGCCGGACCGGGTGCCCTTGTGCAGCCGCAGGAAGACGATCGGCGACTCCTCCTCCGGCTCGCAGCCGACCAGCAGGACCGTCCGGGCGTTCTCCAGATCCTCGAAGCTGAGGCCGCCGGTGCGCGGACTGGTGCCGGCAATCAGCGAGCCGAGGAACGCCAGCTCCTCCGCCGAGCCGAACCGTGCCCGGTAGTCGATGTCGTTGGTGGCCAGCGCAACCCGGGCGAACTTGCTGTAGGCGTAGGCGTCCTCCTCGGTCAGCCGGCCGCCGGGCAGCACGCCGACACCGCCGGCCTGCCGGGCCCGGGCCAGCCCCTCGGCGGCCGCCTCCAGCGCCTGCGGCCAGGACGTTTCGACGAGTTGACCGGTGCGGTCGCGCACCAGCGGGCTGGTGATGCGATCCGGCTGGGTCAGGTACTGGAACGCCCAGCGCCCCTTGTCGCAGTTCCATTCCTCGTTCACCGCGCTGTCCTCACCGGCCAGCCGGCGAGTGACCTTGCCCCGCCGCCAGTCGGTGCGCATCGCGCAGCCGGACGAGCAGTGCTCGCACACGCTCGGGGTGGACATCAGGTCGAACGGCCGGGCCCGGAACCGGTAGGACGCGCCGGTCAGCGCACCGACCGGGCAGATTTGCACGGTGTTGCCGGAGAAATAGGACTGGAACGGAGTGTCGGTCGAGGTGCCCACCTGCTGCTGGGCGCCGCGTTCGAGCATGTCGATGAACGGGTCACCGGCGATCTGCTCGGAGAACCGGGTGCAGCGCTGGCACAGCACGCACCGCTCACGGTCCAGCAGCACCTGGCTGGAAACCGCGATGGGTTTCGGGAACGTCCTTTTCACATCGGTGAATCGGCTGTCGGCACGGCCATTGCTCATGGCCTGGTTCTGCAGCGGGCACTCGCCGCCCTTATCGCAGACCGGGCAGTCCAGCGGGTGGTTGATCAGCAGCAGCTCCATCACGCCCTGCTGCGCCTTGTCGGCCACCGCCGAGGTCAGCTGGGTCTTCACCACCATGCCGGGCATCACCGTGGTGGTGCAGGAGGCGGCCGGTTTGGGCATGCCGCGGCCGTTGCCCATGTCGGTCACCTCGACCAGGCACTGCCGGCAGGCACCGGCCGGTTCGAGCAGCGGGTGGTCGCAGAACCGCGGGATCTGGATGCCGATCTGTTCAGCCGCCCGGATCACCAGGGTGCCCTTGGGCACCGTTATGTCGATGCCGTCGATAGTGACGGTGACCAGTTCGGCCTGAGTTGGCTTGTCGGCAGCGACGGTCATGCGGAGGCTCCGGTCAGCGCGGGCTGCTTCATCAGGGCCAGATACTCCTCGCGGAAGTACTTGATGGACGAGGCGATCGGGCTCACCGCGCCGTCACCGAGCGCGCAGAACGACCGGCCCAGGATGTTGTCGCAGACGTCCAGCAAGGTGTCCAGATCGGCCGGGGTGCCCTCGCCATGCCAGATTCGCTCCAGGATCTGAGCGGTCCAGTAGTTGCCCTCCCGGCACGGCGTGCACTTGCCGCAGGACTCGTGCTCATAGAACTGGGTCCACTTGAGCACCGCGCGGACCACGCTGTCGTCGGTGTCGAAGATCATCAGCGCCGAGGTGCCGTTCATCGAACCAGCCGCCGCGACCGAGTCGAAGTCCAGCGGGATGTCCAGGTGCTCAGCCGTGAACAGCGGCGTCGAGGACCCGCCGGGCGTCCAGAACTTCAACTCCTTGCCGCGGCTCATGCCGCCGGCCCAGTCCAGCAGCTCGCGCAGCGTGGTTCCCATCGGCGCCTCGTACTGGCCGGGGTTCTTCACCCGGCCGGACAGCGAGTAGATGGACGTGCCGGGTGAGCCGTCCGGGCCCAGCTGCTTGTGCCAGCCGGCACCGCCCAGCACGATGTAGGGCACGCTGGCCAGCGTGCCGACGTTGTTCACCACGGTCGGGGCGTCGTAGAGACCGTTGGTGGCCGGGAACGGCGGCTTCAGCCGGGGCTGGCCGCGCTTGCCCTCCAGCGAGTCCAGCAGCGCGGTCTCCTCGCCGCAGATATAGGCACCCGCGCCGGCGTGCACCGTGATGTCGACGTCAAACCCGCTGCCGAGCACGTTCGTGCCGAGGTAGCCCTTGGCGTAGGCCTGCTCGACCGCCTGGCTGACCCGGCGGATGGCGTGCACCGCCTCACCTCGGATGTAGACGAACGCGCGTTCGGCCCGCACCGCGTAGCAGGCGATGATGATGCCCTCGATCATCGAGTGCGGATCGTTCATCATCAGCGGCAGATCCCGGCAGGTGCCGGGCTCGCCCTCGTCCGCGTTGACCACCACGTAATGCGGCCTGGCCGGCTCGCCGGGCTTGGCCTGCGGGATGAACTGCCACTTCATTCCGGTCGGGAAGCCGGCGCCGCCACGGCCACGCAGGTTGGATTCCTTGATCAGCGCGATCAGCTCGTCCGGCTGCATGCCCAGCGCCTTGCGTAGGCCGGCGTAGCCGTCCAGCTGCTCGTAGTTGTCCAGCAGCCACGGCGCATCGGCGCCGAACCGCTTGGTCAGGACCGGGGTCAGCGGCATCGCTACTTGCCCTTCTCGATGCGTTCGCTCTGGCCACCGGTCCGGGATCCGGCGGCCGGGTTGCTCCGCGAGGTCTCAAGCGGCTCGTCGTGCGCGCTGGAACCGGTGCGCGCGCCGGTGTTGTTGGCGGCGGCCCGCTCGGCATGCGCCGTCGAACCATTGCCGGCCCGGCCGTAGCCGGGCGCCTCGTCACCGCGCTGCCGGGCCAACCGGACGCCGACCTCGGTCGGCGCGCCGGTGCCGCCGGCGGTCCGTGACTCCGGTCGCCGATCAGCGAATCCAGCGATCTGGCGGGAGATCTCGCGGAAGCCGCACAGCGGCGCGCCTCGGCTCGGCAACGGCCGGTTGCCGCCGCGCAGCTCGTTCACCAGGCTGACCGCCGACTCCGGGGTCTGGTTGTCGAAGAACTCGTAGTTGACGGTGACCACCGGGGCATAGTCACAGGCGGCCAGGCACTCGGCGTGCTCCAGGGTGATCGAGCCGGGCGCCCCCGGGGTGCCGGCGGTCTGGTTCATGCCGACCCCGAGCAGCTCCGACAGGGTCCGGTAGATCTCGTCGCCGCCGAGCATCCCGCACAGCGTGTTGGTGCAGACGCTGACCAGGTATTCGCCGGTCGGCTGGCGCTTGTACATGGTGTAGAAGGTCGCCACCGCGGCCACCTGCGCCTTGGTCAGACCCAGCACGTCGGCGCAGAAGGCAATACCGTCCGGGGTGACGTAGCCCTGTTCGGACTGCACCAGATGCAGCATCGGCAGCAGCGCCGAGCGGGACTGGCCGGCCGGGTAGCGAGAGACCAGCTCGGCCGCTGCCTCGCGCACCTCGTCGCCGAACAGGGCCGGGTTGCCCGGACGTTCGATGTCCAACAGCGCCAGCCTGCCGTCAACCGTGCGGCGCGGCCGGTCTTGGCCGGTACCAGCAGCCCCCGTTCCGGCCGCCTCGGTGCCGGCGGCCGAGCTGAACTCGTCGGCAGTACTCATCTGTCGCACCCACCCATGACCGGATCCAGTGAGGCCACGGAGGCGATCACGTCGGCGAGCAGGCCGCCGATGGACAGCGCCGCCGTCGCCTGCAGGTTGATGAATGAGGGATCCCGCAGATGTACCCGGTACGGCCGGGTGCCGCCGTCGGACACCACATGCATGCCGAGCTCGCCGCGCGGGCTCTCGACCGGCACGTAGGCCTGCCCGGTCGGCACCCGGAAACCCTCGGTGACCAGCTTGAAGTGATGGATCAGCGACTCCATCGAGCCGTTCATGATCTTCTCGACGTGTGCCGGTGAGTTGCCCAGGCCGTCCGAGCCGAGCGACAGCTGGGCCGGCCAGGCGATCTTCGGGTCGTCCACCATGATCCGGCCCGGGGTCAGCTCCAGCCGGTCGACCACCTGCTCGATGATGCGCAGGCTCTCCCGCATCTCGGCCACCCGCACCACGAACCGGCTCCAGCAGTCGGCGCCGTCATCGACGGGCACGTCGAAGTCGTAGGTCTCATAGCCCAGGTACGGCTCGGTCTTGCGCAGATCCCAGGGCAGGCCGGCCGCCCGCAGCAGCGGGCCGGTGACCCCGAGGGCCAGGCAGCCCTCGACGTTGATCCAGCCCACTCCCTTGAGCCGGTTGATCCAGACCGGCTGGCCGCGCAGCAGCTTGTCCACGCCGGTGATCTCGGCGTCGGTGGCCGACATCCAGTCCCGCACCTTTTCCAGCGCGCCGTCCGGCAGATCCTGCGCGACGCCGCCGGGCCGGACGTAGGCGTGGTTCATCCGCAGGCCGGTGATCAGCTCCAGCACGTCCAGGCCACGCTCGCGGGCCCGGAAGCCGTTGGTCATGGCGGTCAGCGCGCCGAGTTCCATGCCGCCGGTGGCCAGCCATACCCAGTGCGAGTTGATCCGGTTGATCTCCATCATCAGCACCCGGATCAGGGTGGCCCGCTCGGGCACCACGCAACCGAGCAGCTTCTCCACCGCCAGGCAGTAGGCGGTCTCGTTGAACAGCGGCGACAGGTAGTCGCACCGGGTCACCAGGGTGGTGCCCTGGGTCCAGTTGCGGAACTCGGTGGTCTTCTCGATGCCGGTGTGTAGGTAACCGACGACCACCCGGGCGTCGGTGACCGTCTCGCCCTCCAGTTCGAGCACCAGGCGCAGCACGCCGTGGGTGGACGGGTGCTGGGGGCCCATGTTCACGACCAGCCGCTCCTCGTGCAGCGGATCGCCGGCGAACACCGAGTCCCAGTCGCCGCCGGAGACGGTGTAGACCCGGCCCTCGGTGGTCTCCCGGGACGGGCTGTAGGAATCAGTCATCGACCGCACCTCTGACTCTTCGCGCAAGCGCTCATCGATACACCCTCCGATCGTCCGGCGGGGGGATCATGGCGCCCTTGTACTCCACTGCCACCCCGCCGAGCGGGTAGTCCTTGCGCTGCGGATGCCCGTCCCAGTCGTCCGGCATCAGGATCCGGGTCAGCGCCGGATGGCCGTCGAAGATGATCCCGAACATGTCCCAGGTCTCGCGCTCCTGCCAGTCGGCGGTGGGGTAGACCGCGACCACCGAGGGCAGGTGCGGATCGGCGTCGGTCACCGACACCTCGAGCCGGATCCGGCGCCGGTAGGTCATCGAGGTCAGGTGATAGGCGACGTGCAGCCGCTCACCGTCCTTGCCCTCCCGGGCCAGGTAGTCGACGCCGGACACCGAGGAGCACAACTCGAAGCGCAGCGCCGGATCGTCCCGGAACACCTGGCACACCCGGGCGATGTGCTCCCGCGCGATGTGGATGGTCAGCTCGTCGCGGTCCACCACGATCTTGCGAACCGCCGCGCCGGCCTCCGGGTAGGCCTGCTCGAAGGCATCCACCACCTCGTCGAAGTAGCCGCCGTACGGCCGCCGCGCGGGCAGTTCCACCCACGGCTGACGCTGCAGGCCGGAGAAGCCGGAGGTGTCGCCGGTGCCGGTTACGCCGAACATGCCGGGTCGCTGCTGGCCGGTCGGCAGCGCGCCGGCGTCCTGGGCCAGTTCGACGTCGGAGCGCTGGCCGCTGGGTCCGGTGAGCGGGCCGGTCATTTGGCGAACCGCTGCGAGGAGGGGATCAGCTCCACCTTCTGGTCGGCGAGCTTCTCGGCCCGCTTCGGGCCGAGCGGTTCGTTCATGATCTTGTGGTGCAGCTTGAGCACCGCGTCGATCAGCATCTCCGGCCGCGGTGGGCAGCCGGGCAGGTACATGTCGACCGGCACGATGTGGTCGACGCCCTGCAGGATCGCGTAGTTGTTGAACATGCCGCCCGACGAGGCGCAGACGCCCATCGCCAGCACCCAGCGCGGCTCGGCCATCTGGTCATAGATCTGGCGCACCACCGGTGCCATCTTCTGACTGACCCGACCGGCCACGATCATCAGATCCGACTGCCGGGGCGATGGCCGGAAGACCTCCATGCCGAACCGGGCGGAGTCGAACCGGGGCGCGCCGAAGGTCATCATCTCGATGGCGCAGCAGGCCAGCCCGAACGTCACCGGCCACAGCGAGGATTTCCGGGTCCAGTTCACCAGGGTCTCCACGCTGGACAGCAGGATGCCGTCGGGCAGCTTCTCTTCTAGTCCCATATCTCTTTACCCAACTAGTCCCAGTCCAGGCCGCCACGCCGCCACACATAGGCGTAGGCGACGAAGACGGTCACGATGAACAGGAAGATCTCGACCAGGCCGAACAGGCTCAGCCGCTCGCTCTCCACCGCGTACGGGTAGAGGAAGATGATCTCTATGTCGAAGACGATGAACAGCATCGCGGTCAGGAAGTACTTGACCGGGAACCGGTTCGGTCCGGAGGTCGTCGGCGCCGGCTCGATGCCGCACTCGTAGAAGTCCAGCTTGGCCCGGTTATACCGTTTGGGACCGGTGATCGTGGCAATGACCGCCGAGAAGACCGCGAACCCGAACGCCAGCGCGAACAGGATCACGATCGGCAGGTACGTCGAGAGCATCCTTACCTGCGTCCCTTCTGCTTGGTCGGTGCGAACTGGGCAGTCGAGGCTTGCGGTCCCCCTGATTCGGGCCGCAGCGCTGGTGTGGCGAACGTAGCCAGGCTAGTGCGCCGCGTACCAACTTCATTGCTTAGGCTTCCCTTACCTGGCCGCACGGTGATCACCGCACTGCCGGGGTGATCCGGGTCAATGCGTTGATCAGCCGATCGGCGGCATCCCCGTCTCGGGGATCGGTCAGATTGGCCAGCAGTTTCAAGACCAAAGCCATCAACTTGGGGTGTGGCAGGCCATGCCGGGTGCAGGCCCGCATCACCTTCGGGTTGCCGATCAGCTTCACGAACACGCCACCCAGCCGGAAATAGGCCCCCCACTCGGCACTCAGTGCGGACGGGTAGCCCGCCAGCGCGCGCTCGCGCTGCGGACCCTCCGGCCGGGCCAGCGCCTGCACCACCGCCTCGGCGGCGAGCTTGCCGGACTCCATCGCGTACGGGATGCCCTCGCCGTTGAACGGATTCACCGAGCCGCCGGCGTCACCCACCAGCAGCACGCCGTCGCGGTAGTGCGGGGTGCGGTTGAAGCCCATCGGCAGGCCGGCGCCCTGGGTCGGGCCGAGCGCGTTCGGCTCGCGCAGCCCCCACTCGGCCGGCGTATTGTCCAGCCAGCTGGTCAGCAGGGTGCGGTAGTTGGTCTTCTGGAAGCCGGCCGAGGAGTTCAGCACCCCCAGCCCGACGTTCACCGAGCCGTCGCCCATCCCGAAGATCCAGCCGTAGCCGGGCAGCAGGCTGGCGTCGTCGGCGCCGGCCTCGCCGTCCCAGAGCTCCAACCAGGACTCCAGGTAGTCGTCATTGCTGCGCGGGCTGCGGTAGTAGCGCCGCACCGCGACGCCCATCGGGCGTTTCTGGTTGCGTTGCAAGCCCAGGCTGAGCGCGAAACGGCCGGACACGCCGTCGCAGGCCAGCACGATCGGCGCTCGGTAGCTGAGCTCGCGGTCGGCCGATTTGGCCCGCACCCCGATCACCCGGCCGCTCGGGCTGGTGACCGGCCCGGTGACGCTGGTGTTCTCGTGCAGCCGGGCACCGGCGCGTACCGCCTGCTGGACCAGCAACTGGTCCAGGTCGGCCCGGGGCCGCACCAGTCCGTAGTTCGGGAAGCTGGCCAGCTCCGGCCAGTCGAGTTCCAGCCGCAGGCCGCCGCCGATCACCCGCAGGCCCCTGTTGTGTAGCCAGCCGGCCCGCTCACTGACGTCGATCCCCAGCTCGACCAGGGCTCGGGTGCCGCGCGGGGTGAGGCCGTCGCCGCAGACCTTCTCCCGCGGGAAGGCGGATTTCTCCAGCAGCAGCACGTCCACCCCGGCGGTGGCCAGCCAGTACCCGGCGGCCGCGCCGGCGGGACCGGCACCGATGACGATGACGTCCGCGTCGTGGCGGGACTGCTCGGCCGGCTGATCGGCGACGACGACCTGTGGATCGGTGGTCGCGGTCATGCCGGTCCTCCTGTCGGGGCGGTACGGCAGCTCGTGAAACTTTTCACGAGCGAGTGCGATTGCAAGTCTAAGCCTCCGCTGGGCGCCGGTTCAGTCGGCGGCCGGGCCGTTGGATCGCATCGCGGCGACCTCGCGGCAGGCAGTGGCCAAATCGATTGCCGAATCCGGTCAGTTCCAATCCGGTATGTCCTATTTACCTAACAGGGACTTACTGCTACTTATTGGGCAGCCATTGCTCAGGGGCAGACATTGCCCGTCGGGCAGCCATCGCTCGTCCCCAGGAGGATCCTCGTGTTCAGAATGCGCCCGTTGCTGGCCCTGGCCGGCGCCGCGGTGTCGCTCGCGACCACCGCAATGCTCATCGCCGCGCCGGCCGACGCCATGACCGGTGGCTACGTCGCCCTCGGGGACTCGTACTCCTCCGGCGTCGGCGCCGGCAGCTACACCGCGGAGAGCGGCAGTTGTGACCGCAGCACCAACGCCTACTCGGCGCTGTGGAACAACGCCCACCACCCCAGTTCCTACGTCTCGGTGGCCTGCTCCGGGGCCAAGACCACCGATGTCAACGCCAACCAGCTCGCCTCGCTCAACAGCGGCACCGGACTGGTCAGCATCACCATCGGCGGCAACGACGTCGGCTTCTCCAACATCATGACCACCTGCGTGCTCTACAGCGAATCCTCCTGCGTGGCGGCGGTGAACCAGGCCGAGGCGTACGCCAACGCCAACCTGAACAACCTGCTGAACACCACCTACAACGGCATCCGCAGCCACGCCCCGAACGCCCAGGTCGTGGTGCTGAGCTACCCGGTCTTCTACCAGCTCGGCGTCTGGTACTGCATCGGCCTGAGCGAGACCTCTCGGTCCAAGATCGACGAGGGCATCAACCTGGTCGACGGCATCACCAGGACCGCGGCGGCCAACCACGGCTTCAGCTTCGCCGACGTCCGCAGCGCCTTCGTCGGTCATCAGCTCTGCTCCGGCGGCACCAAGTGGCTGCACTCGCTCAACTACCTCGACATCTCCGAGTCCTACCACCCGACCGCTGACGGCCAGTCCGGTGGCTACTACCCGGTGTTCAGCGCCGCGGTGCGGTAGCCGCTGCACCGTTCTCGTAGGGATCCGCGGGTTGCCGGCTTCGGCCGGCAACCCGCGGCCTTCGTTTCGACACCGTTTCGACACACCGCCGGCAGATGCGGCCCGTTCAATGGAGCTGCGGCCCCGCTCACATCGCATGAGCGAGCCGTGAGCGTTGCCGTGAGGGTTCCGCGTGCGCCCGTCCAGCGCTGCCCGGCGCTCCTAGCGTGGCAAGTGCGGGTTGCCTGCCCGCGCCTGGAGGAGTGCCGACCATGTCCACGCTCAGCCCGTCCCGTCCCGGCCCGGTCGTCTCCGGGTTACCGGTGGTCGAGGCCGACCTGCCGGAACGGTTGAGCTACCGGATCAAGCGCCGGCTGCTCGGGCCACCGATGGTGACCAGCCAGCTGCACCAGGAGAAGCTGAGCAAGAAGGCAGCACTCGGCGTGCTGTCCTCGGACTGCATCTCCTCCGCCGCCTACGGCAGCGAAGAGATGCTGATCGTGCTGCTGGCCGTCTTCGGCCTGGCCGGCTTCTCGATCCTGCTGCCGATGACGTTCGTGGTGCTGGCGGTGCTGGTGATCATGACGCTGTCCTACCGGGAAGTCGTGATGGTCTACACCCGGGCCGGCGGCTCCTACGTGGTGGCTCGGGACAACTTCGGGCCCAAGGTCGCCCAGATCGCCGCGGTGGCACTGCTGATCGACTACATCGTCACGGTGGCGGTGCAGTCGGCGGCCGGCGTCGCCGCGCTCACCTCACTGGCGCCGGCGCTGGCCGGTGGCGATCGGCCGCTCTACCTGACCATCGCGATCGTGCTGCTGCTGGCCTACGGAAACCTGCGTGGCGTCCGGGAGGCCGGCCGGACCTTCGCGCTGCCGACCTACCTGTTCGTCGGCTCGGCCGGCCTGGTGGTGCTGATCGGCGTGGTCCGGGAGATCCTCGGTGACCTGCCGCGCTTCGGCAGCCAGCCGGGCATGATCGCGGTAACCGATCGACATGCCGCGCTGCTGTCCGGCTTCGCGATCTTCTACCTGCTGAAGGCCTTCGCCAACGGCGGCGCGTCGCTGACCGGGCTGGAGGCGATCTCCAATGGCGTGAGCGCGTTCCGCGGCCCGTCCGGCGTGAACGCGCGGCGAACCCTGTCGATCATGTCGGTGATGCTGGGCACGCTGGTGCTCGGCATCTCCTACCTGGCCTTCGAAACCCATGCCACCCCGTACGCCAGCGGCAGCCCGACGGTGATCAGCCAGGTCGCCAAGGCCGTCCTCGGCACCGGCTGGTACGGCCACCTGGGCTTCGTCATCGTTCAGGTGGCGACCGCGCTGATCCTGATCACCGGTGCCAACACCCCGTTCACCGGCTTTCCGTTCCTGGCCAGCTTCATCGCCGAGGATTCCTTCCTGCCCCGCCAGCTGACCCGGCGTGGGCACCGATTGGCTTTCAGCAACGGCATAATCGTGCTCACCGTGCTGGCCCTGGCACTGCTGCTCGGGGTCGGCGCGCACGTGGACAAGCTGATCCCGTTCTATGCCATCGGGGTGTTCACCGGTTTCGCGATGGCCGGCTTCGGGATGGCTCGCTACCACCTGCGGCATCAGGCGGCGGGCTGGCGGCGCCGGTTCGCCGTCAACCTCAGCGCCGGCTCGGTGTCGCTGCTGGTCGTGCTGATCTTCGCGGTGGTCAAGTTCACCGAGGGCGCCTGGCTGGTGGTGCTGCTGTTCCCGATCGGCTGCCTGGTCCTGATCCGGCTGAACACCCGGTACCGGGACGAGACCCGCGCGCTGGATCTGGTTACCTCGATGGACAATTCCGCATCGACCAGCACCCGGCACTATCCCCGGCACGTGGTGCTGGTGCTCGTCGACCGGCTCGACCTGGCGGTCATCCGAGCACTGCGCTACGCCGGCAGCCTGCGGCCCACCGAGATCCGGGCGATGCACGTGGTGCTCGACAGTGAGGCGGCCAAGCTGCTGCAGCAGCAATGGATCGAGCGTGGCCTGGGCGAGCGGGTGCCGCTGGAGCTGGTGGCCTGCCCGGATCGACGGCTGGTCCGGGCCACCACCCGGGCCGCGCTGGGCACCGTCGTACAGGAACAGGCCGAGGTCACCCTGTTGCTGCCCCGGCGGACCTTCCACCGATTCTCCCAGCGCATTCTGCATGACCGGACCGCCGACCGGATCGCTGAGGGGATCGCCCGGCTGCCGCATGTGGCAGCCACCATCGTGCCGTTCGACACGACGCTGCCACCCGAGGTGGAACGGCGGCTGGAGCGCCGGCAGCTGGCTGCGGCCGCGACGCCGGCGCTGGTCCGCACCGACCCGGTCGAGGCGCCGAGGCAACCGGATCCGCCGGCCGGCATCACTCCCATCGGGTCGCTGAGCTGGCGGCAGCAGGTCAGCGTGCAGGGCCGGATCACGACCGTGCGGATCGGCACCACGGCGGGCAAGGCGTTGGAGGCCCAGGTGTTCGACAGCACCGGTGGAATCCGGCTGCTGTTCCTCGGCCGGACCGCGATCCCGGGTATCGAGCCGGGCCGGCAGGTGCGGGCCAGCGGCCGGGTCGGCGAGTACAAGGGCCACCTGGCGCTGGCCAATCCCCGGTACGAGCTGCTGGTGGACTGAGCAGCTGGCCGGCGCACAGATCCGCCGGCGGCGGGGTCAGCGGGAGGTGCCGGCGCGGCTGGCCGGCGGTGCCTCGGCGGACTGCAGTAGCTCCACCGAGCGATACCCGACCAGCCGGCTGAGCGCCACCACCGAGGTGGACCGGGCCACCCCGGGAATCTGTGACACCTCGATCAGCACCCGCTGCAGATCCTCATGCGAGCTGGCCGCCAGCCGGCAGTGCACGTCGCCCGGGCCGGTGGTCGCATAGGCCTCCACCACCGACGGGATAACCCGCATCGCGGCGGTCACCTCGTCCAGCCGGCCCTGGGCGATCTCCAGGGTGGCGAAGGCCAGCACCGGGAAGCCGGCCGCCGCCAGCTCGACGTCCGGCCCGTAGCCGGAGACGATGCCGTCGCGTTCCAGCCGGTCCAACCGCGCCTGCACGGTGGCCCGGCTGACCTGCAGGCCACGAGACAGCTCGAGGTAACCGGCCCGCGGCGTGTCGCGCAGCGCGACCAGGATGGCCACGTCCAACGCATCCAGCTCACGCGCCATCGCGATCCCCTCGGCGGTTGACGTCGGCGAAACCTACAGGTTGCCGCGGCTGTCCTGCTCGCGCTCGATGGCCTCGAACAGCGCCCTGAAGTTCCCCTTGCCGAAGCCGAGCGAGCCGTGCCGCTCGATCAGCTCGAAGAACACCGTGGGCCGGTCCCCGATCGGCTTGGTGAAGATCTGCAGCAGGTAGCCGTCCTCGTCCCGGTCGACCAGGATGCCGCGCGACTGCAGCTCATCGATCGGCACCCGCACCCGGCCGATCCGAGCCCGCAACTCCGGGTCCTCGTAGTACGAGTCCGGGGTGCTCAGGAACTCCACGCCCTCGGCCCGCATCGCGTCCACGGTGCCGATGATGTCGTTGGTGGCCAGCGCCAGGTGCTGCGCGCCCGGCCCGTTGTAGAACTCCAGGAACTCGTCGATCTGGCTCTTCTTCTTCGCGATCGCCGGCTCGTTGAGCGGGAACTTGACCCGGTGGTTGCCGTTGGCCACCACCTTCGACATCAGCGCCGAGTAGTCGGTGGCGATGTCGTCGCCGATGAACTCGGCCATGTTCACAAAGCCCATCACCTTGTTGTAGTAGGCGACCCAGTCGTCCATCTTGCCCAGCTCGACGTTGCCCACCACGTGGTCCAGCGCCTGGAACAGCCGCTTGGGCGAGCCCGGCCGCCGGACGTAGCTGCCGGTGGCCGGCACGTAGCCGGGCAGGTAGACACCGGTGTAGCCGGATCGGTCGATCAGGGTGTGCCGGGTGTCGCCGTAGGCCGCCAACACCGCGATTCGCACGCTGCCATGCTCGTCGGCGAGGTCGCGCGGTTCACTGAGCACGGTGGCGCCCTGGCTGCGCGCGTGCGCGATGCATTTGTCGACGTCGGGCACCTCCAGGGCGATGTCCAGCACCCCGTCCCCGTGCGCCCGGTGGTGGTCGAGCAGCGGGCTGTCCGGCGCGACGCCGCCGGAGATCACGAACCGCGCCGAACCGCTACGCAGCACATAGGACTTGTGGTCCCGGTTGCCGGTCTCCGGACCGGAGTAGGCGACCAGCTCCATGCCGAACGCCGACTGGTAGTAGTGCGCGGCCTGGGTGGCATTGCCGACCACCAGCACCACCGCGTCCCAGCCGGTCACCGGGAACGGATCGGTCGTCTGGTCGTAGGGCACCAGGCCGACCAGTTGCTTGAGCTGCTCCAGGTCGAGCTGGGCGGCTTCCTCGTCCGGGGTCAGGGCGGCCTGCGTCGCGGTCATCTCATTCCTCCTGCTGCTGCGGCGGTGCGGTCCTGCGATCGATGTTGGCGCGATCCATTCGAGTGCGCAACATGTCCAGCGCAAGATGGCATAGTTGCGCATACTGCGCCCACTCTACCGCGATCAGCTGAGCAAATAGCGCAGCTAGGTACCTATCGATGCCTCGATCAGTACCAGCGCACCACCGGATACCAGACGCCGAACGGATCGCCGAGGTAGTAGGTCTCGGCGGCGAACCGGCGGCCGGCCGCCGCGCCGGCCAGCACCTGCCACGGCGCCCGGCCGGCGACCAGCAACTCGGCAGCCAGGGTGGCGTCCAACGCCGCCAGGCCGTCCGGATCCGCCGCGGTCAGCGCAGCCTCCACCGTCCGGTCGAACGGCACCGCCCGCGGATCCTCATATCCCGGTGCCTTCAGCCCGCGCCGGGCCGAACCGTCGGCCATCACCAGCAGTCCGATCCGCCGGCCCGAGTCCGGCTCGTCGTCGGCGGCGGCCAGTTGCCGGCCGACGGCCAGGCACTCTGCCGGCGTCGCGTCGGCGCCGATACTCACCGGCCGGATCGGCACCGGGCAACCCGCCTCGGCCAGCAGCAGCCGGCCGATCTCGATGCTGACCGGCTCGGTCAGCCCGCCCGCATCGGTGGCGGCGACGGCGCCGACCAGCAGCAGCGCCGTCGGCTGGTCGGCGAGCAGATCCCGCAGCGCGGCCAGGCAGGCGGCCCGCAACTGCTCCACCTCGGCCACCGGGCAGCCGGTGCTGCCCGGCAGCAGCAGTGGTGGCTGCGGACAGTTGACCACCCCGGCGATCACGCCAGGCCCCGCACGACCCGGCGTGGCGGCTGACTGCCCCGGATTGCGCCGACCATGTCCAGCACCTGCCGGGTCTCGACCACGTTGTGCGCCCGGAACACCGTCGCGCCCTGCCAGGCGCACACGGCGGTTGCCGCCAGCGTGCCGAGCAGCCGCTCGGCCAGCGGCAGATCGAGCGTCTCGCCGACGAAGTCCTTGTTGGACAGCGACACCAATACCGGCCAGCCGGTGGCCACCAGCTCGGACAGCCGGCGGGTGAGTTCCAGTGAGTGCCAGGTGTTCTTGCCGAAGTCATGGCCGGGATCGATCAGCACCCGATCCCGGCGCACGCCCAGCGACACCGCTCGCCCGGCCTCGGCCACGGTGCCGGTCAGCACGTCGGCGAACACGTCGGCGTAGCGGATCCGGTGCGGCCGGGTGCGCGGTGTGACACCGCCGGCGTGCGTGCACACCAGCCCGATGTCGTACTCCGCCGCCACCTCGGCCAGCCGCGGGTCAGGTCCGCCCCAGGCGTCGTTGAGCAGATCGGCGCCGGCCTGGCAGACCACCCGGCCGACCTCGTGCCGCCAGGTGTCCACCGAGATCACCAGCTCCGGAAAGTCGGCGCGGACCCGGGCCACGAACGCGGCCGTCCGCCGGATCTCCTCCTCGGCATCGACCTCGTCGCCGGGCGCTGCCTTCACCCCGCCGATGTCGACGATCTCGGCACCGGCCTCGACCACCTGGCCAACCCGGTCGAGCGCCTTGTCGAAGGCATAGGTCGCGCCCCGGTCGTAGAACGAATCCGGCGTGCGGTTGACGATGGCCATGATCAACAGGGCGTCGTCGGCAAAGCTGCGCCGTCCTAGCCGCAGCATCGCAACCCTCGGTAGTGCGGGCTGTCGCTGGCCGGTGGCCGTTCCAGGGTCGGCACCGAGCGATGCCGCCAGCCGTCGGGTACCGCCCGGTCGTACTGCATCAGCGTGCCGGCCGGCTCGATCGGACGGATGCCGCCGGGCAGCCGTCGCATCGCGGTGGCCAGGATCTCGGCCGCCATCACCCCCAGGTCGTGCACCGCCTGGTGCCGGTGGCCGCGCTGGCCCAGGTCCACCTGCGCGATGGCCGGCAATCCGAACCGGGCGTAGGTGTCGGTCAGGGTGGCGAACTCGACGCCGTAGCCGACCGGTACGGGCAGCGACTCCAGCAGCGAGCGACGGATCGCCCACTCACCGGCCAGCGGCTGCACCACCGCCGCCAGCTCCGGCCAGTACAGGTTCAGCAGCGGCCGGGCACACAGTTCGGTGACCCGGCCGCCCTGCGGCGCGGCCACCGTGGCACCGGGCAGGTCGTCGGCCAACCGGTCGTAGAAGCCCTTCACCAGTTGGACGTCGGGATGTCTCAGCAGCGGACCGAGCAGGCCGCTGACGAAATGCGGGCCCCACTCGGTCAGGTCGGCGTCGATGAAGACCAGTAACTCGCCGGAGGTGACGAACAGCGACTTCCACAACGCCTCGCCCTTGCCCGGCAGCGCGGGGGTGCCGGTATCGATCTGCCGGGCGGCGAACACGGTGGCCCCGGCGGCCCGGGCCTGCGCGGCGGTGTCGTCAGCCGAGTCGGAGTCGATCACCACCAGCTCGTCGACCAGCCCGACCGGCTGCAGCGCCTGCCGGATCTGGTCGACCACGGCGGCCACCGTGCCGGCCTCGTCGCGGGCCGGGATGACCACGCTGACCCGCTGGCCGCTGGCCGACTTGGCCTCGGCCAGCGCCGCCAGCTGGTAGTCGGCGGCAGCGAAGGTACGCGTGGAGAACCAGCGCCTGGCGGCGTTCTCCATCCCGGCTCCCTCTGCTGCTGACCCAGACCTGTTTCGACGCTACACAGCCGTGTCGACGGGCGCCGGGGCTGGTTCGCATCGGCGAAGGGCCGGGTCGGCTAGTTCGCCGCGGCCAGCGCCGCCGCCAGCCGGGCAGCGACCGCCCCCGGATCGGCGGCCTCGGTGAGCACCCGGACCACCACCGCCCGCCGCGCGCCGGCTGCCAGTACCGCCGGCAGCCGCTGTTCATCGATCCCGCCGATGGCGAACCACGGCTTGGCCGGTCGCGACTCGGCCACCGAGCGCAGCGGTTGCAGGCCGGTGTGCGGCCGCCCCGGTTTGGTCGGCGTCGACCACAGCGGCCCGAAGCAGAAGTAGTCGACGTCCGGGTTGCTGGCTGCCGTCCCGGCCTGCTCGACGCTGTGGCTGGACAGTCCGATCGTCACGTCCGGCCCGACGATCCGGCGGGCCATCGCCGGGGACAGGTCACGCTGGCCGATGTGCAACACCTGCGCACCGGCCGCCACCGCCAGATCGGCCCGGTCGTTGACCGCGAGCAGTGCGCCGTGCCGGCGGCAGGCGTCGGCGAACACCTCCAGCAACGCCAGCTCATCGGCCGCCTCCAGCTGTTTCTCGCGCAACTGGACGATGTCCACCCCGTTGGCCAGCACCGCGTCGAGGAAGTCGGGCAGGTCACCACGGTCGGCCCGCGAGTCCGTACACAGGTACAGCCGGGCCTCGGCGATGCCACGCATGTCTCGATCCAATCAGCCCGTCGGCCGGTTGTCGGTGCTGGGCGGCAAGATGGCGGTGTGGTGATGGCGGCGCGTACCGAGCTCGACGCGCTGCCGGCCCCCCTGCTGATCCTGGGCGGCATCGCCTCGGTGCAGTTCGGTTCAGCCTTCGCCACGACGCTGTTCGACCAGGCCGGCCCCGCCGGCGTGGTGCTGCTCCGGCTGGCGCTGGCCGCCGCGCTGCTGCTGCCGATCACCAGGCCGCGACTGGCCGGCCGGCCGCGCCGCGAGCTGGTCACGGTGGCTGCCTTCGGGGTGGCGCTGGCAGGGATGAACTGGACCTTCTACGAGGCGCTGGCCCGGTTGCCGCTGGGCCCGGCGGTCACCGTGGAGTTCGCCGGACCGCTCACCGTGGCGATCCTGGGTTCTCGCCGGCTGCTCGATCTGGTTTGGGCGACGCTGGCCGGCGGCGGGGTGGCGCTGCTCGCCTTCGGCAGCGCCGGCGGCTCGGGCTCGTCCGGGCTGGACCCGGTCGGGCTGCTGCTCGCGCTGCTGGCCGGCACCTTCTGGGCCAGCTACATCTTGCTGTCGCAGCGGGTCGGCTCGATCTTCAGCGGCCTGCAGGGGTTGGCGATCGCGCTTGCGGTGGGTGCGGTGCTGATGGTGCCGGCCGGGCTGGTCCAGGGCGGTGACGCGCTGCTGCGCCCGGGCGTGCTGGCCGGCGGGCTGGCGGTCGCGGTGCTTTCCTCGGTGATTCCCTACTCCTTCGAGCTGACCGCGCTGCGCCGAGTGCGGGCGGCCACCTTCGGCCTGCTGATGAGCCTCGAGCCGGCTGTCGCCGCGCTGGCCGGCATCCTGGTGCTCGGCCAGCAACTGCGGTTGAGCACGCTGACGGCGCTGGTCATGGTGGTGGCCGCCAGCGCCGGGACCACCCTGACCAGCAGCCGGCGGGTGCCACCGCTGGACTAACCTTCACCGGGTGGCAGCTGTGCTGGTCGTCGGCGCCGGCGTGATCGGCTTGGCCTGCGGCTATCACCTTGCTGAACAAGGGCATTCGGTTCAGCTGGTGGATACCGGGAGCACCGGTGCCAGCTGGGTGGCCGCCGGCATGCTGGCGCCGGTCAGTGAGGCCGGCTTCGGCGAGGGTCACCTGACCCGGCTCAACCTGGCGGCGGTGCCGGCATTCGGCCGGTTCGCCACCGAGCTGGAACGGCGCACCGGGCAGCCGGTCGGGCTGCGCGCCGAGGGCACCCTGGTGGTCGCCTTCAACGCCGATGACCGGGCGGTACTCGATCGGCTGTCGGCCTACCGCGAGGCGCTGGGCCTGTCGGCCGAGCGGCTGACCGGCAGCGCGGTGCGCGCGCTGGAGCCCTACCTGGCGCCCTCGGTGCGGGCCGGCGTGCTCGCCCGTGGCGACCTGTCGGTGGACAACCGGCGCTATCTGGGCGCGTTGGCGGCCGGCGGCCGGTTGGCAGGCGTGGCCACGGTGACCGGCGAGGTGACCAGCCTGATTCGGGACGGCTCGGTGGTCAGCGGGGTGCGGTTGGCCGACGGCACCGAGCTGCCCGCCGAGGTGGTGCTGCTGTGTTCCGGCGCGGCCACCCAGGCACTGGTCGAGGTGGGCGTCCGGCCGGTCAAGGGCCAGATCCTGCGGCTGACGGTGCCGGAGCGGCTGGGAGTCGTGCTGCGGCACACGGTGCGCGGCCTGATCCGGGGCAGCGAGGTATACCTGGTGCCGCGGACCGGTGGCGAGATCGTGGTCGGCGCCAGCTCCGAGGACCAGGGCTTCGACACCACGGTGACCGCCGGCGCGGTGTATGAGCTGCTACGCGATGCCGCCGAACTGTTGCCGGTGAGCTCCGAGCTCGCACTCACCGAGGCCAGCGCCGGCAGCCGGCCGGGCACCGCGGACAACGGGCCGCTGCTCGGCTGGTACCAACCCGGCCTGCTGGTGGCCACCGGGCACTACCGCAACGGCATCCTGCTTTCCGCGCTGACCGCCGAGGCGGTCGGGACGCTGCTGGCCGGCGGCCGGCCGGCGGTGGAGTGGAAGCCGTTCGACGCCCGCCGGTTCAGCCAACCACCGTCGGCATCCGCTTGAGCCGAGGAGGCCTCGATGCAGATCATCCTGAACGGGACCGCGTACCAGGTCAGCGGCCAGCCAAGCCTGGCCGAGCTGGTGCTCAAGGTCAGCAACCGGGACACCGGCATCGCGGTGGCCGTGAACTCCGCGGTGATTCCCCGTGGCAGCTGGGCCGACACGGTGGTCAGCGAGGGTGACCGAGTCGAAGTGGTGACTGCAGTGCAGGGCGGTTAGTCCAGCGACTGGCGACATCGCACCTCATCATACGAATGACGCTGTCGATAAATACAGAACTTATACCTGCTTTCACACGGGCGTGCCCTAATGGGTGGTGAGCGGAATGGGGTGCGGAGCGTCTGCAGACCGTCGCGCCGCACCTCATCCGCTGCTCAGGAGTAAGAGGTCACCATTCCCAGTTACGCATGCGGAACACCTCCTTCCTTGGGCTATCAGCCCGGCACTTATCGCGTACACCAAACACCCCCGCGACACGCGTGACACGGTTCGCCCTGTTATGTACAGTCGGCTATCGGCGCGCGCATGAGAGAGTAAGCCATTAAGGTTTGCCCCTCCTAATTCGACGCGTAAACGACGGTCGAATCAGAGGGGAACTCGTTGCTCCGGATAGCAGCCTGGGACCTGTGGCGAATACGCCGGCCAGTGCTCATCCTCGTTCTGCTCGTCGATACGGCGGCATTGCTGGTACCGCTGCTTTCGCCACGGCACATTGCCAGCGCCGACGTCAGCACCGCCATCTTTCTCGGATCATTGAGCGTTACCTATTCGGTCCTGACCCGCAGGTGGGAACGCGCTCGACGAGCGCTGCACAGCGACGTCGACCACCCACCGATGCCGACGCCCAACCTGCTGGCGTCCTGGTGCTTCCCGGCCGCGGTGGTGCTTCCGCCCGCGCTGGCCGGCCTGGTGATCGTGCTGGCGGCGGCCGCTGAGTGGCCGTCCCGCAACATCAGCGGGCAGGCCGGGGCCTACCGCTACGTCTACAGCACCGCTGGCGTCATCTTCGCCGCGCTGGCGGCCCATCACTGCGCCGGGCTCGCGACCAGCTACGGCCTGCAGGTGCTGTTGGCCGGCGCGGCATACGAGGCGGCGCATGTCACCTTCGTGGTGATCGCGATCCTGACCGTCGGCGAGACCCATGGCCTGAGCATCTTCCTCAAGTGGCGCATCCACCAGATCGAACTGGGCACCCTCGTGATCGCCGCCGGGGAACTGGTGCTGCTGCACCACTCGCTGCCGACCCTGGCCTGGCTCTCGCTGCCGGCGACCATCGCCCTGCAGCGGCACGCCGTCAAGGCGGGGTTGCGCGCGGCGGAGGACCCCACCACTCGGCCGATGAACCAGGAGGCGTGGCTGCTGATCGCCCGGGAGGTCATCGCGGCCTGCCCGGTCGGCGCGGTGATGCGGGTGGACACCGCCGACCCGGCCACGGTGAACTACCTGGCCCGGGTGCAGGCCGGCTGCGATGCCATCGGGATGGCCGGCAGCTCCGGGCTGGCCGTGCTGCTCACCGACTGCCCGGGCACCAATGCCGACGCGCTGGCCGTCCGGCTGCGTTCGGTGCTGCACCGGCAGGGCATCTCCGCCCAGGTCGCGGTCGCGGCCAAGCCGCGCGACGGTCAGTCGCTCGACGACTTGTTGGCGGTGTCCGAGGCCGAACTGATCGCCAGGGTCGCCGCCACCCGAGCGGCCAGCTCGGACAGCCCGGAGGCGTAGAGCTCGGCGATGTAGGTCTGCACGTCAGCCCGGGCCGCCGGCGTAAGGCGGATCTCCGGTGCCTCGGCGAGCACCGCGGCATCCTGCTCGATGGCCTCAGCCGGGCGGGAGTCCGGCTCCGGTTGCCAGTTGACGGTGGCCCGGATGAACGCCTCCAGCGCGCGCCGCTGACCCTGGTTGAGCCGATTGGCCTCCTTCGGCGGAACCCAGACGTCCTCCTCGCCGCCGCCTACCCCGGCGGCTGCCCGCAGCGCCACCAGCGAGGTTCCCGGCAGCACCGAGGCGAAGGCCTGCAGCACGGTGTCGCTCGGCGTGCGGGGATGCCGGCCGGACAGGTATCGATACACGGTGGCTCGATCCACCACACCTCGTAACGCCTCGACGACCTGCGGTTTCTGCCACTGCGCAGGCAGGTGCTCGTTCAGGTAGTCGGACAAGGTGGACACTTGGCTGCTCAGGCCTCTCACTCGGACGGCGCCGTCGGCGTAATCATCGGCAACCCGGACAGCATAACTATCGCACGTCGCATGCGACTATGCGATAGTGTTAGATAGATGTCCCGCCGAGGGTTCGCGGCCCTCGGCGGGAGTGCCACTCCCACACCCTGGACCATTGAGAAAGAGCGGACGAGTGACAGCTGACATTGTGTCATGCCCATGCCCACCCCCCCAGCCGCCAGCAGATCCGGAGCGCTCCGATGCGGCTGCGTAGCCGGAACGCGCTGGTGGAACTGATCGAGGACGCCGACATCTCCGAACGAGAGGTCGCTCGCCGAGCCGGGCTGGGACATTCGACGGTGAACCACCTGCTCACCGGCCGCCGGCGCAGCTGCTCGATCAGTACGGCACTGGCCATCGAACGGGTCTTCCTGCTCCGGCCGGGCACCCTGTTCGAGCCTGAGTCCGCGGCCGAGGAAGCCCTGCTCGGGCAGTACTCCCGATCGCTGAAGCTGGCCCGGGTGGGCCGCCGGCGCTAGGTGGTCGCCGGCCGCGCTGCCGGGGGTGGTGCTGCTAGAAAGGCGCTGCTTGAAGGTGCTGCTTAAGGCACGCCCTAGATCATGCCGTCCAACATCCCGTCGTACGGCGAGGACGCCTCCGCCCACCACCTGCGAGCGATCCGGCCGGCGGCCCGGGACTGCCAGCCGGCCGTCACCGCCAGCCGCATGGCGTGTGCCATCCGTACCGGGTCGGCGGCCCGGGTCACCGCCGAGGCCACCAGCACCGCGTCACAGCCCAGCTCCATGGCCTGTACCGCGTCGGCGGCACAGCCGATGCCCGCGTCCAGGATCACCGGCACCTGGGCCTGCTCGACGATCAGGGCGATGTTGTGCTGGTTGCGGATGCCGAGCCCCGAGCCGATCGGCGCGCCGCCGGGCATCACCGCCGCGCACCCGAGTTGTTCCAGCCGCCGGGCCAGCACCGGATCGTCATTGGTGTAGGGCAGCACCACGAAGCCGTCGTCGACCAGCTGCTCGCAGGCGGCCAGCAGCTCCGGGCCGTCCGGCAGCAGGGTCCGCTCGTCGGCGACCACCTCCACCTTGATCCACTCGGTGGCCAGCGCCTCCCGGGCAAGCTTGGCGGTCAGCACCGCCTCGGCCGCGGTACGGCAGCCGGCGGTGTTGGGCAGCAGCTGGATGCCGAGCCCGGCCAGCACGTCCAGCACCGAGCCGGACGAGCCGGCCGCCACCCGTCGCATCGCCACCGTGGTCAACTGGGTGCCGGCTGCGGTCAGGATGTCGGCCAGGCCGTCCAGGCTGGGCGCGCCGCCGGTGCCGACGATCAGCCGGGAGGAGAAGCTCCGGCCGCCGAGGACCAACTCGCCGGTGCCGGTGCCGGCGCTGGGCTCGCTCATCGCCGCGCGCCGGCCGGCACCCGGGCGAACGGTAGCGCCAGCAGGAACGCCACCGCGAACGAGGCGATGGAGGCCGACAGCCAGGGGTGGTTCAGGGTGTGCAGGTCGGTGCCGGCCCGGGTCCAGAAGTCCGACCAGTAGGAGATCGAACCCGGGTTGATCAGCTGGTAGACCACGAATCCGACCAGCCAGGCCACCAACATGGCCGGCCGCGCCGGCGCGTCGAAGGAGACGTCCCAGTTGCTCGCGCCGATACGCAGCCATGCCGCGATCAGCGCGCCGGACAGCGGGATGAACACCGCCCCGATCAGGTAGAGGAAATTGGCGTAGTCGTTGATGTTGATGGTCAGCGCGAGCAGCGTGCTCAGCCCGCCGATCAGCAGGCTGAGTACCCGCCGGTCCCAGCCCGGGCGCAGGTTCTGGATCGAGATGGCGGTGGAGTACACGTTGGCGAAGCTCTGGTCGGTCTCCCGGATCACCAGCACGGCAAAGGCGATGGTGCCCAACGGCAGGCCGATGAACAGGTCGAAGATCCGGTTGCCGTCCTCGGCCACCTGGCTCAGCGAGACCAGCCCGATGACCAGGCAGGCCACCTGGGTCAGCCCGTAGCCGAGAAAGCCACCGGCGAACGCCGCGCCGGCCGATCGGGAGTGCCGGGAGTAGTCGGCGCCCAGCGGCACCCAGGAGATGGTCAGCGCCATCGCGGAGTCGACCGCCAGCCAGAACCCGGACCAGGAACCGCTGAGCGGCTCACCGTGCCGGTGCAGCAGGCCGGCCGCCAGCACCACCAGCGCCAGCACCACCAGCACCGAGACGTAGCGACGCAGCGCGCGGATCCAGCCGA
This sequence comes from Jatrophihabitantaceae bacterium, assembly GCA_045807085.1. Lineage (GTDB taxonomy): Bacteria > Actinomycetota > Actinomycetes > Mycobacteriales > Jatrophihabitantaceae > Jatrophihabitans_A. Next base: position 77,654 of record JBJMIB010000027.1, read on the forward strand.
GCGGCCGGATCGTCAGCGCCGTGGTGACGACCCCGGCGGCCAGGATGCACAGCCAGCGCGGCAGCTGACCATGGCTCAGCGCGCCCAGGCCGAGGGAGATGGTGACCAGCTCGAAGATCGCCCAGCCGAGGCACTGGGCGATGTTGAGCACCGTCGGCAGCACCGAGACGCGGCCACCCAGCAGGCCGCGCAGCAGCACCATGGCCGGCGCGCCGGTGCGAGCGCCGAGCACCAGCGAGGCGCCCAGGATCAGCCCGCCCAGCACCGAGCCGACCACGGCGGCGGCGACCGCCGCGACGAAGCTCAGCTGAGGCACGCCGTACGGGGCGAGCACCGCGATGGCACCGGAGAAGCCGAGCAGGCTGACCCCGACGTTGCCCCAGAAGCCCAGCTGGTCGAACAGCCCGAGCGTGCGCGGGACCGGCTCGTTCAGCGTGACCGGTGCCTCGGCGAGGCCGGTGCTGGGCGCGGCTGGTCTGCTATCGACGACCATCGGTTACCTCTCTCCCTTCGCCGGCATTACCCGGATCAGGTTCAGCGGTCGGTGGCGCGCTGCAGCCACCCTCTCAGCCCGTTCCGCCGGGCTCCCGCGCAGGACTCCCCTAGGTTAGTACGGTGACCGCCGCCGCTGATACTCCCATCGCCTTGACCATCGCCTCCTCGGACTCCGGCGGCGGCGCCGGTATCCAGGCGGACCTGAAGGCGTTCGCCCGGTGCGGCGTGCACGGCACCTCGGTGATCGTCGCGTTGACCGCGCAGAACACCACCGGGGTCAGCGCCATCCACGAGTGCCCGCCGGCTTTCGTGACCGCGCAGCTGGACGCGCTGCTGGTCGATCTGCCGCCACGGGCGGTGAAAACCGGCATGCTGTTCTCCGCGCCCATCATCGAGGCGGTGGCCGATCGGCTCACCGGCAGCGGGCTACCGCTGGTGGTCGACCCGGTACTGGTGGCCTCCTCCGGCGCTCGGCTGCTGCGCGACGACGCGGTCTCGGCGCTGACCGGGCTGCTGTTCCCGCTGGCCACCGTGGTCACCCCGAACCTGATGGAGGCGCAGGCACTCACCGGGTTGGCCACCGAGGACCGGGCCGCGCTGACCGAGGCGCTGGTGGCGCTCGGCGCACCGGCCGCGCTGGTCACCGGTGGGCACGGCGCGCGGCCGGCCGACCATCTCTTCCTCGACGGCACGCACCTGGACATCGAAGTGCCTCGGCATCCGATACCGGCCACCCACGGCGCCGGTTGCACCCATTCGGCGGTGCTGGCCGGCTGCCTGGCCCGGGGTGACTCACTGCCGGTGGCGGCCGAGCGGGCGGCGGCGATCGCCAGCCAGGCAGTGGCCCGTGGGCTGGCCGGCCTGGGCCGCGGCGACGGCCCGGTGGACGTGCTGGGGCTGGCCGGCTTCACCCCGTAGCGCCCGGCACCAACGTCATGGTCGAGTACACCTAGGGGGCGATGTGGGCGGCGCCGACCAGCGGTGACCGTGCCGGCTCGGCAGCCAGCCCGACCGCGTACCGGCACTCCGACCGCCGGCACAGGCCGGCGCGCAGTGGACCCTCGATGAGATCCCAGGCGCCGGCGATGGAGCCGCCGATCACCAGCTGGTCGGCGCCGAAGCGCTCCAGCCACGGCCCCAGCACCTCCCCCAGCACCGTGAACGCGCCGTCGAAACTCGCCACCGCGGCCGGGTCGCCGGCCCGGGCCAGGGCCGCGATCTGCTTGACGTCGGTGTCGTCCGGCCGGCCGGTCCGGGCCGCGTAGTCACGCCGCAGTGCCCGGCGGGACACCCATTCCTCCAGCGGGGAGCCGGCATGTGAGAGCAGGTGCACCTCGGCCTGCGCGGGCACCTCCGGCCCGCTGTCGACCACCCGGCCCCGGTCCAGGAAGGCCGATCCGATGCCGGTGCCCAGCGTCACCGCCGCGCACCGGGTGGCGCCGCGGGCGGTACCGATCAGCCACTCCCCGATCAGGAATGCGCTGGCATCGTTGACGAAGGTGATCGAGCCGGGCTGCTCGGGCAGCCGTTCGTAGAGCGCCGAACGGACATCCACCCCGGTCAACCCCTCGAACTTGCCGACCCCGGTGTAGTGCGCCACGCCGCGGCGGTAGTCGAACGGTCCGGGCATCGCCACCGCCCACGGCGAGCCGGCCGGCGCGGCGAGCCGGCTGGCGGCCTCGGCCAGCCCGGCCAGCAGCTGCTCGGCGGTGCCGCTCGGATCCAGCTCGGCCCGCCGTGCCTCGTCGACGTGCCAGTCGTCCCGGTCCACCCAGGCCGCGCTGACATGGGTGCCGCCGACCTCCAGCACCGCGACCCGGTCGGTCACGTCTCGCCCGGCCCCGGTTCGGCCAGGGTCTCGTTCATGCCGAGTTTGAGCAGCGCGTTCTCCACCACTTCCATCAGTGCCGGATGTATCCAGTACTGGCCGCGGGCGATGTCGGAGGCCCGCTGGCCGAAGGACATCGCCTGCACCAGCGGCTGGATCAGGTTCGAGGCCTGGTAACCCATCAGGTGCGCACCGAGCAGCAGCCCGGTCTCCGCGTCGCAGATCAGCTTGCAGATGCCGGTGGTGTCCTCGGTCGCCCAGCCATAGGCGGTATCGCCGTAGTTCTGCACCGCGCACCGGTACGGCCGGCCCAGCGCCCGCACCTGCTGCTCGGTCCAGCCGACACTGGCCAGCTGCGGTGAGGTGAACACCGCCGCCGGCACATAACGCTGATCGAAGGCACGCAGATCCTCCGGGTGCACCAGGTTGTGCGCCACCGCCCTGGCCTCGGCATTGGCGACATGCTTGAGCTGGAAGTTCGAGGAGACGTCGCCGAGTGCCCATATCCCGGGCACCCCGGTACGGCCGTACTCATCGACCCGCACCCGGCCGTCGGCATGGGTGCGCACCCCGGCCGCGGCCAGATTCAGCCGATCGGAGTTGGGTTGCCGGCCGGTGGCCACCAGCAGCAGGTCACCGCTGGCGTTGCCGCCGTCGCTGAGTTCCAGGCGGATCTCACCGTCCTGCTCGGTTGCCTTGCTGACCAGCTGACCGAGCCGCAGATCCCACCGGTCGGCCACCGTCGCGGTGAACCGCTCGGATATCTCGTCGTCAAGAGAACGAAGCAGCTGGGTGCTGCGCGCCAATACCGTGACCGCGACCCCGAGCGCGGAGAAGATGTGGGCGAACTCGGCGGCGATATAACCGCCACCGATGATCAGCAACCGCTGTGGCAACTCCTCGATCCGCATGATGGTGTCGGAGGTGTGGAACGGCACCCGGGAGTCGGCGATCACGTCCGGGATCACCGGCCGGCCACCGGCCGCGATCACGATCTGGTCGGCGGTGAGGGCGACCCGCCGGTCGTCGGCGAGCGTGACACTGAGCGACTTCGGGCCGGTGAACTCGGCAGGCCCGAAGAAGGTGGTGGTGTTCTCCGCATCCTCGCGGTAGGCCCGGCCGCCGTCGGAGATCGGATCGATCCGGCCGAAGATCCGGTCCCGGATGTCGAGCCACCGGATGCCGTCGATGCTGGCGTCGATGCCGTACCGGCTGGCCTGCCGGATCGTGTTGGCCACCTCGGCGGCGTAGACGTACATCTTGGTCGGGATGCAGCCGACGTTCAGGCAGGTGCCGCCGAAGACGCCCTGCTCGATGATGGCCACCCGGCGGCCGTCGAAGTCCGGCGTGACCAGCGAGTTGCCGGAGCCGGTTCCGATGATGGCCAGATCGAAGTGCGGGTTAGTCACGAATGGTCAGCCTACTGTTGCGCCCTCGACACGAGTGGCGCCGACGGTCAGGGCTCGAGCAGCAGCACGACCAGGGTGCGCGGACCGTGCACCCCTTCGACCCGGGCCAGCTCGATGTCGCTGGTCGCGCTGGGCCCGCTGATCCAGGTCAGCGTTCGGCTGCCGGCCAGCCGCTGGATCGCCTCCGGCACGTTGAACACCACCTGGTCGGCCCGGACCACCGCCAGGTGGTAGTCCGGCACCAGGGTGAGGGCCCGGCGCCCCTGCCCGGGACCGGCGTCCAGCACCAGGGTGCCGGTCTCGGCGATCGCGAGCGCGCAGCTGCTGACCACCCCGTCGGCCGCGTCCAGCTCGGCGATGGTCAGCGGCGGCTCGTCACCGCGCCAGCTGGTGACCTCGGTCAGCAGCTGCTCGTCGAAGCCGACCGGCACCACCACGGACCGGTCGCCGACCAGCTCGCCGATCCGGCCGGCCGCCGCCCCGGCCGGGCAGCGGTGCACGGCGGCCCGGTAGTCGACCAGCCGATCGGTGAGCAGGTCCAGCAGATCGACGCCGGGCTCCGCGCCGGCTGGCCGGTATGCCCGGGGCACCTCTGCCGGCGCCGGCCGATCGGCCAGCGCGGTGGTGATCCGGGCCAGGATCGTCTGCCGGCCGGTGGCCTGCGCCTCGGTCATTCGTCCGCTCCCGATCGCTGCCACCAGTCCCGGAAGGTTTCGGTCGGTGGCACCGGCAGATCCCGGGACGCGGTCCAGGCCGACAGCGGGCCGGGCAGCGTCCGGAACCGGCGCAGCAGCCGGCCGAACCGGCCCAGCCGCAGCGCCCGGCGCCACCGACCGGCGTCGGCCATGGTCCAGGCCAGCGCCGCCATCGCCACCTTCTCCGGCGAGTACCGGGGCTCGGCATCCACCGCGCGGGAGCGCAGGTGCACCAGCATGCTGGGTATATCGATGGCCACCGGGCAGGCCGGCAGGCAGGCACCGCACAACGAGGAGGCGTACGGCAGCGAGGCGTTGGTACGGTTCGCGCCCAGGCCGGTCAGCTGCGGGGACAGCACCGCGCCGATCGGGCCGGGGTAGATCGAGCCGTAGGCGTGGCCGCCGGTGCGCTCGTACACCGGGCAGACGTTCAGACAGGCCGAGCAGCGGATGCAGCGCAGCGCGCTCCGGCCAGCCGGGTCGGCCAGCGTCGCGGTGCGGCCGTTGTCCAGCAGCACCAGGTGGAACTGCTGGCCCTCGGTGGCACCGGTCCACATGGAGGTGTACGGGTTCATCCGCTCCCCGGTGGACGAGCGGGGCAGCAACTGCAGGAACACCTCCAGATCCCGCCAGGTCGGCAGCAACTTCTCGATGCCCATCACGGTGATCAGGGTGCGCGGCAGGGTCAGGCACATCCGGCCGTTGCCCTCGGACTCGACCACCGCCAGCGTGCCGGTCTCGGCGATCGCGAAGTTGGCACCGGAGATAGCCACCTCGGCCCGCAGGAACTTGCGGCGCAGATGCTTCCGCGCCGCCTCGGCCAGCGCCGCCGGCTGGTCGGACAGCGCCGGATCGACCCCGGCCATCTCGCGCAGGAAGATCTCACGGATCTCGGCGCGATTGCGGTGGATGGCCGGCACCAGGATGTGCGAGGGCCGGTCCTTGCCCAACTGCACGATCAGCTCGGCCAGGTCGGTCTCCCAGGCCGGGATGCCGGCCGCGGCCAGCGCCTCGTTCAGACCGATCTCCTGGGTTGCCATCGACTTGACCTTGACCACCTCGCGGGCGCCGGCCGCCCGGGCCAGCTCGACCACGATCTGGTTGGCCGCCTGCGCGTCCGGTGCCCAGTGCACGACCCCGCCGCGCTCGGTGACCCGGGCCTCCAGCTGGAGCAGGTAGTCGTCCAGGTGGGCCAGCACGTCGTCCTTGATCGCGGCGCCGGCCGCGCGCAGCTGCTGCCAGTCCGGCAGCTCGGCCACCACGGCGGCCCGCTTGGCCCGGATGGTGCCGGTGGCCCTGGCCAGGTTGCGGCGTAGCTGGGTATTGGCCAACGCCTGCTCAGCCAGCTCCGGAAACTTCGCCGGCGTGCTGAGGTGACCGGTGCCGGTGGGCATGCCGAGGTAGGTCATGCGGTGCTCGCCAGGATCTCGGCCAGGTGCACCGTGCGCACGCCGGAACGTAGCCGGCCCAGCCCACCGCCGATGTGCATCAGGCAGGACGCGTCGCCGGCGCTGCACACCTCGGCCCCGGTATCCAGCACCGCACGCATCTTGTCGGCCAGCATCGCGGTCGACACCGCGCCGTTCTTCAGCGCGAACGTGCCGCCGAAGCCGCAGCAGGACTCGGCCTGCGGCAGCTCGACCAGATCCAGCCCGGCCACCGCGCGCAGCAGCCGCAGCGGCCGGTCGCCGACCCCGAGCAGCCGCAGCGAGTGACAGGTCGGGTGGTAGGTGACCCGGTGCGGGTAGTAGGCACCGACATCGGCGGTGCCGAGCACATCGACCAGGAACTCCGACAGCTCATAACTGCGACCGGCCAGCTCCTGGGCCGCCTCGGCCAACTCGGCATCGCCGGCAGCGGTAGCGACACCGGCGTGCTGGTGCCGCACCGAGCCGGTGCAGGAGCCGGACGGCAGCACCACCGCGTCGTAGCCGGCGAAGGCGGCCACCTCGTTGCGGATCAGCGGCAGCGCCTCGCGCGGGTAACCGGTATTGATGTGCATCTGCCCGCAGCAGGTCTGCGCCAGCGGCACCTCGACCTGGCAGCCGAGCCGGCGCAGCAGCCGGACGGTGGCCTTGCCGACGTCCGGGAACAGGCCGTCGACCAGGCAGGTCACGTACAGCGCTACTCGCATCCGCCCTCCGCCGGCTCGTGTGCTGGCCCAAGGCTACGGCCCGGCCGGGATGCGTCGGCGGGCCGGCTCAGGTCCGGCCGGCGGGTGGCTCAGCCGCTGAGCTTGCGCTCGCGCAGCAGCACGATCAGCTCCTGCTGGGACCGCACCCGCAGCTTGCGGAACACCGAGGACAGGTGATTGCGCACGGTGCTCTGGCTGACGAACAGCTGCCGCGCGATGACCGGCACCCGATCGCCGTGCAGCAACAGCTTGACCACCTCGTACTCGCGCCGGGACAGCCGATCCAGGCCGGGCACCGGTTCCTCGCGGTCGGCCGGCAGGCTCCGGCCGTAGTTGGTGGCGTACCGGTAGGCCAGCGAGTCCTGCTTGGGCCGGCGGTCGAGGAACTCCTCGACGGCGATCGGCGGGTCGATCCAGTCCCGGCGCTCCAGCCGCAGTTCCAGCAGTTTGCGGTCGGTGATGTCGTAACACATCTCGATGCTGCCGACGAAGCGGCCGGATCTGCCGTAGCGCGGCACGCCGGACACCCGCAGCCAGCGCCGCAGCCCGTCCCGACGGACGAAGGAGAACTCGTACTGCTCGCGCGCGCCGGCCGCGCGATGGCCCAGCCGGTGGGCCAGGAACTCCGCCGCCGCGGCATCGACGAAGTCGAAGACCGAGCCGTTGGCCAGCCGAGCCGGCTCGACCGCGAGCAGTTCGGCCATCCGGCTGTTGGCCAGCACGGTGCGGCCGGCCGCGTCGATCACCCAGATGCCTTCCAGGGCGGCATCGAGGATCTCGGCGACCATCCGATCGCTGGCTTCCAACCGGTCGACCATGCCGCGGGTCTCGGTGATATCGCGCAGGTTGAGCACCATCGCCGCGACCGCCAGGTCGGCAATCAGGTTGCTGATCCGCAGCTGCACCCAGCGCCACTGGCCGTCGACGTTGCGGACCCGCAGTTCCAACTCGCGCTGCTCGCCCGGTGCCGCCACTGCGGCCTGCCATTCCTGGCGCAGCCGCGGGGCGTCCATCGGGTGGACGTACTGCCAGGCCGGGGTGCCGATCACATCGCGGGCCCGGAAGCCGAAGGCGGCGTGCAGGGACGGCCCGGCGTAGGTCACGGTCATGGCGAGGTCGCAGATCAGCACCAGATCGCTGCCACGCTCGGCGATCAGCCGAAACGGCCGCTCACTGAGCGTGATCGCCGGATGCTCCGGCGCAACCTGTTGCAAGGTCGCGATCAGCTCGTCGGTGCCGTCCGGGGCGACCGCCAGGGTGGCGGTCATCCGAACCGCGAAGCGGCTACCGGAGCGATCGGTCACCACCAGGTCGCGGGTCCAGGCGCCATGCGCGCCGATGAATACAAACTCGGCAAAATCTTCGTCCGTCAAACCCATATCGACAAGTTCTCGCAAGCGCCGACCGATGGCCTCGACGGACGTCCAACCGAACATGCTTTGAGCTTTGGCGGTCCACAGGGTGACTCGGCCGTCAAAGGTAGTGCCGACCACGGCGACGCCACGGTAGCCGGCGCTGTCGCCGACGGTCCGGACATCTGACGAACGCTGTTCACGCACTGTCACGATTTCGGATTCCGCCGCTACATCCGGCGCCCGTACTGAGTCCATGGCCATAACTCCCCCCGCATCAGGCGATGAGTTCACCTGAGGTTAACCGACAGTCTCAGCACATCGGGCAAGCGGGACCATAGACGTTCTGTCACGGCTCGGGCGACGCTTCGTCCGGAATGTTTGCCGACCTGTTTTTATTTCATCTTCCTACATGAAAAGCTCTTTGACGTCGAAGCGAAAGTACTCGGCGGATGCGAGTTAGCTTTGATACCGGGGGTGGCTGGGGTGCGCGGTGAAACTCGAGCTGAACCTCCCGACCTCGATTTCCTGCCCTCCGTATACGAACCGGTCGCGGCCTTCCCCGAGGCCGTGCTGATGCTGCGGCTGCCCAGTGAGCGGATCCTGCTGGCGACCGAAGCGGCCAGGGCGCTGCTCGCCCCCGCCGGGATCCCGGTGGTCGGTCGGGCGCTCTGGGAGTTCACCGACGAGCCTGCCGGTGAGGCTGCCGAGCTGCTTGTCAAAGGCCGGCTGAGCGGCTTCGCGCTACACCGGGTGCGGACCTCCGAACCGGCCGACGACCTGGAGATCTGGTTCCATGCGATCGCCGCGCGAGGCGGTGACCAACCGGTGCTGGCGATGCTGTCGCAGGCCGACCAGGCAGTGCGTTGGGCGACCGAGCCGACGGTCGAGCCGCCGCCGACCGTGGTGGGCTGGGCCGACCGGGTCTTCGTGCTGCAACAGGTGAGCGAGGAGGCCGGGGAGGTGCTCGGCCAGCCGGCCAGCGCGCTGATCGGCCAATCACTGATCGGCCTGGTCAGCTCCGACAGCTTGGCTACGCTGCTGTTCGGCCTCGCCCACCTGGTCGGTAGCGGCGAATCGGTCAGCCTGCCGGTCGGGCTGATCGGTCCGAACCGGAGCAATGGCCGCCGCCAGCTGGTACTGATGCCGCTGCGGCCGCCGCCCAGCATCGCCTTCGCGATCCAGCCCGCGCTCGAGTTCAACGGCAACGGGCACCGCTCGGCCGACGAGCTGCGGCTGCTGCTGCGCCGATTCGGCCATGGCCTCACCGGCGCCCGGACCGCCGGCGACCTGTTCGCCGGCTTCGCCAGCAGGACTCCACCAGGGCTGCCCGAGCTGACCGACCGGGAGTTACAGATCGTCACCCGGCTGCTGGCCGGCGACCGGGTGCCGGCCATCTCCCGACAGCTCTACCTGGCCCAGAGCACGGTGCGCAACCACCTGTCAACGGTGTTCGCCAAGCTCGGCGTGCGCTCGCAGCAGGAACTCATCGTGCTGCTGCGCCAGACCAAGCCTCGACCGGACTAGATCGTCGACGAGATCAGGCCGGTTCAGCCCGGTTCCCGGTCCAGCACGATGGCGCTGACCATCAGCCCGTCCGCGATCAGGAACCGGCCGGTCAGCTCGGTCAGCTCGGCACCGTTGACGATCGGACCAGGCACCTGCAGTTCAACGGTGAACCGCTGCTCGGCCGGCTCGATGCGGACCGAGGCGCCGGCGAAGTCCAGCCAGCTGCGGGTGATCGGGAACCACACCTTGTAGACCGACTCCTTGATGGTGAACAGCAGCCGGTCCCAGTGCACCGCCGGTTGGTCGGCGGTCAGCTTCCGCAGCCGGGGCAGCTCCTCCGGCCGGCTGACCAGGCGCAGCACACCGTCGGGCAGCGGGCCATGCGGTTCGGCGTCCACCCCGATGCCGACCGCCCGGGACGCCGGCGCCACCGCCGCGGCCCGGTAGCCGTCGCAGTGCGTCATGCTGCCGACCACCCCGTCCGGCCACCGCGGCGCGCCCCGCTCACCCGGCAGGATCGGCACCGGCGCGATCCCCAGCTGGGCCAGCGCCTGCCGGGCACAGGCTCGGACGGTGCTGAACTCGGCCCGCCGCTTGGGCACCGCCTTGGCCAGCACCGCCTGCTCGTCCGGGAACAGCTCGTCCTCGCCGACGTCGGTCGTACGCGCGCAGGAGGCCACCCAGTCCGGCAGGATGCTGGCGATCATGCGATGGCGGGCAGGATCTGACGCGGCCAGGGAGCCCGCAGCTTGCGTGGGCGCCACTCGCGCGGGTAGCCGAGCGACACCTCCTCGAACCGGACGCCGTCCTCGACGGTGCTGCGCGGGATGTGCAGGTGGCCGTAGACCACCGCCGCGCTGCGGTAGCGGACATGCCAGTCCCGGGTGTGCGTGGTGCCGCACCACTGGGCGAACTGCGGGTAGCGCAGGATCTCGGTGGGTTGCCGGGTCATCGGCCAGTGGTTGATGAGCACGGTGGGCAGCGCCGGGTCGATCGCGTCCAGCCGGGCTCGGGTATAGGCCAGCCGGGCATGACACCAGGCCGCCCGGGACGGGAACGGATCCGGATGCAGCAGCTGCTCATCGGTGCAGACGATGCCGGTCCGGTAGGCCAGTTCGAGCGCGGCCTCGGCCGTCTCGGTGCCGGGCGGCAGGAAGGTGTAGTCGTAGAGCAGGAACAGCGGCGCGATCACCACCGGGCCGCCGGCGCCGCGCCAGATCGGGTACTCGTCCTCCGGGGTCAGCACGTCCAGTGATCGGCAGGCCGCCACCAGATGCTGGTAGCGCTGCTCACCGCGCAGCGTCACCGGGTCGGAGGGATGGGTCCACAGCTCGTGATTGCCGGGCGACCAGATCACCTTCGCGAACCGGTCGCGCAGCACGGCCAGCGCGGCGGTGACCGAGTCGGCCAGCTCGCCGACGTCGCCGGCCACGATCAGCCAGTCGGCCGCGGTGGTGGGCCGCAACCGGTCGATCACCTCGCGGTTGGCGGCGTAGCCGGTGTGCAGATCACTGACCGCCAGCAACTTCGCGTTCGGTTCCGCAGCGGTCATTTCGCCAGCCTATCCAAAGCTCGCCAGCCGGCTGCCGGTCGCCAGCAGCGCGGCGTTGGGCCGGGTGGACATGAAAAATGGCGTTCCCCGGCCCGCTGTTGCCAGCGGACCGGGGAACGTCAGGAGGGTGAAGAAAGGCGGTGAACCCGCGCCCCGGTTAGAAGGCGGAGGTGCCGTTCGGAGTACCCAGGCCGGTCGGGCCGTCCCAGCCGGTGCCGGCGGTGCACCAGATGCTCGGCGAGCAGCTGCCGTTGGAGCCGCTGGTCACGTCGAACAGGCCGGAGGTGTGGCCCCAGGTGTAGGAGGCCGGGTAGCCCGCGGTGTTGCCGGACAGCGCGTAGACGCTGGCGATGATCGGCGAGGCGACCGAGGTGCCACCCCAGACCTCCCAGCCACTGAGGCCCTGGTACGGGGTGGAGTCGTACACCGAGACGCCGGTGTTCGGGTCCGCGACCGCGGAAACGTCGGCCACCGCGTCACCGGAGCACTGGGTGACCGAGGTCTGCCAGGACGGCTTGCTGTTCACGGTCGAGCAGCCGCTGCCGGCGCCGTTCCAGGCGGTCTCGGACCAGCCGCGAGCGCTGCTGTCCTTGACCAGGTGGGTGCCGCCGACGCCGATGACGTGCGGGTAGCTGGCCGGCGACTCGATGCCGTAGCCGCTGTCACCGCTGGAGGCGGTGATGGCGATGCCCGAGTGGTTGTAGGAGGAGGTTTCGGTGCTGTCACTGCCGCCGTAGCTGTTGCTGATGGCGGCCACGCCCTGGGTAGCCGCGTAGTTCACGGCGGTGGCCAGGTTGGCGAAGGAGTTGCTGCTGGCCTCGACCAGCAGGATGTGGCAGGTCGGGCAGGTCGCCGAGACCATGTCGATGTCCAGGCTGATCTCGACGGCCCAGTTGGCGTTGGCCCGCGGCAGCTTGCTACTGCCGGTCTGGCTGACCTTGCGGAAGCAGCCGTTGGCGGTGGTGCAGGCCGGCAGGCCGAAATTGGACCGGTAGACGCCGAGGTCGGACTCGGCCGTCGGGTCGTCGTAGGCGTCCACGATCGCCACGGTGGCGGCGCTCGATCCGGAGAGCTTGTAGGCGCTCTGGATGTCGGCCGGGTTCAGCCCGGACGGGCTGGCGGCAGCCGGCTTGGTGCCGTCGTTATTGACCAGGGTCTGTGCGAAGCAGCTGGCAAAGCCCTTCGCGGGCGTGCCACAGGCCTTGAGCGCGTGCTTGCCGGTGACCGGGGCGGTTGTATTCGATGCGCTCGCCGTAGCGATGCCCACCGTGCTCAGTGAACCGAGTGCCACGGCCACGCCTATCGTGGCCAGCTTGGCAGTAAATCTCATCGAACCTCCATCGAGGGGATCGGGGGTGCGCCCGCGCACCACAGCAGCGCATTGCCTGGCTGGGGTGTGTCGAGCGTTTCGATAATGGACCTCATTTCGTAAAATCTTCATAAAGCGTTGGAATTGCACAAAACCGCCGAGTCGCTGACAATCGCCGCTGCTCGGTAATCGGCCGGTGTAGGTTGAAGCCGCTGGCCTTATCCAGGCGTGGCCGAAGCGGGAGACGCGGCATGCACCGGTACGAGATTCAGCTTGATTGGACGGGCAATCGAGGATCGGGCACCAGTGGCTACCGGGACTACGACCGCAGTCACGATATCCGCGCCGACGGCAAGCCGGTGATTGCCGGATCCGCCGATCCGGCATTTCGCGGCGATGCTGACCGGTGGAGTCCGGAGGACCTGCTGGTCGCCGCGCTGTCGCAATGTCACCTGCTCTGGTATCTGCATTTGGCCGCGGATTCGTCAATCGTGGTGACCGGCTATTCCGACCACGCCTACGGCACCATGCGGCTGAACGCCGACGGCAGCGGCCAGTTCACCGAGGTGGTGCTGCGGCCGCGGGTGTTGGTCGCCTCGGCCGGGATGGTGGCGCCGGCGCAGCGGCTGCACGAGCGGGTGCACTCGCTGTGCTTCATCGCCCGCTCGGTCAACTTCCCGGTTCGGCCCGAGCCGATGACCCGGGTGGCCGAGGTGGTCGGATGAGGTGCGGCTGTCGGCTGCGCCCGGTGGCCGAGGTAGTCGGGTGAGGCGCGGTTGACCGAGCCCGTTCGGTTCACCGCGCGCGGGCATCCCGCGATCCGCGCGACCCATGGCAAGACGCTGGAGCTGACGGCCGAAGCGGCAATCACCGCGCGGGCCACCTGCGTGGTGGGAGTCGCGGCGCGGCTGCCCGACCAGCCGCTGGCCGGACCGATCAGGCTGACCCTGTCGGCGGCCGGCGAGTCGGTGAGTTGCCGGGCCATCGGCAACTCGGCCTGGTGGCCGGCCAGCGGATCCGCGGTGCTCCGGCGCAGCCGGCAGCGGTTGCCGGACACGCTGGCGACCGACGTCGACCTGGTCGCCGGCGAGCTGCCACGGCAGCTGGTCCGCGTGCTTGGCTCGCCCGAGGTCACGCTGAGCGTGCTGATCGAACGGCTGCCGGGTCCGGCCGGTGGCACCGTGGTGCGCTGCCGGCAGGCCGGCGTCGGGCTCGACCGGTTGCTGGCCGAGGCGGCCGCGGCCGACCTGGTGCTGGCCGAGGATCCGGCCGGCCGGGCCTGGCTCGGCGCGGCTGGCATCGCGGTGCCGGCCGATCTCTCGTCCGGGCTGGCCGAGGCGTCGTCCTGCCTGGCCGATGGTGGCCGGGTGCTCGTGGTGGGCGCTGGCAGCGAGGCAATCCCGTCGCTGACGGCTGCCGGCTCCGTCGAGGTGCTCGGGTTGCCGGCTGAGTCAGCGGTGACCGCCGCGGCACTCGATCGCTCGGCGGTGCTGCACGCGGCCGGCATCCGGTTGCGTGGGTTGCCGGTGGTTGCCGCGGCCAATCCCTCGGTGGCCCTGGTCTTTCGCTGTCCGGCCGAGCAACTGGCCAGCCTGCTGGCTGACCTCGGCCGACTGCGCCAGCCGCTGGTGCTGGCTTCGCTCGACGATCCGGAGCGGCCGGTGCGGGGCGAGCTGTCCTCGATCGCGCTGCCCGAGCGAGGCGACGTCGTCTGCCGGGTGGCCGGGCTGCCGGTAGCCGCGACCGAGGCAGCCATCGAACCGTTGGCCCTGGTCCGGGAGCTGCTCGCCCAGTCGGTGACACCGCGCACCATCGCGCTGGCGGTGGCCGCGCTGCCGGGTTGGTCACGACGCTCGGCGTACGAGTTCGTCCTCAAGGTAGCGGCCGAAAGCTGATCGACTAGCCACCATGGGTCGGCGGCGCGGGGTTGATCACGCCGGTCAGCGCCAGCACGTCCAGCCGGTCGCGGGAGGAGTTTAACCGCCGGGTCCAGGAGGTGGCCAGCTGAGCGATTCGCTCGTCGTCAAGGTAGTCGGCCGTGTCGAGCCGCCAACCCTGCCGTCGGTAGGCCGGTGCCAACTCGGCCATCGCCGACCCCGGGGTGGGCTCGGCATGCCCGCCCACCTCCGGCACCGGCGGCCGCCAGGCATGCAGGTTCAGGGTCACCAGGAAGTCGGCGTTGCGCACGCACCGGTCGGCCAGCTGGCCGAGCACCGGCGAGCCGTCGCCGAGCATGCCGCGCAGCAGGCTGCCCCAAGGCATCAGCACGTGCAGCTCGCCGACCCCGGCCAGCTCCGGCGGCAACTGCTCGACCGGCGCCCAGACGAACAGCAGATTGGCTTGATCGGCTCGGGCCGATACCTTGCGCAGGTTGTCCTTGGCGGCGTCCAGGCCGATCACCAGCTGGTCCGGCCGCTGCCGGGCCAGCTGCAGCGCATGCTTACCGTCACCGGTGCCCACGTCGAGAACGAGCTTGGAATGCCGGATGATCAGCTCCGCGAACTCGGCAGCCGGCAGCTCGACGACCTGCTTACCCCGGATCCGCCGCACCGGATCAGGCTATCGGGCAGCCCGGGTCAGCCGGGGCGAACAGCTGCCGAACAGCACCTCCCGGCAGGCGGCCCGCCGCCAGGTCCTAACGTGACCTCCATGGATGAACAGCACGGAGCGGCAGCTCACCACTCGGACCATCGGCACGGCGAGCCGGCCGAGCTGGCCGAGTTGCTCGACCTGGACGCGGAGGTACTGCATTCCTACTGGACGGAGGTGCTGAGCTGGGTTCAGCTCGCCGCCACCGGCATGGACTGCCGACGCATCCTCGACCTGGGGGCAGGCACCGGCACCGGCGCCATCGCGCTGGCCCAGCGCTTCGGTGCGGCCGAGGTCATCGCGGTGGACAGCGACGCGGAGATGCTGCGGCGAATCGATGCCAAGGCGCTGGAACAGGGCCTGTCTGCCCGGGTCCGTACCGTCGAGGCCGACCTCGACAACGGCTGGCCGGCCATCGGGCCCATCGACCTCAGCTGGGCCTCGATGTCGCTGCACCACCTGGCCGACCCGGACCGGACGCTCGCCGACCTCTACGCCAACACCAGGCCGGGCGGCTTGGTGGCCGTTATCGAGTTCAGTGAGCAGTTGCGGTTCCTGCCGGACGACCTCGGCATCGGGCGTCCCGGCCTGGAGGCGCGCTGTCTCGAGGCGCTCAGTGCCGAGCACGCCCATGCGCTGCCCGAACTCGGATCCGACTGGTCGGCCCGGCTTGCCGCGGCCGGCTTCGTCCTGGCCGGCGAACGGACGTTCAGCACCGCGCTGGACCGGCCGCTGCCACCGGCCACCGTCGCCTACGCCAGCGGCTGGCTGCGCCGTCAGCGGGACCGGCTGGCAGCTCAGCTGGCAGCTGATGACCTGCAAACGCTGGCGATCCTGCTCGACGGCGACGGGCCGGAATCCCTTCAGCGGCGCGGCGACCTGCGGGTTCGTGGCTCCCGGACCGGCACGCTGGCCCGACGCGCCGGTTGACAGGTCGAAGGCCCGGTCTCAGGCCTCGGCGGAGCTCGCCTGCTCCGCCATCCAGCGCCGCAGCGACAGCGGCCGCATATCGGTCCACACCTGCTCGATGTGGGCCAGGCACTCGTCCCGCGGACCGGATGTGCCCTCGCGCCGCCAACCGGCGGGCAGCTCGCGATCGTCCGGCCAGATCGAGTACTGCTCCTCGTCATTGACGACCACGGCATAGGTACGGGTGTCGTCGTCCTCGAACACGCCAAGGCCCCTTTCGCACTAAGAACATGCCGTGCCCATGGCGGCCCCGGGCCGGCGTCCGCAGGGTGTCACGGCCGCCGAAGCCGAGTCAAGGCAGCACCGACTTGCCGAACTTCCGCTGGCGCCGCTCGTGGCGCGGCAGCCGGCACCGGTCCCTACGACAAGAACCGAGGTCGCGCCGTCCTGACCCTCGCTACTGCTGCTTCGTGTCGCATTGCTTCACGTCGCCGTTCGCGTCGGCGCCGTCCCAGCAGCGGGGCACGCCTAGGAAGGTCGCGAGAGCGTTGAACCCGACCGTCTGCGCGCAGGGGTCGGTCTCGGCCGGTCCGGTCGTCGAGGGCACACAACGCAGGTAGGAATCAAGGGCATCGCGCATCGACGCCGCCGTCTCCTGGGACAGCACCCAACCCAGCGGCAATGCGATCTGCGGGGCGAACTGCGGCCCGACCGTCATCGTTCGCGAGGAAAAGGTCGAGGCCACCAGGCTTTCCAGCCCGGCCAGGTCGCCCGGCTGGGTTCCGCCGGTATTGACGGCAGCCGGCAGGACCCGACCGGTCAGCACCGAGGCTCGCTGCAACAGGGTGGCATTCGCACCCAGGATGCCTTTGCCACTCACCCCGGAGCTGACCGGCAACGATAGCTCCGCGGTGGCCTTGGTGGACTTCAGATCCGGCAGCGATCCGGCCGTGGTGTTGTGCAGGAACACCACCAACGGCACCACCACGACGGGCAGGGTTGCCAGCGGCGCCTTCGAAACGTCACCGGCGGCCGTGATCTTGCTCTGGGGATGGCTCTCGGCGCTCGCCGCGTTCGCGGCTCGGATCTGGGGCATCAGCTGGCCGAGCAGGTTGTTCAGGCTGTCGAGGCCGGTGTTCTCGCTGTATCCGCCGTCGATCAGCTGATCGGAGAACGCCGATGACCGGCTGGAGACCCCCTTGGCCGAGGTCTCGCACCGGCGGATCACGCCGGATGGCGTCACATACGGGAACCTGGCCGCCAGCAACGCCGCCGTGGAAACCGGCAGGCCGAGGTAGCACGGTTGCGCGCCCAGCAGGTCATAGGACCCCGGCATCGGGTTGGCGGGCTCGGCACACGAGGTGGCCGAGGGCCCGAAGTCGATGTCGCTCACCAACGCGCGGCAGCCGTAGCCGACCGAGGTTCCGTTGAATATCGACCGCCAGCTCGGCGCAGCCGCCGACACGATCGGGAACGGCTGGCCCAGGCCCTTGCCCGCCCGCGCGGCGGAGCCGTCCGCGTCGCGTTCCCATGCCTGCTCCATCAACGCCGCCCGATCCGGGAATCGGCCGCGCGCGCCGTCCCACGAACCGGCCGGCTCACCCGGTTGGCCGTTCACCGGCCGCACGTTCACCCCGAACACTCCCGAGATCAGGTCGTGCGCGAGCAGGCCGCTCACCCCGTTCGCCAACGCGGCCTCACCGGTCGAATCCGCCAGCGCCCGCATCGGCTTCGGGCTGGTGTCCAGCACCGACAGGCCGGTCGCACTGCCGCTGACCCCGGACACCACGAAGATCGACTGCTTGCCGCAGCCGTGCCCGGCGGCGAGCAGCCGGCTCATCGCGTTGATGGTCCATGCCTCGGCCCGGATCCCGCCGCCCTCGGCGGCGATGAACAGCATCGGCCGGATCCGCGCCGACACACCGTTCACCGTCCGCACGATCGATCCACAGTCCGTGGCACCGTTCGCTGCCAAGGCATCGGTGGCGGTGCCGCCGGCAGCCGCTGCCCGGTCGGCAGCCTGCCGCGCCTCGGCATCGCTCACCGAGGCGATGCCGCTGTCCGCCGTGTCCCAGGCCCTTTCCCAGGAGGTGAAGGCATCGGGCAGCAACACCCGCGATCCGACCGGCGTGTCCCCCACCGAGGACACCGTCACCGCTCCGTCCGCCGACCTGCTGACCTCGATCACGGTTCCGGCAACGCCGCCGCGCACGTCGTGCAGCGGCGAGCCCTTGGCGAACGTGGTCGACACCAATGCGATGACCAGCACCAGGCCGACCACGGGCGTCCGCCGCATTCGCATCAGCCGGAAGACATACGGCGGATCGGCGGCGACGTTGGCCGCGACCACCAGCAGGGCGTAGAACGCGCTCAGCCCGCAGAAGCACAGCCCACAGATGCCGATCACGCCGACAATGTCGGCGCTCTGCCGCTCGTACAGCACGAGCACCACGAAGCTGGCCAGCACCCCGAGTGCCGGCGCCACGAACGCCACCACGACCGCTCGGGCCGACTTCGGCTGCCGCCGACCCTCGGCAGCGGCCGGGTTCGCCGTGCCCTCCGACGGGCTGCCCACCACCTGCGGATGCCACAACCGGCGCCGGCTATCCACCGTCAGGTCATCCTCGACGAAACTCGGACAGCGCCCGAACGACAACACCGCGTACACCAGCAGCACCGCCAGCACGCCGGAGCCGGCGATCAGCGCCCAGTTCCCGAACGCGCTGCCGTAGTTCAGCACCATGGGCGGCACATAGGCCCGGGTAACACTGAGCAGCAACACCACCAACGGCGCATAGGCCAGCAGCCGCCCGAGCTTCCAGGCCCGCACCTTGATGTCGGTCTCGGAGTGGGTTGCCAACGAAGGGCCGTTCACCCACCGCAGCAGCAGGCTCAGGGCCGGGACGGCGATGGTGACCGCGACCGTCACCCAGAGCGCGCGGCCGTCCAGTTGGGCCCGGCCGGTCCAGGCCATCACCAGCGCCGACAGTCCGAAGCCCGCCGCTCCGATCAACCACGGCAGGTACGTCCGCCCCGATCCTCGCCAGGTCAACGGCGGTGGCTCCGCGTGGCCACCGGTGCGGCCGATGCCACCGACATGCACGCTGGACAGGTAGCGCAACACCAAGGCCAGCAGGACGAACCCGGCCACCGCCAGGCCGGCCGACTGCAGTCCGCGACTGCCGTCGAACCAGGATCGTTCGACATCGACGGCCTGCTCGAGCAGCGCGCTGCCATGTACCAGCAGCAGCGCCGACAGCGCGCCCACCACGATGAGCAGGTACTTCTGCAGCGACACCGCATGCAGTTCCGCCCGCCGCTGGCCGGCTCGTGCTTTGCCCGCGTCGGAAAGGAAGATCTGGTACACGATGACGGTCAGCAGCGCCGCGGCCGCGAGCCATTTCACGATCGTCAGCCCGGTCATCACCCAGAACAGGCCCGCATCCGGCCCGAACGTCGCATCGGTGCAGCCGTTGCCACCGTTGGCGCGGGGCAGCCATCGGGCCGCGATCAGCAGGCATCGGTCATCAGCCAGGTTCGCGACCACCAGCAGCGCGGTCGGAGCGGCAATCCGCAAGCACCAACGCTTGTTCGCCGCGCACAGCAGCAATCCGTATCCGATGGTGAAGACCACGTCGAAGGCGCAGTACACCCGAAGCCAGTGCGCGACATCGGCGCCCACCGGCGGACATGGCACCTTCGCCCATTCCGCGAACGCGGCGCCCGCGGAATTCGGGTGCAGCACGCCGGCGAACGTCCTCGGCGAGTACGCCCGGCCTTCCACCGGCACCTGCGCGATGATGGCCGCGACCTCGGTCAGCGCGATGAATGCGAAGCCGGCCAAGGTTGCCAGGACTGCCAGCACCCGAGCCTGCGCCCAACCCGGACCCCCCAGCTGGCGAAAGTCGCTGCTCACCCCATAGCACCTCCGTCACTGGCCTTGCCTGGACGCCGAGCGCCGACGCCGTTCGAGCGTAGGCTGTTGCCCGCCATGCGTCACGTAACCGAGTCCGCACCACGGCTGGTCGATGTCGCGGCGGCACGGAACCCGGCCGGCGCTCAGGCAGTGGTGCTCTTGTTGCACGGCGGGCGGGCGGTCAGCAGCCAACCCGTCCGGAGCAACCAGTTGGCCGTGCTGCGAATGGTGCCGATCGCCCGGCGGATAGCCGCGGCTGGCCGGGGCAACCTCGCGGTATTCCGACTGAGGTTCGGCGTCCGGGGTTGGAACGGTGACCAGATGTCGCCGGTGGCCGATGCCAACTGGGCGTTGGCCGAGCTTCTCGGTCGCTATCCGGACCGTCCGATCGGGCTGCTCGGGCACTCGATGGGAGCCCGCACCGCGCTGCGGGTGGGCGGCCACGAGGGGGTGCGCGGCATCGTCGGGTTGGCGCCGTGGCTGCTGCCCGGCGAACCGATCCGGCAGTTGGCCGGCCGGCAGGTGCTGCTCATCCACGGCGACCAGGACCGGATGACCTCGGCCACCCTGTCCGCGCGATTCTCCGACCAGCTGCGGTCGGCGGGGGTTACCTCCAGCTTCGTCTCGGTTCGCGGCGACGGGCACGCGATGCTCCGACGGGCCGTGCTCTGGAACGAACTCGCGACTGCCTTCCTGCTCGGCACCCTGCTGCCAGAGCTGGCCCAATCCGCCACGGTCACGGCACCGAACTACCTGCGACAGGTGGTCGAAGGAGTTGCTCGGATCACTGTCTAGGCAGAAGGCAGGGATGCATGACAGCGTTGCCACGCAGGCGGGTGGCGGTGATCGGAGCAGGTGTTGCCGGATTGACCGCGGCCTACCTCCTGCAGCGGCAGGCAGACGTGACCCTGTACGAAGCTGATGCCAGGCTCGGCGGCCATGCTCATACCCATGAGCTGGCCGATGCTGACGGTCGCACCGTCAATGTGGACACCGGTTTCATCGTGCACAACTGGCAGACCTACCCCAACCTGATCCGGCTGTTCGCCGAGCTTGACGTCGAGACCCAGGACTGCGATATGAGCATGTCCATCTCGTGCGCCGGCTGTGGCCTGGAATACGCCGGCGGGAAGGGGCTGTCCGGGCTCTTCCCCACCGCGGCGAACGCCCGAAACCCTCGTTACCTATACCTGTTGACCGAGATCCTGCGCTTCCACCGCCGAGCGCGCGCGGTGCTGGCGGCGGCCGAACCGCCGGAGCCGACCATGCGGGAGTTCCTCCGGGCCGGCAGGTTCAGCAGCTACTTCCAGAACCATTTCGTCACACCGCTGATCTCGGCCGTCTGGTCCTGCGCGCCCGAGCTCGCCGGTGCCTATCCGGCGCGGTACCTGCTGGAATTCCTCGCCAATCACGGCATGCTCTCGGCCAGCGGCTCACACCAATGGCGCACCGTGGTCGGTGGTTCGCACCGGTATGTCGCCAAGGCCGTCAAGCAGCTCAGCGCCGTGCACACCGTCCGCCCGGTCCGGGCGGTGATCCGGCATGCCGACGGCGTCGAGGTGCACGACGACGCGGACGAACGTGCCAGCTTCGACGCCGCGGTGATCGCGACCCATCCCAACCAGGCGCTCGCGATGCTGCCGAACCCGACCCCGGCGCAGGCCCGGACGCTGAGCGCGTTCGGCTATTCGGTCAACCCGACCTCCCTGCACACCGACCGCTCTATGCTGCCGGTGAGCAGCCGGGCGCAGGCCTGCTGGAACTACGCCATGCCCGACTGCGACGCCAGCGCCGCCGCCGTGCATGTCACCTACGACATGAATCGGCTGCAGCGACTGGACACCGCCACCCGGTACCTGGTGACGCTCAATGACGACGGCGCGACCGGGGCCGGCTCGGTGCTGGACCGGATGACCTACGAGCACCCGATCTTCACGCCCGACTCGGTGGCCGCCCAGCGGCGGCTGCCGCTGCTCAGCGACGCCACCCTCGCCTTCGCCGGTGCCTACCACGGCTGGGGTTTCCACGAGGATGGCTGCCGATCCGGGGTCGAGGCAGCGAGCAGGCTCGGAGTCGATTGGTGACGGCGGCCTGCTACGACGTCGAGATCAGGCACCAGCGGGCCGACCCGTTCGACTACGGCTTCGCCTTCCGGAGCCGGATCTGGCTGGTCGACCTCGCCGATGTGCCGTCGCTGCCGAGGGGTTTGGGCTGGCTGTGCCGGTTCGACGACGTCGACCGGCTGACCGGATGGCTGTCCAGGCACGGTGTTCCGGCACCGGACCGAATCCTGATGCTGGCCAATCCGCGGGTGCTCGGATACGTGTTCAACCCGTTGACGGTCTTCTACTGCCTCGACACCGTGGGCGCGCTGACCCACGTGGTGGCCGAGGTCCGCAACACCTACGGCGGCCGGCATCGCTACCTGCTGCGACCGGACGGCCGCGGTGCCGCGCGGGTGGACAAGGCCTTCTACGTCTCGCCGTTCTACCCGGTCGACGGCAGCTATCGACTTCGGCTGCCGCTACCGGACGAGCGACTGCTGGTGAGCGTGTCCCTGCATCGTCCGGGCCAGCGGCCATTCAGCGCGGTCATGACCGGCACCTGCCGGCCGGCAGCGGCCCGGCTGTGGACCGCCCTGCGAACGCCGCTGGCCACCCGGGCGATCATGTTCGGCATCAAACGTCATGGCATTGCCTTGTATGCCAAGGGTCTTCGCATCGTGCCCCGACCCGCCGACCACCCGCCGGCGGCCGACCACCCGCCGCCGGCCGACCACCCGCAGGCGAGGTGTCAACCGTGACCGAGTTCCCGGCCACCGCGTTCTGGCAGTCGATACCCTGGCTGGTCGGGGCGATCCTGCTACTGCTGACGGTCACCTTCGTGGTCGGCCGAATCGTCGACAAGCACAGCATCATCGACACCGCCTGGGGTGTGCTGTTCGGCGCGGCCGCCGTGGTGGCATTCGTCGCCTCCAGCGGGCACGGCAACCCGGCGCGCCGGCTGCTGTTGTTGGCCATGGTGCTGCTCTGGGGGCTGCGGTTGGCCGTGCATATCGGCCGGCGCAGCATCGGCAAGCCGGAAGACCCGCGCTACCAGCGCATGCTGGCCGGCCGGTCCCTCGGCTACTCGCTGGTCATGGTCTACGGCTTGCAGGGCTTGCTGGTCGGGCTGGTCTCGATGCCGGTCCTGGTGGGCAGCTTCACCACCGGTTCGGTGGCGGCGATCGGCTGGCTCGGGGTGCTGCTCTGGGTGCTCGGTGTCTGTTTCGAGGCCATCGGTGACTGGCAGTTGGAGCGGTACAAGGCCGATCCGCGGCGGGGTCCGGTGCTCGATCAGGGGCTGTGGCGCTACACCCGGCACCCGAACTACTTCGGCGATGCCTGCGTCTGGGTCGGCATATTCCTGGTGGCCGCCGAGCATTGGCCGGGCGTGCTGACCATCTTCTCGCCGGTGATCATGGTGTATCTGCTGGCATTCGGCTCCGGCAAGCCGATGCTGGAACGCTCGATGGCACAACGCCCGGCCTACCGGGCCTACATGGCCCGTACCTCAGGCTTCCTGCCGCTGCCGCCTCGCCGGACCAGCCCAGATCGCGGCAGCGCCGGCTGAGGGTCAGTGCTCGGTCCGATCGTGATCGAATCGGTCGTACTGGTGACTGGTCCAGGCCTGCGCCGACGGCAACAGGGCGCTGGCCACGCCCACCCCGAGGACGAGGGAGGCCGCGACCGCGACCACCCGCCACCGCCGGCGGCGCGCCGCCGGCGCGGCCTTGGGGTCACGTAGTTCCCGCCAGGTGACCGAACCCGCTTCGAGCAGGTGGCCGAGCACATGCACGGACGTGACGACGAACCACACTATGAAGCTGGCCTTGTGCAGGCTGAGCAGCGGGTCGCGATGCCCCGGCCCGGCATAGATCAGTCCGATGCCGGTGCCGAGGACGGCAACGCTGGACAGGACCACCACCGGGCCCAGCGTTCGCAGGATCCAGTGCGGCGGCCCTTTTCGCAGATAGGGCTGCGCGCCGGTGTAGTAGCGAAGGAACCGGTAGCCGGTGCTGACACACTTGAGCAGTACCGGGCCGACCAGCAACACCCCGAGGTAGACGTGCAGCGTGATCATGCCGCGCACGTTGAGGATCGTGATGCCTTCGACGGCGAGCAGCACGATGAGCAGCATCCCGGTGACGGCGGTGAGCCGGCTGTTGCCCTCCGCACCCTGGGTGTCGGCCGGTGCCGCGGCCGGCCTCATTGGCCGACCCGCAGCTGTCCGGATACCACCTGCACGGGAATCGCCCGTAGTGGAGCAGGCGGCGGGCCCTGCAGCACCTCGCCGGTGCGGGCGTCATAGACCCCGCCATGGCAGGGGCAGCTGAACCGAACCGTGGATTGGTCGTACCGCACGGGGCAGCCGGCATGGGTGCAGGTCGCGTCGAACGCGACGAAACTCGACCCGGCCGGATGCACCATCCATGCCTGAGCGCCGGTCGCCGGATCGGTGAACTGCCTGGCCTGCCCGACCGGCACCTGGTCGGTGGTTCCTACCACGGTGCCGGTGGCGGCCGACGGTGTCCCGGCGGGCGTGGAGCCGGCCGGACCGGACGTGGTCGAGGGCGTCGGCCCGGCCGACGCGCCGGTGCCGGGCGGCGGCGCCAACTCGGCGGTTCGGCGATGGGTGCCGCCGGCGGCCCGGCCGAGGGCGGCGGTAGCGCCGCCGAACAGTGCCGCCCCCGCTGCCACGAGCGCGGCAGCGGCCCCGGTCTGGACCACGGTGCGCCGATCCAGTTCGGCCGACTTGGCTGGCGGGAGCCGTTCATCGACCGGAAAGGTGGGGCAACCACGCAACCGGTGGCAGATCCCGTCCGGCTGCAGGCCGCACTGGTTGCCACGGCCGCAGAGCGCGCGCAGCCGGACCGCGGAGATCACCACATCGGCCGGTTGCGGGCCAAGGCCCAGCCCGGACCGGGCTCGGTTCCGCAGCCAGCTGTCGAGGCTGAGCACGCCGCCGGTGCCGAACCCGAGCAGGACGCTCCAGGCGAAGACAAAGACGATGTCCGAACCGTAGTAGTACGGGCTGGTGTTCCAGGAGACGGTGAGGAAGAAGGTCAGTGACAGCACGGCGCCGGCCGCCGCCGCGATCCGTGGCCAGAGCCCCAGCAGGGTGCCGAGGCCGACCGCCAGCTCGCCGAAGGCGATGAGTAGCCCGAATGCGGTGGGCGCGTGCGCGGACAGCCCGACCAGTGGGCCGATCGGGCTGCTGTGCCGCAGCGCGTGCATCTGGGCGGCGACCGAGGTGGGGCTGTTCGGGTCGAGGTAGTCGGGGTTGGCCAGCTTCTGCAAGCCGGCGTAGCTGAACGTGAGTCCGAGGAAGCCGCGCAGGGGCAGCAGCAGCCAACCCGGCTCGGTCAACCGACGTGCCCATCGGGAGTGCGAGCCAGGCGCTGGTGGGGTGATCGGCACGCCTCCATCCTGGGTCATGTGGCTGAGAACCCGTTCAGAGCTCACCGGCGCGCCGGCCACCGCGGGTCCACACCGGCCTAGGCCCGGCCATCGTCGGCCGGAGGCTGCGGCGAGACCCGCACCGCTTCGAGCATGACGCCGAACCGCAACCGGTCAGGGGTGATCCGGCAGCTCGCCGGTGTATGCCACCTCATCGGCGATGTCACGGAGTTTGCGATTGAGGTGCTGGCTGGCGACCCGGAGCGCCGCGAAGGCCTGCTCGGCAGTCCAGTGCTTGCGGGCCATCAGGATGCCCATCGCGGTGCCGACCCGGCGGTTGCTCTCCAACGCGACCTCCAACTGCGCCAGCTTGGTCACCAACTGCTCGGTACGCAGGGCATGGGTGACGTGGGTCGCCAGCAGCGTCCCCACCGCCAGGTCCAGGTCGGTGAAGGCCTCGACCCGGCGGGCGAAGAAGTTCAGCGCTCCCCGCGCACCGGCATCCAGTACCAGCCGGACGGCGAAGGCGCTGCTGACGCCGGCCTCGGCGGCCCGTGGCCCGAACTTCGGCCACTGCTCGTCGGCAGCCAGGTTGGGGCTATGGGTGAGGTCGCTTTCGGTGATCGCCTCCAGGCACGGTCCCTCGCCGAGGTCGTACTGCAGGGCGTCGATGTCGAAGCTGATCGGGTCGGTGCCGGCCAGCGTGTGCGGCCGCTGATTGGCTCGTACATAGGTCAGTGAGACGGCATCGCTACTGGGCACGACCTGCTGGGACAGGTCGACCAGTCGCTGCGCGGTCAGGCTGGTTTGGTGGGCGCCGTGCAGAATGTCCGCCAGCCGCTGGAGATCACTGACCAGCACGGCCTCATCGTCGGAGCCCGCCTCGCGGGTCATTCGTCCCCCAGTCACCATCCGCTCGCCGAGACGTCCGCCACCGGGTGGGCCACGACGCTAACGCGGTGCCTCTGGCTACCCAGGCGTTATCGAGCGGATGGCAGCGGACTTGAGCTCCGGCCGGCTGCGCACGAGGAGCAGCCGGCCGGCTCAGAATTCCCGGGAACTGTTTTCCGAGGTTCACCACCATTCATTATCAGACAATCGACACGCAGCATGGTCGGTGGGCCTGGCTTTGCTGGGACCAAGGTCCCGACTATTCGCAGGGGTTCACAGTTGTGCCCATCGGCGCCCAGGTGGCAAGCGCCTCTGAGCAGTGCTGTCGATTCGGTGATAACTCGTTCGTCGATGTGGTAGACCGCAGGCAACGTGCCGCTCGCCGTGCGTGCCGTTGGCCGTGACCGAGCGAGCTTTCGAGGGGACTCCGATGACCGATGACATCTGGCCGACGATCCACGCCGAGCGGCAGTCGCTGGCCGACGACCTGGCCGGGCTGACCGATGCACAGTGGCAGACACCCTCCTTGTGCAGTGATTGGACCGTTCACCAGGTGCTGGCACACCTGCTGTCGGCGGCCAAGATGACCCCGCCGAGGTTCGTCAGCCGGTTCGCCGCCGCGGGGTTCAACTTCAACAGGTTCGCCGCGAACCAGGTGGCCTTGGAGGCAGCCGGCGGTCCGGCAGGGACGCTGGCCGCCTTCCGGGACGCCAGCAGCCGGACCAGCGCGCCGCCCGGGCCGAAGGACACCTGGCTCGGCGAGGCGTTCGTGCACGGTGAGGACATCCGCCGGCCGCTGGGCATCGACCATGCCTACCCGGCGGCGAGCGTGGCGCGGGTCATCCGGCTGTACGCGAACAGCAACACGATCATCGGCGGCAAGACCCGGGTGGCCGGCCTGACGCTGCGGGCCACCGACACCGACTTCAGCGCCGGCTCCGGACCGCTGGTGGAAGGTCCCGCCGTCGCGCTGATGTTGGCGGCGACCGGACGGAGATCGGCGCTGGCCGAGCTCAGCGGTCCCGGTGTCGAGGTGCTGCGGGGCCGCTAACCGCCGGTCTCGTCACCCGGCCCGGGGCCCCGCGGCCGATCGAGGGCCTCGTCGCCGGCGTGCAGCTTGTCGATGACCTTGGCGCTGGTGATGTTGAACCGCACCGCGTCACCGACCTTGAGGTCGCTCAGCTTGGCCTCGCCGTTCTTGTCGATGTCGCTGTGGCTGTCGACCTGGTACTCGGTGGTGCCGGTGCTGGTCTTGATGGTGACCGAGGAGCTGCCGACCGCCGTCACCGTTCCGCTCAGACCCAGGCCTCGGCCGGGGCCGTGGCCGCAGCCGGGAGCGGGAGCGGAAGCGGCAGCCGATCCGGTCGCCGCCGGGGCCGGGCTGCTGGAGCTGTTGGTGGCAGCGCTCGACAGGACGGTGCCGCCGATGATCGCGCCGGCGACCACGCCGGTGCCTACCAGGCCGGCTCCGATGATGATGCCGCGCCGCCGCGGTGTCGCCGGGTCCTTCACCACCGGGACCGGTGGCGGCGTCCATTCGGGTTGCATAGGGTCTCCGTCCATCGTGTTGACTGCGCCTGACGGTGCTCCAGCCCACTGTTCGCGCGGAACCTGGCAACGTCCTGCATCGAACGTATGCGCCCGCTGTGCGCCCGGGTACGCAGGCGCAGGCGCCGGCGTCGAGTGGCGCGATTTGGTGGCCGGACCACCGAATCGTTCCACTTTCGCCTGCCACTGCTGGGCATCAACCCGCCTCGAATAGCGAGGTTTCGCGTCCGGCGCAGCGCGCCGGCTATACGATCCGGCTACTCACCATTGGAGGCAGCTGTGCAAGATGAACAGCAGGTCGAAGACATAGCACCTCACCTGTTGCCGGAACCCATTCAGGGCGAAGACGACGGATTGCTGGGCGAATGGACCGAGGCTGACCTCCGTACCGCCGGGAACTCCCCGCACCTGCTGGCCGAGCAGGTCGGGACCGCCCTCGGCGCGGCCGCGGTGGCCAACGCTCGAACGCAGACCGGGGTGACCGAAAGCCCGATGGGCAGCAACTGCGGCGTGCCGCACCAGCGCTACGTCCTGTGGATCGCCCCGGCCGGTACGCCCTGTGTGCCCTGGTGCGCCTACTTCGTCGGGTGGGCCTTCGACACATCGAGCAAGGGAAATCGCGATCACCGCGCACCCTGGGGCACCTCGGGCTACGTGCCCTGGATCTACAACTGGGCCCGGTCACACGGAAAACTTGTCAGCACGCCGGCGCATGGCGATGTCTTCTTCTTGAATCCGACGGACCCGAACCGATCCCACATGGGCCTGGTCGCGGGAGCCGACCCGGGGCACGGAACCATATATACCTGCGAGGGGAACTGGAGCGACCGGGTGCTGAACCAGACCCGTAACTACCACGCCGGCAACTACGCCTTCGCCCGCATCTAGGGCCGGCGAACGACCTATCGAAAGCACTTCGCGCGGCTCTGGGTCAGCGTGGGGTGGCCGGATAGACCGATTCTGGCGCTGCCACGCCGGCCTGGGACATGGCCGTCTCGACCTCCGTCGCTGCGGTCAGCAGCAGTCCCCGAGCGGCAACCTCGTCCGCCGCGGTGTCCAGAGCGGTCAGCCGTGACCGTGCCGATCGCACCGCATCGCGCAGCGTGGCGGCCTGACCCCGGCTGCCCTGATCGAGCGCCGTTGCCTCCAGCGTTGTCAGGTCGTCCTCGACCGACACGACACGATTGGCCTCGATCCGCCAGCCACCGGCGATCTGCTGAGCGGTCGGAGCCTGTTCCAGCCGAGGGATGAGCACTCGCGCGAACCAGGCGACCTCGGCCGTGGTCGTGCCGAACTTCTCCCGCCATGCCTGCTTGCGGTGCCGGCCGCGGAGCACGAGGACGGTCGTGATCACCGCGGCGAGTACCAGCGCGGCGAGCAACCACCACACCCAGGCCGGCGTGGAGCTATCCGTCTCGGCGACGGCGACCACGGCGGTCTGCTTCGGCGTGGGTGTCGGGGACACCTGCTGAACCGGCGGAGCCGCCTGGGTCTGGGTCACCGTCTGGACCGGCGCCGGCGCCGTGCTGCGCGTCTCTACCGTGATCGGTGCCCGGGTCGAGGATTCCGCTTGGGTCGGCGGGCTGTCCGTGCTGCGATCGGAGGTCTCGACCGATCTGGTCGCGCTCGCCTCCACCGAGCGTGACACCGAGCCGGTCGGCGACCGCGTCGGAGTCACCGCCCCGGACCCGCAGGCCGCCAGCAGCACGGTGATCGCCAGCAGCACAGCCAGCAGCGCACCTCGACCAGGCGGACAACCGGAACCAGCTTTCGCCCACATCACGATCCGAGCATCGGCTGCCGCCGCCGGAACTGCTTCACCCCGAGCGGGTGAGGCGACCTTGATCCGGGCGACGGCGGCGCCGCCGACCGGGCTAACCCGGCACCGGGAACGCGACCGGGCTGCGATGACCGTCGCGATCGACGGCGCGCACGCCGAAGAAGACGTTGTCCTTGGACAGGTCGACCGTCGCGGTGGTGACATTGCCGACCGGGATGACCCGGGTCCAGTCGGGCTCGGTGCACGGACGCCAGACGATCTCGTACCCGGCCAGATCCGGCTCGGTGCCCTGCTCCCAGCGCAGGGTGGAGTCGTTGGTGAGTTGGGTGGTATCGATGACCACATGCTTCGGTGTGCCCGGCGCGTTCGCCAGCGACCACAGGGCGGCGGCGTTGACCTTGGTGACCCGGCCAAGGAAGTCGAAGTCGACGAATTCGATCAGGTCGCCGAACTGGACACCGTCCTGCACCCTGACGTCCTGGTGCTCGTGAGCGAAGTTCTCGTTCGGCTCGGTGAGCCGGTTGGCCGGATATCCCTGCTGCAGGAACGAAAGATGGTCACTGCCGCGCAGGTAGCGGTCGCGGCGGTAGATGATCTGGACGGTTATCCCGGTGAGCTCCTTGCTGGCCACGTCGGCGACGAGGCGGGCGAGCTGGCGACTGACCCCATCGCCCTCGCCACCGACGCTCTGCCGGATCGCGGCCTGTTGGGGTGTCTCCGTCGTCGGCACTCCTTCGGCGAACAGCCGGACATGGTCCGGGTCCGAGGTGCCGTCGTCCGCCCTGCTGGCACCGATGATGTCGTTGCTGAACATGCCCTGAATGTCGGCCCCGGCGGCCTTGTACTGCTTGGCCATGAACGCCGAGCCGTACAGTCCCTGCTCCTCGCCGGCCACCGCGGCAAAGACGATGGTGGCCTCGGGGGCCCGGGTGGCCATCACCCTGGCCAGCTCCATCACCGCCGCGACCCCGGAGGCGTCGTCGTCGGCGCCCGGCGCGTCGTCGGTGAAGTTCATGACGTCCGTGACGCGCGAGTCGATGTGCCCGGATACCAAGTAGATCCGGTCCGCTGAACTGGACCCGCGCAGCGTCGTGATCACGTTGGTGATCCGGGTCGGCACCGGGATGCGGCTGGCCGGTGGCTGGACGAACGACTGCAGTTCGGTGGTCATCCGACCGC
Organism: Jatrophihabitantaceae bacterium; assembly: GCA_045807085.1. Classification (GTDB taxonomy): domain Bacteria; phylum Actinomycetota; class Actinomycetes; order Mycobacteriales; family Jatrophihabitantaceae; genus Jatrophihabitans_A. The sequence goes on from JBJMIB010000027.1 coordinate 108,187, forward strand.
CTGAGGTGGCAGCGATCGCCTGCATCTGACTGAAGATCCAGTTGGTCGCCGCGCCGATCCCGCGATTCGGGTCGGTCTGCGACGACAGGGTGTGCCGGGTCCCGAACGACACCAGCTTCTCGATCGTGGCCCGCAGCCGGTCCGGATCGATCTCCGAGACCAGCCGGCGCAGCTCGTCATCGGGCTGCTGCTGCCGGATCCGCTCTCCGGGTCCGGGCGGCCAGTCGTGACCCGGCGCTCCGTCAGCGGGCGAGGACGCATTGGCGACGCCAGGGACCGCGGCTCCGATCGCACCCGCTGTGGCCAGGGTTGCCGAGGTGGTGAGGAAGGCTCGTCTGCTGGGTCGTCGTCCCGAATCAGCCATACTCCCGGTTTTACACCTGATAGCGACCAATGGTCCATATAATCCGTGTCAACATCAGCCGGCAACCCAAGAGCCGGTCAGGCGGCCGGCTGGATCCCGATCGCCACGGTGCGGCACAGGTCCTCGTCGGTAACCAGCCGCGGCTGCAACCCGTGCTCGGCCATCGCGCGCACGGTCAACGATGCTTGCTCCTCGCCGGTCTCGATCAGCAGGCTGCCGCCGGGCGCCAGCCAGCGCGGCGCCGCCGCGGCGACCCGCCGGTGCACCTCGACGCCGTCCCTGCCGCCGTCGAGTGCCCACCTCGGCTCGTGGTCGCGGGCCTCCGGCGGCATCAGGGCGATCTCGTCGGTCGGCACGTAGGGCGCATTGACCGCCAGGATGTCCACCCGGCCGCGCAGCGACGCCGGCAGCGGCTGGCAGAGGTCACCCTGATAGACCCGGCCACCGGCCGCGGCGACGTTCCTGCTGGCGCAGCCGACCGCCGCCGGATCGAGGTCGGCACAATGCAATTCGACGCCGGCCACCTGGGCGGCGATCGCGGCGCCGATCGCGCCGGTGCCACAGCACAGGTCCACCACGATCGCACCGGGCCGGGCCAGCTCGACGGCCAGCTCCACCAGGAACCCGGTGCGCTGGCGGGGAATGAATACGCCGGCCCGCACGGCGATGCGCAGGCCACAGAACTCCACCCAGCCGAGGATGACTTCCAGCGGCTCGCCGGCGACCCGACGCCGAACCAGGCCGCCGAGCTCTTCGACCGTGCCGGCCGCCTCGATCAGCAGCCGGGCCTCGTCCTCGGCGAAGACGCAGCCGGCGCGGCGGAGTTCGGCCATCGTGCCCGGCATCAGCTCCCTGGTCGAGGTGGTCGATTTCATGACCGTCACGGTCCCAGCAGCCCGCTGTGCCGCGCGATCTGCCGCGCCAGCTCATCCGGAGGCAGTGTTCCGTCCAGGCTGATGACCTCGGCCGGCAACGAAGCTCTCGCCTGGATGCAATGTGGGATCTCCTTCAGCCGCCAACGCCGGGCCGCCTCGTCACGCGCCGGGTCGTCGGGAAACTGCACCTGAGTGGTGATCCGATCGACGAGCACCTCGGCCGACACGTCGAGGAAATAGCAGTCGAGACCGAACCTCGCACCGAGCACGCCGATCGTTTCGCGGTAGCAACGGCTGTCCACCACGGTCATCGGCACGATCAAAGGCCTGTCCAGCTGCCCGAGCATCGTCGTGACCGTGCTGACCACCAGGCCCCGCCACAACGGCAGGTCTTGGAAGTCGTCAGGCTGCGGCAGCTCGGGCAGCCTTCGCAGCATGCTGCCGAGGAGTTCCGGATCGAACCGCACCGCCGCCGGCACCAGCTCGACCAGCCGAGCGGCCACTGTGGTCTTGCCTGCGCCGTACGCGCCGTTGATCCACACCACCTCGGTCGCCATCAGCTAAGCGTGCCAGTCCGGTTCGACCGGCGAGTTACCGAGCCAGGAACCCGTAACCCACCGTCGCCAGACCGTTCACGTCGCAGGTGACGTACAGCCGGATATCGGCGGCGGCAACATACGGCTTGGCCCAGGTTCCGTTGCTGGCCACGGCGACCTTGCGCAGAATGCTGAAGTCGTTGGCCGCGGTCCCAGCCAGGTGGAAATGCAGGGTGACCGTGGTTCCGGGCTCCGACGTCCCGGTGATCGTATAGGTCGAATTGCGCTTGACCACACGCTGCAGCGGACCGTCCACGGTAGGACGGATCTGCGTGAGCACCGAGGCGGACGCGGCGTTGCCGATCGCGGCGTAGTAACGCAGATCGATCACGGCCACGTAACTGGTGCTGAACGTTCCGCCGGCGCCGACGCTCAGGGTGCGGCGCTGGGTGTAACCGACTTGACCGAGTTGGTGGAAGAAGATGCCGACCGTGGAACCGGGCGGTGCGGTGCCGGAGATCGAGACCACCGACTTCACCGGGACGGCCTGTACGGCGGGCCCGTTCAGTCGCGGTGCGACCGGGTGCGGTGCGCTGATGGTCGCGCTGTCGAGCGTGCTGTTGGTGGCGGCGTCGATCTCCTCGATCTTCAGCGCTGCCGGGGAGACACTGATCTTGGCATATTCATAGTGGGTCGCATCCCGAGCCGCGCTCCATGCCGGCTGGGCGATCGTGAAGGCATTGTGGCCGTTGCCGCCCCCGCCGCTGACGAGGTAGGTGACGCCACCGGCTGCCGGGCTGCCAGCCTTGAGCGGGACGGACCGCTCGTAGTTGTGGCTGTTGCCGGACATCACCAGCGCGACGTTCTCCTTCTCGAACAGCGGAACCAGGCTGGCCCGGGCCGGGGCCGAGCCGGAAGCGGCCGAGGAGGAGCTGTACGGCGGCCGCTGCATCACGACGATGCGGAAGGCAGCGTTCTGGTTGGCGGCGAGATCGGCCTGCGCGAAGGCGTACTGCGGGCTGGCCGGGTCGAAGGCGACTTCGCTGTCCAGGACGAGGAAGTGCGCGTTGCCCCAGTTGTAGCTGTACCAGCTGTGGTTACTGCCGGGCATCGGGAAGGTGCTCCAGAACTTGCCGTTGCTGTAGTACTCCTGATTGCCGTTCGCGGGGAAGAACGATTGGTTGCGCACCGCGCCTGCGAACTGCTTGAAGAACCGCGCGTCGTAGTCGGAATACACCGTGCTGAAGTCCGGCTCGGGGTTGCCCGCCGAAGCGTAGATATTGTCACCCAAGGTCTGGATGAAGGACGTCCCGTCGGCCGCGATGTTGGCGGCGTTCTGCGTCTCGCCGGCGCTCGCGCCTCCGAAGTCACCGATCGCGGCGAAGGAGAACGCCGTTCCGGCCGGCGCCGCGGTCTTGAAGGTTGCCGAGGCAGAAGAGAATGTGCTGTCACCGACGGTGTATCGGTAGGAAGCACCCGGCACCAGGCCGGTCAGCGTGACCGCATGGTGCTGGAGCGACGCCGGGTCGGCCTGGCTGTGCTCGGCCACCGATGCGATGCCGTAGTGGACGACGCCGGTGGTCGCGATGTTCGTCCACCAGGAGACCACCGCGGCGGTACCGGTCACCTTGGACAGGTACGGGCCACGGGCTATCTGCTTGGTTCCGGTGGCCAGGGCAGTCGCCGTGGCCGGTGGCTTGACGACCGTCGGCGCCGACACATTGCCGCCGGAGTCGATTGCCTCGATCGCATAGCTGTGTTGCGAGCCGGGGCTCACGGTGTTGTCCGAGTAGCGCAGGCCACCGGGCAGGTCCACCCGGCCGCCGGGCAACGGCGTGCCGTCCCGGATCACCCGATAACCGGATACGCCAGGGCTCGGCGAGCCGGCCCACGCGACATCGATACGCGTGTCGGAGAAGGGATGCGCGGCAACGCTGTTATCCGCCGGCGGCAGCGGCGCGGGCGTGCCGGGAAAGGCCGACGTCGTCACCGCAGTGGTCTGCGGGACGGACGTCTGACCCGCGGTATCGATCGCGATTACCCCGAAGTTGTATTGGGTTGCGGCGTAGAGGCTCTGCGCGGTGTAGTGCGTGACGCCGCCGTCGGTGATGGCGATGATCGGTGCCGGACCGGCTGCCCCGGCCACCTGGCGGGTGATCTCGTAGCCTTCGACTCCGATGGTGTCCCGGGACGCTCCCCAGGTCATGGTGACGGAGCTGTAGGTGATGCCGCTCGCGGTGATCGTTCCGGGTTGGGTAGGTGGTCCCGGCGCGATCAGCGCGTGCGCCGCGTTCGGGTAGGCAACAAGCGAGAGCGCCAGCGACGTGCCAGCAGCCAACCACGCGGTCTTCGCTCGCCGAGGATGCGGGCGGATCCGTACACGCTTCGCGTCAGCGCGGACATGATCACGACGTGACGCCATGTCCGCGACCCCACCAGATGTTGTCGATCGCATGATCACCCCCCCGAGTGATTCATGCGACGTTAATCCTCGGTAATGATCAGCGCAATGGCCGGCTCGAAGAAATCCTTCGTGAGCACGCATTTGCGGGACAACCCAAAGGATTAACGGCCCAAGCCAGACAAGATGAGGAACCTCGGCGGCCGGCAGGACATGCGTTCTTCACTCCAGCGATGACCGGTCGCCGATGCGCTCAGCGGGACGGGTCGCTAACTTGAGCGGTTGCCGGCCTGCCGCGCCGGTCGCGGGCGAGGGTCAGCGCGAGGGCGGCGGCGCCGAGCAGGGTGCCGAGGGCACCGAGCAGGATTCCGGCGGTTGCGGCACCCTTGCTGGCGCTGTCGGCGGTGCTCGCGGTTGGAGTGCCGTCGTGCTGGCCGGGCAAGGATCCTGGACTGGCCTGGCCGGTGGCCGCAGCCAATTGCAGGGTAGGTGCGGGGTGTTCGGGCTCGCTGGCGCTGCCGGGCGCGGGTACCTCGATCCAGGAGACGGTGGAGCCGTCGCTGTAGGTTTGGATCGCCTTGAAGGTCAGGCTGGTGGCGTCGTCGGGCAGCTTGCCGGCGATGATGGTGAACTGGCCGAAGTAGCCGGGCTTGATGCCCGCGCCGGGATCGGACCTCCAGTCGATCTCGGAGACCACCTCACCGATATCGCCGTCATCGGTTTTGAGCGGGGTGCTGAGCTTCGAGGTCTTGACCGTCGCGGTCCAGCCGCTGAGGGGCGCGACCAGCACGCCGGCGATCGGATGGTCGGTGGGCAGCTGCACCTTCACACCGACGGTGCTGGCATTGTCGGCCTCGTCGGGCACCTGGAAGGTGATCGTGGCATCCGAGGCGCCAGCGCTGACCCCGGGCGCCCTGACCGTGACATGCGCCGAAGCCGCGCCGGCCCACAGGGTTCCCGCTGCGACCAGGCCGAGCAGGACGAAGGTGACGATGCCGAAGCGGCGACCGGTACGCATGCAGTCTCCAAGCAGGCTTGTCGCATCAAGGGGTGATGCGCTGAGGATGTAGTCGCCAGCGGAACGGCCGGAGTTCCCGGCTACCGCCGTGCTGTGCCGGTGATCACAGCGTCGCCCCTGGCCGGTGACTCTCGGCCTGGTCAGCATCCGGCGGTCGACCGGAGAGGTTGAGTACTCGTGCGCAGGTACGGCTCGGCCGGCGGCCGGCACCGGATGACCGGAATCGCTATTGCGGGGTCAACACACAGAACTCGTGGCCATCAGGATCGGCCATCACCACCCAGCTGACCTCGCCCTGACCGATGTCGCTGCGAGTCGCCCCGAGGGACAGGAGACGATCGACCTCCGCCTGTTGATCCCCATCGACGGGTGGCGCGATGTCGAAATGCAGCCGGTACTTTCCCGTCTTCGGCAGCAGCGGCGGGCCGCCCCAGGTGATCTTCGGACCACCGCGCGGCGAGCGAATCGCGGTCTCCTGGTCCTGATCCCAGACCAACGGCCAGCCCAGCGCTTCGCTCCAGAAGTACCCGACCTGCCGCGAACCGTCGCAGGCAAGCGCTCCGATGAATCCGCAGTCGGCGAGGAAGGTGTTGTCCGGCTCGATGACACAGAACTCGTTGCCCTCCGGGTCAGCGAGCGCAACATGTCCCTCCTCCGGGCGCTGGCCGACGTCGATGTGCCGGCCGCCGAGTCCGAGCGACCTCGCCACCGTCTGCTGCTGATCCGCCAGCGACGTGCTCGTCAGGTCGAAGTGCAACTGGTTCTGGCCGATCTTCTGCTGCTGGGTCGGCAGAAATCGGATCCGGAATCCGGTGTCATCGCTCGGCAGCAGCGCGATGCCGTCTCCGGTGTCCTCGGCCAATTGCCAGCCCAGCACACCGGCCCAGAAGCGCGCCAGACGCAGCGGATCGTTCGCATCGAAGCAGAGCGCGCGGAGCTGACAGGTCATTCCGCCGCCCACCCCGATCCGCTGACACACACATGATCAAGCAGGCATTCGGCCAAGGCAACAACGGGCTGATCGCCTCGGGCAGCGGGCAACCGGGCACACCGGGTGACAGTCCGTCTGGGCGTCTCATGCATACGCTAATTCGCCGAACGATGTGATTGCAAAGTTCAACGTCGGAATTACCGCAGTCGAACTCATATAGGTTGCCGACCAAAGCACAATGCGGACCCATGCTTACGGCATTTCCGCAATCAACGGCAAGGATTTTTACGAATATCGTAATCGAAGCGCAAGACATTGGCCCGTACAGCCACCGGCATTTAGTTTTCTTGGTGCGCCAAGGCGCAACTAGCCGGGAGATGTGTCATGTCGAACAAGCTGTATCCCCAAGATTCTGCCGTACGTCCGGTGGTACCCAACAGGCTGACGAAAGCCGCTCCGGTAATTGCTCCGCAGCCACGAGATCGCATTCTCGGCAGGGTCTTCGCGGCAGGCTCGAAACTCAAGGCGGCAATTCTTGGCTGGCTGATTCGGCATAGCATCGCCGTGCTGCGAACCAGTCTGGGTGCGGTTCTTCTCGGCTTCGGCGCGTTGAAGTACTTCCCCGGCATGAGCCCGGCCCAGAGCCTGGTGCTGGCCACCATGCACCTGCTGACCTTGCGCTTGGTGCCGGCCGTGGTCCCCGGCTACGCCGCGATGATCTTCGTCGCGACGCTGGAATGCACCATCGGACTGCTGCTGATCCTGGGACGCTGGTTGCGGGTGACCGTCGGCCTGATGGCCGTACACCTCACCGGCATCCTGTCCCCGGTAGTGCTGCTACCCGGGCGGATGTTCGCCGGACCCCACCACATGCCAACCCTGGAAGGTCAGTACGTCCTCAAGGACGTGGTCCTGCTGGGCGCCGGCATGGTGGTCGCGGCCACGGCCGGCGGCGCTGCCCTGGCCAAGACCGATCAGGAAATCGAATCAGGTATCAGCGAGTGAGCATCGCAGCCGCGTAGCGGCGAGGAGCGGAGCGGGCGATGAGCGCTCGCGCGAAGAGCAGGGACCCGCGACTGCGCGAGCTGTTAGCGGATGTGTGCGCGAGGAACGGCAGTGAGCAGGACCGCGGAGTCCTCGAGCGCGCGCAGACTGTGGGTCGTATCCGGGATGATGATCAGATCGCCTTGACGCGCCTGCCAGGTCTCGCCGGTGCTGGTGAGTTCCACCCGGCCGGACAGGACGTACAGCGTTGCCTCGCCGGGGTTGGCATGCTCGCCGAGAACGGCTCCGGCCCGCAGCGCGAGCACCGTCTGGCGCAGGGCATGCTCATGGCCGCCGAAGACGGTGGTGGACGCGCGAGCACTGGAGCTGCCGGCGGCTGCGGCAAGCTGGTCGCGGGCGATTGCCTCGAGTGAAAGTTTCTGCATCAGCGGCCTTTCTGTTTCGCGGGGCGAGCGGTCACTGGTTCCCAGCCGCGGCGGGTCGACCGCGCTCGGGTGACGTCGCGGGACCGGTAAACGATATAGGGATGGGGCACCGCCTGTTGCCGCCGGTCGGAGAGCGGGAGCACAGTGGTGTGATGAGCCGCAGGTGGCACGACCTGAGTCCCCGCGCCCGCCGTCTGGTCCTTGCTGGCGGGATGGTTGAGGGCATCCTCAAGATCGCCGCCCTCATCGATCTCGCACGCCGGCCCTCGAGCCAGATCCGGGGCTCGAAGGTGCGCTGGGCGATCTCGATAGCGTTGATCAACTCAGTGGGCGCGGTACCGATCCTCTACTTCACCCGAGGAAGGCGCCGGTAGCGGGACTTGGCCGCCGGCATCCGGTGCGGCAGGCTGGAAAACATGACGTCGCCACCGCTGGAGCAGTACGAGACCAAGCCGCTAACACCTGAGACCTGGCCCGACTTCGCCGCCCTGGTGGAGGCGAACAACGGCGTCTGGGGCGGTTGCTGGTGCATGGGGTTCCATCCCGAGGGCCTCCAGGAGACGCCGGCCGGGAACTGCGCGGCCAAGCGGGCCCACGTCGATGACGAGACCGTGCACCAGATTCTCGTGTACCGCGATGGCGAGTGCGTGGGCTGGTGCCAGTACGGGCCGCCTGCCGAGGTGGCCACGATCAAGAACCCCAAGGCCTACGAGAAGGAGCTTGTCGACCTGCCGGACTGGCGGATCGGCTGCGTCTTCACCGGCAGCCCGCACCGCCGCCACGGCGTGGCACGAGCGGGCCTGGCGGCGGTGCTGGACGCGATCGGCCGGGCCGGTGGCGGCGTCGTCGAGGCCTATCCCGAGCAGCTCGAGGGACGAGGACCGCAGCGCGGCGCCTACCTGCACACCGGACCGGAGAGCCTGTTCGAGGAGTTCGGCTTCGTCCGTGAGCGACGGATCGCAAAGTGGCGGTGGGTCATGCGCCGGACGGTCGCGAACCAAGCGGAACCCTAGGGTTGCCCGGTCGGGTCATTCGCAGCCGCCGGAGCTGTCGTAGAAGCCGCCGCCGGCTAAACCCGGTCCGGTGATCCGCGGCTTGGTCGCACCGCTTGCCGTCGGATAGAACGTGTCGAACCACTGGTGGAAGAACTGGCCCAGTTTTACTCGGCAATCCTCGCCGCGGTTGGGCAGCCAGCGGGCGAAGGCGGCTTCGAGCTGCCGTTCGTCGATGGTGCCGCCGCCGTACTGACGCTGGATCTGCCGCAATGCCAGGTTAAACTTGGCCGCACCCAGGATCTGGCGCAGCGCGATATAGGCCGTCCCCGGCCGCTCGTAGGTGGAGGAGCCACTGAACAGCCGGTAGGCGGTGGGCTTGGACGGCGCGTTCCGCCAGAAGGCCCCGGTCCTGGCGTAGTTGGCATTGAACTGCTTGACCAGGCTGGCCTGGAACGCCGGACTACCGGTCGCACCGGCCGTCCGGGCCGCGAACAGGTACTCGCCCAGGGTCGCCATGCCCTCCTTGAAGAAGGTCATGTCGTAGTTGGACTCGGTGACGTTGTCGCCCCACCACTGGTGCATGTTCTCGTGGTGGAGGGTATCCAGATCGACGCTGCCGCTGGCGAAGGCGATCATCGCCTGCATCTCTTCCTCGAAGCCGGCATCCGGCGTGCCGACCAGCACGCCGTCGGAGCTGAACGGGAACGGCCCGTTGAAATGGCTCTGGAACGCGGTGATGGCTGCCTGCTTGGCCATGATCACCCGGTTGGCCTTCTTCTGCGCCGGGCTCAGCGAGCTGGACTGGGCCTGGTAGTAGCGCATCCCGGTGCTGGTCCGCCGCTCGGTGAGGTCGTAGAAGCCGACGCTGTTCTCGACCAGGTAGCTGGCCATCGGCGATGCCATCCGCCAGTGCCAGGTGGTGGAGCCGGCCGGGAAGTTGGCGTCGGCGCGGTTGTGCCGCTTGGCGAGCAGGACGCCGTTGGCGATCGCGGTCCTGCCCGCGTTCACGGTGTCATAGAAGTCGTAGCTGGCCTTGGCGCTGGGATGATCGTTCAGCGGCATCCAGTCCTCGGTGCCAACCGGCTCGGTGGTCACGAAGCCGCCGTCACCGACCGGGGTGTTCGACCGGAACCAGCCCTCGGTCGAGCCGTCGCCGTCCAGGTGCACGCCGGGTCGGCCGGTGTAGTGAACGCTCACCACGAACGTCGAACCGGACCGGATCGGCTGGGACGGGACGATCACCAGCTTGTTCGCCGGGCACGGCTGGCCGTCCTGGGCGTTGGCGGTGGCGCCGGTCAGCTCCGGCTCGCAGGCCGGCGGCAGCGGGTTGTGCAGCGGGCCGCCGACCGGGTTCTGCTGACCGGCCTGGTGCGCCCGCGGGTCCGGGTCGGACTGGCCCTTCGGGTCGCCCGGGTAGGTCGGCTGGACGAACCGGAACACCGCCGGTTTGCCGTTCACCGATACCGACTGCACGCTCAGCTCCGGGCCGGCCACCGGATCGGGCGAGGTCAGCTCGAAGTCCAGGCTGAAGTCGGTCAGGCACTGGGTGGCCCGGTCGGTCAGCTCGACATGATTGCCGGGCAGGAACCGGTTCGACGGCGCGTCATAGACCAGGTGGACATCGGTGTGCAGGCTGCGGTACCCGCCGTTGCCGGTCTCCGGATACACCTGATCGCCGTAGTGCGACAGGGTATGCGCACCGGAGGAGCAGTGCTGGTGCTTGTCGTGCCGGACGCCCGCACCCGGGTCGGCACCCGCCTCGGTCAGGCCACCGGCCAGCACCGAACCGGCCGCCAGGCCCAGGCAGGTACTCGCGATGAGCCAGGAACGTCGACTGGTCATATACAGCAGATAACCCGCTGCGGTGGGCCACGTCAACGGTGTCCGGGCGGCCGAGGGCAAGCAGCCTAGCGCCGGATCGGGGACACCGGATGGCCTCGCCCGGTTCTGGCGCCGGGTGGGCCGCCTGCCGGCTCCGAGCCCGCGTGGCGGAGATATCCACTGCGCCGCCACCGAGGCTGGGGTAGAAGAATTCCTGGGAACGCTCAGGCGCCCGCTGCGGCCGCGCATCCAAGAACCGATAATAAGGAATTCCGTCACTATTCAGGAATTACCCGCCTCGTTTCGGCTGGTATGAACTAGGGACCGGCGGGGTATGGATGCGCTAACAACGCCTCGTCGAAGGGACGGGTTGATGCTGCGCACCCCCCGACTGCTCGCCCTTGCCGCCGCTACCGTCGCCGCTTTGATCCTGCCAAATGCCCCAGCGGCATCCGCGCCGGCGCCGGGGGGCAACTTGTTCACGGCGTATGCGACCGGCGCGGATGGCGGTGAGCCGTCAATCGGCTGGGATCCGGTTCGTGGTGCGGCGATCTACGGCGCGGATACGAAGGACGTCCGGCTGAGCTGGGACGCCACCGGGATGATGACGGCGACCGACGTCTCGGCGCCGACCTCGGCCACCACTCTGGACGCGATCACCGTGACCGACCAGAGGACTGCGCGCACGTTCGTCTCGCAGCTGGCGACTGCCTGCAGCCTCATGTCCTACAGCGACGACGCCGGGGAGACGTGGAACCCGACCTCCGGCTGCGGGCCGGGCGCGCTGCTGGACCACGAGAGCGTCGGCGGCGGACCGTTCCACGCCGGCTCACCGGTCCAGTCGGTGACCTCCTACCCAGACGCGGTGTACTACTGCGCCCAGGACTCCTACAACGGCCAGTGCTCGGTCAGCCAGGACGGTGGGCTGACCTTCAATCCGGCCGTCCCCGCTTACAACAGCCCAGCCAACGATCCCGCCGACCCGAACACCCAGTTCGCAGCCGAGGGCGGCGCGTGCTCGGCGTTGCACGGCCACGTCCGCGTCGGCCCGGACGGCACCGCCTACCTTCCGATCAAAGGGTGTGGTGGTCAGCCGACCGCCGGCAACCTGACCAACACCGAGTACTGGGGCGGCCACCCGTCGGTCAGCACGACGCAGGACAACGGCCTGCGCTGGCTGATCCACCGGGTCGACGCCGGCAACAACCAGGACGAGAGCGACCCGTCGGTCGCGGTCGGCCGCGGTGACAAGCTCGCCGGCGGCCGGGTGTATCTCGGCTGGGAGGACGGCACGAACCCCACCGAGTCCACCTACGGCACGACCAGCGCGGCGAAGATCGCCATGTCGACCGACGACGGGCAAAGCTGGTCGGCGCCGGTCGACCTGTCGACAGCGCTCGGCATTCACAACGTCCAGTTCCCCGAGGTGATCGCCGGTGATGACGACCGCGCCGCGTTCGCCTTCCTCGGCACGACCGCGATCGGTGACGACCAGCACAACGGCTTCGTCGGCGCCGACGGCAACCCCGCGGTGTGGCATCTCTACGTGTCGATGACCTACGACGGCGGCAAGACATGGACGACCGTCGACACCACCCCGACCGACCCGGTGCAGCGCGGGTGCGTCGACCTGCAGGGGCTCTCGAACAAGACCGCCACCGACTCCAACATCTGCAGCCAGCGCAACCTGCTCGACTTCAACGACATCACCGTCGACTCCCAGGGCCGGCCGCTGGTCGCGTTCGCCGACGGGTGCACCGGCGGCTGCGTCACCGACCCGACCGTGCTGTCCCAGGGTGCGACCGGAACGGTGATGCGGCTGAGCTCCGGCAAAGGCCTGTACGCCGCCTACGACGCCGTCCTCAGCGCCAAGCACCGCTGACGCGGGCGGTGGCCCGGGCGCGCCTGACCGCGCCGCCTTGAATGGCTCGGCGTACTGGCTGAGGCTTTGCTCGGATGGGCCTAATGACCTGAGGACTGGACGGAGACGGCGGAATCCGGGTCTACCTGCGCGACGATCGCGGTCCAGAGATCCTGCAGCGTGCATAAGGCGTCTTCCCGCCGAGTGAGATCCAGCTCCTCGGCGAATCGGTAGCCTCGCCGGACTTTGCTTGTCGCGTTATTCTTCACCTCAGCCCACAGCTCGGCATCGAGAACTGCGAACCAACTTTCAATTTCTCCGGATTCAGAGGATGCCGCCGACGCCTTAGTCGCATCGGCTTGAGCCCGAATGTGGTTGCCACCGTCATGACTTGATTTGCGCGCCAATAGTCACGCCACGCGTCGAATTCATCCGAGCCGGGGGGCTTGCCGTTGAGGGCATACGCTGCCTTGCCGGTGTTCGGGTCGAGACCAAGCTGGTTGCTGAGTGAGTGGGGGTAGTTCGGCGATAGCACCGGTCCGTCGGCCAGGATCAGCCACGGAATGCGCAGCTGCTCGAGATAGCTCACCCATGGGCCGAAGTTCCGATCTCCATCAACCGAAATGATGGTGATGTTGCGCTTCAGCTCCCCGTTCTACCTCGCCGACGACCTGAGGGTCGTTGAACCACTGCCGGAATGCTCCGACCTCGGTGTCGCCTTCGACGAGCAGCACCCCACGGCTGAAGAGGACGTCGCGTGCGTCGGTGGATCCTGCGAATATTTGGCGCCACCGCTCCCGCCATGCATCCGGCGTTGAGTCCGTGTCGATGCGCACCGCGACGACCTCGCCGTTCGTGACCGTCAAACGGGTCACCCTCTTGAAGTCATCCGATGTGACGGCAGGCACCAGAAATGGCGAATGAGTACCATGATCACCTGATCATGCTCTCGGAGATGGCGAAGCAGCTGCCGTTGCCAGCTGGAATGTAAGTGGCCAGCCGTCGTGCTCACCCGCTCACGGCCAGCCGCGACTACCAACCCCAACAGGAAAACACTCCCAGCAAGCTGAGGTGCTCACTATGACCTGAGACATCTGTGCACGATGTCCTGAGACATCGCACTGGAGCCGCCTTAGGGAATCGAACCCTAGACCTTCTCATTACGAGTGATATGGGGAGGATCGATAGGTTCCCCAGAATTCCGGCCATAGATACGGCCGTGGTCCTAGAGTATAGCCATTCATATAGCCATTCGGCGCGCCGGTATCTGTTCTGCACAGAGCAGCGGCCGACCAGTCGCCTGAGCTCGCAGGATCTACTTTGCAATTCGTCGACGGCCATAGCCCGTCGCGGCTAACGCCCCGTCTCGGCATCTAGCCGGTCTCGAGCTTCACTACCGTTGCCGCGAGTGCCCTGTCCTCAAGACATGGGAGGTCCCTCACCCGAGGGCGACGTCTGGCATGTCCATGTCGGTGAAGTCCGTGATGACGTCGAGCACGAGTTCGTTTCCCTCTTGCCTGACCTCCAGACAAAATCCGGGCCTGATCTCGTCGTCCTCAGAGGAGCCGTTAGGGTCGGAGAGGACGATTGCGAAGTACCCGCGCCCGACGGATGGTGCGATCAGGCCCAGGTCGAATTCCGATGTCGTGCCTTCCGCACCGCTAACCGTTTGCGGGTACCGCAATTGCCAGTTACTTGGACCTGTGAACAGCGCCCGGAGCATTGCCGTGAGCTCCTGCTCCCCGGCTCCAAACCGGGGCCGCAGGTCATTGTCCAGCTCCGTGGCGTATCTGAGCACGTCGATGGTGTGGTCGGCCAGTTCGGTGCCGGTGATCACGCTGAGCCGCATCTCTGGGTCGACGGCCCAGACAACGGTGCCCTTTGCCACGCGCTCAAACCCCACCCCTGCGTTGACAGCAGCGATCGACACTCGAGCGCCTGCGTCCTGGGACCTCTCGACGTCTACGCGGCCTTTGCGGGCCGCGTAGACCATGGGGGATATTTCACTCTGTCCTTCGACACGGAACACATGGGTCGTTCTCTTTCGAAGCAGTCGGCGATGCGTGGGAAGCTCCCACGGAAATTTGCCTTGGTAGTCGGCGTTCCCCGCGGCGATGGCGTCGAAGAAGTGGTTGGTCGGGGGGAACTCGGGGAGCCTCTGCCTGCGGAAGATCCGTCTGATCAGGGAATCGTGGGCTTGCAAGATCTCGAACCGGCCAGGTTCCTGTTTCATGTTCGAGGCGTGAAGCATGAGGTACTTGGGTGGAACGTAGGTGCCGCGGTCGGCGTATACCCACACGCCCTGTACCTGCCGTAGCCAGTTCAACGTCATAAGAACTCCTCGCGCTCGAAGGGTGCGCAGGGCAGGCGGCTCACCACAGACGGTATCGCTTGGCGCATCGACTCGGAAGTGACCGCGGCTAGGTCTTCCTCGTTCCGACACGGAGGCGCCGCATCGTGCAAAGCCGACGCTCGAGGCGCTCCGGTGCAATGCCAGCACAGATCGAGAGTGTGTTCGGGGACTACCGACAGCCATGGCATGGCCGACCAACACAGACCGCCCGAGTGCCGCTGCCCCTCCCGGGACCCGAATCGCCGCACGGCAGCCGGTCCTCAGACGGCCGACCACACATCAAACCAGTGCAACCGGCTTCTCACCGCCGTCCGGGCCGAGCCGGGCTAAGCACAGGCGCGATATCGCTCGACCCGGCCCGACCATCTCGATCTTGAGTACGCCGCGCGCCGTTGCGCCACGACCGGTTACCTCTGGCGTGGCAGGCGGAGCCTCCTAGCACGGCTTACTTGTGCGGGTCGCCGTCCGGTAGCCAGGTGCCGGGATCGTGTAGGCCGAGCTCACCGACGTCGCGGGTGATGGCCTCGGCGGCAGCGAGCACCACTGGGCGGATCTCTCCGCGGCGCCACACCAGCGACCAGGTCCACATCACCGCCGGGTCGATCACCGGACGCTGCGTGAGATCGGGCGGCAGGGTAGCGCCCTGCTCCTTAGGTGAGTTGAGCACCGGCCGACCTAGCGCGCGGACGTGGTCGAAGAAGGCGGGGCCGGTGATCCCGCCGTCGCCGATGCGTTGGATCTGCGCGCCGGTGTCGCGGGCTAACTGTCCGGCAAACAGGTTCCACGACGCCCAAGAGGCGGCGTCGTCATCGACCAACACCGTGATGCTCCGTGTCCGCACCGGCGTCCTGTCCGCACCCACCGACACCGCGTAGAGGCGGTCCGCTCCCAGCAGCCGCGCCTGCAGCCCGTGCTCGTCCAGGTCACGGGTGCGGATCCAGCACACCGCCAGGTCCAAGCTGCCCTCGGCGACCCGCGCGGCCTGCGCATGTGAGGGCACCACCCACGGGTCGATGTATAGCTGCGCAACGCCGGCAGTCCGCGCGATCAGCTCCGTCGGGAGCCAATTGACATAGCCGATTCGCACCGGCTCGAACCCCGACAGCCGTTCCGCGCGGCGCTGCAGGTCCGCTGCCCGCTCCAGCAGCGCGCGCACGTACGGCAGCAGCGCGGCACCGGCCGGCGTCAGCGTGACCGAGCGGTGGTCGCGGATGAGCAGCGGCACACCGAGATCGCGTTCCAGCGCCTTGATTTGCTGAGACAGCGACGGGCCGGCGATCAGCAGCCGGGTCGCCGCGCGGCCGAAATGCAGTTCCTCCGCGACCGCGACGAAATACCGCAGCTGACGCAGCTCCACGACCATCGATGGTACGGGCGGTAAGAGGCCACGCCTATTAGGTGAGAGCACACCAGTCGTGGCGGACCCGCCGAGCCCGCGCCAACGATAGGTGCATGCGTCGGCATCAGAACGGAAAAGGCTGTCGGCCCTAACACGACGCAGGAGACAAACATGAGCACCACCGAAGTACACAACGCGGGCCGCGACGCGGCCGTCGGGACGGTCGGCATGAAGCTCAAGGTCCAGATCGTTCCCGTGTCCGACGTCGACCGATCCAAGGAGTTCTACCAGCGGCTTGGCTGGCGGCTCGTCGACGACGCCGGTCCGCTGCCCGGCCTTCGCATCGTCCAGTTCACGCGCCCTGGTTCTGGGGCCTCAGTCACGTTCGGTCAGGGACTCATGACGGCCGCGCCTGGCTCGGCCGAAGCCGGGCTGACCGTCTCCGACATCGAGGCGGCCCATGACGAGCTCGTCGGCCGTGGCATCGAGGTGAGTGACATCTGGCACGGCCCGCCGTTCCCGATCGAGGCACGGCAACCCGGCCCGGACCCCGAGCGCACCAGTTACGGGTCCTTCTTCTACTTCACCGACCCGGACAGAAACACCTGGCTGGTCCAGGAGGTGACGACCCGGCTCCCTGGCCGGCTGAACGCCGCTGAGTCAGGGTATGTATCCGCGGCCGACCTGGAAGGCGCGCTTCGACGTGCCGAGGCCGCCCACCGCGAGCACGTAGAGCGCACCGGACGCTCGCATCTATTGCAGCGGTCGGCCCCAGACGAGGACTGGCCCGCCTGGTACGCCGCCTACATGGCGGCCGAGCAGGCAGGTACGGACCTGCCTTCGTGAACGGCCCCGCGCTCGCCCGCGGCTGCGGCGGCCGGGGCTATTCGCGGCCACCCAGCCTGACCGGACAACTTCCTTCCGGGAGTTTCTGGCCACCAACGACCCAAGATCACAACGGCTCAGCCGACTCCGTCGACACCGCAGCCGCACCCGGGAGGCGCCGCAATGGAATATCTGGTCACGATGACGACGCTGGTTCCGAACGGAACCACAGACGAGGTGGTTCAGGAGACCCGTGGCCGCGAGGCCGCCCGCTCTCGCGAGCTCGCCGCACGGGGTCACCTGTTGCGCCTGTGGCGACCTCCGCTGCAGCCCGGTGAATGGCGCACGATTGGGCTGTTCGCCGCCGCCGATGAGGTGGAACTCGATGACGTGCTCGCCTCGATGCCGTTGCGAGTCTGGCGCTCCGATCAGGTGGTTGCGCTTGCGAGCCATCCCAACGACCCGCGACAGACCCGAGCGGCGGGTGCAACGGAGTTCCTGACCACCTTCACCGTGACGATTCCCGACGATGCGGATGCAGCGGAGGTGAAGGACATCCAGGCTCGCGAAGCCAGTCGGACGCGCGAGCTTGCTGAGCAGGGACACCTCGTCCGCTTGTGGATGCTGCCGCCCACGCCGGACAGCTGGCGGGCCCTTGGTCTGTGGCGAGCCGAAGACGGGGAGCACCTTGCCGCGATCCTCACATCGCTGCCCATGGACAGGTGGATGACTGCGGATACGACCCGCCTCACCGAGCACCCCAACGACCCGGCCAGAGCCGGAGCATGAGGGACCGAAGAGTCGGTGCTGACCGAGATCCTTGAGGGACCGGAGGCAATACGCGCGATCCTAGGCTTTGCCCGGCAACTGTACGACTACCAAGAGTTCAACTATGTCGGCCGCTACGGAGAAGACGGATTCGTCGAGGACTACACATCGGTCGTGCGGGGCGAGCACCGCCGAGCCGACCTACTCACGATTCCGCGCCAGCGCTTCCCTCGTGGCAAAATCGACGTAATTCTTTGTTGTCGGCTCGGACCCTTCCTTAATGTCAGCTGCGCCGGCGTCGGCAACATCCTGCTGCTCATCGGCATCGCCTAGCCGCAACGTCCTGAGCGCGGCAGTGAGGGCAAGCGGGGGCAGTGGATCGTCTCATCTAGCAGCGGCGGCTGCGCAAACAGGCCTTCAGGTCGACCACGACGGCATCAGCACCGGCTGGCCGCCCGGCGCACTGACGGCGGTCCTGCAGGTGCCGGCCCTGCCGATCGGAACTGGCTGGAGGGACTGCTCCGCTAGACCCTCTGCTCCTCGCGACCTGTCGGATCGCCGGCTTCATGAGGCGAACAAGCGGAGTCGAGTCGCTATGGGTGGCGCGGCCTGCCGCTCACGGCGGTCGTCTGGCACCGACCTGATCGAAATCACGCTTCTGGTGAGGATGCCTGTGTAGGCGCTGCGTTCAGGGCAACGGACCGGCCGGTCCAAGGGGTGTCCCCGGGTCGGCCGACGGGCGTGCGTAAGTGGTCCGCAGCAGCCTACGCAACGCCGCCGGTGCCGGGCTGGTGTTGGCCGCTCGGCCAGCCGGCGCGCGGCGACTGAGGCTGCCAGCGCTGGATCGGGCAGTCGCAGAGTTGGGAAGGGCCGGTGACTACCTATGACGTTCCCCCACCAGAGGGCGGTCCGGCCAGCGCCGGGTACGGAGCTGCGGATGGTGCAACACCTGGCTGGGGCGGCCATGACGGCGGCGGGTAGGGCCCGCGTCTTTTTAGTCAGGGGCGTGGGGCCAGTGCCGTGGTGGGCGGGATGGTGTCGAGCACCGAGAGGCTCTGCAGGCCGCTCGATGCTCGACTTGGGCGTGCGTGGGTTATTCGTTCCCGGCGGCGTCCAGGATGAGGTTGGTTACTGCCTTGGGGTGGCTGATCATCGCGACGTGTGAGGAGTTGATCTGCACGGTGTGGGCGCCCATCCGGTGGGCCATGAACCGCTCGGATGCTGGCGGAATCGCGTGGTCTTGGTTGGCGACGAGGTACCACGAGGGGATGGTCTTCCACGCCGGGACGCCGGATGGCTCGCCCAGGGTCGCGAGTTCGGCCGGGCGCTGGGAAGCGGCCATGGTGGCGGCGAGGCCGGTTGGGACGTCGGCGCAGAACACCTGGTGGAAGACGGCTGGGTTGATGTAGCCGTCGGTCCCTGTGCCACCGCCGACGAGGGGATAGGGCCGGAACATGAGATTCGCCGGGGTCAGGCCGGTGCCTGGGAACTTGGTGGCCAGTGTGCCGGATGTCTCGCCGTTGTCGGGTGCGAAGGCGGCGATGTAGACCAATGCCTTGACGTTGGGGTTGCCGGTTGCGGCGTTGGTGATGACCTCGCCGCCGTAGGAATGCCCGACCAGGACGATCGGGCCGGTGATCGAGGCGAGGACGCTGGCGATGTAGGCGGAGTCGCTGGTCACGCCGCGCAGCGGGTTGGCGGGTGCGATGACGGTGTATCCGCGGTGTTGGAGTCGGTTCTCGACGCTGGCCCATCCTGAGGCGTCGGCGAAGGCGCCGTGCACGAGCACGATCGTCGGCTTGGGCCCTACGGGGTGGTGTGCGGTCTGGGCGGTGGAGATCGCGGTGGGGAGCAGTACCGCCGCGAGGCTGACGGCGAGTGCAAGGAGTAATGCGAGGCGGGTGGGGCGCCGGGCGCCGTGTGACAGGCGTGGAATGTTCATGATTAGGTCCCATCAAGCTATAGGAGGTATTCGGGGCTTGCCGTTCCGGATGTGGTGCGCCGGACGTGCCGGGGTCGTGGGCTTTCAGGTGGGACGGTGAGGTTGCTACTGGACCCAGCGCTTGATGAAGTCCAGCGAGACGTCGCAGACCTCACGCCAGCCGTGATCGATAACGAGGCCGTGTCCGCGGTTGGGCATGGTGACGGTCTCGGTGATGCCCGGGTTCTTGCTCTGCTTCTTGTAGATGGCGTTGGTGATGGCCGGCGGCGCGGTGTTGTCCTTCTCGCCGGAGACGATCAGCATCGGGCCGCGGTCGGGGTTCTTGAAGTCGGCCTTGGCCTCGGTCCAGGGGTTCAGGTTCGCGGTGGCGGCTTGGAACAGCGGGGTTCCCGAGGCGGGGACGGCGAATTGCTTGTAGAGCTGCTGGGCTTCCTCCTCCTCGACGGCATTAGCGAAGGCGTAGCGGAATTGGTCATAGGTCAGCGGGACGGCGCGGTGGTGGTTGAGCGGGTTGCCCAGGACCGGTGCGCCTGCCCGCAGCGCCGACAAGGGCAGCGGCAGGACGCCACGGAACGGGGCGGCATCGATCGCGACGGTGGCCGCGGACAGTCCACGGCCAGCCACGATCTGCACCAACAGACCGCCGAAGGAGTGTCCGAGAATGGCCGGCTTCTTGTCCAGCTTCTCGATGATCGCTGAGTAGTGGTCGGCGACCTGCCCGACGGTCTTGTGGGCGAAAACCTCCGGGTGTGCGTTTGCTTCCTCGACGGTGTCCGGGTCGTCGGGCCAGCCCGGAGTGAGCGCGACGTAGCCGGCCTCTTCGAAGACAGCGGCCCACCGGGCCCAGCTGGTGGGCAGCAGCCATAGCCCGTGGATGAACACGACCGGGGTGCGGCCTGCGGCGTTGGCACGCTCGACCTGTTCCGCACTCGAAAGCGACAGGCACTGCGGGGTCTCAGACATGAGTGATCCCTTTCCGGTTGTTGAGCCGCCGCGTACGGGCCCATGGCGTTGAGGCCGCCGTGCCCTCACCTTGTCGGATGGCCTGATCGGGAGGCTCGGGGTGGATGACGCGGGCAACGCTAGGTCTGCTCGCGTGCTCGGTCTTGCTTTCAAGTGCACAGCTCTATGCAATGTCTGCACGACTGGCCGAGCTGGACCCAGGCGCTACTACTCGCCCGACCCGCGGTAGGCGATGAGGATGCGACGCAATACCTCGCGGGCTGCCTCGATCTCGTGATCTGAGACCTGCGCGGCGGTGAGGATCTCGGATCGGTGCCGGTCTGACGCTCGCCGCAACTTTTGCATGATCGAACGGCCGGCCGAGGTTAGGGACACCAGTTCTGCTCGGGCGTGATCGGGATTGGCAACTTTTCGCGCATGACCTTGGCTTACGAGATCGGCGACGACGCGGTGCACGGCTTGCCGCGGAAGCCCTAGCCGCCGTCCGATGGATGCGACAGTCAGGTCGCGCTCGGAAATTGCCGACATCACCAGCCAGCGTGCCCCGGTCGAACCGTGTCGGGCTGCTTCCGCGTCGCTCTGACGCCGGCTGCGCCCAGCGAGTTCGTAGACCTCTGCCAACAACTCTCGATACCGGTCCGCTCGCTCAGGTGAAGCCATTTGCTCGACTGTAGCAACAGGGTGACAAGTTGTCAGCATACTGACAGATAGGGGTTATGCTGTGGCTGGCGATTCTGCATGGCGTCCAGAAGCGCGGCGAGGCACACGGTGAAAGCAGGGCCGGTGTCATCGCATCGTCACGGAATGTCTCGAGAGGGCGAGGTAGCGGCATGAGTGTGTGCTTCGATACCAAGTCGATACCCCACCTTGATCGAGAGCAGACCATCAGAGAGGCGATTTGGCGCCACGTGGTCAGGGTGGAGATCACCCACCATCCCGATTTCCGGCAGATAGTCGCAATAGGAGCAATCTCCAGCCTGGGTCGCCTGAACCTGTGCTCGGTCAAGTCGAACGCAACCACCATTCGCCGCACACCCACACTGGCCCGGGATGACATGGAGCCGAGCATCTTCCTGGGACTGCAGGTATCGGGCAGCAGTATCGTCGTCCAAGACGGGCGGGAGGCTGTCCTCCGACCAGGTGACATGGCTATCTATGACACGACGCGGCCCTACACCTTGCTCAACGACGGAGGCATCCACCAGCACTACTTCCGCGTCCCGCGGACCGACCTCGCGCTCCCCGATAGCGTGATCTGCAGGATCAACGCAGTCCGCCTCTGCTCAGCGAACCCGATCGCCGGCCTGGCGGCTTCCTACCTCGCACGGCTCGCGCGCATGCAGCAATCGCGTGTCACCGGCGCCGCCGCGGACGCAGTCGGGCTGCCCAGCGTGGAACTGGTCCGCGCCCTGATAACCACCAGCCTGTGCGAATCCACGCTCGCCGTTGAACCGCTTGAAGGCAGCCTCGAACTTCGCGTCATCGAGTACATGCGTACGCATCTGGCCGAGCCTGACCTCGCCGCTCCGCGCATCGCAGCCCACCACAACATGTCAGTTCGGCAGCTATACAAGATCCTCAGCCGGTGCAACATCACACCCGCCGACTGGATCCGGGCCCAACGCCTCGAAGCATGCCGAAAGGACCTCGCCAAGCCAGCCGCGCGACAGGTCACCGTCGAATCGATCGCCCGACGGTGGGGCCTCACCGATGCAACGCATTTCAGCCGCGCCTTCAAGGAAACCTACGGCATCTCCCCCCGAGAATGGCGCGACCAAGGACCCCGGTAGCTGTTCATCGGCGTGTACGCGCCCGGACTTGTCCACGCGCATGTCGGCCCGACGCGCAGGCTCGGCCGCCGCATCCCCCAATGGGATCCTTGCAACCACCGCCCCGCAGCGTGGCGAGCAGCCGAGCTGGCGCCGGACGGCCAGCTGTACTTGGGCTCCTGCCACCGGGGCCTGCCGGGCGCGCGGCCGCCGGCGATCAAGGCGAGTTGTCGTCTTGGTCTGGCCTCTGGTCGATGTCCTCGGCCCAGGCCGCATGCTCGGCGTGCGCCCAGCTGGCCGAAACGCCACCGGTGCGCATGCCATGCCGCGCCTCGCGATCCTTGATCGCATAGGTGATGTGGCCGACTATGAGCACGCCGACGGCGAGGGCGAACCAGTCGTGCACGACGGTCGCGCCGGTGCGCCAGGACAGCCGGGCCAGACCGGGGTCGTACATGAGCAGCCCGCTTCCCAGCAGTACGAGGATTGCCCCGGCGGTAAGGGCGGCGTTCAGTTTCTGGCCGGCGTTGAACTTGCCGACCCGAATCGATCCGTCCCGCCGAGTCCGGGATCGCAACCATCGCCAGTCGGACGGACTGAACCGGTTCAGCGTTGCCAGGTCGGCCCGGTAGGCGGCTGAGGCGAGGCCGAAGAGCATCGGTGCCGGCAGCGCGAAGCCGCCGTAGACGTGGATAAGTTCGACGACATGGCGATGCCCCACCTTGATCGAGAGGGATCCGTTGTAGAGCACCGCGGCGGTGAGAATGCAGATGATCATCAGTGTCGCGGTGATCCAGTGCACCGCCCGCTCGGCTCGGCTGAACCGGTCCAGGTAGCGCCGAGCCGGCTCGCTGGGTGGCGTCATCGCGGCATCAGCTGCTAGTTCCTGATCGTGCCATCGAGGGCGTAGCCGCGATGCTCCCAATAGCCCGGAACCTCGCCGTGGGTGAGCTCGATGCCGGACAGCCATTTGGTGCTCTTGTAGCCGTACATCGACGCGGCGTAGATACGTACCGGGCCACCGTGGTCGTGACTGACCGGGCCGCCGAGCATCCGCAGCGCCACGATGACGTCGGGCCTGCGGGCCTGCGGCAGGCTCATGCTCTCGGTGTAGGTGCCGTCGAAGGAACGAAACCGCACCGCGGTCGCCTCAGCGGAGGGTTCAGCCAGGTCCAGCAACGCCGACAGCGGTACGCCGGTCCAGTGCACGTCCAGCACCTGCCACCCGGTGACGCAGTGGAAGTCGCTGACCAGCGCGGTCTGCGGCATCGCCTGCAGATCCGGCAGGGAGTACGTCGCCGGCCGGGTGACCAGACCGGAGACGGTGAGCTGGTATGTAGCGGCGGTCTTCGGTGGCACGGACCCTGTCACCGAGTAGAACCGGAACGCCGCCCCCAGCGGGAACAGGGCTACCAGGCCGGTGGGGTCCCGCGACTCGATCGGCGCAAGCAGCCGAGCCAGTCCGTTCTGGACCCGGTTGCCGCCCACGATCCCGGCGCCGCCCAGCGCGAGCAGACCCAAAACCGTCCGTCGACCTACCGGCGCACCGGCAGGCTCGCCGCCCTCGTCACTCATCGCGCATGCCGCCCCTCAGCTGCCATTGTCAACGCGCCCGGCCATGAATGCCGACGCCGGCCACCGCCAGCCCGGCAATGATGATCACCGGGCCGGCTATCGCCCAGAACGCCGAGCCGCTCATCGCACTTCCTTTGATCACTCCGCCACCCTGCACAGTGAACAGCAGCCCCACTAAGGCCACCACGACACCCGCAATCACCCATCCTGGCTTGCGCATATTGACGATCTCCCTCATCTAGGCGGTTTGGGATCAGCTTGTCGAGTGCTGCAGGGTGGCCCACAGCCCGTAGAGCGCGAAGGTGGTTGAGCCGGTGCTCAGCGCCCAGGCGGGCAGCGTCCGGCTGCCGTGTCGGGCCGCGAAACGTGGGTAGGCGGCGAAGACGATCGACTGGCTGAGCCACAGCGCGACCAGCGACGGCTTGAGCAGCTCGTCGTAGATGCGCCTTGCTTCCGATAGCGAGGGAGGAGGGCCGCTTTCCAACGCTGCAACGACTCCCACCTTGTGAGGTCGGACAGGTGTGGTTGTTGGTCGACCAGGACGCGGTCGGCCTCGAACTGCGCGACCGCAAGCAGCAACTCGTCGCGCCCGGATGGAAAGTAGTGGAACAACTGGCTCTTGCTGGTGGCTGTGCGCAGCCCGACCTCGCGGATCACCCCCGGGGCGGCCCTCGATGATGCTTTGTCTCGTCGCCGCACCCTTTGCCGTGAGCTTGATCATCGGGCCGCCAAAAACACGGATGACCGCCCTCCATCGACGTCCAAGACGGTGCCGTGGACATCGGTAGCGTCGTCGCTGGCCAGGAACACAGCGGCTCGCGCGATTGCGTCCGGGGCCACGAGACGCCCGAGCGGCGTTGTCGCCATCATCGGCTCGGCTATCTCGGCCACCGGGCTCGCGCCGTCGAAAGTGACACCAGGAGAGATCGCGTTGACGCGCACCCCCTGTGGACCGAACTCTGCCGCCCAAGCGCGGGTGAGCGTTTCTATCGCTCCCTTCGACGAGGCATACGCCGTCCCAACGGAAATGCCTAGCCGTGCACCCCAGGAACCCAGATTGAGTACGACACCCCGACCGTTCTTAGCCATCGCGGGGACGAGTGCGGCTGTGAGGAAGTACGGCGCCTTCACGTTCACCGCCATGATGCGGTCGAAGGTTTCCCCGTCGGTTGCCAGCGTCCCACCAGGCGGGTAGATGCCCGCATTGTTGACAAGAATGTCGATCGATCCGTAAACCTTCGTCGCCTGCTCCGCCAACTCCCTCGATCCTTCGACCGATCCGTCGAGCTCGTGAGCGACAAAAGTCGCCTCTCCGTCGGCTGCCTGGATCGCTCCGACGACCGCGCGGCCACGCTCGGCGTCGCGTCCTGACACAACAACGCACGCACCCTCGGCGGCGAACCGGATTGCGATCGCTTTTCCGATGTTGCTGGTGGATCCCGTGATCAGGGCGATCTTGCCCCGTAGGCGTTCAGACATCCAGCGCTCTCCTCGTTCATCCACGTGAGCTGCCAACGGTAGGTTTCGAAAATGGACTAGCAAGTCCAGAAATGCCGCGTAGCAGAAGCCATCCGGGCGGCACGCATGGCCTGCTCGCTGGCGGCGGTCCAGCCCATCGCACACAACGGACGCCACGACCGAATCGACCACGGTGTCAGAGGTGCTCGTCTTCAGCAAAGACCTCTAAGGCGACTTGGTAGCTGTCGAACGCTCGTGCCGCTCCGGCGTATGCCTCGAGATGGATGAACAGTTCGACGATCTCGTCTGGAGTGACTCCGTTGTTGAGGGCGATACGTAGCTGGCCGCGCAGTGGGTCCCGCGTTCCGAGGGCGGCTGCGATGGTCACGGATACCAGGGCCCGGGTACGCGTGTCGAGACCGGGCCTGGACCAGGAGCCGCCGAACGTGTGCTGGGTTGCCAGGCGACGAAAGTCGTCGCCGATGGCCGGTTCCCCTTGTCCGAGTGGTAGGTCGAGGGGTTTGCCCAGCAGCTCGCCGGCCTTCTCGAAGGCGCGGTCAGCTGAGGCGTCGGGATCGGTCATCGGTTTCCTTCCTCATATTCGGGCGGTCAGCGGACTGGCTCGCACTCATGGATACATTCGGCCACGACCGAGAGGATCGGTCCTCAGTAGTCCCTACTGGTTTCCGCAGGACCGCACGGCCCGCCCCTGCGCTTACGCGGACTTAGACTTAGGCGTGGACAGGTGGCCCGTGGTGGGCCGGTCGAATGAGCTTCGCCAGCTCACGACCGCCCTGCTCGCCCGGCGTGGGGCAGTGATCAGCGGTGCGGCCGCGGTCGGTAAGACAACTTTGGCTGTGACGGGCGTGGAGCTGGCCGAGCGCCGAGGGATGTCAGTGGCTCGCGCGACGGCAACTCGGGCCTCGCGGAGTCTGCCGTTCGGTGCACTGGCATCGATGCTGCCGCCCGACCCGGGCGATGATCGCTTGTCCCGCGAGGTCCACGGTGATCTGCTACGACGCTACGGCCGGGCCGTAATCGACGCGGCGGAAGGGCACCCGCTGCTGGTGTTCGTCGACGACGCTCATCTGCTGGACGACGGGTCGGCCACCCTGCTGCACCAGCTGGCGTTGTCCCGGGCGGCGACCGTGCTGGCCACCGTTCGGTCCGGTGAGCGGGCCCCTGACGCGGTGGTGGCGTTGTGGAAGGACGCGCTGGCTGATCGCATCGAGGTGGGGGTGCTTGATGCCGCGGCGATTGAGGAGTTGCTGGTCTCGGTACTAGGTGGGCCGGTGGACGATGCGTCGGCGCGCCAGCTCACCGATCGTTGTCGAGGCAACCCGCTGTTCTTGCGTGAGCTGGTGATTGGAGCGCTGGACGCCGATGCGCTGGTCGAGGACGGCGGCCTGTGGAGGCTTCAGGGCAATCTTCGGCCCACGGCGCGCCTGGTCGACTTAGTGGCTCTCCGATTGGGTGACCTCACGGGTCCAGAGCGGGCCGCCTTGGAACTGGTCACCGTGGGTGAGCCTCTCGAGCAGGAGGAGCTTGCTCAGTTGGCCGAATCCGCCTCGGTCGACGCCCTTGAACAGAAAGGCCTGATCACCAGCCGTCCGGACGGCCGCCGGGTCCGGGTATGGCTTGCCCACCCCGTCTATGGCGATGTGATGCGGGTCGGAATCAGCGCGATTCGCGAGCAGCGGATCGCCCGGTCGTTGGCGGAGGTGATCGAGGCAGCAGGCGGACGACGCCCTAACGACACCCTCCGGCTGGCGTCGCTGCGTCTGACGGGTGGTGGCGGTAGCGCCGACCTCCTGCTCGCGGGGGCGATCGCCGCTCGGACCCGACACGACCACTGTCTCGCCGAGCGCCTTGCCAGAGCGGCGATCGAGGAAGGAGGCGACTTCGCAGCCCGCTATGTGGCCGCCGAGGCCGCCCACTACCAAGGCCGGCCCGAGCAGGCCGAGAACGAGTTGGCCGACCTGGCCATTGACGCGGTCAGCGACCCCGAGCGGGCCCGTGTCGCCTTGCTCCGCTTCGACAACGCCTTCTTCTTGCGGGGTCGGGCCGAACTTCGACTGCTCGACGACGCGGCCGAGGGCATGACCGACTTGTCGTGGCGTGACGAGCTGCTGAGCAGACGCGTCGTCGGCACGGCTGCGTCCCGCGGGCCGCGGGCCGCGGTTGAGGAGGCATCGACCTTGCTCCCGCGCCCGGACACGGGAGCGCGCAATGCCGCGCGAATGGTCATGGCGTACAGCCTGATCCGGCTAGGTCGCTTCACCGCTGCGGCCGAGCACCTCGGTCCATCCGCCGATAGCGCCGCGATACCCGCGCTCGACGAACCTTGGGATCGGTGGGCGCTCTTCGGATACCGCGCTGCCGCGCTGATCTACGGCGGCCGCCTGCGCGAGGCCGAGCAGTTGCTCACCGATACCTATGCTCGTGTCATTGATCAACCCGCTTCGCAGGCACGGGCAATTGTTGCCCGCTGGCTCGCCGTTCTGCACCTCGAGCAAGGCCGACCGAAGAGCGCGTTTCGCCGGGCCAGCGAGTCATACACGCTCTTTCGCCAGCTCGGGCAGCCCTACACATCCCGGTGGCCCTACGGCTACGCCGCACTGGCACTGGCGCTCCTCGGACAGGCCGACCGGGCAGCCGAGACCCTCGCCGCCCATGATGCGCTCGGCGTCGCTCCGCTCCTGCCGAACGAGACCGACATCCTTCAGGCCCGGGCCTGGACGGTAGCAGCCGCCGGTGACCTTCCTGCCGCCCGTGACCAGCTCGAAGCGGCGGCCGAGCTCGGCGAACAGATCGGCGACCTGATAGGGGCCAGCAGCGCCCTGCACGGGCTTGCCCGCCTCGGCCGGCCCGGATACGTGGCTGCCCGGCTGACCGCTCTGGTGGACGAGATCGACGGTGACTTGGCGCCGGCTCGCGCCGCCTACACCAGTGCCGTCGCGGCTGGAGACAGCACCGCGCTCGACCGGGTCGCTACCGAGTTCGAGGACCTCGGTGCCAACCTCTACGCCGCCGAAGCACGCGCCGAAGCAGCCGTCCTGCTTCGCCGCGCCGGCATGACTCGGCAAGCGGCCGCCGCCGAGGGGAAAGCCGCTCGACTTCTGGCCCGGTGCGAAGGCGCCGTCACACCCCCAATCCAAACGATGACCGCGCGGGTACGTCTGACTCCGGGCGAGCTCGACACCGCCGTGCAGGCTGCGGCCGGTCGCACCAACAAGCAGATCGCTGCTGACATGCATCTCTCGGTCCGTACCGTCGAAAGCCACCTCCAGCGCACCTACGAGAAGCTCGGCATCTCCGGGCGCCACGAGTTGTCCGAAGCCCTCCGGAGCCAACCGAGCGCGTGACCGTGTAACAAGCTCCTGACCCGGGCGCCGTGATCGGGCCGCCGGCATCCCGCGCCGGGCCTGCCCGCTGGTTGCCGATACTGTGACTGCGCCGCGGCGGGTCAGCGCCGGCTAGCGGTCCCCGCGCGGAAAACCAGTAGGGACTACTGAGGACCGGCCACCTCCGTAGCGGTCGACTGTATCCATGGACGCGATCCGGCAGCCGAGTCCGGAACCTGGACTTTCCGCGGAGCAACGGCGTGATTCCGAGTTCTTGCGCGCTCTACACGATGAGCACCCGCACTCCTTGCTGTTGTATGTCGTCAGGCTGACCCGCGATCGGGCCCGGGCATCGGATGTCGTGCAGGAGACCCTGCTCCGAGCCTGGCGCAACCGGGAGGTGCTCGAACCCGCCGACGGCTCCGGGAGAGGCTGGCTGTTCACGGTGGCCAAGCGCATCGCCATCGACCAATGGCGCTCGGCGAGTCGCCGGCCCTTGGTGCTGACCGAGCACGTTCCCGAGCAGACGGTGGAGGACACGGCAGAACAGGCGGTCGACCGACAGCTCGTGCACGCCGCACTCCAGACTCTGTCAATCGAACACCGACAGACGCTATTCGAGACCTACTTCCGCGGCGCATCGGTGGCGCAGGTCGCCGAGACGCTCGGCGTGCCACCCGGCACCATCAAATCCCGCACGCATTACGCGCTCCACGCCCTACGGCAGGCAATCGACGGGATGGGCGGCGCCGCGTGACGACACTCGAACCGCCGTGACACCACGACGCGGACATCCCTCATCCTCGGCGGCGTCGCGACAAGCGACGTCGTGCTTTCCAACGAAGGAGAGACCTGCCATGACCAGCGAACCAGTGCTTGAGCCGGCCGCCCGGCAGTTCGCAGATGCGACTGCCAGCCCGCCGTTCCTGTTCGATCTCGGCCCGGAGAAGGGTCGCGAGACGGTGGATGAGGTGCAGTCCGGCGCGATCGCGAAGCCGGACGTCGACGTCACCGACGCCACCGTGGCCGGCGGCCCGTCCGGCGAGGTGTCGATCCGCATCGTGCGCCCGAGCGGCGCGACCGGCACGCTGCCGGTCATCGTTTACATCCACGGCGCGGGCTGGGTGTTTGGCAACGCGCACACCCACGACCGGCTGATCCGTGAGCTCGCGGTCGGCGCCACCGCAGCCGTGGTGTTCCCGAACTACAGCCTGTCCCCGGAGGCCAAGTACCCCACCGCGATCGAGGAGTCCTACGCCGTCGCAGCCTGGATCGCCCAGCACGGCGCGGAGCAGAACCTCGACCCGACCCGCATCGCGGTCGCCGGCGACTCGGTCGGCGGCACCATGACCGCGGCGCTCACCATGCTGGCCAAGCAGCGCGGCGACGTCAGCTTCGTGCAGCAGGTGCTCTTCTACCCGGTCACCGACGCGAACTTCGACACCGAGTCCTACCACCAGTACGCCGAGGGTTACTTCCTGCGCCGCGACGGGATGCTGTGGTTCTGGGACCAGTACACCACCGACCCGGCCCAGCGCGCGCAGATCACCGCCTCGCCGCTGCGGGCATCACTCGACGAGCTGGCCGACCTGCCACCCGCGCTGGTGATCACCGGCGAAGCCGATGTGCTGCGCGACGAGGGCGAGGCATATGCGGCCAAGTTGCGCGCCGCCGGTGTCCCGGTCACCGCGGTGCGCTACCAGGGCATCATCCACGACTTCGTGATGCTCAACGCCCTGCGCAGCACGCACGCCGCCGGCGCCGCGATCGCCCAGGCGATCACCGTTCTGGCCGGCGCCCTGCACCCCGCCAACTGACAGCGCCGACACCGCACGAACCGACAGAAGGAACCAAGATCATGTCTGCACCGAGCACGCAAGCCGCCACCTTGACCGTGGAGGTCGGCGGGACCCCGTTCGCCTACCGCGAAGTAGGCCCCACCACCGGTGTCCCGGTGGTGTTCTTGCACCATTTCACCGCTTCACTCGACGATTGGGATCCCGCTGTGGTCGACGGCATCGCCGCCCAGCGGCGTGTCATCCTGGTCGACCTGCGCGGCGTGGGCCGCTCCGGCGGCGCCACCCCCGACAGTGTCGAGGCCATGGCCGGCGACGCGGTCGCGTTCCTGCAGGCACTCGGGCTGGGCACCGTCGACCTGCTCGGCTACTCCCTCGGCGGCATGATCGCCCAGGTCATCGTCTCGCAGCGGCCCGAGCTGGTCCGTCGTGTCATCCTGGCCGGCACCGCGCCCGCCGGTGACCAGGGACCCGCCGCCACCGGGGCTCTGCTCCAGACCGCGCTGGACAAGGCGAGCGCGCAGGGCAAGCACCCCAAACATTTCCTGTTCTTCTCCCCGACCGCGACCAGCCAAGCAGCCGCGGACGCCTTCCTCGCCCGTCTGGACGAACGCAGCCAGGACCGCGACGCACCGGTGTCCAACGAGACGATCGGCGCCCAGCTCAGCGCCCTGGCCAAGTGGGAACACGGCACCTCACCCGTAGGCCTGACCAACGTGGACCAGCCCGTCCTGGTCGTCAACGGCGACGACGACACCATGCTGCCCACGATCAGCTCGTTCCACCTCGCCCAACTGCTGCCTGACGCCCAGCTCAGCATCTACCCCGACTCGGGCCACGGCGGCATCTTCCAGCACCACAACCTATTCGTGGCACAAGCACTGGACTTCCTGCACGACTGACCCGGAACGCCTCACCGCCCCGTCGCAGAGCGATACCGCCTCCAACGACGAATTGGAGATCAGCCCCATCCGGGCTTCGTGCCGGCGCCGCCGTAACTGCACTCACACCGTGTCTTCTGTCCCAATTCGGCTGGACCGGCTCCGGCATCTATTGGTCATCCGAAATGGCTGCTCCCGACCGTCCACAGCAGTCTGCACCTCAACGGCATCCAACCTTGGCGAAGCCGATCTCCCCCACTACCTCGACGATCGGATGGCACGACATGACCCAGGCAACGACACCGACGCACTCGGACGCCAAGACCGCTCTCGTCACGGGCGGCGGAACCGGCATCGGGCGCGCAGCCGCATTTGCGCTGGCAGCGCAAGGCTATGAGGTAACCGTCGCGGGAAGAACCGCGGCCACGTTAGAGCAGACGGTCAAGCTCATCACCCATGCCGGTGGCAGCGCGCGCTCTGTGATCGCCGACGTTCACGACGAGCAGGCCGTTCGTCACGCGGTCGAGATCGCTGCTAGCCACTTCGGACGACTGGACGTAGCCGTCAACAGCGCCGGGGTCGACGGCGGAAACGACTCCCACCCTCTCATCGACTACCCGCTGGAGACACTCGAACTGATGCTCGCCACCAACGTGCGCGGCATGTTCCTGTCCATGAAGTACGAACTGCAGATCATGTCGACGCAGGGCTTTGGCTCGATCGTCAACATCTCTTCCGGGGCAGGTCTCACCGGGGTACCAGGGTATTCGGGCTACGTGGCCTCCAAGCACGCCGAGATCGGCCTGACCAAGAGTGCTGCCTTGGACTACGCCGATCGAGGTGTCCGGGTCAACGCGGTCTGTCCCGGACTGGTCAATACGCCGCTGATCGCCGACATGGTGTCCCAGAACCCCGCTATGCACGAGCAACTCGTGGCCTCACATCCGCTCGGACGCATTGCTGAGCCCGAAGAGGTCGCCGACGCGATCATCTATCTGGCCACCACCAAGTCCAGTTACGTCACGGGAGTCGCGTTGCCAGTCGACGGCGGCTACCTCGCGCGCTGATCCCGCCACACGTACCACCACTGCGGACTAACGAAAACAAGGACACACCATGATTGAGCAATCCCAGGAATGTCCGCCCACCGTAACGATCGGGGGCGATCTGGCCGTCGGTGCCATCGGATACGGAGCGATGCAGCTGACCGGACCAAAGGTGTGGGGCGAGTACCCCGACCACGACAGGGCGATCACGCTACTGCGCGAGGTAGTCGCACAGGGCGTGACCTACATCGACACCGCCGACGTCTACGGCCCGCACGCCAACGAAGAACTGATCCGCGAGGCCCTGCATCCGTATCCAGCGAACCTGGTAATCGCCACCAAAGGCGGGTTCGTCCGCGGTGGACCCGAGTACAGCGACATGAGTGCGGTCGGCAACAAAATCTACCTCCGCCAGGCGGCCTACATGAGCATGCGGCGCCTCGGGCTCGACCACATCGACCTGTATTACCTCCACACCCCGACCATGACCGACGCCCCATTCGAGGAAGTCGTCCAGACGCTGGACGGCATGCGCCAAGACGGACTCATCCGCCACATTGGACTGTCCAACATCAGCGCCGACCAGCTCCGCACGGCGCTGTCGATCACCGACATCGCCGCGGTCACCGTCCAGTACACCGTCGCCGTTCGCGACCGGGCCGCCGTGCGACAGCTCGCACAGGACGAAGGCATCGTATTCTCACCCTGGCACCCCGGCGCCATACCCGGCGGCCCAGACGGCGAGCCGTTCCACGCGGTGATAGACCCGGTCGCCCAACGACACGGCGCGACACCACAGCAGATCGCGCTGGCCTGGCAGCTGCACCGCACCCCCGGTTCACTACCGATCCCCGGCACGACCAGCGCCGAGCACCTCAAGGAGAACCTGGCCGCCGTCCACCTCCGCCTGACCCCGGCCGAGGTCGACGCCATCACCGGCCTGGCCACGGAGGGCCCCGGCTGACCAGCCGACCCGCCGAGCCGCACGTCGGCAATAGAATCGGACAGTCACCCTCACTTCGTCCGCGACGGAGGCCGGACCACGAGGATGACGCGGCGCCGCTCAGTGATCTGCTCGACCAGCGGCGCCCCCACCGCGCGGACGCCGCCCGCAACTTCGACACCATACTCACCGTGGCGTGCAAGGCGTTCACCGACAGCGGCACCGAGGCCTCCCCGGAGGACATCGCCCGCCGAGCCGGGGTCGGACCGGCCGCAACTTCCCCATGAGAGAAGACCTCATCGAGGCCGTCTACGTCGCCGAGGTCGATTCGCTGTGCCAAGACCACTTCGGCTGGCCGACACAGAGGAACCGTTGCCGGCCTTGGTTGCTTGATACGACGCTTGGTGACCTACATGGCCACCAAGCGGGTACTACTCGATGCGCTGGACCGGAGTCAGGGGCGTTCCGCGCCTGCCGCCAGGTGCTCTACGACTACGGCGGCCCGCTGCTCAACCGAGCTCAAGAATCGGGCGGTGCCAACCCCGACCTAAGCATCCGCTTCCAAGGCAATGCGTTACCTTGAGGCCACCTCGCCGCGTTCATCGGCGAACCGGTCATGATCCGCTATGACCCACGCGACGTCGTACTCGAGGTGTCCTCCCGGTTGGCGCGCGTCTGGGGATTGAGGTGGATCAGGTCGTGATGACCAGTTTCCCGGTGGTGTGGCCGGCTTCCATGGCGGTGTGGGCGTCGACGATCTCGTCGAAGCGGTACACATGGTCGATCGGGACGACTGCGGTCCCGGCAGCGGCAGTGTCGAGGAACCTCTGCAGGACGTCGGCCGGCAGGTCAGCGGCGTCTCCGCCGTAGGCGCTGAGTCGCACGCCGCGGGGCAGGTAGTCGATCGGGTAGAAGTCCTTGACGGTCCACTGGTTCGACAGCATGCCGGTGAAGCACACGGTTCCATGAATTCGAGTGGCGCGCAGGGTGTCGGGCAGGGTGGGGGTGCCGATCAGTTCCAGGGCTGCGTCGACGCCGCCGGGAAGTATCGCCCGGATCTGTTCGGAGACATGTCCGTCGTCGATGAGGACGTGGTCCACGCCGAGTGATGTGAGTGCCGGTGCCTTGTCCGGGCGGCGGGTGGTGGAGAACACGGTCATGGCGCGCTGCTTGCTCAGGACGGCAGTTGCCATGCCGATCGAGGAGGTGCCGCCCCGGATCAGGATGGATTGGCCGGGCTGTGCGTCGAGGCCGATGGTCAGGGAGCCGTAGGCGGTTTGCAGCATCTCGGGCACAGCTCCGACGATGCTCCAGTCGAGGTCGCTTCGGAACGCGATCACCTGGGAGGCCGGGACGCAGGTGTACTGCGCGTATCCGCCGTCGTAGGTGCGGCCCATGCCGCCCATCATCGCGACGACTTGCTGACCGGGCTGGAATTCTCCGCTGGGAGCCTCAGTTATGATGCCGGTGGCCTCGATGCCCAGCACGCGCGGGAAGGTGACGCCGCTGGCCAGGCCGAGGCGGGTGTGCAGTTCGGAGCGGTTGAGCCCGAACGCCTTGACCCGGATGAGCACCCAGCCCGGTCGCGGGGTCGGTATGGGAATCGTTCGGATCGTGAGGGCTTCGGGTGGCCCCGGCGCGTCCAACACGATCGCCCTCATGGTGTCAGTCATGCCTCAGTGTCGCTGACTTTCGATCCGTTCCCCTGACGCGGCGGACCTCTCGATGGCGGCGATGAGCTCGTGGCGCCGCGCTGCGTCGGCGAAGTCGGGCACCGTGTGTGTGCCGTTGTCGGTGTCTGCGGCGAACGCGGCGTAGACGCGCCCGACGTTGAAGGCGGGCGTTCCTTGCAGGCCGGTGAGCGCGGGCCAGCTCTCTGTCAACGCCGCTGGGACGGCGAGTTCAGCGAACTCGTCTCGCCCGCGGGCTCCGGCGACTGTCAAGGGAAAGATCCCCGGGAACGGGGCGTCAGCGGTGATCCGGAGCGTTCCGTCGGTTCCGTTGATCTCCCAGAACAGGCCCGCACCGCCTGCCACGGCCTCGCGGACGTGGACGCTGGCGGTCGCGCCGGAGATGAGCGTGCCGATTACCGCGATCTGGTCGGCCGCGGTTTTCGCGATCTGCTCGCCGGTCTCTTCGATGGTGATCAGCGGCCGGCGAAGACCTGAGACCGCTGACAGGTCGACAAACTCGCCCAGCACGTGGTTGAGGGTGTCCAGGCTGTGGCCGACGGCGATTGTGAGGAGGTTGGCCCCGTTCGCTTTGTCGAGCATGTAGGCGTTGGGCTTGATCTGGACGTCGCCCGCGATCGAGAGCCCGATCATGCTCGTCGACAGGACCTCGCCGACATATCCGTCGCCGAGCAGCTGTTGGACGAACTGGATAGCCGGCGCCTGGCGGCCCTGCAGTCCGACGACGGTGTGGACCGCCTGCTGGCGTGCTTGGGTGGCCATCGCTTGTGCGTCGTCGAGGTTGCGACCCAGTGGCCACTCGCAATAGACCGCCTTGCCTGCGGCGAGTGCGGCGGAAACGAGTTCCCGATGGTGGGGCACCTTGACGGTGACGGCGACGATATCGACGTCCGGTTGGGTGACAAGGTCTTCGTGGTCTGAGAACGCGGCCTCGACCCCGAATGCCTCTCCCGCGGCCCGCGCCGATTCCGGGGTGCGCGCGCTGACTGCCCGGATCTCGTAGTTCGGCAGCGCACGCAACGCCGGGATGTGGGCCGTCGCGGCCCAACCACGACTGGGACTGACCCCGATGAGCCCAACGCCCAGCATCTCGAACCTCTACATAGTGACCACGCGCGTGAGCGGTCGCTGACGCCCGGGAAAGCTGCCCGTCACGGTGCTGACAGCTCCTCAAGAGGGTTGAGGCACCGCCCGTAGCGGTGAGAGCGCCGCGCTCCAGGCGATGACCTGGTCGAGCAGCACGCTCAGCGTGTCGAGGTTGTAGTCGCCGGGCTTGAAGACGCTGAAGTTCTCAAATTCGGTGATCAGCGACAACGCCACTTGCTGGCGCACGTCGGCCATCTGTAGTTCGCCGGCAACCAGGCGCAGGTGCTCGGCGGCACGGGCGCCGCCGACGCCGCCGTAGGAGACGAACCCGACGGCCTTGTTGTTCCACTCGGCGTAGAGGTAGTCGATGGCGTTCTTGAGCACGCCGGAGGTGCCGTGGTTGTACTCCGGGGTGACGATGACGAACCCGTCGAAGGAGGCGATCTTGTCCGCCCACTGCTTGGTGTGCTCTTGCTGGTACTGGCCGAGCGATGGGGGCATCGGCTCGTCGAGGTGCGGTAGCGGGTAGTCACGCAGGTCGATCAGCTCGAACTCGGCGTCGTCGCGGCGGGTGGCGTTGTCGAGCACCCAGTTCGCGACCTGCTCGCCGTTGCGGTTCGGCCGGGTGCTGCCGAGGATGATGCCGATCCTGGTCATGTGCTTGCTCCTCTGTGTCGTTGGTCGGAATGGTCTTGAGCGGGGCGTCAGGAGTACCGGCGTGGCGCGCCACCTGCTCGGCCGGAATGATCCTGGGCCGGGCCTGGCTGATAGTCGGTGATGGCCCTGGCTGATCTCGCCGCGGCTATTCATCACGATCGACCGTGACGGCCGGCATCGCGTCCTCCAACCCAGACTGAAGGCGACTTGAACCTTCAACTCACAAGTTTTACGCGAGTCACTTGAACTGTCAAGTTATTCCGCCGCTACGATGTGACGATGCCGAGCGCAACTGGCAAGCGACCGACGAAGACCGCAACCAAGGCTCCTCGATGGCTCAGCAGGGACGAGGAGGCCGCCTGGCGCGCAATTGCCCAGGTCATGGTGAAGCTTCCCTGGGCGCTGGAATGCCAGCTGCAGCAAGAGGCCGGTTTGAGCTTCATCGAATACCACGTCCTGGCACGACTATCTGAAGATCCCGAGCACACTTTGCGGATGAGCGAGCTGGCGATGCTGACCAACGCGTCACTCTCGCGGCTGTCCCATCTGATGAAACGGTTGGAATCACGCGGACTTGTTCGTCGTGAAGCGGATCCCGCGGACGGCCGTTTCACCAACGCGATCCTGACCAAGGCCGGGTACAAGTTGCTCGCCGCGAGTGCGCCGGGACACGTCGCCAAGGTGCGCTAGCTCGTCATCGATGCGCTCAGCTCCGCGGAACTCCGACAGCTGCACCACGCTTCGGACCGCTTGCTCGCGCGTATCGAAACGTCCAACTAGAAGGGGGCCTGCGGCTCAAATCTGTCGCTGACTTGACAGTTCAAGTCAGCGACGTATCGTGACTTGAACTGTCAAGTTATCTCGCTTGGTGTTGAGCACCCGAAGCCGTCTCACCACCCTGGCCTTAGCTGCCTCCCGCCATCGAGAATGCCAAAGGGCCCGCCACGGCGTTGGCGTGTTCGTCATCTCAACCGATTCGCAACCGGCGACCGACACGGTGCTTGCCGAGTTGAAGGCAGCCTGGGCGGCACTGAATCGCGCGATCGCCCTGCTGGAGAGGACAAGGCAACCGTGATGGCCGGCTTCTCCCCTTTCGTGAGGCCCGCGCTCGGGTTGCGGTCTCCGGACGCCCCGGAGCATTAGCGGCCGGTGATCGCCTTTAGGGGCCGATGGCTTTGCTGAGCGCGGTTTGGAGGGCTTGGAGTTGGCTGGTCTGCCATTGTTGGAAGCTGGCGCCTGCCGGGGACAGGGTCTCGGTAACTGGCACGACCGGGATGCCGTGGCTGCGGGCGGCGGTGACCTGGGCGGTGACGTCGGGGGTGGAGTTTTGGCTGTTGAAGACGTAGACCTTGATCCTTCGGTCCCGAATTTGGGTGTCGATGGTGGCCTTGTCGGCAGCGGAGGGATCGGTGCCCTCGCTGATGGCTTTGAGGAAGCCGGGTGGGGTGATCAGGTCGAGGCCGAGGGCCTGGGCGAGTGGGGAGAAGATGCTTTCGCTGGCGCCGACCGGGGCGCGGGCGAACTTGGCCTTGATGGTGTTGATCAGTTGGTGGTAGTCGGCCAGGCCGGCGGTTTCGAAGTCGTGGCGGCGGGTGTCGTAGTAGCCGGCGTCGGCCGGGTCGAGGCGCGTCAGGCCGGCGGTGATCGCGTCGGCAACCTTGGCCACATCAGTGGGTGAGTACCAGCGATGCGGGTTGCCGCCGGGCTGGGTGCCGGTGACCTGACCAACATCGATGAGCGTCCGGGCCCGATCGGGATTGGCTCGTACCGCCTGCTCGGCCCAGCTGTCGTAGCCGATGCCGTTCTCGACGAACAACCTCGCAGCGGCGATGATCCGGGCGTCAGCCGGTGAGGGCTCGTAGTCGTGTGGATCGGTGGCCGGGTTGCTGATGATCGAGGTTTCGTGCACGTGGTTGCCGCCCAGCTGGGACAGGATGCTGCCCCAGACGTTCACGCTCGCCGCCACCTCGATCACGGCTCGCGGGCCGGGCCGATTAGCGGTCGAGGCGTGGATGCCGCAACCGGTCAACAGCAGCGCCGCCGTCACGCCGGTGAAGAGCCGGACGTATCGAGTCATCCGAGGGGCACCTTCCTGACCAGCGGCACATTGGAGCCTCGCCTCCGCAACGCTAATCCGTAACGACAACCGTTGTCAATAACCCGTTGAGCTGGGTAGTGTGCCCGCCGATGCCGCGCTATCGGGTATCGGCGAGGATGGCCATCATGTCGCCTGCGCATGCTCACCGTTCTTCTGCCGGGGCACGGTCGGTCGGTGGTGCGCATGCGCGTTTGGTCGGTGCGGTACTGGTCGGCGTAGCGGTGTTGGTGGCGGTGGGAATGACGCTGCTGTGGCCGGCTCACCATCGCCAGCTGGCCGGCGGGCTGTCTGGTCAGCTGGTCAGTGGCACGGTCGCCTCGACGCGGGCGGTGGACTGCTCCTCGGCGGGTGCCGGCTGCCAAACCAGCGTCGCGGTGGGGATCACCAGCGGTCCGGACGCCGGCACCACCACGACGCTGACCTTCACTCCCGGACCGACCGATCCGCGGCTGCGGGTGGGTGATCATATCCGGCTGGGGCGGGCGGTGCAGGCCGGGCAGGTGTTGTATCAGTTCGCTGACATCGAACGGGGCCGGCCGTTGCTGCTGCTCGGCCTGATGTTCGGTGTGGTCGTCCTCGTGGTGGGCCGGTGGCGCGGGTTGGCGGCACTGGTCGGCCTGCTGTTCGCCGGCGGCGTGCTGGTGGTGTTCCTGATCCCGGCGTTGGTCGCCGGCACCTCACCGATCCTGGCAGCCCTGTTGGCCGGCGCGGCGATCACCCTGGTCGTGCTGCCGCTGTCCCACGGCGCCTCGGTGACCACCGGGATCGCGATGCTGGGCACGCTGACCGGCATGGCGCTCGCCGCCGGACTGGCGGCGGTCAGCGTGGCCAGCCTGCGCATCACCGGGCTGTCCAGTGAGGAGAACGCCACCCTGACCCTGCGCGGCTCGCACTCCAACGTCGGCGGCCTGCTGCTGGCCGGCGCGGTGATCGGCGCCCTCGGCGTGCTCAACGACGTCACCGTCACCCAGGCCGCCGCAGTAGCCGAACTCACCGCCGGCGGCGCGAACCGCCGCGGCGTGCTGTCCTCGGCCATGCGGATCGGGCGGGACCACATCGCCTCCACCGTGTACTCACTGGTGCTCGCCTACGCCGGCTCGGCGCTACCGCTGCTGCTGCTGTTCTCCCTGTCCCAGCAATCCACCAGCCAAGTGCTGACCAGTGACTCTCTCGCGCCGGAGATCGCCACCAGCCTCATCGGCGGCATCGCCCTGGTCATCGTCGTCCCACTCACCACCGCCCTGGCCGCATCCCTCAGCCACCCTCGGACAACGGGCTCCGCCGCGGCGCCGACCGCTCCGGTGGCAGCTGGCTAGTGGTCATACGGGTTCCTCGGCTGACCGATCATCGCCAGCGAGCTCGCCGCCAACTGCGGCGTCTGGTCGGTATCAGCCTCGGTGCCGGTGAAGGTTCCGGTCACCTGCACCCAGCTCCCCCGTGTCGGCGCTGAGCCGATGAAGTCCACGTCGACCGCCGCGGTGCTGGCATCGGCGGCGCAGCAGGTGATCACCAGCCGAGCCAGCGTGAAACCACCGACCCGGCTCTTCAGCACGAAGCCGGTCAGCTGCACCGGCTGACTCCCTAGGGCAGCCGGCCGGGCCGTGCTCAAGATCAGGAACTGAAACATCGACAGCCTGACCGGCTGGCTGCTCGGCGCGAACGCCGGCTTACGCCCGGCCACGGCGGCGTGCACCGACGGTGCCCGCTGCGCGGTGAAGCACCCAGCGCCGGCGGCGCGATGACCAGCACCGCGAGCACCGGTGCCAGCACCAGCCACATCGCCGGCGTCACCGCCCCATGCCCATGCCCATCGATGCTGTCGTCCTCAGAGATCTCCACCGACGCGGTCGGATCGGCAAGCTCCGGTGCAGTCGAGTTCCGCGCCAGGCTCAACAATGTCCAGCCGGCCAGCACGACCAGCGCCAGCCCAGCCAATCCCACCCAAGGTCGGGCCACCGGTCTGACGTAGAGCAACAGCGCATCCGAGGTCGCCAGCTTCAGCAGCGCCGTGCCGAACAACAGCAGGATCGTCGCCTGCACCGCACTCCTCATCTGAGCAGCAACCGGCCGACCAACGCCGCTGCCAGACCCGCCGTCAGCAGCGTCGCCGGCGCGAACCGGGTGGCGAAGCGGCGGCCGAAGGTGCCCGCCTGCATCGCCACCAGCTTCACATCCACCGCCGGGCCCACCACCATGAACGCCAGCCGCGCGGTCAGCGAGAACTGACTCAGGCTGGCCGCCACGAACGCATCCGCCTCCGAACACACCGCCAGCAGCACCGCCAGCCCAGCCAGTGCCGGCACCGCCAACAGATCATTGCCGGCCAGGCCACCCAACCATGCCCGTGGCACCACCACATTCAGCGTCGCCGCCGCCGCGGCGCCCACCGTCAGATACCCGATCGCCTGCGCCACATCGTGCCCGGCGATCACCCGCACTCGCGCCCACCGCGAACTGGCCTCGAGACCGGCGAACCTTTTCGGTATCGGAATATCGCGGCCGACGCGCTGCCACAGCCAACCCATCGCGACTGCCGTTAGCAGCGAGGCCACCGCCCGAGCGGCCACCAGCCGCGGATGCCCAGGAAAGGCCACCGCGGTGGCCGCCAACACCACCGGATTGATCGCCGGCGCCGACAACAAAACGCCACCGCCGGCCCGCGCGGCACCCCCCGCTGCATCAAACCAGCCGCCACCGGAACCGACCCACACTCACACCCGGGCAGCGCCGCCCCCGCCAGACCCGCCACCGGCACCGCCAACGCCGCCGACTCCGGCAACACCCGCCGAAAGAAACCCGCCGGCACGAACACCGCGATCACCGTCGAAACCGCCACACCCAGCACCAGATACGGCGCGGCCTGCACAGATCGCCACGAACACCGTCGCCCACGCCGACACCGCCGGCGTCGACACCGCCCGCCCAGCGAACACCTTCACCAATAACGCCAACGCCAAAACCAGACACAACACATCCACCGATCCGACACGCCGCCGCGACCGCACCACAGAACCGATAGCCACCGCACCATCCTCCCAGCCGCCAGACCGGACACGCCGCAGCATCGACCGCGCCAGCACAACCCACCCCGGTCACGGCCAGGCTGCCCTCGATCGCCGAGCTGCAGATCGAGTACCAGGTGCCGGGCCCGGGCACGATCCGGTCCGCAGGTCGAGCGCGCCCGGGGCGACCTGGAGGCATCCTGCGCGCCCAGCCGCCGCTGCTGGACGAGACGATCCGCTGCCCTCGCCTGGCCGCCCCGTCGCTGGCCGTCGCGCTGGACCGGGCCGGGGCCGACTTCGACCGCAGGATCCGGGAGCACCTGGCCTTCGCCCGGACCGGGCTGTAAGGCCGGTGACCGCCACCGTATGCCTCGAACCGGCGCGGCCGCTGGTGATCGTGATCGGACCTGCCGCGACGTCGTCCTCAGGGATGAGGCGAGCAAGGCCAGCCAGATCGGAATGTCCGCTGTGCCGCCCGGCCGTACAGGTCCGGTTCCGGCTCGGTCACAGGTGCCTGCCGCCTGTCGGTAGCCCAAGCGCAGCCCCGACAACGCAGCGAGGAGGAACCGCCTGGCCGGGATAGGTTAGCCAGGTGTGGACATAGACAGCGAAGTCGAGCCTGACTACCGGATGAGCCTGGCGGCCGAACGCACCTATCTGGCGTATGTGCGCACCGGAATGGCGGCAGGGGTGGCCGTCGCTGGCGCGCTGCCTGATGCGGGAGCAGTACCGCTACGTCGTGGCGTGGGTCTCGGGTCATTTCCCCGTTTGCCATTCCGTCGGCTGTCGAGCTGCCAGGCAGGAGCCGAGCAGGACCAGCGCGATCAGCCCGGTCGCTGCCCACATCGCGGCCGGCACACTGAGGTTGAGGACGAGCAGCGCCCCGACCAGCGCGCCGGCGAGCATGGCGATCACCGACAGGCTCCGGCGCAGCGCGACGCGCGGGTTGCGGTTGCGCAGGTCGGCTGCGATACCGGTCAGGGTCATGGTCAGCACCGAGGTGGTCAGATCAGGCACGGCAAGCCGGCGAACCGTGGCGTTCTGCAGACCGAGCGCCACCGCGACTAGGGCGACGATCGCATCGCGGGCGGTGTTGCCGATCGGAGCGCCCGAGCCGGACGCGAGCGCTGCCGCTGA
This sequence comes from Jatrophihabitantaceae bacterium, assembly GCA_045807085.1. Lineage (GTDB taxonomy): Bacteria > Actinomycetota > Actinomycetes > Mycobacteriales > Jatrophihabitantaceae > Jatrophihabitans_A. The sequence goes on from JBJMIB010000027.1 coordinate 151,092, forward strand.
CAGGATGAGAACCAACTCCGCGGCCACGATGGCGCGCAATAGGACGGCGCGGTTATCGCCCAGCCGCTGGATCGCGAGGCCGGCCAGTCCGGCACCGGTGAGAAACCCGGCCAGCGCGATCAGCGACGCGGCGAGGGAGAATCCCGCCGCACCGGCCAGGGCGAAGCCGATGAAGACCACGTTTCCGGTCATGTTCGCCACGAACACCCGGCCGAGGCTCAGAATGCTGACCGCGTCGACCAGCCCGATGGCTACCGTCAGCACCAACACAGAGCGGGGCAGCGGGCCATGCCGGCGGTCAGCAACGTAGTCGCGCCACCATGACCCACGGCCAGCACCAGACACCCGGTCCTCGGCGAACCGGCTGGTCACGACGCCATGCTCCCACCGGCGGCCACCCTCCACGAGCCCCGCTCCCCCTCCGAGACTGGACGTGGAGCGAGCTGGGCACAGCGCGGACCGAGCCGGTTTATGGCTGGGAGCCGCGAAGCACAACGGTGGGTTTGGCGGCGCGGGCGGGCTGGTCAGCGCTCGCCCGACTCGAGGTCAGATCGGTGAGCGCTTCGGGTGGGCGCTCGAGGTTTGAGGAGGTACCGGCTGGGGGGTTTGTCGCCAGAGGTGAGGCGAAGTCCCGTACGTGGTGCGGAACCGACGGCTGAAGTGGGCGGCGTCGCGGAAACCGAGTGAGCGGGCGATAACCCAGATGGGACTGCGGCTTTGGCGATCATCTCTCAGCGCGGCCGCGGCTCGTGTCAGCCGCTCTTTGATGATCCATTCCGTTATTCCGAGTGGATTGTGTGACCACAGGCGGTACAGCTGCCGCAGCGAGATGTGATGGGCTGCGGCGATCCGTTGGGGCGTGAGGGATGGTTCGGCAAGGTGGAGCAGGATGTATTCGATTATTCGGGAGTACAGGGCTTCGTTTGGGATGGCGCGGGCACGAGGTTGGGTAGCGTCCGCGCTGGCGATTAATGCTCGGGCGAGGTGCAAGGTGGCCCGGCCGATGTCGCAGGCGACCTCCGGGTGCCCGAGTGTGTCGGCGTCGGCGCACAGCCGTGCCATGTGCGCCTGCATCAGGCGATAGAGCGGGCTGTGGTGCAGCAGCGGCACTGATCTGCGGATCGTTTCGGCGGGCAGGTCGAGGGCGTCCCAGGTGAGTTCGAGTGACGCTACCGCCGCGTCAGGACCGTACTGGGTGAATTCGCACGCCTGGGTGAGGTCGGTGATGTTCAACTGACCAGCGCTGGAGGCCTCTTGGCGTTCGCCGGCGAGAAGTCGGTAGCTGCCAGTGAGCTGGTAGCCGAGCCGGATACTTTCCGGCGCGCTTGCCCTCACCTCGGTCGGTGAGCGAGCCAGGCGCAGGGTGTTGCCGCGGGCGATGAATAAGCTCTGCTCCGCGAAGGACCAGTGTTCGATCACGGTTCGGCCGGCTGCGGCGGGGCGCGGGTGGCTGACCTGGATGGGCAGGCCGGCCTCGGCGAACAGCGCGGTCAACGCCTCATCGGCCTGACCCGTCGGGAACTCCTGGCTGTCGAAGAGGACGGCCATTTCGTCGCCTCCTCGCCTCGGCAGGCTACGCAGTCAAGGGTAGCGCGGTGGCACGCTCGGGCCAGAAACTCGGCATGCTCGGCACAGCCGTCCGCCCCCGGCGGACCTAGGCTGCTCGTTCTGGTTCACGGCACGCCGCCAGCGCCCTGGGTGTAGCCAGGACATAGCCGGCGGGCTGCCGTGCGGGCCGCGTCGTGCCGCGCAGCATGCAGGATCCAGCGACGCGCGCGCGTAGTTCTCACGTCAGACGTCGAGCCGAGGGTGATCGCGATGGGTGTGCTCCTGGATACGGCCCAGGTCGACCCGGGCCTGCGCGCGGAGCTGCTCCGTGAACGCCTCACCTCGGCTTCCTCCGACCACGAGGTGCGCTTCCTCGCGCACGGCGGCCGCGTCCAAGCTCGCCTCGAGCATTGGCCACTGGGCTCCGAGATGGCGGTCATGCGACAGACCAGCTCGGGCATCTGTCACCTGCGAACCGAACGCCACGCGCGGCAGGACGCACCCGAGCGGGTCGCCTTCGTCGTGCATCACGGCGGAGCCGGAGGGTATGAACATGCCGGCGTCGGCCACGAACTTCGGCGCGGCGGCATCTACGTCACCGACATGAGCTCGCCGTTTCGCTACGAGCGCCCGGGAACCGGAACCGCGCTAATACTGCAGATCGAACGGTCGGCTGCGCAGGTCAGCGCCGAGCAGGTTCAACAGGCCTCGCGACGGCTGGAAGCCAGCCCGGTCGCGGTCCTATTCCGCCAGCACGTGCTTGGCCTGATCGAGGCAGCCGAGGCGATGGCTGCCAGCGAACTGGCGGCACTGGTGGCGACAGCCACCCTGCAACTTGCGCATTGTCTGTTATTGGACGCGGCCGGTATCGCCACCTCAGCGACCGGCGACGCGATGCAGGCGACGCTCATCCATCGAGTCCGCCTGTACGTGCAGCTCAACTACGACCGACCCGAACTGGACGCCGAACTGCTCGCGCACGAGCATCACATCTCCACCCGATACCTATACAAGGCGTGGTCGTCGCAGCCGCAAACGTTGACCGAGATGATCATCGCGACCCGGCTGCACGCCGCCCGGCGCATGCTGGCCACCCAACCACGGCTGGCGGTAGCGGCCGTCGCCCACCGCTGCGGGTTCCGCAACATCTCCCACTTCGGCCGCCGCTACCGGGCCGCCTATGGCCAGACGCCCAGCCAAACACAGCTGCAACCCCAGCGCGGGCAGACGGCCGCAATGGGACTCCGCACCGAGAAGACGGCTGTGCGCGCTGAGCACACGATTCGTGCGCCCGCAGCGCACCACCGGTAGCCGCCAGCGGCGATCGTTGGAGCAAACGGGAGCGCCTTCCCCAAGGCGGCCGAGCCGAACCGCAGGAGGAATCATGAACGCTGAACCAACCGGACTGCATGTGGTGTTCGTTCACGGGCTGTGGCTGCACTCCAGCGGCTGGGCCAATTGGGCGCGCCTCTACGCCGACAGCGGTTATCAAGTCCACGCGCCCGGATGGCCAGGCGAGGCCGACACCGTGGAAGAAACCCGGGCCCACTCCGCTGCGCTCGGCAACCAAGGGGTCGGCGAGGCGACTGAGCACTACGCCGCCTATATCCACCGGTTGCCGAGCGTGCCGATCGTGGTGGGTCACTCCTTCGGCGGACTGATCGCTCAGAAGCTGCTCGGGATGGGGTTGGCGCGAGCGTGCGTCGCTATCTCGCCGGCTCAGTTTCAAGGCAATCTCCGCGTCCCGCTGCGGCAGTTAAGGACAGCCGCGCCTGTTCTGACCCGCCCCTACCTGCTGCGCAAGACCTGGGCGCACACCAAGGACAGCTTCCACGCTGGGTTCGCCAACGGGGTAAGCCGCGACGAGTCCGACGAGATCTTCGAGCGATATGTCATCCCGGCACCGGCACGACCGCTGTTCCAGGCAGCCGTCGCAAACCTCGTTCCGCGCAGCGCAACCCGGGTGGAGTTGGCGGTCCGCCGTGGACCGCTGCTGCTCATCGCTGGCGAAGCGGACCGTACGGTGCCGGCCTCCGCGGTTCGAGCGGCCTACCACAAGCAACGCCGCAACCCCGCCGTCACCGAACTGGTGACCGTGCCGCACGCAAGCCACTCCTACGTCCTCGACGCCGAATGGCGCACCGTGGCCGAGCTGGCATTGAGCTTCCTCGCCCGCCACAGCGCCTTCCCCGCCCAGACCAGCGCCGATGCCACAGTGCTCCCGGAGCGCTAAGAAACCCGCCGCCGAGCAGCAACTGATGCGGCACAGCACGATCACCACAGTCCACGCCAGAAACCTCTCCCTGCCGTCTCGACCGGCCACGGTCGCGGCAGAAGCATTCCGACGCGACGCGTCCACCCATTCGCATACGGCACCTACCGCATCTGGAGGCAGCGATGAGCACGATCACCACCACCGACGGCACCGAGATCTTCTACAAGGACTGGGGCTCGGGCCAACCGATCGTCTTCAGCCACGGTTGGCCGCTTTCCGGCGACGACTGGGACAGCCAGATGCTGTTCTTCCTGCAGCGCGGCTACCGCGTGATCGCCCATGACCGGCGCGGGCACGGCCGCTCCACCCAGACCGGCGACGGTCACGACATGGACCACTACGCCGACGACCTGGCCGCGCTGACAGCCCACCTCGACCTGCACGACACCGTCCATGTCGGGCACTCCACCGGCGGCGGGGAGGTCGCGCGCTACCTCGCCCGACACGGTGAGGACCGCGTGGCGAAGGCGGTACTGATCAGCGCGGTGCCGCCGCTGATGCTGCAGACCGAGGCCAACCCCGCCGGCCTGCCCAAGAGCGTCTTCGACGACCTGCAAGCCCAACTCGCCGCCAACCGGTCCGAGTTCTACCGGGCGCTGCCGGCCGGCCCCTTCTACGGCTTCAACCGGCCCGGCGTCGAACCGTCGGAAGCGATCATCCAGAACTGGTGGCGCCAGGGAATGATGGGCGGCGCCAAGGCACACTACGACGGCATCGTCGCCTTCTCCCAAACCGATTTCACCGAAGACCTGAAGAAGCTCACCGTGCCCGTCCTGGTGATGCACGGCGACGATGACCAGATCGTCCCCTACGCCGACTCCGCACCGCTGACCGCGCAACTTGTGAAGAACGGGACACTGAAGACCTACCCTGGCTTCCCGCACGGCATGCCGACCACCCAAGCCGAAACAATCAACAAGGACCTACTGGCCTTCCTGCAGACCTAACCAGCGCGAGGCCGGGGCGCTACACCGGTGCCCCGGCCGCGGTGACCAGCAACCAAGCGGTCCGATTGAGCGACCCGCCGATGACCGAGGACATGTGCACACGAATTCCCTCACCCGGGCCGCTGCCGGCACGCGCGCTCAGGTTGACGGCGACCCCGGTCTCCGGCTCGCGCATCAGAACAGTTGCGGCTGGCTGGGGTCGGCTCGCTTGGGGTAGCGGCCGCACGGCACACCGAGCGGGATGCGCTGCCGTTCGCGGGCATTTGCGGCCGAGGCGGAACACGTAGCGATGCGCGCCTGGGGTGTCGGATCCGGCTCACCCGCACGGCCGCCAGCGCCGACCGTGGCCACGCAGTCGCCCGGGCCGGCGTAGGCCGCGCCGGCGGCTCGGTAGATCGTGCCGACGTGGCCGGGTGCGAGCACCCTGCCGTCGGCGGTTCGGTGCGGCACCGGATCCGCGAAGGAGACGACGCCGCGCACGCCGGCGAAGCTATGGGCGGTCTTGCCGCGTTGGGAGGTGTAGCCGAGAGATTCCGGGGCTTGGATAGGTGCGACGCGGAACGTTTCGTTCTTGCAAGAGGCTTACCGTTCTGGGCGCTTTTGCCGGCTGCCGCGCCGGGCGTCTATGCCCAGGCCGCAGGCAAAGAACACGATGATGGTGGCGCCGCCGAGCAGGGCTAGGCTGTGATCGCCTAGCAGCCCAGTCCGCATGGCGAGCACGAACACGGTGAGCGCGGAGCATACTGACACCGCGATCTTCCAGTCGTCGCCGATGATGAAGTCGTACCAGAACTGGCCGAACGCCTTGAGCATCCTCATGCGTTGACCTCCTTGCCCGCTGTCGGGATCTGGTTGGTGGATGCGGGAGTGGCCCGGAAGGCTGCGATGAAGAGGCGGCTGAGCAGGAACCAGACGACGAACAGGCCGAGGATCGCCAGGTCGTTGCCGGGCCATTGCAGGCTGCGCTGGCCGGCGCGGAAGATGCCGGCGCCTTCGACCGCCCAGAAAGTACCGAACGAGGCGAGCAGCAGGCCGACCCCATACTTGAGGGGATTTTCCGGCATCATCGACAGCGGCCGCCGGGCAGCCGCGGCGATGGCGAGCACGATGACGATCGCGCCAGCCGCGCCGAGAATCGCGATCGGGATGTTGTGAGCGTTCAGGCCGAAGGTGATGACGATGAAAACCACCTCCATGCCTTCCAGGAAGACGCCCTTGAAGGACACCACGAAGGAAAACATATCCAGGCCGGCCGGCGGGCGTGCTGTCACCCGCGCAGCGGCGACATGCTCCCGATAGATGTCATCCTCGTCATGGAGGGCTTTGCGACCGGCGGACCGCAGGATGGCCTTGCGCAACCACTGCAGGCCGAAGATGAGCAGCAGGGCGCCGATCGCGAGTTGCAGCGCCGACTGCGGCAGCCAGCTGGTGAGGGCGTAACCGGCCACCGACGTCACGGCGGCAAGTGCGACGATGGCAGCCCCAGCACCCGCCAGGGTGGATTTCCAGCTACGGGTGAGGCCGACGGCCAGCACGATGGTCGTCGCCTCCACCATCTCCACGAAGCACGCGATGAAGGTCGCTACCAGCAGTGCCCAGGACGCCGTCGTCATGGCGTGCTCCTACCCGTCGGCGTGGCGGCGACTCCTTGCAGGGTCATGTCGATGACCTCCGCGACGAACCGGTCGGTCAGGGGCGCGTGACCGTGCAGCAGCCGATGGTAGAGCGCGCCGTAGAGCAGATCGAGGGCCACGTCGACACGCACGCCGGGTCGCAGCTCGCCACGTTGGGCCGCTCGTTCGAACAGTATCTGTGCCTTGTCGCGACGTGGCTTCACCAGTCGGGTGACGTACTCGGCTGCGAAGGCTGGGTCGCTATGCGCCTTGGTGATCAGCGTGCCGATCACCAAGGCGTAGGGGCGGCTGCGGACCAGCCGGACCCATGGCTGTAGCAGTGCGAGCAGGTCGGCACGCAAGGTGCCGCGGTCGGTGCCGGCTGCGCCACGCTGCGCCCATTCGGTGTAGAACGCGTCGAGCGCGAGCGCTTCCTTGGTCGGCCACCAGCGGTAGATGGTGGCCTTGCTGACGCCGGCGTGTTCGGCGACCGCGTCCATGCTCACCGCGTCGAGCCCTCGGTTGAGCAGCAGCTCGGCCCCGGCGTGCAAGATGGCCTGGCGGGCCTTCTCGCTGCGCGGACGGCCGCGTCTTGGTAACTCGGGTATCGCTGTGTCGGTCACGAGACGGTTCCCGTGGTTCGCGCCTCGCCCGGCCGGCCGCTGAGCTTGGCCAGGACCTCGCGCAGACCGGCGATGTCGCGTCCGGCGTAGCCTAGATCGCCGGCCGCCTGCAGCAGGCTGTGGGCGGTCGCGGCGGTGGGCAGCGAAACGGCGAGCCGCCTTGCCGCCTGCAGGGCGAGGCTGATGTCCTTGTCCATCAACCGCATGGGGAACCATGCCGTGTCCGGGAGGTCGAGCAGTAACGGCACGCGTGTCTTGAGCATCGGGGAGCCGATCGAACTGTTGGCCATTACCTCCGCGGCCAGCCGCGGGTCGATGCCGCCGCGTTCGGCCAGCAGCAGCCCTTCGCTGAATGCGAGGGTCTGCACGGCGAGGCTGATGTTGATGGCGAGCTTGAGCAGCACACCGGCGCCGTTGTTGCCGACTCGGGTGACCGTCTGCCCCAACTCGGCCAGCAGCGCCTCGACGCGCTGGAACGTCGCCTCATCTCCGCCGACCATGATCGCCAAGGTGCCTTGCTCGGCCTGCGGAACGCTGCCGGATACCGGTGCGTCGAGCATGGCCGCACCCAGGGCGCGCACCCGTTCGGCGATTCGCTCGCTGATCTGGGGACTGACGCTGCTCATGTCCACGTACACACCCGTCGGTGCCAGCCCGGCAAGGATGCCGTCGGAGCCGTCCGTGATCGCCGCCAGGGCGGTGTCGTCGGTCACCATGCTGATCACCACCTCGGCGGCAGCGGCCACCTCACGTGGCGTGTCGTGCCATTTCAGCCCGCGGGCGATGAGTGCTTCTGCCTTGGCCGGGTTGCGGTTGGTTCCGTGCACCTGGTAACCGGCGGACAGCAGCCGGCTGGCGAGCTGGCTACCCATCGCTCCCAGCCCGATCACGCCGACGAGCATCATGCCGGCTCTCCCTCGATCTCGGCGACGTCGTCGCCGGTGAGCTCGAGCCCGGCGGCGGGAATGATCGGATCAACCTGGTCGGGGCGGCGGAAGCCGACAATTGCGGCATCGACTCCCGGATTGCGCAGTGTCCAGGCCACCGCGACTGCGCCGGGCGTGGTGTCGTGGCGGTTAGCGACGAGCCGCAGGCGTTCGGCCAGGGCGAGATGCTTGGAAAGCTGCGGCTGCTGGAAGCGCGGGTCACGCTTGCGCCAATCGTCGTCAGCCAGTTGCTCGATCCGCTGTCGGGTCATTGCGCCGGTCAGCAGTCCGGAACCCATCGGGGAATAGACGATGACGCCGATACCTTCCCGCTCGGCGAAGGGCAGGAGTTCCGCCTCGACGCTCCGCTCGACCAGCGAGTACGGCGGCTGCAGCGTCTCCACGGGCGCGATCTGTTGGACCCGGCGCAGTTGGCCGACATCGAAGTTCGAGACGCCGATGTGGTGCACCAGCCCCTGCTCCTTGAGCTCGGCCAATGCCGTCCAGCCCTCCTCGATATCCGGTTCGGGATTGGGCCAGTGGATCTGGTAGAGGTCGATGGCGTCGATGCGCAGTCGCTTGAGGCTGGCTTCTGCCTCCCGCAGCACCGAGTCGCGGTCGAGACTGTTCACCACCGCCCGGCCCGTACCTTCGAGCAGCGAGCATTTGGTGAAGACGTAAGGGCGCTCGGTCAGGCCGGCCAGCGCGGCACCCACCACCTCCTCGGAGTGGCCGAAGCCGTAGGCTGCGGCCGTGTCGATCCAGTTCACGCCCAACTCCAAAGCCCGGTGGATCGCGGCGACCGACTGCTCGTCGTCCTGCGGCCCCCAGCCGAACTGCCAGCCGCCACCCCCGATCGCCCAGGCGCCGAAGCCAACCCGGGTGATCTCCATGCCGCTCCGGCCAAGCGGGGCCGTCTTCAACCGCGTGCTCGTCATCATCGATCTCCTTCGCCCTTGCCCGGCAGCGAGGCTGCCGAGGCTTCACTTTCATAATAGGAAACGAAACTGTCAGTTTCGAAACTTCCTGAGACGATACTTAAGTACTCCTGCCGGCGTCGTCTGACTGATGCTGAGTTATCGCGGCAGGCGCAGGCCAGCCATGTCCGGCGGTACCGGTTCGTCGGGTCGGTAGATCAACGGCGGCGTGCCGTCGGCCAAAGCCGCGGCAGCATCGCTCAGCCCGAATCGGCTCCGCAACCTCGGGTGGAAGTCCGTCGATCGCAGCCGGACCAGGCGGGCCGGTTTCGGGCCCGCGTACACCCGGATCCAGTCGCCGGGGTCGAGCACACCGCGCAGTTGCCCGTCGACGCTGACGGCCACCCGAGGTGAGCGCTCCAGCACGCGGATGCCGATAGCTTCGTCGACGGCGAGGATCAGGCTGCGGTTGAACACCATGTGTGCCGCGACCGGGGTGAAGACAAGCGCGTCGAGCTGCGGGGATAGCACCGGCCCGCCCGCGGCGAAGCTGTAGGCCGTGGATCCGGTCGGGGTGGCAACGATGACCGCGTCGGCAGAGTATGCGGCAAACAGCCGTCCCGATATGTACACGCCAAGGCTGACCTGGCCGACCCGAGCGAGTTTCTCGAATACCACGTCGTTGAGCGCGGCGATCTCCAACGGCACGCCCCAGCCGACTTCATCCGCGAGTCCCGGGCGCACAGCCGGAGGTGGCAGCGAGGGCCCGCGTCCATACTTGAGCAGCGCCTGCATCCCGGCGGGGATCTCGAGTGGGCGCGATGCTCGCATGGCCAAGGTCAGCCGTTCCTCGACCTGCGACGCGCCAGCATTCACCGCGTCAAGCGCGCGGGGCAGGTCCGCCACGGTGACCTCTGTCAAGAATCCAACGCGGCCTACGTCCACGCCGAGCACCATCGAATCAGCCGGAGCCGCGACCCGCACTCCCCGCAGGAAGGTGCCGTCCCCGCCTATGGTCACGATCAGATCGGGATTGCCCGCCTTGGCAGCTTCCTGCATGTCGGTCAGCCGAGCCGGGCTGTCCAGGTCGTCCCACACGTCCATGTCCGTACACGGGACACCGTGGACGCGGGCCCAAGCCCGAACCGTCTCCGCCGCGGCATGAGCCTCGGTCTTGCCGCCGTGCACGACAAGCCCTATCCGTTCGATCGACATCCGATCACTCCCAACCCGCACCGTCGCGGACCTCCACCGGAAGTCCTGATCATCCCGAGGCGGAGCTGGAAGGGCTGGCTATCGGGTAGCCGCCGATGAGCCGTTCGGCGACGGCGGTGACCGTATTGCCGGGGATGGCGAAGCCGATCCCGGGCGCGGCACCGCCGAGCTGCGGGTCGGTGGCGGTGAGGGTGGGAATCCCGATCACCTCGCCAGCAAGGTTCACCAACGCGCCTCCGCTGTTACCCGGGTTGATCGCGGCTGAGGTTTGGATGACGTCGGTGAGTGTCGCTGCCGGTGAGCCGTCGCCAGTAGGTTCGGTGACGCGTCGATGCATCGCCGAGACGATTCCCTCGCTGGTGCTGCCCTTCAATCCGAGCGGATTGCCCATCGCCAGCACCAGGTCGCCGACCTGGAGGTTAGCCACGTTGCCGAACCGGGCGGGCGTGAGCGGTTTCGGAGAGGACACCCTGATCACAGCCAGATCCGACGACGGGTCGGTACCGACCAAGCGCCCGGACAGCGGGGTCTTCGAGCCGGTCACCAGGACGCTGAAGGATGTCGCGGTCCCCACCACGTGATCATTGGTCACGATGTCACCCGCGCTGTCGAACACCACGCCCGAGCCGATGGCAGTCGGGGTCTGAATCTCCACCACGGACGGCAGAGCGGCCCGGACCGTATCGACGAAGGCATTCTGCAGACCTGGTGAGGACGTCACGGCCGCGGCCACCGCAGACGCATGGTCGCCGCTGCAGGCCGTCGCCAACAGCCCCGCCGCCACAATGGCCGCTCCCCCGCCCAGCAATCGGGCCCGGACCGGTAGAGCGGCATTACGCATGTAAGCGTGGATCATCATGGTGCTCCCTGATCGTGGTCGCCTGTGCGAGTACCCCGACATCTGCCGAGTTCTCACGCCATCCTGGCCAGCCGACAGCCACGGCACATCACACGCATGAGTAGGACTCCACCCTGGAACCGGGCTGCCCCGGAGGTGTCCAGGCACGCTTTACTTCGTGGATTTCCGGCTAGCCGGTAGGCCGAGGTAGCACCGCCCTCACCCGAAGATGACCGCTGCCTATGGCGACCTGGGCCCAGAGCCGAGCGAGGCTTGCTGTCTGCCTCCGGCTCCTGGCGGCACATTGACCATCATCGGTCATCGTCCGATGTTCGCGGCGGTATCGGCGCATCCGTTCATCCATGAGGTGGGTTGACGCCCGAATCGTCGAGCTGCCGTTACCGGGCCGGTAGTGGAGCGCGTCTACGGCTCGGGCGACAGCGCGCTGGTTTGGTGCTCAAAGGGGGATCTTGATCAGCAGGGTGGTGCCCTTGCCTGCCGGGCTCTGGAACGCAACGCTCCTGCACCCAGGCCAGCGGCACCACCGGATCCCAGCTAGCCGCAATGCGTCCCGTAGACACCCCAGGCATGCTGGAGCCCGGTGAGTTGGTCTCGCCCCCGGCACGAAATACGACCTGCCCGGCGCGCCACCATCGCGGTCAGCGGCAGCGGCCGCTTGGGCCGGCGATCACCCGCGGCGTCGTTGCCGCATTGGCAAGCCCGAACGACCGCGATCCCGGCACGAGGGCTAGAGCACGATGCCCCGCCAGCCGCGTGAGAGGAAGAGTAATGAGCAGCCCGACCTCGACTGAGCAGCAATACCCCGCGACGGTCGCGGCGGACCGCCGGACAAGCTGGCCGTTGGCGTTGATCTGCACGGCGCAGTTCGTGCTGCAGCTGGACTTCAGCATCGTCAACGTTGCCCTTCCGTCAATCCAGCGGGAGCTGCACGTCACTCCGGCAAGCCTGCAATGGATCATCACCGGTTACGCGCTCACCTTCGGCTCCCTGCTGCTGACCGGTGGCCGGGTCGGTGACCTGACCGGTCGCCGCCGGCTGCTGCTGGTGGGCCTGGTGCTGTTCGGGATGACATCCCTGGTTGCCGGGCTCGCCACATCATTCGTCGTGCTGGTCGTGGCCCGATTCCTGCAAGGCGCGAGCGCCGCGCTCGTCGCGCCATCCGCACTCGCGGTGCTCACCAGCATGTACCGCGAAGGTCCACCGCGGGCCCGGGCACTCGGTATCTTCCAGGCCGCCACCGCCGGCGGCGCCACCGCCGGGATCGTCCTCGGCGGCCTGCTCACCTCATACATCAGCTGGCGGGCCATCTTCCTGGTGAATCCGCCGATCATCGCCGTGCTGGCCGTGGCCGTGCCGCGGCTGCTTCCCCGCGACACCGGCCAGGGCCGCGACCGCCTCGACGTGACGGGCGCCGCGCTGGTCACGCTATCGGTCACCGGCCTCATCTACGCGCTCAGCCAGGGCGAGGACCACGGCTTCACCACACCGCAGGCCGTCGTCGCCTTCGTGCTCGCCGCGGTGCTCGGCTACCTGTTCATTCGCGCAGAGCGCCAGGCCGCAGCGCCCATGCTCCCGTTCGCTCTCTTCGCCGATCGGGTTCGCCGGGCCGCGCTGACCGCGATGCTTCTGATGGGCGGCGTGCTCGCCGGATACCTCTACTTCATTTCGCTGTATCTGCAGACCAGCCTGGGTTTCAGCCCCATGAAGGCGGGCCTTGCGCTGGTCCCGGCGACCGCGACCGTCATGGGCACCTCAACCTTCCTCACCCGGCGGCTGCTGCCTCGGCTCGGGTTCAAACGAATGCTGCTGCTCGGCCTGGCCGCCATGGGTCTCGGCCAGCTATGGCTTTCCCAGATCACAGCGGACGGCAGCTACCAGACCGACGTGCTGGCAGGCATCCTGCTGACCGCATTCGGATTGGGCATCGCTTTCCCCACCGTCTCGATCGCCGTCACCAACGGGATATCAGCCCGCCAGCAAGGAGTGGCCGGCGGACTGTTCGTGACCGCCCAGCAGGTCGGCGCCGCGGCCGGACTCGCCGCCCTTGCCGCCATCGCCGACGCCCGCACCCATGCCGCACACGGCTCCCTGGTCGCCGGCTACCGGATGTCATTCCTCGTCGCCGCCGGCATCACCGTCATAGCCGCGGCGACCATTCTCATCGAACTCCGGCGAACCACAGGCCGGCCCGACCGATGATCCGCGTGCCGGATCGGATGTCGGGATGTCATCGTGAGCCTTGCAGCTAGCCGGAAGATCGCGGTCCTGGCTGGCAGCACCCCGAGAGCCCCGCTGGCGCTGACGACAGCCGGTCGGGTGGGCGCGACGATGAAGTCGGAGGGTCGTCAGCCCTCGGGCAGCCGAATCGCTGCGGTTACGCATCTCTTAGACATCGAGGAACCATGACTACGACCTCTGAGGCAACGCCAACAGCGCCGCTGTCGTCAGGAACCATCCGCCGCCATGTCCTGTTCGGCGCCGCGATCACAGCGCTCGGTGGCCTGCTGTTCGGCTACGACACGGGCGTCATCTCCGGGGCGCTGCTGTTCATCGGCCGGGACTTTCCCGGCCTGACTTCCTTCGACAAGGAGCTGCTGACCAGCATCCTGCTGATCGGAGCGGCGATCGGCGCCCTGGCCGCGGGCCGGATCGCCGACAAGGTCGGTCGCCGGCCCACGGTGCTGGGCACCGCGGCGCTGTTCATCCTCGGGGTGATGATCGCTGCCCTTTCCCCCAGCTACGGCGCCCTCGTCGGCGCCCGGGTGATCATCGGGCTCGCCGTCGGCTCGGCCTCGATGATCGTGCCGCTCTACATCGGCGAGGTCGTCCCACCGCGGATCCGCGGTGCGCTGGTCAGCTTCAATCAGTTGGCCATAACCGCCGGCATCCTCGCCTCCTACCTGGTCGACTACGGGCTGGCGTCCAGCCACAACTGGCGGCTGATGTTCGGTCTGGCCACCATTCCAGCGGCCTTGATGTTCACGGGCATGCTCTTTCAGCACGAGAGCCCGCACTGGCTGGTCGCCCACGGCCGCGAGGACGAGGCACGCGAGGTGCTGCGCCGGGTCCGGGGCGAGGGCGATATCGAGGCCGAGATCGCCGGTGTGCGCGAACTATCGGCCCGCGAATCCGGGTTGCGCGAGGTCCTCAATCCGGCGGTGCGCCACGTCATGATCATCGGTGTTACGCTGGCTGTGTTCCAGCAGATCACCGGCATCAACACCATCATCTACTACGCGCCGACCCTGCTGTCATCTGCCGGCCTGGGCAACTCCGCCGCGCTGCTGGCCAACGTGGTCAACGGCGCTGTCAACGTTCTGATGACGATCGTCGCGATCCGGCTGTTGGACCGTACCGGCCGGCGTCCACTGCTACTGGGCGGCACGACTGGCATGGCCGCGGGCATGATTCTCGTCGCCCTCACCTTCGCCATCGGAGGCAGCCAACTGCACGGCCACACCGCATACATCGCGATTGCCGGCCTGCTGCTCTACACCGGGTCCTTCGCCATCGGGCTCGGCCCGGTGTTCTGGCTGCTGATCAGCGAGATCTACCCTGTGAAGATCCGCGGTCAAGCCATGAGCGTGGCCACGATGGCCAACTGGGGCGCGAACTTCGTTGTCACCGTCTCCTTCCTGACCCTGCTGAGCGCCATCGGCAACGCAGGCACCTTCTTCCTCTTCGCCGCCCTGTCCATCGTCGCGCTGGCCTACTTCCAATGGCAGGTTCCCGAGACCAAGCGGCGCAGCTTGCAGGAGATCGAACGCGACCTCGACTTCCCGGTAGCGGCGGCGCTCTGAGGCGCATCATCCGCACAGCGAGCCCAGGGTGACAGCACAGTGCGGAGGTCGACGATGGCTGAGAACCACGCGGCGAGGAGGCTGATCATGAGGGCATTCACCGGGCCGTTCGCCGCGTTTGTGAGCCCCGCTACGGCTCGACCCCATCTACACCGCCTGGAACACGGTCAGCAGCTACGACGACTACACCGTCGCCCAGCACGCCGTGGATCGGTTGTCCGATGACGGCTTCGCAGTCGAAGACCTCGACATCATCGGCTCGGATCCGCGTCTGTTCGAGCGGGTGACCGGTCGGCTGACCAAGTCCCGCGCCGCGGTAGCCGGCGCAGCAAGTGGTGCTTGGTCCGGCCTGCTGGTCGGGCTGCTGTTAGGGCTGTTCACGACCGGCTCGTGGCTCACGCTACTTCTCGTCGGTGCTGTGATCGGCACGGCCTGGGGCGCGCTGTTCGGGGTCGTCGGCCACGCCGCAACGCGCGGCGCCCGGGACTACGCCCAGGCCCGCACGCTGGTTGCGATGCGTTACGACATCGTGGCCCGCGACGGTCATATCGACGCGGCGCGCCCTTGCCTTCGGCAGGTAGGCCTGCTCAACGGCGCTGTCTGACGTTCCGAGCACGGCGGAAGCCGCCAGCGCGCGCATGGTGCTGGTCCGTGCTTCAGCCGGCAGAACGCTATCCCGGACCACTCGGTCAGCTGGCGAGCCGTCATCGAGGATGCCTCCGGATATCGCCAGCTGCGGCAGATACACGGAGCGGACCGTTGCCAGCGCCCAAGCCATCCGCGCCGCCGCTGAGTCGGGGTGGTCTCCGAATTCGCGGGCCATCTCCGCGGCACAGCCCGCGGTGCCTAAACTTCATACGGTCGTCGCGACTGCGGCACGGACCTGACCGGGTGTGGGCGAGTCGGACGGCTGAAGGCTCGACAGGAACAGCGACTCAGTCCGGGCTGCCGCAACAACGCCGGCCCTACGTCCGCGTTGCGAGGTCTCTACCGCGAGAATCTCCGTCATGGCTCTCACGCTTCTGTTCCGTTGGCAAGGTCCGATGTGGCTCCTGCCGCGCGATTCCACCATGGCGCTCACACCTGTCTATGTCTTCGCCGCCAGTGCCCAACTCCACTATCTGCCAGCAGGAATCCGGGCGCCGACCTCATCCACCGGCCGCGATTCCGAGGCCGGCGCTCATCGCAGCGATGATTGTTCCGCCCACCGTGATTGACAGGAACGATCGCGCGAAACTCGTCTGGAAGTACCTGTGCCGCAGCCAGGCGAGGATGAGTAGCTCGCCCGCCACGACGACGATGGCCGCGATGATCGCCACCCGGTAGTTCGAGATGAGGAACGGGAGCGTGTGGAACACTCCGCCGAGAAACGTCCCGGCGCCAGTGATCGCCCCGCGCATCAACGGGTTGCCGCGACCTGTCAGGTCGCCGGTATCGGAGAGACCCTCGGAGAAGGCCATGCTCACACCGGCGCCCAAGGCGGTCGCGATCCCGGCGTAGAACGCGGTCAGCGGATGGTGCGTGGCGAGTACCACTGCGAAGATCGGAGCCAGCGTCGAGAGCGAGCCGTCCATGAGACCACTGAGCGCGGGCTGAACCCGTCGGAGCAGGAACGACTGGCTACGCGGTTCGCGCCCGAGGTTCACGGCAACAGGCCGCATTTTGTTGGTCCTCCTGTCTTGGACGATGCGAGATCGTGGGGTGATGGCTCGCCCCCCGGTGCTTTAGCCCTCGATGCGGGCGCGGGCTGCCCTACTAGGTCATGGCATTGGCTGGTCACCGAGGACCCTCACGCCATGGCGCAGGACGGCGCGTGGCCAGCGCGCTGCCCGCGGTGGCCAGTGCCAGGATGCCGGCTGCGACAGCGAGCGGGACGGTGGCGCTGGTGTGCAGGACCAGCACCGTTCCGAGCACGGCGCCGCCGAGCATGGTGACCACTGCCGACAGCCTCCGCAGCAGCACCGGGCGGTAGCTGCGGGAATGAAGGTCTGCGCCGATGCCGGTAAGGGTCATGGTGAGCACGGTGGTGGTCATATCGGGCACCGCGAGCTTGCGCGCAACCGCATTCTGGATTCCCATCGCGAGAGCGAGCAGCGCGGCGATGGCGTCACGGACCGCGCTGTCGAACGGAGCGCTGACGGCGGCAGCCATCAAGCATGCCGCGAGTACGAGCAGGGTTTCGATCGAGGCGCCGGCGCCGAGCAGCTGCGCCCGGTCGCGTGCGAGCCGGTCTATGAGCAAGCCGCCGAGCGCGGCGCCTGCCAGAAACCCGGCGAGCGCGAACAGGGAGGCGCTGAGGGTGAAGCCTGGCGCCCCGCCTAGCGCGAAGCCGGTGAACACGACGTTGCCGGTCATGTTGGCGACGAAGACCCGACCCAGTACCAGGACGCTCACGGCATCGACGAGGCCGGTGACCGCGGTCATGGCCAATAGCAGCAGCGGTAATGGCCCATGGTGAGGATCGGCACCGAACAACTGCCTGATCGCTGACGGGTTGGTCGCCGGCGGCGGAGCCTTTTCCGCTGTTTCACCGCCGGCACGAGGACAGGAATACATAGCCTTGAGCATGACGGGCGGGTTCTGTGTAATGCATTGCAGCTAGCCGGCATCCGGGTGCCCCGCTAGCCCGAGCTTCCAGTTGACTACGCTGCGCTTAGCCGCCAGGTTGCATTACCGGCCAGCCCGGAATGCCGAATCCCCGTCAGCGGCCAGCTTCAGCGGGCGGTAGCGGTAATGCGGTGACGATGGTCTAGCACGAGGCTCTATCTCATCCCCCAGACATCAGCCCGACGGTGACCGCTGTATGAGGCGGCATGCCGAGGCGACCGCGTGAAGGAGATCAGGCATGGTCAGCCGCCACGAGCTGAGCCCGGAGCAGACCAGCCGGATGGCGGCCACCGCGGTCGCCGCGGACTTGGAGTACTGGGCGCGCGCCGCCTCCGTCGGCGGCCGGATCGGCCTGAACGACTTCATTCGCGCGCTCGATGTGATCCGCGAGACCAGCACGCCAGACGTGGTCGGCTAAGTACTCAACCGGCAAAATCAGTCCCGAGGAGACGACCATGCGTTCGGTCACCGCGTACTTCGCTGCTGCCGCGAAGGCACCGTTCGAGAAGACCACGATCCAGCGGCGAGACCTCGGTCCACGCGACGTTCTGATCAAGATTGCCCATGCCGGTATCAGCCATTCCGACATACACACCGCCCGCGAGGAATGGGGCGAGGCCCTCTTCCCACTGGTGCCTGGTCATGAGATCGCCGGAACCGTGGAAGAAATCGGCTCTGCGGTCGACAAGTACGCGGTCGATGATCGGGTCGGCGTCGGATGCATGGTCGATTCGTGTCGCGAATGCGAGAACTGCCTGGCGGGTGAGTAACAGTACTGCCTGAGGGCAACATTGGCACCTACAACGCGATCGGCAAGGACGGCCGACCGACGGCGGCTATAGCAGCCACATCGTGGTCGACTAAGACTTCGTGCTCGGCATACCTGAAGGAATCTCGCCTGACGTCGCCGCGCCGCTGTTGTGTGCCGGCATCACGTTGTACTCGCCGCTCACGCACTGGGGAGCCGGACCGGGCAAGAAGGTCGTCGTCGTTGGCCTCGGCGGCCTCGGGCACATGGGGATGAAGCTCGCGCACGCGTTGGGCGCCGAGGTCACCGTGCTGTCGCAGACGCTGTCCAAGCAGGATGACGGCGTGAGGCTCGGGGCACACCACTACTACGCGACCGGCGATGAGCAGACCTTCGACAACCTCGCCGGATCCTTCGACCTCATCGTCAACACGGTGTCCGCGACCCTGCCGATGGACAGGTAGCTTCCGGTTTCGGCCGTGACGGCCGACGATATCCAGTCCTGATCGAGTCGGGAATGACAGTCTACGGACGCCACGTCGCGTTGATGTTCGTGATCAGACAGCTGCTGTACGGTCCGCGTCCGCGCATCGACCAGAACACGACTGATCTCACCGATCTGGGCCGCCATATACGTCGTCTACACCCTAGTCACGGGCGCGGCGAACCAAGTGGCACCCGCCCGTTCATCGACATCATTAAGCCTGGCTACGTCACCACCCTCCGCAACAGCATCGGGCTGAACGTCATGCACCTCGGCGTCTACCTGTGCCGGATCATCGCTACCCCAGCAGTGACCGAACTTATCCCGCGCCAAAACCGTCACGCCCGTCGCCCTCCGCAGCTGGGGTAGCCGGCGTATCTGGGCATCGGTCGCTTGGCGACAGATGCTGCCGAGTCTGAGCAGCCACCCTTCACTCACAGCTGGCCTTCAGAAACCGCAAAGGAACACTGAGCACTGTGTGTGTACTTGAGTCAGAGGAGTTCCATCATGAAGGATTACGAACCCACAAGCCGCCCCGAGCCCCGTCCCACTCCCCCGGTATCGAGCGCGACGTCCGGGCCGTCGGTCGCTGGAAGTTCAGGCGGCGCCGGCGCGGCGGCGCCTCCCCCGCCGCCTTCACCAGACTCGTCGGCCACGGTGACCATGGCCGAGCAGGCCTACTGGCCACAGGTACGGCGAGTGCTGTCGAAGAAATTAACGTGGATCGTGGCCGCCGCGCTTGCGTGTGCGGTGATCGCAATGTCCGTCGCTCTCGGCAGGTCGAGCACGTCCACCTCGACCGCAGTAGGAAGCCCCGCGCCCGGCAGCGGTGCTGCTCGCGGTCCCGTAGCGGTCGGCGGCGGGGGATCCAACGCCCGGTCAGGGCCCGCCGCAGGAGGATCATCCGGCACGGTCGGCAGTGTCTCCACGTTGAGCTTCACACTGACGACCTCAGCGGGGCAGAAGGTCTCCGTCAACGAGGCCTCTTCCACGACTTACCAGAACGGGGCGTACTCGACCTCGGTGAGTGCTATTACGACAGGTGAGTCTGTCCTCGTACTGGGGACGACCAACGGAACGACCATCATGGCCACGCAGGTCACCGTGCAACCGATCGGCGGCGTCGGATCTGCGACTTCCTCCGCGGCTGCCGGAGTGATCCCCTTCCAGCGCGGCGCACCAACCACGGCAAAGCAGGCCGGGCAGATCCCCGCTAACTACACCGAGGGGTCAGGGACGATCGTCAGCGGAACCACAGCGAACAAGGCGACCGAAGCCGCGCTGGTCGCCTACCCCGGTGGCGTCGTCGACCGTGTTGTCCAGCTGAGCAACGGCGAGTACGAGGTCCACTACATCGGCGTCAACTGGCCGCACCACATCTTCGTCGACCAGAGCTTCAAGGTCCTCGGCGCCAACTAGCCGCCGGCCGGGTTGGCAAGGGTCGGGCTGGTGCTCGCGGTGACCGCGGCGGTCGCGTCCGCCGCTCTGATGGGGCTGGCGGCGCCGCCCGCTGGCCATGGCCCAAGACTATCTTCGGCGGCCGCGACCGATGCTGCTCGAGGAGCCGACGGAAGGATTGGACAACCCGACCCGCCGGGCCGGTGTTGGACTATCTTCGGACGACGCTGCCGGGCACGGCGATCGTTGCGGCGATCCACGTGCGCAATGTCGGTGACGGGCCGCGGCAGGTCGATCGGGTGATCGCCTTTGCCGACCGGGAGTTGGTCGGCCGGCGCCTAGGGCGGCACTGCCATCAGCGTGACAGCGCGTGAGCGCTAACGAGCTTCGAGGAACTTGAGGACCGCTAACACGCGTCGATGATCGGTCGTGCTCTCTGGGAGGTCAAGTTTGGTGAGGATGCTGCGGACGTGCTTCTCGACGGTGCCTTCGGAGACGAAGATTTGATGAGCGATGCCGGCATTGGAGGCGCCTTCGGCCATCAGGGTGAGTACCTCGCGCTCCCGCGGCGACAAGACGTCTAGTGGATCACGCCGTCGGCGGGCCATCACGAGTTCTTGCACCAGCGACGGATCCACTACCGAGGCGCCGCCGGCGATCCGTTCCACCGTCTCGATGAATTGCGCTACATCGGTCACCCGACTCTTCAACAGGTAGCCGAGGCGTTCGCCGCCGGCCAACAACTCCATCGCCTCGTCCACCTCGACGTGCGCGGACAGCACGATGATCGCCGTTTCCGGCAGCTCCTGACGGATCACCCGCGCCGCCTGCAGACCCTCGGTGGCATGCGTCGGTGGCATCCGGATGTCAACGATTGCCACCTCCGGTCTTGTCGAACGGACCAGGGCGAGCAGTTCGGGGCCATTACCGGCCTGGCCCACCACCTCGAAACCCGAGCGGTCGAGCAAGCTGGCCACGCCTTCGCGCAGTAAGACATCATCATCGGCGAGCACGACTCGGGTCGGCATCCCACAAGTATTGACCACCCCAACCGAAAGGGAGCTAAGAACCCGGCCGCCGGCTGGTCGAGGCGTCGCGCGGCGCGCCGGACCTCAACCGCAAGATCCTCTGGCGATGTGTCACTTGACGGACCCAAAACTGTCAGAGGGGTCCGAGACAATTTGAGGCATGAAGCAAGAGTTCTCGATTCCTTCGTTAGCGGCTCGAATTGCTACCGAAGCCGACGCCTACAAGCTGCTTGAGCAATTGCGCTGGACCGACGGGACGCCCGATGTGTGCCCGCATTGCGCGGCGGTCGGCAAGTTCTATTTCCTGGCACCGAAAGACGGCACCGACACCCGCAAAACGCGCACCGGGGCGGACACTGCGCGGCGGCTTTGGAAATGCGCGTCCTGCCGTAAGAAGTTCTCGGTGCTTACCGGGACGGTGTTTCACGGCTCGAAGATTCCGGTTCGGACGTGGCTATTCGTGGTGCTGGAAATGTCGGCCAGCAAGAATGGCGTTTCGGCTCGGGAGATTGAGCGGAAGTACAACCTGACCGCTAAGACGGCTTGGTTCATGCTGCACCGGCTGCGGGAGGCGATGACGCGCGATTCGGTGACCGACCTCCTGTCCGGAACCATCGTCGCGGACGAAACCTGGATCGGTGGCAACCCGAAGAACATGCACGCCCGCAAGCGGCTCGCGATGGGGCCAGACCGCTGGACGACACAGAAGACAACCGTGCTGTCTGTGATCGACAAGGCCAGCGGTGAGGCGCGCTCAGCCGTGGTCCCGAACGTCACCGCCGCGACGCTGCGCAAGGCGATGGAACAAGAGCTAGCGGTCAACCTCGGCATGACCACCCCGCACACCGACTCATGGAAGGCATACGTGACGATGGAACCCGCGCTGGCCGGTCACCAGTCCGTCAACCACCACGCGGGCGAATACGTGCGCGGCGACGTCAGCACCAACATGGCCGAAGGCTTCTTCTCGCAGTTGAAGCGGTCTATCGACGGGACACATCACCACGTCAGCGTTGAGCACCTGCCCCGCTACCTGGCGCAGTTCGACTGGCTTTACACGCACTGCCACGCCACCGACTCGCAGCGGCTACGGCTGCTGGTCGGCAACGTCGGCGGGCGTCGGTTGACCTATCGGCCACTCATCGCAGCCGGTAGGTCAGCTACACCAAGCCGTTGAAAGTGGGACATACCATGCCAACTTTTAGGGCGTTTTCGCCGCAATTATAGCCGGTCCCTTGGCGAGTACGCCGTCGGCACGATTGTCCATTTGACGGCTTTTTTTTGAACGATGAGGAAGGAGGCGATCGCGATGAGGAAGGCGGCTAGGAGCGCGAACAACTGCACGACAGTAGGCAGGTAGCCGGCTGAACTGAGGCTCTGTGCCACGACGCCGCAGGCAGTGACGATGCACGCGATGACGCTTGTTCGCGTCAGTCCGTGCATGACGCACCTCCTGGCGTGGAGTGTACGCATATTCCTGGTGTTGGGCTAAGCAGTGATGACCTACCGGCCACTGACCACCCGCTAAGCGGTTCGCATCCGGCCGCGCCGGGCGCTAGCGACCAGTTCTTCGGCCGATATCTGCTTAGGATCGCGCGGCGGCGTCAGCGGAATCTCGGTCACCGTCGCAGGCTCGGGCCACAGCGGGCCGCGCCGTTCGGTGCGCGGCTTGAGCAGGTCGGCCACGGTGACTAGCTTGATATCTTCTCATGCCACCGCGCGCGGGCGACTTCCTCACGCGCACCCTTGGTGAAGCTGAAGCCAACTATCCATCCGGTCGCTGATCCGTCGCGCCGTATGGCGGTTTGGAAGTTGTCGACTACATTTCGGCCGACACTCTCGGATTGCTTGACTTGGATCGGGTCATGAGTGAGGAACGTGTACCCGTCGATGCCCATGTCACCGTTCTTGCGGGTTGAGCTGACACCGTAGAATTGCTGGATCACCCAGTTTTGGAATTCAAATGGTTTCAGCGTCCGGAGCGCTTCGACGCTGGCCGGCAGGCCGATAAGTTTTGGTGCTTGCGCGCCGGGGATGCGCTTCATTCGCCGGTCCATGATGTTGACCGCCGTAGGACTGATGTCGATCCCTATCCACTGCCGTCCCATCCTCTCCGCGACCGTGACGGTCGTGCCACAGCCACAGAACGGGTCAAGGACGATATCGCCGGGATTGCTGCTGGCAGCTAGAAGCCTTTCAAGCAGCGCTTCGGGCTTCTGCGTGGGATAGCCAAGCCGCTCGGCGGCCGAGTTGTTCAGTGGGCGTACGTCGGCAATGACGTCCTGCGCTGGCACGCCGTTCGACTCCTCGATGTAGCGCTTAAGCATGGGGGAACCGCCGCGCTTAGGCCAGTGGATTCGACCGGCCGCATCGAGCGCGTCCAAGGCGTCTTGCGTGCTCAACCCGGCGACCAGGGAACCCACAAACCCTGGAATGGCCCAGTGCCGTCCTTTAGTAGTCGGATCAACGCCACGCCACGGCTCTCCGGATTGGCCAGTCCGTATCCCGGCCGCCGTCAGGTCCGCGCGGTTGTAGCGGCGGCCAGCGGCATCGACGTTGTTGTACCACTGGTCAATTGTTTCCTGCGGTAATGCTTGGAAGACTTTGTTCCAGGTATAACTACGCGACTTCGTATAGAAAAGGATCGTGTCGTGGACCGGGCCGAAGCGGTTCGCTGAGTTATGAGCGCTGCTGCGCTTCCAGATCACCTCTGACCGGAAGTTCTCTATCCCAAAAATCTCATCTAGCGAAATCTTCAGATAATGACTCGCATGAGGATCACAGTGCAAATAAAGCGAGCCAGTTGGTTTGAGCAGGCGATAAATCTCCATCAACCGGTAGCGCATCCATTCGATGTAGCCATTGATACCGGCTTCCCACCGATCTTCGAACGACCGGACTTCGGCCTCATCGCCCCAGATCACCTCATAAACACGGTTGCTGAAAAAGGGAGGGTCAAGATAAATCAAATCGACAGACTCGGCGGGCAATGTAGCCATGCGGTTCCGGTTGTCGTCGCAATACAGGACGCCTGTTTCGAGCGCGGGGGCACCAGGCATCGGGCATCCCTTCAGGGGTTAAGGGCACAACCCGGCGAACTCTATACCTGAGGTTAAGACCACGCAGGCCAAAATAGGACACAAGTTGATATCGGTCCCATCCGTAACTTGCGTCCCAGCACGGTTGGAACTGTCGGAGGCTGCCTCCATAAGGCGGCCCCGGCCGGTGTTACTAGCACCGAGCCAGGGCCTTGATCGCACTACCTACCGTGATAGGAGTACGACCCAATGACCGACGATATCGGCCGTGACCGCTCGGCGTCGCCTGGCGACACACCGGGCAACTGGAAACCGACCCTGGATCAGCCTTGGCGACCGGTCCACCCGGACCAGATCATCTACCTGTTCGACGACGGCCAGCCGTGGTGCGAGGGCAGGCACTTCCACCCGCAACACCAGCCGGGCGGCTACCCCGGACTCAGCCATCACCCCACCGAATGCCAGTCCTACGGCGGCTGGTTCGAAGGCTGGTTCGAGGATGCCCGCGCGGGGTTGAACGGCCCGCCTGGCTTCCTGAACTGCTACCTGGCCCGGCCGTTCCGGTACGGGCAACGGCGGTTCGCCGCCGACGATGAGGACCGGCTGGCGATCGAGTTCCTACCTCGTGAGGACGGCACTGCTGAGCCGTTCCGGTGCTCGATCCCGGCATCGACTATCCGCAATCTGGCCGCGCATCTGAATCTGACGGCGGACGTGGGGGACGGGTGGCGGGGACCGCGCAAGGTGAGGACCAGCCTGACCGACGAATAGCACCACACGGCCCGGCCTAGCGGCGGGTGAGGCTTCGGCTTCACCCGCCGCTGTGCTGTCCGGCCTCAGTCGTCAGCCGGTTCGGGATCGTCGGGCGGCTCATGGTTGCCCCGCCGCTGCGCGGGAGGAGTCCGCAACAGCTTCCGCAGCACGTCGGCCGGGTCCATCGGGTGAAACGACACGCGGTCATCCCGGCCAAGGGGCTTGTCAGCCTCACTCGGCCCGTCCGGTGCCTTGTCCCGCGCCACCTAGACAGTATGCCGCCCATCATGGCGAACGGTCGCAACCGGCGCGCACCGTGTTAGCGTCGGCGCGCCAGCGTTCAAGCAAGGGGAGCCCGTGTCCAATCGCCGCGAAATCGTCTGTGTTGACCATGTGACAACAGCCGATGGTCACCGCTGCCATATCGGCTCGATTGGGTTTATGGACGGCCCGCTAGTCAGGGTGTTCAGCGTGCAGGCGGTCTACGACGCCATCGACCACGGAGACGTCTTCTACATCCGGAGCCCATCAACCGGCGACATTGCCCTAGTGGACAAATTCAAATGCACTAACTGCGGAGCCGACATCCTGCGCTCGTGGGCAGATGGGGTTTGGGACGACAACCTAGGAAGTCTCAACCCCTGCCGGTAGCGGAGTCAGCTCGCGGCAGCGGTGGTAGACCGAGCGGGGTATCGGTTCCGGCGCGCCCGGCGTGCCGGGGTGGCAGGTGTAGCCGCTCGCCACGGCGATGCGATTCGCCATGAATTCCACGACGCTATCCAGTCGGGCAGCATCGACCTCGATCATGTACCTGCTGTCGAGTTCGAGCAGCACCTTGCCGCCAGCAATCGGCATCGCTGACAGGTACGGGACCTCATAGCCGTTCAGCAGCACCCGATGAGACTTGAATGGCCCCACCAGTTCAACACTCACGACAACCCACAGGGGGTAGAGCAGCGGTGAACGAAGATGCGCTGGAAAACGCGGACAAGGCCATTGAAGCGGCACAAGATGCCAGACTTGCGCTCATCACCGAGGGTGGAGCCGTGCCGCCTGACGGCTCCGGCGGGCTCGGACTGCTGAACCTGATTGACGCAATCGAGTACATCGCCCACGCCATCAGCCACCTTGCGGCGCGCCAACCGTAGCCGGCGAGTCGAACACAAGCACCGCCACAACTCGTACTCGTAATCGGTACGGAATCCCGCCGCTACCGCCCTAGGGCTCGGCGGAATCCGCCGCGCCTCAGCCTCAGCAAGCCACCGGGCACGTTTCACCCGCATCCGCTGAACCATGTCCGGATCAAGGCCGTCCGGAATGGGCAGCAATTCGATTTCCGGCAATAGCGCAGTCAAAGCCAGACCTCTCCTCTATGTAGTTGGGTCCGTCAAGTCACACATCACCGATCCTCTGGACGCGCGCGCCGTAGGCATGGCGTGGCCGCCGGCTCCCGAGCGTTGTCGGCGCGCCCAGCACGGACTACGGTCAGCCTATGAACGCGCCAGATAGCGGCGCCGACGTGAGGCATGAGCGACCCGACCAGACCCGGCTGCGTGAGCTTGCCGATGAGCAGGCTGCGTTGCGGCGGGTGGCCACGCTGGTAGCCAGCGGCGGCCAGCCGGCCGAAGTGTTCACCGCAGTCGCGGACGAGCTCGGCCACCTGATCGGTGCCGAGGCTACGTTCGTCTCCCGGGTTGATCATCCGTCCGGAGAGCGTGAGGGTTACCTCACCGTCGTAGGGTCCTACGGGCGGGTAAGTGATCGGGTACCGGTCGGGTTCCAGCTCAAGCTGCTTCCCGACATGGTTCAGGCCGCCGCTCTCCGCACCGGGCGCCCGACTCGGGTCAACGGCCAACAGCTGATGAATGGCCCACACGGCGCCTGGGTCGCCACGCTGGGCATGCGGGCTGGGGTGGCCACGCCCATCGTGGTCCAGGGACGCCGCTGGGGTGTGACGGTAGCGGCGACGTCGCAGGAGGACTTCCCGGTCGGCACTGAGTCGCGGATGGCGGACTTCATGGAGTTGGTGGCTGCGGCGATCGCCAACGCCAAGGCCGAGCAGGAGTTGCGAGAGCTTGCCGATACCCAGGCGGCGCTGCGGCGGTTGGCTACCTTGGTGGCGCGGGGTGAGCCGCCAGAGGTGGTGTTCGCGGCCGTGACCAGGGAGGCTTTGCGGCATTTCGGTGGCGGCACCGCGAGGATGATCCGGTACGAGTTGGACGGAACCGCGACACTGGTCGCCAACGAGGGCACCACCGGACCGCACGTGCGGATCGGCCAACGTTGGGAGGGCTATCCGCCGACCGGGCTCACCGCCACCGTCTTGCGTACCGGCCGGGCCGCTCGGGTCGATGACTACAAAGATGTTCCAGGCGGGGAGCCTTATCTGCGCGAGGGGTTACGGGCCGCGGTCGCCATGCCGATCCATGTCAACGGCCGGCTGTGGGGGACGATCGCGGTCGGATCCGGGCAGGGCCCCCTGCCGGCCGACACCGAGCAGCGGATGACCCAGTTCACCAACCTGGTTGCCATCGCGGTCGCCAACGCGCAGAACCGAGCCGAGCTCATCTCTTCCCGCGCCCGGATCGTCGCGGCAGCGGATGAGGCCCGGCGGCGGATCGAGCGCGACCTGCACGACGGCGCCCAGCAGCGCTTACTCGCTCTAGCACTCAAGCTGCGGATGGCCGCGGCGCCTCGCGACAGCGATGGCACAGGTACCGAGGTGGCCGCGGAACTGTTGGGCGTGATCGAGGAGCTGCGGGAGATCTGCCATGGCATTCACCCGGCGATCCTGTCCAGCGCGGGGCTGCGGCCGGCGTTGCACGCGCTCGGGCGGCGCTCGGCCGTCCGGGTGGAGGTGGATGTCCGGATCGAGGGCCGGCTGCCTGAGGCGGTGGAGGTGGGCGCCTACTACGTCGTCTCGGAGATGCTCACCAATGCTGCCAAACACGCGCAGGCCTCGGTTGTCGAGGTGGACGCTGAAGCCTCCGCCGACAGCCTGCGGGTATGTGTGCGTGATGACGGTATCGGCGGCGCCGACCCCGGCCGGGGTTCCGGGCTGGTCGGGCTGAAGGACCGGATCGAGGCGCTCGGCGGCAGTTTCGCCATCGACAGCCCGGCTGGCGGCGGCACCATGGTGTCCTGCCAGCTGCCCATCCGGTCTCCAGCCACCAGCCCCTAGCCAAACGCCAGCCGACACCGCCCGCAGCCCCACCGGGTTCGCCGCTGCCCTTCCGCCATCCGCAACCGCCGATCCGTTTTGGGCGGTACTCACAGCGCGCGTCGCCGGCGGAGTCGTCGCAGGGCGAGCATGCCTAGAGCGGCGGGAAGCCAGAAGGTGAGGATGCGGAAGACCAGAACCTCCGCCAAGGCGTGGCTCGCTGGCACCTGTACCTGAATGAGGACGGCAACGAGAGCCGCTTCCGTCGAGCCGACTCCTGCGGGAACTGGAACCGCGGATCCTGCTGCTGCCCCGACCATGAATCCGACGAGGAGCGCACCGAGACTTGTGTGAGGGCTGGGCCCAGGGATCATCGCGGTGCTCGCGATGAACGCGAAGCCGAGGATGAGCGTCGTCGCGCCAGAGGCCAGGAGCAATATCGCGAGCGATAAGGGGTGACGCAGCATGCGGGCGGCCGGCGTCCAGAACTGACCGCCGCGGTGGGTAAGTCCAGCGCATCCGGACCAGATCCAGATCAGGGCGAGCCCGGTCGCGACGGCGGCTGCCGCGGACCAGAGCCAGGGTGAGCGAACGGGTGCCACTAGATGCTCGACGTGGGTCGCCAGGACGTTGATCTCTTGGGACCCTCCCGACAAGCCGAACCACCGACCCGCTAATACCAATGTCGATAGAAGGATCAGATCCGCCACGGCACCGAGAACACTCAACGCGGCTACGGCGCCCATCGCAGCGGTAAGGCGCAGGCCGCGTCGAGTGAAATAGCGCACGCTGACCGCAGCGGCACCGATACCCGCCGGAGTGAGCCTGTTTGCCGCCGCCGCGGCGAGTTGGACGAGCAGCGTCTCGCCAATCGGCAGTGAAATGCCCGCCGCGGCACGCGCGGCGATGGCGGTCGCCACATAGTGCAAGGCTGCGAGCGCGAGCACCAGCAAGCCGTATTGCCACCGCATGGAGCTGTCAGGATCAAGGTTTGTCGCACTGATCAACAGGCCCAGCAGCAGGGCGGCAACACCGACTGACCACCCCCCGCCGTGCCAACTCGAACCGCAGCCGCTGGCTCTGATGCCGTACCTCACTTGTGCTGGCCTTGGCATCGGAAACCTCTGGCGGCATGGTCGGCTCCGGTGTGGTTGTTACCACGATCCGGTCTGGCGTACCGGCAAGCATGCCAACGTGCCCTCGGCTCGGACATCGCCCAATCGAGTAGTTCCCGGCCGCCGCTGGACCACTACCTGCCAGCAGGAATGTCGGGCTTCCGTCAGCAGCCAGCCGTCGACAGGTGCTGGCGGTGATGCGATGGCATGGACATCGCACGACGCTGTTCCCATCCCCTGTACCTGACTCGAGCCTGGCCGCCACTTTCCGATCAATCGCGCCACCATCCACCGTTGGGAGCAGTGCAATGAACCGCCAGCTCTGCCACGACGCTCACCATCCTGGCGAGGTCAGCTGCACCTACCGCGTCATCGACATCGGGTACGCCCTCGACCTGTTGGACAGTTGTGTACGCGACCGCGGGGAGTACTACCAACCACCCCCAGACGCCTGGCGGTCACATCCACCTGCCGAGCCCGAACACCGGTGGGCGCCGGCAGGCGACAGCATGGTGGTCCTTGCGGTGCGCAAGGCCGGTGCCCCGCAGACAGCACTCAGCGCCCTGGCCAACACTCCGATCGCCGAGGTGTATGCCTCGGGATGCCCTGCGCTCAACCTGACATTGGGCGCCGTCGTGGTACTTCACGCCGCAGAGTCGGCAGAGCGACGCGGGCAGACCTGGGCGATGGCACAGCAGGCTGCACTGCGTGCCGCATCGAGGTTCCTGGAGCTGATTCCTGACCGGCTTGCGTCCCATGCTGCCGCGGCAGGCGCGCCGTACCCGAGAGGCCTGCATGAGCTGGCACGCTGGAGGTAAGCCGGACGGTCGACCGATGCCGGCGGTCCCTCGCTCGGCGACGGCCCGGTCACGCCCATGCCCAGGCATCGCAGCGGCAGGCGTCCGGTGCAGATGATTGTCCTGCGATGGATCGGCTTCGCCGCGGGCATGGCCCTGCTGGTCGGCACAGTCGACAGCGTCGTGGGCAACCTGGTCGTGCCGCGCGGTATCGATTCGCGTATCTCACGCGCAAGTGTGCGTGCTGTCGACGCAACCTTCGTGTTGATCTGCAAACCGGTTCGGAGCTACCTGCGACGAGATCGGATCCTCGCCTGGCAGGGACCGGCCACCCTGCTGCTGCGATTGGGTGTGTGGATGGGTCTGCTGGTGTTCGGGTATTCACTCGTACTGTTGCCCGCGGCGTCTGGTCATATCTCACATTCCTTCGGCGAAGCGGGCTCCTCAATCTTCACCCTCGGCTACTCGCCACCCCGCAACACCACGAGCAGCATCGTCGACTACATCGCCGCCTTCACGGGCTTGGTCGTGGTAGGCCTGCAGATCGGCTACCTCCCCACCCTGTATGCCGCATTCAATCGGCGCGAGACCGAGGTGACGCTGCTGGTCTCGCGGGCTGGCGTGCCGGCCTGGGGAGCGGAGATTCTGGCGCGGACACGGTGGGGAATCTATAACGGCGACACTCGTCCGGTGCTGAGCGAGCTGTTCGACCGATGGGAACGCTGGTCCGCCGAGGTCGCTGAGTCGCACACGACCTACCTCACCCTGGTGCGTTTGCGCTCGCCACGGCCGCTGTCGCATTGGCTCACATCGGTTGTTGCGGTGATGGATGCCGCTGCTTTGCACCTGGCCCTTGCACCCGACCGGGAGCCGAAAGTCGGCGCTCGACTTTGCATTCGGATGGGCTTTACCGCGCTGCGTCAGATCGCGACCACGATGCGACTTCCCGTCAACGAAGACCCAGACCCCGACGAGTCGCTCTCGGTGACGTATGAGGAGTTCGCGGCGGCCACGGAGATGCTGAGGTCCCTGGGCTACCCCATCGACGTATCGACCGAGGAGGCGTGGCCCAACTTCAGGGGATGGCGCGTCAACTACGAATCTGTGGCCTACGCACTGGCGTATGCGGTAGACGCTCCGCCAGCGCTGTGGAGCGGAACCCGCCGATGGCCGTTCGAGCCGACCGGCCCGGACCGACCTGTGACCCGGCAAGCCAGTGATGCCCGCTCACGAACGACAGGGCAACGCTAGCTGAGCCAGCCCGCGCCGTATTCACAGATACCGGCTAGTGGGTATCTCCCCGGTAGCACCAGCCACCTTCGACGATGGCCGCTCGCACGGACGACATCGCCGACGCAACCCGCCAGGCTTGACGCTGACCATCCTGGCGAGGTGAACAGGAGCATTCCATGCTTGGACAAAGCGAGATCGACCGAAACGCGGATCCGCCGCCCGAAAGCGTGAAACGGACCGGTGTGGCCCTGCGCACTACCCGCGTTGGCATGCAGAACGATGCGGACCTTCGGGCCCGAGCATCGTCCGCGGAATTGCACGCCGTCCGATGCGCCGACCTCGGTCTGCGTGATCGAAGCATCGAGTACCTACGCGAGGCCCTGACCGGCTACGACCGGATCGGCTCCGCGCCGGACAGCGCCCGGATCCGTTCGCTGCTGCGTGACCTGGGTGTTCGGGTGCGGCATTGGACCTACGAACAGCGCAGCTTGTCCGGCTGGCGGAGCCTGACGAAGACCGAGAAACAAATCTCGGATCTGGTTGCGCTGGGCCTGACCAATCGCGAGGTTGCGGCGGAGATGTTCATCAGCTCCCATACCGTCGGCTTCCATCTACGTCAGGTGTTTCGAAAGTTGAACATCCGATCCCGCGTCGAGCTCGCACGTCTGACGGTCGAACGTGAGCAGTCACCGCAGAGCGCGTGACGCTAGACAGCGGTCAAAGATGTGCGCCGACCGGCGGTTCTACAGCGGGCATGGAATCTGAAACACCCATCTGGAAGGAGGCCTCGGATGCACACCATCTCATTCATCGCCGTGGCGCTCGTCGCCACCGCCATAGCATCGGCACTGGCCGCGAGATACCGGCAGGCGCGCTACACGGCTCGTAACCCGCTGGCGCAAGCATTCCGCATGCGTGAGCTCGACGAGCTCGATGCGCATCTGGAAGCGGTCGCGCGGCAGGAGCATCGGCGTCTGGAGAACGAGCTTGCCCGCTACCTCGCCGGCCGCGCCGGCCACGTTGTGGTTGTTTCAAGGGCGGCGAACGGTATCGCACTAGAGCTGTCCGACGGTCATCGGCTCGCTCTGCGTGGCATCAGCCGCCGCACCGTCGACCTGCTCAACCGGTGCGCGCCAATGGACATGCTGCATCCCTCGAGCTTCGACCGTGACGCCCTCTCCTACCGCTTACTGCTTCGCGGACGTGCCGGGGCCGAGGTCGAGATCTATGCGCGCAACATCGCTCTCATATCCTGACCAAGCCGACAGGAGTGGTCCAGGGCCGGCTCACGGACGGGAGCAATATTCGGGCTAGCTGCAATGCGGAGCGAGCCTCCACCTTGCCACAATAGGAGAATGTCCTTGCGCTGTATCATTGTCGACGACCACCGTCCCTTCGCCAACGCGGCGCGACTGCTGCTCGAGAGTGAGGGGCTGACCGTGGTCGCAACCGCATCAACCGGCCCCGAGGCCATCGCCCTGGTGCGAGAGTTCGAGCTCGACGTCGTGATACTGGACATTGACCTCGGCGGGGAAAGCGGCTTCGATGTAGCCAGAGATCTCATTAAGCAGCCAGCGCAAGGCACTACGACGGGTCTTCCGCGGATCGTCCTGGTGTCGGCACATGACGAGAAGGACTTCGCCGATCTCATCTCGCAAAGTGGGGCGGCCGGCTTCCTGACCAAGTCTGACCTGTCCGCCCAGGCAATCCGCCAGTTGCTATGCCTTCAGAAAGGCGAGTAACGCCGACCGTCGAAGGTCTCCTCACCGCCGCCAGCAGTTGCGGCGTCCGGAGTGGGCACCGATGCCGGAGATCGTTGCAGCTAAAACCGGGAAACTGCTGGCCCGGCACAGCAATAGCGCCTGCCCGCCGCCCGTCTGCCGAACCCCGCCTCTCCGCCCGCCGCTCCGAACTGGGCCGGCCGGAAGGTACTGGTGTTGAAGGTCGCCGAACTCTGGCCGGGCTTGACTCCGCTCAAGACCTGAATGACATCGGCGCGGCAATGCCGAGGGTGACCCGGACGGCGGGCGCAGTTGGTCGCCGCGGCGGCGAACCCCGGTGGGATCGGACTCGGCCCGTTGCTGCTGATCGGCCTGGGAGCAGCCGCCATCAGCCCCGCCATCGGACCCCTCTTCCAGCCAGCCCCCTGACGAAAAGACAATCACGCAAACAAGATCTAACGCGACATGATCGCAAGAGAGGGCAGATCAATGGACAGGACAGCCACCTTCGTCGCCGACAACGGTCGCTACGACAGGATGACCTATCGCCGAACCGGGCGAAGTGGCGTGCGGTTGCCGATGGTTTCCCTGGGGTTCTGGCAGAACTTCGGTGGTGACCGGACGCTGGAGGCCCAGCGGGCGATCGTCCGCCGGGCGTTCGATCTGGGCATCACCCATTTCGATCTCGCCAACAACTACGGCCGGCCGTACGGCGCGGCCGAGGAGAACGTGGGCCGGCTGCTCGCGGGGGACTTCCGCTCGTACCGGGACGAGCTCATCGTCAGCACCAAGGCGGGGTGGGACATGTGGCCCGGCCCGTATGGCGATCTCGGCTCCCGGAAGTACCTGCTGGCCAGCCTGGATCAGTCCCTGCAGCGGCTCGGCCTGGACTACGTCGACATCTTCTATTCCCACCGTCCCGACCCGGACACCCCACTGGAGGAGACGATGGGTGCCCTGCACTCCGCGGTGCAGCAAGGCAAGGCGCTCTACGTCGGCATCTCCTCATATGGGCCCGAACGCACTCGGCAGGCGGCGCGGATCCTGCGCGATCTAGGCACCCCGCTGCTCATCCACCAGCCCTCGTACTCGATGCTCAACCGATGGGCCGAGCAATGCCTGCTCGATGTGCTCGAGGAGGTGGGCGCCGGCATGATCGCGTTCACCGCGCTGGCCCAGGGGCTGCTCACCGGCAAGTACCTCAACGGGGTGCCCGATGGCTCGCGGGCGGCGCGAGACGGCTCGCTGTCCCGTGATCTGCTGACCGAGCAGCGGCTGGTCTCGCTGCGGGAGCTGAACCGGATCGCGGCCGAGCGCGGCCAGTCCCTGGCCCAGCTGGCGGTGGCCTGGGTACTGCGCGACCCACGGGTCAGCTCGGTGGTGCTCGGCGCCAGCTCCGTGCAGCAGTTGGAGGACGCCGTGGCCGCGGTCGGGCAAACCGAGTTCAGCACCGAGGAACTCGACGCCATCGACGCGCTCGCCCCGGACACCCCCGAGGTCGACCTCTGGCGCGCCCAATCCGAGATCGGCGCCGATAGGCTCGCCAAGCACGCGAGTTGAGCCGTAGGCATGGCGAATGACCGTCGGGAACGTGTCTGAGTTCACGACATAGTTCGCAGGTGTCTCGCGACATCGTTCGCGTGTTCCAAGGCGTTGCTGCATCACATCACCGACGCAGGTCTGGAGTACTCGGTCGGCTCCCCCCGGCGTGGAGACGGTCAAGACAGCGCTCGAGGCGCCCGCCGCGGGCGTGGCGGGCCGCGGGCGATGCCGACGGCCAGCCCGCGCCGACGCGCAGGTCGCCGAGCTGACCGCCTGGCTGCCGGCCCCGACTAGGCCGACCCGGTCACCGGCCCGGTTCGGACCGCAGCACTGGCCGACCGGGATGCGGGTCATCACCCGCCGCAAGCGGCCCCACCCCGGCGCCCAACTACGGTTGACCGATGTCGACGGCTGGCGGTCACCTGCTTCGCCACCAACACCCGCGGCCCCGGCTGGACCGTGCCGGCCCTGGTGGTCCGGCACCGACTCGGGACCCGCGCCGGCGTGCCGGCGGGAGCGGCTGAGCTGCTCATCACGCGCGAGTGGGCGATCCTCGCCGGCGAAAACGACTACACGACCGACACTTTCCAGCAGATCACTGGCCGCCGCCACGTCCAGTCGCCGAATTCCTTCACGACTACCGCGCGGAATTCCTCTGATACCCGCGTGTCATACATCTTCAAGCGATGCCGGAGGCCGTGGACGACGTCAGCTCACCGGCAGGGAGTCGAAGCGCAGCACCACCGTGCCGCGCAAGTCCAGCCACCTGCCATGCGGTGTTTCGACATAGCGCAGCAGCACTGCGTCGCAGCTGGGGCAGCGGGCGACCAGCCCAGGACCGCCACCGTAGAGGTGCAGGGTGGCGACGCGGTCGGTGCGCCGGCAGCCCGCGCAGGTCGCGATCGACGTACTGAGTTCCACCGCGAAGACGTCAGCGAGCGGCCCGGCGAGCGCGTTGCCGTCCTTATATTCCATGTCAACCTCCGCCCGCGCCGAAGCGCTCGGTCCTGATCCGCGCAGGGTCGTGCCCAGCGCGCACGAGTTCATCAGCCATCGCCTCGACGAAGGGAGTCGGGCCGCAGACGTAACACAAGGGCAAGAAGTCGGCAGCCCAGCCCAGCGCTGCGAGATCGTCGGCGTCGATCCGGTGCGGAGACCGCAGCTCCGCGCCCGGCCCGACACGCGTGTAGAGAACCCGCACCTGCGCGCCGTCCGAATCATGCAACTCCGCCGCATAGAAGGCATCGGCCGGGCTGCGCACCGAGTAGAGCAGCCGCAACGGCCCGCCGGCCTCGGCGGCGCGGCGGGCGCGGACCATCGCCATCAGCGGCGCCACGCCCGACCCACCGCCAATCAGCAGCGCCGGCTCCGGCCGGCCGGGCGCCCAGACGAACCAGCCGCCGAGCGGACCGCGCACCTCCAGCGAGTCGCCCGGCGCGATGTCCCCGACCAGGTAGGGCGATACCTCGCCGACGGGCACCAGCTGCACGGTCATCTCGATGACCTCGCCCGCGGCCGGCGCGGACAGCGAGTAGCTGCGTTGGGCGGTGTAGCCGTCCTCCGCGGTCAGCCGCACGTCGACGTGCTGGCCCGGCAGATGGCCCGGCCAGCCGGGGACGGCGAAGCGCAGCGTGCGGGCGGTCGGCGTCTCGGGCGCGGCATCGACCAGCTCGGCCACCCGCCAAGGGCTGCCTAGTCGCCGTCGTAGCGTTGTTCCCGCCATGGGTCTCCGTAGTTGTGATAGCCCAGCGACTCCCAGAAACCCGGGTCGTCGTCGAGTAACAACTGCAAACCGCGCACCCACTTCGCGGATTTCCAAAGATATAGGTGCGGGACGAGCAGCCGGGCCGGGCCGCCATGCTCGGCGGCCAGCGGCTCGCCCTCGTACTCGTACGCGATCCACGCCCGGCCGTCGAGCAGATCCTCCAGCGGCAAGTTGGTGGTGTAGCCGCCGTAGGACCGCACGAGGACGAAATCTGCCGCAGTATCGACGTCGGCGAGCAGCGTGTCGAGCGACACGCCGCGCCACGTCGTGCCGAGCTTGGACCACCGCGTGACGCAGTGCAGGTCGACGGTGTGCTCCTCGCTGGGCAGCCTGGTGAAGTCCAGCCACGACCACCCGCGACTGTTGCCGGTCTCGGTGCTGATCGTGAACTGCCAGCGGTCGAGGTCGACGTGCGGCGTCGGGCCGGCCGACAGTACCGGGAAGTCACCGGTCAGGTACTGGCCAGGCGGCAGGTCGACCCCGCCCTCCCGACGGCCGCGGAATCCGCGAGTGACGAGTGCCATCTCGACACCTCCAAGTCACACTATGTCGCAACCGGAGTGCATCCGGATAGTCATCCGGCCCGCCCAGCGGCGGCGCCCATGGCGGACGGAGAGCTACGGCGACGACCTCAGATGGAATGACGGACCATCGGTTACAGGTCTATACGGGCAAGGCTCGATCGAGTCACGTGCCCGGACCGGCGCAGCGCCGGATCGCATGCCCTGGTATTCGGCGAGGTAGAAATCTGCGACCTTGGCGCAGCTGAATCGGCGGGCATAGCGACGGCCGGCCAGCCGATCGATCGGTGCACAGCCGGTGAGGATCTCGGCGATCGCACGGCTCAAGGCGGCCGGGTCCTCGGGAGGTACCAGCACGCCGCGCCAGTCGGCGAGAGTCTCGGCCAGGCCGTCGACGCGGGCACCCACTACCGCTACTCCGAGGCCGAGTGCGAGCACGGCGCTTTGCGACCAGGCCTCTTCACGGGAGGGCACTACATGCACCGAACTTCCGGCGACATAGGTCCAGGGCCGGTCCACCCAACCGGGGAGGAAGACTTGAGCCGACATGTTGTACCGCTCTACCCGCTCAGCGATACCGGCGCGCAGCGCGCCGTCACCGAGCAGATAACAGGCGAGGTCCGGACGGTCGAGCAGCGCGATCGCCTCGAGGAGCAGATCCGGGCCTTTGTCCGGGCAGAACCGGCCGGCGAAGGTCAACCGCGGCGACCTCAGCTGGCCGGTAGGCCGAGCCCGCAGTCCCGCGACCGGTGAACGGGCCGGCCTGAGCACCTCGGCCCGCACCCCGGCCTGGACAGCGAAACGGGCCGCTGCCGGACCCATCGCATAGAACCGGTCGACCCGGCTGGCGGACGGCCTCAACGACCGGACGCGGCCCGCCGACCAGTTCACCTGATTGTGCTCGGTCGCCGCCACTGGCGTGGAAGCGCTGACCGCCTGGGCGGCCGCCCACCAGGCACCCACCATGTGGGCATGCACCAGCTCGGCTGGGGGCAGTTCGGCAGCGAGCCACGTCGCGAACCGATCCGATAACTGCCACTGCAGATTGCGGACCGGCGGCACCTCCCGGCTGGTCCGGTATGCCACCGTGCGCACTCCGTACCGGCGAGCGAGCCGGATGCCCTCGATGCTGGCATCACCGACCCAGAGCTCGGCGGCGATGCCATGCCGCTGCTCCAAGGCACGCATCACCCGCAGCAACGCCAGCTGGGCACCACCGGGCTCAAGCTTGCCGAGTACCCGTATCACCCGCATGACCGCCGCCCAAACCCTTCAACTGCCTAGCAGACCCGTGCCTGGTTGACAGCACAGGCCAGCCACCCTCGTCCGAGGTGACCTCAACATGCACAGAGCATGAGCACGGCGCGAACTTATGGAACCGGCGGTCACGCGGGCCCCTGCCTCGGAGGGGTGCGTTCGAGGCTGGTCCGGTTCCAGCCGGCGGCGTCGGCGGCGGCCTCGTAGGTGGTTTGGGCGAACTCGAGCAGCATCCGTTCGGGATCGGCGGCGGAGCGGACGTGCTCGTACGGGAGGACGAACTCGGCCAGATCGTCATTCCAGGATGCCGCTGGTGGCCGGACCGGGGTGTCCCGGTAGCCCTCGGGCTGCGGGTAGGCGTAGGAGTAGAAGATCCCCTCGGCCGCGCCGCCGGGCCAGTAGCCGAGGCTGCTGACCTCGTGCGAGTATGCCTCGAGCATGACATGCGGTCCGCAGTGGGGTGCTCCGCCGGGATGCGCTGGCGCCGGCCGGCCTGAGAAACGGGTCGTGGCGAGGTCGAGGGCGCCCCAGAACAGGTGCACCGGGCTGGACTTGCCGACGAACCCTGCCCGGAACTGCTCGAAGACACCAGCGATCCGCACCAAGGCTTGCCAAAACCGGTGCGCCTGATCTGGGTCATAGCTCCGGTACGCCGTGTCGATGTCCATCCGGAGCGCGCCGTCGATCTCCACCGGCATCGGCCAGATGCTCGTCCCGACACCGAGCTCGTCCAGATGCCGCATCACCCCGGCGTAGAACGCCGCGATCGGTCCAGGCCCGAGCGCGATCGACCGCCGCCGACCCGCCGACGTGACTATCTCAAGCCGGTGGGCATGGAAGTCGAGATCGGCCTGGAAGCTCTTCCCGCTCGGATGCGGGATGAGCGAGGTCGTGAGCCCAGTGGCGCTGACATACAGCGGCACGTTCCACCAGTGGTTCAAGACCGCGGTATTGGCCATCCGGACCTTGCCAAGAATCTGCGTCCACAGCTGCACGGTGTCGCGGGTCTGGCGCCACTCAGCCAGCGGCAGCGCCGGCCACCGCCCGCCGCCGCCCGCGCCAAACCTCTGAGTGGTCGTGGGTCACCCCGCTTCGCCGGTCAACTCCTCAACCGACTGTACGTGCTCCTCCCGCGCCCGCAGGATCGCCTCGGCGCCCCGAAACAGCACCACCCAGCCGTCCTCTCGTTCAATCTCGACACCGACGATCGAGGAGTCCTAGCTTGATGGCTCAGGGTCCTAGTGGTGTGCTCACCAGGTCGACGAGCTGTGCGAGCCGGCGGCTTAGGCGTAGCGCTTCTCCGATTGCGAGGCTGATGCGGACTGGTTCCTCTCCTGGGGTGTCGGTGTAGGTCTCGAGGACGATTCGGGTTGCCGCCGGCTCAACCTCGGTGCGGGGTTCTCCGAATTGGAAGGCTGCTGCGGCGTAGAGCTCTAGTTCGGCGGCCGGCCCGTGGAGGTCGCAACGTGCTCCGTCGAAGTAGCTGGGGAGCGTACGGCATTCGTTCCAGGGAATGTGCCGTTCCGGGTCGGGATAGCCGTCGCCCTGAGCGGGGTGGCCGTGGGCGGTGGCGCACCAGGGTTTGCCGTGGTCGAAGAGTCGGCTGGTGTCGGTCACTTCGGGCCAGGGGCCACGGGGGCTGGGCCAGTTCGGGGGTTGGGTAGCGTGTGGCATTGGGTCGCTCCTGTTCGCGCAGGGTCGATCAAGGCCCGGTCGAGTGCTGCTAACACTTGGCCGGGCCGCCTCGTTGGACGGCGCCGTGCAGGCACGGCGAACCTCCACGCTAGGAGCCGACTCTCCGGTCAGGCGGCCCCGGGGACAGATCTGTGGACAGCGTCGGATTCCCGCTCAGGTTGTGGATAACTGCGGTTGGCTGCTGGTTGGGCGGTGAGGATGCGTAGGGTGTCCTGCCCGGCGAGCCGATGCGTGGCTGGCAGTCGGAGCCAGGCCGGGGGCCGTGAGTCGGGCAGCTCGGCAGCGAGGTCTCGTAGCCGCTTGCCATCGCTGCCCTTGAGTCGGGTCCGCGGCGCGGTGGTCGGTGATGGCTGCGGCCAGGACCGCGGCATCGAAGAGGTGCCGCTGGCGTTCGCGGGTTCAGTCTGCCTGGTGGGCGGCGCTCTCGAGGATCAGCGCACCGAGTTCGTCGGGGACGCTGAACTCGAGGAGCATGCCGTCCTCGACGGTCAGCACGAAAATGGCTGTGCGGTCCAGGGCCTGCCTGCCGCCGGGCACTTCGAACATATGGAAGCGGTGCAACGGGGCGGTTCGGCGGCCGAGGTGGCCAGGCTCCCGAGCCTGTCATGTCATATGTGGTCGCACAAACGGCGCAATCCACCAAGCAACTGAACCCGTGGCTGGTCCTGTCCGGTCCCAGCCGCGGCAGGCGGATCTCACCCCGCATCCATGACTCGACATGGCCGGCGCGCGTGCCAGTATGAGCCTTCCAGATGATCATCGAGGTTTGGAGCGACAGCACATGATGACCGAGGAGAGGCCTGCGACCGTCGATGAGGTGGCGACCTTGCTGCACGCCTATCTGGACACGCCCGACCTGCCGGCAGAGGTAGAGATGTGCTGCCTGCGCGCAGCGACCGAACTGAAGCGGGCCGGCGCCCACGTTGCTCCACTCGGCGTCGACGCGAACCACGTGAGCCTCGCTGATGTCGCCACGGCACTCCGCCAGCTGCCCGCGGCCGTCTTCGAGACAGACCCGGTACTGAACGCCGTCGCCCTCGTCACCACGGCGGTGGGCGCACTGGAAAGCCGGTGACCACCAACATCCGAGACCTCCTCGGCCAAGTCATCGACCTGCAGCTGAACCAGCAAACCGGCCCCGCCGACTCGGACGCGGCGACCGACGCCCGGCTGGCCATCGGCGCGGCGGCCGGCGTGCTCGACAAACTGCAGATCTGGCGCCCGGACTGGACACCCCGGCACGCGGCCCGCAAACTCACCGAGCAACTGCAGGCAGCCTGCGCGTATGTGCAAGCCGGCAACGACCCTCGCGCGGAATCCCGCTCGCAGACGCTGATGGCCGCCGCCGGCGACGCGGTGGGAACCCTCTGCGGATCCGCCACCTCGGCACTGGACCGCTGGACCATCACTCTCACCGTCGCCGAAGTGGTCCGACACAGCGGCTCCACCTACACCGCCAACGGCCCGATGCTGCCGGATCCCGCTATCACCGCTGCACGAACCGCCGCGGCCTCGGTCGCCCGC
The DNA here is from genome assembly GCA_045807085.1 of Jatrophihabitantaceae bacterium. GTDB lineage: Bacteria > Actinomycetota > Actinomycetes > Mycobacteriales > Jatrophihabitantaceae > Jatrophihabitans_A. The sequence continues at coordinate 192,201 of JBJMIB010000027.1, forward strand.
GCCGGCCTGCACATGCCGCCCCACCAACTCCACCGAGCACTGATCGACCTGCCGATCCCAGGACGCGCGTACCCGACACTTCAACCGCTCAGCCGAGCCACCGCCGCCGCGGCCGTGATCGACTACGCCCTCGCCCGCGGCGCAGCCGACGACAGCACACACTTCGTCAGCCTCTACGAGCTGCGGGCGCTCGCGCTCGCCTTCGAGCACACAACCCGGCAAGCAAGCACCGCCCTCAACCTCCCAGGCCAGGCCGCTGCAACAGCCTGGGCCAAGGTGCGTCAGCTCGCGCGACTTCTGCGAGACGGACACCAACCAGTAATCGACGGACCCGAAATCCTGCTCCGCAATGCCGCCGACCTACACCACAACCTCGCCCAGCACTCCCACCAGCCACTCGACCCCGCCGATCAACCCGCCCTCACCGAACTGCTCCTCCACGTGGCCAACAGCGCCGACAGCCTCGCCCGCCACACCCTGCGCATGGCCGGCCGCGTCTACACCCGCGCAGACCAATTCCCCGTCCCAGAGTCCCGCGTCCAGCAACACCTCCAACGCCAGCCCATCATCGCCGACAGCCAAGACCTCGCAGTCCTCCGATGCGCAGTGCGCGCAGCCGAAGGCGCCACAGCGGACCTGATCAACCCGACCGTCGAACGCGCCGGGATGGAGATAGGGCTCGGCCCCTACCCGCTCACGGTCGCTATGGCTCCGCCCTTCACGCAACCCGCTCACCCCATCCACTCGCCGCTCCCCTAACCACCGATATGCAGGCGCAGCCGATGGCTGCCGTCTGGGACCCCGCCGGAAATTATCTCCTCTGCCAGGTAGCGCAGGCGCGCCACGGGTGAGGTCCTGTGGCCATCGCGGACCGCAAGCAGGAGCAGCGGGGGCGGTGGCCGGCCGAGCCTCAATATGGTGGCCTGGTTGTTCCTTGAACGCCCTTCGCATCGCGCTCACTTGATGCTCGTCGGTCCGTCGAGACCAGAACCCCCTCCCGGCGCAACCACCAAGGCTCAAGCCCAAGCAAGCCCGGCGGTGACGCGCCAGATGCGGCTCGGCGCGCACTTCTGGCGGCCGCCTTCGCCTTCGAGGTATTTCGCTCGACATGGCGCGCGGGCGCGTAGACGCGTTGATCAACATCGGGCTCATCAGCACACCGGCTGTCCCTAAAGACGTGCCGCCACGCCGCGGACCAGTCGGGCGTAGTCCGCTGAGGATAGCCAGGTCAGGGACTTATCGGACTTGCAGGAGGGCCAGCGTCTGCGCGGTGCCGACGCTTCCGTTGGCATCTGTTGTCGAGTACACCGCTTCGATCCAGGTCGGGCCGCCCATCGGTCGTGCTTTCCAGGTGCCGGTGGCGGTGAAGCTATCCCGAGGCTGTGCGATCGTGGCCACCGAGTCGAAATTTCCGGTCGGGTCGCTGCCAGAAATGCCTGAGCGATTGCCCGCCACGATCAACTGAAACGCCGTGAAATGCGCCCCGGGAGCAATCGCGACCTGGACTGAAATTGGGTACCGCCGCCCGGAGATGACCGGGACGGTCTGGTCGAAGCGGTAAGCCGTTCCATTCATGGTCAGCCTGAAGTTCACTCGTGGTACTTGGCGAGAGGGTTGGGCCTCATGGTGCCGGCCCGACCGGACGATGACACCTATCGAGGCGGCCACCAGGACCAGTGCGCAGCACGCGGCCGCCAGCGCTGCAGTTCGAGGCCGACGCCGCCGAGCCGGAGGTGCGGAGGCCGGCGTCTCATCTTCGATTGCGGCCCGCAGGCGCCGATAGCCGGCCTCGCCCTGAGCGGCATCCGGCGCAGACGACGCCGGGTCGACTTGGCGCAGCATCTGACCCAGATCGAGATCGTGGCCGAGTTCATCGACCGCTATCTGCCCTCCGCGCGCCAATCACCACCCACAAAGGGTTGACCCGGGATGCGGCACGCCGAACCGCGTTCCACCACCACCGGGGGAGGAGGCTCGTCGCTCGAACATGCGCGGGTGCCCAGAGGGGCCCACGTCCGTGGGTTAGACCTTGACTCGGATCGTACGCATCTCACTGAGCAGGATGGGCAGCATCGCCACCAGGGCGACCGCCCGTATCCCGCCGGCTACCATGAGCGGCGCGCGCAGGCCGAATCCCTGCGCGATGAAGCCGCCGGCCAGACCACCCAGCGGCATCAAGCCCCAGCCGATCATGCGGAAAACACTGTTGACCCTGCCGAACATGTCATTCGGGGTCAGCTGTTGTCGCATGCTGACGGTCACCACGCTGGACACCGTGATCGCCAAGCCGCACAGCGTGATCAACCCCGCGAGCACGACCCCGTTGGGCGCCAGGCCCATCACCGCATATAGCAGGGCGTTGGCCGCCAGCGCGCCGATGAATGCCGGCAACGCACCGAATCGCCGGGCGAGCCGTGTGTTGACCAGCCCACCGATCACGCTGCCGACCCCTACCCCGACCAGCAGCACTCCGTACTGGATCGGACTCAGATGCAAGGTGACCGTCGCCAGCAGCACCAGGGTGGCAAAACCCATCTGATTGCAGAAGGTGTTCAAGCCCAACAGCACGGCGAGCGTACGCAACAGCCGATGGCCGAGCAGCCAACGCAAGCCCTCGCGCACCGCAACCCGCATCGGCAGATGCCCTCGGTCGACCACCACTCGCGGCAGCCTCGCCAGCAGCACCGCCGACACGACGAATAAGGCGGCGTCAACGCCGAACGGCAACGCCGCCGCCGCTGCGAACATCACGCTGCCCAGCGGAGGCCCTACCGAGGACTGGCCGACGGTCTGCACCATGTACTGGTTGCTGTTCGCCTGTTGTAGGGCAGCCTGCGGGACGAGTTGCGGCAACACCGCCTGGGCCGCGTTCGTGATCACCACCTAGGCGCAGCCGAGCAGGAAGCTGGCCAGCATCAACCACGGAATGGTGACGACATCAAGCAGGGTCGTGACTGCCACCAGGGCGACGATGAGTGCCTGAAACGCCTGGCACCGCCACATCAACGTCGCCCGGTCGTGTCGATCGACGTACACACCCGCAGGCAACGACATCAACAGCCACGGCAGATACTCCGCCACCGCGATCAGCGAGATCTGCACCGGATCACGAGTCACGGTAACCGCCAGCAACGGCATCGCAGCAACGAAGGCACCATCACCCAGACTGTTGATGGCATTCGCCCACCACAGCCGCCAGAACCGGACACCCAGCAGTCCCGTGCTCGCCCATCGGCCGCTGCGCTAACTGCCTCCCAGCAGTACCCGCCTTGCCGGCAACTGCTCAAGATTCAGTTGCCGTTGACACAGCCCTGGGCGAGGCTCAATCTCGAACCGAAATCTCACGGCCCAAAGGCCGGCGGCGACCGAGAACACGCCGACACCGCGGCGGGCTAGTGGCCGACCGCAGCCGAGCAGCGCTGGTCAGTCTTCGCCGACTAGACGGCCGCGCAGGCATCCGGACTCTCCTCTCCGTCAGCCTAGTGGCAACGTCCACTTACGCTCGGTCGTCAGTGGCACGTTGAAGGCTGGGAGCCTTCGAGCTGGTTGAGCGCGGTCCAACCGATGGGGCAGCTTGTCGGCGGAGCTGTCGCGGAACTTGAGGATGCCGCGTTGGCTAAAGCGGCGCCGCCTACAAGTGAAGCGGTGAGCGCCACTACCAGGACAATCCAACGGGGCCGCATGTGTCTCCGACCGGATTAGGGCCATTGGTTGAGGCGAGCGTAGCAGCATATGTCAGGTCTGGGCTTGGTCCGCTATCAGGACGGGCCACGTTCCCCTAGGACAGATTGCGCATAACCACAGCTCCTCAACGAGTGCGGTGTGCACGTCCAGGTTGTCGAATGTCCGGCGGGTTGCGAAGACCTTTCTGCTGGCGATCGTCAGCAGGCTTGGGCTCATTGGATGAGTTCGAGAATTGAGTATGTCCGGGCCTCGTTCGATAACGGAGGTGAGCGAGTCCGGGAGTGCGACGCTTGCTACCGTGCCCAGCCGGTAGCCCGCGTCTTGGAGCAGGACGTCGGGCATTACCTCAAATTCTTCACGGTGCGCGACTTGTTGCCACGCCAGGGGAAGTCGTGAGATCGCCCAGACGTGTGCGCCGTCATTCGGATCAGCGGTGTAGATCAGAGGCCAGTTGGCGTCGCTTCCCAGGGTCGCCTGAGGTGCGGGAGCGTCTGAGTACCACACCTGTCGAGGTTCGTTACCAGGTATGTGTCGAGGGGCTGGATCCCGTGCCAGTCGTCGCGCACAGTGGCGCATCGTTCGACTTCACACACACGTCAGCGAGCCGGTCCTTATTTTCCGCTGAGGCGTTCGGGAAGTTCGCGGTAATCCCCACCATTCCGTACTCCGTATTCGAGTAGCTGTTGCGCTCGAAGTAGCGGAAGAGAGTGTCTCCGGGGTTCATCGCCCCGCTCTCAGGTGAGACGTCCGCGCCGTGAGAGGTGGCGCAGTAATGATCTGGGTCCCCGGAGACATTGATCGCGCAGGCATACCAGTAATCAAAGTATGCGGTGTAGGTGCCGGACACGTGCCGGGCATTCAGCGTGATTTTCCATGACTTCGCAGTGCCGCCTTGAACCCAGAGGTGGACCTGGCTCTGCCACTTCTCGAGTACTTTGCACGAGCCGTTGCAATAGAGATATGTCAGGTCGCCCCAGTCGCTGTCGTAGACATAGGTACTCCGCTTATAGCCTGGGTTGAAAAGTATGTAGCCCGAGGCGACATCCAGCGGCGTCGCTCCTCCGCCGGGGACTTGGCTGACCTCGTCAGGTGAGTAGGTCTTACCTTGCACGAAGTTGCCCCCGCTGACGGCGACGTAGTAACCGCGCGAGCTGGCTGCACTTGCCGCGCCGCCATCCGCTGCGATGAACGCGATCAATAGGACCGCCACCAAGGCCAGCCGGCTCGAGATCGTCCGGAAGGAAGCGGAACCAAGTCCACTCATTGTGCCCCCAAACATCGGTAGAGCCACGCGCGCACATCAGATCGCATAAGGTATCCGATGTCAAGCGGCGAGTAATGCAGCGCCACTTTGCCGGAGCTTCTCCTCCGATGGTCAAGCTAGCCTCGTTCCGTCCAGGGACACGCGGGGTGAGACATAGCCATCACCGACCAGCGCCTGAACCACGGGCGCGCTGCTCAGTCATCCCCGGTGGTGGGTGGTGTTGTGAGGCTGCTGCGGCCGGTTCGAGGTCGGTGAGCCGGAGGGGGTGTGTCGGCGGGGGAAGGGAGTCCGGGATCAGCAGGCCAGGTCACGCCGACGTGCAGGAGTCGCCTGCTTGGAGCAGGCGTTCGGCTGGCATGGTTGCACGTGCTCTGGCCACCACGAGACTCAGTCGCCTCACCCGCGGGACGCTCGTCGAGCTCGGCGGCGAGCCGGGAGGAGCTCCCGTGTCTCCGCCTCGTATCCGGGCTTGCCCACGTTCGCGAACGGTGAGCTGCCAGAATCGGGCAGGTGAAGGCGGTACGCGTCATTTTCAGTCGCTCATCAGACCGTTGGCCGAGGCATGTGCACCATTGTTCCCAGGTTTCCGGTGCTCAGACATGGAGATCGGGATGGATTGTTCGGTACACCTCGGGCAGTACGTCGTCGCGCAGCGCGATGTAAAGGGCTGGCTCGGCGGGCGCTACGTGGGTCAGCGCTGCTTCAAGCGCGTGTGCGGATGCGGTGGTGTTTAGAGCACGGCGGATCGTGGCGGCGGCTTCCTCGCTGATTTGGCCGATCACTGTACGCACCGTATCGGCGGCGCGAAGCAGGACCTCGAGGTCGGCTCCGGACAAGGGCGCGGTGTCGATCTCGGCGGTGAACTCCTCCCAGTCTGCCCTCGGATCGGCGATTGTTCTTAGCGAGGGATCCTTACGCACGGCATGCAGGCCGCGCGTGGCCGGCCGCACCCCTACCTGGACCTCAGCGGTGGCGAGTTCATGCGACTGCAGGCGATCGAGCGTTTGTCTCGTGACGGTCGGCCCAGAAAGGAGAGTGCGAAGTCCATCCGCGACGGCCCGGCGCTGGCCGTGACCGGCGTCGGCGTAGCGCACGAGCACGCGAGTGGTAGCCGATAGGTCGGCAGGCTCGGGTTCATGTAGGACGGTGAGACCTAGCTCGAGCAGACGATCGCTATAGATCGGCCAGGATCGAGCCATGCCGTCATCGAGCAGGTCGAGCGCTAAACGGGGGCCGACGGGCACGACCCGGCCCAACCGGTTCGGCGCATCTACATCCACGTTCTCGACCAGGCCCATGACTCGCGGTAGGAGGTGATCCTGGCCATCTGCGAAGATGCGGCCCGCTCCGAAAATCCATGTGTTGCGCCAGTGCGGGCTGGCGGCAATGCTCCTCAGACGCGCCGCTACCTCATTGAATTCGCCATTAGTGAGGTGCCGGGCAGCACTCAGCTCCTGGAGCGGACGGACATCGAAACCGAATCCGTGCTTGCCACGCGGAGCGATCAGCACAAGACGTTGCGTTGCCGCGGTGAAGATACGCTCGTTCAGGTCGTCGCCGGCCGCCCCTGGCTTGTGGCCTGCCTCAGCGAGGATGTCCCGGATGATGCGCCGAAGTTCTTGCTCGGTGAGGGCTGCGTAAGAGCGGTCAGCTTCTTCGCTTCGGCGCTGGAGCTCGAAGCCGACACGTTCGTGGAGTTTGGTGATTTGTGGCCCGTGGTCGCGCAAGAGGTTGCGCATGGTGGTTGGTTTACTGCGTTCACGGGTGAACACGGTGTTGTAGTAACCCCAGAAGAGGCTGAACCGGTCCGGCGCGAGATTGCCGGCGCTGCTGTCGATGATGATGCTCAAGATGAGTACTTGCAGCGGGGTTCGCAGCAGGTGTCGGAAGGTTTCGGACTCGGCGGCGTCGGCGAGTCGCTTGGTCACCGCCTGCCGTCGTTCGTCGTCGTCGCGCAATCGTAGGTTAGTCACGGCGGTGCCGTACCGAACAGCTTCGACAGGGCTAAGGTCAGCCAGCGACAGCGTGCGGAATTGGGCCGGGGAGATGTTCTCGGTGTATCCGACTGGCCTGGTTGTGAGCACGACGAACACATCGCAGTTATCGCCTTCAGCCTCGTTGACGAAGCTCACGACTCGTGCGATGACCTTGGCCCGTACGTGGGCTTCGGTGACTTCGTCGAGTCCGTCGAAGACGACGAACCACGGCCATTGTTTCTGCCAGATGCTCATGGCCCGCGGCGTGACCGAACCGCTGTTCGAGGTGGCGTTGACCTTGGCGGTGATCCACCGAAGCATAGTGTCCTCGACCAGGTGGCCACGTTCTTCGGCGTATTCGGCTAGGTCGATCCTGATAGGCCAGCGGGGATGGCGAGGCAATCCTCGTCCCATCCTTGCCAGCGCGCGCTCGGTGCCATCGATGACGCAGCGATGATCGGCGCCCAGATTCGTGCTGTGCCCTAAGAGAGCCGCGCGGTATGTCTGGGTAAGGAAACGCGAGATTGTCGTTTTACCGTTCCCGGGATCTCCTGTGAGAATTAGATGCCTAGGAGAGCGCTGTGTGCTTACTCGTGGCTTGAGTACGTGGTCGGCTTGTTCCAGCACGACCTTGATAAGTGATAGCCGTTCCGTTTCGTCACCGTCGAGCGGGTCTGATCTACCTTTACCGGCAGCCAGTACGGGTAGATCGATGGCGACCTCGTGGACTTGGACGGATGAGCTATCTCCACCGGCCTCGGCGAAGTAGAGCCGGCCATCGGTCAGCAGTGCGCTTCGGGCGTGGCCACGTAGTCCGTCCTCGAGTTCGTCTATCGGCAGCGCGCCGCTAATCGCAGCCAAGTCGGCGAGCACGTCGGGCACGGTAAGCAGCGCCTTGAACGCTGTCCGAACCCCGGAATGGGCATTGAGCAGCGCGGTGAGATTGTTGCGGTCCCAGAATCGGATCTTCGAGATGTGCCGAAGACGCTTCAAGCGCCTTCGGCGGACAGTGGCCGCTCGCTCGTCGACGTCTCGGGTATGGTCAGCCAGGGCGGCGTCGTATTCGGCGAGCTGCCTGAGCAACTGATCATGCCCGCCCGAATCGGGAGTGGGGCTCAGCGCGACGTTGGTGATGAACACCAGCTGTTGTGGCGTCCTTTCGCGGCCGGCGGCCGGCTGCAGCACCCACTCGTCGAGTTCCTTACGGACTTCCGACCAAAGCCAAGTTGCGTTGTCTCGCGGACGCGAGGCCAAGGCCTGCTTGTGCTTGACCTGAAATACGGTATATCCGCTCCAGCTTTCAAGCCGCTCGTCTCCATCGCCAGCATGTGGAAGCTGGCATTCGCCGCTGCTGGGCGTTTCATCTGAGTCCGCGGAAGTACCGCTCGTCCAGGACAGCGGGCCATCGACATACATATCGCGGCCGCCGTCGCGACCTGCTCCCATCACCTGCACGCTTGGGCCAAACACCGCCACGGCCAAGCTCGCGGCCAGATCCTGAAAGCCAGTGCTGCCGAGGCTTTCGAAGTCATACGCCACTGGTCTTGAACTCCCTCACCCTCGATGCCGTGGCCGACAGCAAGACCACCCCTCCATGCACCATCAGTCTGGCCTACCGCTGTGTGATCACCGTGCTGGCCCACCCCATCGGAGTGCCGTTCGTCAGCGTCGCTGTGGCAACGTCTGCCTGTAGCTGCCGCGGCTGCTGCGCCGGTCTCGTTCCTTGTGCAAGGAGGGGGTGCTTTCCCGCGAATCTGAGACAACAACTAAGCCGGTGAAATTTCCTCGCCCGCCTACCGATCATGCAGCCGGTCAGATCCGCCACCCGGGTGATCCCGGCCGGTGCCAGCAGCGGCTCGATCGCCGACCACGTCGACGCCAGGTCCTGCACACGACAGGTGCCTGCAGCCCGTACCAGCTCGTCGGCGGCAGCGTCGCGCGCATCGGCGCCGGCGAGTTCGGCATCGGCGACCGGCTGCCGCCGATCCAGCAGCTGCAGGAGCACTACGGCGTGCCGAGCCTGACCACTATCCGGCAGGCCCAGCAGCTCCTGGCGGCCGAGGGCCTGCTGGATCGGCGCCGCGGCGTCGGCGTGTTCGTCGCCGCGACCAGCGCGCCGCCAGCGGCCGAGACCCTGCTGTCCCGGCTCAAGGATGCCCGGGCGGCGCTGGACCGCGCGATCGCCGAACTCGAGCGAGCAGGCGCGCAGCGATGACATTCCCCGACCACGGTGCGGCCGCTCCCCCGCCGGGGGAGCGCCGCGTGCTGCGGATGCGGCCGGCCACCGCCCGCGCGGGCATCCTGCCGGAAACGCAGGGCTGGCGAGGCGCCAGGCTGCCGACGCCTCCGGCTGGCATTGGTGCGTGACCATCGCTCGACTTGCCGCGGAGCACTGCCGGAAGGCATAGCTGTCAGTCCACGGACACGCGGGTGATCTCTGCGTGACCGGGGTCGACGGTCACTGACCCGTAACCATAGAAGATCACGAGGACGACGATCACTATGACAAGTGCGCCGAACAGTCCGAACAACCAGGCCCAAAGCCGCCGAGCCACTTGACGCTTCGTCAGCTTCGTTGATTCGTCTACAACCCAACCTGGCGGGAGATAAGGGGCCAGGGACCGCTTCCAAGCACGCTGTGGTTGCCAGCCGTCTGGAGGCGTAGGCCAGCTCGATGGCACGACGTAGCTAGTTCGTGCTCGCAGCCGGCCCATGTCGCGCACCTACTCTCTCGAGATCTGTTGTTGCCTATATTCTGCGACTCGCAGTTTGCTGGCCCGCGTGGTCGCAGCGGCTTGCGTGCCGGCGGCAGATGCCTCTGCGGCCTCGGCCGTGGTGATGGTGCCGGCCTGGTGGAGGATGTCGAGCAGGGGCAGCCGGTAGGCGTGCAGGTCGCGCAGGGTCGCGGCGGTGAGCTGCTCGTATCCGTCGGCGGCGCAGGGCGATCAAGGCGAGTCGGAGCATCAGCGTGAGCTGCTGCGTCCAGGGTTTGCTGTAGTGGTGCTCGGCCGCGTAGGCGACAGCGACCGGCAGCAGGTCGGCGTAGCCGGCGACGGTGCGGCCGCCGACCCGCCGGGCCAGCTCCAGCGTGAGCCGGAGGCGAGCGTGCGGGAAGCGGCCGTCCAACTTTGTCTATTTCACAGGAAGCTCTTTACCGCTGTTTAGCTTCGGCGTAATTTGACCGCGCGGGCCGGGCCTGCCGGTGCGCTTGGAGGTAGGCCGTTGCGTACCGTCCTTGTTGGCTTGACCGCGCCGGTGCTGCTGGTCGTCCCGGCCACCGGACTGCTCGCGACGGCTGCCGCGACAACACCCGGGCACCTGACCGTCAAGTCGGCGACGAGCCAGCCGCCGGGAACCTATCAACCGCTGAATCCGACCCGGATCTTCGATACTCGAACCTCCCATCCAATCGCGCCGAGGGCGATCGCCCGGATGCGGATCCAGGGCGCGGCCGGCCTGCCGGCGGCCGGTATCTCGGCCGTGACGGTCACGCTGAGCGTGCTGAACCCGGCCGCGACGGGCTCCATCTCGGTGTTTCCGTCGGGCACCACCTGGCCCGGCGCGGCCACGGTGAGCTTCGCCGCGGCGAGCACCCAGCAGAACACGGTCACCGCTCAACTCGGCAGTGACGGGGCGCTCTCGGTGCGCAATAACACTGCCGCGGCGCTGCAACTGGTGGCCGACGTGGTCGGCTACTACACCGCCGGCCCAGCCGTGCCCGGCGGTTACCAGCCGGTGCCACTGCAGCGCCTCTACGACACCCGGGCAGCCGGCTCGCAACCGCTGGCGGCCGGCCGCGGTGTCTCTGTGCCTGTGACCGGTCGCGGCGCCATCCCGGCGTCGAATGTGAGCGCCGGCGCAGTCAACGTCACCGTGCTCAGCCCGACCGGCACCGGCTCGGCTACGGTCTTCCCATACCCCACCGACTTAGACCGCACGACCACGGTCAGCTTCACCGCCGGCCAGACCGAGCAAACCATGCTGACCGCCCAGCTCGACAGCGGCGGGACGTTTTGGGTGCGCAACAACACCGGGACCGCGCTGCAACTGGTCATCGACATCGCCGGCTACTACGTCGCCGGATCGCCGCCCGCCGCCGGTGGCTACGTGCCGCTGATCCGGGACCGGATCCTCGACAGCCGGTCTTCCGGCGACCCCCAGGGGCCGTTCACGTCAGGCCAGCTGCGGACGGTACCGACCCTGGGCACCAACATCAATATGAATTACAGAGGCCCGGAGACGCCGCACTGGGGGGTACGGGCCGAGACCATCCTGCTCGGCGTGGTGTCGCCGAGCCGGTCCGGCTCGATTTCGGTGTTCGCCGGTGACCGCACCTTCGACGGCAAGGCGACAATCAGCTTCACCGCCGGGCGAACCGTCCTGCGGCTGGTCACCGTCCGGATTCCGCCGGAGGGCACGATCCGGATCCGGAACAACAGCTCGGTCCCACTGTCGGTAATAGCGGACGTCCACGGCTATTTCGCCGGCGAGCAAAACCGGTTACACCTTGCGGCCACCGCAGCGATCTCGGCCAGAGTCGGCGACGTCTCGTGCACCTCGGCCAGCTTCTGCATGGCGTTGACCGACTCCGGCTACTCCGTCCGCTACGACGGCAGCAGTTGGAGCGCCGGGTCCAGCTCGCATGCTGCGCAGAACGCGGTCTCCTGCGTGAGCCCGACCTTCTGCGCAGGCGTCGGGGGAGGAGCGGTCTCGACCTATGACGGCTCGCAATGGTCCGAGCCGATCCTCGTCACGCCGAATGACGAACTCACCGCGGTCTCCTGCGCCAGCGCGAGCTTCTGCGTGGCGATGAGCCGCAACCACGGCTGGGCCTACGTCTTCAACGGCACCGGTTGGGACTCCGGCACCGACCTCAACCCGCAGGCGGCGGCCTCCGCCGTATCCTGCCCCACCAGTACGTTCTGCATGGCCTGGGCGGACGGCTGGTACCGGTGGAACGGCTCAAGCTGGTCCGGAACCTCCAGCAGCGCCGGTGCGAACCCGGTCTCCGTCTCCTGCGTCTCGTCGACCTTCTGCCAGTACGTGACCGCCGGGTACTCGGCGGTCTGGAACGGCACCAGTTGGCTGAGTGCGCGCGCACCCGTCAACCACCCGCTGTCCGGCGTGTCGTGCCCGGCCGCCTTCGCCTGCATCGTGGGCGACGAGCGGGAGGTCAGCGGATGGGACGGCGCCGAATGGAGCATGCCGATCACCAGCTCCACCACGCGCGGCTCCGTTCAGCTCCGGGTGTCCTGCCCGACGGTGGACTTCTGCATGGCGGTGGACTACCAAACCGCCTACCGGCTTGACAGCTGAGCCAGGCGGTACGGGCGGCGAACGGGCCATGCTCGCACGACCTGCTGGATCGGCGCGGTAATCACCGTAGCGGTCGACGAGGCGACCGCAGCCTCCGGCCGAATGCGCAGACTTCTACGGCACGTCCTGGGCCCGCCCGGTGCAGAGCACTCCTGTCTCGGTGCGAAGGGTGACCGCCACTGCGTACACCGGGCCAGGCTGGCCGGGCAGCTCGGTGATCAGTTCGAGGGTTGTGGCGTCCCAGATCCGTACCATGCCTGCCCCCGCGAAGCTGCGATCGCGGTTGCCGGCGGTGATGATCCGGTCGCCGGCAGGGGTGACCGCCACTGCGTACACCGGGCCGGGCTGATCGGGCAGCTCGGTGATCAGATCGAGGGTGGTGCCATCCCAGATGCGCACTCTTGACGGCGACCTCATCGGCGAAGCCGGCAGTGATGATTCGATCGCCCGCAGGAAAACCCCGATGGCCCGGTCTACCTCCGCGGCGCCGAAGCAACCACCACCAGCAGCGCCGTCATCGTCCATAACCCGCACGAGCTCGCCTTCGAGCACTTCGACCAGGCGGTGCCGGCCTGGGACAGCGGCTACTTCCAGACGCCATTGATCCACGTTCTCACCGGCCGGCTGAGCACCACCGACGTGATGACAGCGCTACGGACCGCTTCACCGCTCGCCGTCCTGCGCCTGATCCAACAACCGGACCGGGTGCACGTCGAGATACTCACCTGTGCACGAGTTCGAGCCGTAGGGGTACTGTTCGCCCGCGCCGCCGAACTCACTGCACCACCAGCGGAATCGCTGGCCTCACTCGTCTGCCGCGCACTCGACCGCTGCAGCGACCTCAACGACCGCATCGCCGGTGAATGGATGGCCTACACCACCCACGAAGCCGGCACCGAGATCGAACTCAAATTCACCCTCACCGGCAGCCGAACCCCCTGGGAACTCGCCCTGCACTTCGCCAACCGCACCGCCGCCGGAGCGCTCACCGACTTCATCCCCGACGTGGGCAACGAACTGCAACGCTGGGCTTGTGTCTTGCATCCCGGCTGCTCCTCGCCCAAGCACCGACGAGCGGGCGTGTAGTCCTGCGCACCACGCCAACCGCACTGGGCGGTCACACGACATCCGCCGATCGAGAATTACCTTATTTTATAAGGCTATTCGGCTTGCCCGCTGGATCCGTGTCTGATACCATTAGGGAGAACGATTCCCTTTCCGGATAAGGAGAAACTCCAATGGTTCCACTGATCCGCCCTGCCCGACCCACCATCCGGCAGCGACCCACCCTGCGCCGCTCCCCGGCAGATCCTCCCCCGCCGGCCGGCATCACCGATCTTCTCGAGGCGGTCGGCGCACGCCGGCTGGAGCCGCACCGCGAGCTGCGCGGGCACGACTTCTTCCCTCCGATCCCGGAGGTGGCCGCGATCCCGAGCATCATCGACGCCCGCACCACCCCGCCGGCCGAGCGCATGCTGCTGGTGCACTATTTCACCACCTACTGCGACTGGTTCGTCGCCGGCCTGGACCCGCGCACCGGCATCGCCTACGGCTACACCGACGACCCCGAACTCGGCATCAGCATGTGGAGCCGAATCGACCTCAACGCCCTGTGTAGCACGGTCATCCCGACCGACCCGCCCGTCATCGTCTGGCGCGATCAGGAATGGCGGCCGCAACCGGCCGACGCCGCGCTCCTGCAGCACCGACGAGCCGGCTAACCCGAATGGCTCCCGACAGCAAGGGTGCCCGGCCTAATCGAAGTAGGCCGGGCACCGACTCCGAAGAATCCCACACCGGAAGGACCCGAACCAACATGACCACCACCAGGACCACCCGAACCCGCACCGGCGACACCACCGCCCCGGCCGGGGCCGGCGGCATCGGCGCGCAGCCGGAACCGGCGACCCAGCCCGCAGCACAGACGTCGACCACCGCCCCGGCCTCCCTGGAGGGGCGCACCGAGCTGCTCCACCTGAACCCGCGCACGCTGATAATTGAGGGCAACATCCGCACCAAGGCCGAGCTGAACCCCGAGTTCGTGGAGTCGGTGCGCGAACTCGGAGTCATCGTCCCGATCGTCGCGGTCCTCACCGAGCAGGGTGTGCAGGTCCGTTACGGCCAGCGCCGCACCCTGGCCGCGATCGAGACGCACCGGCCCACCGTGCCGGTGATGGTGGTCAGCGGCGAGCCCGGCGCGGAGCTGGACCGGATCATCGAGCAGTGGCACGAGAACGAGCACCGGACCGGCCTGTCGGTCGCCGACCAGGCCGCCGCCGCCCAACAGCTCACCGCCTTCGGGCTGAACGCCGAGGACATCAGCCGCCGGCTCCGCACGTCCAAACCGCGCATCGCCCAGGCACTGCAGGTCGGTGCCTCCGAGCTGGCCACCAAGGCAGCAGACCGCTACGACCTCACCCTGGACCAGGCGGCCGTGCTGGCCGAGTTCGACCAGGACAAGGAAGCGCTGACCGTGCTGATCGCGGCCGCCAAGGAAGGCCCCGGCCGCTTCGCCCACGCCGCCCAGGCCGCCCGCGACGCCCGCGAACGGGCCGAGCAGATCGCAGCCGCTACCGCCAAGCTGGAGAAGGCCAAGGTCCGCATCATTACCCGGGACCAGGCGAGCGGCGCTGCGCCGCTCAACGACCTGACCGCCAGCCAGGACCGCAAGCCGATCACCCCCGCGCAGCACAAGAAGTGCCCCGGCCACGCCGCCTACGTCACCGAATACTGGCGCGGGGTGGAGACCGTCTACGTCTGCACCGACTGGCGCGCCAACGGCCACCACAAGCGGTATGGGCAATGGCAGGACACCCCCAGCCCCGCCCAGATGAGCGCGGAGGAGGCAGACGCCCTGACCGAGCAGGAGCGGCAGAAGCGCCGCACCGTGATCGCGAACAACAAGGCCTGGGCCAGCGCCGAGACGGTCCGCCGTGAATGGGTCCGGTCCGTCCTCACCAGCAAGACGATCAAGGGTGCCGCCGGGTTCGTCGCCACCGAGCTGGCCCTCGGCGACTACGCGCTGCGCAAGGCGATGGAGAGCACCGGCCTGCTGCCCGAGCTGCTCGGCTGCAAGAGCCGGCCCGACCTGGCTGCCTCCATCGAGAAGGCCACCGACAGCCGAGCCCAGGTGATCGCCCTCGGCGTCATCCTGGCCGCGCTGGAGGCCAACCTCACCCGCGAGGCCTGGCGCACTCCGCAGCCGGCCCACAAGCGCTACCTGCAGTTCCTGGCCAGCATCGGCTACGAACTCTCCGACGTCGAACAGCTCGTCATCAGCCCGAAGAAGCCGCCGCGCAAGAGGAGCAGCCGACCGGCCAAGCCCGCCGAGCAGGACACGCCCGACAGCGGCGACCAGGCGGCCACCAGCCCGGCGGCCGACGAGCAGGAGCCGCCCGCCGACGCGAGCGACGCCGCCGGCGTGCAGCCTGTCACCGAGGGTGGGGTGGCGGCATGACCGCCCTCACCCGGCCCTCCTGGGCCGAGCTGAACGACGAGCTGCATGTCCTCCTCGACCTGGAACTCGGCCGCCCCCGCCGGCGAGTGAGCGCCCAGCTCCAGGACCGCACCGACCGGGACGCGGTGTACGCGATCGCCGACCTCCTGCGCCGCCCGCACTGGGACACCGCGCTGCTGGAGGAGATCTGCGACATCGTCCGCGACACCGGCCGCCAGGTCAGCGGCCCGCCGCTGGCGGTGATCGCCGGCTAACCCCAAAGCCGGCCGTGGTGCCGCAGCGGATCCCCCGCCGCCAACGCCTCGGCCAGCACGCGGGCCAGCCCGTCCGGACTCCGGTCGGTGCTGGCCCGCATTGCTTTCTGCACCGCCCGCGACGCACCGACCCGGCCGCGCACGTCGACCAGGCCCGGCCTCGGCCCGCGTGCGCGGCCGCGCCAGGCGGCCTGGCGCATGTTCTCCGCCTGGGTGCCGACCCGGACATGGCCCGGGCCGGTCCGCACACACAGGCGCACGTCGCAGTCGTGCAGCAGCGTGACGCCCTCGGCCAGCTCGCCGAAGGCGAGTACCGCCGCGACCTGGTGTGGGGTGACCATCCGCTCCCGCCCGCCGCCGGGTTGGCGCAGCGAGAACCGCCCGTACCCGTCGGCTCCCACGGCCCCGAGCCAGATGGCACACGTCGACGTGGCGAGCACGCGTGATCGGAACCGGTCGACGTCGTAGGCGTTCAGCCGTAACGGCCGGCCGCGCGACTGCGACACCGCCGGTGCTACCCGGCCAGTGCCGCCGGCACGCCGGCGTCGTGTGACGCGTCCGCCGGCGGCCTGCCCGCACCGTCGCCGGCCAGCGACTCCTCGGCCAGCTTCAGCAGCCGCTGCACTTCCTTCAGCGGCAGCTCCATCGCGGCCGCGATGTCCTGCGGCCCCTCTCCCAGCTCGGCCAGCGCCGCCACGGCGGCCGCTAGGTCCCGGTCGGCCGCCGCCATCGTGAGCTGCAGCTCCCGGACCGCGCCTTGCCGATCGAACGCGGCCGTCAGCGCGTCCTCGATCTTCCGCTCCCGCTCGCGCTGCGCAACGAGCACCTTCGCCCGCGCCGCCCGCGCCCGCTGCCGGGGCGACTGCGCTCTACCGCCGGCCGAACCGGCCGCCTTCCTGGCCTCACTCATCCTCGAACCGCTCCTTCACTGACGAACCAACCTCTGACCGCCGCATCATGACCGACCCGCACGACAAATCCCCCGGACGCCGACCCAGCACCACCAGACCGACCACCCCCGAAGCCCCCGGACCCCCCGAACCAGCCAGACCGCCGAAATCCCACACACCTCTTGCACGGAGGTAACGGTTCGGCAACGGCGCTCGCCTTTTCGGCGGGCCGATCCGTCCAGGACGCTCAGTAGCGTCCGGCCGGTGATGTCGCTGAAGAAGTTGTCTGCCGGGGATGGGTACACGTACCTGATCCGGCAGGTCGCGGCGCACGACAGCACGGAGCGCGGCTACGACAGCCTGGGCGACTACTACACGGAGAAGGGCGAATCGCCTGGGCGTTGGTGGGGCGCCGGGCTGGCCTGGCTGGGGGTGTCGGGTGAGGTGTCGGAGGCGCAGATGCGCGCCCTGTTCGGGGAGGGCCGGCATCCGGACGCCGACAAGATCGAGGCCGCCCTTATCGCGCAAGGCCATTCCGCGGCGGCCGCGACCTCGGCGACGAAGCTGGGTCAGGCTTACCGGATCCGCGAGGGTTCGACGGAGTGGCAGCGCCGGCTGGCGCGGGCCTACGTGGCGCACAACAACGGGCGTGGGGTGAAGTGGGATACCGCGATACCGGAGGGTGACCGGGCCGGGATCCGCACCAAGGTTGCGGAGCAGTTCTTCGCCGATACCTATGGCCGGGCGCCGTTGGAGGATCGGGAACTGTCCGGGTTCCTCGCGCAAGAGTCGCGCCGCACGAGCACCGCGGTGGCCGGCTATGACTGCACGTTCTCCCCGGTGAAGAGCATCAGCGCGTTGTGGGCGATCGCCCCGGCCGAGGTCCGGGGTGCCATCCGGGCCGCGCACGAGGCCGCGGTCGACCGCGCGCTGGGCTGGTTGGAGGCGCATGCCGCCTACACCCGGGTCGGTGGCGGCGGGGTGGCCCAAGTGGAGACGCGCGGCCTGTTGGTGGCGGTGTTCACCCATCGGGATTCCCGGAACGGGGATCCGCAGCTGCACACCCACGCCGCGGTCAGCAACAAGGTCCAGACCCTGGACGGTCGCTGGTTGGCCTTGGACGGGCGGGTGATTCACGAGCTGACGGTGGCGGCCTCGGAGTTCTACAACACCGCGATGGAGGAGGAGTTCACCGCGCGGCTCGGCGGCAGCTTCGTCGACACGGTCAGCGGCTCAGGGCGCCGGCCGATCCGCGAACTCCACGGGATCGATCCGCGGTTGCTGGAGTTGTTCGCCACCCGCCGGGTCGAGCTGGTGGAGCGGCGCGAGCAGCTGGCCGCCGACTTCCACACCGCGCACGGCCGACAGCCGACCCCGCTGGAGATGATCCACCTGGCCCAGCGGGCGAACCTGGAAACCCGGGTCAGCAAACACCAGCCGCGCTCGGCCGGCGACCAGCACCGGCTGTGGCGCTACCTGGCCGGCAAGGCCCTCGGCATCAAGCCCGAGCAGGTCGGCGCGGAGCAGGCCCGGGCCGCCGGTGTGACACTTGCCGCCGACCCTCCAACCCAGAATTTCGCCAACTCGGCCGGTCCGACCCTCGATGCGGCCGCGGTGGAGAAGCTGGTAGCCAAGCAGACCGAGCTGGTGCTCAGGCTGGTGTCACGGGAGCGGTCGGTGTGGCAGTGGCGGCACGTCTACGCCGAGGCCCAGCGCCGGCTGCGGGCCGAGAACCTGCCCGCCCCCTTGCGGGAGGAGCTGGCCTCCGCCGTCACCGATCGGGTGCTCGAGTCCGAGTATTCGGTGGCGGTCGGCGCCGACCTGGACGCCGGCCTAGCCGTGCCGGCCGGGCTGCGCCGCCGCGACGGCAGCTCGGTGTTCCAGCGGGTCGGAGGCCAGAAGTACACCTCGCAGCAGGTGCTGGCCGCGGAGCGGCGCGTGCTGGCAGCGGCCGGCCTGGGTGGCGGCCGGGCCGCGACCCAGGCGGATGTGGCGGTGGCGGTGCTGGAGTGGCAGGCCAACGACACCAGCCGGCTGCTCAA
Source organism: Jatrophihabitantaceae bacterium (assembly GCA_045807085.1). Taxonomy (GTDB): domain Bacteria; phylum Actinomycetota; class Actinomycetes; order Mycobacteriales; family Jatrophihabitantaceae; genus Jatrophihabitans_A. Next base: position 211,084 of record JBJMIB010000027.1, read on the forward strand.
CACCAGTCAGGAACGGCTGGCGTATGAGATGGCCTGCTCGGGCCGGCGGGTGCAGCTCGCCCTCGCCCCGGCCGGGACCGGCAAGACCACCGCGATGGGCATCCTCGCCACCGCGTGGCGCAACTCCGGCGGCGAGATCGTCGCCCTGGCCCCGCAGGCGGCGGCCGCGCAGCAGCTGTCCCACGCCCTCGGTGGATCGAAGGCCGATACCCTGGACAAGCTGGTCTGGGAACTCGAACGCACCGCGGCCGAGCGGCGGCCGGAGTGGGTGCGCTCGATCGGCCCGGACACCCTGGTGGTGATCGACGAGGCCGGCCTTGCCTCCAGCCACAACCTCGACATCGCCATCAGTTATGTGCTCGGCCGCGGCGGGTCGGTGCGGCTGGTCGGTGATGACCGGCAGCTGGCCGCGAGCACCGCCGGCGGGCTGCTGCGCAACCTGCAGGCCGAGCACGGCGCGCTCACCCTGAACGAGGTGATGCGCTTCATCGACAAGGCCCAAGGCGCCGCCTCGCTCGCGCTGCGCGCCGGCGATGCGACCGCGCTCGGGTACTACCTCGACCGCGGCCGCATCCACGCCACCACCGTCGACGCCGTCGCCGATCAGGTGTTCGCCGCCGCCCAGGCCGACCTGGCGAGCGGCGCGGACGTGCTGATGATCGCCCCAGACCTGCAACTGGTGGCCGCGTTGAACGAACGGGCCCGCGCCGTCCGCCTCGAACGCGAAGGCATCCACGGCCGGCAGGCGCGGATCTCCGGCGGCGAGACCGCCTCGGCAGGCGACCTGGTCATCACCAAACGCAACAACCGCTACCTGCCCCTCGGCGGCACCGACTTCGTGAAGAACAACGACCGATTCCGCATCGTGAAGGTGCACCGCGACGGCGCGCTGACCGTCCGGCACGTCGACCGCAACCGCACCATGAAACTGCCCGCCGACTACGTGCGCGAGCATGTGCGGCTCGGCTACGCCGCCACCCTGCGCTCCGAACAGGGCGACACCATCGGCTCCCACAGCCAAGCCGGCATCGCGCACGTCGTGATCACCGACCGGCTCGGCGCCGGCGAGCTCTACATGGGCCTGACCCGCGGAACGGGTGCGAACCACGCCTGGGTGATCACCAGCGGCGACGGCGAGGAACACAACGTCATCTACCCCCAAGCCCAATCCCCTGCCACCGCGGTGGAAGTGCTCACCACGATCCTGCGGCGCGAGGATCCGAACCGCTCCGCGCTCACCGAACTCGCGCAAGCCGCGGACCCGGCGCTGCGGCTGGGCAACACCGCCCCGGCCTACCGGCACGCCTACACCACCGCGGTGCTCGACCTGACCGGCCCCGACCGGCTGGCCGAACTGGCCGAGCGGGCCGAGCGGGCCGTGCCCGGGGTCACCTCGGCGCCGGCGTGGGAGCTGCTGCAAGCGCACCTGGCCGGCATCGACCTGACCGGCGTCGACCCGATCGCGGCGCTGGCCGACGCGGCCGCCTGCCGCGAGCTCGGCACCGCCGAGGACCTTGCCGCGGTGCTGGACTACCGCCTGGATCCGAAGGGCACCGGCTCGATCGGCACCGGCCCCCTCCCCTGGCTACCGGCCCTGCCGGCCGCGGTCAGCTTCGATCCGGACTACGGCCCCTATCTCGCCGAACTCGCCACGCGGATCCGCGCCTTGACGCAGGAGATCTCCACCCGCGCCGGTGGATGGTCGCCGGCCGACGCGCCGGACTGGGCGCTGCCCTACCTGGACCGGCCCGACCTGGTCTGCCAGCTCGCGATCTGGCGCGCCGGCACCGCCACCGTCGAGGCCGACCTGCGCCCGGCCGGCCCGCCCGGTGACACCAAGGCCATGCGCGGACACCGCGCCCGGCTCGTCGAGCGAGCCCTAGCCGTCTCCGGCGTCACCGCGACCGACGCGGCCGCCCGGTGGGCGGTCCTGATCGAGGACCTCGATCCGCGCATCACCACCGACCAATCCTGGCCGCTCATCGCCAGTCGTTTGAACACCGCCGAAGTGCTCGGCCTCAATGTCACCCACCTGCTCCGCGTCGTCTTCCAGCAAGGACCGCTGCCGGCCGAACGCCCGGCCGACGCGCTGTGGTGGCGGCTGGCGCCCCACCTGACCCTGACCGGCGTGGAGGCGCCCATGAGCAACTACCGAGCCCGCCCACCCTGGACCAGCCAACTCGAAGCCGTGCTCGGCGAACAGACCGCCGGCCGGATCCTGGCCGACCGGCTCTGGCCGGCCATCGTCTCCCGGATGGACCTGGCCACCCGCCACGGCGCCGACCCGATGCGCCTGGCCGGCGACGCGGCCGGCATGCTCGCCGGCCACCTCGCCAACCTTCCCCCCGCTCAGTACGCCACCGGCCTGCTCTGGCAACTCAGCCTCCTGGCCGACCCCGAACCCGTCCGGCAGGAATGGGGCGACGAAACCGCGCCAATCCTGGATGAGCAGACCGCCGACCGGGAACTCCCCGCCGACGCGCACCTGGTGCTCGACGCCCTGGCCACCGGCGCACCGGTCCGAGGCGACCAACTCGAACTCCCCGCCCGGCCCGATCCGGCCGACGCCGACCAAGAGCCACCCACCGACGCCCACCTCATCCTCGACCAGCTCACCAACGACACCGCCACAGCCGGGGCGCTGGCGCTGGTCGACCAGCTGCCCGTCGACCAGGCGCCGGCCGGCGAAGAGCTCTCGCCGGCGTTGCTGGCCGCCCAGGCGGCGCTGACGGATGCGGCCGCCTACTACACCGAGCAGACCGCCGTCTCGTGGGTGCCGGGCTATCTCGCCCAGCGCGGCCTGCGCGGTGTGGCCGCCGGCTACGCACCGGCCGGCTGGACCCAGCTGGTCGACCACCTGCGCCGGCGCGGCCACACCGACCGCGCGCTGCTCGACGCCGGCCTTGCGAAGATCTCACGCCGCGGCAGCCTGATCGACGTCTACCGCGACCGGGTGGTCTTCCCCATCACGACCCCGGCCGGCGACGTCGTCTCCTTCATCGGCCGGCGCAACCCGATGTTCGACAACGACCCGGGAATCCCCAAATACCTCAACGGCCCCGGCACCGACCTCTACAACAAGTCCGCACTCCCCTACGGCCTCGACCACGCCGCCGTGCAGGCGATCGCGGCCGGCGCGCCCATCCTCCTGGTCGAGGGGCCGCTGGACCACGCCGCCATCCGCGCCGCAGTGCCACTCGAGGTGGCCGTGCCGATCGCGGCCGCCGGCACCGCACTCACCACCCGACACCTGCAACTACTCGCAGGCATCGGCCCACTCGCCGGCCGGAAGCTGATCGCCGCGTTCGACAACGACCCGGCCGGCCGGAAAGCGGCCGTCCGCGCCCACCAGCTGCTCGCCGACGCCGGCATCCCCGAGCCGCTGCGGCTCAACCTGCCCGCCGGCGCCGACCCCGCCCAAGCACACGCCGAGCACGGCCCGGCCGCGCTCGCCGACGCGATCGCCACCGCCACCCCACTGCTCGACCTGGTCGTCGACGAATGCCTCGACCGGCTCACGCCATTTCACCCGCCCGCCAGCGAGCTCGAGCACGACCTCAACACCGCGAGGGCACTGTGGCGCACCGTCGAACGCAGCCTGCTCACCGACGGCCGGCTCCGGCCCGGCCACGAACTCGCCCGGCAAGCCCGCCGCATCGCGGCCGCACTCGACCGGCCCATCCGCGACGTCGCCGAAGCCCTCGGCGCAACCGCCTACCCCGACGAATGGACCGGCATCCACACCGGGCACGACTTCGACCCCGACTTCTGGCTCTACCTGCTCCAGCACACCGGCGGGGCCTCGTTCCACCCCTACCTCGGCGAACCGGCCCCGCCGGCCGACGTCGACCAAGTCCTCACCTGGTTCCGCGCCGCGGACCCCCACGCCAACCCAACCAGCGACGACCACGACCAGCCGGTATCGATCAGCCCGCAGCCGGACCTGCGCGCCCGATACCAGCAAGCCCTCACCGACTACCTCACCGCACGCGATGCCTACTACAACCAAGACAGCCACTGGCACACCCACGCCCACACCAGCATCGACCAACTCAACCACCACACCGAACAACTCCAACCGGTCCACGACCAGCTACAGGCCGCCCAAGCCCGCGTCGAAGCCGCCCACCGCGACGGCGACCTCACCGGCCTCGCCACCGCCCAGCAGCAGCTGCACGCCGCGAAACAACCCCTGCCCGCCAAGCAGCCGCCCCCGGCCGAAATCGCCAGCGACGTCATGGCATCCGCCGACCAAATCGCACTCGGCGAGCTCAACCAACTCCACGATCAACTGTTGCAGCTGCAGGCAGAACTCGACCAAGCCACCGCCACGGAGCCAATCGATATCAGCGCCGACCAGCGGTGGAAGGAGCTCGTCGCCGGCATCAACCCGGACCTGGTCGACGACCCGGCCTACACACCGCTCGCCGCCGCGCTCGACCGCGCACACGACGCCGGCGTTGACATCACCACCCGCATCCGGCAGCTCGCCGCCGAGCACTCTTCCCGGGATGCCGGCGACCTGCTCTGGCGCCTATACGACGACTGCGAAGCCGCCATCCCACGCATCGAACAGCACAACAACGCCGAGGCGCCCGCGCCGGAACCTGCGGCGCCCAGCGAACCGCCGGAGTTCGGCCTGCTCGGCCAGCGGCCGGAACCCGAGGGGCCGGCCTTCTGACGTCCCGGCGGGACCAGTAGGCATGCAGACACCGTCCAAGGCAGGCGTCAGACGTGAACGGCACGCATTCCTACATAGCGTCGGGAGCGCCGGAAGCACAAGCCATACCCGTCGATAGCGAGCAAGCTGCCTTCGCGATCGTGCGGGCCAGATCGATCACTATCGAGCGTTCCTGGCTGCCGACCGGCTAAACGCGCTAGTCAATACCGGATGGCCCGATCCTGTCGTCGTCATGGCCCTCAACGGCGGCATCGATTGTTCGATGACCCAGACGAAGCGATCGCGTAGGCAGGCCAGCTCTGACGTCCTGGGCCGCGGTGGTTGTCCGGCAAGGCGGCTCGTAGGCGCTGGCTGCCTCGGAGGCTCGAGTGCGAAGGGACCGGATGATCGCGCTTGGTACAAGCGATGACGGCGTTGAGGACGGCTGCCGCGTGGGGGGATCGGTGTGCTGCGAATAGTTGCTGTTCACGCAGTACGGTGTTCAGACGACGACCGTGTCCGCTCGGCGAAGGCGATTTGTACCATTCAGCCGCTCCGCTCGATGTCTCACCTTAAATGATATTGTTTGTTTGCTCGCTGGCGGTGCTCGAGCTCGGAGGAAATAGAGAAAATATATGCGTACGAGGATCACTACACCTCGATCCAGATCGTGGAAGTGGCTGAGCGCGGTTGTATGCCTAGTGGGCACGCTGGCACTGGCATCATGCACCTCGTCGCGTGCTAAGCCTCATCCAGAGCAGGCGACACGTTCCATGCTGACAGCATCTGTGATTAACGCGTCGCGCGGCGGGACGGTAGTCGCATCCGATGGCGCCACCCTGGTAATTCCGCCGAACGTGCTGCATGAAAATGGTAAGGCTTGGATTAGCCGAATAAGTAGTAGTCAATATGATATCCATATCGACGTTTCCTGGTCCGGACTGGTCTCCATTAGCCTGCCGTTAAGTGGTGCAAGCGATAGTATCCTGCACGAAGTCGGGGGCCATTGGGTTGCCGAAGGCAGGACGCCCCACCAAGCCGCCGTCTGGGTTAGCCAGTTATCGCTATTCTCTACCATTACAAAGCTTGCGGGGAAGATTCCCTGCATTACATGGAATATAAGAGAATTTATAAGGTGTTTAGCCTTGCAAGGGCTGAAGTATCTGGACAAACAGTTGGCGCTATGGATAGCCAATAAGCTAGCGAACAGCTGCATCTTAGATATGATTGTCAATCTTCCATACGGACCCGCGGGGGTGCCACTGTCATTATTTACGGGACCCTGCGTTGGCACGGCCGGTGACCCCACTCCCTATCCTTCAGGCCCCAGGAGCAGCACTACCGCACCGACACCTCGGCCCGTCCCGAGCCAGACGCTGGCTCCCCCGCCCCCACTCTCCCAGGAGCAATTAGGGGTAGTGATGCTTGAAGATCCGTTCCACTGCAACGGCACTACTCACGAGTTGGGCTACCTCACCGGAGCACGAATCGGAGAACATGTAATGTTCAGCTCGCCCCAACTGGGAACACTCGCCTCCGGTTTGGGCGACGGGAGTGGCCGTGTCCCGCTGCATTGGAATTGCTCAATTGCTGACGCGGGGAAAAGTTGGCAGGTCATAGCGCGTACACAATCCGGCGCAACCTTCGAATTTACCATTACGGCGAGCGTATCTCCGCCCACAACGGCACCGCCCCCACCGTCGCCAATCCTCATGTACAACTGCCCCAACGATTATGGCAACGGAGGGCACTACGTGCGGCCCGGCCAATACTGGGAAGACACCTTTACCTCTAACGGCCGGACCGTCAACAGTGGTTTCCTCGAACTCGGCGCGGCTTATGACGGCGGAGATCATCGCGCTACCGTGGGCGTATGGGCTGATCCCGCACTCAGTCGACCCATCACCACGACAACGGTGAACGTCGCAGGCTACGGCGGGGTGTCCTTCACGCTGGCTCCTGCCGCAGTAACGCCAGGCGTGACGTACTACGTTGGCGTGCGTGCCATTGGGGATCTCACCGCTTACGACCGAATCGACAGTAATTGCTTTATCGGTCAAATTTCGGGCCTTTCGTGACTAACAGAAGGTGTTCATCGACGGCGAAGCCGACCGGGGCGGGTATACCTCGCACGCGCCTTTGTCCGCAAGCCACTGCAGGACCGGCTCGCGGCGGCCAACTCATTACATCAGGTAGTCCCCACCGGCAACGTCCGCGACCCCGGCGGCAACCGGAGGCGCTGAGTACCGTCGGCTTAATGGCGCCGTTCCAGGAGCCGCATGAGGTCACACCTAGTCAATTACGCACTGCAGCTGACCCGCCGAGTTTTGTCGTAGGCAGCACGGCTCGCCACTGGGAGTTCGATCGCACTTACCGAGCTCGCAACAACCTCGTCCACAAGTAACCGTCTCCGGCCGAGATACACAATGACCGTCGACCAAATCTTCGCACTTACCGCAGCTGTGGCAACATTCGCAGTCCTTCTTCTGAGCCGTAACATATGCATCGTCCCCCTTTAAGACCACGGCAGCATGGAAGGCTGTACTCACTGCGATGCAAATATAAAGCTGGAGAAGATCACCTCGAAATGTGTAGAGGCACTGCTGGAGGGTTTGGTATCCAAAAGTGAAATCGCAGTCCCCCTTAGATTTACCGCAAGTTTCGTAACAGCAATCATGAGCGTTGCATGCAGGCAGGAAATCAGCCGTTCCCCAGTGATGTGGAAAACTGAACTTCCAACCTGCTGGGCCGCACCCGTTGAAGGTACGCTCATTGCCGGGGTGAGCCCTGAGGCTCGGGCAGGCATCTAAACTCGCCGGCGGATACTCCACCGAACAGTTGCCTGGTGGGTAGGAGCCCGTGAATTGGACCGGACACGTCGGGTCAGCTACTAGGCCATATTTCGGTGCGGCGGAGCGTTGTCGCGGTGTTCCGACCAGCCCAACGATGAACGCTTGTCCAAGCAGCGATAGAATTCTTCGGCGAGAGATCGCAGACGCGAAGGTCTTAGCAAGGGAATCGAACACATCCGATCGCACTGCACTGCCTACTTGGGGCGTCGGCATTTCAGCCTCGCCTGAGATTGACGACCGGAATTAATAATGGCGACTCGGAAGAACCTTGGATTTTAGGAAATCGCACCTCGCCTGACCAGGAGCCGGAGCGTATCTTCCCCACAAAGGCAACCCCGGCATCGGTGTGCCACGACGTACTATTAGGATTATTCTCCCCTGTTACCAAGCCGGCATCGACGAACGTGTGATCAACTGGATCCGAAAACTGCATTACACCGGATAGGGAACCCTGCGCAGGCTCCTTCAGATGTATGCGTACTTGCACCGAATCGGACTGATAACTGAGGGTTCCAGTCCATAGTCCAGCCGCTGTCGGCCAACTCTGGTTCTGAGTAGATGCGTTTCCACACGCCGCAACACCCGTGACAGCCCCAACGGCTAGGGCGAGGCCTGTCGCTGGGGGGATTTGATGCTGTGCCCGGGCCGAGATCATGGCCGGTCGTACTGAATTGTCAACTGTGGCGGACGACTGATTAAGCCTATTGACGGACGGTCTCGAGTTTTGATCGAGGGAAAAGCGGACTCTATCGACCGTCTCCATTGCCAGCTGGCGGATGGGCCGTGCGCCATCTGCCGGAGGACTACCGATCCTTCCGTCCGGCGTGATCACCACCGCGGACGGCGTGGCATTCACGCCGTACGCATTCGCGATCTTCTCAAACGGTCCATAAAACGCGAAGTCTGGTCGGGTTGCGTCTGACCTCATGCTGAGGTCCTCGGTTATCATAACGATTCCAAGGAACCGTGCAAACTCTTGGTGCCAGGCGGCCAGCTCCGGCAATAGCGACAGGCAAGGACCGCAGGTTGGACTTGAAAACACGAGTAGCAATGGCCGAGTTGAAGATAGAAGTGATGACATTGACACCTCTAAGGCACTGACATCTGTCAGCAAAAAGTCCGGTGCGACCGACCCTACAGCCAGGCCACCTTCCGGCCGGTCAAGACCTGTGACTGACTGGTTGCCCGTTCCTTCAAGGCGCTCAAGTCGCGCGAGGATTCTCCCGTTCTGCTGCAGAATGTTCATCGCAACCCAGGCGCTTACGCCGATCAAAAGCCCGACTATGGTCAGCGTAATCCCGGTTAGCGGTACCACGATGTTGCCGGCGCTAAAGCGATGTGCAGAAACACATCCAGCGGGACATGAGTTGCTATGAAGTAAACCGTGAACGGCGATGAATGCAGCCACTGCCCCCAGTGCCGTCGTGCGGCCCAAGGTAGATAGCCCGATTGGCCTTGAAAGCTTATGGCCAAAGCAATGACAATCCGGGGTACGCCCGCGGGCCAGATTTAAGGCTATTCCGCCGGCGAAGGTAGCTAAAAGCACAGTGGCGGCACAGGCGCTGAGCCACGCAAGTGGAGTTACCACTAGCCCGACCGCCACGAAAATCTCTGATGCAGGAACTAGGCGCGCAACGCACGTTGATAGGGAGCTCGCCAAACCGAAAGCCGTAACAGAGAGCTGGAAGCGTTCGAGGTGTCGAAGTTTTGCAAGTCCGGCGAAACCGAGAACCGCAGCAAGACCAAATCTTGTCAACAAGAGCAGCTCGTTCATCGGAATCCCTCTGCTAGCTGTTCTGCCCTGAGAGGTTGGGGACGCGAGTAGCTGGTGGTCGTCCGAGTGCGGTGTGGCCGCGGTGGTGGTTGTAGCGGTGGAGGTGGGGAAAGCTTCGCACCGTTCGTGGCTGATCGGTAGAGCTGGGCGTAGACCCGCTCTTGGCTGAGGGTGCGGTGGAAATCTTTCGATGCTCCTATGTTGTCAAGCTGCGGTTGGCAGCGGGGTCGGTAACGGACTGGTTCGGGTAGTGCGGTGTAGATCTCTCGGGCGACGTATCGCTTGAGGCAGCGGATGATCTCGCGTTTGCTGAGCCCTTCGGCGGTGCGCCGTTCGACGTAGGCGCGGGTGGGCGCGTAGTGGCGCATGCGCACGATGGTGACGAGGTAGACGGCGCTGTTGGCGGCCCGGTCGCCGCCGCGGCTGAGCCGGTGCCGGCCGGTGGTGCGGGCGCTTGCGAGGTCATGAGGCTGCTGGCCCGGGTCGTGCGCGCGCCAGCGCCTCCGGCGCACGTGGGGAAGTAACCGCGCATATCGACGGGCGACATTGCGAGCGAGACAAACATCTTGCGCGCATAGTCGGCGTTATACGGCGCAGAGCGGACTCGGAGCGAGTTCGTCAGTGGACGTTCAGGTCTCGTTGCGTGCGCCGGAGTTGAGCACCGGACATCGATGCGCACATGCAGGAGTGGGCCGACGCCGGCTACGAGCTGGTCGTCTCACCTGCTGCCACAGCTTAGGTGAAGCTGCTGTAGCTGATTGCCTCTACGCAGCCTCGGGGTCCGTTGGATTCGGCGGTGCCGATGGTGGCGGTGTATTGGTTGCCGGGTTGGGGGGTGAGGCCGCAGCCGCCCCATTGGACGCCGTTGCAGCGGGTGCTGTTGAGGGCGCAGGCTTCGGCGGCGGTGTTGCTGCCGGCCTTGACTGGTGGCCAGCCGCGCTTTGCCCGGGCGGTGTTGACGGCGGTGAGGACGTTCGGGTGGCCGGTGATGTGCGGGCCGAGGGCCGGCGGCCGGTGGGTTGCCGGCACGGCGGCGGGCCGGCCGGGGCTGATAGGCCGGAGCGGCACGATGCGCACCGCTGCGGTTGCGGGTTGGCTGGCCAGCACCGCGGTGGTGCTGGCCAGCGCGAGAAACATGCCCAGCGCCGTTCGCCGGCGGCTCATCGGCTGACTCCATCCGCGCCGCGGCGGCGGGAGACCAGCAGCGCCAGGCCGCCGAGGCCGACCGCGGCCAGCGCCAGGGCGAGCAGCATGCCCGTGTCGGTGCCGGTGGAGGCGAGGCTGTGCCCGCCGCCTTCGACGGTCGGCGGCCGGGACGGAGCCGGCGGGGTTGCCGGCGTTGCGGTCGCCGGCGCGGTGGGTGTGCCGGAACTAATCGGCGTCGGTGACGGCGCCGGTGTGCTGCTGCTGGGTGTCGGGGTGGGGGTCGGCGTCGTTGTGGGTGTGGGTGTGGCGGGTGCGGTGATGAGGATCGTTTCGGCTGGCTGGCCGGATTGTTCGGCGTCGGTGACGACCGGGTGGCCGTTGATGGTGAGGATCTCGTAGTAGGTGTGGCAGCCCAGGCCGAGGCTGACCGGGCTGGTGGTGTAATTGCCGTCGCCGGGAACTTGGAGGCCGGTGGGCGGTCCGTTGTGGTCGGCGACGGCCCAGTCGATCCCGTCGCAGCTGCTGCCGTCGGAGACAGAGCTCAGGACGTGCGCGCTGATGCTCGCGGTGTCGCCGGGTTGCAGCGTCAGCCCCGTGACGGCAAGGGTGTCACTGGCGACCGCGTTGCCGGCGGCCGGGTCGGTGGACACCGCCGTGGTGCTGATGGTCGGTGCGGCGGCGTGCACGGTCTCGGCCGGGATGCCGGGCGGGGTGAGTGCGACGGTGAGGCCGTTGTAGGTGAGGGTTTCCACCCAGCTGCCGTAGCCGGCCTGCGCCGGGAGGGTGATCGGGTCGGTGGTGTAGGTGCCGTCGCCGCTGATCGTGATCGGCGCTGGGGTGGCGGCGATGGGGGTGTGCTCCCAGCCGGTCGGGTTGCAGCCGGCGGTGCTGGGCCGGCCCTCGGCGGGTAGTTGGTCGAGCACCGCGTTGTTCGGGCAGGCCGGCTCGCCCAGGTTGCTGCCGGGGGTGGGTAGGACGGGTTCGGTGCCCAGGTAGTAGGCCCGCAGCACCGCGGTGTCGCCGGGGGGCAGGTGCAGGCCGCTGAGACGTATCTGGTCGGTGATCGTGGTGGCCGGGCTGGTCGTGGTCGCGCTCACCGCGGTGGAGATGGTGGGTGCGCTGATCTGCGCGGTCTCGGCCTGGTCGCCGGCGGCCAGGGTGAGCGGAATCGCCGCGGCGGTGGGGTCGGTCGAGTTGGGGTCGAGAATGACCTGCAGCTGGTAGTTGAAGCTGTAGCAGTCATTCGAGGTGGCTAGGTAGCGGCCGGGCACCGGGTGCTGGCCGTCGCCGGTCACGGTGAACGGCCGGATCGGGGTGACGGGTGTCGCGTCGGTCCAGGCGCCGAGTAGCGGATCGCAGGTCATCGACCGGCCGAACTGGATGGCCGGCTTGCGGACCAGCTGCCCGGCGACCTGCACCGGCCGGCCGTGGGTGCCGGCCAGGACAAGGGTGTCGGTGAGGTAGCTGCCGACCGGGCCGGTGTACGTGTTGAGGAACGTCGACGCGCTCGGCGCCAGCACCAGGCTGGTCTCGCCCGGATCGGTCGGGCCGCTGTCGGCGGTCGCGCCGGACGGGACGAGTACCAGGTGGTGCCGCCAGCCGTAGCAGCCCGGGCCGGTGCCGGCGTCTCCGATGCTGGTGCCGGTCACGATGTGGCTGCCGTTGCCGGCGTTGCTGCCGCCGTCGACCGGGAGGGTGTAGGTGGCCACCGCAGGCGCGGCCGCCCATTGCTCGGCGGTGACCGCGGCGCAGTCGGTTGCGTCGATATCAGGCTGGATGGGGCCGAGCAGGGTGGCCGTGTCGGTGCCGTCCTCACCGTCCTCGCCGCTGATCGTGACCTGGTCGCCGAGCACGGTGCTGATGCCCGCCAGCGCTGCCGGCACTTGGGTGCTCAGCTGCAGGGTCGGGGTGAGCGGGTTGGGGATCTGCACCTGGTAGTTGTCCTGGGCGTTGGCCGGGATGGTGACGGTGACCGGGCCCTGGCTGTAGTGCCCGGGCGGTGCCTTGGTCTCGACGAAGCGCAGCGTGTCCCCGGCCATGATGTCCGCCCCCGCCAGTGACACCGGCACCGTCTGGGAGGTGATGGAGCCGAGCAGCCGGCCCTGGGTGACGTCGGTGACCGAGAACACCGCGCCCGCGACAGGGGTTTTCCCCGCGTCGCCGGTGGTGTACTTGATGAAGCTGATCGCCGACAGGTACGGATCGACCGCGCCCGCCGCCGTCACCTTCACCGGCCGGGTGCCGGAGCCCACCACGTCTTGGGGCATGTGCGGCGCGGACGGGCCGAGGTAGGTGTAGCGGATCAGCACCGGCACGCTGGTGGTGGCGTCGATGGTGAAGTTCGGCGACGGCACCGAGGACGGGACGCTGTATTGGAACGTTGCGTCGCCGCCGCGGTTGGTCCGCACCGCGGAGGCGAACAGGTGCGCGCCGTGCCCGGCCAGGCTCACCAGCTGCCCGGCCACCGCGTTGCCGGCCGCTGAGCGGACATGCACCGCCGCGGTGTAGGTGGTGTCGAACTCACCGGTCGCGGCGGTGACCAGGCCGGTGATCGAGACGGTGTACGGGCCGGCGAAATCCCGCCCGTCGGCCAACAGGCCGCTGATCGCCGAACCCAGCCCGGACGCGACTGCGATGTTGTAGTCATCCAGCCCGCCGGTGTTGGAGCCGTAGCGGGAGTTGACCGCATCGATCGCCGCCGCCGTGTTCGGATCCGTCGTCGAGGCGTACTGGTCCAGCAGCCACGCCACCGCCGCCCCGTCGCCGAAGGTGGCCACCACCTGGCCCGAGGAGTACGGCCCGTCCGGATACCAGGATCCGTCGCCGTTGTGGCCACACACCAGCGGCCCGTCCAAGCCCGGGATCTGGTAGAAGCCGATCCACACGTCGTTACGGACCAGCCCGACCGACCCGTTCGACCCCACCGGCGGCGTATCACCCTTAGCGGCAAGCGGAATCAGGACGGCCAGCAGGCTGGCGACCCCCGCGATCGCCAGCCACCGCCGCGGCCGCCGCCCGCCGTCGCCGGCGAGCCGGTGCCGGCCCACGCGGCCGACCCTGAATGCCAGCAGACCCCCGGTACGGGTGCCGCTACGGTGCGAAGCTGTCATCACTGAACTGCCTTTCCTTCACTGGGTATCGAGTGATTGCTGGGGTCGTGCTGGCGCTGCGGCTCACCCGCCCAACCCTGGGTCGCGGCCGGTCACGCCGGCCGCCCGTCAACAGCGGCGCCCAGCGCCAGCTCATACAGCCGGGTGCGCCGCGCCAGCTCTACCTGGTGCGTTCGTTGGGCGTCGGCCAGGCCGGCCTGGTAGCCCTGCGCCCGGCGGTAGGTGCTGGAGCGCATCGCGGCCAGCAGCAGGCCGGCCACGAACCGCTCGTCCCGCACACCCGCGCGTCGGGTTGGCTCGCGCAGCGTCCGCAGACCGGTGCCGGCGGCCGCCAGCACACCCCAGCCCTCCGGCAGCTGGTCGGTGTCGCGCAGCAGCGATGCCGAGCCGAGCGCCAGCCACCAGTAGTCACACGCCGCGACCGCCGCGTCGGCCTTGCCCCTATCGTGCAGCTCCCGCACCAGGTCCGCGCGGGAGGTCTTGATCTCGATGCCGTGCACGGCGTGGCCGGTCTTTGCCCACATGCCGTAGGCCACCGCGTCGATCCGCTGCCGCCCGGAGGTCAGATGCGTCCGGCTCGCCCGGCCCTCGATCGGCACCTCGAACAGCACCAAGAATTCCGGCGTGCCCGCCACGGCGGGGCCGCGGACCAGCCGCCGCGGCTCGGTCGTCGACGAGCCGAAGCGTGCCGCGATCCGGCACCGCATCTCATGCGCGGTCCGGGCCGTCATCGCCGGGCCCACCGCCGCCCGATCGCGCGCACATCGGCGGGCACCAGGCAGTGTTTGGTCAGCCGCAGGCAGCGCATCTGATACCGCACCAGCGGCCGAGGCGCCCGCGGCCGTACCGCCCGGCTGCGGGTGATCAGGTAGCGGGATCCGGCGCGGGTCACGATCCAATCCCCCACACCCGGCGCATCGACATCGGGCGGCAGATCGATGGACATGCCGCACAGAGCGCCAAGGGGCACGCCCGCTGCGCCGGGGTCGGTGCTGAGGGGCCGCTGCTTGTCGCAGCGGTGTTCGCGCAGCGCACGGGCAGCCCGGCCCTGGCTCGTCGGTTTGCCGACGAACCCGCACTCGTCATGCCGGGCCACATACCGGATGGCCATCAGCAACCACCCCGACTGTTCATGCCGCCGCCTCGGCGTCACCGTCAACGTGCCGCTCCTGGCCCTCGGCCTGCTCGGCCCGGTCACGCTGCAGCGCCCGCCGCACCGCGGAGAGTTTGACGCCGAACCGGCTCGCGATCATGTCCTCGGACTCGCCTGCGTCGAGCAGGAACCGCAGCTCCTCAGCTGGCGGCAGCTTGCTGCGTCGAACCCGCTCGCCGAGATCGGGCTCCGCCGTCGGGTCGTCGATCGTCTCGTCATCCCAGGCCATCGGCGGTGCCCAGCCATGCTTCTGGGCGTGCGCCTGGGCGGCTGCGACGGCCGCCGTGTCTTCCGGGCTGGCCTGCAGCGGCGAGCTGTCCCAGAGCCGGTCATACAGCGCGGCGGCCTTGTCCGCTGTGCTCCTCGTGACTCGGGCGCGCTGCAGGAGTGCGGCGGAGTTGCTCGCCGTCATGTCGAGCTGCACGGCCAGTATCGGTAGTGGCCAGCCAATCGCGACCAGCGCCTGCAGCCGGCGGCGAGTCCCGGTGGCATCGACCAACGTCCCGCCGGCCGGCGTTGCCTGTTCGGGTTGCAGCGTGAGCAGCCGTTGCGCGGTCTGCGGCCGGAGCCGGGTCGAGGGCCGCTGCAGACCGTCCGGCCCGCGCTTGCCGTAGATCAGCCGCCAGAGTGCGCCGTGCGCCACCCCGGACAACTCGGAGATCCGCCGCAGCCCGAGCCCGGCCGCCATCAGCTCCCGCACGTGCGCGGCCGCCGGCGCGGCGGGCACGAACGGCTGCCACCGGCCATAGGCCTTCAGCCTGGTCCGGCGCGATTCGTAGGCGGCGTTCGCCAGGGTGCACGGCCAGCACCGGCACTCATCGGCGACGTAGCAGCTGTAGTCGCCGTGGACGTGCCGGGCGTTCTTGTGCCGGCACGGCTTCGGTGCGCGGTCCACCGCGGCCCGGGCGGCCGCACCGCGGGCATGGGCCTCCCGCAGCCGGCGATGCCGCTCACAGGAGTGCTGCCGCAGCGAATAGGCAGCCTTCGCCGGCGTAGCCGGCTTTCCCACGAACCCACACTCCTCATGGCGCGGAATGTGCAGGGTCGCCATCAGGACGCCCTCCGGGCCGCGGCGCCGACGGTCGTGTTGGCCGGTTCGGGGAACTGCTGCGGGAACGGCTCGGGCCAGTAGGCCGGGTCGTGCCCGGCACCGCCGCCGCCCCACTCCTTCGCCAGCACGGCACCGGCCTGCTTGAAGAAGCACGCGATGTCGAGCTGGGCGCACTGATGGATGATCGAGCGTGCCCAGTCCGCGTCCATCGGCCTGGCACCCGGCCCGGACTCACCACCCACGATGATCCAGTCGATCGAGTTCTGCGACAGCGGACCGCCCACGGTGGGCGCCAGCTGCAGCGGCGCGAGCAGCAGCTCGGCCGAGACCATCCGGACCGCCGCGGGAGTGGCGCGCAGGATCCGCACCCGGTACTCCAGCCACCGCTGAGTTTCGGCACTGACGCCCAGCCAGAGATTCGGAAGCGGCCAGAGGAACTCCTCCGGGCCCGCCTCGGCCAGGTTCCGGATGAACGGCAGGTCCATCGCTTGCCGCACCTGGTCCTGGAAGCGGGGAGAGGTGAACAGGTGCTGCATCCGCGGCGGCCGCTTGGTCAGCACCTGGTAGGTGTGCCGGGGGGTTGCGGCCATCACCGCGAGCATCTTGGCCAGCAGCTCGGTCGGCACATCCTTGTGGAACAGGTCGGCCTGGCTGTTGACGAAGATCTTGCGACCGGCACGGCGGTGCAGCGGCCAGGCCAGCCGCTTCTCATGGAAGACGATGCCGGTGCTCGCGCCGATACCGGGACCGTCGAAGCGCCGGTGCTCTACCCGGAACGGCACGGTGCGTTCGATGTAGCAGTTCAGGCAGCCCTCGCTACACCGGGTACAGCCCACCACCACCGCCGGCCACGTGTCATCGGTCCAGCCGATCAGGCTGTTGCTACTCACCCCATCGCCTTTCCGTGCAACGTCATTCCCGCCCGCCCTGGTGGTCCCACCGCTCGTCTGGCTCGGGACCGGCCTCGGTGTGTGGCTCGGTGTCGAGTTCGAGCTGCTCGGGTTCGGCCAGCCGGCGCCGCTCGACGAGGCGCTCCTGCTCCTGGACCAGAGCGTTGAACGCTTCCTGCCGGGCGTGGACGGCGTCCGCGTTGCCGTAGGTGGTGTGCCGGGGCCGGCCGGGCCAGCTGTCGTGTTTGCTGCTGCAGCCGGTGCCAAGCCGGTCGGTGAGTCGGCTGAGGAAGCTGGGCAGGGCGTAGCGGTGCCACTCCTCGATCGGGCCGACTTCGAGCGATTCCTCGGCGAGCAGCCGCAGCCAGGCCAGGACGGCGAGTTCGTGGACGATGTGGGGGTGTTCGGGCCAGCAGTCCGGGATCGGGCGGGCCATCCGCCAGGTGTAGTCGTGGTTGAGCCAGGCGGCGACGTCGTCGAGCCACAACTGCAGCACGCCGAGCAGCCGGGGGTGGCAGGTGTGGGGCAGCCACGGCCGCGGCAGTTTCTCCAGCGGGCCGAGTGCTTTGATCTGCTCCTTGGTGCCGGCGCGGGCGACCTGCAGCTGCTCGCCGGCGGCGCGGACCATCCGGGGCGGTGGTGGGCAGCCGATGCCCGCCTCGATTGACGTGGTGGTGGTCATCAGCGGCCCGCGGTGAGCCGGTTCTTATCCGACCAAGCGACGGCCTCGGCGGTCCGGTCTTCGTGCAGTCGGGCCCGGGTCTGGTCTACGGCGGCGGCGGTGGCCTTGGCCTGCGCCAGCAGCTGCTTGCCGCCGCGGCCCTTGATACAGCGGTGCAGGCGGGCCTTGATGCCGCGGGCGTCCTCGGCGATCAGCACCGCGCGGCCGGGCCGCAGCCGGCGCAGCTCGCCGCGCCGCGCCACCGGGGCATAGTCCGGATCGAGCCGGCGGCTGCCGGCGGTGGCGGTGTCGCCGAGCAGTTCGGCCATGTCGCGGTAGAAGTCGGGATCCTTGCCGCCGCCGAAGATCAACAGGTTGTTGCTCAACGCGATGACCGACTCGGCAGCGTCGCGGCCGTAGGCGGCATACAGCTGCCGGCGGGTCTGACTGGCCCACAGGTAGCCGATACCCAGCGCCCGGTCGTTGGCCATGCTCACCGGCAGGCTCGGGATCGGCGCGATCGAGGGCAGCTCGTCGAGCACGCACAGCATCCACGGCGCCAGCCGGTGCAGCGGGCTGGTCTCGGCCAGGTGCCGGCCGGTCTCGATGACATGCTCGGCCACCGCGGTCATCAGCGGGGTGGCCGAGGAGTACGGATCCTCCCGCCCGAGCAGGAAGATCGTGCCGCCGCGGCGGATCACCTCCGCGACGTCGGTCGCGGGGTGTTCCTGGCTCGGGGTGAACCGGGCCCGGAACGCCGACTGCAGGAACGGCTCCATCGCCTGGTGCACGGTGGTCAGGGTGTTGCCCGCGGTGCGCGGGTCGGTGTTGAACAGCGCCGAGGCCAGCTGGTCGGCCATGAACGGCTCGGCCATCCGGTGCTGGCGCAGAATCTCGACCGCAGCACCGGCCGAGTCCGGGCTGGCCACCCACCCGATCAGCTCCTGCAGCCCGCGGCCGGTCAGCGCCGCGGCGTGGAAGAAACCGGCCAGCACCTTGACCACCTCGGCGGCGTAGAACCGCGCGGCCGGGTCATCAGCACCGCCGCCATTGGACGAACCCCGCAGGGTGCCGGCGGCGAACGCCTTCGCACGCCGCACCGCCACCTGGGCGTCCACGCAGCCAGCGACCGGATCCCAGACCAGCCGCGGCAACCCCGGCACCAGGCCGAACGGATCCAACACCAGCACCGGCCGGTCGCCGGCGGCGCGTGCGGCCCACACCAGCAGCAGATCCTGCGGCTTGGTCATCGTCACCAGCGCCGCCCCCGGACAGGCCAGCAGCGCCGGCAGCAGGACGTCCAGGCTCTTGCCGCAGCCCTGCGGACCGAACACCCCGATCGTGCGATCGGCCCGCGACCACAACCCGATCCCGCCCCGCCAATTCCGCCGGCCGATCCGAACCCCACACCCGTAGGGGTCAAACCGGGCCCGAGGAAGCCGGCCCAGGTTGAGGTCCGGGCGCAGCTCCCGCCGCGCCGCCCACAACCGGCGAACCCCAACAACCCGCCGCGCCTCCCCCGCGCCGGCATAACCGCCGCCCCGCCCGCCGGCGAGCAGCAGCCAACCGAACCCACCCAGCAGCGCCAGCAGCAGCACACCCACCACGACCGTGCAGGCCCACACCGCGCCGGCAGACGGCAACCGGCCATCGCCAGTCACCGCCACCCCCGCACGGCCCCGCAGCAGCCCGCGCAACGCCTGCAGCGGCCGGTGCGGCCACACCCACCGACCCGTCGCCACCCGGGCCGCCAGCGCCTGTCCGGCCAACGGCAACATCAGCACCGAGCTGCCGCCGAACATGCACATCGACAGCAGCAACGGCAGCGGACCCCGGCCGGCCCGACCCCCGCGACGACTCACAGCCCCAGCGCCAAACCCGGTGCCGGCGGCGCCACCGGCGGCGGCTCGACCTGCTGGCCCTGCACAAGCCGAGCCCGAGCCGCAGCCGCATCCTGCTCGCTACAGGCAATCAACACCTCGTCGGACACCACCGGCACGGCATCACCGGCCGGCGGCTCGCCGGCGTTCGGCGTTTCAGTCGGGCCCTCCTCGGCAGCATCCAGCTCACGCGAAGCTGCCGCGGCCGAAGACGCAGCCGATTGCGGGGACGGCTCGGCCACTGGCGGCGCACTTGGCCTTGGGGATTCCGTCGTTTCCTGAGCCCCCGTCGGATCCGGTTCCTTCATCGTCGGATCCGGCCGTTGGCGCCATCCCCGTCCGTACATCTGGGTTTGGGTGAAGCTGCCGGCGGCGCTGGCGGCGGCGGCGAGGGGCCGGGTGGCGGCTTCTTCGGGCTGGGGGTCGGTGGGCATCAGGCTGCTCCTTCGGTGTCGGTGTCGGTGGGGGTGTCGCGGTCCCAGCGGCGGGAGGTTTGTTGGCCGCCCCAGGCTTGTTCGATGCTGGTGAGCACGACGTGGACGGGGATGCCGGGTTGGTCGGCGGAGGTTTTGATGAGGAACCGGCCGGCGCCGGGTGGGGGTGGGCGCAGGAGCCGGCCGTCCTGGTCGCGTTGGGGTTCGGCGAGGTGTTCGCGGGAGATGGAGTACCAGCTGGTGATGGCTTGCTGTTCGGCGCTGGTGAGGGTGATCAGTTCGTCGAGGCGGTCGAGTTCTTTCTTGGGGACGCCGCCGATGATGATGGCGCCGGCGCGTTCGCCGATGCCGTCGGTGCGGGCGGAGCCGGTGTCTTTGAGGTCGTTGGCGGAGTGGGCGACCATGATCTGGCCGACGCCGTCGGTGCGGTTGAGCCGGGTGAGTTCGTTGACCCGCTCGGGGAGGGTGCCGCCGAGTTCGAGGACTCGCCACATCTCATCGAGGACCATGCAGTAGAGCCGTTTGGGTGCGTGCCCGGCTGCGGCGAGGGCGCTGTCGGCTTCGACCTGGCCGTAGGTGTCGGACCAGGCGGCGAGCAGGACGGCGGCGAGGAAGTCCTTGTTGCCGGCCTTGATGGCGGAGGTGTCGACGATGACGCCGGCGGTCAGCGGCCGGCGTTGGGTGGGCCGGGCGAAGACGTCGCCGTATTTGCCGCCGATCAGGGCGCGCAGGGAGCGGCGCAGCGGCAGGGTGAGCGCGTCGTATTCCTTGACCGCCGCGAGCCGGGCCGCCTGGTCGTCGCCGTCGGGGTGTTCCAGTTCGAGCTCGGCCCATAGGGTCGCCGGCTGGCTGGCGATCAGGGCGCGGAGGTCGGCGATCACCGGCACGGTGTCGGGTTGTTGATAGAGCTGGCGCAGGGCGGCGCCGAGGACGGATTCCTCGTAGTCGGCGACCGGGCCTTTGCGGCACAGCTCGACCAGGGCGGCGAGCAGGGTGACGGCGCGGCCGATCGCCTCACCGCGCAGCTCTTCGCCGGCTTGGCCGCCGATGCGTTCGGCGGCGGCGATCATGCCGCCGGGGTCGCACGGGTTGAGCGCCCAGCCGCCGCTGCGTTTGACGGTGCGGATCTCGCACCCCAGCTGCTGACCGAGGGCCGGGTAGTCGGGCTTGGTGTCGCCGGGCACGAGCAGGGTGTAGCCCTGGGCGACGCAGCCGGTGGCGAGTTTGCCGGTCAGGGTGGACTTGCCCAGACCGGGCATGCCCAGGATGAGCACGGACGGGTTGGCGATCAGGCCGGCTTGGAACCAGGAGATGTGGTCGAAGCAGACCCGCCCGCCGGAGTCTTGGTGTCGCCCGATCGGGGTGCCGACCAGTGGCAGCGCACCGGGCTGGCCCCAGGGGAACAGCCCGCAGATCTGGCGGGTGGTGCCGCGCCAGTGCAGCGGGATGGGCAGGAACGCCGGCCGGCCGCCGCCGGCGCCGACATAGCCGCGGTTGGTCCGGCCGCCGCCGCGGCGGCGGTGCCGGATCGCGCGCGGCATCCCGGTCGAGCTGCGGGACGCGCGGTTGGCCGGTTGCCTGCGCCGGGGCATCAGAGGTGGTCCCGCAGGCCGGCGGGCACGACGGCCAGGCTCCACGGATCCAGCCCGATGCCGAGCCCGACCGCGAACGCGGCGGCGTGGCCGCCGTCGACGCGGGTGAGCCGGAAGCTGGATCGGCCGGCCCGGGCGATGGCGGCGGCGGCCTCGGTGAGGTCCTCACCGGCCGCGGTGTGCGCGGTGACGGTGACCGCCAGGGACATGTCAGCAACGCCGGCGCCGGCGGCCTCCTCCGCCGCTGCGCGTTCGGCCGCGGCCAGGGCGGCGGCGTCGTGGGCGTGCACCGGCCCTCTGCGCCGGCTGGCCCGGTTGATGCCGGCCTTGACGTCGCGGTCGACCACCACGGCGGCGATGTCTGCCGGCACCGGCCGGTAGAGCAGGGTGAGCCTCTTGCGGGGGGCCAGGCGCATCGGCCCGGCCAGGGTGTCGAGCACGGTGTCGGTGATGCTGCCGCGCGGCATCCGGGTGGCCTCGAACACCACCGAGGCGCCCGAGTCGTGCACGTAGCAGCGGGCGAGATCGTCGGCCGCGCGGGGGCCGCAGTCCTCCCACCGGATCCGGACCGGCTCGCCGGCGGCGGCCAGCTGGGCGTGCTGCAGGACCGCTGCCGGGTCGAAGGCTTCCTTGATCCGCTGGGTCAGCGCCCAGGCGTCGAGCGGGACGGCGGTGCTGGCGCCGGCGTGGACGAGCTGGGCGGACAGGTCGGGCAGCATCCGGCCGAACTCGGCGGCTGCGGTCTCGGCCCTGGCCTCGCGGCAGGCCGAGTGTTCGATGCCCAGGGACTTCTCGGTGAAGGTGATCGCGACATGCCCGACGGTGGAGGACACCCCGCTGGGCAGTTCCTGCGCGGCGGCGGTGAGCACGTGGCGGGCGAAGTCCGGCGCGCCGGGCTGGATCAGGCTGGCCACGTGTGCCTGTAGGAGCGCGCCGTCGTCGGGCTGCGTTTCCACGGTGGCGGTGACCAGCGCCGCGCCGCGGCCGAGTTGGCCGCAGGTGGCCAGCAGTTGGCCCCATTCGCCGACCCGGTGATCGTGAGTGTCCGGGTCGACCAGCGCGCCGCCTTCGGGCACGACCCGCAGCACCACCGCCCACTGCCGGCTGCCTGGGTACTCGAGTAGCGCGAACGGCCGGCCGAGCCCGTCGGTGGGCACCGACCTGCACTCGGCGCGGGCCAGCAGCCCGGGTAGCCGCAGCGCCCCGTCCGGGGTGACGCCGAACAGCCCCGATCGGTAGACCGTGCCGCCGCTGCGCTCAACGGCCTTGCGCCGCAGCCGGTTGCCGATCGCCACATACAGCGGCCGGCCCCGTCGCCGGGCCACCAACGGAGCGGCCAGCAGCACCGCGGCCAGCAGCACCAGCATGCCGGCGGCCGACCCTGCCCGCATCGTGACCAGCAGCGCCAAGGCCGGTGCCAGGAACAGCAGCACCGTCGGGCCGAACCGCAACGGCCCCAGCCCCGGTGAGGCCACCGGCACCGGCGCGGCGTAGCGGCGCGGCTGCGCCTCAGTCATGAGCGTCTCCCCTCGTGGTGGTGTCGGTTGCGCCGATGGCGCCGGCGGCCTGCTGCTGGGCCATCTGCGCCGCCTGCCTCGCCGTCGCGGCACCCGCGCCCGCTGGGCCAGCCGCGCCGGCCCCGGCCCCTGCTGCGCTGCCCGTGCCGGCGCCGGCCGTTCCAGCGCCGGTCGGGTCGCGCCCGGCTCCGCTTTGCGCTTGAGGTGAGGCGGCGGGGCTCGGCCGGCCGGAGCCGGTGGCCGCGGCCCCCGCCGCCCCGGCAGCGGCGCCGTTGGAGCCGGCGCCGGAGAAGGCGCTCGGTTTGCCGACCTGGTGGGTTTGCGCGCCGTGCCCGGCGCTGCGCATCAGCATCCTGGCGCCGAGGATCTGCCCGCCCGCGCTCGCGCCGGCCATCATGAACTGCCCGCCGCCGCCGGGAACGGCTTGCGCGGCCGGGGTGATCAGCCGGATCAGCGCCGGCAGCGCGAAGACGGCCAGGACCAGCAGGATCGTGCCCTCGACCGTGCCGGTCAGGTCCTTGCTGTCACCGATCATGGCGAACGCGGTGGCGTAGACGATCGCGGCGGCCAGCTTGTAGATGCTCCAGGACAGCAGCCAGCCGGTCACTCGCCGGAACGCCTCGGAGCCTTCCTTGGTGACCGCGGAGGCCGCGGTGACCGGCCAGATCACGCACAGCAACACCTCGACCGGTGCCCGGACCAGCATCAGCCCGAACTGCGCGAGGGAGGCCAGCGCGGCCAACAGGAACAGCACCACCTCGAACACCGGCCCGAGGCCGGCGGCCGCGGTGCCGGCCGTGCTCAGCTCGCTGATCCGCTTACCGACTCCCACCCCGTCCAAGCCGGTGTTGAGGATGTGGTTGGCCCACTGATCGAAGGCGCTGTTCAGGACCGAGATCACCAGCGCCCCCGCTCCGGTGACCGCGATGGTCAGCAGGATCCCTTTGAACGCCTGGGACATCGCGCCCGGTTCGCCACCCCGCGCGCCCCACATCAGCCGCGCCGCGGCGGCCAGCAGCCCGATCACCAGGGCGAAGGCGGCCAGCGGCTGCAACTGGGCCTGCAGCCGCGCCACCGCCGAGGCCGGCGAGGTCAGATCCGGCGTCGGCGCCGCGAGCCAGAACGTGGTCAGCAGCTTCAGCACGCTGCCCAGGAAGTCGAACGCGCCGTCCGCGAGGGCCTTCAACCCACTGTCGGCCGCGTCCGAGGCCGCGCCGCCGATGATCTGACCGGGGCAGCCGAGCGGGTCGGAGAGGCAGGAACCGATACCGGCCACGGTCAGGCCCCCGCGAACGGCACGTAGCCGGTCAGGCTTGCGTCCAGCCCGGTCGGTAAGGGCGGCTGGCTGCCGTCATCGACCAGCCGCCAATCCCCCGCGCTGGTCGACCAGGTCAGCTGCAGTTCGCCGACATCGACGTAGCGGGTGGTGTTCGAGGCGACGTCGGTCACCCGCTCGGCGAGGGCGATCACCGCCTGGTCGGGGCTGTAGGAGACGTAGCGGAAGCCGGCCAGTTGCGGCTTCACCGCCGGCGCGGTCGCCGGCCGGGACGCCAGCAGACCGGCCTTGCCCGCGCCGATCACCATCGCCTGCACTTCGGCGGCCTGTCCGGCCGGATTCACCGCCCCGATCCGGAAACCGGTCTGCACACACGCCAACAGCGCACCGGCCGGCGTCCGGGCGAACCCCGCCGCCACCGGACCGGCCACCCTCGCCGGCCCGTCAGCGGTCGAGAACGGCAACGCCACCCCGTCGACCAGCTGCCACCGCACACCCGCCGGCGCGCTGACCAGCGCCACAGCGGCGACCGCGCCGGGCGACGGACGCAGCCCGACACCGCCGCCGGCCGACGCCGACGCCGAGCCGCTGTCTCGGTCCGCTGGAGCCTTGCCTCGTCCGCCGCCGTCGAACAGCGCCGCGATCGCGAACGCCGCGATCACGGCAAGCACCAGAACCGCGGCCAGCGCGGTCCACCGCCGGCCGCCCCACAACCGGTCCTCCGACTCGGGCGCAACATCGTCATGAATCCGCGCCGGCGTCATCGCGACACCACCGCGCTGGTCAGGCAGCACGCAATCCACGCGCCCACGGCTACCACGGCAGCACCGCGTAGGTGATGCTGGAGGCGCTGGCGATCAGGAAGCAGCCGGTCAGCACGTAGACCATCGCCTCCCCGATCGGCTCGCCCCGGCGGTGCCGCAGCATCGCCATGGCGCCGGTGAGCATGAGGCCGATGACCGCGACCGCGATCGCGATCTCGGTGGCGATGTTGAGCCAGTGCTGCACCGCGGCCAGCCCGGGGATGGCTTGCGGGTGCGGGCTGAACAGGTTGAATCCGAAGATGGCGTTCGCGACCCCCCCGGCCGAGCCGGCGATCAGCGCTCCGATGCCCCACCGGCCGAGACTGTCCAGGTTCTCCTGCTCGCCGCTGCGGGTGCTGATCACCCACCGCACGCCGACCCCGATCAGCGTGAAGATCGCGATCGCGGTCACGCCCCAGGCGATGTAGCCGACGATCGCTGTCAGCTGCGAGGTGCAGCTACAGCTGTCATCCGCCTTGTTGTCGAGGTGGTTGGGGTCATCTGCCAGCACCGAGCTGGCGGCGCGGAGCAGGACGGCGGGGGTGCTGATCATGCGGGATCCTTGGTGGGGTTGAGGAGTTCGTCGATGCGGGCGGCGAGCTGGCTGAGTTCGGCCGGTGGGGGTGGCCAGTCGCTGCTGCGGTCGGGGTCGAGCAGGCGGTATTCCTCGGCCCACGGGGCTGCGAGGGTTTCGGCGTAGATGCCCGAGACCTGGCCGCGGATCTCGGCGAGCATCGCCCGGGGCAGCTTGCCGGGACCGTCCGGAACGAGGACGCAGCCGAGCAGCACGGTGTCGGGCGGGGTGTGCCCGGACAGGTACTGCTGCGCCGCGGCCTGCGCGGTCTTGATGCCCCGGCCGTGGGTGCGGGCGACCACGAGCACCGGCCGGCCGTCGGGGATGGGCCACGCCCGGCCGGCGTCCGCGGCCGGCAGCCCGGCTTGGTCCAGGCAGCGGCGCAGCGTGGACACCCCGGCGCCGCCGTGCACGCCGAGCAGCCACAGCTGGTCCTGCGGGCGGGACGGCACCTGCTCGCGGCGCCAGCCGAGCATGGCCTCGCGCGGCGGTGGGGTGACGACGCCGGCCGGCGCGCTGGCGATGCCGCGCAGGCCTCGCGGCACGCCGCTTGTGAACGTTGTCATGGCGGGGGTTGTCCTTTCACCATTGGCCGGAACTGATCAGCCAGCCGCCGCCGTGGCGGGCCAGCTGGAAGTCGAAGACCTGTTGAGCGGTCGAGGTGGGGCTGCCTTGCCCGTGCGCGGTGACGGTCACCGACAGCCGCACCGCGACCGTTCCACCGGCGGCGGGGTCGGTTTCCGGGTCGAGGCCACCGGTGATCTGCCCGCAGCTCTGCTCGGCCCGGTGCTCGGCCAGGCCCGCTGCGGCCGAGGCGGTGCGGGCCGGGCTCCACGCGTGAGCTCGCGCGAAGGCGGGTGTGCCCCACCGGGTCAGCGCGGCGTCCAGGCGCTGCCCGTAGGGGATGAGGTCGCGCCAGCTGTAGGGGCAGACCGCGCGCGTGAACGCCCGCGCCACCGCCACCGCGTCCAATCCGGCCCGCTCCCCGGCCGGCGAGGCGAGCGTTGGCGCAGCGCCCGTCGACATCGAGCTGGTTGAGGTGGGGGACATGCTCGGCGCGGCCGCCGCGCGGTGCGTGTGGGCGTACTTACTGGCCGGCTTGCCGCAGCCGGCCAACCCGCCGGCGAGGATGAGCGCCGTGGCGGTGGTGAGGATCCGCGTGCGGTGGCCGGTCATTCGGTGACCGGGCTTTGGATGGAGACGTGCACGTGGTTGGTGTGCGCGGCCGAGGGGTTGCCCTCGATGCTGGGGCAGTAGGAGCAGCCGGCATACGGCTGGCCCCAGCCGGCGCTGTCGTCGGGCTGCGGGTGCCGGGCGTCCCAGATCCGCAGTTCCCAGATCTCGTAGGCCACGTCGAGCGCGGCGGCGTTGGCCCGGATCCAGGTGGCGACCCTCCAGCCGTTGACCAGGTCCTCACCGGTGGCCGCCGGTCCGGTGGTGATCATGAAGTCACACGCCGCGCCGGTGCCGTGATCGCCGGGGCGGTTGCTGTAGCAGCCGACCGAGCGCACCGCGGCCGGGAACGCAGCGAGGACGGCGGCGCGGAGGTGGGCGGTTGCTTCGCGGATGCAGCCGCCGGCGTCGGGCACGTCACACGGGCCGCCGCCGGCCGGGCCGGCGTAGGCGGCGGCCGCTGCCGGCAGCGCGCCGATCGTGACCGGTACCGGCCCGCCGGATCCGGCTGGCCCGCAGAGCAGGGTGAGGCCGGGATCGCCGTACAGTTCCTGGGTCAACGCGATCGCCAGGTTCGTCTTGGCCAGGTAGTTGCCACCCACCACGCTGGAGTAGCCGTTAGCGGCGCTGGGGTGGCCGTCGAAGCCGGAGACCTGCACGTCCTGCGCCGCCACCCACGGGTCCAAGTGCTGCCAGTTCGCGATGTTGACCAGCCGGTCGAGGAACAACCCGGCCGCGCCCGCCGGATCCATCCGCACACCCAGCGGGCCCCAGGAGTCGCGCTGCTGCAGGATGCCGCGGGAGTCCGGGCCGTCCGCGTCGCCGTAGCCGTCGTTGTGCAGGCCCGACTCGGCCAGCGTCGCGGCGTCGACGATGACCAGGGCCCGGGCCGGCAGCCCGCGGCCGACGACCACCGCGGCGACGATGCGGGCGTTGGCCTGCGCCTGCTGGTCCAGGCCGGCCAGCGCACCACCGGCCGCGACCGGCGTGCCGCCGGAGGTCCAGGCCAGCGTGGTGCAGCCGGCGGCCGCGGAGGAGTCCGGCGGGGTCAGCACGACCACCACCAGCAGCACCAGCGCACTAGCGCCGACCAGCACCGCGGCCGCGGCCTTGACCGCGACGCCGCCGCCGGTCATGAGTGACACGCCTGCGATGCCGGCACCGACTGGCGCAGCCCGACCGAAGGTTGGCCGGCGCTGTCGGTATCAGTCGCGGTGAACCGGCCAGCCCGCACCTGGACCGTGAACGACACCGACCGACCGCTGGCGGTGCGATGCACGCCCGGCCCGGTCAGGCTCAGGCTGTTGCTGCCGGCGCCGGATCCGGACGCGGTCAGCGTGGTGGCCACCGGACAGGTCAGGCTGAACGAGGCAGAGGCCGACCGGGTCACCGGGCTCGGCGCCGGCCGGGCCACCACCGGCGTCGAGGACACCGGCCCGGGCGCCGGCAGCTGCTGCATCGACTGCCCCGGCCTGGCCGTCGGCGTCCACGCCGGGGAGCTGCTCACCCGGGCCGACGGCCGGCCCTGGTACGCGGGCACCGTGACCCGTTGGGTGACCCGCACCGTCAGCCTCGGTGCCGGCGAGCCTGCGCCCGTGCCGCGCGGTGCCGTCGTCGCGCTTGCCGCCGGCGAGAGCCGGGTGTCCGCGGCCGGCCGATCAGTCGGTCGCTGTCGGTGGGCAAGCAGGGCCAGCACCGCCGCGACGGCGAGTAGCGCCAGCACCGCCGGCCAGCGCCGCCGCCGCGGCCGGCGGAGTACCGGGCCGGTGGGCGCGGGCTGGTCGGATGGGCGCTCGGGCAGTGGCGGTAGCCGGCGCGGGGCAGCGGTGGTCACGCCCGCTGTCCCGCGCCGGCCGGAGGCGGCGCCGGCCAGCTGCACCCCCGCGCGGCGCAGCCGGTACACACCTCCCCCTCGGTGTGCTCCGCCCCGAGCACACCAGCCAACTCCCGGCCCAAGGCCAGGTTCGCCGCCTCAGCCACACCGGTGCCGGCCTCGGCGGGCACCGCCCGCAGCCGCGTCGGTGTTACCAGCGACTCGTCGACCGCGACCGGGCCGAGTGGTTCGGGCTGCCGCGCGGCTGCCGCCGCGCCGGCGTGGCCGGCTTCGCCCCTGCCAACCGGCAATCCCATGCCTGCCGCCGGCGGCGCCGGTCGGGTCGCGGTCGTCGCCGGCGGGGCGGGGTCGGGCTGGCGCAGCGGCGCCGGCCAGACGGCGGTGACCGGCCCGGGCGCCGCCGCGTCGATGTCTCGGGCCACGGCGGGGCCGGCGTGGACTGCCAGCTGCGGCAGGGCCGCGGGCGCGGGTGGTAGCCGGCGGGCGCCGAGCCGGCCGAGGGCGAAGTTGTCCACCACGTGGCCGGCGACGTGCAGGTAGGCCAGCCGGGTGGCCGGTTGCAGCTGCTCGAGCAGGATCTGCTCGCCGCGGGCGATGTGCGCATCGTGCGGCACGACCACGACACGGCCGCCGGGCCGGCCGGCGTTGCTGGCCTCGGCGAACCAGTCCAGCAGCGGCTTGAGCGCGGCCGGGTCACCGCCGCCGGGCGCGACGGCGATGATGGCCCGGCTGGCCAGCTCGGCGTAGCGGCCGTCGGCGATGCCTGCGTAGTCCTCCGGGTTCGGGCGGTAGGACACCGGCTCCCCGTAAAGGGCCGAAAGCCACTCGACTGCCATCTCCAGTGTGTCGCGGCGCAGCTGAGTGCACAGCACCAGCTGGTCGACCGCGTCGAGGGCGGCGACGGCGACTTCGCCGGCGGTCGAGGTGCCCATGTCGCAGACCACCAGCTGCGCGGCCCGGGTGAGCAGGGCGAGGAAGTCGCTGTACTGCTGCCCGGTCATGTCCTCGACCAACTTCGGATCCACGCCGGCGTTGGCGAAGACCCGCAGCCGGCCGACCAGGTCGCTGTAGGAGGCGAGCACCGGCCACTCCGGCGCCAGCTGCCCGGTCGCGGCGATATTGGCCATCGCCAGCATCGACAACGGCGCCTCCATGCCGTCCGGGACCAGCCGGCGGCGCAACGTGCCCATGTGCGTGTTGGCGTCGACCACCGCGGTGATCTCCCCGCGCAACCCGGCCAGATTCAACCCGAGCATGGCCGCGGTCGGTGTCTTGCCCGAGCCGCCCTTCGGGCCCATCACCGCGATCCGCCACGAGCCGGCCGACCGCGGCAGCTGGACGGCGGTGATCCGCTCCGTCAGGCCGTTGGCCTGCTGGACGTGGCTTGGTGCGCGGCGCGACCGCCGGCCGGCCCACCTCACCGCAACCACCAGCGTCGCGGCGCGGCGGGCCCGGGGCGGGCGAGCGGAGCCCGCCCACCCCGGTGGGTGCATCCGATCACCCAGGCGGCCGGCGGGCCGCCGCCGTACCCCCTCGCGCAACCCACGGAGGCCTTCCACTGGCCTTTGCTGCGGTCGAGGGCACTTCCCCGTCCGGACCGGTCGACACCGGCCCGGGACGTGTGCTGAGTTAGGCTGCTGGTCATGCGAAGTTGATGACGCAGTAGTAGGCGCCGGCCTCATCGACCGCGACGCCGGAGCCGGCGCTGGCGAAGGCAGGGCTGAGCAGGACCTCGCGGTGCGCCGATTCGGACTCGAACAGGCTCATGCAGCCGCCGGCCGACCAGGCGCCGGCCACCACCTGGTTGCCGCCGCAGTGCGCCACCGAGGAGTTCTGCGCCATCCGCAGCGCGCACGCCTTCGCGTCGCTGGACAGGCTTGAGGAGTAGGCCAGCTGGCCGACGCCGTTGCTGGCGCGGAAGGTGTTGGTCGAGCCGACCAGCCCGCCGTCGCCGATCACATGCGCCGGCACCGACGCCGGGCTGCTGCTGTGCGTGGGCCGCGGCCGCGGGGTGCTCGGTGCCGGTGCGTGCGAGCCGCCGCGCGGCCGGCCGGGGGCAGGGCTGCTCGGATACGTCTGGCCGGTTGGGTGGCCCGGCGCCGCCGCCTGCCGCGTGGTAAGCGCGGCGTGCGACGACGGCGCCGGGCCGGGCCGCCGGGAGGCCGACCCGGTCATGGTCGGCGTCGCGGCGGAGGTGGAGCGGCCAGCAGGGGGTACTGGCACGCTCCAAGTCGAAACACTCGAGCCGGCGGTCGGGCTGCTGCCGCCGGCGGCCGGTCGGGCCGCCGCGGTCGTTCGTGCCGGGCGGCTTGAGGAGGCCAGCAACGTCGCCACGCCGGCCGCGAGGCCGAGCAGCGCCACCAGGACGCAGCCGAGCAGCAGCCGGCGCGAGCGAGTCAGGTGGGACCAGGCCAGCGTCGCGAGGTACTTGAGTTTGATCATCGGGGGTCGCCTCCGGGGCGGAGTGGGGGGTCGATCGGCCTGGGACGAGCCGAACCGGTCTTCCATGACCGGATTTAGGGGTGTGGCCGGCCGCCTGTCCGCGGGACGGACCGGCCACACCCGGTCTGGGGTGTTAGCCGGCGCGGCGCCGCCGGCCGGCCAACAGCAACAGTCCGCCCACACCGAGCAACGTCACGCCCAGCACCAGCGGGATGCCGGGGTTGGCGCCGGTGTAGGGCAGCCCGTGCCCGCGGCCGCCGCCACCACCGGAGGCCTTCGGCGGAGCGACCGCCGGCGGGCGATCGACATAGGCGGTCTCGGCCGCGACACCAACCTGCGCCGACGGCATCGGCCCGCCCGGCCATAGCGGCTGGGTGAACCGCTCGGTGAAGTTCAGGCAGCGGTCCTGCTCCCGCGGCGCTGCGATCTGCACCCGGTAGCTGCCGTTGCCGTGATCGATCCGGAACGGCACCGACCGGTAGGCCTTCATCTGGGCGAATTGGGCCGGGCCCAGCCCGGCGCAGCCGTGTGGGCCGGCCGGCAGGCTGCGGACGTCCGCGGTCGCCGCGAACGGCTCGGTCATTGCGGCCGGCAGACCGGTCACGTCGACCAGGTCGACCACGAGGCCGCCGGGCGGCACCGTCTGCTGCTGCACCCGGGTGGCCAGCCGCACATCGACCAGGGTGACCTGCTCGGCCGGCACCGGTCCCAGCTCGATGGGAGCGGCCCCGGGCCACGGCGTGGTCGAGCCGGCCCAGGCCAGGCAGCCGGTCGTCAGCGTGGCCGGGATCGTGAGCGCCGGCGTGGTGCCGGTGACGCTGTACGGGCCGACGCCGGTGGTGGGGGTGGCCGGCATGGTGATCACCGCAGCGGCTTCCTGCTCGCCGGCGGCCAACTGAGCGGCGGTCGCGTCGGCGCACCGGCCCGAGGGCGGTAGCGCGACGTGTAGCAGCTGTTCGGTGACCTGGAAGGACGGGTTGTTCGGTGGCAGGCCGTCGCAGGTCACGCTGTCCCCGACCGGCCCGCCGGCGGTCCCGAAGACCACCGAGCCGGCGCTGTAGGAGCCGGAGGCTTGCGAGGCGCAGGACGGCGCGGCGGCCGAGTCCTTCATGACTAGCGCGATCGTGCCGCCGTCCTGGCCGACCACGAACGAGCCGGCCGCGGCGTCGGCGAGGTAGCCCGCCGGGTTGGCCACCTCGCGGTAGTAGACCCGCTGCCCGGCCCGCTCATCCAAGCCGGGCACCGCCACCGGCGTCGATCTCGTGGTGACCTGCGCGAACGGCGCGCCGGCGGCGGTGTCGGAGAAGCCGATCACCGCGCCCGGCACCGTCGCGCCGGTGTCGGCGTCCTGCTTGACGATCGTCACCAGCGACGGCTTGACCACCACCCAGGTGTCCGCATCCGGCGCGGCGTCGACCGGGCCGGACATCGAGGTGACGTCCTGCTCCGTGCCGAGCTCGGCGTTCCACCGCAGCAGGCCCAACGGGCCGACCCGCCGCCCGGTCGCGGTCACCTTGCCCGGCGCGCCGAACCGCGGCGTGAACGGCACCGTCACGGCGCCCGTGCTGCCGGTGTCCACGCTGGCCGGCCCGGTCGAGTTCGCCCACGACAGACCCACGGTGGCGCCGGGCACCAGCGCGCCGCTGGCCGCGGTCACCGACACCGTCACCGTCTGATCCGAGTGATACACCACGTGCGTTGCCCACGGCCCGGCCAGCCGGGACGCCTGCGCCCACAGCGCATCCGAGCGGGCCTGCGCCGCCGCCGAGATCGCCGAGAAGTCGTTGCCGCCGAACAGATCCCGTTGAATCCGCGCGCCCACACCGGCCTGGTCGACATCGCTGGCGTAGTCGGACAGGTTGATAAACTCCGCCCACACTGCGGCATTCGCCACCGCGAAGCCGCCCGCCGCGTCATGCGTCGAATCCGGGAACCAGCCGCCCGGCGTGATGCAGTAGCCCTGCACCACTCCCCCGCCGGCGACCGGCACGTTATACACGCCAGCGAACGACGTCCCGAAGATCTGCTCCCCCGCCCCGCACGCCGTACACGACACCGGCCCCGAGCCAGCAGCCGACACCGGACCGGTGATCAGCAGCAAACCCGTGACGACCGCAAGCACGGCCGCCACAACAACGCCGGCCACCCGGCGCTCACCGTCGGCACGATGCCGACCTCGCACAGGACGTGCAAGAATGCCCAATGTCACTTGCTATCCCCTCGGTAATGGGTATGAGTGGCAAGGCCTCACCGGGGCTCCACCCCCGGTGAGGTGCCGCTAAGGCGCTGCTAGGCGTCGGGTAATGTCGCCAGCCATTCCTCCAGATCAAGCCGCAGGATCCGAACGCCGCGCCCTACTTTCTTCGCACGGAGCGCACCCGATCGAATCGCTCGCTGAACCGTCTTCTCGGACAGGTCGGTGGCCACGGCCGCGCTCGCCATGGAGTAGGCGAGCTTCCGCGGGCCGGTAGCTGGTGGGATCATTGACCCACCAGCGGAAGACCCCAGCGCGCTGAGCGCTCTGTGCTTTGACGTGCAGTCATACTGCGAAGTTAATGCGAAGTGATGCGAAGTGCAATACCGGTTAACTTCCCTCGGTCTAGAGGAGCTCTAGAAAGGGCTCAAGCAGTCCTATCTAGACTTCGCACGACTTCGCAGGCAGACTGTCCCTGTGTCCTCACCCCACGGATGGCGCTTCGGCCCGTACCTTGCCGACCGTATCCGGGATTCTGGCCTGAGCCAGCGGAAGGTCGCTCAGCGAGCCGGTATCAGCGAAGGCCGCGTACGACAGCTGATTGATGGCTACAGCACGAGTCACGGAATTAGGACCCCCGTGGGAACCACCTATCCCACCATCGTCGCGCTCAGCCGGACCCTCGGCTTTCCCCTACGGGAAGGGCTCGAGCTAGCCGGCTTAGCCGTACCAGCGAACGTCTCGGACGGCGCCCAGCCTTCGGAGTCGCTTTCCTCCTCCACGGTGGAGCAGCTGCTTGCCGAACTCGGACGCAGATGGGCGCAAGTTCAGGCATCAGAGCCAGGGAGCCACGCTGCGGCAGTCCCCCAGCCCATGTCATTGAGCGAACTGCGAGCCCGCTCTCAGACGATCACTCGTCTTGATGCGCTTGCTAGGGATGCGCGCGAAGCCGGGGACGAGAGCGGTGCCGACAAGATCGCCGCACTATCGGCGAGCTTGCATCACGACCTTGAGCTGTCGGATGCCGCTGAGGTCAGAGAATCCCGAGGGAAGCGCGCTCAGCCCGGCGAATGACGACATCACCGCTCGCCTGCACCAAGACCTCGTGAAGAGTGCCCGCCTTGCTGTCGGCCGATCCGATAGCCGCCGGTGCCCCCACGGCGCCTAACACCTCGGTGAGCCGCCTGGCCACCATTCGTGCCCCAGCAGCAGGGGTGTCAGCCAGCAGCATGACGAGTTGATCAGCCCCGTAAAGACCGATCTTGTCATCGGATCCAGCCGTTTGGCGGAGCACGCTTGCCACGGATTCGCGGTCGTCAGCACGATCCGGTTCCACCATGAGAACCGAGAACCATCGATGTGACCGCATTACCTCATCGGCGATCACCAACCACGCCTCCTGGCGCCACACCAGGTCGATGCATGCTCGGGTGTCCGCCACGGTGCCACGTAATGCGGCTGCATGCACGGCAAATATCGCCGGGAGTCCGCAGAGGCCCAGCGCTACGTGCCACTGCATCGCAGTGCCCATCCCGGCTCCGAGGAGCTGAGTGGCCAGCACGACAAGATATGTGCGCGGATTTCTCAGCATGGCCAACGCGCTGAACTGGCGGGACGTCAAGATCGCAGCTACGACCAGCCCCAGGTTGAGGGCCATGAAGACAAGGATCCCGATCGGAATGGCGAGCACGCCGGGACTGACAGCCATCGCAGCCTTCGCCGCAAGGCAGGCGACTAATACGCTGCCGGCATTGTAGACATGGCGGTGCATAGGCGCGCCCGAACGCCGAAAAGTTGGCCATGCTGAGAGGTAGACGACCCCGATCAAGACGGGAAGGAAGATCGCCGGAAGCTGCACCACCGCGGCGAACGTAAAGACGCCCAACATGCTCGAGACGTGCCGTCGGGCCACCGAAAGCCGGAGGCGCTCCATGCTGCCGAAGCACCACGAGTAGGCCACACTCATGAGTGCCAGGAGCACCAAGCCGGCTGTACCGTTCGTCATCTAAACGACCTGTCGCGTATCGGGGAGGTGTGCAGTGCGGAACTTCGGATGGCCGTGAGCTGGCAACATCACGAAAGGCCCCAGGGACGGCCTGGGGCTTTCGCTCTGTTTGCCGAGCGTGTGACGAACCGTACTTGATCAGCTCCGTAGTGTCACTAGGGCCGGCTGGTGTGTCTACATGAACTCGACACGACCGGGATCGCGGTGGACACCGCGACCGCCTCGGTGGTCGGCACCACTCAGCGTCGTACCTAAGCTCGCGGACTTCCGCCGCCTTAACTAGCGTCGGTGTCCTGCGAGCGGGATGACCTGGCCATAGCTCTCGCCTCGACTGCTGAGGACTCGCTGACGGCTCCGGTCCGCGAGCGGAACGGCCACACCTGACGCTGCCGGCCGAATCGGTGACCAGTCGAGCCATCCGGCGATCATCTGATCGTCGAGTCCAGTAAGGCGCGCCGCCGCTACTGTAGAACTCGTCGTCGCCGGCTCGACTTTGGCTCGGTTGTCGAGGGCGCGCTGAAGCCAGATCGGGTGTTCGTGAGTAGTAGGGACAGGCTCGAATTTATTCCAGCCGCGCTTTGAGATCTGCTTATAGAGGCTGGTCGCTTGATCTGCGTTCACGATGCCGAGCTGCTGGAACCGGATTACTAGCGCCTTAATGGCGATACCCCAAGTTGCCTTCAGGCTGGCGAGAGTGGACAGCGTGACTCGACCACCCATGCGCTCCCAATCCTCGATGAGCGGGTGCGCTGGCGCCAGGAAGGCACTGGCGAAACGGTGTGCCTGTCGCTCGATGCGCTGTGCGTCAGTTGCCGTGTCCGGCGGTGGCAAGTGGGAGTGCAACCCCAAATGGCCGATCTCATGCGCGACCGTGAAGCGCTGGCGATCTCCAGGCACGCCGCTATCTCCTCCAGGACGGCTGACTCGCATGAATGGCGTGCCGTCGATTCGGTGTGACATCCCCAGATGACGACCGAGTTCGCTGGTAAGAGGCAGCACCACACAGCCGAGCCGATCAGCCGCTCGCATGGCATTTCCGACTACGCCGCCTGGCTCAACCTCGGCCGCAGCCCGTACCTCCTCGGCGAAAAGCTCGATCGCATCACCGTCGTTCAGATCACCGTCGAAAAGCGGGATCTGGTCGGGGATCTGCTTGAGGCGCAACATGCACACGACCTCGTGAACGATCAGGTCTTCGGCCATGACACTTTCGACAACCCGCGCGTTTGCATCCGCGTAGGCCCGCAGCCACGGGCGGGTCGATACAGCATCGTGACGCGGCCGAGCTAGGAACGCGGGTGAGCACCGCAGTGCGGACGCCAAGTCCGCGAGTAACTCATCGTCGACCGGCTGGCGACCGTTTTCAATCTGCGACACAAGCTTGTTACTCGGCTCGACGCGGCCTGTTAAAGCTCGGACGAGTTCGCTCTGGCTGATGTTGGCGGCAAGCCGCAACGTCCGTACTCGCTCACCGACGGTGGAAGGTGAAGTCACCGCGACAACCTTTCAGACGGTCAAGAAGAGAACAGCGAAGAGGGCGCCGCACTCGCTCTCAAGCGATGTCGGCTTCGCCTGCCTCGTCGTCATCGTCGAATCCGTCAAGCCCCTCCTCAGTCGACGTGAAGCCCTTCGGCGGAGGCGCGTCGGACAGCCGGATGATCGGACCGAGCACCAGCTTGACGGGTCCAGCGCCCTCGCTACCGACCACCTCACCGGCGATCACCTCATCAAGTGTGTGGTCATCATTGCAGATGTAGCCGAGAACCCAGCGGTCCTCAGGCAAGAGCGTGTCAGGCTCGCTGGTCAACAGACTCGACCCGAGCCCGCACAGGAAGTTGTACTCCCCTGACGCAGTCCGCGTGCCGCGTTTGACGCGATACCTGCGAAGGCGGCCATCCCCGTAGTCGATCAGATCGAGCCCTCCATTGGGCTCCTCAAGCCCGAACCCTTCCCGCGACGCCACGCCACGTACCGCGTCGAGAAAAAGCTCGCGCTCAAGCGCACTCGACGGACGCCGCGACTTGCCGAATGCGTCATGCTGCCGGGTTGCGACACCTACCAGATAGCCCGACTCCTCGCCAGATTCCAACATCTCGCGCGCGACGACCTTCAGGCGCCGGATCTCATCCGCCGGTGGGTGAACCATGCGCGAATAATATTCTGAAGGAATTCGCCCTGTCCAGCGGCGCGCCGGAAATCCACGCCTCCTTGGCCTGAACTCGCTGAGCACGGCATCCGGAACCCGTGTCCTGCTGGCTGACGGAGGAGAGCGAAGCTATGGCCTCGACATAGCAGCCAGTAGGAGGGCGAGCCCTCAACTGGCCATGTGGAGTCGCTCGACGAGCGAGTCCAAGGCGCGTCTTGCTGTGTCTTGTGAGACGTGCTGATAAAGCCGGCTAGTCGCGACCGAGTTGTGGCCGAGGATGGCTTGCACGACCTTGGGGTCGACGCCGGCCTCTAGCAACAAGGTTGCCGTCGTATGGCGGGCTTCGTGCCCGTAATAGGGCCGACCCGGCCCGTGCACATCAGCTTCGTCTTGTAATGCGTTCCAGGCGGCGGTGTCACTGCGGGCAGTCGACGGTCGGCCGTCTGACCGCGGCCAGACAAGACCGTGTGGCGATGTGGGTGCGACCGCACGCCAGCTCTGAAGAGCGGTTGCCATCCACGGAACCATGGGCACAATCCGCTGACCCTTGGCCGTCTTAGGGCGCACCAGACAAAGCGCTCCGTCGAGCTGGCGGTAGTCATAGCCGTCGGGAACCCGAAGACTGCGAGCCGGACAGTCACCTCCGAAGCGGCGTCCGCACACCCAGCGCGTGCCCTCTCGCCGACACCCATGCTGGTAGTTGAGTGCCTGCAACTGCCAGGAGACGTTGATCGCCTGGCCGGAGAAGTCGACCATCGGCCAGGTGAGCCCGAGGATCTCGCCCTGACGCATGCCCTGAAGCAGCTTGGCAAGCCACCGTGATCCATTGGGATGCTCAGCCGCCACCCGGAGCAACGACCGGGCATCATCCACATCGATGGCATTCCTGTCGTGCACGCTCGAGGCGGGCGGCTTCATCAGGAGGAGGCGATTGGAGACCTCGTGTCCCTCAAGGATGGCATCCTTGAGCATCTTGATCAGGACTATGTGCGCCCGCCGCTCGGTGGAACTCGTACATCCAGCAGACCGAATTGCGCTACCGACAGAGCGCACGTCAGCAGGTGTAAGCGCACCAAGCCGCTTCCGTCCGATCGTCGGCACGATCCACTTCGTCACCGCCGACCTGTCTGTGGCGAAGCTCTTAGGACGTTGGGTGCGTACCCGCATCGCTAGCCACCGATCGGCCCAGGCCTTGACCGTCGCGGCGCCTACTGCGTTTGCCGGCGCACCCTCACGGTAGATCTGGCGGACCTTCTGGTCGAGCTTGCGTCGGCATTCGGCTTTGCCTTCATCGCCGGGCGAGGAGCTGGAGACAGTAATCCGGCGGCGGGTGCCCCGCGCACTGGTGCCCGCCTCGATCGTGCCAATCCAGAGGCCCAGAGCAGCGTTCCAGAAGATGGAGCCGGTGCCATACTGCCGTCGCTGCAAGACCTTCACCCGCGCACTATAGCCATCTCTATAGCCATTCTCCGTCTCGACACGTCCAGACAGGGCGACCCTAGGGGTTGAGTCGGCGACTGAAGCCCAGGAATCCTGGGACTTATGGAGCCGCCTTAGGGAATCGAACCCTAGACCTTCTCATTACGAGTGAGACGCTCTGCCGACTGAGCTAAGGCGGCGCACGGCGGGCCGTGACCGCACAGAGTCTATCGGTAGCGGCCGGGCGGCTCGAACCAGCGGTTGGCGGGTCAGCTGCTAGCGGTCGGCGCGGCTTGCGGCTGACTGTTCTAGCCGGCACCACCACCGAACTGTCCCAAGCCGGACTGTCCCAAGCCGGGCTGGCCCGGTACCTGCTGGCCGAGGCCGCCCAAGCCGGAGCCATTCTGGCCGAGGCCGCCCAAGCCGGAGCCGTTCTGGCCAAAACCACCCTGGCCGGGCCCGTTCTGACCAATCCCGCCCTGCCCGCCCGGGAAGCCGCCACGGAAGCCGCCCGAGAAGCCGCCGCCGGACCCACCCGAGCCAGCAGCACCGGAGCCGGTGTCGGCGTAGGACACCCCTACCGTGACCACCGCCCCGATCGCGACCGCCGCGACGATGGCCAGCGCGGTCCGGCGCAGCGACCACAGCGACGGCCGCCCGGCCTGGTAGCTGTCCGGCGCTGGCGGCGTCCACAGCAAGGTCATCTCGCACCATCTTCCGAAGTCAGATCTGCAGGCAACGACCTCGGAGCCGCGCCGATCCGCACCATTCCCACCGAAGCTGGCACCCGGCTGTGCTGATCCTGGTGAATTCCTGAGCCGGCAGAACGCACAGGTCGCGCACAGACAACTGCCAGCTACCGACCAGCCGGCTGCCGCAGCCTGTACAGCATGACCACAACCAGCGCCTCTCGCTCTCCCTCACTCGTCCGTCCCGACGGTCAGCCGGTTCGGGTCCTGGTCGTCGACGACGAGCCGAACCTCGCGGACCTGCTCACCATGGCGCTGCGCTACGAGGGATGGGATATCCGCACCGCGCAGGACGGCCTGACCGCCGTCCGGGCGGCCCGGGAGTTCCGGCCCGACGCGGTGGTGCTCGACGTCATGCT
Organism: Jatrophihabitantaceae bacterium; assembly: GCA_045807085.1. Taxonomy (GTDB): domain Bacteria; phylum Actinomycetota; class Actinomycetes; order Mycobacteriales; family Jatrophihabitantaceae; genus Jatrophihabitans_A. Next base: position 250,778 of record JBJMIB010000027.1, read on the forward strand.
GCCGGACCTGAACGGGCTTGAGGTGCTGCGCCGGCTGCGTGACGACGCACCCCACCTGCCGGTGCTGTTCCTCACCGCCAAGGACGCCGTCGAGGACCGGATCGCCGGCCTCACCGCCGGCGGCGACGACTACGTCACCAAGCCGTTCAGCCTGGAAGAGGTGGTCGCCCGGGTGCGCGGCCTGCTGCGCCGGACCACGGTCGCCATCGCGCACGGCGGCTCGGTGCTCACCGTCGGCGACCTGACCCTGGACGAGGAGAGCCACGAGGTCAGCCGCGCCGGCCAGGAGATCTCGCTGACCGCGACCGAGTTCGAGCTGCTGCGCTACCTGATGCGCAACTCGCGCCGGGTGCTGTCCAAGGCCCAGATCCTGGACCGCGTCTGGAACTACGACTTCGGCGGTCAGCAGAACGCGGTGGAGATCTACATCTCCTATCTCCGCAAGAAGATCGACGCCGGCCGCGAGCCGATGATCCACACCCTGCGCGGCGTCGGCTACGTGCTACGCGCCGCGAGCTGAGCGTGCGCGCGTTCCCGCGGCGGCACTCACCGGCTAATTGGACGCTGCGGACCCGGCTGATCGCGAGCATCCTCGGCCTGCTGATCCTGGTCTGTGCCGGCATCGGCGTGTTCGCCGACATCGCGGTGCGCAACTCGCTGACCGCCGCCTTGGACCGGCAACTGACCTCGGCCGGCGCCAACTTCGACCGGATCGGCGACCCGGGCCGGGACGGTGACCACCAGCCACCGAGCGGCCGGTTCGCGTTCCTGCCGCCCGGCTCACCGATCGGCGCGGTCGGGGTTTCACTGCTCAACGGCGCGGTCAGCGACTCCCAGCTGCAGAACTCCAGCGCGGACAGCCGCGAGCCGGTGCCCAGCGACGCCGCCCTGCTGCTGGCCAGGACGCCAGCCGACGGCCAGCCGCACACGATCCAACTGCCCGATCTCGGCCAGTACCGGGTGGTGGCCACCCAGGTCGGCGACAGTGGCGGCCGGGTGCTCGGCTTCCCGCTGCGGGACGTGCAGGACACGTTGAACCGGGTGACCCTGGCGATCATCGGGCTGACCGTGCTGGCATTGGTGATCGCCGGCACCGTCGGTGCCCTCATCGTCCGGCTCACCCTGCGGCCGCTGCGGCGGATCACCGCGACCGCGTCCCGGGTCGCTGAGATGAACCTCGAGGAAGGTGAGGTGGCCGTCGCTGAGCGGGTGCCGGACGCCAACCCGCACACCGAGGTGGGCCAGGTCGGCGTGGCGCTCAACCGGATGCTGGCCAACGTCACCGACGCGCTGAACGCCCGGCACCGCAGCGAGCTGCGGGTACGCCAGTTCGTCGCCGACGCCAGCCACGAACTGCGCACGCCGCTGGCCGCCATCCGCGGCTACGCCGAGCTGACCAGGCGGAGCCGGCAGGTGGCGCCGCCGGACATCGCGCACGCGATGAGCCGGGTGGAGTCCGAGGCCGGCCGGATGACCGCGCTGGTCGAGGACCTGCTGCTACTGGCCCGGCTCGACGCCGGCCGGCCGCTGGACCGCGAGGAGGTCGACCTGACCCGGCTGGCGGTGGACGCCCTGAGCGATGCGCACGCCGCCGGCCTGGCTCATCACTGGGACCTCGACCTGCCGGACCAGCCGGTCATCGTGCGGGGCGACGGCCCGCGACTGCACCAGGTGCTGGCAAACCTGCTGGCCAATGCCCGGACCCACACGCCGCCCGGCACCACGGTGCGATTGTCGCTGAGCCGGCGTGGCGAGCACGTCGTGCTGTCGGTGACCGACAACGGCCCCGGTATCCCGCCGGAGCTGATGCCGGACATCTTCCAGCGGTTCTCCCGCGGTGAGCAGTCACGCTCTCGCAAGGCCGGCAGCACCGGGCTCGGGCTGGCCATCGTGGCCGCCGTGGTCGCCGCGCACGGTGGCCGGATCGATGTCAGCAGCGCACCCGGCAATACCAGCTTCACCGTTACGCTGCCGATCCAAGGGATTCGTTCAGAGGGCTCACAGACTCCGGCAAGTTTGGCTGGCCAGGCTCTCTGACATGAGTTTTCAAACCCTTGTGCCGGCTGGACAAACCTGGTCACCGCCGGTCTCGGACCGGCGACGACGCACCCCACTGGCCGGATTGCTGCGCGGCCGGGCGGACGACGCGGTCTGGATCCGGCCGGCCCTGCTCGGGCTGCTGCTGCTGACCGCCGTGCTGTATCTGTGGAACCTCGGCGCGTCCGGCTGGGCGAACTCGTTCTACTCCGCCGCGGCCCAGGCCGGTTCGGTGAGCTGGAAGGCGTTCTTCTTCGGCTCCTCGGATTCGGCCAACTCCATCACGGTCGACAAACCACCGGCGGCACTGTGGATCATGGCCCTGTCGGTACGGCTGTTCGGCCTGAATTCATGGAGCATCCTCGTCCCGCAGGCGCTCGAAGGCGTCGGTTCGGTGGCGTTTCTCTACCTGGCGGTGCGGCGGACCTCCGGGGCGGTGGCCGGACTGATCGCCGGTGCGGTGCTGGCCGTGACACCGGTGGCCGCGCTGATGTTCCGGTTCGACAACCCGGACGCGCTGCTGGTGATGCTGCTGGTCATAGCCGGCTATTGCGTTATCCGGGCGATCGAAGCTGGATCGACCAGCTGGCTGGCGCTGTCCGGCGCGCTGATCGGCTTCGGCTTCCTGACCAAGATGCTGCAGGCGCTGCTGGTGCTGCCGGCGTTCGCGCTGGCCTACCTGATCGCGGCACCGAACCCACTGTCCAGCAGGATCCGCCGGCTGCTGCTGGCCGGCGCCGCGATGATCGCGGCGGCCGGCTGGTGGATCGCCATCGTGTCGCTGATCCCGGCCAAGGACCGGCCCTACATCGGCGGCTCGCAGCACAACTCCATCCTGGAACTCACCCTCGGCTACAACGGCTTCGGCCGGTTGACCGGCAACGAGACCGGCAGCGTCGGTGGCGGTGGTCCGACCGGCGGCGGCAGGTGGGGCCAGACCGGCTGGAGCCGGCTGTTCGGCTCCGACATGGGTAGCCAGATCTCGTGGCTGCTGCCCGCTGCCCTATTGCTGCTGCTGGCCGGTTTCTGGTTCACCCGTAAGGCGATCCGTACCGATCGGAGTCGAGCGGCGCTGATCGTCTGGGGCGGCTGGCTGATCGTCACCGCGCTGGTGTTCAGCTACGCCAAGGGAATCATCCACCCGTACTACACGGTGGCGCTGGCGCCGGCCATCGGCGGCGTGATCGGCATCGGTGCGACGCTGCTGTGGCGCCACCGAGACCGGCTCTCGGCAACCCTGTTACTCGGGATGAGCGTGCTGCTCGCGGCCAGCTGGCAGTTCGTGTTGCTGGACCGAACCGCCAGTTGGCTGCCCTGGTTGCGCTACGCCATCCTGCTGCTCGGCGTGGCAACCGCACTGCTGCTGGTCGTGGTCTCCCGGATGGCGCGCCAGGTCGGCCTGGTGATCGCCGCGGTTGCCCTGATCACCGGCTTGGCCGGCCCCACCGGCTACGCGGTGGCCACCGCCCGCCAGTCACACACCGGCGCCATTCCCAGCGCCGGACCGAGCGGGGTGGGTGGGTTCGGACCAGGCGGTGGTGCCGGCGGCCAACGTGCGCCCGGTGTGCGCGGTGGTTTCGGCGGCGCTCCGTTGGGTGGCCTCGCCGGTGGCACCGGCAACGGCGCCACCACCCCGGGCGGCTTCATGGGTGGCGGAGCGGGCGGTCTGCTGAACGCGGGCACGCCGAGTTCGGCACTGGCGCAGGCGCTGCGGGCGAACGCGAGCAAGTACAGCTGGGTGGCGGCGGCGGTCGGGTCGAACACCGCGGCCGGCTACCAGCTGGCGACCCAGCTTCCGGTGATGCCAATCGGCGGCTTCAACGGCAGTGACCCATCGCCGACGCTGGCCCAGTTCGAGGCCTACGTCGAGGCCGGCGAGATCCACTACTTCATCGGTGGTGGCGGCTTCGGTGGCGGCGGTGGCGCCCAGCAGGGTGGCAGCAACAGCTCCGCCGAGATCACCAGCTGGGTGCAGAGCCACTTCAAGACGGTCACCATCGGCGGCACCACCCTGTACGACCTGACCCAGCCGACCAGCTGATCCCTGGCTCCGGCATCTCATCGGCGGCCCCGAGCCGGCACGTCCACCCTCCTGGCGTGCTGGTTCGGGGCTGGCCATGTTCGAGTTGGCGTAGGCGGTGGCCTTGTTATCTGAGCAGTCGAACCCGGATCGGTAGGTCTAGTTCTGCCCATGCGCGATCGGCTGTCAGCACCTCGGGTGGGTCGCTGCGTACGGTGAGGGCCAGGCAGCAGCGGTCGCCGAGGGAGAGTGCGCGGCCGCCGGGCAGCGAGCGCAGAGCGCCGGCCAGTTCGGCGTCCTGTTCCAGAACTGGTGCGATTGTTACGCCGGCGGCCGCGAGGAGTTCTCGGACGCGATCGGCCTGGATATCGGCGTCGATGAGCGTGCCGATGACTTCGGCCAGGTTCGCGGTGCCCAGAACCGCAGAGTCGAGGCTGGCGGCGACCAGGTCCGCGCCTGTTTCGTCGTGCACCAGGGCCAGGATCGCGGATGCGTCCAGGACCGTCATTCGGTGCTGGCGGCCAGGCGGCGCTCGGCTAGCAGTTCATCGACGAGGGATCGCCCTTTCGGTAGTCCCGCGCCGAGTTGGCGCAGCTCGGCGACGGCATCCTGCTGGCGTTCGAGCACCAGTCGCGGCCCGGACAGGTGTAGGTGCAGCCGATCGCCAGCAACCAGTCCGAGGGCCGTGCGCACCTCGGCGGGTATCACCAGGCGACCCTGCTTCCCCAGCACGAGCGTGGCATCCATTGGCATATCATGCCACGGTTACAACCAGGATGTCACAGCCCTGGCCAGCCCTTGCTCGATGACCCTGACAAGACGTAAGGCAGTCCCTGGCTAGTGAGTTCAGCGGACAACTTGAAGCAGGTTGGTCATAGTTATGACCATGAGGTCTATGCCGCTCGCGGAGGTCAAGGCCCATCTGTCGGAACTGGTGGGACGGGTGAGCAGCCAACACGAGCGACTCACCGTCACTGTGTACGGACGCCCCTCGGCCGTCCTGCTGGCTGTCGAAGATCTGGAATCGCTGGAAGAGACGATCGCGGTGCTCTCCGATACTGATGCGCTGCGGGACATGATCGAGGCCGAGGCCGAGATCGCGCGTGGCGAGGGTGAGTCAGAGGAGCAGCTAGCCGCGGCCATGCGCCGCCGAAGTCCGACTTCGTGAGTCGACCGCACAGACACCGGCTGATCATCGCCCCACCGCGCGGCGCCAACTCACCGAAACGCTGCCCGAGGCAGTGGCCAGTGCTGCCTACCAATTCGTCGTCAGGCCGCTGCCGGACAACTCCCATCGGGCAGGCAAGCAGCTACAGCCGCCGCAGGCCGACCGCTACAGCGCGCGGCGCGGCACCTATCGCATCACCTACTGCATCGATGACCAGCAGCTGACCGTCACCGTCCTCACGATCAGACACCGCAGCGGCGCCCATCGTCTGTGAGCGCACAAGCTGCGCAGCACAACACAACGGCCAACCTCGCTAGTCGTAAAGTCACCCTCTAGGCTCGACGCGACTGCATGACCAAGATGCGGCATCCTTCCATCGTGAGTAACCGTCTGCAGCGCACAGCTAAGGCCGTACTGAGCGGTCTTGAGCGAGTGACGCCACTGCGTGGGTACTTAATCGCGCTGATCACCGCGCTGATCGTGGTCCACGGATTAGCTCCGCGAAGGTTTACGGTCGACGGAACGACCGTCGGCCTACTTGGCGTTCTCTTAGTCGTCGTCCTCGTGCCACTGTTGGATTCGGCAAGTGTCCTGGGAACAAAGCTCAAATTCAAGAAAGACTTGGATAGGCTGCAAGAGGAGAGTGCGACTGCTGCCGAGGACCAATCGAAACAGCCCATAGTCGTGTCACCGCCGCCGCCTAGTGCGTCAGCCGAAGCTACGTTGAGCGGCGCTGGCAGCTTGACTGTGACGGGAACTGTCGTAAGCGGTCACCTCAGCCCGACAGATCGAACTGCAGATGAAATTGTTGGTGAAATTCTTAACGAGGCTTCGAGATCACCTCGCGTCGGACTGATACTCCTCACGGCAGAACTTGAGCGAGCGGTACGAATCTTTCTCCTAGCCACAGGGCTGGGTCGGCCCAGCCGTGCCCGAAGCCTGCGCGACGGCGTGGGACGACTCGTAGAAGTTGGCGCGTTGACCGAGAGTGCTGCAAGCGCATTGAGGCTCTTTACGTGGATTAGAAATGAGATTGTCCATGGCGGTCAGGTCACGCCGGATGCGGATATCCTGAGAGCGCTAGATGCGGGGATTCCGCTCCTACGAACCATACTGGCTATCCCGCGCGAGCGCCACGTCGTAGCGAAGACGGATGTTCCCTTATATAAGACTGCCGATGCCAAGACTCCACTGCCTGATGTGCGTGGACTGATTCTCGATTTTATAAGCCCCGGAGTTGCTCAAGTCACCTCTCATATTTACCCTACAACAGGTTTATATGAGGTTGGTAAAGAAGTGAGTTGGGAATGGGGTGGACGGCAATACCCGGAGGCTTGGTACCGAGACCCGCAATCCGATGAGATGAAGCTTGCATGGAACGGTTCTCTGGAGTTCAGAGGTCGGCACCTGGACGAGGTCTAGAGCTCCGTCCATAGCGCATCGTCGTCGCTAGGAAATTATGATGTTTTGCAGCGAACCGTTGGATAGTCAGGTTCGAGGGCTATCTTCTTCAGAAGAGGTGGGGAATTAGAAAGCTGAATCGGGAGTACGAGTCCACATAGCGAGTAAGCGTTTAGTAGTTGGTCCCCGGAGATCCCGCTCGCATCTTGCATGACCGAAAATCGCAGAATCGTTCCTCGGAAAGTGGCGCCATCAAAACGACTTCCGTTTAGGTACGCGCGACAGATGACCGCATCATCAAAGCGGACGTTGCGGAAGTCCATCCTTTGAATGCTCGCATACGCCAAGTTGGCTCCGGATAGATCGATTGTCTGACTAATGTCTTGAGAGAGCCGGCCGCCAATCGCCTGGAGAGCGAGTTCAACATCGGTCGGATAGTGAAGCGGATGCTTCTTGGTGCAATAGGTCAAAGTGTCGGTATTCGATACGGGTCCTCGATCCTGGACGAATGCTGCAAGGCGACGAAGGATCGCAACTCTTTGAACCTGCGGCTCTATTGGATTCTCGACTCGCAGCGTCATCGTAGAAATTGTGTTTTCGCGAATCACAATATCCTTGCTGCCGAGCTCGGCCAACAAACTCGCAATCGGCACATCAGAGCTAGGCGTAGGCGTAGGCGAAGCCCTAGGGCTTAGACTATCCGTTGCCTTAATGGATGGAGGCAACACGATTGTTGTGGACGGGGACTCCGAAAAAAGGATTGGCAATAATCCGATTAGAAGAGCAAATAGTCCGCCGACAAACGCAGCAGCAATTGGCGCACCGGCCGCTATCTGCTGCCCGGGGGTCAGTCTAATAAACCAAGCCCAGCAACGCTGAAACAAACCCCGCCTGCCTGCCCTCAGGCGCGCGGAATGCCGCCTCCCGGTATTTGTCATGCGCGCGAGCGGCCCCCCAAATAGTTGGAGTAGAGCTTACTGGAAGGCTGTGTTGTTGTTGCTCAAGGCCGAGGGTTCTTCACTTGAACTAGCAACATAATTCGAGCGGCTTGGTGATGGGTCCCGTCGCCCATGTGTGGACGGCGAGCTGTTGGTGGGCTCGGCCGTCCATCGGATGGGCGAGGAGGTGGGTTAGCCGGGTGGTCGGTGTCCTTGGCAGAGTTGGTCTACCAGGGTGCTCAGAGGGACGCTAAGGGCGTGGGCTACTCGGTGCCAGGTGTCGAGTCGGGTGTGGTCGGTTTCGAGGTCGATCAGCACGGTGCGGACCGGCCGGTGAGTTCGGCGAGTTGGTCGTAAGTAGGCGCTCACCGTCGCGCAAATCGGCCAGCATCCGCTCGTAGGCCGGCCGGCGCTTGCCCGAATACGCCGACAGGTCGTTGTCCACGTACTCCTCGGCCACCGACCAGCCCAGCGAATCAGCCAGCTTGCGGCAGTCCTCCAACTGCCGCGCCACGCCCAGGCCGGATCCCTCAACATCGCTACTGATCCGGGCGTAGATCGCTGCCGCGCGCACTGTCGTCACGGAGGGCAGCTTAACGATCAGTCGGCAACCTCAGGTTGGTTGGACCGCGCCAGGAGATACCTGCCACCTGATCTGAAGCCGAGCTGATGAGGCCGGCGCCGCCGCGGTTCCAAGCAAAGCCACAGTCTCACCACAAGGCTGCGCCAGCCGTGGGGCCCAGAGTTCGATCATGACCTCCCTCGCGCGTGCCGGTTTCCGCACCGGTACCAGTGAAAACTCGGCCGACCCGGCCCGAGCATCGCGGGCCACCCGCGCCGGCCAGCCAGCGGCCGGCCAGATCGTGCTCGACGTGACCATTCCGGTCCACAACGAGGAGCGGGATCTGGCCGGCTGCGTCCAGCGGCTGCACCAGCATCTGGATCGCTGCTTTCCGTACCAGCACCTCATCACCATCGCCGACAACGCCAGTACCGACGACACCGGCCTGATCGGGACCCGGCTGGCCCGGGAACTGCCCGGCGTCCGCTACCTGCGGCTGGAGCAGAAGGGCCGCGGCCGGGCGCTGAGCGCGGTCTGGCAGTCCTCCGGGGCGGCGGTGGTGGCCTATCTCGACGTGGACATGTCCACCGATCTGAACGCGCTGCTGCCGCTGGTGGCCCCGCTGATCTCCGGCCACTCGGATCTGGCGATCGGTTCCCGGCTGTCCCGGCACAGCCGGGTGGTTCGTGGCACCAAGCGAGAGCTGATCTCCCGCTGCTACAACCTGTTGCTGCGCGGCACCCTGCTGACCCGATTCTCCGACGCGCAGTGCGGGTTCAAGGCGATGCGGGCCGACATCGGCCGCACGCTGCTGCCGCTGGTCGAGGACACCGGCTGGTTCTTCGACACCGAATTGCTGGTGCTGGCCGAGCGCTCCGGCCTGCGCATCCACGAGGTGCCGGTGGACTGGGTGGACGACCCGGATTCCCGGGTCGACATCGTCTCGACCGCGATCGCCGATCTGAAGGGGGTGGCTCGGGTCGGCCGAGCGCTGGCCACCGGCCGGTTGCCGCTGGCCGAGATTCGCGGGCAGCTGGGACGGCATCCGCTCGGCCCGAATACCCCGGAGGTGCCGCCCGGTCTGCTCCGGCAGCTGGTCCGGTTCGCCGCCATCGGCGTGTTCAGCACCGCGGCCTACCTGCTGCTGTTCCTGCTGGCGCATCCGGCGCTCGGCGCGCAGGGTGCGAACCTGCTGGCGATGCTGGTCACCGCGGTGGCCAACACCTCGGCGAACCGCCGGCTGACCTTCGGCATCGCCGGACGCCGGCATGCCGGCCGGCATCAGCTGCAGGGGTTGGCCGTGTTCGGGCTCGGACTGGCACTCACCAGCGGCTCGCTGGCCGCCCTACACGCCGCCGAGCCGACCCCGCATCGCGCCGTCGAGCTGACCGTGCTGGTGGCCGCCAACCTGGCCGCCACCGCGCTGCGGTTCGTGCTGCTGCGCGGCTGGGTCTTCCGGCTTGGGACCGAGCGGGCGCACGCAATCTGACCGATGCGTGCTGGCTACCGCCGCCGTTCGCAACCAGCCAGATGGTCGCCGGAAACCGTGCCAGGACCGCCGCTGCTACGGCGTAGCGGTGGGTTGTGGGCCTTCCGAGGGGGTCATCCCGCCAGGGATGCGGCCGTGCGCGTCGGCGTTGCCAGAGCCGACCGTTCCGTCGCCGTAGAAGTCGTCATGCGCCTTGCGGGAGGCGCAGACCGAGGCCATCGCGCAGCTGGTGCGCCGGCCGTCGGAGTTCATCCGGAGCACCACCGACTCGGCGGGCACCGAGTGGCCGACCACGGTGGCCTCCCCGGTCGGCGTGGACACGCAGGACCCGATCGCTGGCGCCTTGGAGTTGAAGTCCTGATAGAGCGGGTGCTCGTACTTCAGGCAGCACATCAACCGCCCGCAGGCGCCGGAGATCCGCAGCGGGTTCAGCGGCAGGTCCTGGTCCTTGGCCATCCGCACCGACACCGGCTCGAACTCGACCATGAAGGTGGCGCAGCACAGCTCCCGACCGCACGAGCCGATGCCGCCGATCACCCGCGCCTCGTCCCGCGCGGACAACTGGCGCAGCTCGACCCGGCCCTTCAGGGTGGCACCCAGATCCCGGACCAGAGCGCGGAAATCGACTCGGTGCGGCGCGGAGAAGTAGATGACCGTCCGGTTGGCCGACAGCACGTGGTCCACCCCGACCACCTTCATCGGCAGCTGGTGTTCCTTGATCAGTCGCCGGGCCGCCACCCGGCCCTCGGCCCGCTTCTTGCGGGCGGTCGCCAGCGCCGTCAGGTCAGCGGCCGTCGCGATGCCGGCCAGCATCGGCAGCCCGCCGATGTCCTCGGCCGTCCACTGCGCGGCCCACATCACCTGCGCCACCTCGGGACCATCCTGGGTCGGGTAGAGCACATGATCGCCTACCGCGGGATTGAGCGAACCCGGGTCGGCGTAGTACAGCCGGCCCCGGTCGGTGAAGGTCACGGCGCAGATCAGACCCATGCGATGAGGTTAGCCGGTCAGGGCAACCGCAGGGCAGCGGTCAACGCCTCCACGGCGATCCTGGGTTTCACGTTGAGCTCGATCGCCTCCCGGCAGGCCAGCACCTCATCCAGCCGCCGCAGCGCGCCGGCCTGGTCGATCGAGCGGGCCACCGTGCGCACGTCGGTGGCGAAGTCCGGATGGGAGGCCGGCACCTCGGCGCCGACCTGGATCAACAGGACGTCCCGGTAGAAACTAGCCAAGTCGACCAGCGCCCGGTCCAGCGCGTCGCGCTGCAGCCGGGTGGCGCGCGACTTCTGCTTGCGCTCGAGTTCCTTGAGCACGCCGGCGCTCCCCCGCACCGCCGCCGTCGCGCCCTTGCCGGTGCCACCGGCGCCCAGCGCCACCTTGAGCTCCTCGGTCTCGGTGACGTCCAGATCCGTGTGCAACGCCCGCGCCTCGGCCTCAGCGGCCTGCACCAGGTGATCGGCCGCGGCGAAGCAGGCGCTCAGCGAGGTGAGCTGCGCCGGGATCGCCAGCACGGCGGCCCGCCGCTGCCGGGCGTCGCCGTCCCGGACCAGCCGCTTGGCCCGACCGATGTGGCCACCGCAGGCTTGCGCGGCCCACTCGGCGGTCTCCGGATCCACCCCGTCGGCGATCAGCACCCGGGCGATGGCGGCCGCCGGCGGGATCCGCAGGCCGACCACCCGGCACCGGGATCGGATGGTGACGATCACGTCGTCCGGATGGGTGGACGGCGCGCAGAGCAGGAAGACGGTCCGCTCCGGCGGCTCCTCGATGGCCTTGAGCAGCGCGTTCGCCGCGCCCTCGGTGAGCCGGTCGGCATCCTCGATCACCACCAGCTGCCAGCGACCGAGCGAGGGCCGGCGGGCGGCCAGCCCGACCACGGCGCGCATCTCGTTGACCCCGATGGACAGGCCCTCCGGCACCACCCGGCGAACGTCCGGATGGACGCCGGCCAGCACCCAATGGCAGGACGCGCAACTGCCGCAGCCCGGTGGCTCCCGGTCGCACTGGACGGCCGCCGCCAGCGCCCGGGCGGCTACCGACCGGCCGGAGCCGGCTGGGCCGGTGAACAGCCAGGCGTGCGTCATCGCGCCGGGTTGACCGGGCCGGCCGGCGACCACATCGGCGGCCGCGGCGGCCGCCCGGCTGAGTTCCTCGATCGCGGCGTCCTGCCCGACCAGCGCGTCGAAGACGCTCATGGCTCGATCCTGCCGAGCACCGCCGCGGCGATCTCGTCGGCGATCTCGGCCATCGGTCGGCTCGCATCGAGGGTCAGGTAGCGCTCGGGCTGCCGCCCGGCCAGCGCCAGGAAGCCCGCCCGGACCCGCTCATGGAAGGCCAGCTGCTCCCGTTCCAGCCGGTCCGGCCCGGCGACCTGAGTACGGTCGCCGGCGCGCGCCAGGCCGTCGATCGGTGCGATGTCCAGCAGCACCGTGAGATCGGGCACCAGGCCCTGGGTGGCCCACTCGGAGAGCCGGGCGACCTCGTCCACCGACAACGTTCGGCCGGCGCCCTGATAGGCGATCGAGGAATCGACGTAGCGGTCACACAGCACGTGGTAGCCGGCTGCGAGCTGGGGCCTGATCTCGGTCTCCACGTGGTGTGCCCGGTCGGCTGCGAACAGCAGTGCCTCGCCGCGCGGCGCGATCGGCTCGTCGGTCTCCAGCAGCAGCGACCGGATCGCCTTGCCGACCGAGGTGGCACCCGGCTCGTAGGTGGCGAAGACCGGCCGGCCCTGACGCAGCAGCCACTCGCGCAGCAGCCCGATCTGGGTTGATTTACCCGAACCCTCGCCGCCCTCGAAGGCGATGAACAGCGGCGGCATGCGATCAGACTATCCGGCGGCCCCGACACCACCGGCCGAGCCGGCGGTGAGGCTGAGCAGCCGGCGCAGGCCACTGGCCAGGCTGCTCCGCTGGCCGGTCGACAGCCCGGCCAGCAGTGCCTCCTCCGAGGCCAGCAATGCCTCGAAGGCCGCATCGACCTTGCGCCGGCCGCTGCTGGTCAGCCGGATGATCACCTGCCGCCCGTCGGCCGGGTGCGCCTTGCGCACGATCAACTGCCGCCCGGCCAGCCGGTCCAGCCGATTGGTCATGGTGCCGGACGTGACATGGGTGGCCTCGATCAGCTGGCCGGGGGTCTGCTCGTACGGCCGGCCCCGCCGGCGGAGCGCGGCCAGCACGTCGAATTCGTGCGCGGCGAGGCCGTGCTCGGCGAAGGCCTGGCTACGCCGCTCGTCAAGCAGTTGCGCGATCCGGCTGAGCCTGCTCAGCACCTGGATCGGCGCCAGGTCCAGATCGGGTCGTTCGGCCTGCCAGGCCCGCACGATGCCGTCGACTTCGTCTGTCATCCGCACACCGTAGCAACTATCTTGGTATCAAGACCTGATACCTTGATATCGAGAGAATAGGAGTCAGGTCAGTGCGCTGGGATCCGACGCAGTACGCCCGCTACGAAGCAGAACGGAGCCGGCCGTTCTTCGACCTGCTGAGCCAGGTGACGGCCAGCTCACCAGCCTCGGTGGTCGACCTGGGTTGCGGTTCGGGCGAGCTCACCGCCTCCCTCGCGGCCCGCTGGCCGGCCGCTGAAGTCCTGGGCATCGACTCCGCCGAGGAGATGATCGAACGGGCCACCCGGCAGTCCGGGCCGCGGCTCAGCTTCCGGCGCGCGGACGCGGCGGAGTTCAGCGCCATCGGGGTGGACGTGCTGGTCAGCAACGCCCTGTTGCAGTGGGTCCCGGGCCATGCCGAACTACTCAGCCGGTGGGCCGGTGAGCTCAATCCGGGTGGCTGGCTGGCCTTTCAGGTTCCGGACAACTTCGCCGCGCCGTCGCACGCGCTGATGCGCGAACTCGCCGACTCCGCCACCTGGTCGGCGAAGCTGGCCGGTGTGCTGCGCCATGCCGACGCCGTTCACCCCGCGCGGGACTACCTGTTCTTGCTCAAGGCAGCCGGCATGCAGGTCACCGCCTGGCAGACCAACTACCTGCATCTGTTACCCGGCGACGATCCGGTGCTGGAGTGGGTGCGCGGCACCGGGCTGCGGCCGGTGCTGGCGGCGCTGTCCGAGGCTGATGCCGCCGCCTTCCAACGCAGCTATGCCGAGCGGCTGCGCGCGGCCTACCCGCGCACCGAGTCCGGGACCGTGTTCCCGTTCCTGCGCACGTTCGTGGTCGGCCACAAGTGATCATCGCCCCTGGACCACCGGTAGGTATCGATCTCGGTGGCGCCGGTTCGCATACTGAAGATATGGAGCGACCGGATCCGCTGCGGTGGTTGTGGTACTCCCTGGGCGGCGGCCTGCCCGAGCGCTACCGGGAATGGGTGCTGCACGACGTCACCTGCCGAAGCTGGGCCTTACGGCAGGTGCTGCGCTCGCTGCTGGTGGTGGCGCCGCTGGCGGCCGCCGTGCTGGTCTTCGTCCCCGGCCCGTTCTGGATTCGCGGGGTGAGTGCGCTGGCCGGCGTCATCATGGGCCTGATCTACTCGCTCGGCTACCTGATCGAGACCACCGAACATCGCCTGGTGAAGGCCGGTTATCCGGTGGGCACCGGCGAGCGGGTCCGTGCCGGGCGACAGACCCGGGCACGCTCCGATGCGGTGGCGCTGCGCCGGGAGAAGATGTTCGACCGGATGGATCGCCGGCGTCGCTGAACCGCCGATCCGCGCCGTGGGCGCTGTTGCGGAGGTGTCGCCGAGCCGTCAGAGCGCACGGCAGCAACCGCCCGGTCCGCGGTCAAACCCGGACCGGGTCGGCGGTCAGGCCTTCTTGGCCGATGCCTTCTTGGCGGCCGTCTTTTTCGCCGGCGCCTTCTTCGCGGCGGCCTTCTTGGCCGGCGCCTTCTTGGCGGCCGCCTTCCGGGTCGCCTTCTTGACCGGCCCACGGGCCCGCCGGTCGGCGAGCAACTCGGCGGCCCGCTCGTCGGTCAGGGTGGCCACCGAGTCGTCGCGGCGCAGCGAGGCGTTGGTCTCGCCGTCGGTCACGTACGGGCCGAACCGGCCGTCCTTGACCACCATCGGCTGGCCGGACACCGGGTCCGGACCGAGCTCCTTCAGCGGCGGCGCCGCGGCGGTCCGCCGGCCCCGCTGCTTCGGCTGGGCGAAGATGGCCAGCGCCTGGTCCAGCGTGACGGTGAACAGCTGCTCTTCGGACTCCAGCGAGCGAGAGTCGTTACCGCGCTTGATGTACGGCCCGTACCGGCCGTTCTGCGCGGTGATCTCGGCGCCCTTCCCGTCGTTGCCGGCCGGGTCGATGCCGACCACCCGGGGCAGCGTCAGCAGCCGCCGGGCCTGGTCCAGGGTCAGCGTCTCCAGCGACATCGATTCGAACAGCGACGCGGTCCGCTCGCCGTCGGTCACGTACGGCCCGTACCGGCCGTTGCGAGCGGTGATCTGCCGGCCGGTATCCGGATCGACCCCCAGCTCCAGATCCCCGGACGGCGCCGACAGCAGCTCCTCGACCTTCTCCGGGGTCAGCTCGTCCGGCGCGAGGTCCTCCGGCACCGAGGCGCGCCGGTCGGAATCCGGACCACCCTGCTGCACGTACGGCCCGTACCGACCCACTCGGACCACGATGTCGCTGTCCGGGCCGAACAGCTGGATCGAGTTGACCCCGCGCGCGTCGATGTCCTCCAACCGCTCGGCGATCAGCTTCTTCAACCCACCCTGCGCCGAGATCCGGGTACCGTCCCCGCCGGATGCCCGCTCGGCCTCGGTGGAGCCGAAGTAGAACCGGCGCAGCCAGTCCACCCGGGAGGTGTTGCCGTCCGCGATCGAGTCCAGGTCGTTCTCGACCGAGGCGGTGAAGCCGTAGTCGACCAGCCGGCCGAAGTGTCCCTCCAGCAGCCCGGTGACCGCGAAGGCCACCCAGGACGGCACCAGCGCCGAGCCCTTCTTCCAGACGTAGCCGCGGTCCTGGATGGTCTGCATGATGGTGGCGTAGGTGGACGGCCGGCCGATGCCCAGCTCCTCCAGCGCCTTGACCAACGAGGCCTCGGTGTAGCGCGGTGGCGGGCTGGTCGAGTGGCCGTCCGGCCGGAGTTCGCGCACGCCGAGCCGGTCGCCGCGGGCCAGCCGGGGCAGCCGCTTCTCGGCGTCGTCCTTGGTCGAGCTGTCCGGCGACTCGTCGATGTCCTCGACGTAGGCCCGCAGGAAGCCGGGGAACGTGATGGTCCGGCCGGAGGTGGCGAACTCGGCCCGCTCACCGGTCATCGAGTCGCCGGCCAGCCGGACCGAGACGGTGGTGCCGACCGCGTCGGCCATCTGCGAAGCCAGCGTGCGCTGCCAGATCAGCTCGTAGAGCCGGAACTCGTCCGAGGACAGCCGGCCCGCCAGCTCGCCGGGGGTGCGGAAGGTGTCGCCGGCCGGCCGGATAGCCTCGTGTGCCTCCTGGGCGTTCTTCACCTTGCGGCTGTACCGGCGCGCCTCGGCCGGCACGTAGGCGTCGCCGTACAGCTCGCGTGCCTGGTCCCGAGCGGCGGCCAGCGCGGTCTCGGACAGGTTCGTCGAGTCGGTACGCATGTAGGTGATGTAGCCGTTCTCGTACAGCCGCTGGGCCACCCGCATGGTGACCGAGGAGGACCAGCGCAGCTTGCGACTGCCCTCCTGCTGCAGCGTCGACGTCATGAACGGCGGGTACGGCCGACGGCGGTACGGCTTCTCCTCGACCCGGGTGACCGCGAAGTCGGCGTTGGCCAGCCGGGCCACCAGACCCCGCGCGCCGGCTTCGTCCAGGTGCAGCACCTCGCTGGAGGCCCGTCCGGTCGCGGGGTCGAAATCCCTGCCGGTGGCGATCCGCTCGTCATCCAGCGCGACCAGGGTCGCGGTGAACGTGCTGGGGTTGCCGGTATCGCCGGCCACGGCCTCGGCGGGTGCGAAGATGCCTTCGATGTCCCAGTACCGCGCGGTGTGGAAGGCCATCCGCAGCCGCTCCCGCTCCACCACGATCCGGGTCGCCACCGACTGCACACGGCCGGCGGAGAGCCTGGGCAGCACCTTCTTCCAGAGCACCGGCGAGACCTCGTAGCCGTACAGCCGGTCCAGGATGCGCCGGGTCTCCTGGGCGTCGACCAGGCCCGCGTCGATCTCGCGCGGTTCGGCCACCGCGCGGGCGATCGCCGCCGGGGTGATCTCGTGGAACACCATCCGGCGGACCGGCACGGTCGGCTTCAGGGTCTGCGCCAGGTGCCAGGCGATTGCCTCGCCCTCCCGGTCCTCGTCGGTAGCGAGGTAGACCTCGTCGGCGTTCTTGACCAGTGCCTTGAGCTTGCTCACCTGCTGCCTGCGGTCGGGGCTGACCACGTACAACGGCTCGAAGTCGGCCTCGGTGTTGACCCCCAGCCGGGCCCACGGCTCACCCTTGTAGGCCGCGGGCACGTCCGCCGCGTTGCGCGGCAGGTCGCGGATATGGCCGATGGACGCCTCGACGGTGTATCCCGAGCCGAGATACCCACCGATCGTCTTGGCCTTGGCAGGGGACTCGACGATCACCAGCTTGTTGCCGGTACTCGCCTTGCTCCCGCGTCCCTGCGCCACCACCGCTCCTGTTCATCCGGGTCTTGGGCTGTTTGCCCGCTGATCATGCATCAGACGTGGCGGACGGTACCTCACTCGGGTCACGGAATGCTTAACCGAACCGGTTACAACCGGTTACAGCCGGTTACAACACCACGCTGAGGGCCAGCACGCCGGCGATGCCGGTCACCGACAGTACCGTCTCCATCAGCGACCAACTGACGATGTTCTCCCGCACCGACAGCCCGAAATACTGTTTGGTCAGCCAGAAACCGGCGTCGTTGACGTGGGAGAAGAACAGCGAGCCGGCGCCGATCGCCAGCACCAGCAGCGAGGTGTGCGACGTGCTCAGGGTGTGCGTGACCGGCTGCAGGATCCCCGCGGTGGTGACCGTGGCCACGGTCGCCGAGCCGGTCGCCAGCCGGATCAGCACCGCGACGAACCAGGCCAGCAGCAGCGGCGAAACGGTCGAGCCGCTGACCCAGGAGGCGATCACCTTCGAGATGCCGCTGTCCACCAGCACCTGCTTGAAGCCGCCGCCGGCCGCCACGATCAGCAGGATGCCGGCGATCGCCGGCAACGCGGTGTCCACGATCGCCGACAGCCGCTGGGTGCCGAAGCCGGCGGCCACGCCGAGCGTGTACATCGACAGCAGCACCGTGAGCAGCAGCGCGATCAGCGGCGTGCCGAGGAAGTCCAGCACCCGCTTGGCCGCCCCGTTGCCGTTCGGGTCCACCACGTCCGCGACCGCCTTGGCCAGCATCAGCACCACCGGCAGCAGCACCGTGGCCAGGGTCATCCCGAAGCTGGGCCGGCGGATCGGCTGAGCCACCGCGGCTGGGGCCGGCGCGATGTCCAGCGCGCCCACCGCGGCCCTGCCACCGCTCGGCCTGCTGGCGCCCCGACCGATGCCGTCGGCCGGTCCGGTGCCGGCGGACGCCGTGGCGAAGGCACCGCCGGCTCGGCCGGTTCGATCGGTTCGTCCGGCTCGGCCGGTTGGTTCGGCTCGATCGGCTGGTTCGGCTCGGCCGGTTCGGGCGGCAGCGGGCTCGGCGGCCGTGCGTCCGGTGCCGGGTTCGGCGGTGCCGAGGAACAACTCGGGCACCGGCACGTCGACCCAGCGCGCGGCCAGCTTGGAGAACAGCGGGCCGCCGATGATCACGCACGGCACCGCGACCAGCACCCCGAGGGCCAGCGTCAGTCCGAGGTCGGCATGCAGCAGGCCGACCGCCGCGAGCGGCCCCGGATGCGGCGGCACGAAGCCGTGCATGGCCGATAGCCCGGCCAGCGCCGGAATGGCCACCCGCATCAGCGGCAGTCCGGACCGGCGAGCCACCAGCAGAATCACCGGCATCAGCAGCACCAGGCCGATCTCGAAGAACATCGGCAGCCCGATGATCATGCCGACCAGGGCCATCGCCCACGGCAGCGTCCGGGTGGTCGACCGGCCCACGATGGTGTCGACCAGCTGATCCGCGCCACCGGAATCGGCCAACAGCTTGCCGAAGATGGCCCCGAGCGCGATCAGTGTGCCGACGCTGGCCATGGTGCTGCCCACCCCGTCACCGAAGCTACCGACGGTGCTGTCCAGCCCGAGCCCAGCCAGGCCGCCGACCAGCAACGAGCCGACCGTCAGGCTCAGGAACGGGTTCAGCTTGAGGACGGTGATCAACGCGATGATCACTGCGATGCCGACCAGCGCGGCCACGATCAGCCGGGTGTCGTGCGACCCGGACCCGGCCGCGGTCAGTAGCACTTGGTTCACTGGACCTCCTTCAGAAACTGCTCGACGATGTGCTCCGGCCCGAGCGTGAAGTCGATCGCCACCCCCAACTCGTCCGGCTGCAGCGGCTCCAGGTCGGCGTACTGCGTGCCGACCAGCGAGGCCGGCATGTAATGGCTGCGTCGGTGTGCCACCCGTTCGGTCACCACGCCGGGCTCACCGGCCAGGTGCAGGAAGCACAGTCGCGGCGATCCGGTGCGGAGCACGTCGCGATACCGGCGCTTGAGCGCCGAGCAGGCCAGCACGCAACCGTCCGTCTCGCCGGCCAACCAGTCGGCCTGCCGGCGCAGCCAGGGCGCCCGGTCGGCGTCGGTCAACGGATGTCCGGCGGCCATCTTGGCCTTGAGTTCAGGCGTGTGGAAGTCGTCGCCGTCGGCGAACGGCACGCCGAGCTGATGGGCCAGCAGCAGACCGACTGTGGTCTTACCGCTACCCGTCACGCCCATCACGACCACCATGGGGTGGATTCCGACATCCATCACTTTCCGAATCTAGCTCGGATCCGGCCCGGTCGGTCAGGACGCTGGCCGGCCGCTCGCGGCCCGGCTCAGCCGGCCGGTGGTTCGGCAGCCGGGCTCAGCCGGCCGGTGGTTCGGCGGCCGGGCTCAGCCCGCCGGTGGTTCGGCGGCGGGCTCAGCCGGCCGGCCAGTTGCCCTCGGCGCCGTCCGGTCCTTGGCCGATCAGCTCGGCCAACCGGCGCAACCGCCGGGCCGAGGTGATTCGCCAGCCCGGACCGCCCCGGATCCCGACATCGACGGCGGTGACGCCGAGCCGGGACAGTTGTCCGCCGGCGGCCCGGTGCACCGGGCCATCCGGGTCGGACATGGCCAGCAGGTAGCCGGACTCGGTCAGCCGGCCGGCGGCGATCGCCCACAGTCGCAGCCCGGACGGGGTCAACGTCAGGTCGGCCGGCACCCGCAGCGTGGCGCCACGGATCCAGCGCCCCGCGTGGCCGGCGAGCACCTCGGTGATCTCGGTGCGCACCGCGATCAACTCGCCCGGTGCCTCGGCGGTGTCCGAGTTCAGGCCCCGGTCGAGCAGTTCGGTGCGCAGCGCATCGACCCGCCACGGGTCGGTAACCAGCACCGAAAGCCGGGCGGCGGCGTCCCGCTCGGTGCGCACCCAGTCGCCGCCGGCCAGCACCAGGCCGTCCAAGTCCACCAACGTGGGATCCGCCGCCTCGGCGCCGAACAGGGAGAACTGCACGCCGGTGATTGTCGCCTACCCCGGCCGAATCACCGACCTGGCCGCGCGGGTGGCGGGCCGGCGCGGCGGCCGCCAGCCGAAAACGCAGGTGTCCCCGAGTGCCGGGGCACTCGGGGACACCGGTGAGCTCACCAGGTCAGGCGACCCGATGCACCTCGGTCTGTTCCGCGGTCGCGGCCGGGTCGTCGTTGAGCGCGGACGCCCGCCGCTTCGCGATCACGACGGCCGCGACGATGATGGCCACCGCGGCCACCGTCAGCAGGATCCGGACGCCGGCATTGGCATCCTTGCCGATCGACAGCTGCACCACGGCCGGCGCGATCAGCACCGACACCAGGTTCATCACCTTGATCAGCGGGTTGATCGCCGGGCCGGCGGTGTCCTTGAACGGGTCGCCGACGGTGTCGCCGATGACCGTGGCGGCGTGCGCGTCGGAGCCCTTGCCGCCGTGGATGCCGTCCTCCACCAGCTTCTTGGCGTTGTCCCAGGCACCACCGGAGTTGGCCAGGAACACCGCCATCAGGGTGCCGGTGGCGATCGCGCCGCCGAGGTAACCGGCCAGCGGGCCGACGCCCAGGCCGAAGCCGACCGCGATCGGCGCCATCACCGCCAATAGGCCCGGCGTGATCAGCTCACGCAGCGAGTCCCGGGTGCAGATGTCCACCACCCGGCCGTACTCCGGCCGTTCGGTGCCGTCCATGATGCCCGGCCGGGTACGGAACTGGTTGCGCACCTCGAACACCACCGCGCCGGCCGCCCGGGACACCGCGTTGATGGCCAGACCGGAGAACATGAAGACCACCGCGGCACCGATGATGACCCCGACCAGGGTGTTCGGGCTGACGATGGTGCTGGCGAAGGAGTTCTGCACGTACGTCGAGACCTTCTCGTCGGTCTGGTACTTGTCGATGGCCTGGCGGATCGCGTCCTCGTAGGAGCCGAACAGCGCGGTCGCGGCCAGCACCGCGGTGGCGATCGCGATGCCCTTGGTGATGGCCTTGGTGGTGTTGCCGACCGCGTCCAGCTCGGTGAGGATCTGCGCACCCTCCGGGCTGACGTCGCCGGACATCTCGGCGATGCCCTGGGCGTTGTCCGAGACCGGGCCGAAGGTGTCCATCGCGACGATCACGCCGACCGTGGTGAGCAGGCCGCAGCCGGCCAGCGCCACCGCGAACAGCGCCACCGAGATCGAGGCGCCGCCGAGCAGGAAGGCGCCGAACACCGCGCCCGCGATCACCAGCGCGGTGTAGACGGCGGACTCGAAGCCGACCGAGATGCCGGACAGGATCACCGTCGCCGGACCGGTCAACGAGGTCTTGCCGACGTCCTGCACCGCCTTGTGCTCGGTTCCGGTGAACACGCCGGTCAGCCACAGGATGATCGAGGCGAGCACGATTCCGATGATCACCGCGATGATCGCGATCAGCGCCGGGTTGCCGCTGTGATCGGCGATCCGGGTGCTGCCGTCGATGTCGGCACCGGTGCCCTTGAGGTCGGAGAACTTGCTGGGCAGGTAGCTGAACGCGGCGATCGCGCACAGCACCACCGAGATGGCGGCGGAGATGTAGAAGCTGCGGTTGATCGTCTTCAGGCCGCCCTCGTCGGCCCGGGACCGGGTGATGAAGACACCGATGATCGCGGTGATGACGCCGATGGCCGGCACGATCAGCGGGAACAACAGGCCCTTGGTGCCGAAGGCGACCTCGCCGAGGATCAGCGAGGCGACCAGGGTCACCGCGTATGACTCGAACAGATCGGCCGCCATGCCTGCGCAGTCACCGACGTTGTCACCGACGTTGTCGGCGATGGTGGCGGCGTTGCGTGGGTCGTCCTCGGGGATGCCGGCCTCGACCTTGCCGACCAGGTCGGCGCCGACGTCGGCGGCCTTGGTGAAGATGCCGCCACCGACACGCATGAACATGGCCAGCGTGGCCGCGCCGAAGCCGAAGCCCTCCAGCACCTTCGGAGCGTGGTCGGTGAACACCAGTACCACGATCGAGGCGCCGAGCAGGCCCAGGCCGACGGTGGCCATGCCGACCGCGCCACCGGTCCGGAAGGCGATCCGGGTGGCCCGCTCCCGCCCCGCGGTGTTGGCGGCGGCCGCCACCCGCACGTTGGCCCGGGTGGCCAGCCACATGCCGTAGTACCCGATGGTGCCGGAGAAGGCCGCGCCGACCAGGAAGAAGATGGAGCGCCCGATCCGCTCACCGGCGTCGTCGGCCGGCAGTGCGAACAGCACCACGAAGACCACCACGACGACCACGCTGAGGGTACGGAACTGGCGCTTGAGGTATGCCTGGGCGCCTTCCTGCACCGCCTCAGCGATCCGGATCATGTTCGGCGTGCCCTGGTCGGCGGCGAGCACCTCCCGGAACAGCAGGAACGAGAAGGCCAGTGCGATCAGGGCAACCACCCCGACCACGGTGACCAGCCCCCGGTCACTGCCGGAGAAGGCAGCGGCCGTCGCCTGCTCCACGGGGGCGGCGAACGCTGGATGGGACAGAGCCATAACGCAGAACTCCTTCAGCCATTGAGATGGTGGTGCCCGGATCGCCCGACTGCTCCGCCGCGGCAGTTCACCCGCTCACCCTCGAACGGGGACGACCGGGCAGCGCGACATCGGCCGTCGAAGCGGCTGCGGCGCAGTCTATGGGACGGCCCGGACGGCCGCTGGTAGCGGGAGGCACACCACGCGGGAGAAACTACACATACCTCGCATGGTGTTGGCTGAATCACCACCAGCCGCCGATCCCCGGCAGCGGACCGGACAGAACCGGCTCAGGCGGCCTCGATGGCCAGCTCGATCGTCGGATAGATCTCGAACACCTCGTCCAGGCCGGTGATTCGGAAGACCTTCAGCAATCGATCTGCCTTGCATACCAGCCGAAAGCTGGCGCCGTTGGCGTTGGCGTGATTCAGCGCCGCGACCAGCGCGCCGAGTCCGGTGGAGTCGATGAACTGCAGCCAGCTCAGATCCACCACCACCGACGTATTGCCGGCATCGATGACCTCGATCAGCCGATCGCGCAGCTGGGGGGCGGAGTGCACGTCGACCTCGCCGTGGACCTCGACCACCTCATGCGAGTCCACGTCGCGCTCGTTCAAGACCAGGTCCATAGTGGCCCCTCTCGCCCCGCTTCAAGACAGTTTCACGTTCGGGTGATGCGTACTGCGGGTAGATCTGACATCCAGCTAACGGGCATCATCGTGCCACAGGTGCGCCGAGAGGATCGCGCCGCCGAGAAGAAAGATGTGCGATCGCGATTACCGACCACCCGCTGCTGCATCAACTGCTCCGAAACCGGCCACCGGATGACGCCTCGCTGGTGCACACCGAGCAGTTGCCGGCTCGCCTCGCGTTACCGGACACCTGGCCGGACTGGGTCGACAGCGGCCTGGTAGCCGCCCTGGACTCGATCGGCATCGGCTCGCCCTGGCCACATCAGGTGGCCGCGGCGACGGCCGCCTGGTCCGGCCGGTCGGTGGTGATCGCGACCGGCACCGCTTCAGGCAAGTCGCTGGCCTACCAGCTACCGATGCTGTCCGCAGTGCTGGCCGAGCCGCGGGCCCGGGTGCTCTACCTCGCGCCGACCAAGGCACTGGCCGCCGATCAGCTCCGGGCCATCGAGCGGCTCAACCGGCCGGGTGTGCGTGCCGCCACGCTGGATGGCGATACCCCGATGGCCGAGCGGGACTGGATTCGCCAGCACGCCAACGTGGTGCTCTCCAACCCGGATCTGCTGCACCGGACGATGCTCCCCCGGCACCCGCAGTGGTCGGCCTTGCTGCGCCGGCTGCGGTACGTGGTGCTGGACGAGTGTCATCACTACCGGGGCGTGTTCGGGTCCAACGTCGCGCTGGTGCTGCGCCGGCTGCGCCGGATCTGCGCGAAGTACGGTGCCTCGCCGGTGTTCGTGCTGGCCTCGGCGACCTCGGCCGATCCGGGCGTGGCCGCCGAGCGGCTGACCGGGGTGTCCTGCGAGGTGGTGGCGACCGACCTCAGCCCGCGCGGCAGCCGCACCTTCGCGCTCTGGGAACCATCACTGACCTCGCTGCGTGGGGAGAACTCGGCACCGGTGCGGCGCGCCGCCGGCGCCGAGGCCGCCCGGTTGGTGGCCGACCTGACCATCGCCGGCGCGCGCACCCTGGCCTTCGTCCGATCCCGGCGCGGTGCCGAGCTGACCGCACTGTCGGTGCGGCAGATGCTGGTCGAGGCCGATGCGCAGGAGTTGGCGGATCGGGTCGCCGCCTACCGGGGCGGCTATCTGGCCGAGGAACGGCGCCAGATCGAGCGTGCGCTGGCCTCGGGTGAGTTGCTCGCGGTCGCCACCACCAACGCGCTGGAGCTGGGCATCGACATCAGCGGGCTGGACGTGGTGGTGCTGGCCGGCTTTCCGGGCACGCTGGCCTCGCTCTGGCAGCAGGCCGGCCGGGCCGGCCGGCGGGGCCAGGACGCGCTGGTGATCTTCGTGGCCCGCGACGATCCGCTGGACACCTACCTGGTGCACCATCCGGCGGCAATCTTCGGCCGGCCGGTCGAGGCCACCGTGACCGATCCGACCAACCCGTACCTGCTGGCGCCGCAACTGTGCTGCGCGGCCCATGAGATGCCACTCACCGAGGCGGACCTGGCCTTGTTCGGAGGCGAACCGGCGCGCGAGATCGCTGACCAGCTGACCGGTCGTGGGCTGTTGCGGCGGCGACCGACCGGCTGGTACTGGACCGATCGCCAGCCTCCCTCGGCCGACATCCGGTCCAGCGGTGGCCAGCCGGTGGCGGTGGTGGAGGCTGCCACCGGGACGCTGCTCGGCACGGTGGACGCGGCCACCGCACCGGCAACCGTGCACCCGCAGGCGGTGTACCTGCACCGCGGCCGGTCCTTCGTGATCGACGAACTGGATCTGGCCGGCGGAACGGCGCTGGTGCATGCCGAGGAGCCCGACTGGACCACCACCGCGCGAGAGATCACCGACATCACCATCGTCGGCTCCGCGCAGTCGGTGATGCTGGCCGGCGTAGGCGTGCAGCTCGGGACGGTCGAGGTCTCGCATCAGGTGGTCAGCTACCAGCGGCGCCGGTTCAGCGGCGAGATCATCGACGAGACACCGTTGGACATGCCGTTGCAGCGCCTGATCACCACGGCCGTCTGGTACACCCTCGATCAGGACCTGTGCGCCGAAGCCGGCCTGACCGGCACCGACCTGCCGGGCGCCCTGCATGCTGCCGAGCACGCCGCAATCGGCCTGCTGCCGCTGTTCGCATCCTGCGATCGCTGGGACATCGGTGGGGTCTCCACCGCCCTGCACGCCGACACAGGTCGGCCCACGGTCTTCGTCTATGACGGTCATCCGGGCGGCGCCGGGTTCGCCGGCCGCGGCCATGCCGTGCTGGCGGACTGGCTGACGGCCACCTTGGCGACCATCGAGGCCTGCGAGTGCCGCGGCGGCTGCCCGTCGTGCGTACAGTCGCCGAAATGCGGTAACGGGAACAACCCGCTGGACAAGGATGCCGCACGTACCGTGCTGCGCCTGGTGCTGGACGCGCTGGCGCACGGCTGACCGGCGGGGGTCAGGGATAGCTGTCAGCCGGCCGGCTCGGGCTCGAGCCGACACGGACCGGTGGCCGACCAGCGGCAATGACACCTCGCGGCGCAGCCGGACCGCGATGGTGCCGGTGCGGCCCGTCGGATCGAGCCGGGTCACACAGGCCGTCAGGGTCGCGGAGTTCTCCACGGCCACCCGACGGGCGGCGGCACATGGGTCGGTATCGAGCCCGATGCGTTGCGCCCCGGCCAGCGCCACCAGATCAGCCACCGCATCGGCGCGGTGCCGGGCCAGCACGGCCAGTGCCTGGATGACCGCGACGCCGCTGATCGTCAACACCAGGGCCAGGAAGCCGAGCAGCCAGATCGTCGCCGACCCGCGATCGGTGGATCGGCATTGGCCCGGGCACCGCCTGCCGAACGGACGTCCCCCGCCGAACGGACGTCGCCCATCGAACGGACGTCGCCTGCCGAACGGACGGCTCATGTCGCAAAACCGCCCACGAAGGCCGGTCATGGCGGCATCGCCGGCTCGGTTGCCACCGTAGCCATCTCGACGATCGTCACCGAGCCCAACCAGCGCAGTTGGCGCAGCGGCAACCGAGCGGTCACCACGGTGTCCGCACCCAACGCGGAGGAAGAAACCCGGACTGCCGGGCCGGCCGCCGCGTGCGCCAGCGAATCGGCGGCCGCCGGATCACCTCGGGCGATGGCCCGAGCCGCGACCAGCGCCGCGTCGGCGCAGCGCACCCGGGCTTGGGCGACGCCGACCGCGGCGATCCCGGCCAGGCTCAGCAGCACCAGCACCGGCAGCACCACGGCCGTCTCGGCGGTCACCATGCCGCGCTCGTCGAAGCAACGCAGCCGCGCTGCCATTGTCACAGCGAGACGTTCAGGGCCGTGGTGATGATGTGGGTCAGCGCGGTCTGGACTGCGGCACTGTGCACCACCTTGAACAGCACTGCCGCGAAGGCCACCGCAGCCACCGTGCCGACCGCGTACTCAGCCGTGCTCATGCCGGCGTCGCCACCCAGCCGGCGGCGAATCTGTCGAAGAAGTCGATGCATTCCATGTCCTCTCGTCGTTGCGGTCCCTCGACTCTGACAGCGGCGCGGCGGCATCGGCGGCTCCGCCTGGCGAATGTGGAAACCGGCGTCGGCTGTGGACGACGCCGCCAGCGGCGACCGGCGACTAGCATGGTGCGATGGCTGAATCCCCTGCTGGTACCGACGGATTCCATCCAACGCTGCGACACGTACCGGCCGCCAAGGTCGACGCCGAGACGGCGCAGACCGCCGGCATGCAGCGATACGCCGCGATCAGCAATGCCAAGACCGGATCACGGCGGCTCTGGATGGGGCAGACCCACGTACGGCCGGGGATGCAGTCCGGCGCGCACCATCACGGCGAGGCGGAAACCGCGATCTACGTGGTCTCCGGCAGTCCGGAATTCGTGTTTCTGGATCCCGAGTCCGGAACCGAATCCCGAGTGGTCGCGCAGCCGGGCGACTATCTGTTCATTCCGCCGTACCTGCCGCATCGGGAGGAGAACAACCACCCGGAGGTCGAGGCGGTCGTGGTCATCGCCCGTAGCACTCAGGAGGCGATCGTGGTCAACCTTCCGTCGCTGGGCGGCTGATCAGCCGCGGCCCGGCCGCGTTGTCAACGCGCGGTACCAGCTGGCCGGCCGCTCCGTCAGCGCGGCACCAGCTGGCCGGCCACTCCGAGTACCACCGGGACGATGCCGATGCACACGAATGCCGGCAGGAAACAGCAGCCCAGCGGTAGCAATGCCCATACCCCGACGCGCTGGGCTCGCACCAGCGCCAGTTGCGACTGTTGAGCGCGAAGCTGCTCAGCGGTGTCGGCCAGCGCACCGGCCAGCCGCGCGCCGCTGCTCGCGCAGCGCCGACCGGCTGCCGCCACCGGAGCCCATCCCGGCAGTTGTTCCAACCTCGACCAGGCGAGCTGGGGCTCGGTACCGAGCCGCAGCAGGCGACCCACCACAGCAAGCGGCTCCATCGTCCGGCGTAGTTGCTCCCCGCCGTGCTCGCGGACCGCGACCGCGACCGCGTCGATCGCCTGGTCCGTCGGGGCCCCGGTCTTCAGCACTGCGGCCAGCAGGTCGAGCAGGAAGGCCATCGCCTGCCGGTCGACCCGCGGCCGGGCACGGTCGGCTAGCCGGCGGGTGCCGGCGAACACGCCGAGCGCGACCGGCACCGCGAGCACCAGTCCGATCCGGCCGGCAATCGCCGGGACGGTCAGCAGGGTGAGCACGCTCGCGATGCCGGGCAGGCTGGGCCGCCGGCGTGGCGGTGTGCTGACGACGGTTCGATGCCGGCCCGTCGGCCCTCGTCTGGGCAGCAGCAGCAATGCCACGCCAAGCAGCAGCCAGCTCACCACCGGCGCTCGGGCGGCGAAGCCCGCGCCGGCATCACGACCGCCTCGCCGTGGTCAGCCGCACCGTCCAGCACAGTCCGCTCAGATTCAGCAACACCCCGGCGGTCAGCGCCGCGAGGCCGACCGTGGTGTGCAGCAGTACCCGTTGCGGATCGGCGCCCAACGCAACGCCCAGCGCCAGGCCGGCTGCCGGTAGCGCTGCCAGCAGCATGGCCGAGGATCGGGGACCGGCCATCGCCTCGGCGACCGCCCGCCGGATCCGCTGCTCGGACTGCAGGTCGCTCCGGGTTCGCCGCAACACCTCGCCGACCGCCGCGCCGGAGCGGCTGACCAGCGCAACCGCCACCGCGATCCTGGCCAGCGCCGGTTCACCGGCCAGCGCCGCGGCGGGTTGCTGGCCCAGCGATCCGAGCCGGCCGGCTCGCCACAAGGCAGCCTGGTAGCGGCCGGCGTGCGGTGCCGCCCTGCTCAAGGCCACCGCCAACGTCGCGCCGGCCGTGTGCTCGGCCACCATGGCGGCGACTGCGTCCGACAACGCCGTGAGTTCGGCAGTCAGCCGACGTTCGACCCGCAGCAGCCGCCAGCAGTAACCGAGCACCCCGCCGGCCAGGCCGGCCAGCAGGCCCGGCAACGGTCCGGCCAGCCAGCCGGCGATCACCGCCAGCACCGGCACAGCCAGCAACGGCCGATCGGCCAGCGACCGTAACGACCGGCGGCCGACCGAATCCGGCCCGGACGGAGCCGTCGGCGACTCAGACCCGACCGGTGCGGGCAGCCCCACCACCGTCCAACGGCGACCAGCCAGCCAGCTCAGCCGCCGCCGCACGGCAGAGCCCGGCGGCAGCAGCGTCAGGCCGACACCGGCCAGGACCAGGCTGGCGATCATGCCAGCATCCCGGGTCTGGGCAACCCCAGTTCGGCCAGCCGCAGCCGGAGCTCGGACGCTGCCGGGCCGAGTCCGGACGCAGCCGACCAGACCAGGCTCGGCGGCGTCTCGGCCCGCCGCTGCCAGAGCGCCAGCTGCCGCACCTGCCGCTGGCCGGCCGGATCCCGGCCGACGTGCACCAGCAGGTCCAGCCCGCTGGCGGCCTGGGCGAGCAGCACCTCCGCCGGCATGCCGCCGAGGGCGGCCAGCGCAATCAGCCGGGCCGGCACATCCCGTACCGAGTTGGCGTGCACGGTCGCGGCGCCGCCGGAATGGCCGGTGTTCAGCGCGGCCAGCAACTCCACGATCTCCGGGCCGCGGAACTCGCCGACCACCAGCCGGTCCACCCGCATTCGCAGCGCCTGCCGTACCAGCTCCGCCAGTCCGACGGCGCCGGCCTGCTCCACGTTGGCGGCCCGGGCCACCAGCGACACCACATGCGGATGCTCGATGGCGAGCTCAGCCGCGTCCTCGATGGTCAGGATCCGGTCGCCCGGATCGGCCTGACCGAGCAGCGCGGCCAGCAGCGAGGTCTTGCCGGTGCCGGTGCCGCCGCTGATCAGCAGGCTGAATCGGGCCCGGACCAGGGCCGTCAGCAGCTCGGCGACCGGATCGGGTATCGCGCCCAGCCGCACGAGTTGTGGCAGGTCGAGCCGGCGCCGGCCGAGCACCCGTAGCGAGATGGTCGGATGAGCCGCCAGTGGCGGCAGGATCGCATGCAACCGGGTGCCGTCCGGCAGCACCGCATCGACGTAGGGCAGCGCATCGTCCAGTCGCCGACCGGCCTGGCTGGCCAGCCGGGTAGCCAGCCGGCGGACCGCGGCATCGGAGTCGAAACGAACCGGTGCCCGTTCCAGGCCGGCACCCCGATCGAGATAGACCTGGTCGGCAGAATTGACCAGCACGTCGGTAACCCCCGGCTCGGTCAGCAGCGGCTCCAGCGGGCCGGCCCCGAGCAGTTCCGCACGCAGCTGCCCGGACAGCTCGGCCAGCGCCGAATCGTCCAGCAGCAGCTCCGATTCGGTGCCCGCCAGCTCGGCCAGCGCGCCGGCGTCGGCGGCCAGCCGCAGGCGCAACCGCTCCAGCAACGGCTCGGCCGAGTGACCCTGCTCCGATCTCATCGGCGGCTACCCACCCCGCCGGTCATGCGGCGTCCGCGCCAGCTGGCGGCACCGGAGGATCGCTTCGGTCCCGGCCGGCCCGCAGCACGACCGCCGCCGCCTGCCGGGTACCACGCCGGATCCGGTGCAGCCGCAGGCCATCAGGATGGCCGCCGGCCGGGTCGTACGGCAGCTCGGCCAGCACCGGCAGACCCAGCAGCCGCGCGATCTGGCCAGCCGGCAGCCTGCGGGACGAACCGCGAACCACCAGCGAGGTGCGCGCCGGGTCCAGGCCGGACGCGATCATCGCGGTGGCGGTCACACCGCGCACCTCGGCCGGGGTGACCAGCGCCACCAGGTCGCACAGCCGCAGCGCCGCGGTGCGCACGGGTGAAGCCGACCGTGGCAGGTCGAGCACGGTCGGAGCGACCGCGCGGGCCGCCTCGATCACCGCCGTTACTGCCGATTCGGCAAGTGGTTGCTGGTTGTCGGCGGCCAGGAAGCGCACCTGATGCCAGCGCGGCAGGCCGGTCAGCAACAGCTGCGGGTCGAGCGGGCCGCCGCGCAGCCGGACCTGCCCCCACCGTGGGCCGGGCTGCTGTTCGCAGCCGAGCAGCACATCGATGCCGCCGCCGAGCGGGTCATGGTCCAACAGGAAGGCCGGTGGCCCGGCGCAGCCGGCCAATACCGCCGCGAAGGTGGACGCGCCGGCGCCGCCGCAGCCGGACAGCACCCCGATCACCGGTTCCGCACTCATACCGAGCAGTCCATCGCGGACCGGCGGTCGAAAACTGCTAGCCGCGAATCTGTGGACAGTACGGCGCGGGTGTGGACGGCACCCGCGAACGAGCTTTTGTCCGTAGCACTGGCTATCCTCGCGGGCGTGGCAAGGACTGCGGCGTTCTTCGACCTGGACAAGACGATCATCGCCAAGTCGTCGACGCTCGCCTTCGGTCGGCCGTTCTACCAGGGCGGCCTGATCAATCGCCGGACCGTCCTGCGCAGCGCGTACGCGCAGTTCGTCTTCGCGCTGTCCGGAGCCGACGAGGATCAGATGGACCGGATGCGCAACTACCTCACCGCGATGTGCACCGGCTGGGATGTCCAGCAGATCCGCGACATCGTCAACGAGACGTTGCACGAGATCATCGATCCGCTGGTCTACGACGAGGCGGTCGAACTGATCGGCCGGCACAAGGAACTCGGCCGCGACGTCATCATCATCTCCTCCTCCGGTGAGGAGGTGGTGCGGCCGATCGGGGAGATGGTCGGCGCCGACGACGTGATCGCAACCCGGATGGTGGTGGCCGAGGGCAGATACACCGGCGAGATCGAGTACTACGCCTACGGCGCCAACAAGGCCACCGGGCTGCGCGAGTTGGCCGCCCAACGCGGCTACGACCTGGCCGAGTGCTACGCCTATTCCGACTCGATCACCGACGTGCCGATGCTGGAGGTGGTCGGCCATCCGTTCGCGGTCAACCCGGACCGGGCGCTGCGCCGGGTCGCTGCCGAACGCTCCTGGCAGGTGCTGTCGTTCACCAACGCGGTGCCGTTGCGGGAGCGGCTGTCCGGCTTCCGAGCGCCGCCGCCGGCCACCAGCGTCGCCGTCGCCGGGGCACTGGCCGGTATCACGCTGCTCGCCTGGTACGCCCGAGTGCGCCGGACCGCCCAGCAGGCCCCACCCGACTAGGTGTGGGGAAGGGCCTTCCGGTTGGAAAGATGAGGTCGTCCAGGACTTGCCGAGCCAGGGTGGTAGGGGTACGAATAGAGGCACGGAAGCTTCGAGTGGCTTTGGCGGTCCGCCCCCACCAGCCGAAGGTTCCGCCAGTGGCACACGGGCACCCACGCGGCGACTACGCCTCGCTGAAGGTCGTCGACGCGGACCTCACCGGCCCGCGCCTGACTTGGTCATGGTGCACGCTTGGTAACCCGTCCCGCCGCAGAGGGCGTCGTGCTCAGCACGGCGCCCTCACCGTCTGCCGCTGCCTATTCCGTCTGCCCACGGCCCGGAGCTGCCCACGCCTCGGAGCTACCCACGCTCGGAGCTACCCACGCTCGGAGCTGTCCACGCTCGGAGCTACCCGCGCTGGATGGCCTCGCAGATCGCCAGTGACTCCCGCGCACCGAGCACCACCGACTCGGCGCAGACCGCGATCCAGGCAGCCACCGCCTCCGGCGTCCCGCCGGCATAACCGGCCAGCGCCTGCTCGAAGTCGGTGCGCAGCTCGAGCTGGCCCACCTCCGCGGCGACCAGCGACCTCGGATCCAGGCCCCGCTCGATCAACACCAGCCGGCCGGCGGCCCGCGCCACCACCCCCGACGCCGGCGCGAAGGCGTCCAGGCTGAGCAGTTCGGCCTGCACGATCGCCGCGATCACCA
Source organism: Jatrophihabitantaceae bacterium (assembly GCA_045807085.1). GTDB lineage: Bacteria > Actinomycetota > Actinomycetes > Mycobacteriales > Jatrophihabitantaceae > Jatrophihabitans_A. Next base: position 283,239 of record JBJMIB010000027.1, read on the forward strand.
CGGCCGGTGCGGAGGTGCGCGCCAGCACCTCGGCCAGCACGTCAAGCCGGTGCGCCACCTCCCGATCCGGCCGTGGCCGGCCCAGCTCGGCCTCCGGAGCCAGCCCGCGCGCGGCCAGCGCATGCAGCCGGGCCAGCACCTGGCGGTGCGCGCTCGGCCAGATGTCAGCCAGCCCGCCGAGCGCGGCGGAAACCCGCAGGGCGCCGTGCAGCACCGGATCATCGGCGGTGCCGGCCCGCACCTCGGCGAGGGTGGCCGGCGATCCGGCCAGCGCGGCCGATGCCCAGGCACCGCGCAGCAACGACTCGGCCGATACGTCGGCCGAGCGCCGGCGCAGCACCCGATGGCCGAGCAGGTTGTCCACCGCCTGCCGGCTGCTGGCCACCGCCTCGGCCACGCCGGGCAGTTCGAGCAGCGGGGACAACGGATCGGCGGGCATCCCCGCACGCTATCCGTCCGGACAACCGCGGCACCGCACCGGCGGCCGCCCGCCTTCACTATGTCAGGCCAGCGCGCTAGCGTCGAAGTACCACCTGAACCGAGGAGCCTGAGCCGAGGAGCGTCGCGATGACCGAGACCGAAGGCCTGTCGAACCTGCTGCACGAGGAGCGCCGGTTCCCGCCGTCGGAGGAGTTCGCAGCCGCTGCCAACCTGCGGGCCGAGGCCTACCGTGAGGCCGGCGCCGACCGGTTGGCGTACTGGGAGGCCCAGGCCCGCAGGCTGGACTGGGATACCGAGTGGACCGAGGCGCTGGACTGGTCCGATGCCCCATTCGCCAGATGGTTCGTCGGCGGCAAGCTCAATGCCAGCGTCAACTGCCTGGACCGGCACGTCGCGGCCGGCCGAGGCGAGAAGGTGGCGATCCACTTCGAGGGCGAGCCCGGTGACACCCGCACCGTCAGCTATGCCGAGCTCAAGGACCTGGTCTGCCAGGCCGCCAACGCGCTCACCGAACTCGGCATCGGACCGGGCGATCGGGTGGCCATCTACCTGCCGATGAGCATCGAGGCGGTGGTGTCGATGCTGGCCTGCGCCCGGCTCGGTGCCATTCACTCCGTAATCTTCGGTGGATTCTCCGCCCAGGCGATCTATGACCGGGTGATCGACGCCAACGCCAGCCTGGTCATCACCGCCGACGGCGGCTACCGGCGCGGCAAGGTCTTGCCGCTCAAGCCGATAGTGGACGAGGCGTTGGCCAAGGGCCGGACCAGCGTCAAGAACGTGCTGGTGGTCAGCCGCGGCGAGAACGAGGTCGAGTGGACCGAGGGCCGCGACATCTGGTGGACCGACCTGGTCGGCCGGCAGTCCAGCGAGCACCAGGCGCAGGCCTTCGACGCCGAGAACCCGCTGTTCATCCTCTACACCTCGGGCACCACCGGAAAGCCCAAGGGCATCCTGCACACCACCGGTGGCTACCTGACCCAGGTCTCCTACACCCACCACGCGGTCTTCGACCACAAGCCGGACACCGACATCTACTGGTGCACCGCCGACATCGGCTGGGTGACCGGGCACTCCTACATCGTCTACGGGCCGCTGTCCAACTGCGCCACCCAGGTGATCTACGAAGGCACCCCGGACACCCCGCACCAGGGTCGGTTCTGGGAGATCGTGCAGAAGTATCGAGTCAGCCTGATCTACACCGCGCCGACCACGATCCGCACGTTCATGAAGTGGGGCGAAGACATCCCGGCCAAGTTCGACCTGTCCTCGCTGCGGCTGCTCGGGTCGGTGGGCGAGCCGATCAATCCGGAGGCCTGGATGTGGTATCGCCGGGTGATCGGCGGCGACCGCTGCCCGGTCGTGGACACCTGGTGGCAGACCGAGACCGGCGCCATCATGATCAGCCCGCTGCCCGGGGTGACCGCGGCCAAGCCGGGCTCGGCGATGACCGCGCTGCCCGGGATCAGCGCCGACGTGGTCGATGACCAGGGCAAGCCGGTGCCGGACGGCGGCGGCGGCCTGCTGGTGCTGACCGAGCCGTGGCCGGCGATGCTGCGCGGCATCTGGGGTGATAACGACCGCTACCGGGAGACCTACTGGTCCCGGTTCGCCGACGAGGGCTACTACTTCGCCGGCGACGGCGCGAAGAAGGACTCCGACGGCGACCTGTGGCTGCTCGGCCGGGTGGACGACGTGATGAACGTGTCCGGGCACCGGATCTCGACCACCGAGGTGGAATCAGCACTGGTCTCACACCCAGCGGTCGCCGAGGCGGCCGTGGTGGGTGCCACCGACCCGACCACCGGGCAGGGCATCGTGGCGTTCGTGATCCTGCGGGGCGGCAGTGCTCCCAAAGACGACGCCGACGAGGGCGCGCAGATGGTCCGCGAGCTGCGCAACCATGTGGCCAAGGAGATCGGCGCGATCGCCAAACCACGCCAGATCATGATCGTGGCCGAGCTGCCGAAGACCCGGTCCGGCAAGATCATGCGCCGGTTGCTGCGCGACGTCGCCGAGAACCGCTCGATCGGGGACGTCACCACGCTGGCCGACAACACCGTGATGGATCTGATCAGCAAGGGCCTGAAGAGCGGCAAGACCGAGGACTGAGCCGCGGCAGGCTCCCTCGGCCGTGCGTGACCGCCGTGCTCAGCGATGCGCGTCCGGAGACGACGGGCCGGGGTGGCCGGCCGGTCGCACGGTCAGCTCGGTGATGGTGGCATCGGCCGGCAGCTGGAGCACCGAGACGATCACGCCGGCCACCGTGGCTGGCCGCAGGTAGTCGGCCGGCTGGTAGCTACCGGCCTCGGCTGCGCGCACCATGCGCTGCATGTCGGTGTCCGTCCGACCCGGGTACACCGTGCTCACCCGGATGCCCGGCTCCTCCTGCCGCAGCGCCTCGGCATAGCCGCGCAGCGCAAACTTCGACACCCCGTAGGTCGACAGCGGCGGCCGGGCGTTCAGCCCGGACCCGGAGTTCACCAGCAGCACGGTGCCGGCCGCGGCCCGCAACGCCGGCAGCCACAGCCGGGTCAGCTCCGCGACCGCGACCACGTTGACCTCGAACTGCTCGGTGAACGCTGCCGGTTCCGCCTCGGCCAGCCGGCCGGGCCGGACCACGCCGGCGCAGTGCACCAGCCCGTCCAGCCGCGCCACTTCGCCGAGCAGGTCGGCCAGCGCCGCCGGGAAGTCCGCCGGCCGGCCGAGGTCCAGCACCGCCTGCCCGGTCAAGGCCAGCTCCGGCAGCGGCGCCCGGACGATGCCGTACACCCGGTGCCGGTCGGCCAGTAGCCGCTCGGCGACCGCTCGTCCGATGCCACGGGAGACGCCGGTGATCAGGTAGCTCGCCACGTCCGGAAACCCTAGCGCCGCGAGAACGCCGAACTCACCGCCTCCGGGTGCCGGCGCCCGTGCGCGGGCTGCCGGCCCGATGTGCCGACCGCGTAAGGTTCTGTGAAACGCCCGGTCCAGCAGCGGCCCACTCCAGCACGAAAGGACCACCTCGTGACCGCGAACCAAGATGTGGCACGTACTGGCGAGCAGCCCTCGATCGGCACCCTGGTGGCCGACGCGACCGCCAGCTTCTCCGCCCTCCTGCACGGCGAGATCGAACTGGCCAAGTTGGAGATCAGGTCCTCGGTACGCAGCGCCGGCACCGGCGCGGTGCTGTTCATCGGGGCCGGGGTGCTCCTCGCCTTCTCGCTCACCTTCGGCCTGATCGCGCTGGCCGAAGGGCTGGTGGCAGCAGGCATCTGGCGGTGGGCGGCGTACCTGATCGTCTTCGGTTTCCTGGTGCTGCTGGCACTGGTGCTGCTGTTCCTCGGGGTACGCAAGGTGAAGCGGGTACGGGCGCCGCAACAGACCATCGACACCACCAGGGATACGGTCACCGCGCTGCGCCAAGCAACCTCGCACCAGGCCAGCCATCGCGCCTGAGCCGGCGGGAACCGGCGGGCACCAGCAAACCTGAGGAGCGCCGTGCCAGACGAATCCGTGGTGCTGATCGAGGGCCCATGGAGCCATCGGACCATCCGGGCCAACGGCATCGCGCTGCATGTGGTGGAGGCCGGCAGCGGGCCGCTGGTGCTGCTGCTGCACGGCTTTCCCACCTTCTGGTGGACCTGGCATCACCAGCTGGTCGACCTGGCCGCGGCCGGTTACCGAGCGGTGGCGGTGGATCTGCGCGGCTACGGTGCCTCGGACAAGCCACCGCGGGGCTACGACGCGGCCACCCTGGCGGCCGATATCGCCAGCCTGGTCACCGCTCTCGGCGAGAGCACGGCGGTGCTGGTCGGCACCGACCTGGGCGGCCTGCTGGCCTGGACGGTGGCTGCCCGCCAGCCGCAGGTGGTTCGCCGGATCGCCGTGCTCGGCGCGGCACATCCGCTGCGGCTGCGGCATGCGGTGCTGACCGATCGCCGGCAGCGGCGCGCCTCGTCCTACGCGCTGATCACCTTCCAACTCCCCCGCTACGGCGAACGGCTGCTGACCCGGGACGAGCGGTTCCTGCGCCAGCTGTTCGACAGCTGGTCCGGCCCACGCTGGCGCGGGACACCGGATTTCGTGGCGGCCGTGGCCCGCTGTGCCGAGGCCGCCCGGATCCACCCGGTGGCGCACTGCTCGCTGGAGTTCTTCCGTTGGGCGGTGCGTTCATTGCCCCGGCCGGACGGGCGCAACTACGCCAAGTCGATGCGTGCGCCGATCCAGCGGCCGGTGTTGCAGCTACACGGCGACTTCGATACCTGCGTGCTGCCGGCCACCGCGCGGGGCTCCGGCCGGCAGGTGAACGCCGACTACCAGTGGCGGCTGCTCACCGGGGTCGGTCACTTCCCGCAGCAGGAGGTGCCCGTACGGGTGTCCGAGGAACTGATCAGCTGGGCCGGCCAGGACTGATCGGCCGCGAGAAGCAGATCCGCCGGAAACGCCGAGCGCCTCAGCTGAGTTGCCACCAGCCGTGCCAGCCATCGGCGAAGTCGGGCTGCCAGGCGGCGGTGTAGACACTCCCGTCGGTGCCGACCACGAAGATGTCGAGCTTGTCGGCGCTCCGCGACACTGCGGTGACCGGTGCGCCCGGCGCGGCCTGGCCACTGTTGATCTGCCACCAGCCGTGCCAGCCGTCGGCGAACTCGGGCTGCCAGGCGGCGCTCAGCACCGCGCTGTGGACGTCGGTGACGAAGATGTCCAGCTTGTCGGCGCTGCGTGACACGGCGTGCACCGGAGCGCCCTGCGGCGCGACGGCATTGCCGATCCGCCACCAGCCGTGCCAGCCATCGGCGAAGTCCGGCTGCCAGGCCGCGGTATAGATCCCGCCGTCGGTCCCGGTGACGAAGATGTCGAGGTGGTCGCGGCTCCGGACGGTCGCGGTGACAGCCGCACCGGGCGCTGCCTGGCCACCGTTGATCTGCCACCAGCCGTGCCAGCCGTCGGCGAAGTCGGGTTGCCAGGCGGCGCTCAGCACCGCGCCGTGAACGTCGGTGACGAAGATGTCCAGCTTGTCGGCGCTGCGTGACACGGCATGCACCCGGGACCCCTGCGGTACGACGGCATTGCCGATCCGCCACCAGCCGTGCCAGCCATCGGCGAACTCCGGCTGCCAGGCCGCGGTGTACACCCCGCCGTCGGTTCCGATCACGAATACGTCCAGTTTGTCGGCACTTCGGGATACGGCTGTCAGGTGCGCGCCGGGTGCGGCCAACCCGCCGAGCAAGCTCCACCAACCGTGCCAGCCGTCGGCGAAGTCGGGTTGCCAGGCAGCCGTGTAGGTGTGCCGATCAGTGCCGATCACGAAGATGTCGAGCTTGTCGGTGCTGCGCGACACGGCATGCACCGGTGCGCCCGACGCGCCGACGCCACCGTTGATCTGCCACCAGCGGTGCCAGCCATCGGCGAAATCCGGTTGCCAGGCCGCGCTCACCACCGCGCCGTTGACGTCGGCGGCGAAGATGTCCAGGTGGTCGGCGCTGCGTGACACCACGCTGATCTCGGCCCGCGGCGGCAGCAGCGGGTCGAGGATCGGATATGGGTTGTCCGGGTTCGGACCGGGAATCGTGGTGCTCCCCGGGTACTTGCTGTCGAGAATGTGCTTGAAGCGCGGGAACGGATCGGCCGTGCCGCCCGTCAGGTTCTGGTAGACGCCGGACAGCTCGGGCGCCGCCGCGGCGACGATCTGGTTGATGCTGAAGCCCAACTGGGTGTGCAGGTAGTAGATGAACAGGATCGCGCAGCCGGTCTTCGGGTCGATCCCGTGGTCGCCGACGTCGACATTGTTGACGAAGTCGGCACGCGGGCTGGCCATCCAGCTGTTGGCCAGCGCGAAACCTGGCTCGGTCACGCCCAGGCCGTTGGCGATCAGGAACTGTCCGGCCAGGAAGCGGGACAGGCCCTCGCCCGCGCTGCCCTCGTTGCCGGCGCCGAACCAGCCGTGGTTCTGCGCGAGCATGAACATCTCGGTGACTTCGGAGACCAGCAGGTATCGGACCACCTCCAGCGCGGAGCCGGCGCCCGGGACGAGCTGAATCGGCGGTCCCCAGCTGGCGCTGGCATAGGAGCCGGGCTGGAGGTTGACCGTGATCGGCGAACCGACGGTGAGGCCGATGCCACCGAACCAGCCGGCCATCAGCGCGTAGTCGGCCTCGCAGGTCGCGATCAGCCCGTTCGCCCGATCCCGGCCGTCCGCGGTGCTCAACGTGCTCTCGTACTGGATCTGGTAGTGCGCCGTCAGGCCGCCATTGGTCAGCCCGGTAGTCGTCAATGTCATCGCCGTGTCCCCCTCGTCGCGATGTGCCAGAAGTCCGGCCGACGGCCTGATCCACCTGAAGCTGACTCAGCGTCGTCGTGCCTGTCAGGAGGAATCAGGGGCGCCGCAAATACCGTGGCCGGACGGCCGGTCGTGGCCCTGATGAGCCAGGTGGCGACTCCCGCCGCGCCTGGGCTGGCGAGTCAGTCGCAGTCGCCGGTGCTGACGTCCCGGCTGGCGGCACGGCCGGCGGCAGCATCGGAGGCTGCCTCCTGCCCGGTCAGCACGAACCCGGTGTCGAAGGAGTCCAGCGCCGAGGCGAAGACGATGCCGAGCACCGAACCGTCGGTGTCGATCAGCGGGCCGCCGGAATTGCCGGCCCGCACCACCGAGCGAATCGTGTAGATGTCGCGGTCCACCGACAGCTCGCCGTAGATGTCGTGCCCGCTGATCCGCTCCCGATCCCGGATCCGGGCCGGCCGGACGTCGAACGGGCCGTCCTGCGGGTAGCCGAGCACGATCGCGTCCTGGCCGGACGAGGCGACCGTGCCGGCCAGCCGCAGCGGCGGCGCGGCCAGTCCAGGCACCCACAGCACGGCGATGTCCCGGCCCGGGTCGAAGAGCACCACGTGCGCCGTCATCGGCCCGGTCGGGGTGAGCACCTGCACCTGGTCGGCGCCGGCCACCACGTGCGCGTTGGTCAGCATCCGCTGCCGGGCATAGACGAACGCGGTGCCCTCGATGCCACGGTCACACCTCCGCGCGATCGAGCGAACCTTGAGCACCGAGGCCCGGCTGGTCGCCACCGCCGGTGAGTGCAGCAGCCCCTGATCAGCCGGCGGCACGTCCACGATCCGGGTCGGCTGCAGCGCCCCGAACACCTGCGGGAAGCCACTGCGGTCGACGAAGAGCCGCAGTGAGCTGTACAGGTTGCGCACCTGGTCCGGCAGCACGTCGTCCACCGCCCGGATCAGCATCGATCGGCGGACCTGGCTGGCGATGCTCGGGTACGGCGCCACCGCCAGCGGAACCGCGATCATCCAGGCCACCAGCAGCACGGCCGCCGTCGAGAACACCGCGCCCAAGGCGTGGTCCACCTGCTGGGCGGGATGCCAGGTGAGCCGCGAGCGCAGCCGGCCGGCGATCCAGACCGCGACCAGTTGGCCGAGCAGCGCGAAGAACAGCACGCAGACGATGGCCACCGGCACCTGCGCCGCGCCGTTGGCCAGCCCGCGTCCCAGCGGCCGGGCCAGTTGGGCGCCGACCGCCGCGCCGCCGAAGAAGCCGCCGAGGGACAGCGCGCCGACCACCGCGCCGTTGCGGAAGCCGCCCACCGCGTACCCGATCGCGGCCACGATCAGGATCAGGTCGAGCAGGTCCGGCTGGTGCATGTCGCTAGCTGGGCAGCACGATCAACGTGCCGGTCTGGCCCTGGGTGACGTGGATCGTGCAGACGAAGGTGTACTTGCCCGGCGCCGGCGCGGTGAACTCGATCGACTTCTGCTGGCCCGGGGTGACCAGCGGCACGAAATCAGCCGGCAGGCCGAGCAGCGACCAGTTGTGCGGCGCGCCGCTGCCGGTGTGCCGCAGCACGATCCGCACCGGGCCCGGGTGCACGGTGATGGTGGACGGGTCGAAGCGGTAGCTCTGGTCGGTGGTGATGGTGACCTGCTGCGCGCCGTCGACCACGGCGGCGGTGCTGGTACCGGTGTGCGGCTCCCGGTTGATCGCCGACTCGCGCTGGCAGCCGGCCAGCAGGACACCGGCCAGCAGGGCACCGGCCATCGGCATCGCGGTCAGCCGCAGACCGGTCAGCGGGCGGAGCAGCGGGGGCACCCCGCGACCGTACCCGGCTGGGCTGAGCCGGGCCGAGCGGCAGGTGCGGAGCGGAGCCGGGCCTCAGTCCGGCACCGGCCGTACCCGCTCCCGGTTCCACGGTTTCTCCCAGCCGGCCAGCCGCAGCAGCCGGTCCAGCAGGCCGGCGGTGAACCCCCAGACGAACAGGCCAGCCACCTCGAAGCCCGGGCCGCGGAAGCCGGAGGAGTGCAGCACGGTGAACCGGTTGGTGGGGTCGGTCAGCTCGGCCAGCGGCAGCCGGCGCACCTCGGCGACCTCGGCGGTGTCCACCACGCCGACCGGATGCGGCTCCCGCCAATGCCCGAGCACCGGGGTGACCACGAACCCGGACGGCGGCAGGAACACCGCCGGCAACTCGGCCAGCACGTCCACCGTGTCGGCCCGCAACCCCACCTCCTCGCTGGCCTCACGCAGCGCGGTGGCGGCCGGTGAGATGTCGGTCGGGTCGGTCACCCCACCGGGGAAGGCCACCTGACCGGCGTGGCTGCGCAGGGTGGCCGCCCGCTGCAGCAGCAGCACGTCGGCGGTCGCCAGGCCGTCCGGCGAGGCGAACAGCATCAGCACCGCCGAGTGCCGACCACTGCCGTCCTCCGGCGGGACGAACCGGGACAGCTGCTCAGCGCGTACCGTCCGTACCGCCTCGACCAGCGGCCGCAGCCACGGCGGGGCGAGTTCGGTCACCCGGCGAGATCCGGATTGGTCTGGGACGGGCTCTTGACCAGCTTGGCGGCGGCCACCGGGTTCATCTCGCCGATCCCGTACGACGGGCACAGTTTGGCCAGCGGGCACACCGCGCAGGCCGGCCGGCGGGCATGGCACATCCGGCGGCCGTGCCAGATCACCCGATGCGACAGGATCGTCCACTCCTTGCGCGGGATCAGCACCGCGACGTCCTGCTCGATCTTCACCGGGTCGTCGCTGCCGGTCCACCGCCAGCGCTGGGCCAGCCGCAGGAAGTGGGTGTCGATGGTCAGGCCGGGCACGTCGAAGGCGTTGCCGAGCACCACATTGGCCGTCTTGCGGCCGAAGCCGGGCAGCGTCACCAGCTCGGCCAGCGTGTTCGGCACCTCGCCGTCGAACCGCTCGACGAGCTGCTGGCCCAGCTTGATCAGGGTGTTCGACTTGGCCCGGAAGAACCCGGTGGCATGAATCAGGTCCTCCAGCTCGGCCCGATCGGCGGCGGCGTAGCCGGCAGCGTCGGAGTACTTGGCGAACAGCGCCGGGGTCACCTCGTTGACCTTCTTGTCCGTGCACTGCGCGGACAGGATGGTGGCGACCGACAGTTCCAGCGGGTTGCCGAAATCCAGCTCGCAGTGCGCATGCGGATACAGCGCGGCTAGTTCCTTGTTGATCCGCCGGGCCCGTCGGGTCAACGCCAGTGGCGTCTCCTGCCAGTCGCCGGAAACGCCGGCACTCGCAGCCGGCTGCCCGGGCTTCTTGGCCGGCTGCCCGGGTTTCTTGGCCGGCTGCGCGGGTTTCTTGGCCGGTTGCCGGGTGCCGGCTGGCCGGGTCTGGTCGGTAACTGTCTTCGCCACGTCGGCAAGCTTATTAGGGCACAATGACAGCACCATGATCGGATTTCTGGTGCTCCTCTTCCCGGTGCTGCTGATGGCCTTCATGCTCATCATGGAGCGCATCGAGGTGCCATTGACCCGGGTCGCCGACGAGCGGGAGGTGGAGGACTTCCTCGATCACGCCAGCTCCGCCGAACTCGACACCTTCGTCCGGGAAGGTACCGACTCGGCGCTGCGGCGGTTCCGGTCCCGACTGCGCATCCTGCCCCGGGTGGCTCGCCGCAAGAACTGACCGGATTGCCTCGAACGAGGCCCGCGGCGAACCTCGAGCGAGACCTGGACGGATCAGCGCTCTCGACTCGTCGGCAGCAAGGCTTGCCGGTCATCGCCAACCGGCTTGTGCGGGTCGGCGAATCCAGCGCCGCGGCTAGCCCTAGAATCCCGCCATAGCCTGCCGTGGCTGCTGGCGCGGCATACCGAGAAGGAGCTGGCGTGGACGAGGTGCTCCGCAGAGCCGGGTTGTTCCAAGGTGTCGATCCCGCCGATGTCGAGGCACTGGGCAGCCAGTTCGAAATCTTCGAAGCGCCCCGGGGCACCACGCTGTTCACCGAGGGCGAGCCCGGCGACAGCCTCTACATCGTGCTGTCCGGCAAGGTGAAGCTCGGTCGCAAGTCCTCCGACGGCCGGGAGAACCTGGTGGCCGTGATGGGTCCGGCCGACCAGTTCGGCGAGCTCTCGCTGTTCGACCCGGGACCGCGCACCGCGACCGCGGTGGTGGTGACCGACGCCCGGGTGGCCCGGTTGCCGAAGGCCGCGCTGACCAACTGGATCACCGAGCGGCCGCAGATCGCGCTGCAGCTGCTGCGGGTGGTGGCCCGCCGGCTGCGCCGGACCAACACCATGCTGGCGGACCTGATCTTCGTCGACGTGCCCGGCCGGGTCGCCAAGCAGTTGCTGCAACTGGCCCAGCGCTTCGGCTCGGTGGACGGCGGCCAGCTGCGGGTCACCCACGACCTGACCCAGGAGGAGCTGGCCCAGCTGGTCGGCGCCTCCCGGGAGACGGTGAACAAGGCGCTGGCCGATTTCGCCCAGCGCGGCTGGCTGCGGCTGGAGGGCAAGAGCGTGGTCATCCTGGACCGGGAGCGGCTGGCCCGTCGAGCCCGCTGACCGTTAGCGGCCGCCGCCGGCCCTCATCGGCTGCGCCGGCCCGATCGGCTGCCGCGCTGTCGCAGCACCAGTGCCCGGCCGGCCAGGCCGATCCCGAACATCGCCGATCCGGCTAGCACGCTGACCACCGGCAGGCTGGCCACCAGCACCAGGCAACCCAGGAGTCCGAGCACGTTCAGGGCCCGCGGCCAGCGTCGCTGGCCGGCCGGCTGGCTGAACGCGGCGGCGTTGGCGATCGCGTAGTACACCAGCACGCCGAAGGAGGAGAAGCCGATCACCCCGCGCAGATCGGTGGTCAGCACCAGCACGCCGACCAGCACGGCCAGCGCCAGCTCGGCCCGATGCGGTACCCGGAACCGGGGATGGACGGCGGCCAGCCACCCCGGCAGATCACGATTGCGTGCCATGGCCAAGCTGGTCCGGCCGATGCCGGCGATCAGCGCGAGCAACGCGCCGAGGCTGGCCACCGCGGCGCCGAACCGGACCACCGGCGCCACCGAGCCGGCCCCGGCGGCGTGCACCGCGGCGTCCAGCGGCGCGCTGGCCGCGGCCAGGCCAGCCGGTCCGGCGGCGGCCAGCGCGGAGATGCCCACCACGGCGTACACCGCGACCGCGATGCCCAGTGCCAGCGGGATGGCGCGCGGAATGGTGCGGCCGGGATCGCGTACCTCCTCGCCCATGGTGGCGATGCGGGCGTAGCCGGCGAAGGCGAAGAACAGCAGACCCGCCGCCTGCAGCAGCCCCCGCACGCCGCCGGAACCTGGAAACGCCCACTGCCCGCTGTGATGCCGGCCGGCCCAGACGGCGGCCACCAGCACCGTCAGGCTGAGCAGGCTCAGCGCGACCAGCAGCCGGCTGAGCGCGGCGGTCTTGGTGACGCCCCGGTAGTTCAACCCGGCCAGCGCAAGCACCGCGAGCACCCCGACCAGCCGCTGGGCCAGCGGGTGGCCGGGCACCGCGTAGGCCGCGAAGGTGAGCGCCATCGCCGCGCACGAGGCGGTCTTGCCTACCACGAAGCCCCAGCCGGCGGTGAACCCCCACCAGGCGCCCAGCCGGCGCCGGCCATAGACATAGCTGCCGCCCGACTCGGGGTAGCTGGCAGCCAGCTGCGCCGAGGCCACGGCGTTGCAGTACGCCACCACCGCGGCCAGCAGCAGCGCGGCGAGCAGGCCGGCACCAGCCGCCCGGGCGGCCGGGCCGAAGGCCGCGTACACCCCGGCGCCGATCATCGAGCCGAGCCCGATCACCACCGCGTCGGCGGTGCCCAACCGCCGATCCAACCGGCCCGACTCGGGCACCGGTCAGGCTTGCCGCAGGTAGGCCAGCTGCGCCCGTACCGACAGCTCGGCGGCCGGCCACAGCGCCCGCTCCACCTCGGCGTAGACCCGCTCCACCACCTGCTGCGGCGAGGCGTCCGGCAGCTCGGCCAGCACCGCGCGGACCTGATCCAGCCGCTGCTCGCGGTGCGCCAGGTAATCGGTGGCCGCCGTGCCCGCGTCCGGCAGTTCCGGCCCGTGCCCGGGCAGCACGCTCACCCCGGCCAGCCCGGCCAGCCGGCGCAGCGAAGCAAGGTAGTCGGCCAGCACCCCGTCCGGATGGGCGACCACGGTGGTGCCCCGGCCCAGGATGGTGTCGCCGGTGAGCACCGCCCGAGTCGGCCCGCCGGCCGGCAGCAGGAAGCACAGCGAGTCCGCGGTGTGGCCGGGCGTCTGCCACACCTCGATCCGGACGCCGGCGCCGCCCAGCACCGCGCCCTCGGCCAAGCCCTCGCCGCCGTGCCGGTGGGCGGGGTCCAGCGCGTACACCGGCGCGCCGGTCAGCTCGGCGAGCCGGCGCGCGCCCGCCGAATGGTCCGGGTGGCCATGGGTGAGCAGGATCAACGGCACCGAGCCGGCCGCGGCCAGCACCGCATGCAGGTGCACCTCGTCCAGCGGTCCCGGGTCGACCACCACCGCCTCGCGCCGGCCGGGATCGTCGCGTAGCAGCCAGGTGTTGGTGCCCTCCAACGTCATCGGTGACGGGTTGTCGGCCAGCACCACGCCGGCCACCTCGCTGACCTGTCGCAGCCGCTCGTAGGGCACGCTCATTGCAGCCGCCGGCCGGTGGCCGTGATGAACTCGGCCGGCAGCGGCAGCTCGAGGCCGTCGCCCAGTTCGGCCACCCAGTCACCAGCCGGATTGCGCCGCAGCACCGGGGTGATCGGCAGGATCCGGCGGTCCGCCGCGGCCGCCACCACCTCGGCCGCCCGCCGGTAGGCCGAGAGCTCCATCAGGGTCCGGACGGTCGGTGGCAGCATCGGTCGCTCGCCGCGCTGGTACTCCGCCAGTGCCTGGTCCACCGCCAGCCAGCCGGCCACCGAGGCTTCGGCCGAGACGGCGCTGGCCCGCGCGCCGGCCGGCAGGGTGGCGACGAAGAAGTAGGTGTCATAACGGCGTGACTCGGCCGGTGGGGTGATCCAGCGGGCCCACGGCCGGATGGCCTCCAGCGGCAACCGGACGTCGGTCTCCTCGGCAATCTCACGGGCCGCCGTGCGCAGCAGGACGCCGGCGTGCTCGGTGGTCACGCCGAGCTGGGCCGCCACCGCGACCTCGTCGGCCGAGACCGGCCCGGCGGCGTCGGCCGGGTCCACGCCGCCGCCGGGAAACACCGACATGCCCGGCGCGAAGGCCATCTTCGGCACCCGGCGCATCAGCCAGGTCTGCAGGCCGCCCGGGCTGTCGCGCAGCAGCACCACGGTGGCCGCCTCGCGCACCGGCACCTCGGGCACCGCTCAGGCCACCTCGACGATCAACTCGACCTCGACCGGGGCGTTCATCGGCAGCTCGGCCACCCCGACCGCGGACCTGGCATGCCGGCCGGCCTCGCCGAACACCTGGCCGAGCAGCTCGGACGCGCCGTTGACCACGCCGGGTTGGCCGGTGAAGCCCGGCGCCGAGGCGACGAAGCCGACCACCTTGACCACCCGGACCACCGAGTCGATGCCGACCAGCGCGTGCACGGCGGCCAGCGCGTTCAGCGCACAGGTGCGCGCGTAGCCGACGGCCTCGTCCGGGCTCACCTCGGCGCCCACCTTGCCGACCGCCGGCAGTGCGCCACCGACCATCGGCACCTGCCCGGAGGTGTAGACCAGCGAGCCGGTACGCACCGCCGGCAGGTAGGCGGCGACCGGGGCAACGACCGGCGGCAACTCGATGCCGAGCTCGGCCAGCCGGGCAGAAACGGGGGGCATAGGGCCTACCTCACGCGGACGGGCTTGTCGATCAGGACATGTCGGCAACCTATCGCGCCGGCTTTGTAGGCTGGTCGGGTGGCCGTCCCTCCGATCAATCCGCGCCTGCACGTGGTGACCGGCAAGGGCGGCACCGGCAAGACCACGGTCGCCGGCGCGCTCGCGGTGGGCTTGGCCGGCCGCCGGCAGCGGGTGCTGCTGATCGAGGTGGAGGGCCGGCAGGGGCTGGCCCAGCTGTTCGACACCCCGCCGTTGCCCTACGCCGAGACCCGGCTGACCGCGACCCGAGGTGGTGAGGTGGTCGGCCTGGCGGTCGACACCGAGGCGGCGATGCTCGAATATCTGGACCTGTTCTACAGCATCAAGCGGGCCGGTTCCATGCTGCGCAAGATGGGCGCGATCGACTTCGCCACCACCATCGCGCCCGGCCTGCGGGACGTGCTGCTGACCGGCAAGGTGAAGGAGGCGGTCACCCGCACCGGCCCGAGTGGCCGGCCGGCCTTCGACGCGGTGGTGCTGGACGCGCCGCCGACCGGACGGATCGCCGCGTTCCTGGAGGCCACCCAGGAGGTGGCCGGGCTGACCAAGATGGGCCCGATCCACCGGCAGAGCATCGGCGTGATGGAGCTGCTGAGGTCCGCGCGCACGGCGGTGCACATCGTCACCCTGCTGGAGGAGATGCCGGTGCAGGAGACCCTGGACGCGGCCGCCGAGCTGCGCTCGGCCGGTTACCGGATCGGGCAGGTGATCGTCAATCGCGCTCGGCCGGAGCTGGTCGGCGCGGCCGCTCCGGACGCCGGCACGCTGGCCGAAGGGTTGGCCGCGGTCGGCCTCAGCGCTGAGCTGGCGCCCGGCCTGATGGTTGAGATGCTCGACTACGGCGCCCGCCAGCAGGTG
This sequence comes from Jatrophihabitantaceae bacterium, assembly GCA_045807085.1. Classification (GTDB taxonomy): domain Bacteria; phylum Actinomycetota; class Actinomycetes; order Mycobacteriales; family Jatrophihabitantaceae; genus Jatrophihabitans_A. The sequence goes on from JBJMIB010000027.1 coordinate 298,582, forward strand.
CAGACCCGAGCGGCCGCCGAGCTGTCGACGATGGGGGTGCCACTGCGCCGGCTGCCGGAGCTGGCCCCGCCGGTGGACCTGGGCAGCCTGTTCGAGCTCGCCGATGCGCTGGAGCTGGACGCCTGGCTCGGGGCCGGCCCGGTGGGCGCATGAGTACCCGGCAACGGCCACCGGTGTTCGAGATGGACACCCTGCTCAAGGATCCCGAGATCAAGGTGATCGTCACCTGTGGCAGCGGTGGCGTGGGCAAGACGACCACCGCCGCGGCGGTGGCGCTGCGGGCCGCCGAACAGGGCCGCCGGGTGGTGGTGCTGACCATCGACCCGGCTCGCCGGCTGGCCCAGTCACTCGGCCTGGTCGAGCTGGACAACACGCCACGACCGGTGGCTGGCATCGCCAACGGCGCGCTGCTGGCCATGATGCTGGACATGAAACGCACCTTCGACGAGGTGGTGCTGGCCAACACCACCGCCGAGAAGGCCAGCCAGATCTTCAGCAACCCGTTCTACCAATCGCTGTCGTCCTCCTTCGCCGGCACTCAGGAGTACATGGCGATGGAGAAGCTGTCCCAGCTGCGCAACCGGTTGGTCGAGCACGGCGACTGGGACCTGATCGTGGTGGACACGCCGCCGTCCCGGTCGGCGCTGGACTTCCTGGACTCCCCGCAGCGGCTGGGCCGGTTCCTGGACGGTCGGATGATCCGGCTGCTGAGCGCGCCGGCCCGGGCCGGCGGCAAGGCGTACCTGAAGGTGGTCGGCGCGTCCTTCTCGCTGTTCACCCGGGTGCTGAACCGGATCGTCGGCAACGACCTGCTGGGCAATGTCTCGGCCTTCATCGCCTCGCTGGAAACCATGTTCGGCGGCTTCCGGGAACGGGCGGAGCAGACCTACCGGCTGCTGCAGGCGCCGGGCACCGCCTTCGTGGTGGTCGCCTCACCGGAGCCGGACGCGCTGCGGGAGGCGTCGTTCTTCGTCGAGCGGCTGCAGGCGGATCGGATGCCGCTGGCCGGCGTGGTGCTCAACCGGGTTCGCCGGGCCGCCGTGGAACTGAGCGCGGAGCGGGCGCTGGACGCGGCCGAACGGCTGGCCACGCTGCCGCCGTCGACGGGTACCGCGCTGGCCCAGGCCGCCTTGCGGGTGCACGCCGAAACCGCCGAGGCGGCACGGCATGACCGGTCGATGGTGGCCCGGTTCGCGGCGGCGCATCCGGACGTACCGGAGCTGCAAGTGCCGGCGCTGCCGACCGATGTACACGATCTGGCCGGATTGCGGCTGATCGGCGCCGCGTTAGCCGGCACGGACACCTAACCCGCGGCGAACGCGCGGAGTGGCGTTCGGCGGAACGTGTCAGACCAGCGCTATTAGCGGACGACCTGCATCGGCTGCGGCAGGCTGGCCAGGTTCTCGGCACGCTGGGCGGTCGAGAAGAAGGCCCGCCAGGACCGGATGTCCGGCCGGCGGCGCAGCAGCGTGCGGCGCTCCCGCTCGGTCATGCCGCCCCAGACCCCGAACTCGGTCCGGCTGTCCAGCGCGTCGGCCAGGCAGTCGAAGCGCACCGGGCAGCCCATGCAGATTGCCTTGGCCTTGTGCTGGGCGGCCCCTACCACGAACAGCGTTTCCGGATCGACATTGCGGCAGGCGCCGCGAGACGCCCATTCTGGATCGCCGGTGGCTCTCACCCGCTCCGGTAGTCTCGGTGCGCTCATTGCTGGCCCCCCGTGGGTCGGCGGTCGGTCCCGAAGGACCTGGTTACCTGTTCAACTGCGGAAAACTCACACAGACATGATGTGAGCTGTCGTGACGGACGGTAGGTCACAGTTCGGCGACTCGCAATAGTCCGATATGAAATTGATGCTTCGGGACGGCCCGGTGCCATACACCAGAAAGCGGCCGCGGTACCCCGGCAGGGTCGTCGGCGGCTGATCAGCGCCGCCGGTCGGGTACTCACTCGCTGGCGTACCCTGTACTCCTGTGGCACGTGCATCCGGTTGGACCATCCTGTCGAAGCTAGGTCAGCTCGTCGCACTTCTCGCGATCGCCGGCGTCCTGGCTGCCGGCTTTCTTCTCCCCTATATCGGCGGGATGGGGCTGGCAGCTAAGGCTGGCGCGGACAAATTTCTGAACACGACCTGCAACCTCACCGAGGAGCCGGTCCAGCAGAAGACGACCATGTATGCCAGCGATGGCACGACCGTGATCGCCACCCTGTTCGACCAGAACCGGCAGGTCATTCCGCTGTCGCAGGTGCCCAAGTCGGTGATCAACGCGCTGATCGCCACCGAGGACCGGCGCTTCTACTCCCACCACGGGGTTGACCTGCGCGGCCTGTTCCGTGGCCTGGTGAAGACCACCGGCGGCGACACCCAGGGTGCCTCCACGCTGACCGAGCAGTACGTCAAGCAGGTGCGCTACTACGAGGCCAGCACCGACGACGAGCGGGCCGCCGCGGTCGACCAGAACATCGATCGCAAGATCCTGGACGCCCGGTGCGCGCTGAAGATCGAAACCCAGAACACCAAGGCCGATATCCTCCAGAAATACCTGAATATCGCCTTTTTCGGAGAGAACGCCTACGGCATCCAGACCGCCGCGCAGACCTACTTCGGGGTCAACGCGAGCCGGCTAAGCATCACGCAGGCCGCGATGCTGGTGGGCCTGGTCAAGGCACCTTCGGACTACGACCCGTTCGCGCACCCGCAGGCGGCCCGAGACCGGCGCGATCTGGTGCTGGACAACATGGCCGACCAGGACTACATCACTGCCGCGCAGGCCGAGGCCTACAAGCAGCAGCCGATTCGGCTGGCCCCGCACAGTCAGCCTGCTCGCGGCTGCGCCTACGCCAATCCGGCCGTCAAGAACGTCGGGTTCTTCTGCGACTACGCGCTGGACTGGCTGGAGAACATCGGCGGCCTGAGCAGCCAGCGGATCAACACCGCCGGGTACAAGATCGTCACCACCCTGGACGCCAACCTGCAGACCCAGGGCCAGAACAACATCGCGAGCCAGAGCGGGCTGGACGCCTCGCACAGCGATGGCTACATCCTCGCCATGCCGTCGGTGACGCCGAGCACCGGCGCGGTGACCTCGATGATCACCGACGTCCGGTACGGCGTGAAGAAGGGCGATCCCGGCTACTCGGTGGACAAGATCTTCACCAAGGGCTACGCCGGGTCCGGTTCGACGTACAAGTACTTCACCGCGTTGACCGCCTTGAAGATGGGCGTGCCTACCAACTACACGCTGACCACCAACAACAACGAGTGGACCACCAAGAACTGCCCGGTGGACACCATCACCGGCAAGCCCTACACCGTGCAGAACGCCGGGCACTACAGCTCCACCATGCCGCTGGACCACGCGCTGCCGGCCTCATCCAACACCTACTTCGTGGCGATGGAGGATCAGACGTTCAGCTGCGAGCTCGGCCCGATCGTGAGCACCGCGCTCGGGCTGGGCATGAACCAGTTGAAGAACCACGTCTATGACGCCAAGGGCAACGACACCGGCCGGACGCTCGCCCAGAACATCGTGTCCGGACGGCAGGCCACCTTCACCCTGGGCCAGGACCCGACCTCGGTGCTGGAGCTGACCGGCGCGTTCTCCGCACTCGCCAACGACGGGGTGTTCTGCCCGCCGACGCCGATCCGGTCGGTCACCGACATCAACGACAAGCCGGTGCCGTTCAAGCGGCCGGGCTGCAGCCGGCAGTTCGACCCGTACACCGCCCGCACCCTGGTCAACATCATGACCAACGACACGCACAGCGGCTACGGCACCGCGGACCGCTTCTTCGGCGACTGGTACGCCAACGGCGGCAGCCTGATCGCCGGCAAGACGGGCACCAACAACAGCACCAAGTTCGACCCGGTCACCCACCAGAACGTCGATGACCAGGGCAACTCAGCGCTCTGGTTCGTCGGCATCACACCGAGCCTGACCTCGGCGGCGGCCTTGGTCAACCCGCTGCACCCGACCCAGCGGATTGCCAACGTTCCCGGCATCACCGCCAACAACGACGGCACCGACACCTTCGGCGCGACGGCGGCCAGGTTCTGGCTGATGGCCTACCAGCAGACGCTGCAGAGCCAGCAGTGGACCTGGCAGACGCCGGAGTCCGCGCCCGGACAAGAAGTGCCGTCGGTGGTCAATCAGGACATCAACGACGCGATCACCGAGCTCACCCAGGACGGCTACAAGGTCAAGGTGATCAGCACGCCGTGCGGTAGCACGGTGCGCAGCGGCGACGTCGCGTTCGAGGGGCCGAAGATCGCGGAGCAGGGCGCCACGATCACGCTGTGCGCCTCCTCCGGCGTGCCACCCAACGGCGTCGTCCAGAGCTTCCCGACCGACCCCGGGACGGGCGGCGGCAATGGCGGCACCTCGTCCAGCCCCGCCCCTAGCCCAACCCCTACCCCGAAGCCGACGAAGCCGCGTCCCAGCCCCAAGCCGACCAAGCCCAGGAGATAGCCCAAGCCGACCAAGGCCCAAGATGCCTTAGTCAGCCTCGACTGGCTCACGCACGGCCGCCCGACCCCGGTTTTGCGCACCCGTCGGGCTGGCACCCGTCCGGGCTGGCACCCGCATATGCTCCGGGCTGGCCGAGGTCAGGCGGTCGTGACCACGCCTCCGGTCAGCCACTGGCCCCAGGACACGTTCCAGTCGCCGTAGCCGCTGCCCAGTTGCATCTGTGGCCCGTTGGCGTTCGGGTAGGACACCACGTCGCCGACCCGCATCAGGCCGTACAGCTGCTTGGCCACCGTTGGGCTGAGGTTGGTGCAGCCGTTCGAGGTGCTGCGCTTGCCGAGGTTGGCGATGTTCCAGGGTGCCGAGTGCAGGTACTCGCCGCCATAGGTCAATCGTTGCGTCCACTGCACGTGCGGGTCGAAGTAGCCCGGGCCGCGCATCGGGATGTCGAGGCCCTTCTCCATGATCACCTTGATGCCGCGCGTCGTACGGGTGTTCGGCGCGCCGAGCGAGACCGGGTAGACCCCGACCAGCCTGCCGTCGGACTTCACCGTCATCCGCAGGGTGCCGGCGTTCACGGCGGCGAAGGTCGCCGCACCGGTGTTGATGTCCAGGGTCAGGCTGTCGTCGAAGGCCAGGCCTGGACCGGCGGAGAGGCCCTGCACCGGCAGCTCCAGATGAATCCTGGCGTGCCCCGGCCAGTACGCCTGTGGTCGGTAGTGCGCCTCCAGGGCCGAGCCGGCATGTGAGCTGTGTTCGAAGTACCAGGCGCCGGGCACCTGCTTGCCGTTGACGGTGACCTTGGTGGCCTGGGCGAAGGCCACGCCGCTGGTCGGCGCAACGTCGAACCAGGCGATGATGGGCATGCCGACGCCGTACACACCACCGTCGCCCTCCAGCAGCGAGACGTGCACCGGGCGGGTCGCCGCCGAGGTTTCCGAGCCGCTGGCGGAGGCGGAAGCGGTCGGGCTGCTGCCGGTGGCCGTCGCGGAGCCGGCGGCGGTTGATCGCGGAGCCGAGCCGGTCGAACCGGGTTGCGGAGCCTGCGTGCAGGCGGCCAGTAACAGCAGGATTGGCAGGGCAAAGACGGCGATCCGATGAAGCACTTGGCCACCGTACCCGAGCCGGATGTGCCGTCCGGGGATCTGAACTCCGGCTGTGGACGACGGTGTTCAGCTGTGCGCGGCGGCTCATTCGCCAGCGTTGATCAGCCGGTCAGTTGCCGCCGTACCTCCTCCGAAACCCGCCTTCCGTCGGCCCGGCCGGCCACCTTGGGGGTGACCGTCTTCATCACCAGGCCGAGCTGTTGGGGGCCGGTGGCGCCGGCCCCGGCGATGGCGTCGGCCACCAGCGCGGTCAGCTCGGCGTCGTCGAGCTGCGCGGGCAGGTAGCGGATCAGCACCGCCTCCTCGTCCCGCTCGCGCTGGGCCTGCTCGGTCCGGCCGGCACCGCTGAACGCCTCAGCCGCCTCCCGGCGCTTCTTGGCCTCCCGGTTGACCACCCGCAACACCTCGTCATCGGTGAGCTCGCGGGCGACGGAGCCGGCCACCTCCTCGGTGGTGACCGCGGTCAGCAGCATCCGCAGGGTGGCGGTGGTCAACTCGTCCCGGGCCTTCATGGCGGTGGTCAGGTCGGCGTGCAGCTGCTGTTTCAGGGTGGCCATGGGCTCCAGGCTAGTGGCCGTAGGGTAAGGAATATGGGCCGCCTAGTTCGTTCCGCCGGCGCTGTCGGGCTGCTCGGCGCGGCCGCGCTCGGCTACGGCGGGCTGATCGAGCGCAACCTGTTCACGCTGCGCCGGTTCGCGGTGCCGGTGCTCGAACCGGGCGCGCCGGCGCTGCGGGTGCTGCACATCTCCGACCTGCACCTGACCGCCGCGCAGCGGCGCAAGCAGGCCTGGGTGTCGGATCTGGCGCGGCTGGAGCCGGATTTCGTGATCAATACCGGCGACACCAGCTCCGACCCGGACGGCATTCCGGCCATCATGCGGGCGCTCGGGCCGCTGTTCGACTTTCCGGGTGCCTTCGTGCCGGGCAACAATGACTACTACGTGCCCCGGCCGAAGAATCCGGCTCGGTACTTCATGCCGAACCGGATCGACAACCTGAGCGGCCGGCGGCGGATGCCGTGGGGCGAGCTGGCGGCGGCGATGGCCGATCGCGGCTGGCTGGATCTGACCCACGTCCGGACCTCGGTGCAGGTGGCCGGTGCACCGGTGGCCTTGGCCGGGACGGACGACCCGCATCTGCGCCGGGCGCGCTATGCCAAGATCGCCGGACCGGCGGAGGCCGCCGCCGCCGTCCGGATCGGGGTGGTGCACTCCCCCGAGCCCGCGCTGCTGTCCTGCTTCGCCGCCGACGGCTACGACCTGGTGCTGGCCGGGCACACGCACGGTGGGCAGGTCCGGGTGCCGTTCGGCCCGGCCATCGTCACCAACTGCGGGATCGACGTGAACCGGGCGCGCTGGCTGCACCGGTGGGACGAGCGGATGTGGTTCAACGTCTGTGCCGGCCTCGGCACGAATCCGTTCATGCCGGTCCGGATCGGCTGCCGGCCAGAGGCGGTGCTGCTCACCCTGCTGCCGCGCGATGCGGTGGCTGCCTGAGCCGTCTTCGGGTGGCTGGGACGGCAGGCTGGGACGGTCGGGCTGCGGTCAATCCGCTGGTGGCCGTCGGTTATGCTGGTGCGGTTGCCGGTTCGCCGGCATCGGGGTGTGGCGCAGCTTGGTAGCGCGCTTCGTTCGGGACGAAGAGGTCGCAGGTTCAAATCCTGTCACCCCGACATTTGGGTACACAGCCCGTGGGCGTCGCTGGAAAGCACGGCCGCCCACGACCTGACTGCCTTTCTCAGTTATCGATCGATTGCGGCAACAGGCGCTTGCGGTACCAGAGGACGTCCGTTCCTGATGGGAAGTCTTCGACTCGACCCATCAGTTGGTAGCCGGTCTGCTCGTAGAGAGCTCGAGCCTGGAAGGCGTAGGTGAAATGGACGGTCTGGGAGCACCCGCGAGCCGCTGCCTCGGCTTCGGCGGCAGCCATGAGCCGAGTAGCCAGGCCTCGACCGCGCAGACTCGGCTCCACCCAGAGGTTCTGGAGCTCGCAGCAGTCGCCCCAGGTCCATCCGCTGATACCGGCTATGACCGTGCCGGCGTCGCGCACGAAGATCGCCAGGTCGACTTCGTCGCCAAGTCCCGTGGTGGCGGATGCCTCACGGCGTATCTGAGTTTCGAGGAACTCGATATCGAGCGGATCCGGGTGGTCCTCGACGTGGAACGCCACAGCGACCGACTCGTCAGACCTCAACGATCTGCTCGATCAAAGAGACGTCGTCGAAGTACGTCCGGAACGACCGGATCTTCTCGCCGCGGAAGTCGGCCACGGTGACACCGGCCAGCTGGACGTGCCGCCCAGTGGCTTCCAACACGGCATCCTGGCCAAGGGCCAGCGGCCCGGTGTGATCGGCGTCGACTTGCCACTCGGCGAACGCCTTGTTGCCTACCTCGTCGAGTCCTCGGAGCATAACGACGACGTTGGAAAAGGCGGTTTCGCGGGCGGCGCTGAGGTCCGCGAGATCAGCCAACCCTGACACCGTTGCAATCGGCGACCAACCGACGACATCGTCGGTGAACAGGGTGACCGGATCGACCGAAGCGCCACCCACCTCGGCCTCGACTGCCTTCAACAGCACGTCCTTGTGCGATTCGCTCATTGGAGCACCTTTCTCGTTGTCTGGCAGTCCGGGGTGGTCACGACCCGAGGGCCTGCGCCTTGGCCGTCGTGAACTCTTCGTCTGTCAGCGCGCCCGAGGCGTGCAACTGCGCGAGGTGCTCGATCTGATCCGCCGGATCCGCCGGAGGCGGCGCATATTCTGCCTGGTCCTGGCCGTCATCGGCAGGCGGCTCGTCCTCGGCCTGCTGGTTGGCGATCCTCTTGTCCCGGTGGTGAGCTACCACTGCCCCAGCAACGAGCGCCCGCCGTCTTGTCCGTCGCCTCATACCCATGAGATCCCCATCTCCTTCATCCGCCCAGAACAGGTCGGATTGGAATTCACCGTGCCACGGTTCACCGGAGCTGGCCTCACCCCGCACAGGTGATTCGTCCGCCGACGGCCTCAGGCTCGATTACCTCAATCCGGGGTGTACCGGGCCATGATCAAGACCGCGTTCGCGGTGATTCGTTGGCGCCACCGCGGCGTTGGTCAAGCATTCGCGACTCAGCTACTAGCCGGAGACCTCGGCGTCCGATGTCTGCTCGATGGTCGCGCGATCGCGGGCGATCAGCATCACGCCGACCAGCAACAGCGCCAAGGCACAGAGGAACGCCGCCCGCCGGGCATCGCCCGGCACGCCCTCGCCCAACACCGCCGCGCCCAGCAGCACCGGCAGGAATGCGGCGATCGCGCTGGTCAGCGGAAAGCCGATCAGCGGGCTCAGCCGCAACGCCCGCTGCGTCAACACGATGCCGAGGATCGAGCAACCGGCCAGCGCGTACGGGGTAGGCGAACCAAGCAGCTGCCAGGGTTGCTGCACCGTGAAGGTCCGACCGACCTGCCGGGTGGTCAGGGTGGCGAAGCCATAGCAAACGCCGGAGGCGGTACCGAACGCGGCGGCTGCCGCCACCCGCTGCCCCGCCGCCTGCATGCGGTTTCCGAGCAGCGTCGCCACGCCAGCCGTAACCAGCGATATGCCGACGAACAAAGCCAATTGGCCGTTGCTGGCAGCCCTGCCCAGCCCCGTCTCCGCGCTGAAGGCGAGGGCCAGCAGCACCAGGCCGCAGAGCATGGCCAGCACGCCCCAGCCGGCATGCCGGGACAGCGGCGTGCCGAAAGCCTGCGAACCGAGCAGCACGAAGACCAACAGGTCGAGTGCCATGATCGGTGCCACCAGCGTTGCCGGGCCCTTGGAGAAGGCATCCGCCTCCAGCACGAATCCGAAGATCTCGCAGCACAATCCCAACAACCAGAGCGGCTGGCGGGCCAACCGGATCGCCAGCCGCAGGCCCAGCCGTGAATCGGCCGTCCGGCGGGCCACCACGCCCTGCAGCACCGGCGCGCTGCCGTACAGGACGGCCGCGACGACGGCGCAGGCCAGGCCAGCGGCCAGCCGGCCGGTCACGACGGACTACCAGCGCCGCCAAGACCGCCAGCACCGCCAAGACCGCCCGCACTGCCAAGACCGCCAGCACCGCCAGCACCGCCGAGACTGGTCAGCCCGACCCGAGCCAGCGCAGCCTCGAAAGCCTCCTCCCACGCCGTCGGCTGCTGGGCGATCCTGGCTTGTGGCGGCTGCACCCGCTCCAGGCAGGCCAGCACCGACCGGCGCAGGCCGGCCGGATCGGTCGGAGCCACGTCGGCATCGCCGCGCTCCAGCTCGTGCTGCAGGTTCTCCCGGCCGTGGCCGGGCACCACATCGAGCAGCAGCAGCTGCCGGCCGATCACCCTGGCCTCACTGCAGGTGTCACCGGAGGAGGTGATCACCACGTCGGCGGCTGCCATCAGCGCCGGGATCCGGTCGGTGAATCCGAACGGCACCAGCCGCTCATGCCGGGCCTGGCTGGCTCGCAACGCGGCCGCTAGCGAAGCATTGCGACCGGCGACGGTGAGGGTGTAGACACCCGCGTCGGCCAGCGCCTCGGCCAGCTCGACGAGCGCGCCGACCCCCCACGAACCCGCCATCAGCAGCACGCATGGCGCGCCGGTCGGGACGCCCAGCTCCCGGCGCGCGTCCTGCTGGGTCGGCGCGGCATAGAACTGTGGCCGGACCGGCGCCGGCACGACCACCACGCAGGCGCCGGGCTGGAACCGCCAGACGAAGCGCCGCGCGGTCTGCGAGGTCACCAGGTAAAGATCGGTGTTGTCGTGCACCCACAGCCGATGCGGGCAGACATCGGTGCAGAAGACAGCCGTGATCAGCCCCGGGTGCTCTGCCTTCAGCCGGCTGGCGGCGGCGGCGCCGGTGGCGAATACCGAGACCAGCAGGCTGACCGGTCGCCTCGCCAACTCGGTACGCAGCGCCGGCACCGCGTACTTCGAGGAAGCCCTCTCGGCCAGCCGGGCCAGCCTGCCGTCCTGCCGGAGCTGCTCGAAGTGGAAGGCGTCGTAGACGCCGGGGACCGCAAGCAGCGCCCGGAACGTCCGCTCGCCCAGCCCACCCGCGGTGTGTCCCATCAGCCGCAGGCTGTCCATCGTCTCGGTCAGCCAGCCACGCCGCCGCAGCGACAGCGCACAGGCCTCGGCCATCACGTCATGCCCCATGCCGAGCGAGCCGGAGAGCAGCAACGCCCGTTTGGGCTGCTCGGATGCTGCGGTCATCGCACCGGCCGGGCGCGAACTCATCAGACCCGGCCGAGCGTGGCGGCCAGCGCGGCCACTACCTGATCGGCCTCGGCGTCGGTCATGTCGGAATGGATGGGCAGGCAGATCTGCCTGGCGCAGACCGCCTCCGCGACCGGCAGCGGGCCGGTTGCCAGCTGCGCGAAGACCGGCTGCAGATGCAGCGGGGTCTCATACACCTCACCCGCCAGCGAAACGCCGAACCGCTGCCTGAGCTCCTGCTTGAGCGCGGCCCGGTCGATGCCATCGTCAAGCAGCGCAACGTACTTGTAGTAGTTGCACACCGAACCCGCCGGTGCCGGGATCGTCCTGAGGGCGGTCAGCCCGGCCAGCCCATCGGTGTAGCGAGCCGCGACCCGTTGCCGTACCGCCAAGAACTCCGGCAGCCGCCGCAGGTGCACCAGCCCGACCGCCGCGTGCAACTCGCTGATCCGCCAGGCGTAGCCCTGCCGGGTATGGAGATTGCCGTGGAAACCGGCCTTGCCCTGGTCCCGGTAGACCAGCGCCTCGTCCCGGATGCCTTCGTCAGCGGTGACGATGATGCCGCCCTCGCCGCTGGTGATCACCTTGGTCGGGTAGAAGGAGAAGGAGGCGGCCACCCCGAACGAACCGGCGGCCGTGCCGTCATGGCTGGATCCGTGCGCGTGCGCGGCGTCCTCCACCAACGCGATGCCCCGCTGCTGGCAGAGCTCGCGCAGTTCGACGACCTCGGGTGTGATCAGTCCGCCGATGTGCACGAGCACGATCGCCGCCGTGTCGCCGGTGATCGCGGCGGTGACCGTCCGGGGGCTCAGCGCCAGGCTGTCGGCATCGATGTCGGCGATGACCGGTCGGCCGCCAGCGGCCAGCACGGCGAACGCGGTCGCGGCGAAGGTGTTCGCCGGCACGATCACCTCGCGGCCGGCAACACCCAGTGCGCGCAGGACGATCTCCAGCGCCGCGGTGCCACTGCTCACCGCGACCGCGAACGGCGCCTGCTGCGCCGAGGCGAACGCGGCCTCGAGCTCGCGGGTGTTCTCGCCGAGGGTCAGCGCGCCGGTCTGCAGGATTCGATCGATCCGGCCGGTGATCTCGGCCCGGTCGGTCTCGCTGAAGACGATTCGGGCCGCCGGCACCACCGCGTTGGTGGTCTCAGAATCCGTCATCGGCTGACCAGTCGCCGGCCCAGCGCTCGTCGGGCGTGGAATCGCTGGCGCGGAACCGCAGATCCGCCGACAGCCGCATCACGTCGCTGGTGTTGTCCAACGACGCGTGCACCAGGTGCGGGCCATGCAGCACGACGTCGCCGGCCCGGTAGTCCGCCCAGAGCCAGCGGCCACCGAGCGTGCGGGCGGTCAGGCCGAGATCGTTGCTGACCGGTCGCTGGTCGGACGGCCGGTCGGTGAACGGCCGCAGCGTGTCCAGTTCTTCACGCGAAACCCGATGCGAGCCCTCCAGATAGACCAGGCCACCACACTCGATCGGGCAGTCACCAAGCGGGATCCACGCGGTGAGCAACTGGTCTCCGCCGCCGGTCAGGTAGTCGTAGTCCACATGCGCCCGCGATGCCTTGCCGGAGTTCCGATGGAAATGCCGCAGGATTCGTCGTGGAATCAACTCCACCGGAGCATCGAGCAGGATCTCGGCGATGCGCCGCAGTTCCGGGTCGCGGGTGAACGCGTCGAACCGCGCGGTGCGCACCAGGTCGTAGGCCGGATGGCCCGCGGTGCCGTACTCGGGCAGCCCGGCCGGCAGCGTGCCGGAGAAGATGCCCGCCATTGCGGCGCTGCCGGCGGCCAGCATGGCGGGATCGAAGCGGCCGAAGTAGTCGGCGCGCAACTCGAGCACTCGGCGGCGATCCAGCACCTGACGAAGCAGCAGGTAGCCGTGCTCCCGAAACCGGTCGCGGAGCAGCCGCGGTTGTCCACGCCATCGGGTGCTGTCCCGCATCGGGGCGAACTCGTCGCCGGAGATCTCGATCCCGTTCGACGAGAGCCGAGCCGGTAGTCGGCTCGTGACCCCGGTCTGCTCGATCACTTTTCCTCCCGCCGCGGCACGGAGCTGCTTTCCGCGCCAACATCGCCAACATCGCACTGTGCCAGATCCTGTTAACTCTGCTGCGCGACACTTAAGTGCCACCTAAGTGTCGTGCCTCGCGCTGGCTCGACCGGACGTGGGCCCATCCCCACACTGCATAGTGTGGAACGGGCGATAGCGCCCGATCGGGATGGTCACGCGAGCGGGGACGGTGAGAAGCTGAGCGCTCGGCTCGGGTTCGGCTTTGCCGGGGCGGTGGCCGTGACCGCTGCCGGGGCTCACCTGCTGCCCTCCGTCGCGACCATCCCGGCACTGCATCGGCGGTGGTGGCCGAGGATGTCGGGCAGTTCGGGCTCGCCGCATATCGCGCTCACCTTCGACGACGGGCCGGATCCGGTCGGCACCCCGGCATTGCTCGATCTGCTCGCCCAGCTGGAGGTGCGGGCCACCTTCTTCCTGCTGGGCACGCAACTGCGCGCGCACCCGGAGCCGGCGGCCAGGATGGTCGCCGAGGGCCACGAGCTGGCGGTGCACGGCTGGCATCACCGACCGCACCTGCTGCGGGCGCCCTGGCAGTTGCAGGCGGATCTTGCGCGGGCCTACCATCGCATCCGCGAGCTGACCGACGCCCGTCCGAGATTCTGGCGACCGCCGAACGGGGTACTCACCGGAGCCGGCCTGCTGGCGGCTCGCCGGCTAGACCTGCAGCCGGTGCTGTGGACCGCCGACGGACGGGATTGGCGCGCCGATGCCACCGGCACCTCGATAGTCACCCGCATCGAACGCCGGCTGACCGCCGGCGGGACGGTGTTGCTGCACGATTCGGATGTCACCTCGGCGCCCGGCTGCTGGCGCGCCACGCTCGACGCGTTACCCAGCCTGGTGGAGTTGATCCACCGCCGGGGATGGACCGTCGGGCCACTGCGGGAACACTGGATCTAGCTAGCGATGCCTGCCTTGTCTGACGCCGGCCGAGCCAGCGATCATGGCGCTATGGCCAAGCTCGTCGACCGAGTAGTCGTCTTCGTGCAGGAGAACCACACCACCGACAACTACTTCGCCTCGATGCGCGCCTGGGGCGCCAACGTGGCGACCGGCTGGCCGCCGCAGCCGAACCCACCGACCCATGATCAGGCCCACACGCGAGCGGCCTACGCGAAGTGGCTGGGTGCGCAGCGGCAGGGCACCAGCACGCCGGCCACCCACACCCAGGTCGATACCGCGACGGTGTTGCCGTACTACGCCTACCTGGCCGCGACCGGGGCGTTCCTGGAAAACCACTGTTCCGGGTTCGGCACCAACTCGACCCCCAACCACCTGCTCATCGTGGGTGGCCAGACCCCCACGCTGCGCAATCCGCCGCGCAACCAGCCGGATCCGGTCTGGGATATGCCAAACCTGCCCGGCCATGCCGCCGACCATGGCCTGTCCTGGAAGGTGTACACCGGCGCCTCCGGCTACCCGGTGAACTTCTACAGCCAGTTGACGGGCTCGGCGAACATCGTCGGCAGCGACGACATCGTCACCGACGCCGGCAACGGCGCACTGCCCGACCTGAGCATGGTCTGGCACGACTCTCCCTACGATGAGCATCCGGTAGCCGACGTCGGTCTCGGGCAGGACAAGGTCTGGCGCGCGGTCGATGCCCTCGTCACCGCCGGGTTGTGGAACACCACCGTCTTCCTGCTGACCTGGGACGACTGGGGCGGCTTCGACGACCACGTCGCCACCCCCGATCTCGAACACACCCCTGACGGTGTCCAACTCGCGTACGGACCGAGGGTGCCCCTGCTGATGTTCGGCGGCCCGGTCCGGACCGGCATCGACTCCCGCTGGAACTCCCACGTGTCAGTGGGCAAGACCGTCCTCGAGCTGCTCGGCTTGCCGCCGCTCGGCGTGCCGCGGCTGGATGACGCCCCCAGCCTGGCCGACCTGGTCGATGCCGCCGGCACTGCCTCCCAACCACCGCCGGCCTACGGATCGACCATCGGCCAGCCGGCGCCACCCATGCCGACCCCCGAGCCGCGGCCGTTGCCATCACCGCCGGTGAGCGTCTCCGCGCCGGTCGGCCCGGTCATCCTCCGGGATGGCAGCACCTTGCCGCCGCCGGATGACCAGCCGGTGCGCTGAACGACACCGGCCGCGGCGAGTTACGACGTCCGGCGACCGCGGGGCGGCCGGACGATGCCGAACGGCCGTGGCTGCCAGCCGTGCTGAGAGCGCAACCGGCCGCGCAGCGCCGCGCAGGCCCGGTCCCGGCCCCGTCCCCGATACGGCAGCAACGCACGGTCGTACCTGCTCTGCCAGCCGGGCACCGACTCGGTTCGCTCATCGGCCCGCTTGGTCAGATAGCTGTGAATCTGGTCCACCGCCTCGTCGCCGCGTGCGATAGCCCAACCGATCAACCGGTCGAGCACTTCGGCCCAGTCGTGTCCGGAATCGATATCATGTCCGGAATCGATGTCGTGTCCGGAATCCCAGTCGTCTCCGGAGTCGAGGTCAGCACCGGCACCGGTATCGAGCGAGGCGAAGTCCAGGGCAAAGTCATGGCCGCCGGCGAAATCCGGTTCCGGTTCCGGATCGGAATTACCGGCGACTGCCGGTGGCTGGACCGGATCGGCCCCCTCGATACCGCGCAGAAAGCGCATCCTCGCCTGTTCACGGCGAACGCCCATCTGGTTCTCAGCCGAGTGGGGGTTTGACATGGCAAGGCTCCCGTTCGATCTGCCGCATTCCGGTCCATCAGCCGCGACCACGCATGGAACAGCGACGTGACGGACGATCACGCATATCGTGGTGACGTTCGTAGCAGGACAATTGTGACGGCAATCAATTGCGGAATCCGATTTCGAGTACAGACCGTCTAGCTAGCAGACATGACCGTGGCGACCGATGCGGTCAGACCGGAGTCACTCGCCGAAATCACCGAGCCGGTAACTTCAGCATGATCGGGTGATCTTCGCGGCAAGGGCGGCTCGGCAGGTGACGGACTCCTATCGCGTGGCGATCAGCGCGGCGGTGCTGCGCAAGGTGGGCGTGCCCATCGCGGTCGAGACCATTCGGCTGCGCGACATCGGCCCGGACGAGCTGCGGGTTCGCATCGACGCCACCGGCGTCTGCCACAGCGATCTGTCGCTGGCTCGCGGCAGGTTGGCTCAGCCGACTCCCACCGTGCTCGGCCACGAGGCCTGCGGCACGGTGCTGGAAACCGGCCCGGCGGTCGGCACCGTGCAGGCTGGCGATCGGGTGGTGCTGCTGTGGATCAGCCCGTGCCGCGAGTGCTTCTTCTGCCGGCGCGGCGAGCCGCACCTGTGCGAGCACGGCTCTGAGCGCGCCAGCGCGCCGTACGCCCTGGACCAGCACGACGAGCCGATCTACCCCGGTCTCGGTGTGGGTTCCTTCGCCGAGCAGACGGTGGTCCGTTCCAACGCGGTGGTGCCGGTGCCGGCCGATATCTCGACCACCGACGCGGCGTTGCTGGGCTGTGCGGTCACCACCGGCGTTGGCGCGGTGACCACGGTCGCCAGGGTCACGCCCGGCTCATCGGTGCTGGTGCTCGGCCTCGGCGGGGTGGGACTGTCGGCCGTGCTGGGCGCCCGGCTGGCCGGCGCCGGCCAGGTGATCGCGGTCGACCGCAACCCGGATCGGGCGGAGTTGGCCAGCCTGCTGGGCGCTGATGCGTTCCTGCTCGCCGACGACGGCCTGAAGTCAGCGGTCCGCTCGCTGACCAGGCACGGGGCCGACTACACCTTCGACTGCGTGGGTTCGGCCGACACCATCCGGACGGCCTGGAACCTGGCCCGGCGGGGCGGCACCGCCTGCGTGGTGGGCATCGGCGGCAAGGACGAGTCGGTGCGGTTCAACGCCCTGGAACTGTTCCACTTCGCCCGGACCCTGGTCGGCTGCGTCGCCGGCTCACTGGATGCGGCGAACGACCTGCCGCGCTATTTCGATTGGATCCGTAACGGCAAACTCGATCTGTCCGGATTGGCCACCGGCACCGCCGGCATCGCCGACGTGGAGCGCTGCTTCACCGATCTGGAGCAGGGCCGGGCCGTTCGCACAGTGCTCACCCCAGCCGTCCGGGCCTGACCGGACGGCCGGCCGGCGAACGCGCCGGCTCACTACAGATGGGGACCGGCCGGCGAACGCCGGCTCACTACAGTGGGGATATGAGCCAGCCGCACCTTGGACGCCGACATCGAGTGGTGATCATCGGCTCCGGCTTCGGCGGCCTGTTCGCGGCCAAGGAGCTGCGCCACGCCGATGTCGACATCACGATGATCAGCCGGATCAATCACCATCTCTTCCAGCCGCTGCTCTACCAGGTGGCCACCGGAATCCTCAGCGAGGGCGAGATCGCGCCGCCGACCCGGGATGTGCTGCGCAAGCAGCGCAATATCCGGGTGCTGCTGGGCGAGGTGACCGAAATCGACCTCGGCGCGCGTGCGGTGCGTTCCTCGGCGGCCGGCATCGAGACGGTGACCGAGTACGACAGCCTGATCGTGGCTGCCGGGGCGGACACCTCCTACTTCGGTCATCCGGAGTTCGCCAAGGACGCACCGGGGTTGAAGAGCATCGATGACGCGATGACCCTGCGCGCCCGGATCTTCGGAGCCTTCGAGGCCGCCGAACTGGAGACCGACCCGGCCCGGCGGGCCGAGTGGATGCGCTTCGTAGTGGTCGGTGCCGGCCCGACCGGGGTAGAGATGGCCGGCCAGCTCACCGAAGTGGCCCGGCGTACCTTGCGGGACAACTTCCGCTCGATCGATCCGGCCGACGCCCAGGTGGTGCTGGTGGATGCGACCGACTCGGTGCTCGGCACGTTCGGCCATCGGCTTTCGGCCCGTACCGTCGAGCAGCTGCAGCGGCTGGGCGTCGAGGTCTGGCTGAACTCCATGGTGACCGGCGTCGACGCCACCGGCATCGACGTCCAGGACGCGCACGGCGGCACCTCCCGGATCGCCAGCCGGTGCGTGGTGTGGGCGGCCGGCGTGCAGGCCTCCCCGCTGGGCCGCCAACTCGGCGAGCAGACCGGAGCCAGGCTCGACAAGGGCGGCCGGATCGCGGTGAATGCCGACCTGACCCTGCCCGGCCATCCCGAGGTGTACGTGGTCGGCGACATGATCTCGCTCAAGCACTACCCGGGGGTGGCGCAGGTCGCGATCCAGGGCGGCAAGTACGCCGCCGAGCAGATCCACCGCAGGATCACCGGCCGCGCGCTCAAGGGTGACTTCCGCTATTTCGACAAGGGCAGCATGGCGACCATCAGCCGGTTCCGCGCGGTGGCCAGCGTCGGCCGGTTCCGGTTCTTCGGTTTCGCCGCCTGGCTGCTCTGGTTGGGCGTGCACATCGTCTACCTGGTCGGCTTCAAGAACCGGGTTTCTACCGTGTTCCACTGGGCGGTGAGCTTCCTCGGCAACTCCCGAGCGCAGCGCTCGGGGGTCCTGCAGCAGGCCGAGGTGCGACCGTCCATCGACTCCGGCCGGTCCAGCGAGGCAGCCGAGCCGGACAGCGCCGCCTCCTAGCCGGTGCGGAGTCGTGGGCTGGGGCCTCGACCCCATACCGGCTAGCGGACTATCCGTCGCAGGACGTCCGGCGCTTGAGCTCGTAGAGCACCACGGCGGCCGCGGCCGCCACGTTCAGCGACTCGGCGGTGCCACCCATCGGAATCCGGACGCTCTGCTGCGCCGCCGCCAGCATGGTGTCCGGCAGGCCGGCGCCCTCGTTGCCGAGCAGGATCGCCAGCGGGCGGCCGAACTCCGCGCTCCACAGCTCAGCCGTGCCGCCGCCGGACATGGCCACCAGCCGGACCCCGTTGGCCCCAACCCAGTCCAGCAGTTCGGCCGGCTCGGCCACCGCGACCACCGGCAGGCCGAATAGCGAGCCCATGCTGGCCTTGATGGCCGCCGCGGACAGCGGATCGGCGGTGTGCCCCAGCAGGATCACGCCGGTCGCGCCGGCGGCGTCCGCGGTGCGGATGATGGTGCCGATGTTGCCGGGATTGCGCGGCTCGTGCAGCACCACGAACACCGAGTCGTCGGTCACCACCAGCTCGTCCAGGTCCCCGAGGCCACCCCGGACGATGGCGGCCAGGCCGGCCGGGCCGTCCCGATCGGAAAGCCGGCGGAAGATGTCGGCGCTGACCCGGGTCACCGGGACACCGGCGGCGGCCAACTCCTCGACCATCTCCAGCGCCGCCGGGTTGGTCAGCAGCTCGGGCGCGACGATCACCGCCTCCAGCTGCCGGCCGGCGCTGACCGCCCGCCAGACCGGTTGCAGCCCCTCGACCACGTAGGCCTGCTGGCGGCGCCGGTGCTTACGGTCGGCGAGTAGCCGGACCCGCTTGACGACCGGATTCGCGGCGCTGGTGATCACCTGCTGCACAGCAAGCAGGATGTCACGCGCCGCGAACCGGACCCGGGCGAACCTCGGCGATCAGTCGACCAGGGCCAGCTCCGGCTCGGCGATCGGGGCCCGCCGTGGCCGTCGGCGGATGGTCAGCGCGACCAGCGCCAGCGCGGCCAGCAGGAACAGCGTGGCAGCCACGAACGCCCGGTCGGCGGCGTAGACGAATGCCTGGTTGGCCTGCGCCAGCGGATCGGCCCCGGCCAGCGGATGGCTGGCGGCGTGCTTGGCCGCCGAGCCGAACACGGTGACCAGCACGGCCACGCCGACCGTGCCGCCGAGCTGCTGGGTGACGTTCACCAGGCCGGAGGCGGCACCGGCGTCGGCGCCGGCCACGCCGGCCAACGAGGCGGTGGTCAGCGTGACGAAGGACGCCCCGTTGCCGGCGCCGAACAGCAGCAGGCTGGCCAGGATGGTCAGGTAGGAGGAGTGCACGCTCAGCTGGCTGGCCAGCGCCAGGCCCAGCATGGACAGCCCGACCCCACCCAGCATCAGCGTCTTCTGGTTGATCCGGCTCACCAGCACCCGGCTGACCAACTGGGAGGACAGGAACACCGTCACCGGGATCGGCAGGAAGGCGAAGCCGGCGCGCAGCGGTGAGTAGCCGAGGACGTTCTGGGTGTACTGGGTGAGGAAGAAGAACATCCCGAACATGCCCGCGAACACCAGCATCCGGGCGGCGTTGGCGCCGTTACGACTGGCGCTGCCGAACAGCCACAGCGGCGTGATCGGCTCAGCCGCCCGCAGCTCGACCAGTACGAAGGCGGCCAGCAACAACAACCCGGCAACCATCGCGACGAGGGTCAGCGAGTCCGACCAGCCGTCGGTGGCGGCCCGGACCAGGCCGTACACCAGCGAGCCCATGCCCAGGGTGGAGGTGAGGGCGCCGGACAGGTCGAAGGCGCCGGTACGGCGTGCGGTCTCCGGCAGCACCAGCCGGCCGACCAGGTAGACCACCACGCCGATCGGGACGTTGACGAACAGCACCCACCGCCAGGACGCCCACTGGGTGAGCATGCCGCCGGTGATCAGGCCGATCGCCCCGCCGCCGATCGAGACCACGGTGTACAGCCCGATCGCCCGGACCCGTTCCCGGCCTTCCGGAAACATGGTGGTCAGCAGGGCAAGCGAGGACGGCGCGGCCAGCGCGCCGCCGACTCCCTGCAGCGCCCGGGCGGCCAGCAGCATCCAGCCGGTGGTCGCGAAACCGCCGGCCAGCGAAGCCAGTGTGAAGATCGCGATGCCGGTCAGGAAGGTGGACCGCCGGCCGAGCAGGTCGCCAGCCCGGGCGCCGAGCAGCAGCAGGCCGCCGAAGGTGAGCGTGTAGGCGTTGAGCACCCAGGACAGCTGGGCGTCGGAGAAGTGCAGGGCTGCCTTCATGTCGGGCAGCGCGACGTTGACGATGGTGGCATCGAGCACCACCATCAGCTGGCTGGACAGGATCACTGCCAGCACCAGGGAGGCTGGGCTGAGCCGCCGGCGGCCTGAGCCACGGTGCGCGAACCCGCGCGAACCGGTGGCCGGCCCGGCCGGGGCACGGTCGAGGATTGTGTTGGAGGACATGTACGGTGTTGGCCCCTCGAGCTTCGGTAACGGGTAATCTGATAAGCGGAAGCTTCCTCCGGAAACAATACGGAGGGTCGCTCCGTTTTTGCAAGTGACTTTCTGTTCGATCACATCCGCCGGCCCAGGGAATAATCGAAAGATGACCAGCAAGCCCGTCACAGCGCCGCCGCGGCAGCCAGCCGGCGACCAGCCGGCGGGTAAGCCCATGCGCGCCGATGCCCGACGCAACTACGAGCGACTGCTCGCGGCCGGCCGCGAGGTGCTGGCGGCCCGCGGCAGCGAAGCCGCCATGGAAGAGATCGCCAAGGCCGCCGACGTCGGAGTCGGCACCCTCTATCGGCACTTCCCGCGCCGGATCGACCTGGTCGAGGCGGTCTACCGGGAAGATATCGACGGGCTGGTCACGCTGGCCACCGAACTCAGCGAGACCACCGAGCCGTGGGACGGCCTGGTGCGGTGGTTGCAGGCATTCGTCAAATACGCCCAATCCAAGCGGGTGTTCCTCACCGAGCTGCACGAGGCGTTCGAGAAGAACCCGGACTTCAAGCTGAGTTCGCGGGAGAAGATCGCTACCGCCGCGGCCACCGTGCTGCACCGCGCGCAGCAGGCCGGCGTGGCTCGCGACGACATTGACCAGGCCGACCTGATGCAGCTGGTCGGTGGCATGTGCATGGCCCGCACTGCCAGCCTGTCGCAGAACGAGCGGCTGCTCGACCTAGTGCTCGACGGGCTCCAGCAGCCGGCCGGCAGCTCGGCCGCCACGACGCCGGCCGGCGATCAGTCGGCAGCTGGCCGGACGTTCTAAACTCCGCGGCTATGGCAGGAAAGGCCCGTCCGGTCGTCATCGTCGGTGACCCGGTGCTGCACACCCAAACCGAGCGGGTGAGCGACTTCGACGATGAGCTGGCCCAGCTGATCGAGGACATGTTCGCCACCATGTACGTGGCCGAGGGAGTGGGCCTGGCCGCCACCCAGATCGGTGTATCCAGATCGGTGTTCGTCTACGACTGCTACGACGCCGACGACGTGCAGCACAAGGGCCACCTGGTGAACCCGCGGATCGTGGCCACCGCCGGTCCTGAGCAGAAGCTGGAGGAGGGCTGCCTGTCGGTGCCCGGCCCGTACGCCACCCTGGGCCGGCCGTACCAGGTCACGGTCGCCGGACAGGACCGGCACGGTCAGCCGATCGAGGTCACCGGCACCGGGTTCCTGGCCCGCTGCCTCATCCATGAGACCGAGCATCTGCAGGGCACCCTCTACATCGACCACCTCAACCGGCGCCGGCGCAGCCGGGTGCTGGCCGACATCGAGCCCTTTCCCTGGAACGGCCCGCTGCCCACGGCAGCGGCCACCTGAGCCGGTCCTCCGGTTTTCGGCGGGTGCCCGGTTTTGCCCCGGGGGCCAGCCGGCGGGTGTAACGTTCTGCGCCGGCTCAGCGCTGAAGACTTAAGGCCGATAGGGCATGCGTGCGGATGAGCGTGAGGGGGGCCGGTGGCTGACAGCGGGCCATGGGCGATGCCCAACCCGGCCGGCCGGGCCGGCTATGCCCTGCACCGCTCGGCACGCTCGAGCGCCCAGGCCGATACCGAGCACCGGGCCGCCGTCGTCCCGGCCGCCGACGGCGGCCTCGTCGCGGCGGCCAGGGCCGGCGACGAATCGGCCTTCACCGAGCTCTACCTCGACACCCAGCCGCGGCTGCTGCGCTATGCCGCCGGGCTGGTGGGAACCGACGCGGAGGAGGTGACCGCCGAGGCCTGGCTGCAGATCGCCCGCGACCTGCCCGGCTTCACCGGTGACCTGGACGCCTTCCGCGGCTGGGCAGCCCGGATCGTCCGCAACCGCGCCATCGACTCGGCCCGGGCGCGGGCCCGACGCCCGATGCAGGCCGCCGACCTGACCGCGGTGCTGGACCGCCCGAGCGGGCCGGACGCCGCCGAGCTGGCCTTCGACAATCTCGCCACCGCCTCGGCGATAGCGCTCATCGCGCGGCTGCCACGCGACCAGGCCGAGGCGGTGCTGCTGCGCGCCGTCGTCGGACTCGACGCCAGCACCGCCGGTCGGGTGCTCGGCAAGCGGCCCGGCGCCGTGCGGGTCGCGGCGCATCGCGGCCTGAAGACCCTGGCGCGGCTGCTCGCCGAGCCGGCCACGCTCGAGGAGCCGGCCGAGCCGGCCGAACCAGCCGAGCCGGCCGGACCAGCCGAGTCGCCGACGCTCGCGGAGCCGGCCGGACCAGCCGAGTCGCCGACGCTCGCGGAGCCGGCCGAAGCCAGCCGAGCCGGCGATGGGTAACACTCCGTGGCGGCGCGACGCTGTAGGCAGTGAGATGCGAAAACCGACTATCCGTCAGTCCCGCGCCGGCTTCGAGCGTCTGCTCGACGGTCGTCCGGATCGTTGCGATGCCCTCGCCCAACTGCTCTCCACGGCACGGGCATCGGGAGCGCGGGCCGACACGGCTGGCCTGCCCGCCGCGCTGGCGGCCTTCCGGAGCGTCTCGACCCCCTTGCAGGTCGACCCCCGGAGTACCTCCATGATCAAGAATGTGGCCGCCAAGATTGTGGCCGCCAAGCTCCTCACCATCGGTGGCATCGCCTTGGCCGTGGCCACCGGCGGGGTCGCCGCGGCGGCGTCCACCGGCCACCTGCCCGGCCCGTTGCCGCATTCCAACCATGCTTCAGAGGTGGCGGTGACCGCCGTGACCAGTGCGGCCGACCCGTCCAGCACGCCGACCGCGTCGGACAGCCCGTCCGCCTCGGATTCGGAGTCGGAATCCGCCGAGCCGACCAGCGCGCATCCTTCGGCGAGCCCGTCGCCGTCGCTGCGTGGGCTCTGCACGTCCTGGCTGGCCCGGCCGCACCTGCAGGGCAAGGCCGACACCAACCCGGCCTTCAACTTCCTGGTGACCACGGCCGGCGGCACTGACGCGGTCGAGGCATACTGCACCGAACTGCTCGCCAGCATCGCGCCGGAGCGGTCCGGTTCGCCGAGCGCCAGCCCGGGCCACGAGTCCGGCAAACCGAGCGTGGTTCCATCGCACAGCCACCCGAGTGGCAAGCCGAACCCGCTTCCGACGCCCAGCCACCCAGCCGGACGGTAACCGGCGGCGGGCCTCTGGACTGATCCGCAGGCAGGAATCCCCCCTTCCTGCCTGCGGATCTGTTAGTCGCGAGTCAACTCCGGCGGCGGTGCCGCCCGTAGCACCAGGTCGGTGACCCGTTCCAGCGAGGCGAGTGTCTCGGTCAGCTCGTGAGTGGGCTGGGTGAGGTGGGACAGCGTCAGCCGGACCAGTGCCTCGATCAGTTCGCCGAACATCGGATCCGGCATCCGCGGGAAATGCTCGCGGAACCACCCGGTCAGCGTCTCGACCGCGATCGGCAACACCGGAGCGGACTTCGAGGTGAGCAGCCGCAGCAGATCCCGATCACCGGCGTTGGTCAACATCGCGTGCAGCAAAGGGTTTTCCGAAGCAGTCAGCATGGTGTAGCGCAGCGCTGCCTTGGCCGCCGCGCGCAGGTTCGTCCGATGCTCGGCCAGCGCCCCGGTCAGGCCGGTCAGGAAGGCGTTCGTCTCGGCCAGCACCAGCGCCTCACCAAGACCGGCCTTGTTGCCGAACTCGGAATACATGGTGGGCCGGGAAACGCCGACCGCGTCGGCCACCTCGACGAACCGCACCTGCTGCCAGCCCCGTTCGACGGTCAGCCGGCGGGCGACCTGCAGCGCCCGCTCCCGCACCTGCCGGCGAAAGGTCTCATTGACCGGGTAGACCACGACCGGCCCCTGTCGCGATCAGTCGCCGAGCCGGTATCAGCGACCGGCGACGAGCAGTTCGGCGATCTGCACGGTGTTCAGCGCGGCACCCTTGCGCAGGTTGTCATTCGATATGAACAGCGCCAGCCGATGCTCGCCGTCCTGCCGGATCCGGCCGACGTAGCTGGGATCCTGACCGGCGGCCAGCAACGGGGTCGGAATGTCGGTGAGCCGAACCCCGGGTGCCTCGGCCAGCAGTTCCAGCGCCCGGCGCACCGACAGTGGACGGGCGAACTCCGCGTTGACGGACAGCGAGTGGCCGGTGAAGACGGGCACCCGCACACAGGTGCCGGAAACCTGCAGATCCGGGATGCCGAGGATCTTGCGGCTCTCGTTGCGCAACTTCTGTTCCTCGTCGGTCTCCCATGAGCCGTCGTCGACGATGGAACCGGCCAGTGGCAGCACGTTGAAGGCGATCGGGCGCAGGTATTTCGACGGCTCGCCCAGGTCCACCGCCGACCCGTCATGGGTCAGCTCGGCGGCGTTGCCGGCAGCCTTCTGGACCTGCCGGTCCAGCTCCTCGACGCCGGCCAGGCCGCTACCGGACACCGCCTGATAGGTCGAGGCGACCAGCCGGACCAGGCCGGCTTCGACATGCAACGGTTGCAGCACCGGCATCGCGGCCATCGTGGTGCAGTTCGGGTTGGCGATAATGCCCTTGGGCCGCTGGCCGATCGCGGCCGGGTTGACCTCGCTGACCACCAGCGGCACGTCCGGATCCAGCCGCCAGGCCGAGGAATTGTCGATCACGGTGACGCCGGCCGCGGCGAACTTCGGCGCCAGCAGCCGGGAGGTGGCAGCTCCGGCCGAGAAGATCGCGATGTCCAGCCCGGTCGGATCCGCGGTGGCGGCGTCCTCAACGACGATCTCCTGGTCGCCGAAGGGCAATCTCGAACCAGCCGAGCGGGAGGAGGCAAAGAACCGGATCTCGGAGACCGGAAAGTCGCGTTCCAGCAGGATGCTGCGCATCTTGGCGCCGACCTGGCCGGTCGCGCCGACCACGCCCACTCTGGTCATCGTTTCCCCTCGCTCCTCGCGCTCATCGCGGTATCTCCTATCGTCCTACCGCGGCGTCACGTTCGTCTGCGTTACCGATCCGCCTCAGTCTTGTTGGCTTCGCGGAAGGCTCATCGTCCGGTGCCGCCGTAGACCACCGCCTGCTCGTCCTCGCTGCCCAGCTCGAAGGCGTCGTGCACCGCTCGCACCGCGACATCCAGATCGGTGTCCCGGGTCACCACCGAAATCCTGATCTCGGACGTCGAAATCATTTCGACGTTCACCCCCGCCCCGGCCAGTGCGGCGAAGAAGGACGCCGAGACGCCGGGGTGTGAGCGCATGCCGGCACCGATCAGCGAGAGCTTGCCGATGTGGTCGTCGAACAGCAGTTCCTCGAACCCGACCAGCTCCCGCACCTTGGACAGCGCCTGCACCGCCACCGGCCCGTCGGTCTTGGGCAGCGTGAAGGAAACGTCGGTCCGTCCGGTGCCCTTGGTCGAGATGTTCTGCACGATCATGTCCAGGTTCAACTCGGCCTCGGCCAGCACCCGGAACAGCGCCGCCGCCTGGCCGGGCCGGTCCGGCACGCCGACCACGGTGACCTTGGCCTCGCTGCGGTCATGGGCCACGCCGGAAATGATTGCCTGTTCCACAGTGAGGTCCTCCATGTTCCCGGCCACGGTGGTGCCGGTCAGGTTAGAAAACGACGAGCGGACGTGGATCGGGACGCCGTAGCGCCGGCCGTACTCCACGCAGCGCAGCATGAGCACCTTTGCCCCGCAGGCCGCCATCTCCAGCATTTCCTCATAACAGATGGTGTCGAGCTTGCGGGCGTTCGGCACGATCCGGGGATCGGCGGTGAAGACCCCGTCCACATCGGTGTAGATCTCGCAGACGTCGGCCTTCAGGGCGGCTGCCAGCGCCACCGCGGTGGTGTCCGAGCCACCCCGGCCGAGCGTGGTGATGTCTTTGGTGTCCGGCGATACGCCCTGGAAACCGGCCACGATGGCCACGTTGCCGTCGGCGACCGAGTTCTCCAC
Source organism: Jatrophihabitantaceae bacterium (assembly GCA_045807085.1). Lineage (GTDB taxonomy): Bacteria > Actinomycetota > Actinomycetes > Mycobacteriales > Jatrophihabitantaceae > Jatrophihabitans_A. The sequence continues at coordinate 325,202 of JBJMIB010000027.1, forward strand.
TCGTCCCGGGGTGATGTTCACGATGCGCGCCCTGCCGTGCACCGACGTGGTCAGCACGCCGGCCTGCGAGCCGGTGAAGGATTCGGCCGGGTAGCCCAGCGAGTGGATCGCCATCGCCAGCAGCGCCATCGAGATCCGCTCACCGGCGGTCAACAGCATGTCGAACTCGCGGCCGGCCGGCACCGGCACGATCCGCCTGGCCAGCTCGATCAGCTCGTCCGTGGTGTCGCCCATCGCCGACACCACGACCACCACGTCGTTACCGGCTCGCCGGGTGGCCACGATGCGCTCGGCAACCCGCTTGATCCGTTCGGCGTCGGCCACGGACGAACCGCCGTATTTCTGTACGACGAGGGCCACGGTCCATCCTCCGGTTGCGCGGTCGCTCGGGCACCACAACGAGATGGCAGCGACGCCGCGTCGCTGCCCGGCCTTCAGTCTAGCGCCCGGCCCGGCCGGACCCAGCGAGCCGAGGCCGACCCGGACGGACGATCAGACCGCGCTGGCGAATGCCTGCTCCAGGATGTCCAGGCCCTCTCCGACCAGCTCGTCACCGATCGACAACGGCGGCAGGAACCGGAACACGTTGCCGTAGGTGCCGGCGGTCAATGTGACCAGGCCCTGGGCGTGGCAGGCCGCGTTCACCCGGCCGGCCAGCGCCGCGTTCGGCGTCTGGTCGCCGGCCCCGGCCACCAGCTCGATGGCCAGCATCGCGCCACGGCCGCGGATATCGCCGATCTGCGGATACTGCTCGGCCAGCTGCCGCAGCCGAGGCAGGAACAGCGCCTCGAGCTGCTTGGCCCGGGCCGGCAGGTCGTCCTCCCGCATGGTCTCGATGGCGCCCAGCGCCGCCGCGCAGGCCACCGGGTTGCCGCCGTAGGTGCCGCCCAGGCCGCCGGCGTGTACCGCGTCCATCACCTCTGCCCGGCCGGTCACGCCGGCCAGCGGCAGGCCGCCCGCGATGCCCTTGGCGGTGGTGATCAGGTCCGGCACCACGTCCTCGAACTCGCAGGCGAACCAGTCCCCGGTCCGGCAGAAGCCACTCTGGATCTCGTCGGCGACGAACAGGATCTCGTGCTCGGCGCACCAGTCCGCCACCCGCCTGACGAAGCCCGGCGCCGGCACGATGAAGCCACCCTCGCCCTGGATCGGCTCCAGCAGCACGGCGGCGGTGTTCTGCTCGCCGACCTGGGTGTGCACCAGCTCGACGAAGGCTGCGAAGGCATCCTCGGCACAGTTCTCCGGCCCGGTCGGCCACCGGAACGGGTAGGCCATCGGCGCCCGGTAGATCTCGTTGGCGAACGGGCCGAACCGGTGCTTGTACGGCATGCTCTTCGCGGTCAGCGCCATGGTCAGGTTGGTCCGGCCGTGGTAGGCGTGGTCGAAGGCCACCACCGCCTGCCGGCCGGTGTGGTGGCGGGCGATCTTCACCGCGTTCTCGACCGCCTCGGCACCGGAGTTGAACAGCGCCGAGCGCTTCTCGTGATCGCCGGGGGTCAGCTCGTTCAGCGCCTCGCAGACCTCCAGGTAGCCGGCGTACGGCGTGATCATGAAGCAGGTGTGGGTGAATTCGGCGACCTGCCGCTGCACCCTGGCAACCACCCGGGGCGCGGCGTTGCCGACCGTGGTCACCGCGATGCCGGAGCCGAAGTCGATCAGCTGGTTGCCGTCGACATCGACCAGGATGCCGCCGCCGGCCCGCTCGATGTAGACCGGCAGGCTGGTGCTCAGGCCGGCCGAGACGGCGGCCAGCTTCCGCTTGTGCAACTCGGTCGAACGCGGGCCGGGAATCGCGGTGTGCAGGACCCGCTTCTGTGGGACGGCTGATTCGGTCATCGTCTGGACGCCTTGTCTAGATGGGGGCTTTGGGACGGGCCTGGAGTGGCTGGGGGATGCGGACAGCTCAGAAATCGATGTTGTGCATGACGTGCTTGATTCGGGTGTAGTCCTCCAGGCCGTACATAGACAAGTCCTTGCCGTAACCGGAGTGCTTGAAGCCACCGTGCGGCATCTCGGCCACCAGCGGAATGTGGGTGTTCACCCAGACGCAACCGAAGTCCAGCCGCCTGGAGACCCGCATCGCCCGACCGTGATCGCGGGTCCAGACCGAGGAGGCCAACCCGTACTCGACCCCGTTGGCCCAGCGCACCGCCTCGTCCTCGTCGGAGAATGCCTGCACGGTGATCACCGGGCCGAAGATCTCGGTCTGGCTCTGCTCGTCCTCCTGGCGCAGGCCGGACACCACGGTCGGCTGGTAGAAGAAGCCGGCGTCGCCCTGCCTGCCGCCGCCGGCCAGCAGCCTGGCATGGTCGGGCAGCCGCTCGACCAGGCTGGTGACGTGGTCGAGCTGGGTGGCGTTGTTGAGCGGGCCGTACAGCACGTCCGCATCGTCGGCCGGTCCGGTCTTGGTGCCGGCGGCCTGCTCGGCCAGCGCCGCGGCGAACTCCTCGGCGAAGCCGGCCGGCGCCAGCACCCGGGTGGCGGCCGTGCAGTCCTGGCCGGCGTTGAAGTAGCCGGCGATCGCGATCGCCTCGGCCGCGGCGGCCACGTCCACGTCGTCGAAGACCACTACCGGCGCCTTGCCGCCGAGTTCCAGATGCACCTTCTTCAGGTCCTTGGCGGCCGCCTCGGCGACCTGCATGCCGGCCCGCACCGAGCCGGTGATCGACACCATCGCCGGGGTCCGGTGCGCGACCATCGCCCGGCCGGTGTCCCGATCGCCGCAGATCACGTTGAACACGCCGGGCGGGAAGAACTCCGAGGCGATCTCGGCCAGCAGCACCGAGGAGGCCGGGGTGGTGTCGGACGGCTTGAGCACCACCGTGTTGCCGGCCGCCAGGGCCGGGGCGAACTTCCACACCGCCATCATCATCGGGTAGTTCCACGGCGCCACCTGGCCGCACACCCCGATCGGCTCTCGCCGGATGTAGGAGGTGTGGCCGGCCAGGTACTCCCCGGCGGACCGGCCTTCCAGCACCCGCGCGGCCCCGGCGAAGAACCGGATCTGGTCCACCATCGGCGGGATTTCCTCGGTCCGGGTGAGCGCGATCGGCTTGCCGGTGTTCTCGCTCTCCACCGCGATCAACTGCTCGGCCCGCGCGTCCAGGGCGTCGGCGAACTTCAGCAGCGCCTGCTGCCGGTCACTCGGCGTGCTGTCCCGCCAGCTCTCGAAGGCCTTGGCAGCGGCCGCGTAGGCGCGGTCGACATCCTCCTGGCCGGACAGCGGCGAGTTGAGGTACACCTCGCCGGTGGCCGGGTTGACCACGTCAAGCGTGCGGCCATCCGCCGCCGGAACCGACCTACCATTGATGAAATTGGACACAGAGCGGGCCATCGCGTACCTCTCACCGGGCAGCTGCAACGATTTCAGTACCCGTTCTACCGTTACGGCGACGAAAACGCCATGTCGAGACCGGAGCACCGACAGCCGACCGCGCGGTGTTCGTCGGCGCGTTTTGGGGCTGTGCACCCTCGGGCGGGTAAACTTTGGCCGGCCGTCCGACTCAGTGCCGCAGGCCTGCGCACGACCAGCTCCGCAGATGGCCGCCACCGGCCTCGGCCGGTACCCGAAGACAACTGGCGAGGAACGGATATCTAGCGCATGGTCACCGGCTCCACCCCCTCCCCGTTCGACTTCGACGTCGTGGTGGTCGGCGGCGGCGGGCACGTCGGCCTGCCACTGGCCATCGCATTCGCCGACCGCGGCCTCAAAGTGGGCATCTACGACCTGAACGACGTCGCGGTCAAGACCATCCTGGCCGGTGAGCTGCCGTTCCGCGAGGACGGCGCCACCGAGGTGCTGCAGCGGGTGCTGGCCGCCGGCCGGCTGGACGCCACCACCGACCCGAGCGTGGTCAGCCGCGGCGAGCACATCGTGGTGGTGATCGGCACCCCGGTCGACGAGCATCTCAACCCGGACCCGCACGCGGTGCCGCGAGCGCTGGACGAGTGCAAGCAGTACTTCCGGCCCGGTCAGCTGCTGGTGCTGCGCTCCACGGTGTACCCGGGGGTTACCCAGCGGGTGGAGCGGATGGTGGCCGAGCAGGGCCTAGCCGTCGACGTCGCCTTCTGCCCGGAGCGGATCGCCGAGGGCAAGGCGATGGAGGAGCTGTTCTCGCTGCCGCAGATCGTCTCGGCCCGCACCCCGGAGGTCCGCAAGCGGGCCGGCGAACTGTTCGGCCACCTGACCGACAGCATCGTCGAACTGGTGCCGGAGGAGGCCGAGCTGGCCAAGCTGTTCACCAACACCTGGCGATACATCAAGTTCGCCGCCGCCAACCAGTTCTACGTGATGGCGAACGAGCAGGGCCTGGACTTCGACCGGATCCGCAATGCGCTGGCGCACGACTACCCGCGCGCCGCCGACATGCCGGGCGCCGGCTTCGCCGCCGGTCCGTGCCTGTTCAAGGACACCATGCAGCTGGCGGCCTTCACCGACAACTCGTTCATCCTCGGACACTCGGCGATGCTGGTGAACGAAGGGTTGCCGCTGTACCTGGTCTCGAAGCTGGAGGCCAAGTACGACCTGGCCAATGCCCGGGTGGGCATCCTGGGCATGGCCTTCAAGGGCGAGAGCGACGACATCCGATCGAGTTTGTCCTACAAGCTCAAACGGATTCTCGAATTCCGCGCCAAGGAGGTGCTGTGCACCGATCCGTACGTGACGGTGGATGACAACCTGCAGCCGCTACCGACGGTGCTCGCCAACTCGGACCTGCTGATCATCGGGGCGCCGCACAAGCAGTACCGCGAGCTGAAGCCCACGGTGCCGGTGGCCGACGTGTGGAACCTGCTCGGCAACGGAACGGCGGTCTGACATGGCGCTGGCTATTTCGGTCGTGATTCCGGCCTACAACGAAGGCGAAAGCATCATCCCGGTGCTCGACCGGATCTTCGACGCGGTGGAATCCGAGTGCGAGATCCTGGTGGTGGTCGACTTCGAGCAGGATTCCACGGTGCCGGTGCTGCGCGACTACAGCGAGCGCGAACCGCGGCTGCACGCGCTGATCAGCGCCTACGGCCCCGGCCCGGCCAACGCGATCCGGTACGGCATCGACCAGGTGAAGAACCCGGTCGTGGTGGTGACGATGGCCGACGGCAGTGACGATCCACGCCAGATCGACGCGCTGGCCCGGCTGGTGGACCGCGGTGTCGTGGTCGCCGCCGCCAGCCGGTACTCGGCCGGCGGCCAGCAGGTCGGCGGGCCGATGTTGAAGTCGCTGCTGTCCAAGACCGCCGGCCGCTCGCTCGGCATGTTCGGCCGGGTCGGCACCCGCGATGCCACCAACTCCTTCAAGGCCTACTCCACCGAGTTCATCCGCGAGGTCGGCATCGACAGCCGCAGCGGTTTCGAGATCGGCCTGGAACTCACCGCCAAGGCCCGCCGGCTGCGCCGGCCGGTAGCCGAAGTGCCGACCATCTGGCTGGACCGGACGATCGGCGAGTCCAACTTCAAGCTGGCCGCCTGGATCCCGCGTTACCTGCGCTGGTATCGGTTCGCCTTCGGCAAGCCGCTGACCGCGCGGCAGGTGCACCAGGCCGCCGCCCAGATAGCCCAGCAGAACAACAAACCGACCAGAAAGCGAACCTGAGTGAGTAACGAGAAGGTACTGGTTTCCGGCTCCGCCGGATTCATCGGCGGCTACGTGGTCGAGGAGCTGCTGCGTCGCGGCTACTCCGTGGTCGGCATCGACAACTACTCCAAGTACGGCCCGGTGGTGAAGTCCTACGACAACCACCCGGACTACGACTTCGTCGAGGGCGACGCCCGCGATGTCGGGCTGATGACCAAGCTGCTGTCCGATTGCGACCACTTCATTGCCGGCGCCGCCCTGATCGGCGGCATCTCTTACTTCCACACCTACGCCTACGACCTGCTGGCCACCAACGAGCGGATCATGGCCGCGCAGTGCGACGCAGCGATCGAGGCGCACAACCACGGCAAGCTGACGAAGGTCACCTACCTGTCGTCCTCGATGGTCTTCGAGTCCACCGAGCACTGGCCGTCCAAGGAGGGTGACGAGCGCAAGATCCCGCCGCCGCTGTCCTCCTACGGCTTCCAGAAGCTGGCCGTGGAGTACTTCGCCAAGGCCGCCTGGGACCAGTACAAGCTGCCCTACACGATCGTCCGGCCGTTCAACTGCGTGGGCATCGGCGAGGGCCGGGCGCTCGGAGACGTGGAGATCGCCTCGGGCAACGTCAAGCTGGCGATGAGCCACGTGGTGCCCGACCTGGTGCAGAAGGTGGTCAAGGGCCAGGATCCGCTGCACATCCTTGGCGAGGGCAACCAGATCCGCCACTACACCTACGGCGGTGACCTGGCCAAGGGCATCGTCGAGTGCATGTCGCAGGACGCCGCATACAACAACGACTTCAACATCTCCACCCCGGAGAGCACCAGCGTCCGGGAGCTGGCCGAGGTGATCTGGCGCAAGATCAAGGGCGACGCGCCGCTGACCCTGGTCAGCGACGAGGCGTTCGAGTACGACGTGCAGAAGCGGGTGCCGGACGTGACCAAGTCCAAGGAGGTGCTCGGCTTCGAGTGCACCACTTCGCTGGACGTCATGCTGGACGAGGTCATCCCGTGGGTCGCCGAGGCGGTCAAGGACGGCCGGCTGTAGGCGCCACCACCACCGCGCCACAGCCGCTGCTACCCGGCGCATTCGCCGGCAGCCGCAACGCGTCGCGGATCGCACCCCAGCCGCGCCGGCGCTGGAAGGGCAGCTCGAACACCTCGGCGAACAGCCTCGCGAATAGCACGGTCAGCGGCAGGACGACCGCGCACAGCAGCAGGAACATCGGCACGCCCGGACGCACCCGTCCCGCCAGGAAGCCGTAGTAGACGGCGATAACGATCGGTGCGTGGGTGAGGTAGAGGCTGTAGGAGAACGAGCCGAGGCGGCGCAGCGGGCGCGAGCCGAGCAAGCCGACCAGCAGCCGCGGCTGACCGACGGCGACCGCGGCGAGTAGGCAGCCGATCGCCGGGCCGAGCGCCAGATCGACCCAGAACAGGTTGTCCATCGTCCAGACCGAGCCCTGCCAGGCGATCAGCGCGAACACGGGGACGGCTAGGGCGACGGCGTACCTGTGCCACGGCCGGGCGCGTCGGCTCTCGGTGGTGGTGAGGATGCCGGCGGCAGCCACCCCGATCGCGAACAGCATGGCCAGATCCGGCGTGTACTGCTTCATCAGACTGGTTGCGGCCTGATCGTGGTTGGCACCGCTGATTCCTAGGGCTAGTACCGGTGCCGCCACCAACGCGACCATCAGGGATACGTTCGCCCGGCGCACCGCCAGGATCAGCAGCGGAAAGAGGAGGTAGAGCTGGGCCTCGATGGCGATCGACCAAAACGCCCGGTTGGGGCTCGGGACGGCGAAGACGTCCTGCAGCAGCAGGCCGTTGACCGCGACGGACTTCGCGGTTGGGATCGGCCAACCGGGCTGGGCCCGCACGTACCAGGTCATCAGCAGGCTGAACCCGAGCGCCGCCCAGTACGGCGGCAGGATCCGCCACGCCCGGCGGTGCGCAAATCTCCAGGTGCTGCCGAGGCGCCAACCCATACGCGCCGGCCCTACCGACAGGGAGAAGCCGGAGAGCACGATGAAGACGACGACGGCGAACCGTCCATAGCGGAATCCGGCTGCCCAGATGGGCGCGGAATCGGCCGCCGGACCGGGAAACGCACGCAGGAAGACGTGATAGACGACCACGTACAGCGCTGCGAGCCCGCGCAGGCCGTCCAGCCCCACTAGCCGGCCGCGGCCGAGGGGCGCCTGCGCCGCGGCGCTGTCAACCGCCGTCGTCACCGGGGCAACGCTCCTCGGCTGAGTGTCCATGGCCGACACCGATCCGCTCCAAACGCACCGCTAACCTGATTCGACGCCGCAGCCCGCCGCCGTCAAGCCTATGCCCCCTCGATGCGACTAAGCACATGCGAGCCCGATCGTCTCGGCCACGATCAGATCCGCGCTGATTCGTCCTGCAACAACGCGGTCGCCCTGCGCGCCGTCGCCGCCGGCTCACCGGTCGAGTGCCGGGTCAGATCATTCGCATCGATGAAGGCGCTCATCATGTGCGGTCAGTTCGACTTACCCGGGACGCCCGGGTACGACGGATCACCTCGTCCCAGGTCGCATTCCTCTTCGCTGCCGGCACCTGTACCGAACCGGCCAAGTCCAGGAAGCTCGCTGTTCGCGCCAGGATCGCCCGGTTGCCTTCAACCCGGAACAGGATCTGGTCGCCCTCCACCACACCGAGTGCCTCCCGGACCGCCTTGGGCACGGTCACTTGGCCTTTCGACGTCACCGTTGCAATAGCATCCATTGCTTCTCCTTACTGGACGTCGTAGGTGAGGATGCCGCACGGTAAGCCGGAGCAACCACGCCAGACTTGATTAGCTCAGCAGGATGGTGGAGAACTGCACCTGGCCAGGTTCACTGAACCTCACCGTGCGGTAGTCGGTGCCGCCGCCGTAGGCAACCGGCCAGCCCGTCGACAGCGGCAGATTCACCACCAGCGGTCCGTCGGCCAGCGCGCGCGGCAGCCGGAAGCCTGTGCCGTCCGCAGCCACGACAAGCGGGTGGAAGCTCTTGTCGAGCAGCCGGCCGAGCCGCACCGCCAGTCCAGGCTGGTCGGGCACGAACGACATGGTCACCAACGAATCGGCAGCCGCGACCGGAACGCTGATCTGCTGACCGGCCGTCACCCGCTGGGTGGCCAACTGCTGGGACGAGCCGCACCGGTCAGCACCCTTGCGCAGCAGCATCCAGCGCGAGTCGGTGAGAACGGGCCGGTAGCGGCACAGCTCGGTCAGCAGGTACCGCGGCGGATCCCAGAGCCGGTTGCGTCCGTCGATGGAGTGGGTGCCGGTAGCCCGCAAGATCTCCTGGTCCGCTGGGGCATCGGTGATGCTGGCCGCGTCCAGCGCGTCAAGCTGGGCGGTGTAGGCGACGTAGCCCTGGAAGGCCGGCGCCGGCCGCCAGTTGAGGTCATAGGCCCACACCAGGGTGGTCTCCCACGGGTCCACGGCGACCGGCGGCCCGGTGACCGCGGCGCGCATCTCGGCCGAGAGCGCGTAATGCCGCTGCGCGGTCAGCCTGGCCTGCTGCAGTTGCTGCGCCCGGTATCCCGGATCGGTGAGCAGCTGCAGCTGCCGGCCCCACCGGTCCACCGCATCGGCCGGGCTCAACGGCGCCAAGGTGCCGCTGATCAGCAGCACGGTTACGCAGCCGACCCCGATCCGGAACGCCGAGCGGCGGGCCGCCGAGATTCCCCAGAGCAGAACCGGCAGGCAGTACAGGTAGTCGAAGATCTGCATGCCCGGCCCGTGCCGGCCGGTGCCCTCCCGGAAACCCAGGTAGAGCGCCAGCGCGGCGAGCACCGCAACCCCCGCGGTGATTCGGGCCGGCCGGGTGCGGCCGAGCCGGATCAGGTAGCCGACCACCACCGCGTCGATCGCGGCGATCAGCAGGTACGGCAGCACGTTCGGCCTGGCCTCCAGCGACATCGCCTCGGTGTAGCCGCCGGCGATCTGTCGCATCTCACGCAGCCAGGCCGGCAGGTCACTCAGCGACTGGCCGACCAGCAGCCACAGCAGCAGCGTGCCAGCCACTAGGGCCAGCGCAGCCTCCGCCAGCCGGCGCCACCGCCGGGCCGGCGCGAACACTGCGGCGCACAGCGCGGCGAGCGCCAGCACCACGCCCTCGGAGAACTTCACCTGCAGCAGTAGTGCCGCACAGCCCGCCGTCGCGGCCGGTACCCACCCGCCGGCGCGACCCGATTGGCGGTCCACATACCGCAGCAGCGTGAGGAGGGCGGCAGCCCAGAGCAGGGCGCTCGGCACGATGGTCAGCGCGCACAGGCTCACCAGCAGCGCCGCTGCAACGGCGGCAAGCCACTGGCTCAGCACCGCCCGCAGCGCCGCGTAGCTGGCCAGCCAGGCGGCGGCCGCCGCTCCGATCGCGAACAGCATCCCGGCCAGCAGGCTGACCCGGCTCTCGGCCTGTGGCTGGTCGAGAAAGCCCCACGGTCCATAGGTGAATATCAACTCGGGGCCGAACCGCAGCCGGTGCGACCGGGCGATGGTGAGAGCGGCCTGCCAACTCGGGTCCAGGCCGGTGGCCGGGTAGAGCGAGTCGAGCGGCGCCGAGACGGCGATGGTGGCCAGCAGCAGCCAGGCCGGCACCGCCGGCATCGCGCGCAGCCGCCGAGCGAGCCGGCGAACAACGGCACGCGGGCCGGCCGCGCCCGGCAGGCGAAGCCGACGTACCCATCGGCCTATCGGAAGTTTCGCCGGCGCTGGTTCGCCGGGCTTGATGCGCTCGGTATCCGGCTGATCGACCGTGTGCACGCTGGGAGGCTACAGCGTTAGACCTCGCTGGCTGCGTCGGCGACCGGGGTGGCGACCATGAAGGCCTGCGCGCCCAACACCCGCCAGGCCAGCGGCACCTTCAGGTACAGCCGGACCAGCGCCGGGCCGGACGGCAGCCGGCTCTTGGTGGTGTAGGGCAGGAACCGGGGGATGTTCTTCAGCACCTGATAGCCGGTCTGGGCGAACGCTTCGACCATGGCACGGTCGTCGACCGGGGTGATGTGGTCGAAGAACTGCCAGTAATCCTTGGCGCAGTACCGCACGTTCGGCTGCAGCAGCAACAGCTGGCCGGACGGCTTGAGCACCCGGCGCACCTCGACCAGGGTGGCCAGGATCGCCTGGTGGCTGATGTGCTCGAAGAAGTTGGAGATGAACACCCGGTCGACCGAGTCGGACTCGATCGTGGTCAGGCTGTCCGAGCGCAGCACGTGCGCCTCCACGCCCTCGGCCGCCCGGACCTTGACGTCCGGGTTCAGGTCCACCGCGATCCGCCGGCCGGCGGCGATGTTGTTGATGAACTCGCAGTGCCCGGCGGCCAGATCCAGCACGGTCGCATCCCGCGGCACCCAGCGCTGGAAGAAGTTCGAGCACAGCACCTGCCAGATGTCTTGGCGCTGCTCGGCCTCGGCGCTGAAGCGGTTGCTGTAGAGGGTCTTGAGGCTGTCCGATTCCAGTTCCACGGGCGCCAAGACTACCGGCGGTAGCCGCTGGCGACCTAACCGAGACGGTTTACTGCCGGCGGGTCGCGGGGTAGGGTCTGGCAATCATGCGCGCGCTGCTCCTTCTCCGCAGCCGTGACGAGGCTCAGGGACGTCGGTCCTAACCGATCGATCCAGTCGGCCCCTCGTCGCGGGTCGCAGCGTTGTGCCGACAGTTCCCGTTCACCATGGGTCGCTCGCTACCACCGTCGCTCGCTAGCACCGGCCTGTTCCCCGGCTGAGGAGCCTGCTCCATGACTGATCAATCGTTGTCTGACCGCACCCCGTCCGTCCCCGCCCGCCGGACCACCCAGCGCCCGTCCGGCATGCCCGTGCACCGTTACGGCTCGTTCCGGCCGGTCGAACTGCCCGACCGGCGGTGGCCCTCCCGCACCATCACCCGGGCGCCGCGCTGGCTGTCCACCGACCTGCGCGACGGAAACCAGGCGCTCATCGACCCGATGAACGCCGCCCGCAAGCGCGCCATGTTCGACCTGGTGGTCCGGATGGGCTACAAGGAGATCGAGGTCGGCTTCCCGGCGGCCAGCCAGACCGACTTCGAGTTCGTCCGGGAGCTGATCGGCTCGGGCCGGATCCCCGAGGACGTGACCATCTCGGTGCTCACCCAGGCCCGCGAGGAGCTGATCGAACGGACCGTCCAGTCGCTGGTGGGCGCGCATCGGGCCACCGTGCACATGTACAACGCGGCGGCGCCGGTGTTCCGCAAGGTGGTCTTCGGCTTTCCGGGCGACGGCCGCGCCGAATGTCGGGCGGTGGCCACCCAGGGCACCCAGGCGGTGGTCAAGTACGCCGAGCAGTACCTGCAGTCCGCGTCGGCGCCGACCATCGTCGGTTACGAGTACTCCCCCGAGATCTTCATGGATACCGAGCTCGAGTTCTCCCTCGACATCTGCGCAGCGGTGATGGACGTCTGGCAGCCGGGCGGCGATCGGGAGATCGTGCTGAACCTGCCCTGCACCGTCGAACGATCCACCCCGAACGTCTACGCCGACCAGATCGAGTGGATGAGCCGGCAACTGCCGAACCGGGAACACGTCGCGCTCTCGGTGCACACCCACAACGACCGGGGCACGGCGGTGGCCGACGCCGAACTGGCGGTACTGGCCGGCGCCGATCGGGTGGAGGGCTGCCTGTTCGGCAACGGCGAGCGGTCCGGCAACGTCGATCTGGTCACCCTCGGGTTGAACCTGTACAGCCAGGGCGTCGACCCGGAGATCGACTTCTCCGATATCGATGAGATCCGTCGGACGGTCGAATACTGCAACCGGATCTCGGTGCACGAGCGGCACCCCTACGCCGGTGACCTGGTCTATACCTCGTTCTCCGGATCGCACCAGGACGCCATCAAGAAGGGTTTCGACGCGCTGGCCTCGGCGGCGCTCGCGGCCGGCCGGCCGGTCTCCGAACTGCCCTGGCAGATCCCGTACCTGCCGATCGACCCGAAGGACGTCGGGCGCTCGTATGAGGCAGTGATCCGGGTGAACTCCCAGTCCGGCAAGGGTGGCGTGGCCTACATCATGAAGACCGAGCACTCGCTCGACCTGCCACGCCGGCTGCAGATCGAGTTCAGCCAGGTCATCCAGCGGCACACCGACGACGCCGGCGGCGAGGTGGACGCGGCCCAGATGTGGTCGATCTTCTCCGACGAGTACCTCTTCGCCATGCCGCACGCCGCCTTCACGCTGAAGTCCTTCAACTCCTCCTCCGACGATGACGGGCTAACCCGGGTGGTCGCCAAGGTCACCGCGTTCGGCAAGGACTGGGACGTGGCCGGCGTCGGCAACGGCCCGATCGCGGCGTTCTGCGCGGCGGTGTCCGAGCCGGACATGGGCCTGGGTGGGGTCGGCGTCCGGGTGCTGGACTACTCCGAGCACGCGCTGACCTCCGGCGGTGACGCCGAGGCCGCCGCCTATCTGGAGATCGAGGTCGGCGAGCAGGTGCTGTGGGGCGTCGGCATCAGCGAGTCCATCGTCGGGGCGTCGCTGCGGGCGGTGATGAGCGCGGTGAACCGGATCGCCCGGAACCTGCGTCCCACGCCGGCCGCCGCCGAGTCGATCGCCTGACGGCAGCAGGCTCGCCTGTCCGGCCGCATCGGCTGATGATCAAGGCCGCTCCGGGCCGTAGTTGCCGGAGCGGCCCTGATCAGTGAGTGTCTAGCGGGCCGGTGCCAGGCCGCGCACCCGGCGCCGGCGCAGATAGCTCCCGAAGGCCACTATTGCCAGCAGCAGGAACAGCAGGCTGAGCGCGGCGAACAGATAGACCGAGCCGCCCGGTGAGTCGCCGGGCCTGATCACCGCGTAGTCGCCGAGCGGTGGATCGGCCAGCCCGGCGGCAGCCAGCGACTTCGGGCCGGCGCTGGTGCCGCTGCCAAGCGCCAGCAGCGGCTTTGCGCCGTCCAGCACCGGATTGGCGGCGGTGGCCGCAGGCACCGGCAGGGCGACGGCCGCGGCCGGGTTGATCACGCCGTAGCCGTACGCCGAATCGTGTCCGGCCGGCCCACGATCGGTGACCGTATCGAGCAATCGGTTGAGGATCTGCCGGTCGGTCTCATGCGGGTATCGCGACCAGATCAGCGCGAGCGCGGCAGAGGTGAGCGCGGTGGCCTGCGAGGTGCCTTCGCCGATGTAGGCCGAGTCCCGGCTCAGGCTCGGGATGCTGTCACCCGGCGCCGTCACCGTCAGGTACGGATGCCGGGACGAGAACGCGGCGATGCCGAGGTTGCGTTCGACCGCGCCGACCGACACCACGCCGAGGCAGACGCCGGGCTCCTCGACGGGTGAGTTGTCGTCACCGGAGTTGCCGGACGCGGCGACCACCAGCACGCCGGCTCGCAGCGCGCGCAGCACCGACTGCTGCACCGCGCCCGGGCACGGATCCGGACCGTCGGTGCTCTCCTCGCGGACGCCACCCAGGCTCATGTTGATGATCTTGGCGCCATGCCGCACCGCGTAGTCGATCGCGCTCGAGGTGGCATTGGCGGCCGGGCTGCCGTGCCGGATGACGCCCTTCAGCGGGACCGCGATCGGCAGGATCCGCGCGTTCGGCGCCAGCCCCTCGATACCGGCGAAGCCCTTGCTGGCAACCATGATCGAGGCCATCGCGGTGCCGTGCGAGAAGTCGTCACCGTCGTAGTCGGTGCGCCCGTCCGAGCCGTTGCCGATGAAGTCGGCGCCGGCCAATACCTTGCCCCGCAGCTCCGGCAGGCTGGCCTGCACCCCGGTGTCGATGACCGCGATGGTGATGCCACGGCCGTCCGCGCCGCCGGCCCACAGGGCAGGCACCTGCCAACTGTCGAACCACCACTCCGGGGCGGCGGCCGGCCCGGGCGCCGCGGCCGCCACCCCGGACAGGCCGAACACGAGCGATACCGCGACCGCCGCGGCCAGCAGTCGCCTCACGAGCTGCTCCAGTAGATGCTGTCGAGTTTGGCGATCGAGGCACTCGCATGCAGGTCGAGATCGGTATCACCGGTGTGGCGGACCGCCTGGTTGTTGAAGTCCCAGGTCTGCCAGCTCCCGCGCACCGTGACGGTGCCGGCCAGCTCGACCACCCCGCCGAGGTCCAGGCTCATCCGCAGTGGCTGGCGCGGCGGCAGCGCGGTGCCGCGCAGGCTGCCCGGCACCGGCCGGCTGTCGCCGGCCTGCGGGCAGTTCGGCTGGGCCGAGCCGCCGGCCAGGCAGCTGGCCAGCGCGCGGTCGAGGCCTTGCCGCAGGTGGGTCTTCGCCGCGTCGGTCAACGACACGGTGATCTCGGTGGACTGCTGAGCCGGGCTGAGCCGGAGCGCCGGCTGGCCGTCGATCTGGACCGCCGGGTTGTCGGTGCCGAGCGGCAACGCGCCGGGGAACAGCAGTACCGGCGCGCTGGGCAGCGTGCCACCGGCCAGCGTCAGCCGGTCGATACCGGAGCTGGTCACCGCGAGTTCGGTGCTGGCCGCGACCCGCTCCAGCCGCCAGGACGAGCCGCGCCTGACCACCGGCACGATGTCGGTCAGCTGCCGCGGGCCGGTGCCGAACCGCAGTTGGTAGCGCACCGAGACGGTGCCGCGATCGCCGGCCAGCTCGCTCCGCAGCACGGTGAAGCCGGTCAGGCTGGCCCGGTCGAGCTGCTGCCGGAGCACCGAAGCGGTGAGGTAATCGCCCCGCGCCGGAACCGCCGCGTAGCCGAGCGCCACCGCGGCGTCGCCGGCGGCCAGCGCGGCGAAGTAGCGACGAACCACCGCGGCCGGCGAGCGCTCGGCGCGGTACTGGACGACGGTGATCGCGCCGCACACCAGGGCGGCCAGCAGGCAGCCGATGCCGAGCAGCGGGATGAGCCGGCGTGGTCGCCGGCGCGGCGGCGGGGTCGGCGGCACCGGCACGGTGTCCGGCAGCGGCAGGTATCCGGTGGCGTGCTCGGACCGCCAAGCCGGATCGGGCGGGGCCGGCGCGGACGGCCAGTCCGGACTCGACGGGCTCGGCGCGGACCGCCAGTCCGGGTTCGGCGGGGGTTGCGCCGATGTCCAGTCCGGATTCGGCTGGGCCGGCGCGGACGGCCAGTCCGGGCTCGGCGGGGGTTGCGCCGATGTCCAGTCCGGATTCGGCTGGGCCGGCGCGGACGGCCAGTCCGGGCTCGGCGAGGCCGGCACGGGTGGATGCGGTAGCTCGTTCATGTGCAACTCGTTCGTGGTGGTGCGTGCGGGCCTAATCGACCGAGCGACGGCCGGAGAAGGCCCTGCCGAGGGTGACCTCGTCGGCGTATTCGAGGTCGCCGCCGACCGGCAGCCCACTGGCCAACCGGCTGATGGTGACCCCCATTGGTTTGATCAGTCGGGCCAGGTAGGTCGCGGTCGCCTCGCCCTCCAGGTTCGGGTCGGTGGCCAGGATCAGCTCGGTCACCGTGCCGTCGGAGAGCCGGTGCAGCAGCTCCCGTACCCGCAGGTCGTCCGGGCCGATCCCGTCGATCGGACTGATCGCGCCACCCAGCACGTGATAGCGCCCCCGGAACTCCCGGGTGCGCTCCACCGCGACCACGTCCTTGGGTTCTTCGACCACGCAGATCACGGTGGCATCCCGGCGTGGATCCCGACAGACCCGGCACTCGTCGGAGTCGGTCACGTTGCCGCAGATCCGGCAGAACTTGACCTCGGCCTTGACCCGGCGCAGGGTGCTGGCCAGCCGCTCCACGTCCACCGTGTCGGTGGTCAGCAGGTGGAACGCGATCCGCTGCGCGCTCTTCGGCCCGATACCGGGCAGCCTGCCCAGCTCGTCGATCAGGTCCTGCACCGCGCCCTCGTACATCATGGCTGCCTCACAGGCCAGGTATCCCCAAGCCGGACATACCGCCGGTGAGCGGGCCCATCTTGGCCGCGGCCAGCTCGCCCGCGCGCCTGGTGGCGTCGCGCACCGCCGCCACCACCAGATCCTGCAGGGTCTCGACATCGTCCGGGTCGATCGCCTGTGGGTCGATGGTCAGCGATACCAGCTCGCCATTGCCGGTCACCGTGGCCGAGACCAGGCCGCCGCCGGCCGAGCCCTCGATCTGGGCATCGGCCAGTTCAGCCTGCGCCGCCTGCAGCTGCTGCTGCATCTTCTGCGCCTGCTTCATCAGCTGCTGCATGTTCGGCTGGCCGCCTGGTCGCACCTGGAACTCCTCATATATCGCTGACGTGGAACAGCTGCAGCCTATCCGCAGCCGCCGTCAGTCTTGGCTCAGCTGGGCTGTTCGGCCAGCAGCCGCGGCTGTAATGATCGCAGCAGTCCGGCGCATGCCCGTTCGACCTGGTCCAGCACGGTGTCGAAGCCGTCCGCATCGTCGTGGTACGGGTCCGGAACGTCGGTTTCGCCAGCCTGTGCGGCCACCGGATCGTAGGAACGCAGCAGGGCCAGCGACCCGACTGCCTCCGCCGGATCGTCAGCGAGCAGCGCCAGCCGGCCGAGCCGGGCCAACTGACCGGAATCGATGGCGAGCACCATGTCGTACCGGGCGAAGTCGGCAGCCAGGAACTGCCTGGCCACGTGCCGCACCGGCCGGTAGTCCCGAGTTTGCAGGGCGTACCGGGCGCGCGGGTCCATGTCGCAGCCGGCATGCCAGGGGGCGGTGCCGGCGCTGTCGACCGTCACCCGATCGGCCAGACCTTGGGCCAGCAACAGCTGCTGGAACACTACCGCCGCGGTCGGCGACCGACAGATGTTGCCGGTGCAGACGAAGCACACCCGCAGGGTCATGACCGCTCGATCGGCCGGGCACCCAGGCCGTTCTGCAACAACGCGATGGCTACCGCCTCGGCGTCGCCGCCGGCCAAGCCGGCCTCGCTGACCGCATCGGTCTCCTCGTCCACCTCATCGGCCTCGTCGACCGGCGGCGGCGCGCTCGGCGTGGCCGGTGCCGGGCTGCCCGACGAGGAGCCGGCCGGTGCCGGCCCAGGCGGCCCCGCGACCGGCTGGCCACCGTCGGCACCGACCTCGACCGTCCACCCGCCGCCGACCACGGCGGTGAGCGCCTCACGGAGCACTGTGAGGTTCCGGTCGTCGGCGATCATCTTCGCGATCGGCGCGGAGGACGCGGCCAACCTGATCACGGTTCCGTCCACGGCGGCGACCGACGCGTTGTCGAGCAGCGCTCGGGTCCGCCGGCTACGGGCGCGCACCTGGTCGAGCACCTCGGGCCAGAGCCGGCGCAGGCCGGCCGAGTCGGGCGTGCCTTGGCCGGCCGAGTTTTTCGCTGCCACGGCTGGGCCTTCCGCCGCCGAGGCCGGGACGGAGCCGGCCGGGGCCAGCTCGGCATCGCCGGCAGCGGGTCGGAGCGGATCGGCGGCGTTGGCAGCGGCGCCATCCGTGCCGGCGGGGGCATCGGTACCCGCCGAGCTCGCTGCCTTCGGCTCGGGTTGACGCTCGGTCTCGGACGGGCCCGCGGCCGTGGCCGGCGCGGCGGTCGCGAGCGGCGCGGCAGTCGCGGACGGCCCGGCGGTCGCGAGATCGGAAGAGC